>NZ_MSPW01000009.1 GCF_001955655.1 Viridibacillus arenosi | reverse complement strand
AAATTAATTTATAGTGATATTTTATTATAAAAAATCCACTTATAGTAATTTTTGAATAACATTTTATGAAAATTAGTATGTTTTAATAAAATTTTAATAAGTAATTATCTTGAAATAACATAAATCTATTATATTATTAAGTGGAAATTTATATAAATTTAATAGGAATATACTATCAAAAACGAACAAAATGGTAAAAAACCCAAAAAAATATTAAGTATACCTTTCGTTGTGTGTTAATATAGTCAATAAGGATTACGTAAAGTAAATTTAAAGGATATTTAACGGTATTAACTACACGACTTTAAAACTTTTAGATAGTCCGCAAGTAAAGGAGAATGAATAAAATGGTAAACAACAAACTTAAACTAGTAAAATCGGCTACTGCCTTTGTCATTGGTGCTGCAGTATTAACAGGATCATTCGCAGCTGCTGGATCAGATACAGCATTCGCAAAAAGTTCAACTTCAGTAAAGGTGAGCAATGGTAAACTTGTTTATAAGAGCACTGGTAAAGTTGTAAAAGGTTACAAGACTTACAACAAAGCTCTATATAAAGACGGTAAAAAATTAACTGGTCTTTACAAAAAAACTTATTACAAAGCTGGTAAAAAAGCGACAGGTACTTACAAATCTGTATACTACAAAGCAGGTAAAGCATTCACTGGCGTAACTAACAAAACTTATTACAAAGCTGGTAAAAAAGCGACAGGTACTTACAAAAACGTATACTACAAATCAGGTAAAGCTTACACTGGCGTAGTTAACAAAACTTACTACAAAGCTGGTAAAAAAGCGACAGGTCTTTACAAAGGCGTTTACTACAAAACTGGTAAAGCAGCAACAGGAATCTACAAAGATCAACTTTATGTATCTGGTAACCTAAACAAAGGTTTGACAGTTTACAAAGATCAACTTTACAAAGATGCAGTATTAAACAAAGGTTTAGTAGTGTTCAAAGATCAACTTTATAAAGATGCAGCACTTAACAAAGGTTTAATTGAATTTGAAGGCAAATTCTACTTCGATGCAGCACTTGCTAACGACACTTACACAGTAGAAGGCGTAGAACGCGCATTCGAAAAAGGTATTGAGGTTGGAGCTAAAGTTAAAGCTGTAGAAGCGATTAACGGTACAACTGTTAAAGTTACATTTAACAAAGCAGTAGATAAAACAGATGCTGAAAAATTAAACGTAGTAACAATTGAGGGTGCTCCACTTTCTGCTGGTAAATTATCAGAAGATGGTAAAACATTAACATTAACTTCAACTACTGCAATTAAAGTTACAGATGCTACTGTAGTAGTCAACGCAATCCAAACAAAAGCAGATGCTAAAGTATCTACTGAAAAATTCGTAAGCAAAATTACTTTTGAAGATAAAGTAGCTCCTTCAATTTTAAGCGTTGAAGCTCAAACAAACGGTACAGTAGCAAAAACTGCAACTATCCAATTATCAGAACCAGTAAAAGCTGGCGTACTAGTTAAAGTTGATGGTGATTATGTTGCAGTAACTTCATTCACAGGTACTTCTGATAAATTAGAATTAACAGGCTTAAACCTTGAAGCAGGTAAAGCACATACTTTAGAAGTAATCAATGCAGAAGATACAGCTGGTAACAAAGTAGTATCAATTTCAGCTAACTTCACAGTATCAGTAGATGCAGCAATTCCATCTGCAACAGTGTCAGCTGGTGCAAACGATAAAGAAATCTTAGTAACATTCAGTAAAGCAATGAATGTAGCTAAAGTAGCTGGTATCACAGTTAAAGATGAAGCTTTGGCAGATGTTAAAGTTAGCAATGTAGCAGTAGTAGAAGGTTCAAAGGATACACAATTTAAAATTACTGTTACAGATGAAATTTTCAAAAATAAAGATAGCCGTACATTCAGCGTAGTATTACCGAAAGATATGGAAGATAAATTAGGTAATAAAACAACTGATTCAGTACTAAAAGTAACTTTAACAAAAGACGCAGTTAAACCAGTAGCAACTGGCTACAACGTAGTTAAAGATAAAGATGGTAAAGTTGAATCAATCGAAATTAACTTTAGCGAAGGTTTAAAAGCAGGCGCGTTAGCAACAGATACTACAGTATACACTGCAGCATCTTCAATCGTTAATGCAAATGGTGTTCTTGATACAGATACATTTAAAAACTTCAAATCTCAAGAAGTAAAAGCTGGAGATAAAAAAGTAGTATTCAAAGCAGCAACTGCTGAAACTATTTCAGGTCAATATGCTATCTCATTCAAATCTGACTTAGTAACTGACCAAGCTGAAGCTAGCAACAAATCAGCAGCATTCAACTACACAATCGATTTTGGTCAAGGTCAACAAGCTACTGAATTTGTAGTAACAGATGCTATATCATCTTCTAATGTTATTACTGTAACATTCCCAGAAGCAGTTAAAGGCGGAGCAGTAGCTGGTTCAGCAACTGACCTTGCAAACTATACTTTAGGCGGTAAACCACTTCAAGCTGGTACTACTATTACTCTTGATAAAGACCAAAAAGTGGCAACAATTACATTACCAGCAGAATCAATTGCAAAAGACGATAAAGCATCTGTATTCACAGCAGCTAACATTAAAAATATTGCTGGTACAAAAACAGTTAAATCTTACACAAATACTGTAGATGTTAAAGATAACGTAGCACCTGTTGTACAAAGTGCGAAAATTCTTGATAACAAAACAATTGAATTAACATACAGTGAAGCATTAGCTTTAACTGGTGCTGACGCTGGTGAATCATTCAAAATCGTTCAAGGTACAGATACTTTAGTTTTAACTGCAACTGAATTAAAAGCTTCTGTAGCATCAGGTTTTGAAAACAAATTAGTACTTAAAATTGCAAAAGGTACAGATACAGCAGAAGTGCCTGCTAAACCAGCAGATGCTGAAGTTTCAGGTACAGATGCGAAAATTGCAACATTAACAAATAAAGATAAAGCAACTGCTGACGAAACTGTTAACTATAAAGTAGTTAATAACGCAGGTAAATTAGAGTTACAAAATGCTGATACTTCTGCAGTAGTTATCGCAGACCTTGCAACTAAACAAACTGTTGACTTAAACGGTGTTACAGTAACAATTGATGGTGCTGCAGCTGACGGTAATACATTCACAGTGAAAACTGTTAAAGCTGTTGCAGGTACACCAGCAGCATCAGCTACAACTTTAGACTTAACAAAAGAAATTTCAATTGAAACTCTTAACCCAACTTCTAAAGTAGTTACTGATAAATCTGGAGCTAAAAATGAGCACAAAAAAGCAGTTAAAGTAACTGTTTCAAAATAATCTAACCGATTATTTTAATCCACCCCTTACCTTATTGGGCGAACGGATTCAAAGACTCCTATCTTCTTCGGAAGGTAGGAGTTTTTTTGTTGCCTAGTGAAATGAATGTCATTTCAAATATATAATATGATTAAGTTAGTATTAACAGCCTTTATGCCATTTGGAATTAGGGTTATTTACATTTAGAAGAAATACATTATGGAAGAAAGAGTAGTAAAAGCAAGACAAGTAGATATTGTATCGATGCAGTTAATAAAGGGAGAATTATTGTTGTATAGTAACTTCAAAGTAAAATCGCTCCAAGATGGGTCAAAGTTATTTAGAGAGTTTCTGGGAGAAGAAGGTAGAGATCATTTTCTAGTTAAGTTCTGAATACAAAAAAATGAGCTAACTCATTTAAATTTCTATCATATAGGTAACCTATATGCGATTATAGTAGAAGTAATAAACCAGTCATATTATTAAATGGGGCGTCCGTTTGGTATGTTATAAACACCCATCAGGAGAAGTCGATGCGTCAGAATGGGGTATAGACGAATCGGCTTGTTAACTAAATTAACGAGTCAATTTAATAATTGGAACAATGTAGCCCCTACTTTCTTAAGAGATTAGGGGCTTTTGATCGATTTATTAATAAGATTATGAAGAATGTTGTTTCGTCAACAAACAAAGCGCTTTGAGAAACAAACCCTAAAAAAATCATTTAATCAATCGGTACGTTCTCTTAACCTAATTATTAGTCTTCACTTAAAATTTCTTGAGATTTACTTAAGTAATTCTCTGCTATCGTATTTATGATTGTATTTTCATTAAAATCATAATCAAGATTTGCTTGTTGTAAATCTTCAGTTGGTTCAAATAAAGGATTTTTATAGTCATTTTGATTTTCTACTATATCACTTTTTATATCATCTTTTTCTTTATTCAGTAAGTTTCCGATCTTTTCATCAACGAAGTCGATTGAATCGGATATGAAGATTTTTATATCATCAAATACGACCTCTAGGTTTTGAGGCAGAATTGAAATTAATTCAACGCCATCTTGGAAAATCGATTCCTTATTCCAATCAAGGAACTTAGAGGGTGAATTGTTCATTGTATAATACGACCCTGCGAAAAAAGAAATTGAACATATTATTAAAATGGCGAAAAACTTCTTAATCATAATTTATCATCCTTCTTTCAGTGATAAATACATGCTTTCCAAAAAAGGATGAAATTATAACTATAAGTTAATAATTAGAAAATGTTTATTGGAAATAAAATCTTCTATTTAATGAACGCATTCGACTCTTTTAGGAGAACTACCTTGATTAATAACTATTAAACAACCTCGATGAAGAATTTGTTATGTAAGTTAATTCTATAGTTAAAAACGTTAAAAATAAAAGCATGAGCAATAATCTAAATCGATCATTTAACTGAATAATCGTGGATAGATACATTATTGCTCTTAATTTCAGAACAAGTGATTTTCGTCTGAATGTTATTGGTTTTTAAGCATATATATGAATACAGTATCAGTCATCGAAATTATTTTTTTCTCAAAATCCCTTCTTGGAAATTTCACCAACTCAAAAGTATATTTCACCATCAGTTATCCCAGAATAGTACAAGCATACTATTAAATAAAAAAGGGGTTACATTGTTTGAAAATGAAACTTGCATTTTTTCCTCGTAGCAAACTATTATTTGCGGGATTACTTCTATTATTCTTATCCGTTTTAGACTCCATTTTCACCGATTTTGGCATTCGACATAACCACATTACTGAAGCAAACCCACTCATGCGATTAATATATGAAAATAGTGTTTTTGGGTTTTATTTGTTAAAAATTATGTTTCCACTATTGTTATTGTATATCCTCAGTAAGGTTCAGATGAAAAGATCATTGCAGCTATTAATGGGAGCGGCTATTCTTCTTTACAGCGTTGTGTTCATTCAGCATGTTTGGTGGATTTCATTAGTCATCTAATCAGTGGGTTCCAGATTCTTAGAATATTTTAATACAATTAATCCTTCAACTCTTTGGAGGTTAGGGGCTTTCTTTTGCTTAAAAGGGGAATAATGATATTTCAATCAAATTAGAAAACTACCCTTTATTCAAACAAAAATCGAGATTTTAAGGACATGAATATTCTGCTAAATAACAAACACCGGAGATAGCGCAACAAACAGACGAGTTAGTGCAACAAACATCGGAGTTACCACAACAAACAACCCAGTTACTACAACAATCCCAAAACCACACCCAAAACCACACAAAAAAGCCGCCTATCCAGGCGGCTTTCCAATTTTGTCCCACTACTCAACAAACAATCATTTCCGTCCATCTCTCTTCACAGCAAGCAAAAACTGCGGAATCTTCAGCATTCTCTTCCAACGAGTAGGTTGAGTTATCAAGCGGTGGAACCATTCTAAATTCAACTTAAGGAAGATATCTGGTGCGCGATCAATGTTCCCAGATAGTATATCCAAGCTCCCGCCAACACCCATTAAAATGGCGTTAGGAAACTTTTCGAGATGAGCAGCAATCCATTCCTCTTGCTTTGGAGCGCCTAAGGCTACGAATACATAGTCAGGTGATAGAGAAGCCGCTTTTGATGCAACTTCATCACCAGTACCGTCTCCGCCATAGCCATCAGCGACGCCAACAATTTCAATAGTAGGGTACTGGGCTTTTGCCATCTCAGCAGCCTTAGCTGCGATACCAGGCTTACCGCCATACATGAAAATCTTATTGCGCTTATCCGTAGCATTCGCAGATGCCATAAACTCATGTACTAATTCAAATCCCGGAATGCGTTCTTTTAATGGTTGTCCTAGCATTTTAGAGCCAATGACAACACCTATACCATCTGCCACTACATAATCAGCGGCGTGTAATAGCTTCTCATAACTGGGTAGCTCTTTGGCAAGCATAATGATTTCAGGATTCGCGGTAACGATCCAAACTTGTTCTGCTTGTTTTGTAACTGTATTTACAAATTCTTTTTTTGTTGTATCCGTAATCGGAATCGATAAAATATCTATTTTCTTCATTTAAAAACCTTCTTTATAAAAGCATTTCTTTCTATTATATAGTAAAGCATCTGAAAGGGGCGTGGTTAGGGTGTAAACGTCCAATATGTTTACTTCTTACTATCAACGCCTACAGTCTCTTTTACCCAATCAACGGATCTTACAGCCTGTTTTTCGACATCCTTCAAAAACTCTACTGAATAGAAACCGTCTTTATTCATAATAGCAGTTGGGGTGAAGCCGGGTGAAATAATTCGAATATCTCCTTCGGCATTTTTGACAACATTTAACGAAGCGATGCCACCCACATAAGTAGATGGATCTTGCATTGCCGCGAAAAAGTTACCTAAAGAGTAAAATACATGGGTCTCATGTCCATCTTTTGCAGTTAATTTCTCATAGGGCTGTAAGACATGTGGATGATGACCAAAAATTATATCTGCACCAGCTTCAGAAATGACTTTTGCCATTTGTTTTTGCTTCTTATTTGGTGTAGATTGGTATTCAACACCCCAGTGCATATTAACGATGATGACGTCACTATTAGGCCGCATTTTTTTGATATCCTTTTGAATAGTGTCAAGATCGATGCGATTGACTAGATATTCTTTGCCGGCAGGTGTTTCATTATCATTTGTACCATAGGTGTAAGATAATGTTCCAACTTTGATGCCTTTGACATCGATAATACGCATCTTGTCGCGGTCTTTAGCCGATTTATAAGCACCAACATAAGGAAGGCCATAAGATTTGATATTTTTAAGAGCAGCTAGTACGCCTTCTTCACCACGGTCTAATGTGTGATTATTGGCTACTGATAAGAGATCAATACCAGTTTCTTTTAAATCACGAACAATATAATCGGGGCTCGCAAATTTAGGGTAGCCAGATAAGCCAAATTCTTTACCTACGGGTAAGGATTCCTGATTCGCTAGCAGAAAGTCGTAGCTCTTTAAGGTATCTTCTACCGCAGCAAAAGAAGGGGAGTAATCTTGGTAATATAATAATTGTTCATGCAATAGGATATCGCCAATCATAGCGATGGAAATTTTCTTATCCTTTATAACGGGCGCTTCTTGCTCAACTTTTTCTGGTTGTTTATCAGTAATAGTTTCATTGGATACTATTTTTTGGTATTTTTCAGAAATGGTGCATGCGCTAAGTAAAAAAAGGGTACAACATATTAATAGAATTTTTTTCAAAGAAAATCATCCTTTCTAAGTCCATTTTCTATAGATTGTGCTATGATAAACTTTGTGAAAAATGATTACTACATTTTTTGAAACTTTAGATGTAGTTCATCCGTCTATTATAGTAATGAATTTTATGCAGACAGGAAGTGGATGTAAAAGTGAATAATAATAGAAGATATCGACCCCAAAAAACATCCTTCAAACGTGTAGCGGCTTCCATTATTTTAATCATAGCAGTTATTGCTGGATTATACACACTCCTTACAAAAAATGATGAAGCGACAACTGAACCAAATGTTAAAGTGGCTGATGTCCAAAAACCAACTCAGGAAGAACCAAAAGAAGATTTAGATGAGGACACTCCTGAGAAACAAGAAGGATCTGTCACGACGGATGTAAAAGCTGGTATCACGAATGAAGATGTCACAGATGTGATAATGCCTAAAAATGATACATCTGCTATTATTGCGAATGCAAAAACGCAAGTGTACACTGTCTACACAGATTTACAACAAGGATCGGGCTTTCTTTTCAATAAAAAAGGGGACATTATTACAAATGCACATGTTGTAAAAGATGCATCTTATGTATTTGTGACAAATGAGCATGGTCAAGAATTTCAAGGACAAGTAATAGGTATTTCCAAAAAAACAGATATTGCACTAATTCGTGTTCCTAGTTTAGAAGGTAAAGACCCACTTGTACTGGATACTACAAAAGCAAAAATAAATACGCCAGTCATTGCCGTTGGAAGTCCTAATAACAAGGGTGGTACTTCAACAGAAGGCGATATTAAAAGTTTAGACGCCAATTTTACAGATGAATATAATTATTCAAATCTATATGAAATCACAGCAAGATTAGAGCCAGGTTCTAGTGGTGGACCTTTAGTTAATGCGACAACTGGTAATGTTATCGGTATTAACTCCATCATTTTAACGGATAAACCTGAAATTGGTTACGCAATCCCGATCTATTCAATAATGTCACTTATCACCAAATGGGCAGACCAAGACGTCGACATTAAACTAGATGACGAAGAAGATTACGATCATAAGCAGGATGCTTATTTAGACAAAAAATTAATTAAAGACTATATTGATGGCTACTATGAATTATTCCCATACGCTATCAAAGATAAAAATAAAAACTACTACGAAACTTATTTGTTACCAAACAGTAGTGCAGCAACAACAGCTAAAGAGATGATTGCAAACTATTCATCAAAAGATAAAGAGTATCAAGATTTGAAATTTACTTTTGGCGCAGTGCATATTTATGATGATTCTCCGAACATCTCTGATCACTACGCGACAGCAATTATTAACTCGACATACACTTACAAAGACGTTAAAACAGGTACAAAAGGAACGATAAAACAATCCATTGAGTACACAATAATTATTGATGAATATGGAGACTATCAGTTTACAAAAATTAATATCTTATCGACAAATACAGATCTGCCGACATCAGGTTCTGGTGACAAAAAAGAAGAAGATAAAGAAAATGTAACTACGCCACCAGTTGATGACAATGGAAAATCAGATGAAGAGGAAAAAGAATCTGTAGAAACACAAGGTACAGAAACTCCAACTGAAAAACCTGCGGATGAAAAATCAGAAGAATAAGTACCTAAACCTCGAGCCGGCAAAGCTCGAGGTTTTTTTATGTGACATAAGCTTTAAGTTTTAAAAGAGAAGTAAGGATTACTAATTTCAAACATAAAAACCTCTAAGTAAAGGGCTTTTTTTCTAAAAGACCAATACTTAGAGGTTCTAAAATGATTGATTATTTTAAATTAGTTAAAAGTACCATAGCTGTGTAAATAGCGATTCCAGTATCCATTATTGATAGATTGTACTTGAACTTGGCTTCCAGCAGCATGTACGATTTTACCATCACCCATATAAATCGCTACGTGATCGATTGAGCCTCCGCCTTGTGTGAAGAATACTAAATCACCTGCTTGTGGGTTGCTTGTATATCTAGTTTCACTACGTTGTGAACGACTTGTACGTGTAATAGATTTACCTTGTTGTTTGAAAACATATTGTGTAAAGCCGCTGCAATCGAATCCAGAAGTAGTCGTACCACCATAACGGTATGGAATACCAATATATTTAAGGGCTTGATCGACGATGTCGCTACCAGAATCATTACTTGCAGATGCTTTTGTTACGCTCTTTGATGTTTTTGATAGGTAAGCACCAGACATCCAGCCTACCTTGCCGTTTGCTGTAACTTTATACCATGTTTTGTTATCAATTGTTTTTTTAGCAGATGCCTTTACAACAGTGCCTGAAGCAACAGTTGTTTTTACTGTTGAGCTAGTTGAAGCATTAGAACGTAGGTTCAAGCTTGCAGTTGTTTTAAAACGACTATTAACTTTAGTAGCAGTCGGGTTTGAAACTTGAGTTACTTCAACTGTTTTAACTTTTGTATTTTCTTTAGTGTTGTTGTCGTTTTCAGCAGCTTTAGCACTTCCAAAGGCAAATGTTAAAGCAAGTGTGCTTGATGCGATTGCTGTTAATAATGCTTTCATATTCATCAATTCGTCCTCCAACTTTTTCAACAATTTTTTTGTATATAATGTTCAACGATTATTTTGAATTTTAGTTTGTTTGACTAAGTAATACTTTAAAGAATTCAGAAAAGAAACACAATGCTATTTCGTTTACAGTTATATTACAGTTGTGTAACAAAAATGAGGATAAAGTTCTAATGATGAATGGTATTTAAGTCTTTGTTGTTTGAATATTAGTGGGAAATCACTAATTTCTTTTACTTAAAAGTTAAACAAATTATGTAAAGGTTAAATTGGTGGAATATGTTGGATAATTTAAGTTTTTAGCGAAGTGTTTTGTAACATAATGTTACAAAATCTAGTTGTTATTGAAATATTTCAGTGTAAATAGCTTTGAAGTTGTTCAAGAAGAATATTTCAGTATTATGTTCTATACTTTTCCTGGCTTACTTAACTATACAAAAAAGCATTCCCAAGGCAATTTGGATTGCCATGGCAATGCTTTTTTTGACTGTTGGTTTATAACAACAGTGTAGAATACATTTTTTTGCGTATAAGTATCAATCAAGTGAATAGAAACGTTTATAACTATCAAAGTGCTTGGCCCAATAAGGTTCGTTTACTGAAGAGACTTGAACATGTGTACCTCCAGCATGTACGAATTGACCATTACCAATATAAATGCCTAAATGCGAAATACCAGTTTGATATGTATCACGGAAAAATACTAGGTCACCTACTTGAGGAGTATTGATATAGTAAGATCTAGCTTCATAACCGGCAGCGTTTGTACGAGTCATGGAAAGGCCAGCATTATTAAATACATAGTGAATGAAACCGCTACAATCAAAACCTGCTGGTGTTTGTCCACCCCAAACATAAGGTGTATTTTGTAAAGATAGACCTAAGCTAACAGCTTTTTGTTTAATTTCATTTGTTGAAACTGTTGGTGCTGTTGGTTTAGAAACATTTGTTGTATTTTCCTTATCTTGTTGGATAGTAGAGTTCGAGCTGTTTTTGACTTTTAATGTTTGTCCAACACGAATTAGATCAGAAGTTAAACCGTTCCAAGATTTCAATTGTGTTATCGTTATTCCGAATTTATAAGCAATGCCAGATAACGTATCACCAGCTGCAACTTTATAGGAAGTAGCATTAACATTTGTTGGATTTGATGGTTTAGTTGTTGTATCCGGCTTGGGTTTTGTAGTATTACCAGTTGGTTTACCTGCGTTTGTCGTTGTAGTAGGGATTTTAATCTTTTGTCCTACAAATATAAGATGATCCTTTATATTATTTGTTTTTTGAAGGGCACTGACAGAGACTTTATATTTTGTTGAAATCTTTGAAAGTGTGTCGCCTTGTTTCACTTTATAAGTAGCTGTATTACTAGATGGAGAAACTGCATTTGTATTCGCTGTATTAGATGGTGCTTTAGATGTTTGGGTAGATACTTTGCCGGAAAGTAGCAGTTTTTGTTTTGGATAAATTATATCTGATTTCAAATTATTCGACTTTTTTAATTTAGTGACTGTTGTGCCATGTTTAAGTGCGATTGTGTATAAAGAATCACCACTCTTCACCGTATAAGTGTTTGAGCTTGCTTCTGTCGATTGACTATTTATACAAAGTGCGAGTGCACCTGTAGCCAAAATGGAATAGGTAGCTTTTTTCACAAAAATCACTCCTCTTTATATTTCAAATTGTCATCCCTGTTCTTTGTACCCTCATTCTATTGAAAAAAAACAGAGAAAACAATGAAATTAGTAAAAAGGGGTAATAAGATAGTGATTAATTTATTAAAATGCGCAAGATTCTAAAGTAATGGTCATTTAAAACTATAAAAACCCTTGTTGTGAAAATAACAAGGGTTTTTATGACTAATTAAAAATAATAAAATTATATCAATAGTAATAAAAATAAACTATTTAACTATTTCAAGCCTAAATGAGTTTTTAATTCTGCTGATACATCCTTAAGTTCCTTCTTATTCATCATATAATACCAAATACCATGCATCGTCTGACCTTGCCCCTTATTAAAATAGAGTTGTTCAATCGAATTAATCGCTTCTTTATGATTTTTTTGTAGCTCCATCATTTGTCCAAATGTTAAATTAGTTGAAATATTGTCACCAAGTGCATTAAAAATATCTTTATACTTCCATAGACTACTAACAGAAGCTCCTTCTTTTAAAATTCCTTGTATGAGTTGTTTTTGTCGTTCTTGGCGACCAAAGTCCCCATCAGGATCTTCCTTCCTCATACGTACATATGCGAGTGCATGTTCACCGTCTAATTTTATTTCCCCTTTTGGAAAACTATAACTTTCTTCCTTGAATGCGAGCATATTATGCACCGTAATACCTCCAACAGCATCTACAATATCTTGGAAGCCTTCCATGTTCACTTCCGTTACATAATCAATTGGAATATCAAGTAAATTTTCAACTGAGGCCATTGCCATTTTGGTACCTCCAAAAGCATATGCATGATTCAACTTATCGCTCGTCCCGTACCCAATAATTTTAGTATAAGTATCTCGCGGAATACTTAGCATTTTCGTACTTCCTTCATTAGCATTAATCGTTAGTACAATAATGGTATCAGATCGTCCTTTATCATTTTCTCGTTGATCTACTCCTAATAGTAAAATGGAAAACGGCTCTTTTTTCTCTAAATTGACTTTTTCCACCCTCAAATCGGATTTATCTCGATTAATTTCTACGTGCACACTCTTTAAATTCGAAGACAAATTAGCATATACGTTCCATCCATACAGCCCAATTCCTAAAATAATTAGGCCAATAATCCACGGCCATTTTCTTTTTTTCTTCTTCTTTCCTACCGGTACATCCATTGGTATATCACCTCCAAAAAGTGGGATTCGATTATTCTATGTATACTCGCGAGTTATTTCGACAATTCCGTCGATTATCAAACTTACTTGAAACGATGAAATTATACAAAATATCACAAAACATAAAAGTTATCGACAAAAGCAATTTTAATTATCGACTTGCCGAAGATTATGTCGTAAATAGTAGTGTGGTTACATGGCGACTATAAGAAATATCAATTAAGTTTTCAATTTTTATTTGTTAAATGCCGTCATTAGATTAGTTTCAAAACAACATGGAAAGAGCTTTTAACAATATATCTAAATAATAAAAAGCTCGCATTTCTTATGAAAAGGAGCTTTTTTTGATATCACTTTCGACGAATTAGTGTTTGCTGTTTATTAAAACGTAAAGATAAAATAATCGAGGCTAATCGTTGCTGTTGCTCTTTAACTGTATGTAGGGAAACATCCAGTATGACTATTTCGCCGTGATCGAAATAAAGAATTGTCTGTCCTTTACCATATTCCTCATAACGATAATTATGATAAAACACCCATACACACTCAGGGTGATAAGGTGATCGTGTCGGGTACGCGTAAATACCTTCGCCGATATAAAGTGGTAGTTTTTTTGAATAGCCGAGAAGTTCCTTCACTGCATCTATCCGACCTTGAAAAGTGGAACCATAGCGAATACAAATTTTTTCGAGTAGCTGAATAGGCGTTAAAGTCGAGTGTAAATATCCATCTCTAGTCATTACCTTCGACTTCACTTCTCCTTCAAATAAGGGGGATAAAACGAATGAATTGGTAGTGATTAAATCTAAATCCTTATCAAACATCATCAAACACCTCGCATTTTCATCCATCATACGAAAATAACCAATGTAAATCAACATAATATTGTATAATTTCCAAATATTATAAATTATTAATGGATTTAAGATAGGGTAAACATTAAGTTTGTTGTATCAAACGTTAACTTTAGACATTCGTCCTGAACGATAATTCAATATACGATAAGCAATACCCGGGAAAACAAAGTGTTGTGCACAACTAGAAAGGCCATCTAATGGACCAATTTGAAATTGTTTTAGCACAATTTGAACCAATGATTACAAGTGTTATGAACCGCTGTCGTATTTATCGAGATCAAGAGCTATATAGACAAGCAGCACGTATCGGACTTTGGAAGGCGTGGACAAAATATGAAGACAGTCGCGGTGATTTTGCTCCATATGCCTACCGATGTATTCAAGGTGCTGTTTTAGATGAATTGAAGAAAGAATCGCGCAATGAAGAGCGTAATATACCTGCCGAATCAGAGACGTTAGAAGTGCTAATAAAAAACTACCGTGTAGAAGACTCAGATATCCATATACTTGATACTATATTAGAATCGTTACCGACGAAGGATTTACAGTTACTCATCCTGTTGTATATAAAAGGATATAGTTATGGCGAATTAGCTGTTATGGAAGGACTTACAATAGGCGGTATTAAAAAAAGGAGAGATCGTATTATGAAGCAGATACGAGAAGAAAAAATGAAAAGTCGTAAAAAAGTTAAGTAAGGGGAAGCGAAATTTTATAGAAGTCTATCAGTTTACCGTGGTAAATGTCGAAATTAGCAAATTTCTTGGCGGAATTTAAAGAGACTCTGCAGAAAATGTCATGGATAATTGAACTCAAGAGTACAGTTGTAGAAGAAATCTTAATTTGAAGTGGGAGTCTGGTGTCGAACTGAATAGATTTTAGTGATATGCATTGATTTGTTAAGAAAAGCATACAAATTTTTTTAAGGATATTTGTTTCTTCACGAAAACGCATGAATTTGAATTCATGCGTTTTCAGTATTGAGAAGGAAAAAAAGAAAGTAACTGTAATGTAATTTAATGATGTAATACATTTGTAAAAGAATTGAAAGTAGTAAAAAGTAGTAAAAATAACCTCAATTTGCGAATAAGTTAGTTTTTTTATGTTTTTTTATAGGTAAACGTATTTACGTGAAGCATATAGAGTAGTATTATAAACTCCATAGACATAAAGCGTTTTCATAATTGGGAGGAAAGAAATTGAACGTTCAAAGCATTATTCGTAATCTAATAGTAGAAACACCATCTATACCTGGTAATTTGGCAAAGGTTGCTACAGCAATTGGCACAATTGGCGGAGATATTGGTGATATTAAAACAATGAAAATCGGTACATTATCTACAGTTCGTGATATTTCATGTACTTGTGCAGATATAGCTCAGCTCAATCAGATTGTCGATGCGATTAATAATATTGATGACAATATTCACGTTCGTTCAGTATCGGATGACGTCATGAAAGCTCACGAGGGCGGAAAAATACATATGACGAGTCGTATTGACGTGCGCTCATTAAGTGATTTACGTCGTATTTATACACCAGGTGTGGCGAATGTTTGCCAAGAAATTCAACGAGCACCTGAAAAAGCACATTATTACACAAGTATTGGTAATACTGTTGCCATCATTACAGATGGTACAGCCATTTTAGGTTTGGGGAATATAGGACCAGTTGCAGGTATGCCAGTGATGGAAGGGAAAGCTGTATTGTTTGATCAATTTGCTGGTATTAGTGGTATTCCAATCTTACTCGATACAAGCAATCCTGATGAAGTAGTTGAAACCGTAAAACATATAGCAAAAGGCTTTGGTGGTATTTTGTTGGAGGATATTGGTTCTCCGCATTGCTTCGAAATTGAGGAACGTCTAAAAGCTGAGCTACCAATCCCTGTTATGCATGATGATCAGCATGGAACAGCTGTTGTTACTTTAGCTGCAGTAATATCAGCTTGTCGTTATGCAGGAGTTGAATTGAAAGATGCTGTTGTTGGTCAAATTGGTCTCGGAGCAGCAGGACTGGCAATTTGTCGTATGCTAATGGCTTATGGCGTTAAAGAAGTATGTGGCACAGATCCGCAAGAAAGTGCCTTAGTCCGTTTGCGTAGTTTTGGTGGAACGGTAGTAGGGTCAGTTGAAGAAACGATGGCAAAATGTGATATTGTCATTGCAACGACAGGAGTATCAGGTCTGATTCAACCATCAATGGTGCGTGAAGGACAAATCATTTTGGCTCTTTCAAATCCATACCCAGAAATTACTCCTGAAGATGCAATTGCTGCTGGAGCTTCATATGCTGCAGATGGTCGCCTTGTAAATAATGTTCTAGGTTTCCCGGGGATTTTCAGAGGGGCATTAAATGCCAATGTTAAAAGTATTACGTACTCAATGTTATTAGCTGCCGCTAATGCCATTGTAGATGCAACGCGAAACGGTGACCTTGTACCACACCCACTAGATCCAAACGTCCATAAATCGGTGGCAGAAGCTGTTGAAAGAGTAGCTTTAATAGAGATGGCACATATAGATTAATAACAATAGACCGCTTATAAAGCGGTTTTTTTGTATAAAAAAAAAGCATTTCGCAACTGCGAAATGCTTCTTTTAAGGGAATTTTATTTTTTCTCTAAATCCTCAACAGAGAATACACGGCCATATGCATCTTTATAAACAATATGTTCACTACTTAATTTTGTAGGGGAATCAAGTCCTGCGGCAGCTGCTACACGGAAAAGTCCTTCACGCATTGAAACAATATAGTTCGTCACACGGTATTTTTTTTCATCGACAATCAGACCATTTTGCAACTTTGGATTCGTTGTTGCTACACCTGCTGGACAATCATTTGAATGACAGCGTTGTGCCATAATACAGCCAACTGATATCATAAAGCCTCGCGCGATATTGATTAAATCTGCACCTAAAGCTAGCATAACAGCTGCACGGTCAGGTGTTATGATTTTTCCTGATGCGATAATCTTCACACGATCACGTACACCATGACGAACCAATGCATCTTGTAATAACACTAGGCCAGAGTGGATAGGTAGGCCAACACCATCAGCTAAATCTTGGAATGTAGCACCAGTACCACCTTCAGCACCATCAATTGAAATGAAATCCGGACCTTTACTAGATTCCTTCATATAAGCAGCTAATTCATCCGCATCTTGCGGGCTACCTACAACAATTTTAATACCAACTGGCAGACCACCGTGCTCTCTAATCTTTTCAATGAAGTCAAATAGAGTAGGGAAGTCATCAAATTGACGGAAGCGGTTTGGGCTATTAATCGTGACAAATGGTTCAATATTACGGATACTAGCAATCTCTTCTGTTACTTTTTCCGCCTCAACGTGACCACCACGTGTTTTAGCACCTTGAGCCAATTTCAGTTCAAATGCTTTTACATGAGGCATGGCTGCTTTTTCAGCGAGCTTATCCCAACTGAATTCACCATCTTTTGTACGATAACCAAAGAGACCTGAGCCAATTTGAGCAATTAAATCCGTTTTACCTGCTAAATGGTGCTCTGAAATACCACCTTCACCGGTGTTCATCCAAGAACCTTTGGCCATACCAATTCCTTTTGATAACGCAGTGATAGCATTTTTACCAAGTGCACCGTAACTCATAGCAGATTGACCAACTAAGCTGCGAACGTGGAAAGGCTCACGGCAATTAGCGCCGATTACAACAGCATCATCTTCTGACAATAACCATGGATTGATATCAACTTCTTCAGTGTGCTCTTTACGTGAAAATAGATTATCAGCATCCATTACATATTTTTTTGTAGGAATACGTTCTTCTGCATCTACATGTAATTCATCCACTTGTTTCGTAAACATTGCATTACGAATATAAAATCCTGCCTCATTAAAATCACGTTTTGAGCCGAAGCCAATAACGTTTCCTAAGTATTTCCCAGGTAATACAATATGTAAAAAATCTTCACGATTAAACGGTTTCGCTGCATGATCATCGTCAAATAAGTATTGACGGAATTCAGGTCCTACCTTTTCAAGAATATATCTCATTCTTCCTAGAATAGGAAAGTTTCTTAGAATAGCATGTTGCTTTTGATGACGGTCAAGGAAATATAAAAAGACTACTGAAATTAATGGAATAACAACTAAAACGACTAGCAATATGAGTAATATAGAAGAAATACCTTCAAACCACCCCATATGCGTCACACCCCTTTTTTATAAAAAAATCTTAATCTATATCAATAACTTATATAACATATCACAATTTGAGATAGATTCAAGGGGTGGAAAATAGATAAATAATGCAGAAAATAATGATTAATCAAAATAATTAATTAATTTAAGTTTTATTAACACAAAAATACCCAGAGCTTTGTGCTCTGGGTATTTTTGTGAAAAGTATCTTATTTTCTTGTAAATAATGAAATAATCCAACCAATGATTGTGCCAACTATTGCAGGTACTAACCAACCAATACCTTCTGCGTAAAGAGGTAAGTGGCTTAATAGATCTGCGTAAGCTGGGATATCCATTTTTGCTGCATGTAAACCGTCATATACACTAACTAGTGCAGTAGCGATTAATGCAACAGTGTAAACAACTGGTGCACCGTTAAAGAATTTATCGATTAAAGCTAAGCTCATTAACACGATGGCAATTGGATAGATAGCTAAAAGTACTGGTAAAGAGATCGAAATTAGTTGCTCTAAACCAAAGTTCGAAATAGCAGTACTGAAAACCGCGAAAATAAAAACAAAAGCTGGATACGGAACTTTAGGGAAAAGTTTTGTAAAGAATTGAGATGATGCTGTTAATAAACCGATTGAAGTAGTTAAACAAGCAAGTAGGATAACTGCTGACAATAGAATATTACCAAAATCACCGTAAAGAATGTTTGCAGATTTTGCAATAATTTCAGCACCACTACCTTGTGCACCAATTGTTTGGAAGCTTGATGCTCCAATATAACCTAAAGAAATATAAACTAAAGCTAAACCAGCTGCGGCAATAAATGCAGCGAAAATAGTTGTTTTAACAATCTTTTTATTATCTGTTACACCTTTAGCATGTAATGCTTGAATAATGACAATTCCGAATATTAAAGCAGCTAAGAAGTCCATAGTTAAGTATCCTTGTAGGAAACCTTCAGTAAATGGCTGCGTAGTATATTTACCAACTGCTTCACCAGGACCGTCCATTGGTGTAATAATACTTTTTGCTGCTAAAAGAGCAATTACTAATAGAAGAATTGGTGTAAGGATTTTACCAACACGGTCAACTAATTTCGTTGGGTTCAGTGCAAAGAATGTTGTTATTCCGAAGAAAACGATTGTAGAAATCAATAACGGAATAGAAGATTCACGCATCGCGTCTGATAAAAATGGTAAGACACCAATTTCATAAGATACTGTACCAGTACGTGGTATTGCGAAGAATGGTCCAATTGCCAAGTAGACGATGGAAGTAAAAACGACCCCAAATATTGGGTGAACTTTACCGGCCATATCTTGTAATTGACCACCAGCTTTAGCAACAGTGATGACCCCGATTAACGGTAAACCAACTCCAGTTATTAAAAAACCAAACATTGCTAGGTTGAATGATTCACCGGCTTGTTGACCTAATTGTGGAGGGAAGATAATATTACCTGCACCTAAGAATAATGCGAAAAGCATTAACCCTACTGCAACTTGTTCCCCGAGAGATAAAGATTTGTTCTTCATAAAAAAGACTCCTTTAAAAATTTACTTGCGTAATGGTTTCATCTATGAAAGCAAAACACTAATTTTTTCTTTAGGTAAATAAATATTCTTTGTAATCTGAAAATTCTAATTACAAATGTTATAAAAGTTCCTAAACAACTTTAACATGAATAAGTTAAGAATGGAACCTTAAAAAAAGACAAGCTAGTAGGATTTTTCTTAATCCAGCGCTTTATAGTATTAAAGCGCTTTCATTTCACGGAAAATATTTATGAATATAGTGTAAAGGGACTGTTAATTATTTGTAAAATGAAACTTTTAGTCTATTTTTTGTGCTAGATTGTCATTAAGGAGGGGTATATATATGTTTAAATGGAATAAAATGGACTTGAGAAGGAAGTATTTTCTTTCACTTAGTATTACTTTACTATTGTTTGCCATTATGACAGTCACACTCACTTTTCAAGTAAATGAGAATAGAAAATGGTCTCAAGAATTAGATAGTTTATCAAAGAGCATCAATGACATAGATATGTTATCAAAGGAATTTAGTACATTATATATTGCAATCATCCATTATGCAGGAGATCCGATAGCTAAGCATGATGCCTCGTATGGCACATCGATGTCTACTCTTGAAAGTTTACTAAAAAAATCAGGAGATGTTGTGCAACCTGGAAACTTGGAAGCAATCGGAGTGGAACTAAAAAGGATTAATGAATTATACATAAAGCGTTTGAAAGTATCAGTTGAGAAAAAAGACAATATTGCAAAAAGACGTCAACTAAATTCAGTTTATCAATCGTATGACAATATAGAGAAAAATTTAGACACAATCCGTGCTGGAGCATCAACTGAACGGGAGCAAATACTACAAAATATGAATGAAAGTCAACGAAGAACTTTAATCGTATTATGTGTGTCATTCCTTCTGGCGGTAGCCATTTCGACCGTATTAATGATGATCACAAATCGCCAAATTCGCCAACAACTTGAATTAGTTGCACAAACAGCGGATAGTATTTCTAAAGGTAATTTGAACGTTGCAGAATTACCTATTCATACGAATGACGAGATAGGACAAGTATCGACAGCGATGAATCATATGAAGCATCAACTTGTAGAAATGTTGCAAATAATTAAATCGTCAGCACATGAAATATCGAATGACAGTCATGTACTACAAAATTATTCAGTACAATCTTTAGAAGGATCAAAAATAGTATCAGTCTCACTTAAGGAGTCTTTGCAAAATGCAAAAGCACAGCAATATTCATCAGATGGTATTGTCGCTTTTATGGAACGCTTTTCAAATAATTTGCAGCAAATGGTTGGGCAAGTAGAGCAACTGTCAACACAGGGGCTTCAAGCTGAACAATATGTAGAAGATAGTAGTGTTTCGATGACTGAAGCTGTCAGCAAAATGATGGGGTTACAGCAACTTTTAATAGAAGCAGAACAAGAAAGAATACTTTTGCAAAAGCGTACTGATGAAATTGTCCGTGTCTCTCTATCGGTAAAACAAATTGCGAAACAAACGCATTTGTTAGCACTGAATGCGGAAATTGAAGCGGCACGCTCTGGTGAAGCAGGGAAGGGGTTCGCAGTTGTTGCAGAGGAGGTCCGTAAGTTAGCGGAAGAAGTTTCGAATGCTGCTCACAATATTCATAATTTGTCCGATGATATAACTGTACAAGGTACAACAATGGCGAATACTTTTAACGCGGGACTCATAACATCAGAAGAAAGTGCAACAGCAATTCAAAAGGCAGCACAGCAAATGACGATTATCATACAATATATAGGCGATACACGTGAACAATTTAAAGCGATATCCAGACAAATACAAACTGTAGAAAAAGAAAAGGAAAGTACGAAAACCTTGATTCACCAGTTAAATGACGCTATTTTTCAAAATACTGAGCATATTGAAGAGACGACATTGTTTTTAAGCGATAATCTATCAACTATAGAACTATTGTCGGCACGTATTCATGATGTTTCTGATCAAGTGATGACAATGCGTCAATCAACAACGAAGTTTGAGATGTCTAGTTAAGTGTAATTTATGGAAAAATGTTTAGCCTTCCTAGGAGGGGGGTACAATAATAAGAAAATGCCGTAATGCTTCTCCTAACTGCATTGTTGGGAGATTTTTTCTGTAGAAGTGGGAACTATTTAAAGGGAAACGTCGTCCTATAAACGAATTGACTAGAGTGTAAGAAAGTAATAATTTCGGTTAAACGAAGTGTGTTTTCTAGTAATTCATGCTATAATACATTGTAAATAAATTGTAAATATATTGGATGCATATTGTTGGCGTCTATAAAATATAAATGAAAAGAGTTATTAAGGAGGAAGGGTATGACATACCTTGCATGGATTGTAGCATTTATAGCTTCAATTTTACTGACTCCGCTTGTGAAACGACTCGCATTTCGTGTCGGTGCGGTCGATCGTCCAAATTATCGAAAAGTGCATGCTAAAATTATGCCAAGACTTGGTGGCTTAGCCATCTATCTTGCATTCCTCATAGGGATTTTGATTTTACGACCTATGCATGAAGCAATGCTTCCTCTATTAATTGGGAGCTTTGTCATTATTGTGACAGGCGCCCTTGATGATATGTTTGAGATTTCAGCGAAGGCTAAACTGCTTGGTCAGTTAATTGCTGCAGTAATCGTAATATTTTTTGGCGGAATTCAAATTGAACAAATAAACCTACCATTCGGTGGAGAACTTGATTTCGGTTTCCTAAGTATTCCGTTAACAATCATTTGGATTGTAGGTATTACGAATGCGATTAATCTAATTGATGGACTAGATGGCCTTGCTGCTGGTGTTTCAACCATTGCGTTGATTACACTTGCTGGAATGGCTTTTATAATGGGAAATACATTTGTTATCATCATGGCTACGATGCTAGCTGTAAGTTCTATTGGTTTTTTATTTTACAATTTCCATCCTGCTAAAATATTCATGGGTGATACAGGTTCGTTATTCCTCGGCTTCATGATTTCAGTATTAGCTTTAATGGGATTCAAAAACGTTACATTTGTTTCACTAGTTATTCCGATTATCATGCTTGGCGTACCAATCTCAGATACATTCTTTGCAATTGTTCGCCGCTTGTTAAATAAACAACCACCATTTTCACCAGATAAGTCACATTTACATCACTGCTTATTAAATATTGGTTTCACACATCGTCAAACTGTATTAATCATTTACGGGATGGCTGCGATGTTCGGCCTAGCAGCGATTGTTTTCTCTATGGCTAAGCTATGGGGAGCTATACTACTCATTACGGTATTGCTTGTTGCGATTGAGTTAATTGTAGAAATAATCGGACTAGCAGGATCGAATTATAGACCGCTATTAAACTTAGTACGTAGTAAAAAATAAATAGTAAAAGACGATATTGCAGAAACGACTGCGATATCGTCTTTTTATTTGAAAAGAGATAAATTCTTCTAGAGTAATTAAAGATATGAACGGGAGCTAGTAGCTTTAATGTCATTGTTATCAACTGTATTAATGCTCACATTAAAGTACATATAGGTCAGAGATGTTAGGGGGAGGTAACACTAAATTATTGACTTAATAAACTATATTCTAAACTCCTTGATGAACATAATAAAATCCCTTAGCCGAAGACGACTAAGGGATTTTTGTGATTATTGATTATTGTTGTTGTCTGATTGGTAGTTCGATTTGTAATCTGAATTATATCCAGAGCCTTCAGTATTATTTGTGTCTGCTGCATTATCTGCTTCACCTGAATTATCAGCTAGGTTGTTATCTATTAGCCCAAGTTGAGCACGTAAGATATTTTGCGTTTCTACTAATGCAGGCTCGTCTAATTGGTAGTAGTAAATACCAGTAGAAGTATCATCACTACCTTTAAGGGACAATGATTCTACGTTTGGCATACCACCTTTAATGTATTCAAAGAATGATTTCATTTCATTAAAAGTCATATTTGTTTTCATGTTGTTACCAACAGCTTCAAGAATGTTATCGTATTTAGTAAATGATGTAACGGAAGATGCTTTTTTCAGTATGGCAGCTAAAATCATTTGTTGGCGTTCACCACGTTGAATATCGCTATCTTGTTTACGTGTTCTTGCAAGCGCTAAGGCTTCACGACCATTTACCGTTTGTAAACCAGGTTTTAGGTTTACTGTACGCTTATCATTTTCATCAAGTTCATGAAGTTCATATGGAACATCTACTTCAACACCACCAAGAGCATCAACGATTTCGATAAATGCATCGAAATTTAAGCGGTAATAATAGTCAACCGGTACGTTTAATAAATTCTCTACAGTGTCAATTGTTGCGTTTGTGCCTCCAAGATGTGCGTGCGTAATTTTATCTTTCTTGTCTACATTAGGAATATAAACATATGAGTCACGAGGAATGCTTAATAACTTTACCGATTTCGATTTATTATTTAACGTTGCTAGTAGTAATGCATCGGAACGGGAATGTTCTGAACCTTGACCGCGTTTTTCACTATCGTCGATGCCGACAAATAGAATAGAGACATTATCTGTCATTGGCTTTACGGCCGATTCACGTAAATCCGACTTTACACGTGTATTGTCTTTGTCATATGCATTATTTGCCGCTTCTTCTGCTTTTTTGGTTAACCAATATGCGTAGGTGCCAGTTGAGACAACCATAAGGGCAATCAGAATTAAAGAAGTGCGTAATATCAGTTTTTTCTTTGAGGGCTTCTTTTTTCTTTGGCCCATTCTTAAATTAGTCATACATGATCTCCTCTAAATTAGGAATAAATGCTATATATAAATATTGGACGTATGGCTTATCCAAAAAGTTTCAAATGTAAATGTATAGCGAATTATATTATACTATGCAGATTTGTAACAGTAAAATTAAATTTATATTACCGCATGTCGAATTCTAAAAATTCTTGCTTTTCGCAATTTGTTTTACATTGTCCATTAGTCATTTCAATCATCCAATTCGTAAAGTCATCTACTTCTTCCTTTGGTACAAAGGTATAAAAATCCACATCATCAGTATACTCAATATTATCTAATATATAAGAAGAATTGCGAATAGCATTTTCTACTTTTCCTAACCATGTATAGCTAACGGAAACTTTCATCAAACTATGAAGGCGACGTTCAACCACAGTTGCAGCTTCAATTCCAACGGTAGTAGATTTACCGTAAGCACGGACCAAACCACCAGCTCCCAATTTAATGCCTCCAAAGTAACGAGTTACTACAACGACAGTATCTTTCAACTGTTGTTTTTTCAAAACTTCAAGCATAGGTACTCCGGCCGTACCACTAGGTTCACCATCATCATTTGCTTTTTGAATTTGATCATGTTCGCCAATTAGATAAGCCGAACAATTATGTGTTGCGGAATGATGCTCTTTTTTTATCTTATTTATAAAAGTAATGGCCTCTTCTTCAGTCTCTGCTCTCCCGCAATGCGCGATAAATCTCGATTTTGAGATGATTATTTCATCTGTTCCAAAGCTTTTTAGTGTATAATAGTTATCTCTCATGGTAAACTCCTTAAATAAATCAATTTATTTTTGACATCTAGTTGACACGAAATTTTAATAAAAAAAAATCATAAAAATGCTATAATTAACTTTGTGATACAGGAAAATAGGTGTATATATAGAATTATAATATATGCTCATTATTTCTTCTAAATGTAGCACAAATTGTAAGGGGTTTGGTATGTTGGGAGATAAAATTGATATAAAATCATTAGATTTAATTTTTAATCGAATGGTAAAAACAATAGACGAATCTAAAAGTGATATTTTTACGATCAGTGAACAGAGTAGACGGACATTTGAAGAAATGAAAATCGAACTGGAAGAAGTTCGTGAAAAAATCGCCGATGTAATTACTGAAAATGACATTTTAGAGACCAAAACGAAATTTGCTAGAGGAAGATTAGCGGAAGTATCAAAAAATTTCCAAACTTATTCTGAAGCAGAAATCCACAAAGCATACAATCAAGCAAATCAACTTCAAATACGTCATTCTGTTGTCCAAGCTGAAGAAAAACAGCTACGTGAGAAAAGAGATGACCTTGAAAGAAGGATGCGCAATTTACTTGATACGATTGAAAAAGCAAATCACCTCGTAAACCAAGTAAATGTCGTATTGAATTATTTGACCTTTGATTTGAAGCATGTCGGTCCAGCACTCGAAAATGCAAAGATGAAAGAAGACTTTACGATTAAGATCATCGAAGCAACAGAAGATGAACGAAAACGTATTTCTCGAGAGATTCACGATGGACCTGCACAGATGTTAGCCAATGTATTACTTCGCACAGATTTAATCAATCGCACATACCAAGAACGAGGGGTAGAAAAAGCATTACAAGAAATACTACAATTAAAAGATATGGTGCGCGATGCATTACATGAAGTAAGACGCATTATTTACGATTTACGTCCAATGGCTTTAGATGATCTAGGTATAATTCCAACACTAAAGAAATATCTTTCTTCAGTTGAAGAGTATAATAAAGGTACTGCAATCCATTTTCAGTCAATGGGTGAGCAAAGAAGAATGGGTACAAATTATGAGGTAGCCATTTTTAGACTTGTACAAGAATGCGTAAATAACGCTATAAAACATGGCAAAGCACTTGAAGTATGGGTTAAATTCGAATGGTTGGAAGAATATGCCAATGTAACTATAAAGGATAATGGTGTAGGATTCGATACTAATATTGTGAAAAAGAATTCATTCGGTTTAATTGGTATGCGCGAGCGCGTAGAATTACTTAGTGGAGAAATGGAAATGATTTCTGAAATTAATAATGGAACTCGAATAATATTCAAAATTCCACTAAATCATGAACAAAAGAATTAAAGTAGTATTAAATAGGAGGATTTTATATGACAAAAATAATAATAGTAGATGATCACCAATTATTCCGTGAAGGTGTAAAACGCATTTTAGATTTTGAAGATACATTCGACGTAGTAGCAGAAGGCGATGACGGTAAAGATGTTATCCAACTTTATGAAGAGTATAATCCAGATGTTGTATTAATGGATATTAATATGCCTCAAAAAAATGGTGTTGAAGCAACAGCTGAACTTTTAGAGAAATACGCAGATGCAAAAGTTATCATGCTTTCTATCCATGATGATGAATCATATGTATCACATGCATTAAAATCAGGCGCTCTTGGTTATATGTTAAAAGAAATGGATGCTGACGAAATTGTTGAAGCTATCAAGATCGTAGCTTCTGGTGGTTCTTACTTACATCCGAAAGTAACTAAAAACCTAGTAGCTGAGTACCGTCGCTTAAGCGAACGCGAAAACAAAGGTTCATTCCATCAAACTGAAATTCGTCGTCCATTCCATTTACTAACTAAACGTGAATGTGAAGTATTACAATTGTTAACTGATGGTCAAAGTAACCGTGCAATTGGTGAAACTTTATACATCTCAGAAAAAACAGTTAAAAACCACGTATCAAGTATTTTACAAAAAATGAACGTAAATGACCGTACACAAGCTGTAGTTACAGCAATTAAAAACGGCTGGGTTGAAGTACGCTAATTGTTTAACAAAATCAAGATAATGACAAGCTAATTGACGTAAGTAAAGATTCCGCCGCATTACTTGTGCTCAATTATGAATTAGCCTATTATTAAAAGTGCAGTTCAACTTTGAACATGGCACAATGTCAGAGCCTGCATTTAAAACTTGAATAGTATTGGTCACTTTCTGCATTCTTATAGTCTGCGATTAGCACTGCAAATTTATTTGCACGCATTCTATCATTTTGTATTTGATGGTACCAAGCACAACCCTGTTTCTCTTTGTCGAGAAGCGGGGTTGTGTGTTTTTCTGCAACTTTCAACGTGCTACAAACGTCATCTATTTGTAAATAATTAATAAAAAGAAATGGTGTATTAATCGATAAAAAAGATTAAGCTATAAGTTGGAACTTTCATAAAGCTATTAATTTTTAGGTAATCTACAAATATGCTACAATATCCGCGGGAGGTTTTGGAATTGAATATAAAAAAATGGTTGCTTGTCCCAGTATGTGCCTTATTGTTAGTGGCATGTGGCAATGATGACAGCACAACAAAAGAGAATACTGGTTCAGTCAATGATGGTGAGAACGCAACAACATCTAATGCGGTTGACCATAGTATTAAAGATAAAACTGAAGATGAAAAAAATGACGTAACTAAATCAGAAAAATCTGCAGTATCAGAAGAAACAAGCGAAGACGATCAAGCAATAGGATTTGAAATGGTAGATGGCAAAACAAAAGCAGCGACAAATGTTCCTGCTGAAGAGGAAAAAGCACTCCGTCAAGCATTTGATGAATACATTGCTGCTTTAAATGCAGAAGACATAGAGCGCTATAGCAAAACGCTTTCTAAAAATCCTACAGGCTTCGATATGGAAGAAGATGTGGAATATCAAAAACTAAACTTCGAAAATTTCGATATAAAACATACTGCAAAAGACGTAAATGTAGTTCAATATAATGAAAAAGAAGCGCAACTTTTAGCTCAAATTACTGTTGAAGTAGAATTAGATAATGGCGAACCGTTTAAACAGGCAGCTAGAACAAACACTGTCTTTGTTAAAGAAGATGGCAAATGGCTAGTAACACGCGTAGCTGCTATTGGTGAAAAAATGGAATAAGAAAAGGAGCAGCTACTTAATAGACAGGTAGCTGCTTTACTATTTTTTTCGTAAATAAAAACGAAATATAGCGAAGAGTAACATTTTTTGTAAATGCATTATTTATTATTTCACATTCTTACGATATTAATATACTATTGATGTAGGAGTGTGAACGATTAATGACAACTGCCATCGTAACAGACAGTACAGCTTACTTAACGCAAGCCGAGCGTGAACAATATAATATTCGCATGGTTCCATTAAGTGTTGTAATCAAACATGAAACATTTGAAGAAGAAGTAAACATAACAACTTCTAATTTTTATGATAAAGTACGAAATGATAACGAACTTCCAAAAACGTCACAACCACCAATTGGTACTTTTGTGACATTATTTGACGAGCTTTCAAAAGAATATGATGAAATTGTGGCTATACACTTATCAAGTGGTATTAGCGGTACATATCTAGGCGCTTTACAAGCCGGAGAAATGGTCCAAGGCATTGATGTCTATGGATTCGACAGTGAAATCTCTTGTGCTGTCCAAGGCTTCTATGTATTGAAAGCAGGCGAAATGGCCAAAGACGGCGCATCTGCAAAAGAAATTTTAGAAGCTCTTGAAGAAATGCGTAAAACAATGCGCGCTTATTTCATGGTAGACGATCTCGCGCATTTACAAAGAGGCGGTCGATTATCAGCAGCACAAGCTTTAATCGGTGGACTTTTACAAGTTAAGCCAATACTACATTTTGAAAACAAAGTCATCGTACCTTTCGAAAAAATTCGTACACGTAAGCGTGCCCTTAAACGAGTAGAGGACATGCTCGGTGAAGACGCAGCGAAATACGATCAACTTGATGCAGTAGTAATACACGGCAACTGTGAAGATGAAGCGAAAGAATGGATGGCAACTTTGCAAGATAGATTCCCAAATGTTAACGTCAAACTAAGCTATTTTGGACCCGTTATTGGAACTCACCTTGGTGAAGGCTCAATGGGGCTAGGTTGGGTAAAAAAATAAAGTAAACGACGAACCTCCTTACAAAATGTAGGGTGGTTTTTTTGTGGATTTGGAACTCTAAAATTGTTATTTGCAAACACATATAAAAGATTGTAAAATAAATCCAACTCTAACCCCTAGTAAGGAGGCAATATTTGCGTAAACGACTATACAAGCAACCAAGCAAAACTAACCGCTATATAGGCACCTTAGAAAACCCGTCACTGCGTGATTTCCTAACAGGACGCATTTGGCTACGTGAACATTCTCCCTTCTCAGATGAACTAATCACCCAACACATCCAATTTGGCTACATCGCCACTCTCCCTGGTGTGCAGAAAAACTCCAAAATGAATTCTCGATTTAAGCGTATGAACTATACATGTAATCGATGTGCTAACAATAATCCAAATCTATTTGTAACCTATTATTGTGCGGCTTGTGAGCAAACTTGTATCTATTGTAGACATTGCATCAGCATGGGGCGTGTCAGTAGTTGCTCGGATCTCATAAAATGGATTGGACCAACAACTAGAAAATCACCTAATCACTTATTCTCATGGACAGGCACCTTCACTCCCTATCAGCAAAAGGCTTCGAAAGAACTTATTGAAAGTATAAATGCAAACCGAGTTCATCTAATCCATGCAGTTTGTGGTGCTGGAAAGACTGAGATTTTATTCCCGGCTATTTACGAATGCTTAAAGAATGGAAAACGAATTGCAGTCGCAACTCCTCGAACGGATGTCGTATTAGAGCTCGCACCTCGTATTCAACATGTTTTTCCAAAGACAAAAACACAAGCACTCTACGGTGGCGCAGATGTCGACAAGAATTACGCCCCGATTATTATTGCGACGACACACCAGCTTTACCGTTTTGAGGATGCTTTTGATACGATCTTTGTCGATGAAGCCGATGCATTCCCATACACGCATGATGAAACTTTACAACATGCGGTTATTAAAGCTAAAAAAAGTGACGCACCCATTTTGTACGTTACAGCAACGCCATCTGAAAAACTAATCAATCAAATACAAAAACTGCAAGGCGGCTATTCATTTATTCCTCGAAGATATCACGGGCATCCACTTCCAGTACCACGTTATGAATCATTGTGGCGATACACAAAACAGATTGAATCAACTAGGTTACCAAAAAAACTTACTCAATGGACAAAGAAACAGCTCCAAGAGAATAAACCTTTTCTCATTTTCTTTCCAACTATCGCTCTAATGGAAAAGGCAATCCCGTTATTTCAGCAATTGGAACCAAGCATTCAAGCTGTTCATGCAGAAGATCCAAATCGAAAAGAAAAAGTGTTAGAACTCCGTGCAAAAAAAGTGAGGGGACTATTAACAACAACCATTTTAGAGCGAGGTATCACAATACCTAACGTACAAGTGGCGGTAGTAGGAGCAGAAAGTGGTATCTTCACTTCAAGTGCACTCATTCAAATAGGAGGAAGAGTTGGACGCTCTTACGACTGTCCTACAGGCGACCTTGTCTTCTTTCACCACGGTATCTCTGTTGAAATGGACCGAGCAACAAAAGAAATAAAACGTCTCAATAAAACGGAGCTAACAACAATATGAATATGAATTGTTATCTATGTTCAAGGCCTTTAAAAAGACAATTAACTTGGAAGCAACTGATTATGTATGAACAGCAAGCAGTCATTTGTCCTACTTGCCATAGCAAATTTGAGTTTGTTAAGCCAGGGGAACAAAAGTCTCCAGATATCCAAGCATTATTTCATTATAATGAAGCAATGAAAGACTTCCTACATCAATACAAATTTTTAAAAGATATTGTGTTAAAAGATGTATTTAGATCTGAAATTACCAAAGCACTAAAAAACACTGACGCTGTTATTGTGCCAATTCCGATGCATCCAGAAAAAATAATATTACGCACATTTGCCCATATTGATGAATTGTTGAAAGCGGCAGGCATACCCTATACACATTTACTCGAGAAAATTTCAATTGAATCCCAATCATCTAAATCAAAAGTGGAACGTGAACAAAGCGCTCAGCTATTTCAATTAAAGCCGAATATTATAATTGAAAAACGATCACATATTTTAATAGATGATATAGTAACAACTGGAACCACTTTAAAACATGCCAAAGCTATACTCACTGAGGCTGGAGCATCTTCCGTAAAAGCGTTCACCCTAATTCAGGGTTAGTTAAAAAGATACAAAAAATCGTACGATTCTGTACAATCTCCCTGTGTTTTATAAATTTTAGGTTGATTTTACCGACAATATAACTAGTATATTAAGTAGAAGAATTTAAATTCCAGGGGGTAAGAACATGGGTGAATTGCGAAGTTGTCCAAAATGTGGGGACTTTTATAACTATACTGGCATTAGAGAAGTTTGCGGAAAATGTGCGCAAGATGAAGAGAAAATATACGAGGCTGTATACCGTTTCTTACGCAAACGCGATAATCGATCAGCGACAATCGAGCAAATTGTCGAAGCTACAGGTGTAGAAGAGGAATTACTACATAAATGGGTAAGGAAAGGTCGCTTGCAACCAGCTATGTTCCCAAACCTAGGTTATCCTTGTGACAGCTGCGGAGCTCTAACGACGAAAGGCAAGCTCTGCATTAAATGCCAAACCGAACTAAAATCCGAACTCAATAAATTCGAAGCAGCACGCGAATTTAGAACAAGCGTAGAAGACTCAGACCGAGCAACATACTATGCCGACGTGAATAAGAAAAAGCAATAAAATATAAATCTTCGCATACTTAGTATGTGGGGATTTTTTGTTTTTGAGTTAAGGAGCTTATGAGTAGTGGGAAAAGTGCTAAAATCCGAGCGAGAAGCGCCAAACCAGGAGCGAGTAGCGTTAAAGCGGGGGTGAGAAGCGCCAAAGCGGGAGCGAGTAGCGCCAAAGCGGGAGCGAGTAGCGCCAAAGCGGGAGCGAGTAGCGCCAAAGCGAGAGTGAGTAGCGCCAAAGTGGGAGCGAGTAGCGCAAAAGCAGAAGCGAGTAGCGCCAAAGTAAGAGCGAGTAGCGCCAAAGCGAGTGAGAAGCGCAAAAGCGAGAGTGAGTAGCGCCAAAGCAGGGGTGAGAAGCGCCAAAGCACGAGCGAGTAGCGCTAAAGTGAGAGTGAGAAGCGCCAAAGCAGAAGCGAGTAGCGCCAAATCCAGAGCGACCAACCCCAAACTCCAAACAAACACCACCGAAAGCTCCCGTCAACTACCCTCCCACAAATAAGGCATATAGCACTAGCAATTAAAAAACAGATTAGGATGTCTTTCGCTTTTATTACAAAATACTTAACATCGATATAAACCAACCGAAATAATGAATATATAAAAGGAACGATTGAGAGGAGGCCATTCTATATGAAAATTACCAACTATGGCGTGAACGCTGTAAACCCATATAAAAACCAGCCTGTAAAATCTGACTTTGCTAATAAATCGGTAGCGAATAAGGCAGATCAGCTAGAGATTTCATCAGCTGCAAAAGATCTTCAAGGAATTGTCAGTTATGCAGATGAAAGAGCTGAGCGCGTACAAGCATTAAAAGCGCAAATTCAAGAGGGCAATTATAAAGTAGACGCAAAACAAGTCGCTTCAGATTTATTGAAATACTATCGCCCATAAACAAAAGGAGTATGAGATATGTCCATTGAAATGATTTTATCCGTTATGGATAAATTAGAAAAAATGCATAAAAGCCTGTTAGAACTTGCATATCACAAAACGGAGTTCATCAAAACAGGAGACATGGACAGACTCGATCAATTGCTCAAGGACGAGCAATCGCATGTAGCTGCCATCACACAGCTCGAGCAACAGCGTCAGCAAGCGGTAACGGATTACCTTAAGGCAAAAGGAATTGCCTCTGCTGAACATGCAACTGTCGCTCAAGTAATGGAAGTAGCTGATACGCCAATTGAACAACTCAAATTAGACGAAGCCCGCAAAAAACTGCTACTCGTCATTGAAACTCTCAAGTATCAAAACGACTTAAATCAAAAAATGATTTTCCAATCACTGCAATTCGTCAATATGACACTCGATATGTTGCGCCCGCAACCAGACCAAATCAACTACTCACAAACCGAAGTTCGTGGCAGCAGCTTAAAAACAAGTTTTGACTCACAAGCATAATGATATAAAGGAGGAAATATAAATGCGCTCCACATTTATGGGATTAGAAACAAGTAAACGAGGCCTATATACGCAACAAAGTGCTCTATACACAACCGGCCACAATATCTCGAACGCTAATACAATTGGCTACTCACGCCAACGAGTTAATATGCAAGCAACACTTGGTTATCCTGGTGCTGGCCTGAATGCACCGATGACTGCTGGGCATATCGGAACAGGGGTGGAAGCAGGTTCAGTACAACGTATTCGCGACCAGTTTTTAGATAGACAGTTTAGACAAGAAACGACAAAGCTTGGATATTGGGGGGCTAAAACGGATGCTATTAGTCAGATGGAAGACATTATGGCTGAGCCATCTGAATATGGTTTAAACCAGGCATTTAATGATTTTTATCAATCATTGCAGGATATTAGTACCAACTCACAAAATGCTTCTGCTCGTAAAGTAGCGCTTGAGCGTGCTGCTCATTTAGCAGATTCATTCAATTACATAAATTCTCAGCTTAAAGAAGTTCAAGGAAACTTAAAAAACGAACTCCGTGTAGAAACAGATGCAATTAATTCAATCTTACGTCAGATTGCTAATATTAATGATCAAATTCAAAAAGTTGAACCAAATGGTTACTTACCAAATGATTTATATGATGCTCGAGATAATTTAATCGATCAATTGTCGGAATATGTACCAATCGAAACTAGCTATACAAAATCAGGTGGAAACGCTTTAGGAATTGCTGAAGGTTCAGTAGTAATTAAATTAAAAGGTTCTGGTACGACACTAGTTGAAGGAAATAAAGTAGCACAATTACAAGCTCAAGGTAAAAGTATAGATAAAGATGGTAATATAACTGGAGCTGCTGGTGCATTAACTGATGATTTAACAGAATTTCAAGCATTTACGGGTTTTGGTGTTTCGAATTTAGTGAGTGTAGAGGATGCGAAGAACTTACAACCAAATCAATTTGGTGCCTCTTCTATTAAGGTAGAAGATATGCAAATTGGTGGTGGTAAAATGATCTCACTAGCTCACTCATATGGATATGAAAAAACCGGAGTAGCTTTGCCACAAGGTGACTACCCAAATTCTATGCAAGAACTCAGCAAACTAGCAAAAGCATTTGTTAGTGCATTTAATCAAATCCACAATGCAGGATACCAATTGAACAGCAATACAAAAGGAACAGATTTCTTTAAAATTGAAAATGATGGAAAAGTAACAGTTTTAATTACAGACCCATCACAAATTGCTGCATCTACTGAGCCAAATGAAGAAGGTAATGGTAAATTAGCGATTTTATTATCCAATTTAAAAACAACCTCCTTATCAAATGGTAAGGTAATTGATTTAGGGAATGGTAATTCAATTACATTAGCATTCACAGCAGGAGAAGATGATTTAGAAGGTGCTACAACACAATCATTCTACCAAGGGCTTGTAGGTAAAATAGCAGTAAATGGCTCTGAGGCAGAGAAGATGACATATAATGCAACTACTATCCAATTAACAGTTAGTAATAATCGTGCTTCAGTAAGCTCAGTATCATTAGACGAAGAAATGACGAATATGATCATGTTCCAGCAAGCTTACAATGCTTCAGCAAGAATGGTAACGGTAGTGGACGAAACTTTAGATAAAATTATTAACGGTATGGGCCGTGTGGGTATATAGGAGGTTAGTTAAATGCGTATAACACAATCAATGTTATCAAGTAATATGCTACGTAACTTAAGTAATAGCTATAACAAAATGGGAAAGCTACAACAACAAATTTCATCGGGTTCCAAGCTTACTCGCCCATCAGATGATCCAGTTGCCGCTATTAAAGGTATGGGATATCGTACAGACTTAACAAAAAATTCCCAATTTACACGTAACATGGATGAAGTAAATAATTGGTTGGATACAACCGATGAGGCTCTAGGTCAAGTTGGGGATGCTTTAAAACGTGTACAAGAGCTTGTTACACAAGCAGCAACGGATACAAATACAGATGAGGATCGTCAAAAAATAAAAACTGAAATTGACCAAATTCGTCAGCAAATTCGCGATGTGGCAAACACGCAAAGCGGTGAGAAATACATTTTTAGCGGTACAAAAACATTAGAACCTTTATTTGCAGATACAACAGCAAATGCAGGTGCTGGCCAACTAACAACACTTCAAGGCAATACGCAACAAGTTGAAGTGGAAGTATACAATGGCGTGACATTAGGTGTTAATACAAACGGCAAAGACCTTTTTGCAAATATTGATAAATTAATGAGCGATGTTCAATCGAAATTAAATGATCCAGATGCATTAAATGCAGGAACTACATCAGGTACTGAAATTGGTAACTTATTAGGCGATATTACAACTCAACAGAACTCGGTATTAGAATCACTTGCTCAGGTTGGGGCTAAGCAAAATCGTGTAGAAATGATGACAAATCGTCTTTCGGCACAAGAAGTAAATGTCACAAAACAACTGTCTAACAATGAAGATGTAGACTATGAAAAAGTTATAACACAACTTATCACGGAAGAATCAATCCACCGTGCATCATTATCCGTAGGTGGACGAATCATCCAACCTACATTAGTAGATTTTTTATAATCAATACTTAGCCAAAAGGCTCTCGCTGTCTAGAGCGGGAGTCTTTTTTAAAGGAGTGAAGGTTCTTGAAACTTGATCATATCCAAATTCGTACCACAGATGCAAAGATAGGCATTAATATTACTGAGCCGATACAAAAAATCAAACAGCCAAGGGCTCAACAGCATATTGAACAACCTGCGGCTACGGTACAAATTAATTCTGACCCAGCTAAATTACTAATTGATTCTTCACAGGCTAATCGAGATTTAGGGTTATATACAAACCGTGAATCTATTCAGAAATTTGCAAGTGATGGCATGCAAAAAGTTTCAGAAGGGGTAGGAAGACGAGCAAGCGAAGGTCGTCAAATGATGAATATAGGTAAAGGAAAAGCAAGTGTTGTACCTTTAATTGCCCAAAGTAATGCAAATCCGTCCCCTAAAAATTTAGGTATTACGTGGAAGCCATCAGTAGGCGCGGTTAAAATACGATACGTACCTGATCAATTAAACATTAATACCACACTTCAAAATCCAAAGATTGATGTTCAAATTGGAAAAGTAGTACATGACTATACACCTGGTGATGTAACGGGAACAATGCTACAATACCCATCAATAGAAACAACAGTTGTAAAAGGGGAGTAAATATGAATATTAAAACTAAATTCTTAGGTTCTGTAGAAATTAAAGAAGAAGACATAATTAAATTTGAAGAAGGAATTCCTGGTTTTGAAGGTGCGAAAAAATTCATTATTCTCCCTTTAGAAAAGGAATCGCCATTTGCAATATTACAATCGATTGAACAAGTTGAAGTCGGATTCGTTGTCGCATTTCCTTTCTTGTTTAAAAAAAATTATGCATTTGATTTACCCAAATCTGATAAGGTCTCATTAAAAGCAGAAGTGGAATCTGATATTGTTACATATTCTATCGTTACATTAAAGGACCCATTCGATTCATCAACTTTAAATCTATTAGCACCAGTCCTTATTAACATCAAAGAAAAAATTGGTAAGCAAATCGTCCTTCAAGAAAATGGGGAATATGCGCTGCGCCATCCAATAGGTACATTGGAAGGAAGTGCAAAATAATGCTAGTCCTCACACGTAAAACAGGGGAATCGATTATGGTTGGAGATCAAATTGAACTGAAAGTGCTATCAGTAGATGGTGATCAAGTCAAGTTGGGCATTGTGGCACCAAAATCCGTAAAAGTACACCGATCGGAAGTTTATCAATCTATTCAACAACAAAATAAAGAGGCGTTGAATGTATCTCAATCACTATTAGAACAACTTTCAAAAAAAACTTTTTAAAAACTCTAAAAAACTATTAAACATTTACATTGGCGTACGATATAACTATTGTAAGGCAGAGGGTAAGTGTAAACAAACTAACTGTCTAACACAGTCCACATGGAAGTGGAACTAAAAACAATTTCAAGGAGGAATCTCACAATGAGAATTCAACACAACATCGCAGCATTAAATACACACCGTAATTTATCATTTAACAACACGCAGTCTTCTAAGAACTTAGAAAAATTATCTTCAGGTTACCAAATTAACCGTGCTGGAGATGACGCAGCTGGTCTTGCTATCTCTGAAAAAATGCGTGGACAAATCCGCGGTTTAGATATGGCATCTAAAAACGCTCAAGATTCTATCTCTTTAATTCAAACTGCAGAGGGTGCACTTAACGAAACACACTCTATTTTACAACGTATGCGTGAATTATCTGTTCAAGCTGCTAACGATACAAACGTTACTGCTGACCGTAAATCAATCCAAGATGAATTAACAGCTTTAACTTCAGAAATCGATCGTATTGCTAATAATACTGAGTTCAATACTCAAAATCTACTTAATGGTAAATTCAGTGGTAAAACTTTCCACATCGGTGCGAATTCAGGACAATCTATTAAATTGTCTATCGCTACAATGGGCGCATCAGCATTAAAAGTTACTGCTGGCGCTGTAAAAGTATCAAGTACTTCTGCAGCAAGTGCTTCAATTACTGCTATTAACAAAGCAATCGAAACAGTTTCGACTCAACGTTCTAAATTAGGTGCTGTTCAAAACCGTTTAGAGCATACTATTAACAACTTAGGTGCTTCATCAGAAAATTTATCAGCTGCTGAGTCTCGTATCCGTGACACAGATATGGCGAAAGAAATGATGGCTTTCACTAAGAACAACATCTTAACTCAAGCTGCACAATCTATGCTAGCTCAAGCTAACCAACAGCCTCAAGGCGTATTACAACTTTTACAATAATCTTTATAGTGTTTAATAATCCCACTCTATTTATAGAGTGGGATTTTCTTTATAATTTTAATAATAAGCCGATATAAAAATTAGAGGTGAAAAAAATATGAGTCAAGATTTCAACATAGAAGTAGTTACTTCAAAATCATCGTTACCGACATTAAAAGTAAATGACTATTATTTACATAGTAAGTATGATCCTAAAAAAGAAGCAGAACAATTTGTTAATAATCATTTTGCTGAAAATAAAGTACACATATTATTTGGGTATGGTTATGGTTATTTTGCAAAAGCTTTTAAAGATAAATGTAAAGAAAACGAGCATTTGCTTATTATAGATCCGATTTATAAAGAAATAGAAAGTGTAATAACGCAAGAAGATTTTGAAATTATTAGCGATGTCAATGAAAAAAATATTGAAATGGCATTAGGCAATTTATTGAAAGATTTAAATCTTAAAGTGAAAGTAATTTGTTCTCCAAATTATGATAAATTCTTATCAAAAGAATATAAAATGGTCTTAAAAATAGTAAAAGAAATACTAAGTGTAAAAAAAATTTATTTAAATACGATTAACTATTTTGCTGAAATGTGGCAGGAGAATTATATTCGAAACATATATCATATTTTTGAGGACGAAAGTCTTTCTGTTTTAGAGAATTATTATAATATGCCAGTGGTAATAGCATCTGGTGGCCCCTCTCTTATTAAACAAATTCCGTTACTTAAAAAAATGCAAAATCATGTTATTATAATTGCTGCTGGATCAACTGTAAACACATTACTTCATTATAATATTGAAGCTGATTTCATTGTTTCAGTTGATGGATCGTTAGCTAATTTTAAACACTTTGAAAATAATATCTTTGAGAACTCTCATTTAATATATAGTGTGAAAAATCATTATGATATTAAGAACCAATTTAAAAAATCATCTTTTAGCTTCATCCCAGTATTTGAACCGGGTGTTTACGAGCATATAGAGCAAATGACTCAAAAACAATTACCTACATTACTTGGTGGAGCATCAGTAGCGAATTATGCATTTGTAATAGCTCAGTATATTTCTAGTGGTCCTATTGCATTAATTGGACAAGATTTGGCTTATACAAATAATCAGACTCATGCAAAATATAACAAGTATTTTGCAAATATAGACGATGATGATAAAAAAATTAGAGGTACATTTTATACAGAGGGCTATAATGGTGATAAAGTATTGACGGATTTACCTTTTACCTCTATGAAAAAAGATTTCGAAAATATCGTTGAATCGATTAATAAAAAAGGAAGATTCTTTAACTGTACTGAAGGGGGAGTAAAGATTAAAGGATTTACTCAAATCTCTTTTAGCGATTTTGGCGAATTCATAGATTTATCTGAAGAAAAGAATCTTAATCTAGTTCAAAAAGCAAATACTAAAACAATAAATGATTGGGAAAATTTGTGCTTCAGAATACAATCAGAGATTCAAATATATAATGAAATTGAAAAACTTTTAAATAAGGGATTAGTATATTTGGAAGGAAGTCTAGTGAAAGAAAAATTCACAAGTAATGTTCTTAAAGGATTAGAACAGGTTGATAAAAAAATAAAAAAATTATTTAAAACAGTTTCTATGAATAGTATCTTAGACCCGATTATTATTGATATAATTAATAATTATCCATCCATAAAAGGCGAAACTGAACAAGAAAATTATATGCGAGTATACAATCAAAATAGTAGTTTATATAAAGGATTACTAAATGCAATAAAACTTTCTAAAATCTATACAAAAGATTTACTAGAGAAAGTAAAAAAGGAAAAACTAGGAGGAGTATAAATTGACAGAAATAGTACAAGAAGCTGTTGAATCATACTATGAATATTTAAAAAACTTACCGACTGGATGTCAAACGATAGCTGACAATTTCCGGGAAAATAAGATAAGTAAAGCACTTGAACTAATCATTTATTTTACAGAAGGGGCAAATTGGTTAGCTGAAATTAGTGAATCATTAAAAAATAATGACATTTCAGTGAATTTAAAAACAGAAAAAATCCATGGTTTCTTAAAAGAGGTTAATCATGGATTAGAAATACAAGATTATATATTAGTAGCAGATATGTTTGAATATGAAATCGCGCCTTTTTTTGAAGAATTAGTACTGATAGAGGGACAACAAAATTAATGAAATGGAATGTAGAACAGGCAAGGGATGGCTCGTATACTCTTAAATTGAATGGTATTTATCTCTATAGTAAATATTGTCCTAGAAAAGACGTAGAGAAATTCATTGTGAAGGAAACTACAGCACAGTCAAAGCAATATGTTTTATTCGGGCTAGGTCTGGGCTATCATGCAGAAGCTCTTATAAAGTATAGTCCAACATCTACTATTTACATACTTATTGCAGATAAGAATGAAATTGAGCTATGTAAAGAGCATGGTGCCACTCATATATTAAATGATAAACGTATTCATATTATTAGTGATAAAGTTCATTTAACAAATATTAGGTTGGAAGAAACGCAACTTGTTATTCCATTACAATGGTTAAAGGCAATAGGCTCAGATCACCCCTTGTTTGCATCTTTAGAGGATATTAAGGTAAGACAAATGTCTTATCAAAATGTTAGTGCCATTATGCATGAAAATTTCTTAGCTAATCTAACGAACTCACATCTTTCATTGTCAGAATTTGAAGGTTTTGCTCAAAGTGAAGAAGCTGTATTAGTATCAGCAGGGCCATCTCTTAATCAAACTATTAAGTCATTGAAGGAAATTAGGAGATTGTGCTATGTTTTAGCTGTTGGATCGGCGCTTAAGACACTACTGGAAGAAGATATTGTGCCAGATGCAGTCATCATTACAGACCCAACAGACTTAGTACAAGAGCAAATTAAGCATGTTGAGTATAATGGTTTATTGTTTTATATGGCTACGGCAAATCATGGAATGACAACAATTCATAGAGGAACAAAAACAATATTATTCCAAGGTGGGTACCCTTTGTCAGAGGAGTTTGCAAAATCCAATTCCATTCCTTTAATAGAAACAGGTGGGTCAGTTGCAACTACAGGATTATCATTATTAGAATTCATGGGTTTTAAAAAAGTATATTTATTCGGTCAAGATTTAGGTTTTAAGAATAATAAGACTCATGCGAATCTATCTACATCTTCTAATACATTTGAAACAAGTATGAAATTTCAAAAAGTTCTTTCAAATAGCGGGAAATATATTAATACATACAGTAATTTTAACATTTTCCGCCGTTGGTTCGAACAAAAGGCGACAAACAAATCTATTCGGATATTCAATACGGCATGGGATGGCGCAAAAATAGAAGGTATTCCTTATATAAGTGCTGATGAAATGGAAAAACAATTGGTAGCTACTCCAATTGTTGATTATAAAAAGATTTTAGATGATAAAGTATTAAGTAAATAATTTGAAAAGGTGTAATTGAGATGACTAAAAAAATCCTAGTAACCGGCGCAGATGGTTTCATCGGCTCCCACTTAACAGAAGAACTTGTAAGACAAGGACACGATGTAAGAGCATTTGTTTTTTATAATTCATTTAATTCATGGGGATGGTTGGATCAATCTACCAAAGAAATAAAAGAATCATTGGATATTTTCTCTGGAGATATTAGAGATCCATTTGGAGTAAAAGAAGCGATGAAGGGTTGTACGCATGTACTACATTTAGCCTCACTTATTGCCATTCCTTACTCTTACCATTCACCAGCTACATATATTGATACAAATGTAAATGGGACGCTTAATATTGTACAAGCTGCTCGTGAGCTAGGTGTGGATAAGGTTGTACATACTTCTACAAGTGAAGTGTACGGCACAGCTCAATATGTACCAATAGACGAGAACCACCCATTACAAGGTCAGTCTCCATACTCTGCTTCTAAAATTGGTGCAGACCAAATGGCGTTATCATTCTATCGTTCATTTGATACACCAGTTTCAGTGATCCGTCCGTTTAATACATATGGTCCTCGTCAATCAGCACGTGCAGTAATACCGACAATCATTAGCCAACTAGCAAATGGACAAACAACAATTAAGTTAGGTGCGATTAGTCCAACACGTGATTTCAATTATGTGCAGGATACTGTTAGTGGGTTTATTTCAGTTATGAATTCTGAAAAATCATTAGGCGAAGTCATCAATGTTGGATCTAATTATGAAGTTTCTATAGGTGAAACAGCTGAAATGATTGCAGATATTATGGGTGTGAATTTAACTATCGAAACAGATGAACAACGCTTAAGACCAGAGAAAAGTGAAGTCAATCGTTTATGGGCTGAAAATAAAAAGGCTAAAGAACTAATCGGATGGCAACCTCAATATGGTGGTAAAGATGGTTTCCGACGTGGTTTAGAAGAAACAATTGAATGGTTCACAAATCCGAAGAATTTATCTCAATATAAGGCAGATGTATATAATATATGAACACTCTATGGTTAGAGTTCACAAAACAGATTAAAGAGCATTATAAGAAGGATTTTGTGCCACTGCATGAACCCACATTCAATGGCAAAGAGTTAGAGTATGTTACAGACTGTGTTCAAACTGGGTGGGTATCGTCCGTTGGTTCATATGTGACACGATTTGAAGAGGAATTAGCACGCTTTACAGGTGTAGGTCGTGCAGTTGCCGTTATGAATGGTACAGCTGCATTACATATTGCGCTAAAGGTTGCGGGTGTTCATCCAAATGAAGAAGTATTTATGCCAGCTTTAACATTTGTTGCTACAGCTAACGCTATTTCGTACCTTGGAGCTGTACCGCATTTTGTGGATGTGTCAGAAAATACACTTGGTCTTGATCCTCAAAAGTTAGAAGCACATATCTTAGATATTGGTGAATTAAAAAATAATCAATTAATCAATAAAGAAACAGGCCGAATTATTCGTGCCGTTGTACCGATGCACACATTTGGACATCCTGTTGATTTAGAAAAGTTACAATTGGTTTGCGAAAAGTATCATTTAGTATTAGTAGAAGATGCAGCAGAATCATTAGGATCTTACTATAAAGGTAAACATACAGGTGGCTTTGGCAAAGTAAGTGCGATTAGCTTTAATGGTAATAAAATCATCACAACCGGCGGTGGTGGTGCCATTTTAACCGATGATGAAGACCTTGCAAACTATGCAAAACATATTACGACAACTGCAAAAGTTTCGCATATCTGGGAATATAATCATGATGAAATTGGCTATAATTATCGCTTGCCAAATATTAATGCTGCGTTAGGATGTGCACAACTAGAACAGGTGTCACATTTTATCGAACAAAAACGTGAATTAACAGCTTTTTATGAAAAACTAGTTGAACCATTAGAGGGTGTAAAACTCTTTAAAGAGATAGAAAATACATCAAGTAACTATTGGCTACAAACATTGATTTTAGATGATACTTTAGAGCGAGATGAAGTGTTAGCTTTCTTAAATGATAATGGTGTAATGAGCAGACCTATTTGGACACCAATGCACTATTTAAAACCATTTATAGAATGTCCTAGAGCTGATTTATCAACTGTTGAACGATTGAATAAGAAAATTATTAACATTCCAAGCACACCGATAAAAGAGGGATAAATGTTGAAACGAAAAATATGTGTTATTACGGGGACGCGTGCTGAATATGGATTGCTCTCTAATTTAATGCACTCTATACAACAATCTACTGAGTTCGAGCTACAGCTTGTAGTGACTGGTATGCACTTATCCTCCGAATTCGGTTTAACATACAAGCAAATTGAATCTGATGGCTTTGTCATAAATGAAAAGGTAGAGATGTTGTTGTCATCTGATACAGCAACAGGAGTTGCAAAATCAATGGGATTAGCAACAATTAGCTTTTCTGATGCATTCGAGAGATTAAAGCCAGATTTACTTTTGATTTTAGGGGACCGCTTTGAAATGTTAGCGGCAGCACAGTCTGCACTTGTTATGCAAATACCAATTGGGCATATTCATGGTGGAGAATGTACTTTTGGTGCATATGATGATGCTATTCGTCATGCTATAACGAAAATGGCAACATGGCATTTTACTAGTACGGAATCACATCGTAAAAGGGTCATTCAATTAGGAGAAAATCCTGAACGTGTTTGGAATGTTGGTGCTATTGGTATTCAAAATATTTTAACTATGTCTTTAATGTCGAAGGAAGAGTTATACAGAAATCTAAACCTAGACATTGATAAGCCAATATTCTTAGTCACCTATCATCCTGAGACAAATCTTCAAACAGATGGTGTTCATGCTTTATTGGAAGCTTTAGAGAATTATCCACATATGAATTTGTTATTTACGAAGGCAAATGCGGATAATGGTGGAAGACAAATTAACGAAGTGCTTGAAGATTATACATCAAAACATAACAATGCCTATTTATTTAATTCTTTAGGGCAATTGAGATATTTAAGCGCAGTGAAGCATGCAGCTGTAGTTATAGGCAATTCTTCAAGTGGATTAATTGAGGTACCTTATTTAAGAACACCAACTGTTAATTGCGGGGAACGACAAGCAGGACGTGAAAAGCCGAGTTCAGTTTTTGATTGTAGGTTAGAAATACTCTCAATTAAAAAAACTATAGAGAATGCTTTAGATTATGATGGTCCTTATGATCAAATTTTTGGTGATGGACATGTTGTAGAAAAGATTATGAGTAAATTAAAGCAAATTGCAACATTTGCTATACAAAAGGAGTTTTATGATTTATGAGCCAATCAACGTATATCATTGCTGAAGCAGGAGTTAATCATAATGGCTCCTTTTCCCTGGCAAAAAAGCTAGTCTATACGGCGAAGAAAGCCGGAGCTGATGCAGTAAAGTTTCAAACATTTCATGCAGAGAACTTAGTGACAAAAGAGGCTATGCAAGCAGATTATCAAGTTGAAAATCTTGGTGAGGCTACGTCTCAATATGAAATGTTAAAATCACTGGAATTATCATATGAAGAATTCACAGCGCTGAAAAACTATTGTGATGAAATAGAAATCGAATTTTTATCTACGCCATTTGACCATGATAGCGTGGATTTTTTAGTTGACGATTTACAAATGCAGACTATTAAAATACCATCTGGTGAGCTGACTAATTCACCTTTTATTCATTATATTGCAACAAAGAAAAAGAAAATGATTATTTCAACAGGTATGGCTACAATTGCAGAAATACATGAAGCCTTATCCTTTGTCGCATATGGCTTAGCAAAGCCATATGAGGAAGTTTCTATTGAGAACGTTCATTCTTATTATAAAACAAATGAGGCTAAAGAGATTTTACAAAAATTTGTGACGGTTCTACATTGTACAACAGAATATCCAGCACCATTTGAAACAATCAATCTAAAAGCAATGAATCAGTTAGCAGTAGAGCTAAATTTGCCAATTGGATTTTCCGATCACTCTCAAGGGATCTTAGTTCCAATTGCTGCAACTAGCATGGGGGCAACTATCATAGAGAAGCACTTTACAATGGACCGAAATTTACCAGGACCAGATCATGTAGCTTCATTAGAGCCATTGGAATTAAGCGCTATGATTGAAGGTATCCGTCAGATTGAAAGTGCTTTAGGAACAGGATTAAAAGAACCAACAGCAATGGAGATGAAAAACAGAGTAGCTGCTAGAAAAAGTCTTGTGGCAAGTACTGATATCAAACAAGGAGAAATATTAAAAATATCTAATATCGCTGTTAAAAGACCTGGAAATGGCATATCTCCATCAAAGTATTGGTCTATTTTAGGGAAAAAGTCTACTAAATTTTATAAAGAGGATGAACAAATCGATGAATAAGTCGATAATAATAATAGGAAATGGTGGACATGCTTCTGTTTTAACAGAAATCTTATTATTACAGCAACGAAATATACTCGGTTTTACTGCACCGAAAGAAGAAGTAAATAGTTATGGCTTAAAGTATCTTGGGAATGATGTAGTAATTACAAACTATAATCCCGAAGAAATAGAACTTGTCTTAGGAATAGGAACTGTGCGTATTTCAAATTTCCGTGAAACTCTTTTTGAAAAAATGAATAAAATAGGGTATACATTTGCAACATGCATCCATGATAAGGCTATTATTTCAAAAACAGCTATATTAGCTGAGGGCACACAAGTGATGGCTGGAGCGATTATACAGCCATATGCTCAAATTGGTAAGAATACGATTATTAATACTGGAGCAATTATTGAACATGATTGTGTAATAGGATCCCATGTTCATATCGCACCAGGTACGACTCTATCAGGCAGTGTTATTATTGGTGATGGGTCTCATATTGGTACTGGTAGTTCTATTATTCAAGCTGTTGAAATTGGTAAGAATACTCTTATTGGTGCAGGAGCTGTTGTTATTTCAAATATAGGTACAAACAAAAAAGCTTTTGGGGTACCTGCAAAGGAAGTGGAATAGTTGAAAAATTGGCGAAGTATCTTAGTTAATGAAAATACAACACTTTTAGAAACAATGAAAATCATCGATGACTCTTCTATGCAATTTGCAGCAGTGGTAGATGAAACATTGAATTTACTAGGTACTGTAACTGATGGAGACATTCGTAGGGGTATTTTAAGAGGAGAAGGATTAGATGTTCCAATTAAACAGGTAATGAATTCTTCTCCTGTAAGTGCATGCATTAATAATACATATAGTGATTGTTTAAACCTACTAAAAAAACATAAATTAAAGCAGTTACCAATTATAGATATGGATAATAGAATTATTGATATCATTTTTGCCGATGAGGACCCAGCTACCAAAGATAATGGAAATACGGTTATTTTAATGGCAGGTGGCCTTGGTACACGTTTACGTCCATTAACAGAGAATATTCCGAAGCCAATGCTAAATGTAGGAAATAAGCCAATTTTAGAAACGATTATAGAAGGTTTTAAGCAATATGGCTTCACTAATTTTATACTATCTGTAAATTATAAAAAAGAAGTCATTCAAGATTATTTTCAGGATGGTTCAGCTTTTGGGGTGTCCATTTCTTACATAGAAGAAGATAAAAGAATGGGAACGGCAGGGGCTTTATCTTTATTGAAGGAAAAACCTTCAAGCCCTATTTTTGTTATGAATGGTGATTTGTTAACTCAAGTAAATTTTGAACAGCTTTTGCAATTCCACGAAGAAACAGAAGCGGCTGCGACGATGTGCGTACGTGAATATGAATATCAAATACCTTATGGTGTTATTGAAACGGAAGGGCAGCAGTTAGTTTCAATTAAAGAGAAGCCAATGCATAGAAGCTTTGTGAATGCAGGAATTTATGTATTAAGTCCAGAAGTGTTTGATTATATTCCACAAGATGAATTTTATGATATGCCAGATTTGTTTAAAAAATTAATGGATGAACAAAATAATGTATCAGCATTTCCTGTGAGAGAATATTGGTTAGATATTGGACGAATGGCAGATTTTGAGCAAGCTAACTCTGATTATAAGGAGGAAGTAAAATGAAGCCAACCTTTTTAGCGGTGATTCCTGCGAGAGGGGGATCTAAAGGTATCCCTCGTAAAAATATCAAAGAATTAGCAGGGAAACCACTCATTGCATGGACAATTGAAGAAGCAAAAAAATCGAAGTATATAACGAGACTCATTTTGTCTTCAGAAGATCAAGAGATTATTCAAGTAGCAGAAGAATATGGCTGTGAAGTTCCCTTTGTAAGGCCATCTGAATTAGCAAATGATACGACATCGGGTATGGAGCCTGTATTACATGCCATTGCTCAATGCCCAGGCTATGATTATATTATCTTGCTACAACCAACTTCTCCGATGAGAACTGTAGAAGATATTGATAATGCCATTGAAAAATTGCTTAAAAACGATAGTAACTATTGTGTTAGTGTAGTAGAAACATCTGAATCTCCTTATTGGATGTATAAAATGAGCGAAGAAAAAGTTTTACAACCTTTATTTGCGGATGAACCAATCGCTGTAAGGCGTCAAGATTTACCTTTAACATACTCATTAAATGGTGCTATTTATATAGGTAAAACAAAAGTAATTCAAGAGTCAAAATCTTTTTTAGCTGATGATACAGTAGGCTATTTGATGAGTAAGGAACATTCATATGATATTGATAATATGATGGACTTTATAATTTGTGAAAATCTAAAAAAAATGTAGAATTTCTTTATGGATAATATTAAATAATAGGGGAATTTATTGATATACATAATTGGTTAAGAGTAAATAGCTAAGTGATTGTTTTAAATGGATTTTTCCTGTTTATTTCTGTAATTGTATTTTCAAGCAATATGTTGTGTCAGCCACTTGTTTTTTAGTTGATAATTATCAAATCACACTACTTGTGACTTCAACTTCATTGAAAAGAGCTACTTAAAAAGTCGATGGAAACGACTTTTTTGGTAGCTCTTTTTTTCACCATTTATTTAAATAGCCCGAGGATTGATTGTACATTACGATTTGTATTTTGAATAAGTAATTCATCGCCTTTTTGAACGATGTTTTGTTTAACTAAATCCATCATTTCAAGAGCCATATCTGGATCCCGGATTAATGATTCGGATTTTTGTAAACTTTCTTCAGCACGCCCTATATTTTCATGATGGGATGTCAATGCATTATAATCAGAACCTACATTAGCCAAGTCTTTTGAAATATGTTCAATGGCTTTATCGATTTTACTAATTAAATCATCTGCATTTTCTCGAGTCTGTAAGTTAGCATTTTCGAGACCTAACGCTTTAGTACTTACATCAACAGTATCAATAGCCAACTTTTGGTCAGCATTTGAACCGACTTGGATAAATAATGGACGGATTTCACCTAGAATTCGTTTTGTGTTGAATTCTAAATTATCTGCTGTATCATTGATAGATTCCATTAATTGGTCTAATTCTTTTTGAGCCGCATTACGATCATCATCTGTTAGGGTGTCATTTGCAGCTTGTACTGCTAACTCCCGTCCACGATGCAATGCCACATTTACACTCTGTAATCCAGAATCTGTAACTTCTAAAACAGATAGTCCATCTTGCATATTTTGTTGAGCTCGTGAAAGGCCCTTAATCTGTGAGCGCATCGTTTCTGAGATACTGAGACCAGAAGCATTTAATGAGGCTCGAACAATTTTATCTCCACCGGATAACTTCTCAAGTGTTTTCGTGATTGCAGATTGATTCTTTTGAACACGGTTATTTGCAAAGGTCGTCCATGCCTTATTTTGTATTCTCAATCTATTCACCTCCATGTGAAATATTTGTTACCAAATGTAATATCGGCAAAATCTTACGAATTTTTTAGATTTGCTGAAAGATTCTTAGTTGACTCCGATAATAACAGTAATAAATATTGTGAACGTAGGAGGATTGAGTTAAATGCGAATATCGTCACAAGCACCTAATGAGAGTGTTACAACTACTGCTGGAACACAAGTCAAGTCATCCATTGTTGAAGTAAATGACATGGATAAAATGATTAAAGTACAGCAAAATTCACAACATGAAGAACAACCAGCTAAAGAAACGTTAGAAAGAGCGGTAAATGCTCTAAATGAATTTATGGAGTTTCATAGCAAAAACTCCAAGTTTGTCCTGCATGATGGACTAAATCGTTATTTTGTGCAAGTAGTAGACACCGAAACAGATGAAGTGGTACGTGAAATTCCACCAAAAAAGCTGTTAGATGCTTATTACACAATGCAAAAGTATTTAGGCATGGTAGTAGATGAAACAATCTAAAAAGCAAGATTACTGGGAGGTAATATAAATGGTAAACCGTGTAGGTGGATTAGCTTCAGGAATGGACATCGATGCATTAGTAGAAAAGTTAATGACGGCAGAACGTATGCCCCTAAATAAATTAAATCAAAAGAAAACAACATATGAATGGCAACGTGACGCATATCGTTCAGTAAATACAAAACTAAAAACATTTAGTGATTATTTATTTGATAATTTCTCGTTATCTAGTAATTTTGTGAAAAATAAAGTGAATGTGTCGAATAGTACAGCAGTATCTGTAACAGCAGGTTCTGGTGCTAGTGGTACATTAAATATTGATAAGGCTACATTAGCAACAGCAGCGAACAAAGTTGTCATTACTGCTCCTCCAACAGAAAAAAGTATAGCAACAAATGAAACAACTTTTGGAGAATTAGGAATCAATTCAAATTCTACTTTAAATTTAGCTATCAAAAAAGATGGGGAAGCAGATAATATTCAATCCATCAGTTTTGATAAAAATACTACACTAAAGAGTTTTATAGATGACTTAAATTCTAAAGGTTTTAATGCATCTATAACAAACGGTAAATTATCTATAACTGCTAAAGAATCAGGTGAATCTATTGAAGTACAAGGTAATCCTGATAATTCAGTAGAACTAGGTAAATTAGGCTTTGATGATACATCAGCCGGATCAAAGTTAGGTACATCTAAAACGCTTTATTCTAATGTAAATAATAATAATACTACTACTAATAAAACCACTCTTGGTGAATTGGGGCTAACAGACGGAACTATAAAATTATCAGTTATTAATTCAACAGGTGAACTTGCCCCAGCTACTATAAATTATAAAGAAACAGACACTTTGGAATCTTTTATGAAACGTCTCAATGGAGCAGGATTAACGGCTATAGTATCTAATGATGGGAAAATGTCGATAACAGCAAATTCGACAGGTCATAAAGCGGGTGTGTCTATCAGAGTTGATGAAGATAATTCCGGTGTCTTTAATAAATTAGGTTTTTTAAGTGGTAATACAGGAAATATTAATAGCGATAAACCTGTCGTTAACGCATTTTATACAGTAAATGGAATGGAAATGGAAAGTACTTCAAATACATTTACACAATCTGGATATACAGTTACATTGAACCAAAATTTTTCTGGTTCAACAGTTTCCATATCAGCTGATAAAGACTTAGATTCTATGGTAGACAAAGTAAAAGAATTCGTCACTAAATATAACGAATTAATCACCGATTTAAATGATCATCTAAAAGAAACAAAATACCGTGACTACACCCCGTTAACTGCTGAACAACGTAAAGATATGACTGAAAGCGAGCAAAAGCTTTGGGATGAAAAAGCAATGAGCGGACTTTTACGTGGTGATTCAATTTTACGTAATGGTTTAGGTGATATGCGTAATGCACTGTATAGCCAAGTGAAAGGTCTAGGACTAGGAAATAACGTCATCGATACTATGTTTAAAATGGGGATTACGACATCAAGTAATTTTAATGATGGTGGTAAACTTGTTATTGATGAAACTAAGTTACGTAAAGCTCTAGAAGAAGATCCAGATCGTGTAGTTAAAACGTTAACTCAAAATGGTAGTAAAACAGATTCTGAAGGCGACACGCGTGGTATTGTACAACGATTACGTGACTCAATGTCTGACTTCACAAAAAATATCGAGAAAAAAGCTGGCCGTGCAACAATGACTGATAACCAATTTGCTATCGGTAAAAATTTAATCGATACGAATAAGCGAATCACTACTTTAACAGATCGTTTAAAGGACGTTGAAGCAAGATATTGGAAGCAATTCACTGCAATGGAGACAGCAATTAACAAAGCCAACTCACAATCGTCAATTTTCGCGCAATTTGGCGGACAATAACTGGTATAATAGTAGTAAACATTTTGAAGGAGTTGTATGATTTTGGCAGCACAATCAGCGCATCAAGCCTATAAACAAAATAGTGTGACGACGGCATCCCCTGGTGAGCTTACGTTAATGCTTTATAATGGATGTATTAAGTTTTTACATAAAGGTAAACTTGCTATTGGGTCGAAAGATGTAGAAGCGAAGAATACGAATCTATTAAAAGCGCAAGCAATTATCTCTGAATTAATGTCAACGTTGAACATGGATATTGAAATTTCTAAACAAATGCTAAATTTATATGAATATATGAATCGTCGTTTAGTTGAGGCGAATATACAAAATGATGTAGCAATCATTGATGAAGTAGAGGGCTATGTTGTAGAATTCCGTGATACATGGAAAGAAGTTATACGCTTAAATCGTCAACAACAATTCACAGGGAATCAGATTTGATGGGGAAAGTCCAACAATTGCTAATTGCCTCTGAACAGCTTTATTCACACTTAACTAATTTACCAGCTGATAAAGACCGGGATGCTTTTATCGAGAATATAGATACCCTATTGGATGCTCGTGGAGCCATCATTGATGATATACAGGCAAGTGATCCTAATGCATTGAATAATCATCCTCTATTAAAGAACCTTATTGAATTAGATAAAGGCATTAAAGAACGTCTATTAAAAGTGAAAAATTTAATTAAAGCTGATATGCAACAACTCCAAACAACTAAAGCATCGGAGCAAAAGTACACAAATCCATATGCATCTGTCCGTACGATGGATGGCATGTATTATGACCGGAAAAATTAACTTCAACCCTCCTCACCCATTGAGGAGGGTTTTCTAATCACTTATACCTATCTATTTACCAATATAAACAGTTTGATTATAATGAAATTACATAAAAAGAGAAGGTGAGTTCTGATGAAATATAATCGCTTGGAGTCGTTTCGCCATATTCTTCAAGAACCTGTGAAAGCGGAATTTCGTTTGTGTATGGATGGCAAAGAACAGGGTAAATTATCGAGTAAAGTTGACTGTTTGATTTTAGATATGAGCCCGAGTGGCTTGAGGTTGTCGACACCTTTAAATTTGCCTGCGGAGAATTATTTAATTCGAATGGAGTTAATGTTTGTTCTTTTTTCGAAGCCTATACGTACAATAGGTGAAGTGAAATGGAAAAAATCAGGTAATGGCTCGTATGTATATGGCATTGATTTAGAAGAAGATGAAGCGGTTGAAGAGATGATTATTTCAGAACTCAAAGCGAGACGACGCACTGAAGTAATTAATAATAAAACGTCTTCTGATAATTGAGTGTTCAATATTTCGACAAAATTCTTCAGAATTCCTAAATTTTTTAAAATTTTTTTACGGTTTAAGAAGGAGTTTTTAGGGAAATGTAGAATTAGTAAGACATGGTTGAAATAAAGGAGGAGTTTACATGCTAACATTTAACATTCGTGGTGAAAACATTGAGGTGACTCCAGCAATTCGAGAATACGTTGAAAACAAGATTCAGAAAATGGAGCGTTATTTCAACGAAGATTTCGAAGCAACAGCTAACGTTAACTTGAAGCTTTACAATGATAAGCAAACTAAAGTTGAAGTAACTATTCCTATGAAAAACCTAACATTACGTGCTGAAGAGCGCAATGCAGATTTGTATGCAGGGATTGATTTAATTATAAACAAACTTGAGCGACAAATTCGTAAGCACAAAACAAAAGTGAACCGAAAATTCCGTGAGCGTGAAGGTGTAGGCTATTACTTTGCTACTGTTCAACAATCACCGACTGCAGCGGCTGTAGCTGAAGAAGAGGACGAATTAACAATTGTACGTACTAAACAATTCTCATTAAAACCAATGGATCATGAGGAAGCTGTTCTTCAAATGAACCTACTTGGTCATGATTTCTTCATCTTTACAGATGCAGAAACAGATGGTACGAACATAGTCTATAAACGTAGCGATGGCAAATACGGCTTAATTGAAACTAACTAACCAGTAAATATTTACATCCCTCATTTTAAATGAGGGGTGTTTTTTTATGCAAAAAAAGCGAATTTCGTAAAACTGTATTCATTAAAAATTACTTAATATTCCAATTTAATATTTGTATTGCAATATTTTTTCCATGTAATAAAATAGGTATAGATTAGTTCTAATGTATTATTAGGTGAGGTGTGTTAGTGGTTAAAAAGTTTTGGTTAAATGAAATAAGTTTTACTTGGAAAGTTTTGGTTCCTATGTTAATCGTCGTACTTTCTTTTTTTATACTTACTGCAACTTACACATATTCGAATACAAAGAAAATACAATTACAACAATTGGAAAAAGAACTTTCACTTGAAATTCAAAGTATCGAGAAGCAATTTTCAAATGAGTTATTTCAGAAAAGATTGATTGCCGAGCGTATTGGTGAAAAAAAAGAAGTAGAAACGTACATACAAAAAGCACATACACATAACAATGTGCAATTTCATAACTTAAATAATTCTGTACAGAAATTATTAGATGATGCTAAAAGTAAGAGTAGTTATATTGATCATATATGGATTACTGATGCTTATGGAGAATTTATGATAGGGAATTCAGGATTGTTGGCAGAGGATATGATTGGTATAAAAAAACGTCCTTGGTTTACACTAGATACAAAAAAAGAAGGAGTTTTTTATACAAAACCCTATCAAGATGAACATACGAAAACGAGTACAATCAGCGTCATTTATCCATTTTCCACAAATGATAAGAGGTTAGGCTATATAGGCATTGATATGGCTTTAAATAATCTTTTACCTACCGCTAAATCAGGTGGGATTACGGGTCAAAATATTGTTCTCTTCTCTTCAGATGGACATGTATTATTCGATGAAAATCAAATGTGGCCATTATTTAAAAAAGAGCATATTCCATTGAACATAAGCTCACCAGTTTCTATTGATAAAGGTGATTATTATGTCGAATTACGTAAAGTGAGTAATAGTGATTGGAAGATGGGGGTTTATGTTCCCGAAGAGAAAGTTTTAGCACCTTTAAAAGATTTCCAAAAGAGAATTATTTTTTTTTGGTTGGTCGCTATTCTTATTTTACTTTTTGTCATTAAGGCCGTGATGACTTATTCAATGAAAGATTTTAATTCCGTAGTTGACCAATTAAAGCAAATTGAAAAGGGAGATTATACAAAAAAACTCAAAATTCAACGTCGTGATGAAGTAGGAAGAATAGCAGATGCAGCTGAACATATGGGGAAACAAATACATAAGCAGATGGAAATTTTGAATTTTCAAGCAAGCTTTGATATGCTAACTAAACTACCAAATCGCTCTTCCATCGAGCGTCGAATAGATGTCGGAATTCGTCATTGTCGCTTGCAAAATGAAGAAATGACTGTCGCTTTTATAGATGTTGATAATTTCAAAGATGTAAATGATACACATGGCCATGCTTATGGTGATGAGTTATTAATTCAAGTTGGGCAACGAGTGCAAACGAGGCTAAGTAACAGTAGTTATCTAGGTCGCTTCGGTGGAGATGAATTTATTTTATTACTTAAAGCGAATTGCGAAGTTAGTCGACAAAATCTAAACGAAATACTATTGCTATTCAATGAACCATTCAATTTGAACGGTCATGATGTATATGCAACTGCTTCTATAGGAGTTGCAATATATCCGACAGATAGTATAACAAGGGCAGGATTATTAGTGAAGGCTGATACTGCTCTTTATGAAGCGAAGAAACAAGGGCGGAACCAGGTTGAATTTTTCAAAGGTGAGATGCAAGAAAGTTTTGAAAAGAAAATGCGTCTAGAGGCTGGATTACGGACAGCGCTTGAAAATAATGAATTTGAGTTATTTTATCAACCGCAATTAAATGTTTCCTTAGGGTATATGGCGAGTGCAGAGGCCTTAATTCGCTGGAATCATCCAGAATGGGGAATGGTGTCACCTGATGAATTTATCCCTTTAGCAGAGAGTTCTGGCCATATACGTTCGATTGGTGCTTGGGTCATTGATGAAGGTATTAAGATGGCAAAAACGTTAAAACAACATTATCCTAGATTACATCGAATCGGTTTAAATGTTAGTTCGGTACAACTAAGGGAACGGAATTTTGTAGAGCAAGTAAAAATGGCGATTGAAAAATACAATATTGATCCTTCTTTAATTGAACTAGAAATTACAGAATCTGTTGTCATCGATCGTTTAGAGGAAACAATTGAAAAACTTTCAGCGTTAAAAAAATTAGGAATTGCTCTTGCTTTAGATGATTTTGGGACAGGCTACTCTTCACTAAATTATTTGCGTCGTTTGCCAATTGATCGAGTAAAGCTAGATCGATCGTTTATTCAAGAAATGGATGAGGATCCTAAAAAGGCAACAATGGTGCATTATATTATTGAAATGGCACATAGTTTAGGACTGAAAGTTGTAGCGGAAGGTGTCGAAACAGAGAAGCAAATGCAGATGTTAAATATGCTGCAAGTAGACAAGGTACAAGGGTATTTTTATAGTAGACCTATAACGCAAGAAGGACTTTTCACATTTGTAGATGAAAAATATGGAGAAATTCAATTGTAAAATAACTAGGGTTCATTTGCACTAAGTATCAAATCAGTGTTAAAATGAACTTTGAGACTATATGGGATGTGAAGATAAATGCTTGGCATATTAAATAAAGTTTTCGATTTTAATAAACGTGAAATTAAACACTTATCAAAAGTTGCAGATGCTGTTGAAGCGTTTGCTGGACAAATAGAGAAATTATCTGATGAAGAATTGAAGGCGAAAACAGAAGAATTTAAAGAACGCTATGCAAATGGTGAAGATTTAGATTCGCTTCGTCCTGAGGCATTTGCCGTTGTTCGTGAAGGAGCTCGCCGTGTTTTAGGTATGTTCCCATTCCGCGTACAGCTTATGGGGGGCGCAACCCTTCATGAAGGTAATATCGCCGAGATGAAAACGGGTGAAGGTAAAACGTTAACTTCTACTTTACCTGTGTATTTAAATGCGATCACTGGTAAAGGTGTTCATGTAATTACGGTCAACGAATACCTTGCAAGTCGTGATGCTGCTGAAATGGGTAGACTATATGAATTCCTTGGCTTAACTGTAGGTCTGAACTTAAATAGTTTATCTAAAGATGAAAAGCGCGAAGCATATAATTGTGATATTACTTACAGTACAAACAATGAGTTAGGATTCGATTACTTACGTGACAACATGGTTCTTTATAAAGAAGAGCGCGTGCAACGTCCACTTTACTATGCTGTAATTGATGAAATTGACTCTATCTTAATTGATGAAGCGCGTACGCCTTTGATCATTTCTGGACAAGCTGGAAAATCAGCTCAACTGTATAAACAATCAAATGCATTTGTACGTACTTTAAAAATAGAAGAAGATTATACGTATGAAGAACAAACAAAAGGTGTTACATTAACCGAGAAAGGTATTGAAAAAGCTGAAAGTGCATTCAATATCGACAACCTTTTTGATTTAACACATGTCGGTTTAAACCATGCTATTAACCAATCGCTAAAAGCACACGCTTCAATGCATCTTGATGTTGACTATGTCGTTCAAGATGGGGAAATTGTTATCGTTGACTCTTTCACTGGTCGTTTAATGGATGGTCGTCGTTATAGCGATGGTCTTCACCAAGCGATCGAGGCGAAGGAAGGTCTTGAGATTCAAAATGAATCCATGACAATGGCAACGATTACGTTCCAAAACTACTTCCGTATGTATGAAAAATTATCTGGTATGACAGGTACAGCGAAAACAGAGGAAGAGGAATTTCGCAACATTTACAATATGCAAGTTGTGACAATTCCAACAAATAAACCGATTGCTCGTGATGACCGTCCTGATTTAATATACGCTTCTATGAAAGGCAAGTTTGAAGCTGTTGCAGATGATATTGCTGAACGCCATAAAAATCAGCAACCAGTTCTAGTAGGTACTGTTGCTATTGAAACATCTGAATTGATATCGAACTTGTTAACAAAACGTGGCATTCCACATGAAGTATTAAATGCGAAAAACCATGAACGTGAAGCTGAAATTATTGCAGAAGCAGGTTCAAAAGGTTCAGTTACAATTGCAACAAACATGGCTGGTCGTGGTACAGATATTAAATTAGCTGATGGCGTATTAGATATTGGTGGTTTAGCTGTAATTGGTACTGAACGTCATGAATCTCGTCGTATCGATAATCAGTTACGTGGTCGTGCTGGTCGTCAAGGTGACCCTGGTGTGACTCAGTTCTATCTTTCTCTTGAAGATGAATTAATGCGTCGTTTCGGTTCTGAAAATATGAAGAATATGATGACTAAACTAGGCATGGATGATTCTCAACCAATTCAATCTAGTATGGTATCTCGTGCAGTAGAATCAGCGCAAAAACGTGTTGAAGGTAACAACTTCGACTCTCGTAAGCGTCTATTACAATATGATGATGTTATGCGTCAACAACGTGAAATTATCTACAAAGAACGTTACGAAGTACTTGAAACGGACAATATGCGTGATTTAGTTGAAACGATGATTGATGAAGTGTTAGTGAACACAGTAAATGCATATACTTCTTCAGACTCGGAATCTGATTGGAACTTAAAAGCAATCGAAGACTTCGTTTCTGCGAATTTATTACCTGAAGGGGTTATTACTGTTGAAGATTTACAAGGTAAATCAGTTGATGATATCCTAGATGAAATTCGTAAAGAAATTAAAGCACACTATGATGAAAAAGAGGCAGAGCTTTCACCAGAGCGTATGCGTGAGTTTGAGAAAGTAATTTTACTTCGAGCAATTGACTCTAAATGGATCGATCACATCGATGCTATGGATCAATTACGACAAGGTATCCACTTACGTGCATACGGTCAAACTGATCCACTTCGCGAATACCAACAAGAAGGTTTCGAAATGTTCGATGCTATGGTTGAAGCAATCCGCGTAGATGTTGCAAAATATGCGATGAAAGCTGAAATTCGCAGCAATTTAGAACGTGAAGAAGTGGCGAAAGGCCAAGCTGTTAACCCAAAAGAAGACGGCGAAAAAGTGAAGAAAAAACCAGTCCGCAGCAAAGATGCCAACATTGGTCGTAATGATTTATGTCCATGTGGAAGCGGTAAAAAATATAAAAACTGCCACGGTGCAGTATAATAAAGCCTTATTATATGATTAAATGAATAGGTGGCAACTAACAAAACATGGGGGGATTTTATCCTCTCATGTTTTATGCCGTCCTAAGGGGTAATCATTTAGGCAAAGATTATTGTGAAATAATCAAACCAAATTTGGAGGAATACAAAAAATGTTTGAATTAGCAGACGTGCGTAACGAGTTAGACAATTCAGCTAAGAAATTAGCGGACTTCAGGGGGTCTCTTTGACTTAGAAAACAAAGAGGCACGAATACAAGAATTTGACGAATTAATGCTTGAACCAGAATTCTGGAACAATCAACAACAAGCACAAAATATTATTAATGAGTCAAAAGGCTTAAAAGAAGTTGTGAATGAATATAAAGAATTAGAAGATACACAAGAAAACTTAGAAATGACACTAGAATTATTACGTGAAGAACCTGATGAAGAATTACAAGATGATTTAACGGTTGAGTTAAAAGAATTCGTAGCACGTTTAAAAGAATTCGAACTACAGTTATTGTTAAGTGAACCTTATGATAAAAACAACGCAATCTTGGAACTTCACCCGGGCGCTGGTGGTACCGAGTCGCAAGATTGGGGTTCAATGTTATTGCGTATGTATACGCGCTGGGCTGAAAAACGTGGCTTTAAAGTAGAAACAATGGATTATTTACCTGGCGATGAGGCCGGCATTAAGTCAGTTACATTAGCTATTAAAGGACATAATGCATATGGCTATTTAAAAGCTGAAAAAGGTGTTCACCGTCTTGTACGTATTTCACCTTTCGATTCATCAGGTCGCCGTCATACTTCATTCGTATCATGTGACGTGATGCCAGAATTTAACGATGAAATTGAAATTGATATCCGTACAGAAGATTTGAAAATTGATACGTACCGTGCGACTGGTGCAGGTGGTCAGCATATTAATACAACTGACTCCGCTGTTCGTATTACCCACACACCAACAGGTACAGTTGTTCAATGTCAGGCTGAACGTTCGCAAATTAAAAACCGTGAAAAAGCAATGGGTATGTTAAAAGCGAAGTTGTATCAATTGAAAATTGAGGAACAACAAGCGGAATTAGATGAAATTCGTGGAGAGCAAAAAGAAATTGGCTGGGGTAGTCAAATTCGTTCATACGTATTCCACCCATATTCAATGGTAAAAGACCACCGTACAAGTGCTGAAACAGGAAACGTGCAAAATGTTATGGATGGTGACATTGATCAATTTATCAATGCTTACTTACGATCTAAACTTTAATTTAACTATGAAAAGCCATTCGACGGAGTAATTCGTTGAATGGCTTTTTTGCATGTAAAAAGGGTATGTTTCCTACTTGCAATTTCTTATAAACGTAGTAAAATACAAAGTAAGAACAAATGTTCCTATTTTGGAGGTGGAAGCATGTCGCGTATCCCAAATGAAGCTCTTGCGGTGCTTGAAACAGTTATTTACTTACCAATGGTACTATCCATTTTCGAAAGAGACTGTAAAGCATTTGAACAAGGAACATTCAAATTGAAGCGGCCATATATCGATTTAGTGCATGAAGCGATGAAACAGGTGCAAAGTGAATTACATGCAGCTCATCAATATTTGCAAAAAAACCGGCTTAAAATTATGCGAGGAAATCGTGATGAGTTATTTTCTGAATACATCTTTATATACAATAATACTGAAGAATATCGTCGGTATTCTAATATTCGATTACGTAACCGAGTAGAAGAACTGTTAACATTTTATTTAACACAAGTCCAATTTAAAAAAGAGAAGGACGTTTAATCTCGAAACGTTGTTGTAAAAAGTATGCCATTGCTAGTTGAGTTCTCATTGTGATGACTGATACGTCTACTTCAACATCTTGTCCGTTTTTAAAAGACACAAGACTTTTTGATGGACCAGCATCTTCAAAAAACTCAATTGCATGCATAGCAAACCAAACATTATAATGCGAATTAGGCGATAAAGTTGGCATGAAAATACAAGGTGTACCATAATCATAAGCAACGACAATAGGGAGTTTATGGCGTGCACCAAGATATTCTTTTGACTTGTTCGTAGCAAGCTTAAAAGAAGTACCATAGTCAGAGCAAGATTTATGTATTACTCTAGATGGCCTTGCATCTACAAGAAATTCCCTCTCCTTTTCAACTACTCTTGTGTAAATGTGATTACCCTCGAAAACTGGCATAAGGGCAAATGTACTAAAAGACAATGTGAAATTCGATAATTTCGTCAGTTTTTCATCCAATATTTGTTCCTCCCTCCGAATGATAGTGAAATTAGTATAATTTCACTATCATTTTAACTATAATTGGTATAAAGTGCAACGGTAAAATGGAATATATAATTATAATATCCTATATATTACCTTTAATATAAATTAAGATTGCTTATTTATCTGAAATTTCTTATAATAGAAAAAAGGCATTCGAGGTGAGATCGTTGGATAAATATTATTCCTATACCGATTTTCTAAAAGCTCTTGGACGAACTGACAACACGAATAATGCTGAAAAATTGTTAGATACGATCTATTTAGATTTGTTTTTAAACCATGTACATCGTGCACAAACGGAAGAGTATCTATTAGCTTGCATTGACTCAGCCCTAGATGAAAGAAATGAAGTCGCCTTTTATCAATACGCAAAAGAATTAGAGAAATTGCAGACAAGCGCCGGATAAGCATTGTTAGATAATTAATGATAATAGAAATACTAGTATAAGTTTCGAGCTTATACATAGAGAATTTCAACATAGAAGAAGATCGTTCCTATATTGGAACGATTTTTTTGTTGATTTAATATCATTGGAAATAAGTAAGTGTAAACAGCATTGAGTGGACACATATAAACTTGTTTTTAAATTGAATTATCGATAGTAAAAGAAATGAGTAAATCTATAATGATAAATGCCTCGGTAGTACAATAATTGGCAAAACAATGAAACTAGTTTCGAAAAACATATGTTCGCTTATTGCTCGATATTTCCAATTTGCTATGGTAAAATATATGTAATTAGTAACAAGGAGGACGTGGCTATGGTTCAGGCATTTGATTTACATTCACCATACAAGCCAAATGGCGATCAGCCAGCAGCAATAGCAGAGCTTGTAGAAGGTATCCGTCAAGGTAAACAACACCAAACCTTACTAGGAGCAACGGGTACAGGTAAAACATTTACAATTTCCAATGTTATAAAGGAAGTCAAAAAGCCGACCCTTGTGATTGCTCATAATAAGACACTCGCGGGTCAATTATATAGTGAATTCAAAGAATTTTTTCCAAATAATGCAGTAGAATATTTCGTCAGCTATTATGACTACTATCAGCCAGAAGCTTATGTACCACAAACCGATACATATATCGAGAAGGACTCTAGTATTAATGATGAAATTGATAAGTTGCGACATTCAGCAACATCTTCATTATTTGAAAGAGAAGATGTTATCGTCATCGCATCTGTTTCTTGTATTTACGGTCTCGGTTCACCAGAAGAATACCGAGAAATGGTGTTGTCTATCCGAACAGGGATGGAAATCGAAAGGAATCAATTGTTACGTAAACTTGTAGATATTCAGTATGAACGTAATGATATTAATTTCACACGCGGAACATTTCGAGTACGCGGTGATGTTGTTGAAATTTTTCCAATATCTAGGGACGAGAGATGCTTGCGTGTAGAATTTTTCGGTGATGAAGTAGAGCGTATTCGTGAAGTTGATGCGTTAACAGGAGAAATTCTTGGCGAACGAGAGCATGTCGCTATCTTCCCTGCATCCCACTTTGTTACGCGAGAAGAAAAAATGGTCAAAGCCATTGAGAATATTAAAGATGAATTGAAGGAACAACTTGAGAAACTTCGAGAGGAAGATAAGTTACTCGAAGCTCAACGCTTAGAACAAAGAACAAATTATGATTTAGAAATGATGAGCGAAATGGGCTTCTGTTCAGGAGTAGAAAACTATTCTCGCCATTTAACACTAAGACCAGCAGGTGCAACACCATACACATTATTAGATTACTTCCCAGAGGATTTTTTGCTAGTAGTGGATGAAAGTCATGTTACATTACCACAAATCCGAGGAATGTATAACGGTGACCAAGCGCGCAAAGGTGTTTTAGTTGATCATGGATTCCGCTTACCATCAGCACTTGATAATAGACCGTTAAAATTTGAAGAATTTGAGAAACATGTTCATAACGCAATTTTTGTTTCTGCTACACCAGGACCTTATGAATTGGAACATACACCTGATATGGTAGAGCAAATTATTCGTCCAACTGGTCTTCTTGATCCTGAGATCGAAGTACGACCAATTGAAGGTCAGATCGATGATTTAATCCATGAAATTAATTTACGGACTGAAAAAAATGAGCGTGTATTAATTACAACATTAACGAAAAAAATGTCAGAAGATTTAACGGATTATTTAAAAGAAATAGGGATTAAAGTACAGTACTTACACTCAGAAGTTAAAACGTTAGAGCGAATTGAAATCATTCGTGAATTGCGTATGGGAATATACGACGTATTAATCGGAATTAACTTACTTCGTGAAGGTATTGATATCCCTGAAGTATCTTTAGTTGCCATACTGGATGCAGATAAGGAAGGCTTCCTACGTTCAGAGCGTTCGCTCATCCAAACAATTGGACGTGCAGCACGTAATTCGAACGGTCACGTTATTATGTATGCCGATCGTATGACGGATTCGATGACAAAAGCAATCGACGAAACAAATCGCCGTCGTACAATTCAAGCTGACTACAATGAGGAGCATGGCATTACGCCAAGAACCATTCAGAAAGAAATTCGCGATGTAATTCGGGCAACACAGGCAGCCGAAGAACAAGAAACATACGTAACAAAAGTAATGAAGGGTAAAAAGCTAACAAAGCAAGAAAGAGAAACACTTTTACTTTCATTAGAAAAAGAAATGAAGGATGCCGCAAAAGCGCTCGACTTCGAACGTGCTGCAGAGCTTCGTGATACAATCCTGGAACTGAAAGCGGAAGGATGAAAAAATTGAAAAATCAAGAAATTATCGTTCAAGGTGCACGTGCAAATAATTTGAAAAACGTAGATGTTAAAATCCCGCGAGATAAGCTCGTTGTTATAACTGGCTTATCGGGTTCTGGAAAATCCTCTCTCGCATTCGATACAATCTATGCAGAAGGTCAAAGACGTTATGTGGAGTCCTTATCTGCATATGCTCGCCAATTTCTAGGGCAAATGGACAAACCAGATGTTGATGCAATCGAAGGTCTCTCACCAGCTATTTCTATTGACCAAAAAACAACAAGTCGCAATCCACGTTCAACGGTTGGAACAGTCACAGAAATATATGACTATTTGCGCTTATTGTATGCACGTGTCGGCAAACCGATTTGCCCAAATCATGGCATAGAAATTACGTCACAAACTGTAGAGCAAATGGTGGATCGTCTTGTGCAATTTCCTGAACGTACGAAAATGCAATTGTTGGCTCCAATGGTTTCAGGGCGTAAAGGGACACATGTGAAACTTCTTGAAGACTTGAAAAAACAAGGGTATGTTCGAGTTCGTGTCGACGGAGAATTACGTGATTTAGATGATAATATTGAATTAGACAAAAATAAAAAGCATAGTATTGAAGTAGTCATTGACCGTGTTGTTTTAAAAGAAGGCGTGGAAGCTCGTTTAAGTGATTCTCTTGAAACAGCACTTAGATTGGCAGAAGGTCGTGTAATGGTTGATGTTATGGAGCATGAGGAGCTTCTATTCAGTGAGCATCACGCTTGTCCAATCTGTGGCTTTTCAATTGGCGAATTGGAACCAAGAATGTTCTCGTTCAACAGTCCTTTTGGTGCATGTACAAAATGTGATGGGTTAGGAACAAAATTAGAAGTAGATCCTACGCTTGTAATACCTGATTGGAGTCGTTCATTAAATGATAATGCGCTAGCACCTTGGGAACCAACAAGTTCACAATATTATCCTCAACTGTTAAAAGCAGTTTGTGACCATTTTGACATCGATATGGATATACCAGTTGAAGAAATACCGAAAGATAAGATGGATAAAATTTTAAACGGTTCTGGCACGGAAAAAATCCACTTCCATTATGAGAATGACTTTGGTAATGTTCGGGATCAAGATATTATTTTTGAAGGTGTCCTACGTAATATTGAAAGACGCTTTCGTGAAACAACTTCTGATTATATCCGTGAGCAAATGGAAAAGTACATGGCACAGCAACATTGCCCATCATGTAAAGGATACCGCTTAAAACCTGAGACATTGGCGGTTAAAGTTGATAGCAAACATATTGGAGAAGTGACGGAGTATTCTATTAAGGATGCATACGTTTTCTTCTCGACACTTTCACTTTCTGAGAAGGATATGCAAATTGCCCGCCTGATTTTACGTGAAATACTAGAACGTTTAGGTTTCCTCGTTAACGTTGGGCTCGATTATTTAACATTAAGCCGAGCTGCAGGAACATTATCTGGTGGGGAAGCGCAGCGTATTCGCTTAGCAACTCAAATTGGATCGCGCTTAACAGGTGTTTTGTATATTCTTGATGAGCCATCTATTGGATTGCATCAAAGAGACAATGACCGTTTGATTGATACACTAAAAAACATGCGTGATATTGGTAACACATTGATTGTCGTAGAGCATGATGAAGACACGATGCTTGCGGCTGATTATTTAATTGATGTTGGTCCAGGAGCTGGTGTACATGGTGGAGAAATCGTAGCTGCTGGAACACCTGCTCAAGTTATGAAAGATAAACATTCATTAACTGGGCAATATTTAAGTGGCAAAAAGTTCATTCCACTTCCAATTGAACGTCGTAAGCCAGACGGACGTTTCATTACGATAAAAGGCGCTAAAGAAAATAATTTAAAAAATGTTAAGGCGGATATTCCACTTGGTTTATTTATTGCTGTAACTGGAGTTTCAGGATCAGGGAAAAGTACGCTAATCAATGAAATTCTCTATAAATCGCTAGCACAAAAACTGAACCGCTCTAAGGTGAAGCCAGGTGAAGTGAAAGAAATTACAGGTATCGAACAGCTTGAGAAGGTAATTGATATCGACCAATCACCAATAGGTCGTACACCGCGTTCAAATCCTGCGACATATACAGGTGTCTTTGATGACATTCGTGATGTATTTGCAACAACGAATGAGGCGAAAGTGCGTGGCTATAAAAAGGGTCGCTTTAGCTTTAATGTCAAAGGCGGACGCTGTGAAGCTTGTCGTGGTGACGGAATTATTAAAATTGAAATGCATTTCTTACCTGATGTTTATGTACCGTGCGAAGTATGCCATGGTAAGCGTTATAATCGTGAAACATTAGAAGTAAAATATAAAGACAAGAGTATCGCCGATGTTTTGAAAATGACCGTTGAAGACGCAGTGGCATTTTTCACAAACATACCTAAAATTTCACGTAAGTTACAAACAATTGTAGATGTCGGTTTAGGCTATATGGAACTTGGCCAGCCTGCTACAACATTATCAGGTGGGGAAGCACAGCGTGTAAAATTAGCGTCTGAGTTGCATAAACGCTCAAATGGTAAGTCCATTTATATATTAGACGAACCGACTACGGGTTTGCATGCAGAAGATATTGCACGATTATTGATAGTATTACAACGTCTAGTTGAAAGTGGTGATACTGTGTTGGTAATTGAACATAATCTGGATGTTATTAAAACAGCTGATCATATAATTGATTTAGGTCCAGAAGGTGGCGATAAAGGCGGTATGATTATTGCAACTGGAACACCTGAAGAGGTAATTAAAGTGAAAGAATCTTACACAGGACATTATTTGAAGCCAATTATAGAACGCGATCGAGCACGTATGGATAAAGTATTGACAACAGCTACAAATAAGTAGAGACAAATATTCTAGGTATATGAAACTTTTTCCATGAAATTTCGTAAATAATAGTAATAAGTAGAAGGAGGCCGAAAAATGCAAAGTGAGCGTAAACGCATTTTAACATTGCTTGAAAATGGCACCATTACAGCACAAGAGGCAATATTACTACTAGAAGCATTGGAAAATAAAACAGCTACTAATACATCAACTGGAGCGAATTTTACAAATTCCAGCCAAACTGAAATGAATCAACAAGTAGAGCAATCACAACCTGAAAGAGAACAGAAACAAACAAATTATGATGACTTCTTTGAGAAAAAAGAAGAACCAAAACAACAGTCATCTAAACAAAAATCTACTTCAGAGCAAGAATTCTTTGAAGAAATTAAACAAGATTTCTCGCAATTTAGTGCAAAGTTTATGGACTTCATGAATACGGCTGTCTCAAAAGTCAAAGACATTGATTTTGACTTTTCATTTGGTGAAAAAAACGCATTCGAACAGCGTTTTGATCTAGATAATGCGGACTTTTCACATATTAGTGTAGATATTCCGAATGGTCAATTGCAAATTAAACCTTCTGTTGATGCAACTGTATATGCAGAATGTCGAGTGCGTCCTTCAATTGTTCGGTCGGGTGAAGATATACAGAAGGAATTTCTCGATAAATTTATCTTCACTAACGATCAAGGGAAACTACGCATTATTAGTGATTTGAAATCGATGCGTGTTGATATCGTCCTATATGTACCGATTAGACAATACGAAGCAATTTCAGCGAACTTATTTAATGGTAGTTTTGTATTAACTGATTTGGATGTCAGTAAACTGAAGGTTAAAACAAAAAATGGTCTGATCGATTGTGAAAGATTCGCATTTAAGAGTGCAGAGCTAGAAACTGCTAACGGTGCTATTAAAGTGAAGGATGTTGCAGGAGAAGACCTTGAAGCCGAGACGTTAAATGGCCAAGTGTATATTGACGGTGCAATTCGAGATATTGAAGCGAAATCTATCAGTGGCCATGTTGTTGTGACTACTCGTGCAATTGATGCGACAAGAATGAAAGCACAAACCGTTGCAGGTGCTGTGGAACTTTATATTCCAAGTACATTGTCACTAGAGGGAGAAGTTTCTTCGAATCTAGGTAAAATGGATGTTCAATTGTCAGATGTTCAATATCGCAATGAGCATGAGCAATTTTTACAAAAATCGGTGCGCTTCTCTAAAAAGTTACCGGATGTTTCAACATTAACGATTGATGGTGAAACTAAAACAGGATCTGTCGTTGTTCGATATAATTTGTAATATAAAATAATTTTTAGCGAAGGAGATTTTATCTCCTTCGCTTTTTTAATACATATTTATGATTAATTCGCTATTACAGCAAATTTTTTTTGTAACAAGCTAGAATTGGAAATTCAATTTAAATGAAATGAAATTGTAATAGTAGACAGGCTATTCAATGATATAATAGCTATTATAATAGAGTAGGGTTTATAGAAAATAGGTGGTAAAAAAATGATCGAAATGAAGAATGTTTACAAGAAATATCCGAATGGAATAGTAGCAGCGAATGGATTAAGTATTAAGTTTAATCAAGGCGAATTTGCTTATATTGTAGGACCTAGTGGTGCTGGAAAGTCGACATTTATCAAAATGATGTATCGAGAAGAACGAGCTACATCTGGGGATGTTATCGTAAACGGTATGAATTTGACGACATTAAAAAACAAAGAAATACCTTATCTCCGTCGACAAATTGGCGTGGTGTTCCAAGATTTTAAATTGTTACCGATGCTAAATGTCTATGAAAATGTTGCATTTGCTTTGGAAGTAATTGAAGAACAACCGGCTACGATACGTAAACGTGTCATGGAAGTTTTAGATTTAGTTGGATTAAAACATAAAGCTCGAATGTTTCCGAATGAATTATCTGGTGGAGAGCAACAACGTGTGTCAATTGCGCGATCGATTGTGAACGTGCCGAAAGTTGTCATTGCTGATGAGCCTACTGGAAACTTGGATCCTGAGACATCTTGGGATATTATGAATCTTTTTGAGGAAATAAATGCACGTGGAACAACAATTATTATGGCAACACATAACAAAGAAATTGTTAATACAATAAGACGTCGTGTTATCGCTATTGAGGGCGGATTGATTGTTCGTGATGAAAATGGAGGTAGTTACGGCTATGAAATCTAGAACTATAAGTCGCCATTTCCGTGAAAGTATAAAATCGATAGGTCGTAATAGCTGGATGACAGTAGCTTCTGTCTCAGCAGTAACGGTCACACTATTAATAGTTGGCGTATTTATCATGATAATGATGAACTTGAATAAAATTGCTACAGATCTAGAAAATGATGTCGAAATTAAAGTACTTATTGATTTAGAAGCGGATCAAAAAGCTGAGGATGCTTTACAGAAACAAATTAAAGAGTTTTCAGGTGTAGATTCTCTTAAGTATTCAACAAAAGAAGAAGAACTTAATCATCTTGTGAAAGACTTTGGAGAAGATTTAAGCTTATTTAAACAAAGTAATCCGTTACGCAACGTCATCTATGTAAAGGCTAGTGACCCGCAGAAAACGGCTACAGTAGCCAATGAGATAGACAAGCTCGATAATACATATGAGGTATTATACGGTAAAGGTAAGATTGAAAAGTTATTTAACTTTTTAAATATTAGTCGAAACGTAGGTATTGGTTTAATCGTGGCGTTGCTATTTACAGCAATGTTCCTAATCTCAAATACAATTAAAATTACAATTGTAGCAAGAAGAAAAGAAATAGAGATTATGAAATTAGTAGGGGCAACAAACTGGTTTGTACGTATTCCGTTTATTCTTGAAGGTATGTGGTTAGGCCTACTAGGTTCTATCATTCCAATGACGGTTGTAACAATTTCATATGTGAAATTACATAGTGTATTGCAACCAAAATTACAAGGTGAAATGTTCCAGCTATTAGATGTAACGCCATTTATTATCCAAGTAGATTTATTAATTTTGATAATGGGTGTATTTATCGGTGTTTGGGGAAGTTTCATGTCCGTACGTAAATTCTTAAAAGTATAAGTCATCCAGATATATTAATAGAAACAGAGGGGGTTATTAGTTGAAAAAGCAGTTTAAAAATATTTTATATGTCGTTACAGCAACAGTATCTTTATCATTGGTTATTCAACCAATAGCGAATGCTGAATCACTAAATGATTTAAAGTCTAAACAGCAAGAATTAGATCAAAAGAAATCGAAACTTAATTCCAACATAAATGAAAAATCAAGTAAGATTAAGTACAACAAATCAAAGCAAGAGAAAATCAATAAACAAATCCAAAAGCTTGATAACAAGATTATCAAAACGGATGAGAAGATTAGTATTGTAAAATCAACAATTGCTCAAACAACTAGTGAAATTGAAGATTTACAAACTTCTATCAAAGAATTAGAAACGAAAATTGCTGAACGTGATGCATTATTGCAAGAACGCGCGCGTGCCATTCAAGAAGGTGGCGGTTCAATTAATTATGTTGACGTTCTATTTGGTGCTAGTAGTTTTGTAGATTTAATTGACCGTTTTTCTGCAGTTAACACTTTATTAGATGCAGATCGTAAAATTTTGCAAGAACAAGCAGATGATAAAAAAAGCTTAGAAGAGCAACAGAAGAAACTTGAAGAAAAACGTCAAAAACAAATTGACAATCGTGATCGATTAGAAGACCTTAAGAAATCTTTGGATTCACAAAAATCAAGTAAAAATAAGTTAATAGATGCTTTAGAGCGTGAGCAATCAAAACTGAAATCTCAAAAAAAATCACTTCAGAAAGAGTATTCTGAAGCGATTAAAGTAAGTAAAAAAGTTCAGAAAGAAATTCAAAATGAGCAAGCGCGTCTAGCTGAACGAGCACGTAAAGAAGCTGCGGCGAAAGCGAGTGCTAAATCAGCACATGTATCAAATGTTGGCAATGTTGGCGAATCAGATAATATTCCAACAGTTTCAAGTGGTACATGGACAAGACCGACAACTGGTACTGTTACATCTAATTTCGGCTGGCGTGATATAGGTTCAGGTCCAGAAATTGATTATGGTATCGATATTGCAAATAGTGTGGGTACGCCAATCGTAGCAGCAGCTGATGGAGTAGTCTTCCGCGCAAGTCCTTTATCTACATACGGTAATGTAATCATGATCACTCACTCAATTGAGGGGAAAACTTTTACAACTGTGTATGCTCACTTAAGTGGTTATAAAGCAAAAGCTGGACAATCTGTTTCTAAAGGTGAAGTAATCGGTTATATGGGACAAACGGGTCGTGCATTCGGAAGTCACTTACACTTCGAACTTCATACAACAGCTTGGCAAGGACAAAAAGTAGGGGCAGTTGACCCACGTCGTTATATTTCATTCTAATCAGGTTAAATAAAAGTCGTCTGGAAATCGGTAAATTCACCGACTACAGGCGACTTTTCTTTTAGGGATAAAACGATTTTAAATAGAGCTTAATACTGTAAAAACCAGTCCAGTCATCAATTAGCAAAACAAAAATCTTGTATTCTAGTATGACAGCCATTAACATACGGTGTAGGGTATATAATGGGAGTAGGTGTGAACTTTGTCAGTAACAGAATGGTATACTATACGCGGAGTGACATTACCGACATCGTGGGTTTCAGTTCTTATCGCGTTTACTTTGGTAGGAATTATTCTATGGTGGCGTTATGGCAAAAAAGAAGCAAGTGTATATGCGGATCATGCTATATTTTTTATTTTAATCTGGAAATTTAGTGTCATTGTCACAGATTTGTCGTTGGTGATAAAACAGCCTTTAATTATACTATTCTTTAACGGTGGCACGATGGGCTTTTACATAGCGATAGTTGCAACTTGTATTTCTATATTCCGTCAATTGAAAAAGAATGTATTTGCAGCTTCTCAATTACGTACATTAACAATGGCATTTATTTTAACGCAAAGCGTGTATCAAATTGCAATGGCCATGCAAAATGATGGTCTCTCATGGCAAAGGTGGCTGACGGTTGTAGCCTTTATCATTTGGTTACTCATAGCGATAAAAAATGGTCTCAATCAGGATATTTGGCGTAAGCAACTCATCATTTTATTTAGCTTATCACATATAATGATCGCATTATTACAGCCAGATGGTTTTTGGCAGAAATCATTAATGGCAACTTTCATATTTAGTTTGTTTGTGTTACTTGTCCATTTCTTAAAAGATAAAAGTCGTAAACAGATGGAGGCTTCCTCATGAAGAAAAAAATATTTGCGTTGCTAATAATTGCAGCGATGATTGGAATTGCGGTCACTAATTTTGTGAAAACGAAAGTTGCTGAAGAGCAAAAAGTAGATACGAGAGCAACCATTGTAGAGGACAAATTAGGTGTTAAAAGTGGCTTAGCAATTGGTGAGTTGGCACCAGATTTTGAATTAGAAACATTGGAAGGAAAAAAAGTAAAGCTATCGGATTTTCAAGGGAAAAAGGTTATATTAAATTTCTGGGCATCTTGGTGTCCACCTTGTAAGGCAGAAATTCCTCATATGCAAAAGTATTACGAGAAATTTGCAAAAGAAGATAATTTTGAAATCGTGGCAGTCAACTTAACAAGTCAAAAAGAAACAATTAAGTATGTGGAAAAATTTGTTAAAACGTATGAAATGACTTTTCCAGTATTATTAGATACTGAAGGCGAACAAATGAGAGCATATGAAATTTACACGATTCCAACGACTTATTTCCTTGATACGAAAGGAATTATCCAGAAGAAGGTAATTGGCCCTGTCGATCAGGATAGTATGCGGGAAAGTGTTAAAGCGTTAAATTAATAAAGAAAAATCCACTTTTTGATAGTGTTAATCCTATGAAATCATTCATAAACTGAATGGATAGAAAGGGGTAGACATGATGCGGAAGAGTTGGATTTTTCTTTTTTTTATAGTATTGCTAGGTGCTACAGGAATGTATGCAGTATCAAAAATGCAGGGGGCCGAACCTTCAAGTGCAAAAGTGAGTAAGTTAGAAAAAATTGATGAGGCTTTTAATTTAATTAGAAAAGAGTCAGTGCATGAGACTTCAGAGGAACAGCTAGTTGAAGGGGCAATTAAAGGAATGGCGAGTTCACTGGGAGACCCATATAGCACTTATTACACAAAGGAAGAAGCTAGAATGCATAAAGAGTCGTTATCTGATTCCCGTGTTGGTATCGGGGCAGAAATAACAGCAAGTGATGGCCGGTTTATTATTGTTTCACCTGTTAAGGCATCTCCAGCTGAAAAAGCAGGGCTGAAACCTTATGATGAAATTGTACAAGTAAATAAAGAACGACTAGAAGGTAAATCTATGGCTCAGCTCTTGGCTCTTATTCAAGGAGAAGAGGGCACAACAGTAAAAATGACTATTTTCAGACCTTCAGAAGACAGACACATTGAAGTTTCAATGAAAAGAGCAGCTATTTCCATGGAAACTGTGCATAGTGAAATTTTACAAGCCGATGATAATCTAATCGGATATGTGTCCATTTCATTATTTGGTGAAAAAACTGCAGAAGAATGGCAAAAGCATACGTCTTCTTTAATGAAACAAAAAATCTCAGGTCTTATTATTGATGTGCGTAGTAATCCAGGTGGTTATTTACGCAGCGTTGAGCAAGTGATAGCAAGTGTTGTAAAACCAAGCTCTACATATGCTTTTATGCAAAATGCAAAGGGTGAGCTTGAGCCGCTTTTAACTGATGAAAAGAGAGCGAAATTAAATTTTGATGCACAATTAAAAAAGGTGCCGATTGTATTACTTCAAGATGAAGGAAGTGCTTCTGCAAGTGAAGTTTTAAGTGGGGCATTAAAAGAATTAGAGCGAGCTACTATCGCAGGTGTAAAGAGCTTTGGAAAAGGTACAGTACAAGAAACGTGGCCATTATTAAATGGTGGTGAATTAAAGTTATCAACGCATAAATGGCTAACACCAGATAAAGAATGGATTCATGGTAAAGGAATAGAAGCAACATTGCATGTAGAGCAAGATGATTTATATCATATGGAATTGCCACCACTAACAGGTAGCTTCCAAGAAGGAGATTTTAATGAGCAAGTAAGATATGTACAAGAAGTATTATCGAAAATGGACTATAAATTAGAACGAACAGATGGTTATTTTGATCGCCAAACAGCCGAAGCAGTTCTGTTATATAGAAAGACAAAGAAATTAGCACAAGAACCTATTATTAATGAATCATTCTTTTCAGCATTACATAAAGAAATGGTAGAATATAAAGGTAGCAATGAAAATGACCATCAATTACAAATGGCTATCGGGTATATGCTGAAAAATTTAAAATGATGAATTTAAAAGCAATTTATTTGTAAAAAGTAGTTAATAAAAAAGCTTGAGCCTTATAATTTTTAGAAATGGCCCACCTTTACAAGCTTTTTTCTTATATTTCACCCAGAATAGGCTCTTATTATGAAATATAATCCAAATACCACTACGTTTTCAAACATTCGTTTGATACAATTAAAAAATAGACAAACTACTAGATACACTACGGAAGGTGATACGGAAAATGTACTTAGATATAATAGTAGAGCTTGTAAAAGGCATTGGCCGTTTCTTTTTAAATCCAATTCTATACATTGCCATTATTTTTGCCATATTACTAGGCTATCGACGAGTAATTACAGAGCGTAAATCATTTAATACAAGGATACGCTGGGGCTGGACAGAAACGCTTTTCTTGTTAAAAGATGGATGGCTATTAGCACTTGGCATATCGATAGTAAGCATTGCAATTGGATTAGTTGTACCATTTGAATATTTAGTGTTATTCAGTTGCGCTAGTATCATTTGTATTTTAACTTTTTATTATTATACAGCTTCAGCGGTTTATCCCTTCGCTATAGCTTTCGGTGTTATTTGGTATTTATCTGCGAATGACAAGTCTTTTGATTTTTTAGGATGGACGTTTTCTGGAGAATCGATGGACTTAGGTTTATATGTAGTTATACCAGCGTTTATCGGTTTACTCTTATTAGCTGAAGGTATACTCATCTACAAGCATGCAAAGAATTTTGCTTCACCAAGATTAGAAAAGTCTGAGCGTGGAATGCCGGCCACTACATATTTAGTGAAAAGGTTATGGTTGTTACCAATCTTCTTCGTTATTCCTGGTGGTTTAATACAAGAATATATACCATATTGGCCAAAATTTACGATGTTTGATTCTACGTTTTCAATTATATTAGTACCAGTTGTGATTGGATTTCAGCAGCGCACACGTAAAACATTGCCTGTTCACTTTTATCCTCGAATGGGGAGAACCATTATCTCATTAGCTATAATTGTGCTAATAGGAGCAGGCATTGCATACAAGGTAACTGTTCTTGGCTTTATCGCTGTTTGTATCGCTGTAGGTGGGCGTGTATTAATTTCGGTTATATATGCTTGGACCGAGCGAAATGCAGGCTATGCGGTAACTCCGCGAGATTCTGGTGTAGTTATTGCCGCTGTCTTACCAGGATCTCCTGCACAAGCGATGGGATTACAGGTGGGCGAATGTATACGTAAGGTGAATGGTCTTGAAGTGCAGAAAGAAGAAGAGTTATACGAAGCGTTGCAAATAAATGCTGCGCACTGTCGTATTGAAGTATTAAATCATGAAGGCGAAGTTCGCTTGCGACAACATGTTATTCATCGACATGATCATTACAAAATCGGTCTACTCGTCGTAAGATAAAGGAGAAAAAATAGATTCTATGGTTACTAAAGTAATTTTAGCGCTGTTCATTCCAGGATTACTCGTCGTATTATTTACACGTATCACATTCGGTCATTATGTAGCTTTAGCGTTATCTGTAGCGCTTATTGCAGCTTCAGTTTATGCTGGTTTTACACATACAACTTTTTTATATGTCATTGATGCATTTTCATTGACAGTTGGCTTTTGGTATGCCACGCGCATGATGAATCGCAAAAAAGAACAATAAGAATAAAAAAGAAAGCCCGATTTGTCGAATGAGACAATCGGGCTTTTGCTTTGCCAGGAAATGACCTGAATGGAATGTGAGCTACGAATGAGTAGTATTAATAAATATATTGCTCGAATGAGAGCGGAAAGAATAGTTAATACAAATGGGTAACAACTAAATTAAATGACTATACTCGAATGGGAGTGAATGAATAGATTTTCTCGCAAATGGGCGATACTCAAATGAGAGTTTCTTAGCAAACAATTGAGATCATCAACCTTCTTTATTGAACGAAAAGAGCCTATTGCTCCTTTACCAGAAAGAAAACAATAGGCTCTCAAATATATACGAACCATCTCGTTCTCATCTTTCAAGCAAATGATGCTTGTAGGAATTGGCACAGTGTTCATACGCGAATCTGTTGCCGAGACTTCATAGGGCCTGTCCCTCAGTCTCTCTGGATAAGAAAGTGATATTACTATGTAATTGTTGTAAGAATTATATATTACTATATACTGCATTGAACGAAAAGTCAAATAATTTAGAAAAAACTAAAAGAAAAAACTGTAAATTGATAAAATGGCAATAGCACCAATTACAACGATGATCACATTAGCACCTGCAAATGCGATGACAAAAGCAGTTACAGTTCCAACTAAGCCGAATAAAATATCGCCCTCTTTAATCAGTAGTATTGCTGGGAAAATCATTGCACCTAAAATTGCATAAGGGATATTTTGTAAAACACCTGAAATAATAGGGGGTAATTCTTTTCCCTCTAAAAATGTTAACGGAATTGCGCGTGGAATATACGTCACAAGTGCCATACCAATAAGCATCCACCAGTACCAAGAACCCATTACACAAAACCTCCTTTACGTTTTGCACGATTTGCATAAACGATTTCAACTGTTATTGAAGAAACAAGAGCAGCAACTAATAATGCCCAGCCAGTTGATAAAATTTGTGTCCAGTAGAAAAAGCAGTTAATAACTGCAGCTAGTAAAGCGAGCATAACTACTTTACGATTACCCTTCATAGAAGGAACTAAAAGGCCGACAAACATAGCATATAGAGCAATCCCCATGGCGACTTGCAAAAAGGCTGGTAAATTTGCACCTATTAAGTGACCAACTGCTGTGAAAACAACCCAGCTCCCATATGCAACGAGCATTACACCGACACCAAATGAAGTAGGTAGCTTTTCTTCTTTTCGTGTTGCAAGTACAGAAAATGATTCATCAGTTACCCAAAAAGCATAGATGGATTTTTTCCATTTTGTTTCGGATTGCATCTTTTCATTTAGTGATGCCGTCATTAAAAAGTGACGGATATTTACGACAAAAGTATTAAGAACAATCAGTAAAGGATCTGTCCCTGTTGTCAATAAATTTAATGCTATATACTGTGAAGCCCCAGCGTAAACGAGTATACTCATAGCCGTTGCTTCAATCATTGACAGACCAGTTGTTTTTGCGAGCAAACCAAATGTCAGTGCAATTGGAAAGTAGCCGATCGCAATACTAGAACCTGCCTTCATACCAGCTGAGAAGCTAAGTTTTTTCATGTTTGGTCCTCCATTGAAATGTTTAATAAAGTATACAACTGTATGATAAAATATACAAGAGGTGAAATTTATGGAAGAAATAAGCCGTAATTTAGGAAAACAATTGAAGAAAATCCGTCATCAACGTTTGCTGAGCTTAGATGATATGGCTAAATTAACTGATGTAAGTAAAGGTCAGTTAGCACAAATGGAAAAAGGAGAATCCAATCCTACTGTGTCGACGATTTGGAAAATTGCCGCCGGTTTACGCATTTCATTTTCAACATTATTACAACAGCCGAAGGAGCAATTTTTAAAAATAAATAGTGCAGAAATGCCATTTGTCACGGAGAACGAAGGAAAATATCGCGTGTATTCTATTATTCCTTATGACCCTGAACGGGGATGGGAACTCTTTAAAGTAGAAATGGATCCGGGATGTAGTCATAAGAGTGATGCACATACTGATGGGGTAGAAGAAACCATAACGGCTATAAAAGGACAAGTAGTTGTCGAAGCTGGTGATATGAGTGAAACCTTAAATGTCGGTGATACGCTCGTATTTAAAGGACATCAAATCCATCAATATACGAATACAGCAGATGAAATGACTGTCCTGCACTTTATATTACAATATAAACAGTAACTTTTAAGTAGTGCTCATCCCTCAATTGGGATACCTACAAGACGCTATTTGTTAGAGAGGGAGAAACATATGCCTGACTGGTTAACGTTAGAAAATTTTCATGAATTAGCAAAAGAATATAGATTATTTGGCACACTTCTAGGTATATTACTGCCACTTATTGAATCTTTCTTACCATTCCTTCCACTAGCAGCATTTGTCGTTGCAAATGCCAGTGCATATGGGTTATGGATTGGTTTTCTACTTTCTTGGAGCGGAGCGGTGTTAGGATCATATTGTGTATTTTTGATCGTAAGAAAATATGGGCAAAGTCGATTATTGAACTACGTAACAAATCGTGCTACGGTGAAAAAATTAATTCATTGGGTTGAACTGAAAGGGTTTACTCCGTTATTTATTTTGCTATGTTTTCCTTTTACACCTTCAGCGCTAGTTAATATTGTCGCGGGCTTATCCAATTTAAAGCGCCATCATTATTTATTTACAATAATGGCTTCAAAACTTGTTATGATTTTCGTTATTAGCTGGATTGGCTCAGATTTAAAAGCGCTAATAACAGATCCTATCCGTACTGGTATAATCGTTATATTGATAGGGGTTATGTGGTGGGGTGGAAAAATGGCTGAAGGACATTTAAATGCAAAAGTAGAAGAAGATATGAGAAGAGCTTCCCGAACGAATAAAAAGTGAAGTAATTTGCCACTGTTCTATTTATAATATAAAATAGGAACAAACGTTCTTTTGTTCAGGTCTACATATTTTTGAGCATAAATAGTAAAGCGATTGGAATTTTATCTTGATTAAAAGAGGGGGAGTTAGAATGTCACTGCGTATCGTTTCCGGAAGGTCAGGCTCTGGAAAATCGACGCTTATTCATCATGAAATAGTTGATATTGTAAAGGAACAGTCGATAGGGGCACCAATTTTCTTACTTGTCCCTGACCAAATGTCATTTTCTTCTGAATATGATTTAACACATCGATACGGTGTATCAGGACTTATTCGAGCGCAAGTTACAACGTTTAAGCGTTTAGCGTGGCGCGTCCTGCAAGAAACTGGTGGTATTAGCCGACAAGAGATTAACGGGTTCGGTTATCGAATGCTTATCAAACGTTTATTAGAGGATAATAAAGAACAGTTTTCATTGTTCCGTCAAGCTGCTGGAAAACGTGGTTTTACGGATGAGATGGAAACTTTATTAAAGGAATTTAATCGCTATAGTTTAGATAGCAAAACATTAGAACTGCTTCTATCAGATTTTGAAGGTATGAATGCACCACAAACATTGCGCGATAAGGCACATGATCTTCAGTTATTATTGTCAGCTTTAGAAGAGCGATTAGGTACTACATATATTGATAGTGAAGGTTATTTCCCCTTGCTAACAGCACAGCTAAAGGATTCGGAAATTATTCAATCTGCAGATATTTATATTGATGGATTTACAGCGTTCACAACACGAGAATTTGAACTAGTGCAAGAATTATTAAAAGTAGCACGTCGAGTAACGGTTGTTTTACCTATGGAGTCAGATGCTGATGCAGACGATGAACAAGCACTATTTTATCAATCTGCTCGGACAAGTGTACGCTTAAAAGAATTAGCATTTGAAGAAGGTATTGAAGTAGAACGAACTGTACATTGTCAAACAACATTTCGTTTTCAAAACAATGATTTGAAATGTATCGAAGAAAAATTTGATTTACAAGATGAAGCAATGTGTAACTCTTCCGAGGATTTTGAGATTATTGAAGCAGTTAATCGCCGTGCAGAAGTACATGCTATTGCGAGAAAAATTAGAGAATTTATGCAAAATGACGCAATTCGTTATCGTGAGATGGCTATTTTATATCGTCAGGCTGATGTATATGATCCACTGTTTGCGACAATTTTCCCTCAATACGATATTCCAGTTTTCGTGAGTCAGAAAAAGCCCATGCTTCACCATCCATTAATTGAACTAAGTCGTTCGGCTCTGGAGGTTATTCAATCTGATTGGAAGTACGAGCCTATTTTCCGTGCAGTAAAAACGGATTTGTTTTTCCCAGTAGATGCGGATTTACAAGTTTGGCGGGAGCGAGCAGACCGTTTGGAAAACTTTGTTATCGCGCAAGGAATCTATAGTGAACGCTGGTTTGATGAGAATCGTTGGCTATATAAAAAATATCGTGGACTGGAATTTTTAACAAAAAATCAAACAGATGAAGAGCGCGCCTTCCAACAAGAAATTGAAGCAGCGCGTAGTAAAGTAAGAGAACCTTTAAAAGAATTAGAAAATCAATTAACTAGCTGTAAAACGGGACGTGATTTCGCAACAGCTCTGTTTAATTTTATTGAAAATCTCGAAGTTTATGAAAAACTACAAGATTTAAAAGATAAAGAAATAGACAAAGGCCAACTGTTAGCCGCAAGTGAACATGAACAAGCTTGGAATCAATGGGTAGATGTACTTGATCAGTTCGTCATGATGTTTGGTGAACAAGAAATGACACTAGAAGAAGCACTTCACACTTTAGAGGAAGGGTTTGATACATTAGAATTTTCACGTATCCCACCGTCATTAGACCAAGTGACCATTGCAACAGCAGATTTGTCTCGTTTAACGAATATGAAAGCTGTTTTTGTAATCGGTATGAATGAAGGGGTATATCCACAAAGGATGGACCATGAAGGATTACTTTCTGATGCAGAACGTGAATGGTTTATGCAACTTGGAATGGAACTGGCACCAACATCTAAAACGCGATTGTTAGAAGAATCATTCATCACCTATCGTGCCTTAACCATGGCTTCTGAAAAACTCGTTGTTAGTTATGCCATTGCAGATGAAGAAAGTAAAGCATTATTACCATCCCTATATGTGAAGAAGTTACAGCAACTTATTCCTAATGCACCATTTACAAAAGCGTTAATAGATCCAACTGAAGCTTTATCAGAGCTCTCGGATCTCCCTTATATTAATCACCCTAATACATCTTTAGCCTATTTAATGATGCAACTGAGACAAGCTGAGCATGGAAAGGGGCTAACACCTGAATGGCGTGCGTTACAGGCGTATTATGAAGAGGATCCTTATTGGTCGGATATTCTAGAGCGTTTAATGCGTCCATTAACAGTGCTGAATAAAGCAGAGCAACTTACACCTGATATCACCGATGCCTTGTATGGCTCAACTCTTACCTCAAGTGTTTCACGTATTGAGAAGTTTTATGGTTGTCCGTTTTCCCATTTTTCTACTTATGGTTTACGTCTTGAGGAGCGTGCTGAATATCGACTTGAAACACCGACGATCGGAGACTTATTCCATGCAGCGTTAAAATGGATTTCTGAGGAAACACATGAGAAGAATATTAAATGGGGTCAGTTGACGCCAGAGCAATGTGCTGATTTAGCAAAACGAGCAGTGGATAAGATTTCTCCACTGTTGTATCACCAAATTTTAATGAGTACATCCCGTTATCGTTATATTCAACGAAAACTGACATTGATCGTACAAAGAACGATGCTTTCTTTAAGTCAACATGCACGTGTATCAAATTTCAAACCGATTGCTCTAGAAGCTGCATTTGGACCGGGGGAACCCTTACCACCATTAATGATCAAATTAGATGGCGGTAAGAAAATGCAAATGCGTGGTCGAATTGACCGAGTAGATGCAACTACAATCAATGATAAGCCGTATATTCGCGTTGTAGATTATAAATCTTCTTCGAAAAAACTAGATTTAAATGATGTGTATTATGGTCTATCTTTACAAATGTTAACCTATTTAGATGTGGCTGTTGAGAATTCAGAGGCATGGTTGCCGTTACATTCAGAAGCTGGTGGTGTGTTATATATACATGTCCACAATCCGATGTTAAAGCCACATGATAATTTGGATGGCCAACAGGCGGAGCTGGAACGATTAAAAGAATTCAAGATGAAGGGCCTTTTATTAGATGATCGAGAGACTTTGATTGATATGGATGAGGCGCTAGAAGAAGGCGGCCATTCACAAGTAGTACCAGTTTATGTGGGTAAGAAGGATGGTACTGTTTCTCCGAAAATGTCTTCTGTTATCTCGACTCAAGATATGGGGCATCTGCGGAATTTTGTGCGTCACAAGCATCAACAGGCTGGTGAGGGCATTTTAGCAGGTCATACTGATATAAGTCCATACCGTATGAAAACACGTACAGCTTGCGAGTATTGCTCATTTAAAAGCGTATGTCAGTTTGATACAACAGATGCAAATCAACATTATCGATATTTACAACCAATCGGTAAGAAAGAAGATGTTATTGAGCAAATTCGAAAGGAGACTAAAGCAGATGAAGGAAATTCCTGTGAAGCCGGCGACAGCGACTTGGACTGATGAGCAGTGGAAAGCAATTTGGACTACTGGACAAGATACTTTAGTTTCAGCAGCAGCGGGCTCAGGGAAAACGGCCGTATTGATCAATCGTATGATTGAAAAGGTTATCTCATCGGATAATCCAATCGATGTTGATGAGCTGTTAGTCGTAACGTTTACGAATGCGTCTGCAGCTGAAATGCGTCATCGTATGGCAGAAGCGCTAGAAAAAGCTATTACCAATCAGCCAGAATCAAAGCACCTCAGAAGACAATTAAGTTTGTTAAATAAAGCACAAATTTCTACATTACATTCATTTTGTTTAAATATTGTTCGACAATATGCGTATCTATTAGACATTGATCCAGGCTTCCGAATTGCAAACGATACAGAAGCTGCACTTTTAAAAGATGATACGTTAGCTGAAGTGCTAGAAGAGGCTTATAACAGCGATCAAGTTGATGATGTTTATCGATTAGTTGACAGTTTTACATCTGACCGTGATGACCAAGCAATTGAGACATTAATTGAAAAATTATACGATATGTCACGTGTTAATCCAGAGCCGATGAAATGGCTAGAATCACTACCGGATCAATATGACCTTGAAGCTATCACATCAATTGATGAGTTGCCAATTAGTAAAATAATTAAGCGTTCGGTTAGTCATGCTATTGAAGCTGCCTATGCGCTTATTAAAGATATGCGAGAGCTAAGCCTAGAACCAAACGGACCATCAGCTTATGGTGAAACAGCTGAGAAGGATTTTATTTTATTAACTGAAGCTCGTGCATTTTTACATGAACGTTCTTGGGAAGAGGCATATGAATATTTTCATGCTGTTAGCTGGGCGAGAATTTCTACGAAGAAGATGGATTGTGATTTAGAATTAAAAGCTTTAGCTCAAAACAAACGTAAGCAAGCAAAGGAACTATTTGATGCCGCTAAAAAACAATATTTCACAAGAAGACCAGAACGATTGCTAGAAGAGATTCGTTTAATGAAACCAATACTCTTAACACTAGTGAAAATTGCTGCAAGTTTCAGTGAAAAATATGCCGCTGCAAAAAATGAAAAAGGTCTTGTAGATTTCTCCGACTTAGAACACTTTGCTTTGCAAATTCTAACGGATGAAATAGACGGTGAGCTTGTTCCATCAGCTGTAGCACTTAGCTATCGAGAAAAGTTCAATGAAGTACTTGTTGATGAATATCAAGATACTAATAGGCTTCAAGAAACCATTTTGCAGCTAGTGAAAAATGGTGGGGAAGCGGATGGCAATATGTTTATGGTTGGTGATGTGAAACAATCTATTTACCGTTTCAGATTGGCAGAGCCGACACTTTTTTTAAACAAATATTTGGCGTTTGAGGAAGAACCAACAAATACAGGTATGAAAATTGACTTAAATGCAAACTTCAGAAGTCGTCAGGAAGTATTACACGGTACTAACTATATTTTCTCACAGATCATGGGCGAAGAAGTCGGTGAAATCAATTACGACGAAGCTGCAGAATTAAAGCCACAAGCTCCTTATAATGAAAAAGATGCCCCTATTGAATTGACAGTTTTATATACAGATCAAACTGAAGAGGAAGAGTCTAAGGAATCTGATGATGGTGAAGCGGGTGTTAGCTCTGAGTTACAAGCTGAGGAGGAATTAAAAAAATCTCAGCAAGAGGCACGCTATATAATTGAGAAAATAAAGCAATTAATGGATTCTGGACAAATGGTTTATGATACAAAAAAAGGCACTGAACGACCTTTGGAATATCGTGATATTGTTATATTAATGCGCTCGATGACTTGGTCAGGTGATTTAGCAGAAGAGTTTAAGCTAGCAGGTATTCCGTTATATGCAGAGTTGTCTAAAGGATATTTTGAAGCTCTTGAAGTAATGATAATGATAAATACATTGAGAATTATTGATAACCCGTATCAAGATATTCCTTTAGCATCTGTCCTAAGAGCGCCATTTGTTAAATTAACGGAAAATGAGCTAGCCAAAATCCGTTTAGCTGACCCGAAAGCACCTTTTTATGATGCGTTGAAACAATTTGTACGCATCGAAGGTACTGGTCTAAAATCGAGTACTGCTGAAAAGCTACAACGTTTCTTACTGCATTATGAAGATTGGCGTGATTTAGCTCGTAGGGGTTCGCTAGCAGACTTAATTTGGAGAGTATATATTGATACAAATTATTATGAAATGGTTGGTGCAATGCCTAACGGCAAACAGCGCCAAGCGAATTTACGTGCACTTCATGATCGTGCGTTATCGTATGAAAAAACGTCGTTCCGAGGGCTTTTCCGATTTTTGAGATTCGTAGATCGTATGCGATTACGTGGAGATGATTTAGGAACTGCACGCGCTATTAGTGAAACGGAAAATGTTGTACGTTTAATGACAATACACTCATCTAAAGGCTTAGAGTTCCCTTATGTTTTTGTAGCAGGATTAGGTCGAGAGTTCAATAAAATGGATTTCAATTTACCGTATTTATTTGACCAACAATTTGGTTTGGCGGTGAAAATGATTGATCCTGAGAAACGTATTCAATATACCTCTCTACCATTCCTTGCGATGCAGGAGAAAAAGAAACTTGAGTTGAAGGCAGAAGAGATGCGCGTTCTTTATGTTGCGATGACACGTGCAAAAGAGCACCTTTATCTAGTAGGTACTGTGAAAAACTGGGATAAGACAAAGGCTGTTTGGGAAGATGCTAAACTATTACCTGTAGGTGAAATGCTACCTGATCATATTCGTGCTTTAGCAAAAAGTTATTTAGATTGGATTGGTCCAGCTTTAGCTAGACACCCAGACTATGACCGATGTCTAAATGATGAAACTCAGTTAGTCACCAATGAGTTATCAAGATGGAAAGTTCAAGTAATAGGAGCGGAGCATTTTAAAGCACCTTTAGAAGTGACGGAAATAAAAGAAGAGGTTGTCGAGGATACCCAAAAAACTACTATTGTTGATGAGGGGTTATTAACGACTATCAAAAAGCGTTTTGATACAGCATATGCGTACGATAGAGCGATAGCAAAACGATCTAAAACATCTGTTAGTGAACTAAAACGTCTGCAAAATTTAGAACAATCCGAGCAACCTGAACTTTTTTGGAATGCACCTAAAAAACAACAGCAAGTGGCAAAAAGACCTAGCTTTTTACAACAACGTTCGTTAACAGCAGCAGAAATTGGAACAGCTATGCATACGGTAATGCAACATATACCGCAGCAAGGCTTGCATTCAATTGAAGAGGTTGAGGTTTTTGTGCAAAGGCTTGTTGACCGTCAACTTTTGACGAAGGAAGAGGGGGCAGCTGTACATGCACCTAAAATTGTAGGTTTCTTTGCAACACCTGCGGGTCAGCGCTTTATGAATGCAGTGGAACTTTATCGAGAAACGCCATTTACCTTTAGTATTACTGATGAGGACGGAGATTCACAAATCGTACAAGGGATTGTCGATTGCCTATTTAAAGAATTAGATGGCGACTGGATTCTACTTGACTATAAAACAGACCGAATTAAAGAAACGATGAAAACAACTGAAGGCTTACAAAAGGAAATGAAAGAACGATACGACGTACAGTTGACACTTTATAAAAAGGCGTTAGAAGAGACATTGAAAATCAAAGTTGCAGAAAAATTAATATATGCATTTGACGCACAGCGCTCAATTGAATTATAGGAGGAAAAGCATTTGAATTTAACACCAACACCTATGCAAAAAAGGATTGATACGCTCGATATAATACGAGGTTTTAGTTTGCTAGGTATTTTTTTAGTAAATATGTTTGCGTTTAGTACACCTTCGCCACATATTGATTTAAAAACTTGGTTCGAATCGCCAATAGATAAACAATATCATCAGTGGCTAGATATTTTTGTGCAAGGAAGCTTTTATCCACTATTTTCAATGTTATTTGGATATGGTTTAGCAATGCAATTTACGAAAGCAACACAGTTAGGTGACAACTTCTATAAGATTGGATCGAAACGTTTAGGTGTGTTATTTGGCATTGGTGTGTTACATGCCTTCCTTATTTGGTGGGGAGACATTCTAATGACGTATGCATTTTGTGGTTTCTTTTTATTAATCCTGTTACGTCTGAAACCAGTTTGGTTATTAACAATTGGTGGCGTATTATATGGAATTGTACATGGCTTTTTAGTGGTATTAATGGGATTAGCATCATTGGTGGAAGAGTCTACTGATTTTTCAGATTTTGTTGACATAACAGCTATCGAAAGTGCAATAGCGGCTTACGGCTCCGGTTCTTGGACAGAGGCTTTCATGCAACGCCTAGCAGATTTACAAGTACAGGCATCCCCAAGTATGTGGATTGTGGCGTTGTTTACAATTTTACCTTATATGTTATTAGGGGCTGCTGCATCCAAATGGAAACTAGTTGAACGTGCAAAGGAAAAACGAGTGTTTTGGATTGCTTTAACTGTTATTACTCTACCGGTTGGAGTGGCACTTAAAATGTTGCCATATAATTTAGAGCGCAATCTTTTCCTTGATTATGTGCAAGTTTCTTTTGGTGGTCCAATTCTTGCGATAGGGTATGCGGGGCTAATCGTCCTATTATGCCAAATTCCTAAATTCACAAAAATATTGTCGCCTGTTGCAAAGGCAGGACGCATGTCAATGACAATATATTTAATGCAGTCTATTATTGGAACATTCATTTTCTATCACTATGGATTAGGATTATATGGTAAAATCGGTGTCGATACCGTTACGTGGTTAGCTGTCGGGATTTTTGTTCTTCAAATAGTATTTGCGGAGCTTTGGTTCCTGAAATTTAAACAAGGACCGGTTGAAGCAGTGTGGAAAAGATTAACTTACGGAAAAATGTTACAGAAAAAAGAGGAAATTAGTCGATAATTAATGTATCATTGAAAAAAAAGAAGGAGTGCCAATATTCATGAAAATTTTATCATTTCGTTATAACGATGTAGTAAGTTTTGGTCCGAAAGTAAAAAAAGAAGAAGCTGTATGGGATGTTTTAGCAATCCAAGAAGCTCTTCAAGTACTACCTTCTTTCGCTACAACAATTGTAGAGGGGATGACAGCTGGTTTCGAGTTTGTAGAACAATCTCGTAAACTTGTAGAAGCTGCACAGAATTCAGAGAACCCAGAGCAATTTAAATATGCATTCACGGAAATTGAGTGGTTAGCACCAATTCCACGTACAACGAAAAATATTATTTGTGTTGGTAAAAACTATCAAGATCACGCCAAAGAAATGGGCGCTGAATCTGCTCCAGAAAATTTAATGATCTTCACAAAAGCACCAACTTCAATTGCTGCAGATGAGCAAACAATCTCTGCACATGCAGACGTCACTTCAGCACTTGACTATGAAGGTGAATTAGCAGTTGTTATTGGTAAAAAGGGTAAAAACATCCCTACTAAACTAGCATATGATTATATATTTGGTTATACAATTGCAAATGACATCACTGCACGTGATTTACAAGCAAAGCACAAGCAATTCTTCTTAGGGAAAAGCCTAGATGGCGCTTGTCCAATGGGTCCTTATTTAGTAACAAAAGATGAAATTCCTAATCCGCATTCTTTATCAATCGTTACAAAGGTGAATGATGAAATTCGCCAAAATGGTTCAACAAAAGACATGATCTTCACAATCGAAGAAATCATTTCTGAGATTTCTAGATTAGTAACTTTAGAGCCGGGTGACGTAATTTTAACAGGTACTCCAGCTGGCGTTGGTAAAGGTATGAACCCACCAACATACTTATCATCTGGTGATGTAGTAAAAGTATCAATCGAGGGTATTGGAACTCTAGTAAACCGTTTTAAATAAGCTTTTTAGCATATTATAGATATTACTATAGACCGGTGGATGAATTTCCATCGGTCTGTTAAATTTGTATAGTTTTTCACCTCGTGATAGGATATTAATGATTATTAAAACTATTTAAGGTGGGGTAATTAATGGATTTTTTAGCTAGCACCCATTTACACATTACAACTTGGGTAATCGCAATTATCTTGTTCCTAGTTTCTGCTGCTATGCAAAGTGGTACAAAAGGACAAAAAGTAACGCATATGATTTTACGTGTATTCTATATTCTAATCATCATTACTGGTGGCGCATTATTTGCTAAAGGTATGGATTTTAATATGGGTATGCTTTATGGTTTCAAATTCATTGGTGGTATTTTAGTTATCGGTATGATGGAAATGGTATTAGTAAGAAAAGCAAAAGGCAAACCAACAACTATGTTCTGGATCCTATTTGCAGTATTCTTATTAATCACTATGTTCCTAGGATTTAAATTACCAATGGGTGAGCACTTCTTAGCTTAATAACTGGCATGATAAACAGCCACATGACGAATCTCGTTGTGTGGTTGTTTTTTTATTGGAAAAGATGATTTTTATACAGTAATATACGCATTTTTAGGACGTGAATATTCTGCTAAATAACAAAGGGTACAGTTAGCGCAACAAACATTGGCTTTAGCGCAACAAATGATGAAGTTAGTGCAACAAAGGAGCCACTTAGCACAACAAACAATGCAGTTAGCGCAACAAACAAGTTTATAGGGAGTTTCCATTTGATAGGTTTAGTAGCTAAACGAGCGCTTTCAGCATTTAAGTAAATTCACATTTTTGTCGAATTTGTTTTTGTTTCGGTTGTTTTTGGTGTTAAAGCGTAGCGGGGATGGTGGGGGTTTGGTAAAATTACGTTGGACAGTTCTGCAGAGGAGGACTATAAGTGAACGTTGCAAAGTGGATTAGTACGGTAGTTGCGTCAGCGCTTTTGGCTACGACAATGGGGTTTGCACCTATTGCGAAGGCCGAGACTGAAGTGACGCATAATATTAAAGATGAAAGTATCTATGATCTCTTAGTGGATCGTTATTTTAATTCATCGGTCGAAAATGACTATAATGTAGATGCTCGAGATCAAAATGCTTTTGCTGGTGGTGACCTTACAGGGATTGCTACTAAGTTAACACATATTCAAGATATGGGTTTCACCGTTCTATCGATTGGGTCGATTTTTTCAACTGAATCATATGATGGAAGTGCGGTAGTGGATTACGAAAATATTGAGCGTCATTTTGGTACAGCAAAAGAATTTAAATCTTTGCTTGCTGATGTTCATAAAGGCAAAATGAAGCTAATGATTGATTTTCCGCTAAATAATGTTAGCAAAAATCACGTCTGGGCTAAAGATAAAGCTAATTCAGAATGGTACGAAACCGCTGATAACGGTCGTATTAATTGGAATACAGAGAATCCTGAAGTACAAGAGGCATTAATTAATGCAGCAACTGATTTTGCTCAGAAATACGATATTGATGGTATTCGCTTAACTAATTTAGGTAATAGTGATACAGCATTTTTAAATGAGATGATTGAGTCATTAAAAAATACAAATAAAAATATCTATGTTATATCTTCCGAAGACAGCGATGCAAATTTTGATATGTCTGTTAATAAAGAGACAATCGATATTTATCAATCGATTTTCAAAAATGTCGATATGGATTCGTCAAAAGTGGAACAACCACTTGGCACAATTAAAAAAGACGATGCAGAAAAACCTTCAGCTAATATGTTAGATAGTTTAAATAGCTCTCGTTTTACATTTGCTTCTGCAAATGAAAATATGTATCCACCGACACGTATTAAAGTTGCGATGGCTGCAATGTTTACGTTACCTGGTGTACCGGTAATGACATATGGTACTGAAATTGCACAAAATGGTGAACAAGCCCCTGAATCACATGCAGTATTTGATTTCAAAACGAAGGATGACATCGTTTCATACATAGGCGACGTGCAATCTGTTCGTAATAAATCAGAGACGCTTCGTACTGGGGACTTTAAACTATTAAAGAATAAAGATGGTTTCATTGTATTTGAACGCTCTTCTAATGACGAACAGTGGATTGTCGTTGTGAACAACACAAAAAATACACAGCATATTGATTTAGGTAAAGATATTATTGGAGAAAACAAAGAGCTACATGGCTTATTAGAAAGTGATATCGTGCGTCCGAAAGATAAGGGCATATACCGACTAGTGGTTGATCGAGAAATCGTCGAACTATATCAAGTAAAAGAACATACTGGCTTGAATATTTCATATATGATTTCATTAGGTTTTGTCTATGTACTTTTCATAACATTTATCGTATTAGTGTTACGTAGAAGTAAAAAAAATCGAAAAGCAAAAAATAACTAAATTAAAATCCCTTAAAGAATGTAAGTTATCTCTAAGGGATTTTGTATTTTAAGCGGAAGGGTACTGATTTAAGAAGAAAATAGCTAAAGTACCAGGGCCCGCATGTGATGCAACTGCAGAACCAATCAAATGGATTTCGACAGCTTTAGGCTGGAATTTGTACATAATCATAGCTTTCATCTCTTCAGCAGCGGCTAAATCATCTCCGTGACTAATGGCAATAACTTGATCACTTAAACCATCACCTGTTTCCTCCATCTTGTCTAAGATACGTTTCATCACTTTCTTACGTCCGCGATGTTTTTCTATAGGTATGAGTTTACCATCCTCCACATGAAGTAACGGTTTAATACTAAGTAAGCCACCGATAAATGCGCTTGCTTTTGAAACGCGTCCACCGCGTGCTAAATAATCTAAATCTTCTACTGTAAAGAAATGTTCCATATGTTGCGCATTTAAACGAACTTTTTCTGAGATTTCGTCTAGGCTTAAACCTGCTTCACGGAGGCGAACAGCTTCCTTAACAACTAGACCATAGCCAAGTGAAGCACATTTAGAATCTACGATTGTTAATTTTAAATCAGGGTATTGTTCTTTTACTTGTTTGTAGATCATTACAGCAGTGCTGTATGTACCAGATAATTCAGATGAAAAGGCTATATAAAGACCCTCCTCACCTGATTTTGCTAGCTCTTCGAAAAGTTCTAAAAACAATTCAGGCGATGCTTGAGAAGTTTTTGGCTGTCCGCCTTGACGGATAAATTCGTATACTTTCAAGACATCGACACCAACGACATCTGCATATTCTTCGTTGTTCATATGAACTCGTAAAGGGATTAGTGTTACATTATTTTCTTCATAAAAAGATTTAGGTAAATCAGAAGCGCTATCTGCATAGATTCTCATTTATTTACCTCCTAGTGTAATTTATTTTAGGTTTAGTCGATCAATTAGGAGGTTAGCTATACCATCCTCATTGTTAGTTTGTGTTATTTCATCTGCAATGTTTTTGAGCTGTCCAATACCGTTACCCATAGCAACTCCAAGACCTGCGTATTCTATCATTTCTAAGTCATTATCTTCATCGCCAAATGCAATAATACGTTCGCGAGGGATTTGTAAATCCTTTGCAACATGCGATAACCCGACTGCTTTATGCATGCCACGACGAACGATTTCAATTACTTCCCAAGGGTCGCCCCAACGGCGATGATCGATAAGCTCTGCTTTTGTGTCTGCTAAATGTTGACGAATTAAGGGTACATTCGAAGAGCTAGCTTGAATTAAAAGGCTTGTAGGATTATCTTTTAAATAATCACGTAATATACCAGTAGTTACTTTTGGTTCGCCCATTGTTAAAATATCTAAGATTTTTTGGTCATGGTATTGAACGTACACATCATCCATAACCTCAGCTATTAAATTTTCAATTTCATAATGGTGAATTGATTCGACAACATCTTTTACTACAGATAACTCTATTGGGCTATGAAGTGTTTGCCATGAAGTGTTAGTTGGATGATGTACGAAGGCTCCATTAAAGTTGACGATTGGTGTATGTAAACCTAGTTCTTGATAGTATATTTTGCTCGCACGATACGGTCTACCCGTAGCAATCATAACTTGATGACCTGCTTCTTTCGCCTGTAGTAAAGTGCGTTTTGTTTTTTCAGAAATAACTTTCTCGTCGGTTAAAAGTGTACCGTCTAAATCTAAAACAATCAAATGTGGTTGTACCATATGAAAAAACTCCTTTCCTACTATAATAGAGTGTATCGTTAATCTTACTTGTTCGTCAAAACTTTGTCACCGTCAAATATTTTTGTTACGATATTAGAATAAACTATCAAGGAGTGAATGCAGTGAAGGTTCAACAAGAACAGTGGGGTAAAATTCCGTTACTTCACATTTATGATGAAGAGACAGTAACATCAGCATCACCAGTTGTCATTTTTCTCCATGGCTTTATGAGTGCGAGTGAACATAATTTGCACTATGCATATAAACTAGTTGAAAGAGGCGTTCGAGTACTTTTACCAGATGCTTACCTTCATGGTGAACGTGATGAAGGGCTAGATGAAGTGCAACTTAGTTTGCGTTTTTGGGAAGTAATCTTAACTTCAATTGAAGAAGTCGACTTTTTACATAAGCAGTTAATAGAAAAAGGTTTGCTGCCAGAAGGTAAAATAGGTTTGGCAGGAACTTCTATGGGTGGAATTGTTACATTAGGTTGCTTACGTGTATACCCTTGGATTCAAACGGCATCAGTTATGATGGGTTCACCTTGTTATGTGGAGCTATCAAAAGCACAGATGGCCCAGTTTGAAGAAAGAGGTTTTAAAATTCCAATATCTGATGAAGAGCTTCAGAAAATGGAACAAACACTTAGTTACTTTGATATGTCAAAACAACCTGAATCAATGGCTAACCGTCCAGTGTTATTCTGGCACGGTAAGAAAGACCATATGGTTCCATTTGCGCCTACATATCAATTTTATGAGAGTATACAAGCAGATTATGCAGAACATCCTGAAGATCTTGTCTTTATCGTCGATAAACAAGCAGGGCATAAAGTATCTCGTCCAGGAATGATTGCGGCAACAAAATGGCTTGCAGACCATTTGGCATAAGTCATTTCATTTGTTATGATGGGATAAACACTATGCAGAAAGGGGAAACACTATGGATGCAGATATGAAAGAAAGTATTTACGGCGCTTTAGAAAACGTAATTGATCCTGAGTTAGGTATTGATATTGTCAACTTAGGTTTAGTATATGAAGTGGATTTATCTGAAGAAGGATTATGTGTAGTAACAATGACATTAACATCAATGGGTTGCCCGCTTGGTCCAGTTATTGTTGACCAAATCCGTACAGCACTATTTGAATTACCAGAAATTAGCGAGGTAACTGTTGATATTGTATGGAATCCACCATGGAATAAAGACAATATGTCACGTTATGCGAAAATAGCTTTAGGTATTCGCTAATATTGTAAAGAAAACCCGTTCTGACTTGAAAAGTCGAGCGGGTTTTTTAAATTTGTAAATGGGTATAATATCTGAGGTTAGTCAATTCTACAAATAGTAAGAGGGCAGTTTTCGCATTCACATTCATCTTTTAGAAATTGTAAATTAAGAACTGTGATTGTACTCTTGTCAAATGTAATAATATTATTCTTCTTCAGGTCATTTAACATACGGTTAATGACTTCTCGGCTAGTGGCACAAAGATTAGCCAGCTCATTATTGGTTAATTTATAGTTAATATGGATTGAGCCATCATCTAAATTTTCACCATAAGTGTTTGCTAATCGTATTAGAGTAGAAAAGAGTGCACCCTTTTTTCCATGTAGTAATAAATCACGGAGTCTAGATTGACTTTTCATATTTTGCAACTGTATCCAACGCAAACATGCAATCATCAATGACGGTTCTTGACTTAGATAGAGTTCAAGCATGTTGTTATCGATAGTTAAAATAGTAGTCGTTTCCATAGCTGTAGCTGTTGTTGAATTATAATCTAGAGAACTAAAAATAGTACTTTCACCAATTAAATTATTACTACCACAGATACGAATCGTTAATTCCTTCCCACTTGCAGTTTCTTTTGAAATTCTCACTTGTCCAGATACAACAAAAAAAACATCTTGGGTACGGTCACCTTCTAAGAATATAGGGGTGTCTTTGGCGAATTTGACAACTGTACCATGCTCTTTGAAAAGTGAATGGATCTTAGGTGGGATAGTTTCAATTTCCTCCAAAATTTTCACAACCTCTGCTGTTTTTCACAATTATAACATACTGTTTTCTTGCAATTGGGCAATATTTGAAATTCTCTTTTTTCACCTATTTGATGACATGGATGTTTGATTAAAAACATATTAGAAATGGGAAATTATTTTAGTCAAAAAAGGTCAAACAAATCACTTTACTTTCATGGGAAGACGATAATATAATGTAGTTAATCAAAAGGTCAAAAAAGGTCAAATAAGGAGTGAACTATAATGCAAATGAATATGAATAATGAAGAGCAAAAAAGTCCACTTGAACAATTTGGACGTAATTTAGTAGAAGAAGTGAAAAATGGCAAAATGGACCCTGTTATTGGTCGAGACCAAGAAATCCGTAATGTCATTCGAATATTATCACGTAAAACAAAAAACAATCCTGTATTAATCGGTGAACCCGGTGTTGGTAAAACTGCGATTGTTGAAGGATTAGCGCAACGTATCGTCAAAAAAGATGTACCAGAAGGATTAAAAGACCGTAAAATTTATGAGTTGGATATGAGTGCATTAATCGCTGGTGCCAAATATCGTGGGGAATTTGAAGAGCGTTTAAAAGGTGTCTTGAAAGAAGTCAAAGAAAGTGAAGGGCAAATCATCCTATTTATTGATGAGATTCATACAATTGTTGGTGCAGGTAAAACGGATGGTGCGATGGATGCAGGGAATATGCTCAAACCAATGTTAGCTAGAGGTGAGCTACATTGTATCGGTGCAACTACATTAGATGAGTACCGTATGTATATCGAAAAGGACCCAGCACTTGAACGTCGTTTCCAACAAGTTTTAGTTCGTGAACCATCTGTAGAGGATACGATTTCTATTTTACGCGGTTTAAAAGAACGTTTCGAACTACATCATGCCGTCAAAATTCATGACCGAGCAATTGTCGCTGCTGCAGAATTATCAAACCGTTATTTAACTGAGCGTTTTATGCCAGATAAAGCGATTGATTTAATCGATGAAGCTTGCGCGATGATTCGTACAGAAATAGATTCGATGCCACAAGAATTAGATGAAGTAACACGTCGTACAATGCAACTTGAAATCGAAGAGCAAGCTTTGATGAAAGAAAAAGATGACGCAAGTAAGAAACGACTTGTAGCACTTCGTGAGGAATTATCGGAGCTAAAAGATTCTACTTCTAATATGCGTGAGCAATGGGAAGCAGAAAAATCTTCTCTTCATGTTATCCAAGAAAAACGTGAAACACTTGATCGTTATCGTAGGGATTTAGAAGAAGCTGAAAATAATTATGATCTAAATAAAGCAGCGGTGCTACGTCACGGTAAAATTCCTGAATTAGAAAAAGAATTAGTAGAACTAGAGCAGACTTTGCAACAAGGCAATGATCGTCTGCTACGAGAAGATGTGACAGCTGAAGAAATAGCTTCAATCGTTTCAAGATGGACAGGTATTCCTGTAACAAAATTAGTTGAAGGCGAACGAGAGAAATTACTCAACTTAAAAGCTACATTACAAGAGCGAGTTGTCGGTCAAGACGAAGCTGTTCAGTTAGTGACAGAAGCGGTTTGGAGAGCGCGTGCAGGAATTCAAGATCCACAAAAACCAATTGGGTCTTTCTTATTCTTAGGTCCAACTGGTGTCGGGAAAACAGAATTAGCAAAAGCATTAGCTGCTCAATTATTCGACTCTGAGGATCATTTCATTAGAATTGATATGTCTGAATATATGGAAAAACATAGTGTATCTCGCTTAGTAGGGGCACCTCCAGGCTATGTAGGTTATGAAGAAGGCGGTCAATTAACAGAAGCTGTCCGAAGAAACCCATATGCAGTAGTATTATTAGATGAAATTGAAAAGGCACATCCCGATGTGGCGAATATTTTGCTACAAATTCTAGATGATGGTCGTATTACCGATAGCCAAGGGCGTATGGTTAATTTCACAAACACAGTGATCATATTGACATCTAATATTGGTTCAAGTTATTTACTCGATATGCCTGAAAATAGTGAACATGCTGTTGAGGACTTAGTAATGGCGTCTTTAAGAGAGCATTTCAAACCAGAGTTATTAAATAGACTCGATGATATCATAATGTTCCATTCATTAACAAACGAACATTTTTATCAAATTACTTGGAAGTATATTCAGTTATTACAAAAACGAGTGGCTGAACAAGAAATTGAACTAGAAGTAAATGAAGATGTCATCCAGTGGGTAGTAGCAGAAGGAATAGATCCGACTTTTGGTGCAAGACCTTTAAGAAGATTTGTACAGCGACACATTGAAACGCTCGTTGCAAAAGAATTATTAAAAGGGGAGACAGTACCAGGGGATAGACTAGATATTTCAATGGAAGATGGTAAAGTAACAATTCAAAAAGAACCAGCGTAAAGATAAAAAGTCTGAGCAACCATGAAAAAAGGTTGCTCAGACTTTTTTAAAAGAAAAAAACCCCGTCCAATCTTTGGACAGGATTTTCATTATTGTTGGTGACCTACTTGTTTAGGTGATTCGTTTGGAATAACATTGCTAATAATAATTAAGAATACAGAGAAAACTACTGAAAGCCCTAATCCAAGATTTAAGTTAAATCCAACATTCTGAATTGAACTTACTACGTAGTTCAGTACAGAAACTAATAATGCTGACCAGAAAAATAGCATAATATATCTCATTAATTTCACCTCTAACTAACTTTTTTACCTGTTCTATCATATCATATAGCCACATTTAAATAAAAGAATCTTTTCATTATTATGCCCCGTTATTTGGACAAAAATTGACGAAGTGTTGAAAAAATATAAATCTTTCGTTATAATTATTACCAGGTACTAATAATTGATAACAAAAGAAAAGAGGCGCTACTTCATGAACGCTGGAATAATAGGCTTAGGAAGATGTATCCCTAATCGCGTAGTCACAAATGCTGACTTAGAAAAAATAATGGATACATCAGATGAATGGATTCGCACTAGAACAGGAATTGAAGAACGAAGAATCGCATCAGATGAACATAACTCTTCTCATTTAGCTTTTGAAGCTGCAAAAAATGCAATAGCTAATGCTGGAATTTCGGCTGATCAAATCGGACTTATTTTAGTTGCAACCGTAACACCTGACCGACCATTTCCGAGTGTAGCGTGTATGATACAAGACCAACTCGGTGCACACAAAGCAGCTGCAATGGACTTGTCCGCTGCATGTGCAGGATTTATGTATGGATTGGTAACGGCTAAGCAATTCATTGAATCTAATACGTATGATTATGTATTAATAGTTGGTGTTGAAAAACTCTCGAAAATTACAAACTGGGAAGATCGAAATACTGCTGTCCTATTCGGCGATGGTGCATGTGCAGCTGTGATGGGTAAAGTATCTGAAAATCGAGGAATTTTATCATTTGAGCTAGGTTCAGACGGCTCAGGCGGAAAGCATTTGTTCCAAAATGACGCAGGCCATATTGAGATGAATGGCCGTGAAGTTTTCAAATTTGCAGTACGTCAAATGGGTGAATCAGCATTAAATGTCATAGAGAAAGCTGGATACACTAAGGAAGACGTTGATTTCCTTATTCCGCATCAAGCGAATATTCGAATTATGGAATCTGCAAGACAAAGACTAGATTTGCCAGAGGAGAAGATGTCTACTGCTATTAAAAAATATGGCAATACATCGTCTGCTTCAATTGGCAATGCATTAATAGAAGAACTAGAAGCCGGCAAAATTCATGATGGCGATTTACTCGTACTCGTTGGATTTGGTGGCGGCCTTACATGGGGCGCCGTTGCAATGCGCTGGGGAAAATAACAATACAAAGAAAAGAGGGAGTTAAAATAACATGACAAAACGTCGAGTAGTTGTTACAGGAATGGGTGCTGTAACACCTTTAGGAAATGATGTAGAAACAACATGGAAAGCGGTTAAAGAAGGAAAAAGTGGTGTCGGTCCATTAACACGTATAGATGCTGAGCAATTTCCTGCAAAAGTTGCTGCAGAAGTAAAGGATTTTGATATTGAAGCATACATTCCTCGTAAAGAAGCACGTAAGATGGATCGTTTTACACATTACGCATTAGCGGCGTCTATTATGGCTGTAAAAGATGCAGGGTTAGAAATAACTCCTGAAGTTGGTCTTCGTACAGGTGTTTGGATCGGTTCTGGTATTGGTGGAATGGAGACGTATGAGCAACAATTCCGCAATTTCCTTGAAAAGGGACAACGACGTGTTAGTCCATTTTTCGTACCAATGATGATTCCAGATATGGCTGCAGGGCAAGTATCTATCCACTTTGGTGCAAAAGCTATTAACTCATGTTCAGTAACAGCTTGTGCATCTGGTACAAACTCAATTGGTGATGCGTTCAAAGTTATTGAACGTGGCGATGCTGATGTTATGATTACTGGAGGAGCAGAAGCACCAATTACGAATATGGCGGTTGCAGGATTTTGCTCAAATACAGCACTTACATTAAACCAAGATCCGCAAACTGCATCTCGTCCATTCGATGCTAATCGCGATGGTTTTGTTATCGGCGAAGGATCGGGTATTGTTATTTTAGAAGAATACGAACATGCAGTAAAACGTGGCGCAAAAATCTATGGTGAAGTTGTAGGGTACGGTTCAACTGGAGATGCGCACCATATTACAGCTCCTGCTCCAGAGGGTGAAGGTGCAGCACGTGCAATGAAGCAAGCGATTGATGATGCTGGAATTGATGCAACAGAAATTGGTTATATTAATGCTCATGGTACAAGTACACCGTATAATGATTTATTTGAAACAAAAGCTGTGAAAACTGTATTCGGTGAGCATGCGTATAAATTAGCGATGAGTTCAACGAAATCGATGACAGGTCATCTACTTGGAGCAGCAGGTGGGATTGAAGCAATTTTTTCAGTACTTGCATTAAAAGAAGGTATTCTCCCTCCAACGATGAATCTGGAAACAGCAGATCCTGAATGTGACTTAGACTATGTTGCTAACGGTGCTAGAGAAAAAGAAATTACTTATGCTTTAAGTAATTCACTAGGTTTTGGTGGTCATAATGCCTCACTACTATTTAAAAAGTTTTAATAAGTTATAAATGACCACAGGGTGAATACCCTGTGGTTTTTTATCTATACAATTTTGTTGTTTAAATTAAATGATTACTGGAATAGTGATGTATTTCATTATAGTAAGTGAAAGATTATTAATTAGTAAGAACATCATATTTTTATATAAAAAATGACCTCGTTAGTTATAACGAAGTCATTTTTTCATATAGTAATAAAAACTAGAAAAGGAAATATGCAAATGCGCTTACTATTTTTCTTAACTTTTTACGGTCTGATTGTAATAAGTTCAACACACATGATTCTGTATTTGAACTACCGAGCACTAGGATATACTTGGACAGCCGTTTTTATGTTCATTTTGCATACAGTCGATTTCAAAATTTTCATCGGCTCAAGTATTGGACTAGTTATCGTCTATTTCTCCCAAGGCCCATCGCGTCTTCCATTTTCTTGATTGTTGCGCTTGCAATAGCGTTCGCTTTTTCAGCACCGGTATCTAAAATATCATCTAATTTTGGTGAATCGATTAACTCGTTAAAACGTTCCTGGATAGGTGCTAGATGATTAATAACACTTTCAGCAACTCCTGCTTTGAAAGCACCATAACCCAGCCCAGCGTATTTTGCTACAAGATTATCAATTGATTCATTTGTTAAAGATGCTTCAATTGTTAGTAAATTAGAGACACCAGGTTTAGATTCAGTATTGAAAGTAACAACGCCTTCAGAATCTGTCACGGCAGATTTGATTTTCTTCTCGATCTCTTTTGGAGTATCTAGAAGGCGGATTGTTGCTTTTTTGTTTTCATCGGACTTACTCATTTTCTTCGTTGGTTCTTGAAGTGATTTAATGCGAGCTCCGCTTTTTGGTAATTGAATAGTAGGAATCGTGAATACTTTACCGTACCGTTTATTGAAACGTTCAGCTAAGTCACGTGTAAGTTCTAAATGTTGTTTTTGGTCGTCACCAACTGGCACGATATCTGTGTTATATAGAAGAATATCTCCAGCCATAAGTGGTGGGTAAGTAAGTAAGCCTGCAGAAACCGCCTCTTTACCAGTAGATTTATCTTTGAATTGTGTCATACGCTCAAGTTCACCGATGTAAGAAATACATTGTAACATCCATCCAGCTTGTGCATGTGCAGGTACTTCTGATTGAATAAATAGTGTTGATTTTTCTGGATCAATACCTGTTGCTAGATATGTTGCAGCAAGCGTGCGGATGCTGTTACGAAGTTCTTTACTGTCTTGTGGCATTGTAATTGCGTGTTGATCAACAATACAAAAAATACAATCGTACTCGTCTTGCATAGTTGTAAACTGTCTGAATGCACCAATGTAGTTACCTAATGTAATGACACCTGTTGGTTGTACACCTGAAAAAATACGTTTCATAATTAAATTCCTCCTTGGATATAAAAAAACATCATGCGTCTCCTAAATAGGGACGAATGATGTTGAATCCGCGGTACCACCCAAGCTTGTCGATAAATCGACCACTCATCCTCGTAACGTGAGGTAAACGAACAGAGCTACTACATAAAGGTTCGCAAAGTTAACTCGGAAGTCCATTCCACTTAGCGTATCATCTGTTTGCACCAACCACAGACTCTCTTTACATACGACATAAATGTACTACTCTTCGTCTTCGTTTTTCTATATTACTTTGTGTGATTATAATATAGTACCAAGCCAAAAATCAAGCAATCGTTTACAGATTACAAATAATAAAAAATAAGGGCAATGAACATCATCATAATGGTAGCTCCACCGATTTGTAAAATACCCAAATAGGGCATTGAAACAATTTCAGATGGGGCTCTCATACTTTTAACATCCTCTAATCTAGATGACTTCACAAAAACCTTACGCATACTAACCGTGAAAATGTCAAAAAATCCAGATGATAGAATATATGAGGTGAGTCCTACAAAAAGTACAATAGCTCCTATGATAAATGAAATATTAATGTAATCGATTAATCTTAGCATTTTATATTGGAAGAACATGATGATCACGATTAAAAATTGCAGTGCTAAGAAGAGAATACCTTTCTTTTTCAAGCTAATAACCTCCAATTCTGTATTCATTTTAGTTGAAATAAGTTGAAAAATCAAAGAAATTTCACATCATTATATATTCAGAATATTAGAACTTTGTGCTGATAAATACTGATGTTATCACATTTGAATATCAAGTATACGTCAAAAAAAGACATTTTTATCAAAAGGTTACTGTACAACTTTTTTTGAATATGTATAATTAGCAATGTAATGATTTTTCAGAAAATTCAAGGGGGATTAGTTATACATGAAGAAAAGTAAACTAGTATGGCTATCAAGTCTTATCCTTGTTCTTAGTGTTTTCTTAGCTGCTTGTGGCACAGGAAATGACAAAGATACAAGCAAAGAATCTGGTAGTGGTAGCAAAGAAAATTCAGGTAGTGTTGATGCAACTCAAGAACTAAATGTTATGGAAACTGCTGAAATTCCAACAATGGACTCAGTATTAGTAACAGATGTAGTAGGATCTAACGTTTTAAACAACGTTAATGAAGGATTATATCGTTTAAATCAAGAAAACTTACCAATTCCAGCGATGGCTGCTGAAGAACCAAAAGTAAACAAAGAAGGTACAGTTTACACATTTAAGATTCGTGATGCTAAATGGTCAGATGGCTCTGCAGTAACTGCTAATGACTTCGAATATGCATGGAAACGTGCAATTGATCCTAAAACTGGATCTGAGTATGGTCCATATATGATGGATGGAGTAGTTAAAAACGCAAATGCAATTGGTAAAGGTAAAGCAAAAGCTGCTGACCTTGGTGTAAAAGCTCTAGATGAAAAAACACTAGAAGTTACACTTGAAAAACCAGTTCCTTATTTCTTGTCTTTAATTTCACTAAGTACATTCTTACCACAAAAAGAAGAATTCGTAGTAGCGCAAGGTAAAAAATACGCTTCAAACTCAGATACAACTTTATACAATGGTCCATTCGTTCTTGAAGGCTGGGATGGAACAGGATTAACTTGGAAATATACTAAAAATGATAACTACTGGGACAAAGATAATGTAAAACTAGACACAATCAATGTTGACGTAGTGAAGGAAGTTCAGACTCAATTAAATCTTTACACTTCTGGTAAAAAAGACCGTGCAGGACTATCAGGTGAATTTGCAATGCAATATGCTGACAATCCAGATGTAGTGAAAGACGTTGAATCTTCACCTTTCTACTTGAAATTAAACCAAAAACGTGATGGTAAAACAGATACAGCTCTTGCAAATGTAAACATTCGTAAAGCAATTTCTATGGCTTTCAACAAAGAAGATTTAACTAAAGCAGTATTAGCTAATGGTTCATTCGAAGCTAACTACCTAATTCCAGCTGAATTCACATTTGATGAAGAGGGTAAAGACTTCCGTGAAGTAAACGGAGATATGAACAAATACAACCTTGAAGAAGCTAAATCATATTGGGAAAAAGGTCTTAAAGAACTTGGAACCGACAAACTTGAATTAGACTTCTTAGGCGATGATAGTGACTTAGCTAAAAAAATGGACGAGTACTTGAAAAACCAATTAGAAAAAAATCTACCTGGTTTAAGTATTAAACTAAAAGAAGTTCCTTTCTTAGTACGTGTTGATTTGAATTCTAAACAAGATTACGATATCCAAGTTGCAGGTTGGGCTCCAGACTTCCAAGATCCATACACATTCTTAAATTTATGGTTATCAGATAGTCAACAAAACAATATGAGCTATGCATCTGAAAAGTACGATAAATTAGTAACAGATGCTCAAACAATTTATGCAACTGAGCCAGCAAAACGTTGGAAAGCAATGGCAGATGCAGAAAAAACATTGATTGAAGAAGATGCAGCGCTTGCACCTATTTATCAACGTGGTACTATGGCACTTCAAAAACCTTATGTTAAAGGTTTAGTGAAACATAACTTTGGTGCTCAATATAGTTATAAATGGACATATATCTCAGGTAAATAATAGTATTCAATTTTATGAGATTATGCTAAAACCCTGAATAGGGAGAGTATGTGGTTGATTTTAAGCCATATACTCTCTTTTTAATCAGATATTAACTAATTGGAAAATCATGCTACTAAGGGTTTTGTTAATAACAACATTTACAAAGGAAAGAATTTTCTAATTGAGATATTTCTATGAGTTCCATAGTTACGACCACTATTTTAGGAGGTGCAAGAATGGCAAAGTACATTTTAAAACGAGTATTGTATATGATACTAACATTATTCCTGATTGCAACATTTACGTTCTTCTTGATGAAGATGTTGCCGGGTTCCCCTATAGCTAGCTCACCTAAACTAACCCACGAACAGTTAGCTGCGGTGGAAGCAAAATATGGATTAGATAAACCGCTTCCAGTTCAGTATGGAATATATATGAAAAAGATGGTACAACTTGATTTTGGCGTTTCTTATCAATTTAAAGGTGCAAACGTTACAGAATTAATTATTAACCGTGCTGGTCCTTCATTCCTTTTAGGTATTCAAGCGCTTATACTCGGTACTATAGGCGGTATTATTTTAGGGATGATTGCAGCTTTAAGGCAAAATACTGTATGGGATTACGGCAGTACGTTAATCGCGATATTTGGTATCTCCATCCCTTCATTCGTATTTGCTTCATTACTACAATATTGGATTGGTGTTAAGGGAGGATTCCTTCCCGTTGGATTATGGGAGAATGGCTGGCAATCTAGTATTTTGCCGACAATTGCATTAGCCATGGGTCCTCTAGCGACATCAGCTCGTTTCATTCGAACAGAAATGATAGAAGTATTGGGAACTGACTATATTACTCTAGCAAAAGCTAAAGGTGCTAGCGGCCTTGAAATTGCATTTAAGCATGCATTTCGTAATGCATTAATTCCATTAATAACAGTAATGGGTCCTTTAGCAGCAGGTTTAGTAACAGGTTCTCTTGTAGTTGAACAAATCTTTGCTATTCCTGGTATTGGTGAACAATTCGTTAAAGCGATTAATTCTAGTGATTATTCCTTAATAATGGGAACAACAATGTTCTTTTCTGTACTATTGATTTTAGTTATTTTCATTGTTGATATTTTATATGGCATTGTAGATCCACGTATCCGTTTAACAGGAGGTAATAAATAATGACAAATGAATATCGTAAATTACCACCTGAAGCTTTTAAACACGTGCACATGGATGGCAGTCACTCTGAGAAAATTTCTAAACCATCTTTAAGTTTCTGGCAGGATGCTTGGTTACGTATACGAAAAAATAAAGCAGCTGTAGTGAGTATATTTGTACTATTATTCATCATTCTGATGTCATTTATCGGACCGATGATTAGCCCGCATGACTTTGAAACGCAAGAAATAACTCATGCAAATTTACCTCCAAAAGTACCTGGTTTAGAAAAGTTGGGAATCTTTGATGGTACGGGTAATATGGGTGGTCAAGAAGTCAATTTGTATGAAATGAAAAACGTTGATACTTACTATTGGTTTGGTACAGACGGACTTGGGCGTGATATGTTCTCACGTGTCTGGAAAGGTACTCAAATTTCATTACTAATTGCACTTGTTGCAGCTGTAATTGATATGGTTATTGGTGTAGCTTACGGTGGTATTTCGGCATTTTATGGTGGTCGTGTTGACGATGCGATGCAACGTATTGTTGAAATTTTATATGGAATACCGACACTGATTGTTGTTATTTTAATGATTCTTGTAATGGATCCGGGTATTGTGGCCATTATTATTGCCATTTCAATTACTGGATGGATTGGTATGTCTCGTATTGTTCGAGGACAAGTATTGAAATTTAAAAACCAAGAGTTCGTACTTGCGGCTAGAACTTTAGGAGCAAGTAATGGGCGTATAATTAAAAAACATTTATTGCCAAATGTTATGGCGGTTATCATTATTAACACAATGTTTACAATTCCTAGTGCGATATTCTTTGAAGCATTTTTAAGTTTTATCGGATTAGGGTTACAATCACCAGACGCATCTTTGGGTACTTTAATTAATGATGGTTACAAGCTAATACAGTTCCAACCTCATATTTTAGCTATTCCAGCAGCAATTATAAGTCTATTAATGATTGCTTTTAACTTAATTGGTGATGGTCTACGTGATGCACTTGATCCAAAAATGAAAGATTAATAGGGGGAAAGCAGTTATGGAGAAAATACTTGAAGTAAAAAATCTTGAGCTTTCTTTCCACACATTTGCTGGTGAAGTGAAAGCGATTCGTGGTGTGAACTTCGATTTGAAAAAAGGAGAAACACTAGCAATCGTTGGGGAATCAGGTTCAGGTAAATCGGTTACGACTAAAGCTATTATGCGTCTACTCCCTGAATCTAGTTCGGAATTCAAAAATGGTCAGATTTTATTTAATGGAAAAGATTTAACGAAGTTAACTGATAAAGAAATGCAGAAAATTCGCGGGAAAGATATCTCGATGATTTTCCAAGATCCGATGACATCTTTGAATCCAACGATGACAATTGGTAAACAAATAATGGAGCCGATTTTAAAACATCAAAATGTAGCAAAATCAGAAGCTCGAAAAATTGCCATTGATCTATTAAAACTAGTAGGTATGCCGCAACCAGAGCAACGTATGAAACAATATCCACATCAATTTTCAGGTGGTCAACGTCAACGAATCGTAATTGCAATTGCATTAGCATGTAACCCAAAAGTTTTAATTGCTGATGAACCGACAACTGCACTAGACGTTACAATTCAAGCTCAAATTCTTGAACTGATGAAAGATCTACAAAAGAAAATCGATACATCTATTATTTTCATCACGCATGACCTTGGTGTTGTAGCAAATGTGGCTGATCGTGTAGCTGTTATGTACAGTGGTAAAATTGTTGAAATTGGTACAGTAGATGAAATATTCTACAATCCACAGCATCCATATACTTGGGGGCTTCTAAGTTCTATGCCTTCATTAGATGTGCAGGAAGAGAAACTGTATGCAATTCCAGGCACGCCACCAGATTTATTGAATCCACCAAAAGGGGATGCCTTTGCGCTTCGTAGTGAATATGCTATGCAAATCGATTTGGAAGAAACGCCACCATTCTTTAAAGTAAGTGATACTCATTATGCGGCTACTTGGTTATTACACCCAGATGCTCCAGAAGTGACACCACCTGCTACAATTATTGAAAGAATGAAACGATTCACTAATAGCCGCTATTACGAAAGTGCTAATGGAGGTATTTTAAAATGAAAATACAAAAGAAACTTTTAGAAATCAAAAATTTAAAACAATACTTCAATCCTGGAAAATCAAATGAAGTTAAAGCCATCGATGATATTACATTTGATATTTATAAAGGAGAAACTTTAGGATTAGTAGGGGAGTCAGGTTGTGGGAAATCTACGACAGGTCGTACGATTATCCGCCTATATGATGCCACTGACGGAGAAGTTCTTTATGATGGTGTAAATGTCCATGGTCGTAAATCTAAAACGGAACTAAAGTCATTTAACCGCAAAATGCAAATGATTTTCCAAGATCCGTATGCATCATTAAATCCACGTATGAAAGTAATGGACATCATCGCAGAAGGTTTAGATATTCACGGTCTTGTAAAAAACGCAAAAGAACGTCAAGAACGAGTTTATCAATTATTAGAAACAGTAGGCTTAAACAAAGAACATGCTAACCGCTATCCACATGAATTCTCGGGTGGTCAACGTCAGCGATTAGGAATTGCTCGTGCTCTAGCAGTAGAACCAGAATTCATCATTGCAGATGAACCAATTTCTGCATTAGATGTGTCAATTCAAGCGCAAGTGGTTAACCTATTAAAGGAGTTACAAGAAGAAAAAGGCTTAACCTACTTATTTATCGCTCATGATCTATCAATGGTTAAATATATTTCTGATCGAATCGGTGTAATGTATTTTGGTAAATTAGTAGAACTTGCACCCGCAGAGGATCTTTACAAATATCCTATGCATCCCTATACACAATCACTACTATCAGCTATTCCACTTCCAGACCCTGATTACGAGCGTAATCGTGTGCGTATAACATACGATCCAAAATCGCATAATTATAAAGAGGGCGAGGATGTAACAATGCGAGAAGTACGTCCCGGACATTTCGTCTATTGCTCTAAAGCAGAATTTGAAGTATTACAATCACAACATGCAAATAACTAATCATTATGTTTAATTAAAGGCTGCCTCTTTAGTCAATGAAATTAGTTGATTAAAGGGGCAGTTTTGTATTTTGTCAAATTTACATAATGAAATTTATCTAAAATTGAAACTTTTTTTACAGATTGAACGTATAATTAGTATAAATATAATATATATTTTTTCAATATAGAGATTCTAAATGAGAATATTTATTTGAATTAATAAGTTTATCGCACGGCATTTTTGGGGATACTACATATATACGCGTAATAAAGTGGTCTAACCTTTATGGAAAAACATGAATTGATAGAAAAAACGGTCATAACTTACAATGGAAATTTTTCTTAATAGCATATATTCAAATTGGACAAAATGTTGTATAATATGCTTACAGTTCTTTTTTTAAAGTCATTCTAATTTAGGAATGTTATTATATTCGCTACACATTTTGAAAGGATGTGTTTTATATGATGGTGACATTATTTACTTCACCCAGTTGTACATCTTGTAGAAAAGCAAAAGCATGGTTAGAAGAACATGATATTCCATATACAGAAAGAAATATTTTCGCGGAGCCTTTAAGCATAAGTGAAATAAAAGAAATTTTACGCATGACTGAGGATGGTACAGACGAAATCATCTCAACTCGTTCTAAAATTTTCCAAAAATTAAAAGTAGATGTAGAAACTTTACCGTTACAACGTCTTTATGAGTTAATCCAAGAACATCCAGGGCTTTTACGACGTCCGATTATTTTAGACGAAAAACGTTTACAAGTTGGGTATAACGAAGATGAAATTCGTCGTTTCTTACCTCGTAAAGTTCGTGCTTATCAATTACAAGAAGCACAGAAGATGGTTAACTAATAATAAGAGCAATTTTCATGTAGCATGCTCGCTCAAATTGGTCAGCAGTATACATGTGTATAATAAGTATATTGATTAGTTAGGATTCATGCGTAACGATCTATCTATTATGTCTTCAGAGCCAGTTGTTGTTAAGTGTTACACAACTGGCTTTTTTTTATGCATAAAAATTTTTTTCATTATTTACTATATAAAAGAGGATAGTACATCTATACATAGAAGCGTTATGACTTGATTTACTATACCTTGTCTACTACAATTCATATACTGTTGTAATTTTCCGAGTTATTTCCTTTCCATTTTCAACAAACTCATCATACAATAGTATTAGACACTGTATTATCAAGAAATTTTAAAGACTTGTTCATAAGTGGACTCGATGCATCTGTTAGTATTGACCGAAGGGAGTTGTGTAATATGGACATCGAACGCATAAATGAGAATACACTTAAACTCTTCATTTCTTATCATGACATTGAAGAACGTGGATTCACGAAAGATGAAGTATGGTATAACCGGGAAAAAAGCGAAGAACTCTTCTGGTCTATGATGGATGAAATAAATGACGAAGAATATTTTGAAGTTGAAGGACCATTATGGATCCAAGTGATAGTTCAAGAGAATGGCCTTGAACTGACTATCACACATGCTAAAATTTATAAGGACGGTCAGCATATCGAACCGCCCTTCGATATAGAAGATAAACAAAGAATGATGTCATCCGCATTTGGTGGCGATGAGCCAAAAGCGCATGAATTTGACGATTTTGAAGATCTTGTAAACAGTACAATCGATGAAGACTCCGATTTTATCTTTAAATTACAGGAATTTGATGATATTATTCCTCTTGCGCAAAAAATACAAGAGACGTCACTATTCCATAATGCGTTGTATCAATGGGAAGGTAACTACTATTTACACATCCGTTTTAATGAAGAGGTTTTACATGATGAAGCTGAGGACATTTTCAGTGTTATTACTGAATTTTCCACGGATGCTGAGGTAACAATCCACATTCTTCAAGAATACGGTAAAGCATTAATGGAAAAAGACTGCTTTGATACAGTTATAAAGTATTTTGTTAAATGACAGTGAAAATCCTCCGAATCCCGGGGGATTTTTTTCTTGCAATTTATACCATATATTAATAGAATGGATAAAAATAGGAGGTGTTTGTATTTTATCTGCAATGACAGCAAATAATGAACTATTTATATTGTCTGCATCACATACTAGAGAAAAGCTAAAACAGTTAAGGAGAACCCATCAGTTTTTTTGTCCGCAATGTAAAGAAGAGTTACAGCTTCGAATAGGTGAAATTGTTGTTCCTCATTTTGCACACAAAAAGGATTCAAATTGTCCACAGTTATTTTCGGATGGTGAGTCAAAAGAACATTTAATAGGTAAACAACAACTTTATTGTTTTTTTGAAAACAAAGGATTAACTGTTCAACTGGAGCCTTTTATAAAGAACTTGTCGCAGCGGCCGGATTTACTAGTAACAACTAAAAATGAGCAATATGCGATTGAATTTCAGTGTAGCAATATACCTATTGAAGTTGTACAAGCACGTACTAAAGGATATTTAAATGCAAGTATAGTTCCTATATGGCTTCTTAAAACCCCTAATTTTAAGCAGCAAAAACCTACACGTATTCAACTTGTTCAAATCTCTCCATTTCGTCAGCAATTTATCACACGTCATCCCCAACACGGATCAACCCTTCTTACTTACAATCCTACTACAGCGAAGTTTATTTATTTTTCTCATCTATTGTTCATACATGGGTATCGCTTTATCGCCAAGGTCCAACAGTTACCGATTGCACATCAATATTTTCCATTTTTGCATTTAAAAGAGCCTACAAAGGAGGAATTCACTCATTATTGGAGATTCCATTTGCATATCCGCCAGCGTTTTTTACGTCAACGTTTCTACTTAAGTAGGAAAGGGGTTCAGGATCTGCTCTTAAAAGGCTGTTACGGTGCGCGTATGAGACTTGACCAATTACCTTTATTCATTGGCTTGCCTGTTCGAAACGCTCAATATATTGATGTCTACATTGCAGAATGGCAAGCAACATTATTATTCTTTCTACAAGATTGTCAAATTAGTATATTACAAGTGGATGATGAGGTTATTGCGATATTTATCTTAAATAATCCGGATTATTTTCAAGATGAGCGAGGGAAAGATGCGATTCTTCACTATATTTTGTTATTGAAAAAATTGGGTGTCCGTTCCATTCATTCTTCAACAAAAGAAGCTATTATCTTACAATTATTGCATAGTGAATTCCTTGCAAAGTGTTATGAAAATTGAGAAAATAATAAAGGTATTTGTTTCTCAACGTATTTACAATAGGAGGTCATAAAATATGACAACGAAATCAGAACAAAAAGTATTAACAAGACAAGAGGTACCTGTTGAACTAACTTGGCGTCTTGAAGATATTTTTGAGACAGACGAAGCTTGGGAAGCAGAGTTTAAGGATATTAGTGCTTTGAGTGAAAATGCTGCATCTTATCAAGGTACAATTGAAAACGGTGCACAGGCACTTTTAGCGGTTTTACAATACCGAGATAAATTGTATTCAAAATTAATGCGTCTTTACACATATTCACATATGCGATTGGATCAAGACACAGCGAACAGTTTCTATCAAGCAATGGACAGTCGTTGCAAATCACTTTATGCGAAAGTTTCAACTGGTCTGTCATTTTTAACACCTGAAATTCTAGCGTTAGATGAAAAAATAATTGAACAATTTTTAGCTGAAAATGAGGAACTTCAATTATACAGACAAGAATTGGTTGAAATTAACATTGGACGTCCACATATTTTGCCAGCGGAGCAAGAGGCAATCCTTGCACAGTTGTCAGAAGTAACAGGTGCATCATCTGAAACATTTAGTACATTAAATAACGCTGATTTACAGTTCCCTACGATTGAAGATGAAAATGGTCATCAAGTTCAACTAACACATGGGAATTATACACATTTCTTAGAAAGTGGCGATCGCAAAGTACGTGAAGCGGCATTCCGAGCAATGTATAAAACGTACGGAGAATTCCGTAACACATTTGCAACGACCCTTGCTGGTAATGTTAAAGGTGATAATGTCAATGCGCGTATTCGCAAATATGAATCAGCTCGTCAGTCAGCAATGGCTGCAAATCATATCCCGGAAAAAGTGTATGATCAACTTATCTCGACAATTCATAAGTATTTACCTTTAATGCATCGTTATATTGCGCTGCGCAAAAAGGTATTGGGTGTCGATGAACTTCATATGTGGGATATATATACACCACTTGTACAAGAATCAAAAGTGGATATGCCATATGAAGAAGCAAAAAATCATATGTTAAAAAGCTTTGAAGTACTTGGTGATGAGTATGTAAGTATTGTGAAACAAGGTTTAGAGGATCGCTGGGTAGATGTACTTGAAAACAAAGGGAAGAGAAGTGGCGCATATTCTTCAGGTGCATATGGTACGAATCCTTATATTCTGATGAACTGGCAAAATAATTTAGATAATCTATTTACTCTTGTTCATGAATTTGGACATAGTGTCCATAGTTATTTCACTCGTAACAACCAACCGTTCGTATACGGTAACTATTCTATTTTCGTAGCAGAAGTTGCATCAACATGTAACGAAGAGTTATTAAACCATCATTTATTAAATACGATTGAAGATCCACAACAACGTATTTATATATTAAATCACTGGTTAGAAGGATTCCGTGGTACAATTTTCCGCCAAACAATGTTTGCTGAATTTGAACATATTATTCATCAACTTGATCAAAATGGGGAAGCGCTAACAGCAGAAAAAATGACGGAAGTCTACTATAATCTAAATAAACAATATTATGGTGACGACATTGTTGTGGACGAAGAGATTGGTCTAGAATGGGCACGTATCCCTCACTTCTACTACAACTATTATGTCTACCAATATGCAACAGGTAAGAGTGCTGCTACTGCTTTAAGTGCTCAAATCCTTGAAGAAGGACAACCTGCAGTAGATCGTTATATTAACAATTTCTTAAAAGCGGGATGTTCAGACTTCCCAATTGAAGTATTAAAAGCGGCGGGTGTTAATATGGAATCTGCTGAGCCTATCGAAGAAGCTTGCAAAGTATTCGAGAAAAACTTAGAGGAACTAGAAAAACTTCTAGACGTTTAATAATTAATGTTTAAAAGGCCGAGGTGGAAATAATTCCCCTCGGTTTTTTAATTTGGAATCATTCTATATAGTGATATGAAAAGATAAGTAATTTTCGGGTGGAAAACTATAAAAAATATTAACAAGACTCGACAAAACCATGTCAATTTGAAGTTTAAAAGACTTATTACCACTTGCAAACGCTTTCCTTATGACAACTTTGTGAATTCAATTCTGAAGCATTGCTATATCATTTTTTCCATGCTAAAGTGTTAGATGTGAAATAAATCACAAACAAACATACACCCCTTTGTTTGAACGTGAACATTTCTCCCATCCCCTTTGTGAAAAGAAGGCGTCTCTCGTAGAGGCGCCTCTTTTATTTTGTTATTTTCTATTAACCGGTAACTATCATCAACATGTTAACTAGTTCTTACATACAATTAGCAAGATTTCTAATAGAAATTAAAAAAGACTAGCAACGATAAAATAGATCGTTACTAGCCTATATATAATTTATTTTAAACGCCACAGCGATGATTCTTCATAATTGATGCGGTCGACTTTTTGTTGTAGCATTTTCTTTTTTAACTCTCGGTCAGCAGTTTGTTCAGTAATATTATAAATTGATGCTACTTCTTTAGTTGTTAATGTATGATACCGTTTAAATAATTCTTCTACTGATGGAGGTTGTTGACAAATAAGTTCACCGTCTAATAATTCTTCTAATATTTGTTCATAAACTTCATATGAATAATTTCCACTAACTTTTAAACCTTCATCTTCAATATTTTCATTAAAGAAAACGAAGCTTGGTACTTCTTCTACATCCATTTCGCGCGTAATGCATAAGTCACTTTGAAATGCACGAGACGCTTCCAACGACTGGAAGTCTGTTTGGAACTCTTGAATATCTAGTTTGGCTTCTTTGGCAATTTCGACTAAAGTCGAGCGTGAACGGACGTTTTTTGTATTCAACAAGACATATTCTTGCAATTTCATCAGGTAGCGATAGCCAGCTTTTTTCCCTTGTAATTCAGCAGCCTTTACTGCGATTGAAGGAAGAACAGGATGAGAGACATCAATTTCTTCATATTCACTATTACAGCTATTTACACGTTGGCAAGCGACGTTAAGTGAAGCTAATTCTGTACTAAGAACAAATCGTAAAGTAAAGTACTGATTATAATTTACTTGAAGCTTACGGATAATTGCTTGTAAATCCCAACTGTCTGGAGCAAGCGGATCAATGAATACATAAAGCTCAATCGGTCTACTCAGAGTAGTATGCGAAGGCGGTGCCGGCATTATCTGAATATTATTCACTCTAATACCTCCTCGTCGTTATCAGGTGAATTAATCATGTGGTGCGCTGTAAGGACGAGTCGTTTATAGTATATTTCTCGAATCTTTCCATCCAATCCAACTTCATCCATAGCTTCAGCCATACATTCTAACCATGCTTGTGCACGTTCAGGTGTAATTTTGAAGGGCATATGGCGGGCTCTCATCATTGGATGCCCATGCTCTTCAGTAAAAAGATTTGGACCACCTAAATATTGAGTTTGAAATTGAATTTGCTTGCGGGCAGTTTCAGTTAAATCATCAGGAAATATCGGCTTTAGCTTCGGATTTTTAGCGACTTTGGAGTAGAAAATCTTAATCATTTTTGATAGTGTTTCTTCGCCAATTTCCTCATAAGGAATAATAGGTTTTTGCGTCATTGATGATGCTCCTTTGCTTTAGCTGTAATTCTATTCTATCAACCTAAACGTTTTTTCTCAAACAAATCGATTAAATTACATTACTTTTTTCATATAGTTTAATAAAAAAGTCAGAAAAAGTGTATGGCTACTATGAAAAATCGTGCCTTCAAGGAAATTTAATCAAAAAAAAATCGACATAATTCTAAGTTATATGTCGATTCTAAGAGTGACTTGATATGAAATTATAAGACAACAACGGCTGCTGTCTTATTAAGCTTGATAGCTATTCATGATTTTAGTAACATAATTCGTCGTCTCTTTAAATGGTGGAATACCATTATATTTAGAAACATTACCAGGCCCAGCATTATATGCAGCTAACATTAGATTCATATCACCACCGAATTTATCATACATTTGTTTCAAATATTTCGTACCGCCCATAATGTTTTGTTCTGGGTCAAAGACATTTGAGACACCAAGGAATTTGGCTGTACCAGGCATTAATTGCATAAGGCCAGCAGCCCCTGCATGGCTAACGACAGAGTTATTAAAATTAGATTCTTGTTTAATCACAGATTTAATCATTTTTTCAGGAATACCATAAGTTTCAGATGCTTTTTTTATAATGGCATCATATTGCGTATTTGAAGTGACATTAGTAGGTCCCGCGGTGTAACCTGTTAATACTGGATTTAAAGGTGTTGTACTATATGTATTATTAGACACCGAAGTTGGTCTATATATAGGAGAAGTACCGTTATAGTACAAGCTCGAAAGTGCATTATCCGAGCTCGTTGTTGAAGAACCCATTAATCCACTACCTAATAATGCAGCATAAGAATTGCTTGAGCCCGATACTGAATTTGTTAAGCCTAGTAATTGTGAAGGGGCGTTTTGAGATGTTGATGAAGTCATCATTTCATTCATTAATTGAGTAAACATATTAGATGAAGAAGATGATGAATCAGTGGCTGATAAGCTAGTCGATCCCATGGATTGAAGACCTTGAATTTCTAAGAGCGTTTTTAAAGCTGAGATATCCATCTATTAACCTCTTTTCTTATTGACGGCGGCCATGAAGCGAGCAATTTTTTTATCAGCTATTCTAACAGGAATAGTATGTTTTGCTAAAAATTCCTCGAATAATGTTCTACCTAACTTCTCATTTGTCACTTCAAATTCTAGTTCATAATCATCAGTGTCTAAATAGCGAGAATGGTCGAAAACGAGAAGTCCGCCATTATATTTTATTTCGGCACGCTTTGTAAAAAGTGTACCTAATAGTTGTAAATCTGTGGGGTTAATCTGAAGTTTTTTTAATCGGGTATCTACTTCATCTGCTTTTAGAGTAGCCCCATTTAGCACTTCATTCACGTGCTCCTCAGTTAATAAATCCGTTGTTTCCAATAACCCAATACCAGATGCTGGTTCTTTTAGTGTGCATTCAAAGCGGTTTTGAACTTCGCGTATTCGTAAACCTGAACGTGCTTTCTTTAATCGAAAATCTGGTGTATCAAAATAATGATTTGCTTGTTCGTGAAAATCTTCATTTGGAATAGCAAAAGTATTACAAAGGGCTTCATATTCCTCTTTCGAAAGTAGGTTTTTAAACTCAATTTCTAGTTGTTGTGCCATACCAATCACCCTCTCTTTTTATAAATTCTTATAAATTAATTATAGGTGAAGTATAGACTGCATTGCAATGATTGTCGAAATGGGGAAAAGCACAACAATTCTCCGAAAAAGTGGGTAGTAATGAGGCTTACTATGATAAAATGATAGAAGATTCACGGAAAGGAAGATAGGCTTTGCGTAAAACATATACAGTAGAAAATGGATCACAATTAGAAAAACAAATTCATTTACAAATATGCGGAGAAACACCTGATTTGGAATGGCGAGCTGCAGGTCAGGTTATTACTGATTCAGACGCCATGGCTTTTATCTATTTAATGGATGCAGGGGAAGACTACCATTACATAAAATTCCCACAAGCTATTTGGCCACTTTTAGTCAAAACATTACAGTCTGATTTTGAGCCAATATTAACTTGGGGGAATGGACAAACTGAATTAGTGAACTTCCAGGATGAATTAAACGCACTTATATTTAATATTGAAGGAAATCATAATTATGGAGAAGACTTTTCAACAGCTGTTGAAGAAGCCTTTGCAGAAATATTGAACGAATCCCGAGAAGATTAGGGGGACTTATCATGGGACAATGGGACCGCTTTTTACAGCCCTATAAGCAAGCAGTGGATGAATTGAAAATTAAGCTAAAAGGAATGCGCGCACAGTTCGAAAAATCAAATGAAACGTCACCAATAGAATTTGTAACAGGTAGGGTGAAACCACTTGCAAGTATTTATGACAAGACGTTAGAAAAAGGTCTAGTCTTTGAACCGTCAGATATGCTAGCGCATGAGTTACAAGATATTGCAGGGGTACGTATCATGTGTCAATTCGTGGATGAAATTCCTACTGTTATTGAATTATTAAGACAGCGCAATGATTTAACAGTTGTAGAAGAAAGAGATTATATCACCAATGTAAAAGTTAGCGGATATCGTTCTTATCATATGATAATTGAATATCCTGTCGGAACAATTCAAGGTGAGAAAAAGATTTTAGCTGAAATTCAAATTAGAACACTTGCAATGAACTTCTGGGCATCTATTGAGCATTCATTGAACTATAAGTATAAAGGGATTTTTCCTGAGGAAATAAAAAATCGCCTACAAAGCGCAGCAGAGGCAGCGTTCCGATTAGATGAGGAAATGTCTTTAATTCGCGAGGAGATACAGGAAGCTCAAAAGTATTTTACCGAATACAAAGAGGCTTCAAATCCAAAAGTTAGAGAGGATAATTCGAAGGGAGCTCATGAAAACCTATGAAATTTGCCGTTCAATCACGTAATGATCCACAATCAAATGAATTAATGGAAAGAGCTATCTCGTACTTAACTGATTTTGGATTAGAAATAGATGAAGAAAAGCCAGATATCGTGTTGTCGATTGGTGGAGATGGTACACTGTTACATGCATTTCATCGATATAGCCATATATTATCAGATGTTGCATTTGTAGGTATCCATACGGGGCATCTAGGTTTTTATGCTGACTGGAAGCCAATTGAAATCGAGAAATTGGTTATCTCTATAGCAAAGAATGACTATAATGTAATCGATTATCCCCTATTAGAAGTTGTGATTAATTATCAAAATTCAGATGAAAATTACACTTATTTAGCTTTGAATGAATCTACAGTTAAATCCCCAGAAGTAACATTAGTAATGGACGTTGAATTAAATGGGAAACCATTTGAACGCTTCCGTGGAGATGGACTTTGTGTTTCTACACCTTCAGGAAGTACAGCTTACAATAAGGCACTTGGTGGTGCCATTTTACATCCATCAATAGAAGCTATTCAAGTGACTGAAATGGCATCTATTAATAATCGCGTTTTTCGTACAGTCGGATCTTCATTAGTGTTACCGGCACATCATAGTTGCGTGCTAAAACCAGTGAAGGCTAAAGACTTTATGGTTACAGTCGATCATGTACAGTTATTGCATAAAAATGTAAAATCAATTCAGTACAAAGTTGCGAAGGAAAAGGTGAGATTTGCTCGCTTTAGAGCATTCCCATTTTGGCAACGTGTACATGATTCTTTTATCGATAGTGATTTGAAATAATATGAAAGATTTACGATATCGCTTAACCTTTAAAGTAGAGCACGACCAACTTTTTAGAGATGCACTTGCCATGTGGGGGATTTCTAAGAGAGCTTTAACAGCAATAAAATTTCAAGGTGGACAACTTTTAGTAAATGATATTGAGCAAAATGTCCGTCATAGTCTAAAGAAGAATGATTTAGTCACAATCATCTTCCCTCCTGAAGAAATTAGTAAGGGATTAGTTCCTGAAGATGGGAAGCTCGAGGTCATTTTCGAGGATCATGAACTGCTAGTTATTGCTAAACAACCTTATCAAAATACGATTCCTTCCCACGATCATCCCAAAGGTAGTGTTGCTAATTTTGTAGCTGCCCATTTACAACAGCAAGATTTAGCTTCAACGGTACATATTGTAACGCGTCTAGATAGAGATACATCTGGAATTATGTGTATTGCTAAGCATCGCCACGTTCACCATCTTATGAGTGAAGCTCAAAAGAAACATGCTATACATCGGACTTATGAAGCAATCGTACATGGCCATTTGGAGTTAGAACAGCAAGAAATTATTGCTCCAATTGGGCGTAAAGATGGTAGTATTATTGAACGTGAAGTACGAAGTGATGGACAGTTTGCTCACACAGATGTTGTCGTATTAAAACGAACAAGGTTAGATGGAGAAGCAATTACTCATATTCGTTTAAAGTTACACACAGGACGTACGCATCAAATTCGTGTACATATGGCATTTATTGGACATCCACTTGTTGGAGATACGTTGTATGGAGGCCATAGAAATTTAATCGATCGCCAAGCATTACATTGTGTTGAGCTTCAGTTACATCATCCAGTGACGAAACAATTTTACAGCTGGCAAATAGGTTTACCAAAAGATATGCAATCACTACTAATAGAATAATTAATGTAAGGTGCTTTTATTAAAAGAAGCACCTTATTTTTGATTTCCTGGGAAATTTAAATATGCTATTTGTAAAAATGCACTACCGAATGTTAGTATTAGGGGTGTTCAAAAGACTGAAATTAAAAAGTTTTTTAAAAAAATAATTGCTCTTTTGAAGGTCTACACTCTATTATAGTAAGGTGTTATTTTAACTGACTTAATGAGTCGAGAGGAGGGGACATGCATGATAGAAGAAACAAAGGAAAAAGATGAAGTACAATTCGATGAGCAGCATCTACGTCAATTACTGGAGAATTCAGAGACAGATAATTTTCGCGAGGAGTTTCTAGCACTTCATCCGTATGATCAGGCACAGTTTTATGAGAAGGTGGGACCAGACATACGACAGATTATCTATCAGTATCTCTCCCCTAAAGAGATGGCTGACATTTTTGAAGCTATTGAACTCGATGATGACGAATATAAAGGCATTTTAGAGGAAATGGATACGACGTATGCAGCGCAAATGATAGCAGCCATGTATACCGATGATGCGGTTGACGTTTTAAATGAATTAGATAAAGATCAAATCACTCATTTCCTTAAAATTATGGATAAAGATTCGGCACAGGATATTAAAGAACTTCTGTACTATGCAGAATATACAGCTGGTTCTATAATGACGACAGAATATGTCGCTATTCCTGAAAACTCAACCGTTCGTTCAGCGATGACAATTTTACGCAACGCAGCGCCAGATGCAGAAACGATTTATTATATATTTGTTGTCGATGATACAAATCATTTAACGGGTGTCATTTCTTTGCGTGACTTAATCATTGCAGAAGAAGACACATTAATACGACAAATAATGAATGATCGTGTTGTAAGTATTAATGTAACTGACGATCAAGAGGCAGTCGCGCAAATTATGAAGGACTATAACTTTTTAGCTGTACCTGTTATTAATTCAAAAAACGAAATGCTGGGTATCATTACAGTTGATGATATTATTGATGTCATTGATGAAGAGGCGTCAGATGACTACTCTAAATTAGCCGGGGTTTCAGATATGGTGACATTCGACAAAAGCCCGTTTGCTGCAGCGAAGAAACGCTTGCCATGGCTTGTTGTATTATTATTTTTAGGCATGTTAACCGCTAATTTGGTAGATTTATTTACTGGAACATTAGAAAAAGTGGCAATTCTTGCTGCTTTTATTCCTTTAATAGGTGGTACGTCAGGAAATAGTGGAACGCAAGCATTAGCCGTTGCTGTTCGAGGGATTGCTACTGGTGATGTTGAAGAAGAGAGTAAGATGAAGTTATTATTACGAGAAGCAATCACAGGCATAATTACAGGTGTTGTTTGTGGTGCTATTGCATTTGGTATTGTGTTCTTTTGGAAACACATGTGGCTTTTAGGAGTATTGGTAGGGACCGCTATTTGTTGTTCAATTGTTGTTGCAACAATTGCAGGATCTTTTATACCGTTATTAATGCACCGACTGAAAATTGACCCTGCAGTTGCATCTGGTCCTTTTATTACAACATTAAATGATATAACAAGTATTTTAATTTATCTTGGGATTGCAACAATGTTCATTAGTAAATTAATGTGAACTTATTTTCCGGAGGAGCATACAATATGAAAAAAAGGATGTGTTACCTTGGGGAATCGCCCACTCCTTTTTATCAAAGCTCCCCCGGCTTTTTTTATTGATATTAATAGTGATAGTACTTCTGTTGTGGAAGATGCTATTGAAGATGTAGATGTAGATGTAGATGTAGATGTAGATGATGTTGTAGAAGAGTCAACGGAACAAGTAGAATCCATAGAACCAGTTATAGAAGATGCTGAAATTCGTCGTAAAACAGAGCGTTTAATATTTTTATCTGCACCGTTTCAACAGAAAGCTTATCAACCATTGCAATTTAGTTTATCAGATGGCCGTATTATAGAAGGTGTCGTCGATCGTGTGATGCAAGATGAAGTAATTTTGAAAAGTTACACAGGTGTCGTATATCCAACGAAAATTAATGAACTCGTCGAAATTAAGTGGCGAGGAAAAGTATTTTAACAGCTGTCCCTTTAAAGGGATAGCTTTTTTTTGCAAAAATAAATCATAACTGCATAAGATAAAGATACATATCACAAAAAGCCCCGAAAGTTAGATTACCTAACTTTGGAGCTCATTGCCTGACACTGCTATCATCCATTTTAAAACAAAGACACTACTGCAAAGTCCTTTGACTTGATATTAGTCGCATACATCTTCTAAAAAGACGTCTTTTATACATTGAACTGCACAGAAGCAATTTAAGTCAACAGTAACACAGCTAGTAGATGCTTCCCAATTTACAACTTTACAAATCATTGATAAATCTACTTCATTGCCGCAATCTGTTAACAAATCAGCTACATGATTACCGTGTTTTAAAGGAATTAATACACGTAAAGTAGCACAGCAACCGTCGAAAATATCCTCTACTCGGAAAAAGACCGAGAAACAGTGATGATCGCCAGAAGCATTAGTTCTGAAAAACGCTTTAAAAGGAGTACCGTCTTTGTTTAATAGCATAAATACACGTGTATTAGCTTGTGTTCGTGCAGGGCTTACTAATCCGCCAAGAGGTTCTAGGAAACAGTTAGTTGGGCAAGGGCCACAACCGTCATCAACGTTTTGGTCTTGAATGTCTTTAATTGCGCGTACTACGTCGCAAACACATCCTTTTGAAACTTTGTGACCTACTGCATTATCATTTCTTCCGCATCCCATTTTTAATTTCACCCCCTTTTCAATCTCCTTATACAATATGTCTTTTTAGAAAATGAACTAGGGCAACTGCCTCAGTTATGCATAATTTTTCGAAATAAACGCATACTGTTTTTAAAAAAAGGTGAAGTATATGAAGAGAAACGTTTTAAGGTTTTTGTTATTAATATGTTGTATTCAGTTAATGGTCGCTTGTAGTGGAGAACAGAAGGAGAAATTTGCCACGTACCATGCAGCAGGGGATAATGGATCGCAATCGACTATTGAAAAGCTTCTGAATGATGAAAAATCGATTGAAAAAGGTACTGCGGTCTTCGTGGATGATGTTATTTTAGTGGGTGTGCAGATAAAACCTTTTTCAAAATTAAAACGAACCAAAATCGAAGAAGGTTTACAGAAGAAATTTGAAAAAGAATTTCCTGATAAAGAAGTACTTGTTAGTACTGACTTTAAAATATCTTGGGAAACACAAAAGCTTATGAAAAAAGAGTTAACTGAAAAAGAACTAAAAAAGAAAATTAAGAAATTACAAGATCTTGCAAAGGAAGAAACCTGATGAATCAAAAAGATTACGAGCAATTACAAACAAAACTGTCACCTAAAACGCCAATTGGATTAAATTTACTAAAAGCTTTTTTAGTTGGAGGTATTATTTGTGTAATCGGACAAGCCATTTCTTTTTTCTATATTATGAATTTTGATTTTACAGAGCGTACAGCAGGTAATCCAACGGTAGCAACAATGATATTCATTTCATTATTACTGACTGGATTTGGACTTTATAAAAAGCTAGGTCAATTTGGAGGAGCAGGGTCAGCAGTACCAGTTACCGGCTTTGGTAATGCAGTTATTTCAGCAGCTATTGAACATAAGACAGAAGGTTTAGTGCTCGGAGTAGGTGGAAATATTTTCAAATTAGCAGGTTCGGTTATTGTGTTCGGAGTTGTATCTGCCTTTTTTGTAGCACTTGTTAAATTAATTTTAGTAACGATTGGGGTGACTCAATGGTGATGGATAAAGGTGTAATTTATTTTCCATCTAAGCCGTCCATTTTAGCAGCCGGAGTAGTAGTTGGGCCATTGGAGAAGAGAAGTGTTTTTGCTCGGAATTTCGATTTAGTACTAGATGATGAAAGGGCAGATCAAAAAACAAATGAGCAAGGACATCAACATTTGATTGAAGAAGCTGCACAAATCGCATTACAAAAAAAGAAGTTGACTAAGGATGCAGTAGATTTCTTTATAGGTGGAGATTTAGTCAATCAAATGACGCCGACGAATTTTGCTGCTGCTACTATTGGAAGCCCTTTTATCGGTATGTACTCAGCGTGTGCTACATCAACCTCAGCCGTTATTATCGCTAGCTTACTAACGGAGCTAGGTGGTAGCCATTATGCAATCGCTGGGGCTGCAAGTCAGCATAATGCGATTGAAAGGCAATTCAGATATCCTGTCGATTATGGAGGTCAAAAACCAGCAACTGCACAATGGACTGTAACTGCTGCAGGTTATGTTCTTATTGGTAAACATCAAGAAGGAGAACCATGCATTGAGGCTGCGACTTTCGGAAAAGTAGCGGATTTTCAACAATCAGATCCATTTCATATGGGGGCAGCAATGGCACCAGCAGCTTTTTCAACGATTAAACAACATTTAAAAGGTAGAGGTCAAACTGTACAAGATTACGATGTTATTATGACAGGTGATCTTGGAAAAGTGGGCTTGCCTATTTTAAAAGAAATGTTAAGGCAAGCTGGATTTACGACAAAACAGTTAGAAACAGTTCGCGATGGCGGAGCTGAGTATTACGGAGATAATCCATTGTTTTTAGCTGGTGCAAGTGGAGCAGGGTGCTCCGCGTCTGTTTTTTTTAGCGAAATACTAGCAGAACTAAAAAGCGGACGGATGAAGCGAGTACTGTTAGTAGCAACAGGCGCTCTCTTGTCTCCGTTATCTGTGCAACAAAATCAATCGATTCCAACCGTTGCACATGCAATCGAAGTAACGATGAAATGAGGGAATAAAATGTTTACTTCTTTTATAATCGCATTTATTGTTGGCGGATTGATTTGTGTAATTGGTCAACTGCTGATGGATGTCGGTAAATTAACACCTGCACATACATTGTCCATACTTGTTGTCACAGGTGCAATCTTAGATGGCTTTGGCTTATATGAGCCACTTATTGATTTTGCTGGTGCAGGCGCAACAATCCCTATTACGTCTTTTGGTAACTCTCTAACACACGGTGCTTTAGCAGAAGTTGAAAGGCATGGTTGGATAGGAGTTTTAACGGGTATGTTTGAAGTGACAAGTTCGGGTATTAGTGCGGCCATCATATTTGGATTTATAGGAGCTTTAATTTTTCGATCAAAAGGAAATATCGACTAGTTCAAACGCCCTCTTCTTTCTGTAAACCGTTGCATACAATACGGTGAGAGAGAGGAGGGATTTCTTATGTCTGGATTCTCAGGTTATGGTTACGGCTACGGCGGTGGCTACGGCGGCGGAAACGAATGCTACTATGGCGGCAATAGCGGCAATGGTTCAACATTTATTCTAATCGTTGTTCTATTCATCTTGTTGATTATTGTTGGCGCAAGCTTTATGGGTTAAAAAGGGGGGACTTAAATGCAAAGCTCATTCTTTCGAAAAATAGAAGGAAAAACGGGCGTACCAATGGAAGATGTACTTGCATTAGCAAATGCTATTCAATATGCAGATTTTCAAGACGAACGCCAGATTCGACAAATTATTCGTAAAGTATCTCAACTAGCAAATAAACCAGTAACAAAAGAGCTAGAAGAAAAAATCGTCGCATCTATCTTAAAAGATGGTAAATCTTTAGATTTAAATAAAATCCAAAAAATGTTATAGCATAAAATAATATTCTCAGTAATATACTAACTTTAATCGAAAATATGTCTTTGCAGGAAAAGTGATAGTATAGGAGGAAATTGTGATGGGCTACATTCTACCAGTTCAGCCATTTCAAGCAATGCAATATGCAGAACGTATTAACATGAAAGCATATAATTATGCTCATGTTAATGCAGTTGCAAAAGTAAAAAAGCAATCTCATTTTGAACGAGAGCTTGATATGCGTGCTGAACTTACTGAAATGCAATTGAACCATGAAAAAAACAAAAATCGTGGGAACTCCCTTCAAGTTCATCAACAATTCATCCATCCTAACCCAGCAGAGTTATCAAAATTTGAACTAAAGGTTACTGATAGAGGTAAATATTATAGTAAATATGTTTGAAAAATACTATAGACGATTATCATACGGTACTTCGAATAATAAAAAGGAGCCAATCCATGGTTGAGTTTACAATCAACCGTGGTTGGCTTTTTTTGCTGTAGAATAAATGAAAAAAAGCTAAAAATATTTATTGATAAAATAAAAAAGCTGCTAAAACGCCGATTGGTCAGCATTTTAGCAACTTATTATTAGAATTCCTTTTCCATTGCGCGATATGGAATACCAGAATCCAAAAATTCAGGTGATGTAATAATATAATTTTGTTTTTCGTAGAAAGGAATAGCGTGAGTTTGGGCATTTAATTTCACTTTTGCTAATTGATGACTCTTAGCGTATTTCTCTAAGTGTGTCATCATTAAAACACCGATTTGCTTTCTTCGAAAATCAGGTAATACACAAACACGGTCAACTTTAGCGATATTACCGTCAACAATTCTTACTCTGCCTGCTGCAATCGGTTCTTCGCCATTGTATGCTACGAAATGTGTTGCTTCTTTGTCGTATTCATCTTTTTCTAAAGGAAGAGGAACACCTTGCTCTTTAACAAAGACTTCCTCCCGAACAAAGAAAGCATCTCGTAACTCTTTCTCTGTCTCAGCAATTTTAGCAAAAACCAATAATTACTCAGCTCCAGACAGTCGGAACGTTTCGTGTACCGTCCAAGAACCGTCTTCTAATTGATAAAGTAAATGAATACGATCAATAACTTCTTCGGAATGAACATCTGTCATGCGTAGCTGACCATAAATATCATCATGCTCACCTGAGGACATATCTTGTGCAATAGTAATATGCGGAACAAATTTATATTCTGGTTCTTGTCCGAATGAAGTAGCATGCAATGTATCATGTAATTTTTGAAGCTGTTCTGTTGCTTCTACTTTTAGATAGATAGCATTGTTCACTGGCGCAAATGAACTTACTTTTGATACGTGAATTGAAAGCGGTTTAAATTGTTTACTAATTTCTTGGAGCATATTAGTAACTTCGTTCACTTTTGAGTCATCTACTTCAAAAGCACTTTTTAAAGTAATATGAGGTGTGATTTTAGAGAAATGCGTGTCATATCTTTTTCTATATGAATTCGCAAAATCTTGTAATTTCTTAGATGGAAATGCAACAATACCGTATTTCATAATTCCGTACCCCCTAAGTAGTTTTATATAGCTTTTCTTAATTTTCAGTATAACAGAAAAAAGTTAATATTCATTGTGAAATACATGTTAAATACTAAAGTTTTGTTTTATGACACGTTTTAAGTCAGGTTGCCAAAACTTCCACGAGTGATTTCCTTCGAATTCATCGTAGAAAGTAGAAAAGCCTTTGTTGACTATCAACTCATGTAATGCACGATTAGGAGTAAGGAAATCTTTTATACTCTTATCCATAGTTACTACTTCATGTTCTTTTGTACCAATAACGTGATAGATTGAAAAAGCATGAACATCTTGTACCTGTTGCACTTTTTCTAAAACATTATCATTTACTAGAGGTGACTGCATTAATACTTTACCAAATATATTCGGATATTGGATGGCTGCTAGTAAAGATACTGTCGCAGCCTGCGAATCTCCAATCAACGCTCGACCCATCCCCATTTGATATGTAGAGTAATGCTCGTCTATATAAGGAACAAGTTCATGTGCTAAAAAGCGTAAGTAAGCTTGATGCTTCTCTCCATTTGGCAAATATTTTTGTCGTCGATCCTCAACATTTTTATAAGGTACACCTACAATTATTAAATTTTCGATATCGCCTTGCTCCAAATAGTCATCTACTACTCGTGAGATTCGACCGAGTTGGAAATAATCTTTGCCATCAGATGCGATTAACACTGAGTATTTATAAAGTGGTGAATAGCTTGCAGGTAAGTAAATTAATAGATGAATGTCCTCTTGTAAGGATTCACTGAAAAAATCTATATCTGTGATTGTGCCACGATTCAAAGCCGTCACTCCTTCAGTTTTCTGTACGGAAATTGTAACATATAAGAAAGTAAAGGTATAATAGTAATAATAAAGGACTATTAATTTGGAAATGAGGATGAGTCATGTATAACAAAAAACTTCAAGTTTCATCTGAAGTAGTCGCTAAAGCGGCACGCGATGCTTTAGAACGTCGCGGTGTAACATTAAAGGATATCGCGGAAATTGTGTATGAAATGCAATTTGCATATAATGAAGGACTATCTCTAGATCATTGTATTGAATCGGTTGATAAAGTACTTTATAAACGTGAAATTCAACATGCAATTTTAGTAGGGATTGAGCTAGATGAATTAGCAGAGAAAAAGTTACTGTCAGCGCCACTACAACAATTAGTTGAATCCGATGAAGGATTATTTGGAGTTGATGAGACAATTGCTTTAGGAGCAGTATTTACTTACGGTAGTATTGCTGTAACAACTTTTGGACATTTAGATAAACAGAAAATCGGAATAATACAGCAACTTGATACAAAAGCGGGTGAAGGTGTTCATACATTCCTAGATGATTTAGTAGGAAGCATTGCTGCCTCTGCTGCATCACGTCTTGCACACCGCATTCGTGATTTAGAAGAGCAAGGAAAATCGATCAAAGATATTGAACCATACGGTACTACAACAGATTAATACAAATCTAGTCATTGCCCAGCCTTCTGACGAAGACTGGGTATTTTTTTGCTTTAAATCCTGAAAGTAAGCCGATAACTAATAGTTTATGTTAAGATTACGATGGTGATGACAATGAAAAAATGGGGACTCCTTCTTATCGGCTGTCTAGTATTTATACTACAAGCATGTACAGAAGCTACAGTGACAAAAAAAGAAGAATCAGAAAAGCGAATAGATGTCGAAGTAGTAAGTATCATGGACGGTGATACGATTAAAGTAAAATACGATGGCGAAACAAAGAAAGTACGCTATTTATTAGTAGATGCACCTGAAATGTACCATAAACAATTAGGTGAACAACCTTTTGGACGAGAAGCGCAGGCTCGTAATCGTGAAATATTGAACAACGCAAAGCAAGTTTCAATTCAATTTGATGTTGGTGAACATGAAGATAAATATGGTCGCCTTCTTGCCTATACATATGCGGATGGGAAAAGTGTTCAAGAGCAACTAATCCGTGAAGGTCTTGTACGTGTTGGTTATATATATGAACCGAATACGACAAATGTGAAAGCTTTTGAGAAAATTCAAAATGAAGCAAAAGCATCGAGAAAAGGAATTTGGCAATATGACGGTTATGTAACAAATAGAGGTTTTGATAAATCGGTTGTGAGAAGTGGGGTGCCTACTGAAGGGCAATCAAAAAACTCAAATAAATCCGATAGCTCAAATAAAACGAACAATAGAAGTTGTTCTATTAAAGGTAATATAAATAGTAAAGGGAATAAGCTGTATCATATGCCGGGCTCTAACAATTATGATGCAGTTAAAGAAGAAGAAATGTTCTGTACTGAAAAAGAAGCGGAGCAAGCTGGTTTTAAAAAAGCCAGTTAAATATTAGGAAAAGGACTTCACAGAATTGTGAGAAGTCCTTTTTTTAATAGTTATTTTTCCACTTATTATTTTTTAGTCATAAATAATACATTATCCGTCGGTTCATACTTTGCTCCATAAAGAAATTCATCTTTGTACGCATGAATATTTTCATATACCCATTTCATTTGTCCAAGTATTTCTTCTTCAGCAACACCCGTTGGTGCCCAGTAATGGATATCCATTTTCAGAGGTTCGCCTGTCTTTACATGATGCCTGCAATAACAAATCTGTGTAGCTAGATTGAAATGGTGACGTTTATAGAAGCGTAATCGTTTTTCTGTGTCATCTTCAGCTTGAGCAAGTGACTCTACCTCCAATAAAATTGGTTTGCCATTACCTTTTAAATGTTCTAAAATTTTACCACCCAATCCTTCACCACGTGCAGTTAAGGAAACATATAAATAATCGACAAATATAAAATCAGTGTGATCTACATATATTAATACGTATTTTTCGTCCTCTACCTTTTTATAAATATCTATTTTATCTTTCAGTAAAAGTTCTATATGTTGACGTGATTTCATTTCCTCAACTGGAAAATATTCATTCAGTTTTCCAAACCAATTCATATGTATATCCCCTTTCAATCTAATTTTATTATGCAGTGTATTGCTGAAAAAATAAAATAGTATACATCAAAAGGGTGAGATGTTGCTCAATCTTATGAAGGAATTAATAAGTTTAATTAAATGGTAATATCCTTTCAAAGGGGTGGTAAATATGAATAATGATTGGTCAGAAAATATGTTAGTTACACAAGTTAGGGTTGCTAGACCTACAGATCAGTTACGACAAGTTGAGCATTTTTATTGTAAAGGTATAGGATTGACGAAAATTGGATCATTTACAGGGCAAGATTATGAAGGTTTATTGATTGGGCTCCCAACGGCAACATATCATTTGGAATTTACCCAGCACAAAAATGGCAGTCCTTGTCCAGCACCAACTAAAGATAATTTAATTGTATTTTATATACCAAATCAACAACAAATTGATACGATTATCGAGAGATTAAGAGAATTAGGCTATAATGCAGTTCCTCCAGAAAACCCTTATTGGGAAAAGGAAGGTAAGACAATCGAAGACCCTGATGGCTGGAGAGTAGTGTTAATGCATACAGCTGGAATTTAATATGATACTCTAATGTAAAGATGCTTTAGGAGGTACTCACATGACAGAAATTTGTGTAGTAAGACATGGAGAAACGGATTGGAATGCACTAGGGAGGTTGCAAGGTGTAACAGATGTACCTCTTAATGACAGAGGAATCCAACAAGCAAAAGAATGTGGTGTATTTTTCAAAAATACTAACTGGGCTGCAATTTATACAAGTCCATTAACAAGAGCAAAACATACAGCAGAAATAATAAACGAACAATTACACATACCCTTATTTGAAATTGAGGAGTTTAAAGAACGTTCTTTCGGTGAAGCAGAAGGTATGGATATGGAAGAACGTATAAAAGCGTTTCCAGATAAACAATATCCAAATCAAGAATCATTGGACTCAGTGCTTACAAGGTTACGAAATGGACTTGTTGAAATTTTCGAGCAGTATCCAAATGACCGAGTCATTCTAGTAGCTCACGGAGCGGTAATTCATGCGCTCTTTACACTACTCGAGAATGGCGATTCTTTTCCACAGGAAGTACGATTAGCTAATGCAGGCGTCAGTTATATTACGATACAAGAAGATAGATGGTTACTTGGCGAATTTAATCAATCATCACATTTGTCGCAAGTAAGTGAAACAGGAAAGATTTAAGATGTGTATGAAATTATGCACATCTTTTTTATTTCTTTGAAAATGCGTTTGAAAAAGGAGCTTTTAAAAATGTAGGATATTTAACAGCTGTGTCAAGAAAGGATCAAAAATTGATATGATTAATAAGGAGCAGTATGATATGAGGTTACAGCTAGTACTCGATATCGGAAAGTAATAAGAGTAGTGAAGGTGTAATTGTTAATTAATACAAAAATAGGGAATGGTCTAAAAAATCAATATTTGATATTTACATGATTGCTTTTTTTGATGTTGGACATACTACTGTGAAATGAATTTGTTATAATTCATTTTCAATTTTCCCTACTTTCATTAGTTTTATTACCATTTTCTTTTTTTGTATTTCTGTGGATTTTGATGGATGAGAGAAGTTGTCTGTGGTGTATGAATAATTGCATCTGTTATTGTTGGATTTATCTTTGATGGTATACAAGGATTCCCACAAATGTTTAACGAGTCTGTAGTTTTTGAAGTTGGACTCATATTTGTTGTCTCATTAACGGAAAAAAGACTTTTCTTTAGCCAATATCGTTAGCTTTGTAAATTGTAAAACCTACATTTTGTATTAAAATGGTAGGTATTTTGTCGAAAAATAAATCGTTTACAAAGAAAGTTGATATTGACAAAGAAATGTTATATTTATCAATGGATTGACCCTGATATTCAAGGGTTTTTTTGCACCGAAATATATATTTTTCGACAAAATTCGATAAAAAAATCATGTAATATTCCACATTGGAACAATTTTTTTTCGAATTTGTGAACGCTAATGTTACAGAATTGTAAAAGTTGTCATAGAATATGTAAAAATAGCAGATATTCTATTAAATTATTGTTAAGCTAATTTAGCGTTCAGGACAAATATATGTTTTGACACTAACTTTTTCAGGAGGAATTTATGTTTAATCGAAAAAAGCCAGATCCATTCTTTGAAGTTTTAGCAAAAATTGCCATTAATGTGCAAGAGGCAATGCATTATGCCAACGATTTCCGTATTCAGAGTTTGGAAGACTTAGAAGAAATTAGCAAACGAATGAAAAAATATGAAACGGATGGGGATTCTCTCATTCATGAATTAATCGTGATGCTGAATAAATCATTTATGACCCCAATTGAAAGAGAGGATATTTTAGCGCTTGCAAACAGTATGGATGACGTTCTTGATGGTATGGAAGAATGTATTGCACACTTTGACATGTTCGCGTTAATCGATATCGATGAGTCAATGAATACATTTATCAGTTATATTGTGAAAAGTGCTGATGAAATTGTAAAAGCTATGGACTTATTAAAAACGAAAAACCTAATTGGTATGCGTGATCATGCCATTTTAATAAAAGATTATGAAAGCAAATGTGATGAAGTGCTTCGTACATCCATTAAGCAACTATTCTTGCATGAAAAAGATCCGATCCAACTTATTAAGTTCAAGGATATCTATGAACAATTAGAGGATATTGCAGATGATTGCCAAAATGTAGCGAATACTATGGAAACTATTATTATGCGTAATGCATAGGAGCAGGAGTCACGAATGGATACAATACTCTTATTAACAGTTTTAGTTGTTATTTTTGCACTGACATTTGACTTTATCAATGGTTTCCATGATACAGCAAATGCCATTGCTACATCAGTATCGACACGAGCTTTGCCACCTAAAGTAGCAGTAATTATGGCTGCGATTATGAACTTTATAGGGGCAATCACATTTACAGGTGTTGCAAAGGCAATTACGAAAGACATCGTAGATCCTTTCGCATTATCAAATGGTTCTGTGATTATATTAGCTGCATTACTTGCAGCAATTATTTGGAACTTAATTACTTGGTATTATGGAATTCCGTCTAGTTCATCTCATGCGATTATTGGTGCTATCGCTGGTGCTGCTATTGCAGCAGCCGGTTTTGGTATCTTGAACTACACAGGTTTCGTGAAAATATTACAAGCTTTATTATTATCACCTTTTATTGCTATAGCAGCTGGTTTCTTGATGATGTCTTTATTCAAAGTCATTTTCAAAAATGCAAATTTGTATCGTACAAATAAAGGAATTCGATATTTACAAATTTGTACTGCTGCACTTCAATCGTTTACACATGGTACGAATGATGCGCAAAAAGCAATGGGTATTATGACAATGGCTTTAATCGCTGGAGGATTACAAACTGGCGATGACATTCAAGGTTGGGTTCGAGTTTCTGCAGCATTAGCAATGGGACTTGGTACTTCAATCGGTGGTTATAAAATCATCAAAACAGTTGGTGGTAAAATTATGAAATTGCGCCCAGTTAACGGTGCAGCAGCCGACTTAGCTTCTGCTTCAGTTATCTTTAGTGCAACGTTAATTCACTTACCAGTTAGTACTACACATGTTATTTCTTCCGCTATTATGGGGGTAGGAGCTGCACAACGTGTGAAAGGTGTTAAATGGGGAGTAGCTCGTAAAATTATTATGACTTGGATTATTACAATGCCATCATCAGCAGCAATGGCTGCATTGATATTCTACATTTTAGATTTCTTTTTCTAAAACTTAGCTAACAACTGCCTGACAACTGATCACAAATCGGTTGCAGGCATTTTTTATTTACATTATTATTTGAAAATTATGAAAATATACTTATAATTGATAGAAGGAAGAAAATAGGATGTGGGGGGATTATTGTGAAGAATAAGAGATTAGGAATCATTGTTGTCGTAATGGCTATGCTTTTCATATTGGTAGCATGTTCAACTGACGACTCAAAAGGTGAAAAGTCATCAGACGGAAAAGAAAATAACAATGACAAGCAGACTGTTGTTTATGGTCGCGGAGCGGATTCAGTGTCATTGGACCCTAGTACAGTAACCGACGGTGAATCGTTCAAAGTAGCACGCAATATTTTTGAGACATTATTAGTATTTGGAGAACAAGATACTTCTACACAAGCTGGACTAGCTAAGGATACGAAGATTTCTGATGATGGTAAGACGTATACTTTTATGCTAGAGGAAAATGTTAAATTTCATGATGGTACAGACTTTAATGCGGAGGCTGTTGTTAAAAACTTCGAACGTTGGATGAATGGTAGTGCAGATCAATTTCCTTATTATGCAGACATGTTCGGTGGCTTTAAAGGCGACGAAAATCATATTATTGAAAGTGTGAAAGCTGATGGAGATTATACATTCATCATTCAATTAAAGAAACCAATGATTCCACTTTTAAATAATTTAGCAATGGTGGCTTTTTCAATTGCAAGTCCAACTGCATTTGAAAAAGACGGGGGGAAATTTGGAGAAAATCCTGTAGGGACAGGTCCATTTAAATTTTCAGAATGGAAAAGAAATGATTCAGTCGTTTTGACAAAAAACAATGATTACTGGCAAGATGGTTTACCAAAGCTGGATAGTGTCATTTTCAAAGCAATGCCAGATAATGCAGCAAGGTTAAATGCATTAATGAGTGGAGAAATTGATATTGCAGATGGTGTAGCACCTGCATCAATTTCCACAGTTGAACAAAATGACCAAATTACTTTAATTGAACGCCCTTCATTTAATGTCGGATATTTAGGGATGACAACAAATAAAGCACCATTTACTGATATAAAGTTACGTCAGGCTATTAGCCATTCAGTCAATCGTCAAGTGATTGCGGACACATTCTTTGAAGGGAAAGCATTGGTAGCAAAAAATCCAGTGCAACCCACAGCTTTAGGCTATAACGAAGATACGCCTTTATATGATTATGATCCTGAAAAAGCGAAAGCATTATTGAAAGAGTCTAGTTATGATGGTAAAGAATTAGAGTTATGGGCAATGCCTGTACCACGTCCATATATGCCAGATGGCCAAAAGGTTGCTGAAGCGATTCAGAAGAATTTAGAGGATGTGGGGATTAAAACGAAAATTGTGTCGTTTGAATGGGCGACATATTTAGAGAAAACAAAAGCAGGTGAAGCAGATTTATTTTTACTTGGTGGAACAAGTGATAATGGAGATCCTGACAATTTATTATCTTTGTTCTTTGATCGTGACGGGTCGTTAAATAACTCTCAATTTTCAATTGACAAAGTTCAAAAACTCCTGCAAGCTGGTCGTTCTGAACAGGATGTAGAAAAACGGAAAGAGTTATATAAAGAAATTCAACTTATTTTGCATAAAGAAGCACCGGTATTGCCATTAGTACATTCCACACCACTATTAGCAGCATCTAAATCAGTGAAAAACTTTAAAGCACATCCTACAGAAGCTGATGATTTAAAGAATGTCTCTGTAGAATAAAATAAAAACAACACGCTCGTTTTTTAGAGCGTGTTGTTTTTTGTAAACGATATTATATAGCTCGGTATTTTTTTAGCGCTATGATATTCAAGAAAATAAATAGTACTGAAAATAATAGTAATACACCGAGGTCGATAACGATATCTGCAAATGCAAACCCTTTATACATAACACCCGTAAGAGCATCCGCAGCGTAGTAAAGAGGCATAATTTTACCGATTGAAAGTAACCAATCCGCCATGCCATCCAGTGGGAATAATCCTGTAAAGAAAATTTGCGGAACAATGACTAGTGGTATAAATTGAACCATTTGGAATTCTGAAGATGCAAAGCTAGATAATAGAATGCCTAATGATAAGGCAACTAATGCGAGCAATAAATTAATCAGTAGCACATACCAAATAGATCCAACTAGAACAATATCAAGTATTTTTACAGCATAAAGTACGACAATTGATGTCTGAATGACAGCAAAAATTCCGTAACCGATTAAATAACCAAGTACAACTTCATGACGGCGAATAGGTGTAGCTAATAACCTTTCTAATGTGCCTGTTGTACGTTCCTTTAATAATGCAATTCCTGCAATGAGGAAGACGAAAAAGAATACAAAGAAGCCGACTAAGATAGGACTAATGATGTCAAATAACTGTGTATCTTCATCTCCATATACATAATTTGTAGTTACTCCAAGCGTCGGTATTTTACTAGACATACTATTCATTTGGAGGGTTGTAAGTGCTTGTTTCACCTGCATTTGTAATGTCTTTGCTTTACTAGGTGAATCGTTTTGTAACGTCAAAGTAAGCTGCTTATTTTCAAGTGTTAACCAACCGTCTAAGTCTTTAGCAAGTGCCTCTTCTTGAGAAAGCTGGTTATACTTTTCTACTTCAATATTAGCATTTTCTAATGCTTTAATTATTTTAGTATTTCCACCAACTATGCCAAGCTTCGGAGAATGATCTTCTGTATGAAATATAAAGTACATCAGACTTAAGATGAGGAGAGGTGCAAGAAATAGTAGTGCAAGTGTCCGTTTATCTCTTAGCATTTGCTGAATAATTCTATTTACTAAAGCTACAATCCTCATGTTTTAGCACCTCCAGCTCGTAAAAACACCTCATCAAATGTGTCTGCGTCATAAATTTTTCTTAATTTAGTAGGCGTCCCATTAGCGATTATTTTACCTTCTTTCATTAAGGCGAGTTCATCGCACTTTTCAGCTTCATCCATTACATGTGTAGTGATAAGAATGGTTTTCTTTTCTACTTTTTTCAGACGTTCGAGCTCTTGCCAAATTGTGAGTTTTAGAGCAGGGTCAATTCCTACAGTTGGTTCATCTAAAATAAGAATATCTGGATTTTGAAGTAGTGCAATGGCTAAAGAGAGTCTTCGTTTCATACCACCAGAATAGTTTTCAACCTTTTGAGAAAGAGCATTTGTAAGTTGGACAATATCCGCAGCATAAGCAATACGTTTGTCTCTTTCTTTTTTATTTAATGAATATAACTTCGCAAAAAATTGCATATTTTCCATTCCCGTTAAATCGCTATATAATGCATCGGATTGTGCCATATAGCCGATTCTTTTGAGTAAATTGTAATTTGGTACAGTTTGCTGAAAAACTTCTATTTGACCTGCATCCGCTTTTAACATACCTACTATTAGTTTGATTAATGTTGTTTTACCACAACCAGATGGACCGATTAGACCGAAAATTTTTCCTGAGTCAATAGACAGACTGACATTTTGAATAATGGATCTTTTTTGAAAGTGCTTTTGTACATCTGTTAATTGGATTGAGGACATAAAATTCACTCCTTTTATACACATTAATAAATTGAGTTGCTTGTTCACATAGTCTAATTTAGTATGGAAGATATTACAATATCAATTTGCGTAATGGAGGAACTAGATGGAAGAAAGAATAATAGAAGAAATTATAGACTGTATGGCCATATATGGTGACGATAGTACAATTCAAAAAATTCAAACGGCGCATCGTTTGAAGTTAGCGCAGTTTTGGTCAATCAAAAAAGGGATGAGTGTACTGGAAATAGGTTGTGGACAAGGGGATACTACTGCAGTATTAGCACATCTAGTAGGTGAAGGAGGCTTTGTCCATGGTATTGATGTCGCGGATGCAGATTATGGTAGTCCAATCACTTTAGGAGAAGCAGCCTGTCATTTAAAAGCCTCAAAGTTAGGTGCGCAAATACAAATAGATTTAGCTACAGATGTGATTGCGGATGAAATCGATTTTTCAGAAAAATCATTTGATGTGGTTGTGTTATCGCACTGTTCTTGGTATTTCCAGTCAGCCGAGCAGCTAGCAGTCGTATTAAAGAAAGCTAGGAAATGGGGGAAAACATTATGCTTTGCAGAATGGGATGCAAGGGTAACAAGTATTGAACAGTATCCTCATTTTCTGGCTGTATTGATTCAAGCTCAATTTGAAACATTTAAAGAAACAAGTATTTCGAACATCCGGTCATTATTTACGGCGGAGGATATTAAGAAAATCATTCAACAAGCCGGGTGGGAGATCCAAAAAGAGAATATAATTTACTCTCCGGAATTACAGGATGGAGAATGGGAAGTGGATTTTACTATCCAAGATTATGCCAAAGAGCTTCTGGCTGTAGAGTATATTCCAAAAAAGTTGGTCCTATTACTGCAAACTGAAATATTAATACTTAAAGATGCAATACAAAGAAATGCTATAAAACCGATGTCTACATATGTACTAATAAGTAATTAGATATAGATTCTACTGATTGATTAATGCTGAGTCGGCTTTAATTTTAGAGAAGTGGTTTTCATTAGTAAAAGTTTGTTCATCATCGGTTATTCTATTTAGTAATTCAATTTGAGTTAGGTTTAAACCTTTTCTTCTATTTTTACAACATTTCTTCTCGTAACTTTTAGAAATCAATGTTTCTATAATAATGAATTTAACTCTTTTTTAATAAATAAAAAAATACCCCCATGCAAAGTAAAAGCATAGGGATATATAATTATTTTTAAATTGCTTTTGTAACGATATTTACATCAACATTACCACGAGTTGCTTTTGAATAAGGGCAAGTTTGATGTGCTTTAGCTGTTAACTGTTCGGCTACATCTTGTGATACACCTTTCACTTCAACTTCTAAAGTGACAGCGATTTTAAAGCCATTATCGGCTTCATCTTTCACTAAGCTAACTTTAGCCGTAACAGTTGAATCAATAGTTTCATTTTCATTTTTAGCTACTAAATTGAGGGCACCATCATAACATGCGGAATAGGCTGCAGCGAATAATTGTTCTGGATTGGAGCCTGTTGGAGTTTCATTTCGCTTTGGCATTTTTAAATCTAAATCAATTATGCCATCATTCGATTTTACATGACCATCTCTACCATTTTTTGCAGTTGCTTCTGATGTAAAGTATACGACCATTTCGTCACCTCATTTATTATTTTGATACCCTTCAACTGTACATGACATAATTTGCATAGTCAAAAATAATGATTGAGTATTCAGTTGTTAAAATTCGGTAGAATAACAAAAAACCTTACGGACCCTTCAATTGATAGAAGGCAGCATAAGGTTTCTTGTTTGAGATTATTGAGTCTTTTGTAAGAATCACTATCCATCATAGTTGTCGAGAGGATAAAAGTCAATATGACGGAAGCTTTTTAGTGAATCTTGGTAATTTAACTAATGTAATAAAGGCTAACTTGTCATGAAGACAGAGCCAGCCTTTTATTTTTAATCTCTTATAATAATTCTTTACGAAGTTCTGCTGCTGATTTTGGTGACAACAAGCCAAAAGGTACATCGAAAACTGTTTTAGCTCCTTTATCGCCAGCTTTGTTAAGTTTGTAAGCAGCACGTGCAAAGGCAACTAGGACACTTGATGTGAAGTATGGATTGCTTTCTAAGTTTAAAGAGAACTCCATAATTTGCTTATGCTCCGCGTTAGATTCACCACTTCGAATAACGAACCCACCATGTGGCATACCGCTATGATTTGTAGCAAGTTCATCTTCAGAGATGAAATTTACAGTTGTATTATAATCAGAGAAATAGTTTGGCATTGTTTTAATTTGTTCTTCGATATTCACAGCATCTGCGCCATCTTCTAAAACAACGAAACATTCGCGAGCATGTTTTTCACGAGTAGTTAATTCTGGATTTTCACCATTACGTACGCGATTTACTGCCACTTCAATTGGTAATGTATATTGCACTGCATTTTTAACGCCTTCAATACGACGAACTGCATCAGAGTGGCCTTGACTTAAGCCATCACCCCAAAAAGTATAAGTATTGCCAATAGGTAACACTGCTTCTCCTAAAAGACGGTTTAATGAAAATAGACCTGGATCCCAACCAACTGAAATGATGCTTACTTTATTTGCAGGTTCTGCAACTGCATTTACTGCATCAAAGAAAGCTGGAATTTTGGCGTGTGTATCAAAGCTGTCGATAGTGTTAAACCATTGAGCGAAATGAGGTACTTGCTCCGGTAAGTCCGTAGCAGATCCCCCACATAAGATCATGACATCAATGGCATCTTTAAATTCTTCTGCATCATTTACCGCATATACTGGGACATTAGCGCTCTCGATTTTTAATGAAGAAGGGTCACGACGAGTAAATACTGCCACTAATTCCATATCAGGGTTTTGGGCAATTGCCCCTACAACGCCACGTCCTAAATTACCATAACCTACAATACCAATTCGAATTTTACTCAAAGACTTTCCTCCTAAAAATATGTATAGTATCAATAAATATAATTCCAATTGTACTTTTAATTTTGAAAATTCACAATGCTATACATGAGATTAATAGTGAGAGGGAAGGGGTTGTTTGAGCTTGTAAGTCATGTAGATAGTACTTCGCGGAGGAGATGGCTTCTCCTCATTATTGCATTAATGTTACTGAGAGAAAAAGCTATTCTTATGTGAGTAATTTTATCGCTGGTAAGGAATAAATTTACTATTTTAATAAAGGTGTTTATCTATATCAAAATATCTATATGTGATTTACGTTATAAATTAGCTAGTTAAAGTTAATATTTTCTCGAAATATATTAATTATATACATATTCAGAAAATTTAATGTTATTGTAATATTACAAATTTTATTAATTGGAGGTTATATTATGGCTCAAATGCTTGCCCTTGTTATATTATTAGGGATTTTATATATTGGCGATGTTGTGGCAACTAAAACGAAAGCATGGATTCCGTCTGTATTTGTTTGCGCTGTACTGTTTTTATTGGGGTATTGGACGTTTTTTCCGAAGAATATTGTAGAGATTGCAGGTATTCCAGCAATCGTAGCAACAATGATGATGTACTTATTAATTACTAACATGGGTACTTTACTTTCATTGAAAGAATTAAGAAATCAATGGAAAACGATAGTTATTGCACTATCAGGAATTTTAGGTATCATCGTTATCTTATTTACGATAGGCGCTTTGATTTTCGATCTGCAAACGATGATTGTTGCGATTCCTCCACTAGTTGGTGGATTAGTTTCAGCTCTTATTATGTCTGAGGGAGCAGCGAATGCAGGGTATGATGATCTAGCTGTTTTCGCAATTGTCATATATGTTATTCAAGGTTTTGCTGGTTATCCACTAACGTCAATTTTCTTAAAAAAAGAAGGGAATCGGTTATTAAAGCTATATCGTTCTGGTGAGATAAAAGCTCAGGAAATAACAGTTGAAGAAGAGGAAAAACTAGAAAAACCAAGAATATTTAAGAAACTACCTGATCGCTACAATACGGATTATTTCAAATTTTTCCGATTAGCCATTGTTGGCTGTTTAGCGTATTTTACATCAACTGCATTAGCTCCAATTATTACAGTAAATGCATTAGTACTATGTTTACTATTTGGTGTAATTGCTACTTCACTAGGTTTCTTAGAAAAGCAGCCTTTACAAAAGGCAAATGGTTTCGGTTTTGCCATCATGGCATTAATGTTATTTATTTTTGATGGTTTAAAAAATGCTACACCAGAAATGATGCTACGAATAATTACACCTTTAATAGTTAGTATCGTTCTTGCAGTAATTGGCATGTATATCTTTTCATTTATCGCAGGAAAAATTTTAAAAGTAAGTCCAAATATGGCGTTTGCTGTATCATTAACAGCCTTATATGGCTTCCCAGCAGATTATATTATTACAAATGAAGTTGTGAACGCTGTAACATCAGATAAAAAAGAACGTGAATTTTTAACAAGTCATATGCTTCCACCGATGCTTGTTGGTGGTTTCATCACAGTTACGATAGTTTCTGTTGTATTAGCAGGCTTATTTGTAACCTGGATTAAATAATAAAGGGGTCCTTCAAATGGGGAAAAATATAAAAGAAATTATTGCAAGTTATAATGATGAGTTAGTCGCCATTCGTCGTAAACTACATAAAGAGCCAGAGTTATCATGGCAGGAGTTTAAAACAACTCAGTTTGTATGCGATTATTTAGAACAACTGAACATTCCGTATAGAAAAACTGAACCAACTGGTGTAATTGCTGATATTACAGGTGGGAAGCAAGGTAAAACGGTTGCTCTTCGTGCAGATATGGATGCTTTATCTGTTTATGAATTAAATCGTGAGCTTGAATATCACTCACAAGAAGATGGCAAAATGCATGCATGTGGACATGATGCTCATACAGCAATGTTATTAATTGCTGCAAAAGCTCTAAATGAAATAAAAGATGAGCTAGAAGGAGAAGTGCGCTTAATCTTCCAACCAGCAGAAGAAGTGGCAACAGGTGCTAAGGAGATGGTTCGTCAAGGAGCAGTTGAGAGTGTTGATAATGTGTTTGGAATTCACATTTGGTCGCAAATTCCTTCACATAAAATCCAATGTGCACCTGGCCCATCATTTGCATCAGCAGATCTCTTTAAAGTGATATTTAAAGGTCGCGGTGGTCATGCTGCAATGCCGCATGATACGGTTGATGCAGTAATGATTGCATCATCATTTGCATTAAATGTACAAACAGTTGTATCGAGAACAGTTAACCCGTTACGTCCAGCCGTACTAACAATAGGTAAAATGGAGGTAGGCACTCGTTTTAATGTTATTGCAGAAAATGCAGTTCTTGAAGGGACGGTTCGTTGCTTTGATGTAGAGACTCGTCAACATATAGAAGCACAAATTCATCAATATGCAGAGCAAATTGCCGCAATTTATGGTGGTACTGCCGAAGTTGAGTATAACTATGGTACACAAGCTGTCATCAATGATAAAGATAGTGCAGAGTTAGCACGTCAAGTCATTGAACAATCATTCGGAGAAGAATCATATTATCTTGATGATCCTACAATGGGCGGAGAAGATTTCAGTTTCTATCTTGATAAAGTACCTGGTTGTTTTGCTTTAGTTGGCTGTGGTAATGCTGAAAAAGATTCACAATGGGCACACCATCATGGACGCTTCAATGTAGATGAAGATACATTGAAAGTTGGTTCAGAGTTATTTGTACAATACGCAGTGAATTTTTTAAAGAGAAATAACTAATGTTTTTCATCAAAGCATGTACTTGACTACTTTTAATAATTAAGAAGTCCCTCGCTAAGTTTCAGTAAATACGATTGTTTGCCATTATTTTTAATTGTAAACGATAAGGGTGTAGAAGTATTCGTATAGCTTTATATGTCAAGAACAGACTTCGATGTTGAGAAAAAAGAGAGAAAGGTGGCCTTTCGTTCAAAGTAGAACAAAAAGTCACCTTTTTTATTTTCCCTAAGATTACTGAAATTAATATACTTGATTAGTTTGTTGAGTTGAATTAGTTGATTGAGCTTGTTCAGAACGTCTAAAAATTTTTATAATGACAACAGGTAAATAACCTATTAATTTAGAATGCAGTTCCATATGATATTGCAAGGATGTACTGAACATAAAAGGAGTCGATTTTTGTGGAGAAGTGTCACAATGATAGTAAATGTGTAAAAAAGACATTGGAAAAAATACTACATGAACAAAGAAATGTTAGGAAGAAAAAGAATGATAACTGCGAATTTTCATGCCAGTCACCACTTGGAGAGTTATTTAAACCAAATAAGAACAATACAATACCTTTTATTTTATATTGTAATTGTGAAGCGTTTAAGGTTGAAGGCGTGACTACTTGCTTTGACGATTGTTCAAAAAAAGAAAAATTTGTTTGTTTTTTAACATTCATTTTCAAAATAGTAGAATTAAAGGATGACTGTGTAGTTTTGGAATTATTAAAATTTAAAAACCATAATAAATGTGTTGCTAATACTAAAGATCATATATGCTCCCCTTGTTGTCAGCTTGATTGTGAAGATGTAGAAGATTTGATTTCAACATGTGTATGTATAACAGTTGATATTTCAAGCTTCACAGGCATTCAATGTCTGCCTGCTGTTTGTTTATAGAATGAAAACATGCCAGAACTCACTGCAAGTTTCAACAATTTGGGCATCTACTCAGTTGCTGATTAAAGCTCCCCCAGTTCGTCTTTCTTACATTGAAATGAACTCTTTATCATTACATTTTTGAAAATATTATTAGTGTATGTTTGTAGGACTGGACATTTTGTTATAAGAAAAGCTCTGCAATGAAAAAAAGTGTAGGTGTCGATCAAACGGAACGTCTAATTTTGATATGTAAAATGTCAACACTCCCAATTTAGAAATGGATGTTATAAAGATAGAACCTAGAGAAAAAGTTAATAAAAACGAGACAAACAACAGATTTCATAAAATAAAACGAAGAACTTCTTAGTTGTTAAATGTATATGATTTAGTATTGGGGCCAAATTCGCTTCCTGTATTTTCGAGTCTTCTTTTTTAAGTTATTTTCAATTCATTAATTTCAATATTCTTTTTTAATTAACAGAAATTAAAGTTAGTGCACCTTCTATCTCTACGTATCTTGTTTTCCAGCCTACAAAGACTGTATTCGTGAATCGTAATTGATGGTAATTACAGATTTCTTCCTGTCAGTTTTTTATGATTCAAACAATCCTATACTGCCAGATGTTCGATTTTTCCTCCTTGTGCGATCCAACGTTGCAAAACATGGTCCACAGAGGTTTCGGAGTTTGCGTCTGTTTCTCAGCATATGTCATCGATGTTCCATCCACGTGACTTTGCAAAAAGTTTTGAATTCTTTCGTATATAGATTTCCTGGAGACAGCCAAATATTCCCCCAAAAAACACTTGATTTACCTTTTAAGTTTTTATTAATGGGTATGTTTTCTTCCCTTTACTGAGGATAGCCCTTATCTGACATTATGGACAAGCTTGTAGATAGTCAATTGGTTGGACATGAATAATTAACTCATGTTCTTTTCTCATTCATGTATTTTTTTTGCTTCCTGTAATTCGCTTGTCTTGTGATTGAGAAGAAGAGTAGTAAAATCGGAATGTATCTGTATACTCCTTTCGTTGTTGTCTAATACTTTCGATTATAGGGGAGAGATGTTTTTTATATCAAAATAGATTGTTGTATCAAACACCTAAAATATTCCTGAAAGAAAATTTATATTTTTCTGATAATTATGTTGACTAAAAAGAATTCTGGGGTTAGAATCAAAACTAATCAAATAATGAGTGAGCAATGATTGGAAATAGTAAGAGGAAAAATAAGCTATTCAGAGAGCCGGTGGTTGGTGAGAATCGGTAGTTATTTGCCTTTGAACTCGTCCAAGAGCTACTCCGTGAAATAATAGTAGCGGATGTCGGGATTCTGCCGTTAAAAGAATAGGTGGTGATAGCCATCAAAGTGAGTGGGTTCATGTTAGGCATGGATCAATTAGAGTGGTACCGCGAGCACAGCCTCGTCTCTATAGTTTCTATAGAGGCGGGGCTTTTTATTATTTAAAAAAGAAAAGGAGTGTATGTGAAATGTCGAGAAAAATATGGGTGTTTGATACGACTTTACGTGATGGGGAACAAGTACCGGGGGCGAAACTGAATTTATACGAAAAACTAGAAGTAGCTCATCAGTTAAAGAAATTACAAGTTGATATTATTGAAGCTGGTTTCCCAGCATCATCAGCCGGAGATTTTAATGCGGTAAAAGAAATTGCGATGAAGGTTGGGGATACTGATAATATCATGATTACTGCCCTAGCACGTGCTGTTAAAGCAGATATCGATGCGGTTTATAATAGTGTAAAGTATGCTGAAAAGCCGTTAATTCATATGGTTCTTGGAACTTCAGACATTCACGTTGAAAAGAAATTTGGTAAATCAAAAAATCAAATTCTAGATATCGGAGTTGAAGCTGTTAAATATGCTAAGACACTTTTACCAGAAGTGCAGTATTCTACAGAAGATGCATCACGTTCTGAGTTTGAATACTTATGGTCGACAATTGAAGCCGTCGTCAAGGCTGGCGCTACGATGATTAATGTCCCAGACACAGTTGGTTATGCAGTGCCAGAGGAATTCGGTGAACTTATATTCAAATTAAATGACCGCCTAAAAAATCTGAATGAAAAAGTGCTTTTAAGTGTACATTGTCATAATGATTTAGGGATGGCTACAGCAAATACATTAGCTGCTATAAAAAATGGTGCAGATAAAGTGGAGTGTACGGTTAACGGTATTGGAGAGCGAGCAGGTAATGCTGCATTAGAAGAGGTTGTTATGGCATTAAATACACGTTCATCTTTCTACAAAGCAAACACAAATATTAATTCAAAGGAAATTATGAACACATCTAAGCTTGTGAGTAGCTTAATGGGACTTGATGTACAGGTGAATAAAGCTATTACTGGAGATAACGCCTTTGCACATTCATCTGGTATTCACCAAGATGGTTTACTAAAATCACGTGATGCCTATGAAATTATTAGTCCTACAGAAGTTGGATTAGATGATATGGAGCTTGTTCTTACAGCCCGTTCTGGACGTCATGCGGTGAAAAATGCACTCGGAAAATTAGCTTTTAATCAGCTAACAGATGATCAATTTGAAGAAATTTTTGCAGATTTCTTAGTATTGGCTGATGCGAAAAAAGAAGTATATAACCATGATTTATATATTATTGTAGAAAAGTATTTTGAGCGTCATGACATGAATGAAGAAATTCACCATCATAGTGAAAATTTTTATGAGTTGTTGGATTTGCAAGTAATTAGTAATACAATTTTCCCATCAGCAAGCGTCAAAATAAAAAAGGGAGATCAGATTTTCAAAAGCAGCACTACAGTAGCATCGGGTCCAATTGATGCACTTTACTCATCGATTAAAGAAATCATTGATATCGATATCAAATTATTAGAGTACAAAATTAGCAGTGTGTCTAGAGGAAAAGAAGCATTAGGGAAAGTAAAATTACAGGTAGAATATAAAGGCGAAAAATATATTGCAAAAGCAACTGATACAGATGTCATTAAGGCAAGTGCTTTAGCTTATATTAATGCAGTAAATAGTATTATTGTAGATAATTTAATGCCTGAAATAAACAAAGAACCTATTGCACAATCACTTTAAATACCAAAGACAACTTCTGCTTCATACGAGGAGTTGTTTTTGTTGTTCGAGGGACTTGTAATTTTAAAAGGAGGGTAATGAAGTGAAAGTTAATCAAGCAGATCTATCTGATACAGTTGGCGTAGCGGGGTTATTCGACATGTATCGTCAATTTTATGAGCAACAAACAAATATAGAAGGGGCTTATAAATTCATCCACAGTAGACTAACTAATAAGGATTCAGTCATATTTGTAGCGAAAAAGGGGGAGGAGTATGTAGGATTTACACAACTTTATCCAACGTACTCCTCCATATCAATGAAAAAAGCGTGGATATTAAATGACTTGTTCGTGACAAATAATAATCGGAAATCTGGCGTTGCACAGCAATTATTACAGTCAGCAATGGAACTAGGTAGACAAACAAATGCGAGTTATTTAACATTAGAAACTGCTCTCACGAATATAAATGCAAAAAAATTATATGAAAAGCATGGATTCGTTCACGACACGGAATTTGGACATTATACATTGAATTTAATTATTGTAGATAATAACGGTTAATAATTTAATTTTCGTCTCTATGAAAATTATGATTTATCAAATAGATTATTTACATATAAAAAAGATGTATTTTTATAAAATAATAAATTCAACAATCTCTGAATAGTATATAGCCGCACCAAAATTACACCTTTAGAAGCAGTTGTTGCATAGTTAATAGTGTAATATTAGAGAAAGTTAAATAGAGAAAATACGAATTAAGGCAACTTTTTGTTTTATTTTATACGAAAAGTTGCCATTGTTAGTCTAGTAATATTATATGGTATTAATTAAGCAAACTTTAAATAATTTCAATTAATACCGAAATTAATTTATCAAATAATGATGTATTCTATGGATATTTTTTGCATCAACTATTAGGTAAGAATTGTAGTTTTTAAGATAGTTAACCTTAAGAAATTAACTAATTGAAAGACCTGCGCTAGCATACCCACCTACCATATTATCGAGTGAATGACCAGTGGCTGCAGCAGAAAATACCATCAATAGTCGTGTTTGTGCTGTTACCATTATATTTAATCCTGTAGTGATTCCGTGACTGACATAACCTAGAGGAAGATTGCCAGAGAGTTTAGGAAATAATGTTACAGTAGCGCCTGGGACAGGAGTGAATAGATTATTTGGTGTTGTTGATTGATATAATTGAGCTGTAATTGTGATGGTGGAATTAACTAGAGATAGAGCCTCTGAAGTACTGAAGAAAGCATCCATCGAAGTGATTTTTCCATCACGAGGAATAGAAAATGCAAAATTCAGAAGTGCGCCAGCAGAACCTGTAAGATTTATTTTTGTCCCATCTAACTTAACGTTTGATGCAGAGTTCCCAAAGCCGATTAAACTAGTTGTTCCAATGTGTCCACCAACAGTTGTAAGTTTAACAGGAACACCTGATGCGAAAGGAATTATTGAGCCAGGCCCAGCCACTCCAGGGAGACCTCTTAAACCCATAGGTCCTTGTTCGCCCTCGGCGCCTCTATGCCCACGTTCACCATCAGCTCCAGGAAGACCCATGAATCCCCTAGGACCTCGGTCACCTTTAAGTCCTTGAGGGCCAGGAGGTCCAACAGGGCCAATAGTACCTTTATTCCCTCTTGGACCTCGAGCAGGGTCATTGTTACAAGTACAGATATATTTACTGCACTTATTACATCTTTTTATCTCATAATTCATTATTTCACCTCCTATTATTATCATGCTATTCACTTCAAAATAATTGGTAAGGGCAAGCATCACTTTATAAAATAAATATTTTAGAACTAATTTAAACCTAATAGGTATTAATTTTATGAAAATCGTTGTTTTTCAATATTAAAAAGAAAGCACGTTTTCATATTAGGAAAAAACAAGATGTAGGTAATCCTTATTGGATTGAGTACTTAGTAAAAGGGAGGGATAAAAATAATTTTGCTATGACACGGTGGATTAACATTGTTCAAATCTAAATTTAATAATACAATTCTTAAAATACAAAGAAGGGTAGTTAAAGAAATCAATACTTGATATTAGTCAGAATAATCTTTATCATTACAACTATTATTTATAAGATTGATTTTTACTTTAAGTTACGAACGTTTCAGAATATTGTACTTGTAAATTTATGAAAAGGAGTTGGCTTTAGAATGATTGCGCCAAAGTTAAAAAAAGGTGATGAAATACGTATTATTGCACCTAGTCGCAGTATGCAAATTTTATCTAAGGATGGTATTCAAGAAGCAATTGAGCAGTTAGAGAAAATGGGCTTAAAAGTGACTTTTGGTGAGCATGTATATGATTGCGATCTACATTACTCTTCTTCAATTCATGCGAGAGTGGAGGATTTACATGCAGCTTTCATAGACCCAAATGTAAAAGGAGTCTTGACAGTTATTGGTGGATTTAATGCAAATGAGATCTTGCCCTATATCAACTATGAACTTATAAAGACCAATCCGAAAATCTTATGTGGCTATAGTGATATTACAGCGCTAGCATGGGCAATAACAGCTAAAACAGGTTTAGTCACATATTCTGGACCTCACTTTTCAAGTTTTGGAATGCGGAAGGCACAGGATTATCAAACGACTTATTTCAAAAAATGCTTCATGCAAGACGAAGCCTATGAGATTGAGCAGTCGGTTATTTGGAGTGACGATGCGTGGTTTAGAGACCAAGATAATCGCAACTTAATTCCAAATGAGGGTTTGAAAATTTATAATGGTGGATTAACTAATGGTACGTTATATGGTGGTAATCTATGTACTCTCAATTTACTACAAGGAACGGAATTTATGCCAGATTTAAAGGATGTCATTTTGTTTATTGAAGATGATGAATTGACAGATCCACTAACATTTGCACGTGATTTTACGTCCTTGCTACAGCAGGGGAAATTAGTCAACTTAAAGGGACTAGTGATTGGTAAATTCCAGAATAAATCTCAAGTGACTGAAGAGCATTTGCATTTTATTTTTGATAAACATCCTATTTTGAAGAACATTCCTGTGATGTATAATGCAAGCTTTGGTCATATTCAGCCTATGTTTACTTTTCCTATTGGAGGACTTATAGAGATAGATACAGACAAAAAGTCGATAAAAATTATTGAACACTAATAAAAAATTACATATATTATGTCTATGTATTGAGGTGTAAAAAGGCTACTGATTTTAGTAGCCTTTTTAAATTCATATTAATCAATCCATGCATTTAATAAACGATTAATGCCATCAGTGATTTGTTCTTCGTTTAATCCACCATAACCTATTAAAAGGAGGTTATCCTTTGGTGAAGTATGATAATAATTCGATACAGAATAAATCTTCACGCCACATTCCATACCTCTTTGAATAGCAGAGGCTTCAGAAATGTTTAGCTTTAAGTGAATAATTAAATGAAGGCCTGCATTCTCACCTATAATTTGAACATTTTCACCGAGTTTCAGCTTTAATTGTGTAACGAGGATGTCACGCCTTTTTCGATATAGAGTACGCATTTTCCCCAGATGCTTATCCCAATGACCTTGCTTCATAAATTCAGCAATAGCTAGTTGGTCTATGCGCGATACAGTGGATTTTTGTTCAGTATAAAAGTCGTTAAATTCCTTTACCAGTTTGTTAGGTAAAATCATATAACTTATTCGTAATGAAGGAAGTAATGACTTTGAGAAAGTGCCAAAATAGATGACACGATCTTGGTAATCTAAACTGTGAAGTGAAGGGATTGGCTTTCCACTGTAACGAAATTCACTGTCATAGTCATCTTCAATAATATACGCATCTGTTTGTAATGCCCATTGAAGAAGTGCGTATCTTCTTTGAATTGGCATAATAATACCGAGCGGAAATTGATGTGCAGGCGTCGTGTATAACAGTCTAAGAGGTTCTTTTGGAATGGACATTCCTTCTGTATCTACAGGAATTGAAACAATTTTCATTCTATACTGATTGAAAATGGTGTAAGCACGAGAAAATCCAGGTTCTTCAAATCCAACCGATGCTGTTGGGCCAAAATAATGACAAAGTAAGGAGAGCTGGGCTTGTATACCATTACATATGTATATTTGATCTACTGTACAGGATACACCTCGGGATAAATAAACGTATTGACATATTTGCTCGCGAAGAGACATTTCTCCTTGCCAAGGACTATGATAAGTCAGGTCAGCGCGCATAAGATTTGTTGTTATTTTCTTCCAAGTTTTAAAGGGAAAGTGATCATGTGCAATTTGGCCAGAATTAAAGTCGATGTCTATAGGTTCAATAACATCATTATTAAAAGTTTCTTTTGGTGTGGGGATTATTTTCATTCGCCACTCTTCAAGAAAGGGCGCTATGAAATAACCAGAACGTTCACGACTTGAAATAAAACCTTCAGAAGTTAACTGTTCATAAGCAATTTGTACGGTATGAATGCTTACTTGTAATTGATTTGCAAGTTGGCGTTTTGAAGGGAGTTTTGAACCTTCGATTAACTGCTGCGACTGGATTAATTCCTTTATTTGTTCATAAATCTGTATATATAAAGGTGTTGTAGATTGGTCAAAATAAATAGTCAATGTCATAGCTTCACCTCATCTGGTATGGTTAAAACCTTTCTTTTTGGTGCTATTCATTAAATCAAAATCTGTTTTAATAATAGCAAAGGAGTGAAGTATAATGGAAGATATTCAGTTAATAGGTGAACATGTATTGTTAGTACCCTTAAAGGATAGTCATCTAGAGGGGCTTTATTTGGCGGGGCAGTTTCAAGAGGTTTGGGCATATACATCGGCGAAAATAAGATCGATTGAGGATATGAAACAATATATACAACAAGCTTTACATGAAAAAATCAATTGCACCCAAAATCCATTCGTTATTATAGAAAAAAAGACAAATCAAATAATTGGATCTACGAGATTTTTGGACATTGATTATCAACAAAAGCGATTAGAAATTGGCTTTACATGGATCACCCCAACAAAATGGCGAACTCCTATTAATACAGAATGTAAGTATTTATTGTTGAAGTATGCGTTTGAGCAATTAAGTGTCAATCGAGTACAAATAAAAACGGATCACGAGAATAAACGCTCACAGGCAGCAATTGAAAGATTGGGAGCAAAAAAGGAAGGAATTTTACGCAATCATATGATCCGGTCAAATGGTACAATCCGTAATACGGTAGTATATAGCATTATAGATTCAGAATGGTCAGATGTGAAACTTCGTTTAGAAGGATTGCTAATACAATGAGGAATTAGATTAAGTCGATTACAAATATATGTTGATACACGTGATTTAATAATACAAATAATGTATAAACAGTAATAACCTAAGTCAACGTGTCGGTGATTATGTGAATCGTATTCCAGACATCCAACAGTATTTGAGTAATCAAAAAGAAATACTTGATTATTATAATGCACTAACACCAGGGTATCAGCGAGATTGGGCTCGATTTATCTTTAGTGCGAAACGTGAAGAAACACAGGAAAAACGCTTGTCAGAAATGGTAGAGATTCTTGGAAAAGGATTCAAAACCATGAATTTATATCGAGCTAATAAGAAATAATAAATCGGTCGTTATTTTTATTTATTTTAATTTCAATACATTGAAACCATAGAAAAAACCCCTGCTAAGTGTGGAAGGGGTTTTATTGTTCATAATGCTTTTTTAAATATTGTGCAGTAAATTGAATGAAGTGTTCTAGCATAGGGGACTGAATTCTTTTTTTGTTCCATACTAGTCCAACTGTTCTTGTACAAGATGGTTCTACGATTTTTAGTTTCGCTATGTTTAAATGTCGAATGCGTTTTGCGGATAGGGAATTTGGATAAAAAGCAATGCCCAAGCCATGCTCAACCAATTGATAAGTAACGCCTGTTTCTTCACCCTCAAAGGCAATCTTTGGGTAGAAACCAGCTTTCATACAATATAGTTCTGTCATTTCACGGAATTGATATCCTTTCGGCATGACGATAAAGGGTTCGTTTACTAACTCTTTTAATTGAATCTCATTATATTTAGCAAGAGGATGAGATAGAGGAACTGCAAGCTGAATTTCTTCTTCAATAAGTGGCATCCATTCTATATCATTACCAAAAACAGGTTGTGTTGATATGCAAAGATCGATTTCACCAGTTTCAATTTGTCTTTTGATTTGTGATGGCATTACTTGTCGTTGGCGGAAACGAGCTTCTGGTTGTAATTCAATAAATTCACCTAAAAGTTCAGGAAGAATAGTTGGTATTGTGACAGAAATAGAAAGTATATTGCTTTGTTTCCCAGCGAGCTGATCTAATTCTAATTCGCCTTCTTGTAGCATAAGGAATATATTTTCAACAGTTCTTAAATAACTGTCCCCAAATTTATTTAATTTTATATTTCTACCAATTCGATCAAATAACTCATAACCGATGTTTTCTTCTAATTTTGCAATCATTTTGCTTAAGGCTGGCTGTGAAATATTCAATTCGGCAGCTGCTCGAGTCAAATGCTCATGCTTAGCAGTTACTTGAAAATAGCGCAATTGCAATATGTCTATGAAAAGCACCACCTTATTTTGTAATACAGTTAGTATAATCAATTATGTGCAAATTTGTTTGTTTAGCATACTTTAAAGCTATATATAATTTTGAGTTTTAATTTTTTTGTTTTTGTAAATCAATTACACAGGAATAAAATAGTATTGGCCTAAATAATTTTATAAATGTATTTTTCCATGTGTGATGTATCTAACTTGCTAAAGTAATAATTTTTTCCTGTTATTCATTGTGTAATTGTTTCTTTGTAGTTCATGATTAGAACAATTTTCGCGAATAATTGTTCTATACCGAAGTTTTTAAGGTGATTTTAGTATAATTCTCTTATTCCAAAATTAAAAATAGAAATATTGACATATATTCATAACCATTTAGTTATTAAGAACTTAAAATGAATAAAAAAAGCAGGAATTGATATCTTAATCAACTCCTGCTTTTATATTTATTATTTTACTTTAACTAAAGATCCGCCATCCTTTAGATATTTTTCGATACCTTCCGCAGCACGGTATGACAATGCTCCTAGAGTTCCAGTAGGGTTGAAGCAACTGTTGTGAGGGAAAGCTGAAGCTCCAACAACGAATACATTGTCAACATCCCACATTTGTAGATAGCTATTAAGCACTGAAGTTTCACGATCAGCACCCATAATAACCCCACCAGTGTTATGTGTATTTGTATCTTTGTTTACGTTAAACGGTCCTTGCTCTCCAGCAGTGATGATGTGGTCAGCACCCATTTCTTTCGCAATTTTATTAGTCACTTTTGCCATATATTTTACTAGGGCTTTATCTTGATCAGTATAGTCATAAGTCATACGAAGTATAGGCATGCCATATTCATCTTTGTATGTTGGATCAAGATCTAAATAGTTATTAATATGAGGCATTGAAGCGCCTTGAGAAGCAACTTTCAACCAACTATTCGCATATTTGATTGACGCTTTTTTGAATTCTGGACCCCAGTTTGGTGTACCTTCAGGAACAACATTGTTTGCAATCGGTCGATTACCATATTGGAACATGCGAATACCAGCACCGTGAATAAAGTCAAGGTTTTTATGGTCAAAGTGATCGCCAGTATACTCAGGAATTTCCATACCAAGCGCACCAGCACCAGCATAAGTATTGAATTCTTGATTATCAAACAAAGCTGTAGACCAACCTGAACTTACTTGGTAGCAATAGTTTTTACCAACTGTACCTTTACCAGTTTTAGGATTGTAGGCTTCACCCAAACCAGATGTTAATAAAAGTTTTGCATTATTAAATACATAACTTGCTACTACGACAACATCTGCTGGTTGTTCATATTCGATGCCTGTCATAGTATCAACGTAAATTACACCAGTTGCTTTAGTGCTGTTTTTTGTAACTTTTAATACATTTGCATGTGTACGTAAATCAAGTTTACCTGTTTTCTGTGCTACTGGGAGAACAGTTACGACAGGATCAGCCTTAGCGCCGTATTCACAACCAAAGTTTTCGCAATAAGCGCAATATTGACAAGCACCGCGAGCTATACCATCTGGATTTGTATAGGATTCAGATAAGTTTCCTGAAGATACCATGTATGGCTTGTAGCCTAAGTTCTTAGTAGCGGCTTCAAATACTTCAAGTGTCGGTGTTTTTTTCATAGGGCCAGTAGGGTAATCATTTTTACGTTTACCGTAAAGTTCTACTGTTTCTCCAGAGGTACCAGCCATTTTCTCGAATGTATCGTAGTAAGGCTCTAGTTCATCATATGTGATACCCCAGTCTTGAATTGGCATATCAGATTTGATTTTGCCTTTGCCATATTTTTTCTCTGTCATTGTTTTTATTTCAAAGTCATAAGGCAAGAAGCGGTAAGTTTGTCCGTTCCAGTGACTGCCGGCGCCACCAACACCATCACCGATGATGAATGTACCGTAGCGACGCATTGGAAGTGCACGTTGATCAGGGGAATTACGGTGTGTAATTGTCTCTTTTGCTAAATCTTGCATCAGTTCAGTGCGGTGTTGATAACGAAGTTCATCGTGACCCATAAAGTAATCTGCAGTAGAACGCTCTTTACCACGTTCAAGTCCAACAACATTGATACCTGCTTTTGTTAGTTCAGCAGAGATAATGCCGCCTGCCCAGCCCATACCTACTACGACTACTGGTACTTTTGATAATTTTTTTGCCATGTAATTCAATCCTTTCTGTTATCAGTGATTCATATGGCTATTTAAGCCTTGTGGTTCAAGTGTGACGAATTTTTCACTCATAATTTCTTGGTTATAATTCATGCGAGAGCCTGGATATTTTCTCATTTTCCAACCTAACATGTCTTTGTTACCGCCATACATTGGGTCTGCATAGACACCTTCGATTGTTAACGAACGAAGTAATCCGAAGAATTCAGTAGATGGGACATTGCCATAAAGTTTCACTTTTCCTTCGCTGAATGCTGTTAAAACTTTATCTTGTTTTTCCGTATCTAATGCAGTGAATTTATCTTTGAAGTGTTTTTGACTATAAGTATCTAATGCTTTCAATCCTGTTAAGAAGATATCTTTACGAAGCATTTTTGTTTGTGTACCAGCAGTTTCACGTCCTTCATAGTAAGGTCCGAAACGATAATCCTTGGCGTTAATGCCGTATGATCCTGCTAATTGATGGTCGATGTATATAGCTGCGTTTAAATCTTTAGCCCCTGGACCATTGTCGTCAGCAGGGTAAATACGATCTGCAGCTGCTTGTGTTAAGTTGTATTCTTCTTGTGTAAAAAACATTAATGCAACGTTTGGGTTTGCAGTAAGTTGTGGTTTGTTTGATTTATTGTCGGCTGAATCCGCTTTTGATTTGCTGTTGACGTTCAATAAACCGCCGAAAGCTCCACCAAGTACTAAGCCACCAAGTGTTAACCCGGAATTTTTTATGAAATCCCGTCTTGAATTCGACTCAACATGTGATTGTTTGTTATCTTTTGCTGCCATAATAAGACCTCCAAATCTATTTTTCTAAAAGATTGATGAAAAATTGTGGTAGATGACTAACACGATTGACATCAAAATTAGTGATCCAACAAAAAATGCGTTCTTCTTTCCTGCCCAACTCATAATAATAATGCCTAGACCTACTGCTACTCCAATAATTGTTAGCCATGGCACGATAGTAAAATATTTATATGCTCCCATGACAAAAGCTGACATGAATACGATTGCAGCTACATTTTGTACAAGCGCAGAAAGTTCCTCTTGTCCATATTCCGACATACCTTCTCCTCCCTTCTGTGCATAAAAACCGTATATTATTTTGTGTCTAAATAATGTCCGTTCGGTCACAAGCTGTAATTCTACATTAATTCTTTGAACATAGTAAAGCTTTTAAAATTTCTGTGTTACAGAAAGTTTGTATTTTCCTATAATCAATGTATATAGAAACGTATGTTTTTGTAGAAATAAATGATTTAAAGTAGCTAATTTTGTAATTAAAATATTTATCTTATATTAGTGAATTTTTGTGTAACTAATTTTTTTATAGGACAAATTATAGAAAGATAAAATTTATATTCATTTTTCCGTTCTTTGCTTAACTTTTGGAATAATTAATAGATATCAAATTTTATGGTTTTAAATTAGTTATATTGAATAAAAATACAAAAATATAAAAAGGGGATTTTTGTCTAATGTAGGTAAAAGTTCAATTCGACAATAAATGTGTAAAAAAGATGAAAAAAGTCATTCTTCTCACTTGAAGGGAGAAAAAGACTAGAGAGATATGAAATTATGAAATTATTATTTAAGGAAGTGAGTAGGAGTAATTTCAAGAATTGAAACAAAAAATATGGAAATGATAGCTTGATAATGAATGGTGATATTTTACTGTTAAATTTTAAGAACAAATAAATATACATTAAATAAACAGTTGAAATAATAAAAAAATATCGCAAATTCTATAATATACACTTAAATTCTGATTCAAGTATTACCTGTATTTGTGAATTTTGTTAGGTTAGATTATATTGGAATTCACTAAAAATGTAAGTAGAGAAATTATTTTGAAAGCTTCTGATTCTCGAAAAAATAGGAGCTATTTTTAACGGAATTCACATAAGTTGTAAGTGTAGAGTTATTTTGTAATAGGGGCAGAAAAGTGGAGGGATACTATGCAGAAGGTTATCCAATTTGTAGCCATTTCGGCAGTCATAATAGGCATCGGATATATATTTTCTATGTGGAATATGAAAATTACTTATGTAGTAGGCATACTTATTGAGATATTTGGACTTGCAATAGTTTTTAAATTAATTTTCTTTGATATACGTAATACTTCATCGAAAGTCGTATGGATTATAATTATTTTGGGTCTCCCAGTCATTGGAACAGGGTATTATTTATGCTTAGGAAGAGATCCAATAACACGAAAATTTACTGTTTCACAAATAAAAGAAACAACTAAGTTAATTAAAGTAACACATGCAATACAAAAAAAATATCATTCTACCGAACGTCCCCGTTTATCAAAACGTATTGCAAATTTATCAAATATTAAACCATTAAAAGGGAATACGATTGATATCTTAACTAATGGTGCTGCAACTTTTTCAGCTATTATGGAGGCTATAAAAAATGCTAAATGTCATATCCATATGCAATTCTATATTTATAAAAAAGATGATATTGGAACTGAAATACGAGATTTATTAGTCCAAAAGGCAAAGGCAGGTGTAGAAGTACGCTTTATGTATGATGCAATAGGTGCAAAGTGTTTGAATTCGAATTTCCTTAAACCATTGTCCGATGCCGGAGCCGAGGTCATAGCATTTGAACCGATATTATCCCTGTGGTTCTTGCATAAGGCTAATTTTCGAAATCACAGGAAGGTAATAGTTGTGGATAGTCATATCGGATTCACAGGAGGTTTAAATGTAGGTGATGAATATTTATCTAATACGAATACCTTTAAAATTTGGCGCGATACGCATCTTCGTATTGAAGGATTATCAGTTAGTGAATTACAAGAATCATTTCTAAATGATTGGATATTTATGAAAAACGAAAAAGGTGCTGCTACTCCTTTTACAAATGAAAATGGGATACAAAAATACTTTTCCCCGATAAAAAAAGGAGATGATTGGGCTCAGGTGATATATGGTGGGCCATATGATAAAGAAAATATCATTCGTGATTCCATGCTTAATTTAATCGAATCAGCCCATGAAAATGTATGGATTGCAACCCCTTATTTTATACCAGACGCTGAAGCTTTGGCAGTGGTAAGGAGAGCAGCAATGAGTGGCATAGATGTACGAATTATTCTTCCTGGAAAAGGTGATATGGGAATTTCTTATCATGGTAGTAATGCCAATATTAAAACTTTACTTGAAGCTGGAGTACGTGTATTTGTCTATGATGAAGAATCGTTTTTACATTGCAAAATTATTACTGTAGATGGTATGAGTGCAGCTATTGGAACTGCCAACTTTGACATTCGTAGTTTCCGCCTTAATCATGAGCTTATGGTCTTTCTATATGAAGCTAGTGCTGCAATTCATCACTTATTGCATGATTTCAAAATAGATTTTCAAGCTAGCAGAGAGTTGACAATGGCAGATATGAAAAATAAGAGTTTTAAGAAAAAATTAAAAGAATCTATAAGTAGTTTATTTTCGCCAATTTTGTAGTTGGAATTTATTACTATATGTTAGAATTCGCTTAAGGGGGTAATGAAATGGATATAGGTGTGAATTATTTAAACATAGTAAAGAAAAGGTTTATGGAAATAAAAAAGCTGGGGGATCAAACCTTCCATCAACTGGATGATGAACAACTGTATTGGTCCAATCATGAGGAATCTAATAGTATTGCAGTTATTATAAAACATGTAGGAGGAAATATGGTTTCCCGTTGGAGTGATTTTCTAAGTACAGATGGAGAAAAGTCAAATAGAAATAGGGATTTAGAATTTGATGATTCGTACTTACCTAGGAAAGAGTTAATCCGGATTTGGGAACAGGGCTGGCAAATTGTATTTAACACACTTGATGATTTAACAGAGCAAGATTTACTAAAAAAGGTTAAGATACGTGGGGAAAATCACTTTGTGATGGCAGCGATTGAGCGCCAAGTTTCGCATTATTCCTATCATGTTGGGCAAATTGTGTATATTGGAAAGCTTTTAAAAACTTCCGAATGGCAATCATTAAGTATACCAAGAGGGAAGTCCAATCAGTTTAATAAAACAATGTTTGAGCAGCATAAAAACTGATGGGGTGAAATGCTAAATTAGCATCATGAAAAATGTAGAATATATAATATTAATGGAGCTGATATACATGTGGCTCCTTTTTTGTATTCTAAATTGAGGTTATTTATTGACATAGTATAGCGAATAAGTGTGGACTTTATTTAGCTTTGTATTTAGTAATATTTTAAGGGGAAAATCAGCGTGCAAACTATGTCTCTGTTACTTATTTCTCTGATAAACCTGTTAAAGATGAACATAGAGAAATAATCGGGGAATTTGCAAATATATCAACCTGAAATAACTTCAAATATAGAAGTATCATTAAATGAATGTTTTAAAGTTGTGGTTAGATGTGCATATAAAAAAAAGCATATATAGAATTTAAAGTCACCATTTTGAGGTGTTTTCTTCCTGTATAAAATATGTTTTATAGGGAATTCATTATACTTATTAAAACAACAACAAGATATGGACAAAGCCAAAGAATAAACATAATGGACTATAGAACCAAGTGTCGTATCTAGCAAACTGAGAATGTTTAATTTTTTTAAAAAATCCAACAAACTTAAAATCACCAATTGCCCTAATAATAAAAACTAAAGCACAGACAATACTTCCGATTTTAGATAAACTATTTGCTTGGAACCCCTGCAAATAACCTCCTTGAACAACAATAATGACACTAGCCAGTAGAATAAGAATGGCTACGAATAATGTTCCCCATATTCTCGGAGTAAAAGCAGGGTTATGTTCTCCCTCTTTTACTGGGAGAACAGCGGCAGAACCCCATCGACCTCCAAAAGCCCAATAAATATGCAAAAAACTGATAAACCACAGAAGCCCTACAGCTACTAATATTAATAGTGATTTCATTAATTCGCCCCCAATGTCTTAACTTCAAATAAAACATACACTACCGTATGTTGTGGTGAAAATTTTGTCCCTTCAGGTTTTATAACCATATTAGGGACATTTATTATCGAATAATCAATTATGCCTCGGCATAATTGCGTCCGGAATCGGCTTTATGCTTGCACAAATAACTCCTTTCCGATTCCGTGACATCCGCCGGAGGCTTTAACTTCTTTTAGCGAATGTTTGGACACGCGCTGAAAGAAGTTAAAAGCTCAACCATTTTATCAATATCAAAATTAGGATTTGCTTCAAACCTTGTCATCCATCCTACATACGTTAAATAGGCAAGTCTCGCCAGATCAATTGATTCAGTTTCGTTTATGCCCATTTTTTGATACAATTTTGCAACACAAGAAATTCTCTGTTCTTCCATATCTACTAAACGTGCTGCCACAACAGGGTCATATTTAGCCCAAGTATAAATACCATTCTCAATTTTTTTATCTCGACTAAAACTAATCTGTAATAGCTGTTCTAAAGAGGCATCCTGTTGCTCCATACTTTGAACAATCAGCTTTGTTGCATGTACTTCCCAAAAGTCGAGCATAGAATCTAAAAGCTCTTGATGGTCACGAAAATAGTGATAGAAGCTTCCTTTGCTTATTTTTAGCAATCGAGCAAGTGCTTCAATGCGAACTTTATGTATCCCTTCATCAGATAATTGTTGTAATCCTGCTTTTATCCAATCTTCCCTCGTTAATTGCATATCATCTCTCCAGTAAAATACGGTAGCGTATGTTTTAAGTTAGATTACTACTATTATCATTTTTTGTCAATTATTCATTCTGTTTATTTTTATGAACTTTAATGTTGTTGTTAATCGTAATATTAATCCTCATCACCGTTGGTAAAATACAAGCACATACTAAAATTAATAATTTGAAAGTTTTTTATTTCTATAATTTAATATGCCATAAAATAATTAGATGATTATTCAGGAGATTGGGGTATCAAACTTCAAAAAGAAGAGGATTATATTTCGAAGCTCCAATTTTTTTATAATTCTTTTTTATTCTAATTTTAATTATTGTTTAAGTAACTCTCTTAACAGTTGTATCATTTCAGCTTGTTGTTATATCTTCTTGCGACCATTTCGATTAATTGCTGCAAGCTCGCATCCAATTGCTGCAGTAAAGAAGAACAATAAACTTCCAAACATATATAAACCTCCAATCATATTGAAATCAAACAGCCTTACTCATCTGTTCCTTTAGTAAATTCTTCTGATGCTCGTTTTCTTCCTTACGTTGACATACGTTATTTCGTATGAGAGCTATAATAACTAGCAGTGTTCCTGCAACATCAAAGATTGTTATTTTATATCCTTGGATCATCATAATGACTAATGTAGTGATTGGGACGAAGTTAATAAATAAAATTCCATTTACGGATGATAAAATTTTCACGCCATAGTTCCAACTAAGCAATGCCACGAAACCTGGTAATACCATTTGGTAGAGGTACTTCTGTTGATGAACGAGAACAAAACACAGCCTTCGAAATAATGGCAAACGCTGGGGTGATAGCTCTTTTCATCTGTTTTGGAGCTATGTTATATGATTTGATTTTAAACAAAGAAATTACATCACTTGGCATTCTAGCCTTAATTATTTTATTAACAACATCATTTTATATCGTTATGATGATGCGGATCAAAAAAATATATATACGTTATACATCAAATAATAAAATGTTAGGTCGTAATTCGATATTTTCAGGATTTATTTTCTTTGTTTTATTTACTTTATTAACATATTTACCTTCTGGAGAAGCAATTACCATGAGAGATCTTACTGTAAATAGTATGGGCGGAGTATTTTTCGGCTTATGTATATATGGATATATTAAGTATAACAGTAAAAAAGTTGAAGAAGATGAACTATAATGATTTATCCGATTGCATTTTTTCTTTAATAATCAGTACCTGCTATATAGTCATTAGGTTAAACTTCTATAATGCTTTCAGAATGAGAACGTGATGTTTTTTATGGTAACCAAGTGTATTTTAATCGTTGTGTGGGACAACAAAACCTTAGGTTGATGGGCATGGGGTGCCACACACATTTTAACGAAAATATACGCTAAGTAAATTTCGACATAAAAAGAGCCTAATTTTCTACTCTAAGAAAATTAGGCTCTTTTTTTTTATGAAGTTTTAATTGAATTTTTTTTGTATAGTCTGAAAGCATTTATTGCATCTCAAGGAATACAATCGCTTGGAATAATATTAAGAACTTGCGGAAATATTGGACATCATTATCAATCACTATAAAGATTGTGAAGAAATGTACTTAAACTAACGGGGCAGGTTAGTTGAAGAGTATTGTTGAATTGTTATAGGTAAACAGATAATTGTGTGCGTTATACAAGGGGGT
>NZ_MSPW01000008.1 GCF_001955655.1 Viridibacillus arenosi | reverse complement strand
ATTTAGCATTTACCGCATGCACCGCCGTAACGTGCTACATTTTTAAGATTCTTAATTTGCATTGGTTTCGCTTTAATTTTCATTTGTTTTCACCTCCTTTAATTTCTCTGCAGTAACAAATGCAATGACATTTTTTGATGTATAACTAATCGAGTGATGTAAAATAATTCCTTCTTCTTTTAAATTGATTTTTGAAGTATAAATATTTGTCTCTCCATTATCATCGATGAAAAATTCAATATTTAAAAAATTAAATTTTTCATAAACAAGATGATTAATGGCTTTATATGCTGCTTCTTTAATAACGAAACATTTAGCTATCCATACTAATCTAAGCTCACTATCTTTTAATCCCATACAATAGTCTCTCTCTTTTTTGGAGAGAACCTTTTCAATGATCCAAATTTCATTTCTTTTAAGCATTTTATCTAAACTGGCTAGTTCAATCATATCTACTCCGATTCCAACTAACACTACAATGTATCACTCTTTCATATAATTAATTTTAAATCTTATTTATTTTAATAATTGACTAATATTGAGTATTTTTTTATTAAATACTTAGCTACATTAGGATTCATTATTTACTTTTTTTTCAAGTTAAACAAACTGTATAGTATTGGTACAATAAACAGCGTTAATAAAGTAGATGTTGATAGCCCTCCAATGACGACTACAGAGAGTGATTTTGACACCATTCCTGATTCATTTGAGATAGCCATCGGAATTAAAGCACCGATTGTTGCAATAGCAGTCATCAAAATTGGTCGAATACGTATGACGCCGGCTTCAATTATAGCTTCTTGTTTGATCATTCCACTTCTTTCATTTTGCTTCACCTTATCTACTAGAACGATAGCATTCGTTACTACAATCCCATTCAACATGAGTAAACCAATCATTACAGGCATACCAATTGGTTCATTTACTATATAAAGTCCAATTAGCGCTCCAATGATAGAAAATGGTATTGCAAACAGAATAACAAATGGAGCCTTTCCTTCTCTAAATGCAATTACCATGACTAAATATACTAAGAAAATACTGATTACGATGGCAATGGATAGATCTTTGAAGCCATCTGACATCGATGCAGATGCGCCTTCCTTGTAGTAGCTAATATTTTCTGGTAACTCTAAATCATTGATAATTTCATCTGCTTTCGCTATCACATCCCCTACTTTTTCATCTGTGATTGTACCATTTACCATGATATATTCATTTCCATTCAAATGAGAAACAGCGGTAATATTATCGACTCTTTTCAATTCACCTATCTCTTTAAGAGAAACCGGCATACCCATTACATTGTTAATTTTTTGATTCCCTAGTTTTTCGATGGATGTTATTTCGTCCATCTTCAATCCAAGTTTCACTTCTCGTATTTCGCCTTCCATTCTCATCGTTGTTACTATATCACCGCTAATTAGTGTTCGAAGACTTTGTGCTACCACGGCTGGCATTAGTCCTTTTTCAGCAAGCTTAACTTCGTCCAAATCAATGACTATTTCAGGCTCTTCACCTTCTAAAGATGTTGTAACATCTGTCATTCCTTCTACTTCTTTTAAACTAGTTTTGATTTGCTCGCTTGCCTTTTTTAAATCCTCAGAATTAGACCCATTTACAACAAGAGTATACCTACCTTCTGCACCACCAATAATTCCACCTACCCCAGATACTGTAATTTTCTCTGGCTCTGTAATGGTTGTAAATTGGGATCTCAAATCCTTTACAAATCCATTAATATTTACTACAGAATCTTTTACAACAAATGAAATTGTTGCACTTTCAGATGCTCCGTCAATATTTGTATTTACCAGAGTTATATCCTCTTGATCAATTAAGATTTTCTCCACTTTACTAGCTGCTTCAATTGTTTTCTTTGGAGCAGTTCCTTTTTCCATTTTAATTTCGACATCAAAATCATTCACTTTCTCTTGCGGAAGGAAGGTTGTGCCGAGTCTAGGTGTTATTAGGGCAACAGAACCAACCAGAATCAATAATGCTGTAGTTAAAGTTACAAATCGATGTTTTAACACCCAAGTCAATTTTTTTCGATACCAAATTTGAAGTGCATTTTCTTGTGGTTCCTTCAGTGTAGTTTTTAAAAGAAAAATTCTCGATAAGAGTGGAACAAGAGTTATTGCAACAATTAATGAAATCAATAATGAAATAACTATTGTCCATGCAAGTGGTTTGAAAAATCCCCCTACAATCCCTGGTACAAAAGCCAATGGCAAGAAAACCGCTACAGTTGTGATTGTGGAAGTGGTTATAGCAGATGCGACTTCTCTTGTAGCTTGTTCTATGAGCTTATCATTTCTTTCTTTTGAAGCCCTTACCCTTCTAAAAACATTTTCAATTACTACAATTGAGTCATCCACTACCCGTCCGCAAGCTACTGCAATTCCTGCAAGTGTCATAATATTTAATGTATATCCTATCGTTTTCATCAGAAGAAAAGATGCAAATATGGATACTGGAATGGATATAACAGCAATAATGGTCGAACGAATATTTCTTAAAAATAACAAGGTTACGACAACGGCCATTAATGCACCTAAAAATGCCTCCTTGAGCATAGAATAGACTGATTTCTTAATTTCAATAGATTGATCACGCAGTGTTTCTACTTTATATCCTTCAGGAAGATCCAAATTTTTCATTTCTTCCTTAACTTGTTCAACAATAGCTACTACATTAGCTCCACCTTCAGCCATAATACCCAAACTTACTCCTTGTTCTCCGTTTATTCGTGTAATATTATTTGTGTATTCACTTTCATATGTAACTTCAGCAATTTCACCTAAAGTAATCGTTCCAGGTAAAGTCTTAGTGGTTTGTGAATTTGTCCCTTGTGTGAAAATCTTTATTTTTTTAACATCTTCAACTGATTTTAATTCTTTATTTATTCGCACCGGTAATACTTCGTTAGATACAGAAATATCACCGGTCGGCATCGAAAGATTATTTGCTGAAATAGCTGTTTTTACATCATTAATAGTAATTCCACTTGCCTCTAATTGTTTAGGTATTAGTCGAACAAGCACTAACCGATCTGCAACCCCGCCAACCTCGATTTCACTTACACCATCGATTACTTCAATAAGTGGAATAATACGTTTCTTCATAAAATTTTGAACTTCTTCATAATTTTCATCGGCATAAATCCCCATTGAAAAAACAATTGGATTATCATCAGGACTAGATAATTCAAACTTCGGTTCTTCTGCCAATTCTGGAAGTTGAATCTTGTCAACACTTGCCCTTACTAACTGTTCAGCTTGCTTCATATCAATTGACATATCAAATTCTATCGTTGAATATGCTGCATTAGCAACGCCACCTGTATATACATTCTTTCCGCCTTCAATCTTTATAAATTCTCTTTCCATTTGCTCCCCAATATCATTCATTGATTGTTCCGGTGAAGCACCTGGATAAGGAATAAAAACTGTCAAATATGGAATGTCTACGTTTGGATACTTCTCAATATGTAACTCTTTTAAAGAATAAATTCCTCCTGCAACAATAAGAAGTACCACTAAACACAGAGCTAAAGCACTTTTCATACTAAACTGAATTATTGATTTCATCTTATACCTGCCTCTATAAATATTTATTTAACATTATTTCTGAACCATTAGATTAATTGTGTGCCATTCTATTGGAATTGATATGATATTCGGCGCAATTGGAAACTAGGTAAATACCAAATCAAATCTATTTGGTATAAACAACTAATATATATTGTTAATTCTGCTTAATTTACAATAAATCGTATTTATAGCAATAGATCGTAAGTATTAATAAAAAAAAGAAATAAAAAAGTTATCCAAATTTGATTTCATAATTTGTCTGAGTAGTGTATTACTAACTTCTTAATTTATCTATATTTTCTATATTCAGATTAATATAATATAATCCGTCATTTCAAGGTAAGGAATACGACATTACTATTTCGGTTTCCCGACACATTTTGTAATTATTTGTTAAAAGCGCTCTAAAAATATAGAGGTAACTCTATATAGATAGAGTTTACATTCTATATAAAACAGTAATATAACACACATTTTTTACGTTATTTACCATTTTACTATTCCATTTAGTCGATATATGATTCATAATGAATGTATACTGAATGTAATTGTTACAACAAAAGGTGGTTTGTATAATGCGACATAATGAGGTCTTAATTATTAAAATGAAAGAACTAATTACAACGAATCAACATTTACATCTCGCTTTTCAGGACCAACTTATTCAATATATCAATGTCAAAACAAACGCTTCTTTCATGTTTGCTCATCTTTGCCTTTTCCATTATGAGGCATTTGGCTGTGAACTAGATGATGATGCGGTGTCGATTGCAGCAGCACTTGAGTTACTTATTTTAAGCTTTGATATAATTGATGATTTACAAGATGGTGATGTCGATACAATCTGGTCTCAGGATACCGCAATCGGGTTAAATGGAGCTATTGCGCTTCTGTTTATTGCGAAACAAATTGTATTAAAAACTTCAAGTCGATACAAATGGGAAGTTGCTTGTTTGCTAGAAGAATATGGACTTGATTGTATTAATGGTCAACAACAAGATTTACTTAATACAGCACGGACTGAAGAAGCATATCTCAATATGATTCGCCAAAAATCTGGTTCATTAACTGCTCTAAGTTGTCAGCTTGGTGTTGTCTTAGCTACTGGCCAAATAAATTCAACGGTTGCACGTTATGCTGAACATATTGGCATGATTCAGCAAATCAAAAATGATATTACAGACTTAAAATATTGGAATGGAAAAAATGATATTATCTATAAAAAATATTCGTTGTCAATTCTTTTTTTATTTTCACAGCCATCATCAGTTGCGGTACATCTAAATGATTACTACGCAGGTAATACGCATTCAGTAAATGTTCCCTTACTTCAAAAAGCATTAATTGATAGTGGTGCGATTCAATATGCACTGGCGATTAAAAACTTATTAAAGCTAGAAGCTTTAGTATTTTTAAAGCAGATTAAAATGCACGAAGTAGACCTTTTATATGTAGAAAAATTAATGAAATGAGGTAATGTCAAATGATGAAATTCATTCAATACTTACAAGAAAACCCAGCGTTCATACAACTTTTAAAGGATAATAAGCTTTCTTTAGTAGGTGTAACTTCACTACAACAAAAAGCAATTGTGGAAGCATATGATAATGATGTATGCTTAGGCAGCCTAGGTTGGCGACCACTTTAATCCCTCTCCGTTCGTTCATCACCTTGTTAACACTTTATATCGCTGTTGGGAGTTATGTACTTTATATCAGCTATAGTTCTCCTATTATTGGGATAGAGGTTGTAAAACAAGACGAATCGATTGGTAATTGAGCATTTCGAATATCCTGATTGGGCAGAACTCCATGAAATAAGTAAAGGTGATATATTGATTGCAATCGATGACTTCTCTCCTTATAAAATGGAGCACGTTGCACCAGACGGGATTGTTCGATCTGCTAAAACACTAACTGTAATGGACGCTACAGGAAACATTAAAGAAATTGATGTTTTGTATCATGAATTGCCTAAGGCATTTTCACATTTTTTCATTTTACCAGTAATTTACTTTTTACTTATGTTGTCATTAGCAATTTATTTATATAAGCAAAAAAGTGGCAATGTCGCTTCACTGAATATTTTAATTTATTTTTTGCTAACGGTATCGCTTGCCTATTGTAGTGTTGGTGCATCCACCCAACTACATCCCGTAGGTAGTATTGTTAATAGTACATGTTTAATCCTATGCCTTGTACTACTCATTCACTTTTTACAAAAGTATTTTGCTTTTTTGCGTATACCATGGAGATTTAATAAAAAGATTTGGATCTTATATCTCATTACTGTGTGTGTTTTCCTAGTGTCTATGATAGAAATTTTCAATTCAGCATTTTTCACTTTGAATACGATCATTATATTGCTGCTATTTGTGGCTCTGATTTTTTATATTTTAATCATTCTTGCAACTTCGTATACTCGTGATCGAAGCATTCAGCTCCAAATACTTTTTTGGTTTATCGTTCTACCATTTTTACCTTTTGTCATTTTTTATGTACTCCCTGAATTATTATTTCAACAAGCAATTTTAAGTCCATCGACTTGCGCTATATCGTTACTATGCATTCCCTTTACATTCACCTTTATGCAAGTAACGGAACGATTATTTGATGTTGACTATTATGTTTCTCGTATACGTTACTATGTGCTGTTTGCTGGTGGTATGACAGTTTGGCTAATGATAGGAATTGACTCGTTTTTATCGATTTCAATACGTACTAATATAGGTATAGCACTTTTTATTTTCATTTCTATTTTTGTGCTGTTATGTGTTAAAGAAAAAATTGATTATGTGTATAGAAAAGTATTATTTTCTACGAACGGCAATAATATTCATTTTTTGTATTCGATTATTGATAAAGTCGGAAAAGAAATAAAAATGGAGGATTTATTTAACACACTTTCCGATCAACTTATGAAGCAATTAGAAATGAATACGGTTTATGTCATACAATATGATATGGAAACTGAACAGATTTCTCTTGCTAATGCTCAGTCTGAAGAGAATAGGCACCAACTCCAATTAACGCCAAAGGATTTAGATCAACTACAAGTTGGATCAATAAAGAAATTTCAAACGTTTTACGTCGCTTGCTTACATCGAAATATAAAAACAAAATACTTTTTGATTTTAAGAACCAACTCCAAAATTCATTTAAAGAAGGAAGAACTTCTTTGGTTAGAATTACTGCTTCATTACATTGATAATTTTGTTGAAAACACACAGCTTGTAGAGGATTTAATGTTTGAGTTAAAGCAAGCAAAGGAAGGACAAAACTATCCTGCTTGGCTACATAAGCTCTGCTGGTTACAGCTTGAAGAAGTAAAAAGTCAACTTGGACAAGAGCTCCATGATACTATTTTACAAGAGCAAATTTTTTTAATTCGCGAATTGGACAACTTACTTTATGTACGTGATCGCGATCTCGTACAACAAAAAATTTTACAAATTCATCAGCAACTAATAACAATAAATGTCCAGTTGCGACTATACTGCGAGCAACTTAAGCCTCCGCTTCTTCAAACACTTGGTTTGGAGGCCGCACTGACGAAATTATTTAATCAGACCGAACAACGAGCTCACTTTACTTTAATGCATTCTATTGAACCGTTACTAATAGATGACAATGAGATGTCGTTACTCATTTATCGTTTAATCCAAGAAATGTTAAACAATGCATTAACGCATTCTAAAGCAACATATGTAAAAATTGAACTTCGTGCTTTATCACAAGGTTTTCATTTATTTTATATGGATAACGGGATTGGCTGTCACTTAGAAGATTTGTATTTATCTGGGACGATGGGGATAATTGGCATGAAGGAACGTGTTGCCGCATACAAAGGGACTATGGTTATTGACTCTTACCCTAATGAAGGTATGCAGTTTGATATTACGGTCAATAAAGGAGACTAAACTATCCATGATAAATATTTTAATCATCGACGACCATCCAATTGTATTAGAAGGTAGTAAAAATCTATTTAATAATATCGATGATATGCGAGCGGATACAGAAAAAAATCCGACAAATATTCCAGAAATCGTACAAAAAACACCATATGATGTTTATTTAATTGACATTAATATGCCAGGTACAAGTGGTATTGACGTCGGAGCTACCATTTGCTCTCTCCAACCTGACGCAAAGATTATTTTGTATACAGGCGATCAGATCGAAGATTACTACTCACTTATCGTGGAAAAAAAAATACATGGGCTTCTTTCGAAAACCGTCACTAAAGAGCGCATACTTCGGACAATTCGTTTAACAATGGATGGCGAGATTATCTTACCTTGGAGCTTCATCGATTTCGTTCAGAAATTAGATCAACCTCAAATTTCGAAGCAACCACTACTTTTAAATGAACGTGAGAAGAAAATTTTACAATTCGTCGTACAGGGCTATACTAATAGTGCTATTGCTCTCGAAATTGATCTTACTCCACGAACTGTTGAACGAAATTTATCACAAATTTATCACTTACTGAATGTTACAACACGAACAGAAGCTGCTCTAATGGCAAAAGAATTAAAATTAATTGATTAAATAAATCCACTTGCACCAAAAAAATTGCACCCTATAAAGTTAAGTGACACTTATAAAAGTCTACTTTACTTTATAGGGTATTTGCATATATTTTTAAAAAAATGAGTTTTTATATACAAATGTCGCACTATTTTAGACATTAATCGAATTAATTTCAAGTTGGCTTTGCTTTTTGAAATCCTTACTTTAACCCTAAAAATAAACATATAAACTCAAATAATCCATTTTGTAGTATAATTTTTATATAGAACAATAGGAATAAATTAGTAAGCCACAATTGTTTTAAATCCTTATTTATCGAGAAAGGAGCTATAAAAGATGTTAAATACTATATTCACTATTATTTTTATATTTGGTATTTACTATTTAATTCGATATCGAATTAAATTGAGAAAAGCTGTTCAGCTCTCTAAGGATGCTTTCTACCCTATTAAGGAAGAAGAATTTAATAGCATCCTCATTCCACACGAGTGGCGGGAAATGGAGTATCTTAGTAAAAATACGAAGTCATACCAATATGTTAAATGGGGAACCGTAGTTGCAATTTTACTATTAGTCATTTTGTTAGTAATTGTTCTTTTAACTGACGTATTAGGAACTTCTTCATTTAGTATTGTTTCTTTATTTTTCGTGATTATTTCCGCCATTAAACATCGTGGTAATTTGTTCATATTAGCAAATGGCATAATCTTTGATAGCAAGTTCTATTCTTTCAGTAATATAAAAGGTTATGAAGTAGAAAAAATAAGTCGTTGGCATGAGCTCTATGGTCTTGACCCTAAAGTAAATAATGGTTATAAATTTATTTTAAACATAAAATACAAGCCTTTTTCACCTAATTTCATTGTAGTAAAAGATCATGCAAGCATTGAAAAAATTGTCGATTTACTTGAAAAAGAGGGTATTTCGGGGATAATAAATGAAGAGAAACCTTATTCTACTGTCAACACATCTACTAATAAATTTTGAGATAGTTAGATATGCATGTATATGAGTGCTTAACAATTGATAGATCATGATCCAAATTATAATAAACAGATTTCTTATCAATAAAAAAAGAGCATTAGAGCATGTTTTGATCAATCATTCAAAACATGCTTTATATTATTTCCAGCATTAATTTGACGTATTTAATGCTCAGCATCCCTATATACCATTGTGATAGATGTTCCTGATATTCCGTATTCTTGAAACCCGAGTTTATTATATATATGTACTGCGTCACTATTATCTGGATCTACACTTAGGGAAATTGACTTATACCCTTCTGCCATAGCAAGCTGCAAGATTTTCTTCATAAGTAAAGTTCCAATTCCCTTTCCTCTACCATTCTCTACAATAGCAATTCCTAATTCTGGCGTGTTGTGATCGACATATCCATAGCCTTGATTATTTTCTTCAAATAATCTGTACCAGACCGCTCCTACTTTTTGATTTTCTTCATCGATAGCAATTAGTGATCTATCCCCCGCTCTTCCCCAACCTTCATGATATTTTCTAATGTGTGGGAAGTTTAGTAACTCTTCTCTAGTCGGTTTATTCTCTGGAATATGGATTGACTCATATAACATATCCAATAAAAACTCATGCTCATTTTCTTCAAGATTTCTTATAAGTAACAATATGTTCAGCTCCTTTTCCTTTGGTGAATCTGTTTATCAATTACTATTTTATATAATATAAGTTGTAGTTATTCTCAAATTGTATGTCCAGTAACTATAGATCAGAGCTTTGCTATCTTAAACTCACTTTTCGTCATACAATTGAAGATCTTTCACTGTTTTTGTAAATGGCAAATATTCAACTCGGCACTCATACACATCATTGTAGTAACGGGTTTTATTATAAGGTAGATTCATTCCGTTCACTGTACTTCTTGTATCTCCGCCACCTCGACGACTATATTTTCTCGTCAGTTCGCAAGTTCCCTGTTCAACTTTCTCATTATTCATGGCGATGGCCACGATATCAAGCCACGTAAATACCTGGCCATGGTCTATAAAAACCATAGCCTGTTTTTTCAACTATCAAATTTGTTTTTCAGTAATATAAGATTTTACAGTTGGTGCTTCATATACATTAAATTGGTCGAGTAGTCCACTTGGTTCTGCATCTACTAGCGCCATAGTACGGTACTTTTCATGTAAGAACTGTTCATCAGACATATGATTAAATAAAGCAATAAGTGGATCAAAATAATGATTAATATTTAAGAGCCCACAAGGTTTTTGATGTAATCCTAGCTGAGCCCAAGTGAAAACCTCAAAAAATTCTTCTAATGTTCCTGGGCCACCCGGCAATACCATAAATCCATCTGCAAGTTCTGCCATTTTTTCTTTTCTATCATGCATAGAGTCTACTACAATCAGTTCAGTAAGATTCTTATGAGAGATTTCTCTTTTTTCTAGAAAAATTGGCATTACTCCAATAACTTTTCCGCCTGTTTCTAATACAGCATCTGCAAGTGCACCCATGACGCCTACACTTGCCCCACCGTATATAAGTGTAATATCACGTTTGGCCAACTCTTTACCCAATTTTTTTGCCACTTCTACATAGATATCCGAAGCTCCATTACTTGATCCACAAAATACAGCTAGAGTTTTCAATATTTATCACGTCCCATTATGTAATCTTGCTTTCATATCATACATTACTTTGAAATTGCATTTACATCAATACTGATTAACCAAAACCATTATTTCACTTTTAAGTATTTTTAATTTAAAATTAAGTTTTATATGCGCTTTTATTAAATGTGATTTTCCAATTCATTTTTTATTGGCGCTGTTTCCAGTTTTTTATTATCTCAAAGCTTTTTGATAGAAGTGTATGGAATAAAAAAATGACTCCGCTACTTTAGCGAAGTCATTTTTTACTCAATTATTTTGATTTCTTCATTTCATATCTATAGCTGTACATCATTCTATTTCACAGCTTGAATAATAGCCGATACGATATATTCTTCCACTTGATGTTCTGGTGCCCATTCCTTGATAAATTCTTTCGATTCATCTTTTGGAGTGATTTGAATATTTTTAAACCCTGCTTCTTGCAAGTAAGCCGTCAATTCTTCGATTGTTGAGGCGCCTGTGATGCAACCTGAATAGAGCGCCATATTTTGTTTCATATCAGTTGGTAAAGTTGTTGTTAAAATTACATCTGAAATGGCTAAACGACCGCCATCTTTTAGAACACGGTATGCTTCTTCAAAAACGCGTAATTTATTTGGTGATAAATTGATTACACAGTTTGACATGATGACATCGACAGATTGATTTGCGACTGGTAAATTTTCAATCTCACCAAGACGAAATTCTACATGTTTAAATTGGAGTTTTTCTGCGTTTTTCCGAGCTTTTGAAATCATTTCTGGTGTCATATCTACACCAATGACTTTCCCATTTAAGCCCACTTTAGGCGCAGCTAAAAAGCAGTCGAATCCACCACCAGAGCCTAAATCTAATACAGTTTCACCTTCTTTTAAAGCCGCAATTGCTTGTGGATTCCCACATCCTAATCCCATATTGGCACCGTTCGGAATGCTTGTAAGTTCTTCAGTTGTGTAACCCATTTTTTGCGAAATCTCTTTTACAGAGATATTTTGATTTTCATCTGGTGTGCAACAGCTAGGAGCACAGCAGCTATTTGTATCAATATTTTTTAATGCTACTTGTTTATAATTATCACGCACACCTTGGCGTATTTGATCGTTTTTCATTTCTGTCATTTTTATACCCTCCGTCTACATTAATACATAAGCGATCACTTATATAATGACTTAAAATAAGACCTAGACAATGCTAGGCGTAAATCGTGTGATTCAATACTTACAATTTAACTTCGAAATATTTCCTTTTCCATCTAAGTGCTACTCCCACTAGAGCTATTAACACCGGTACTTCAACAAGCGGGCCAATAACAGCGGCAAACGCAGCACCACTATGGATACCAAACACACCAACAGCTACTGCTATCGCTAATTCAAAGTTATTGCTGGCAGCAGTAAACGAAAGTGCTGCTGTAACTGGATAATTTGCTCCTGCCTTTCTTGAAGCAAAGAACGACACGACAAACATAATCAAGAAATAGATTAATAGAGGAATGGCTATACGAATTACATCTACTGGTAATTCAATAATTTTATCCCCTTTTAAAGAAAACATCATGACAATAGTGAACAATAAAGCAATCAATGTTAATGGAGAAATCTTAGGAATGAATTGATTTTCATACCACTCGATCCCCTTCACTTTAATACCAATAATGCGCGTTAAAATACCTGCAACAAATGGGATACCTAAGTAAATCAGCACACTCTTTGTAATTTCCCACATTGAAATAGATATATTTAGATTTTCTAATCCAAACCATCCCGGCATGATATTTAAAAAGAAATAGGCAAATACAGAATAGAATAAGATTTGGAATACAGAGTTAAAGGCAACTAGCCCTGCCACATACTCGTTGTCACCTCGCGCCAAATCATTCCAAACAATGACCATTGCAATACATCGTGCTAGGCCAATCATAATCAGCCCCGCCATATACTCCGGATAATCATGTAGGAAGATGATGGCTAGGAAAAACATTAAAAATGGACCTAATAGCCAGTTTTGTACGAGTGAGAGCAATAGAACTTTCCAATCTTTAAATACACGCCACATCTCTTCATATTTCACTTTAGCAAGCGGTGCATAGAGCATAACAATTAATCCGATAGCAATTGGAATAGACGTAGTACCTACCGCTAAAGTATCTAATGTATCTTTAAAATTTGGTGCAATGACGCTTATAAGAACACCTAACCCCATTGCAATGAAAATCCACAGCGTTAAATACCGATCTAAAAAAGATAGCTGTTTTGTTAACGGTTTCTCCACCTTCAATCATCCCCTTCTTGGGAAGAACAAGTTGGTCCACAATGCTTATATGAGATAGGTTCTAATTCTTCAATAATTGCTTGGATGTATGGAGATTGTTCTTCATGTAATCGATAATGCTTCCAAGTCCCTTTTTTTCTTTCTAAGATAATGTCAGCCTCTTTTAATTTACGTAATTGTTGGCTAACTGCTGGCTGTGAAACCTTCAGGACATCAACTAAATCACATACACAGACCTCGCCTTGCTTTAAACAGGCTAACAACTTTAAACGGTTAGCATCACTTACGGCCTTTAACTGTTTTTCCATTATTGTTAAAGAATCCACTATCCCACCTCTTTTATATAATCGTTCACTTATATAAGAGTACTCTTATATTGTAAAGTATGCAAGTATAGAAATTCCGCTTAATCTTTCATTAAAAAAATCTAAAAAACAAGATGTATGCTCTTTTCTTGTCTTTCACTTGAAATAGCTTGATCAAAATCGCTTTATTTTTTCTGAAACTTGTACTTAAAACTATATCCCCTTCATATAATTCATTACAATTGTTACAAATTTTTAACTTTTTTTCATATTTCTATTGAATAGTAAAATATTTAATGCTATTATCTGAATATTAGTTTAATAACGAATCACATGTTACTGATACGATCAGGCATGGTGGTAAACAAAGAAGTTGTAAAAAACTGCTTTGTTGCCTCCATGCCTTTTTTACGCTTTTCTATTACGGCAGCATTATTACATTATTCAACAAAGGAGTTTTTTCATGCTATCAAATTTATTTAAAAAACGTAGTTTAGAAGTTTTGGCACCTATAAATGGAGAGATTATTCCATTAGGTGAAGTTCCAGATCCCGTCTTCAGCCAAAAAATGATGGGAGAAGGTGTCGCTATTATTCCTACTAATGGGAGTGTTCATGCCCCTGTAGAAGGAGAAATAGTTCTCATTTCAGATACGAAGCATGCTATTGGAATACGCACTACTGATGGTTCAGAGATTCTCATTCACATTGGTTTGGAAACGGTCTCTTTAGGTGGGAAAGGATTTACAGTACTTGTAAGTGCAGGTGATAAAGTTTCTACAGGGCAAGTTCTTATCGAAGTGGACTGGGAATATATTCGAGAAAACGCAAAAAACATAGTTACACCAATCATTGTTACTAATAGTGCTGACAAAGACATTCAATGCCATTATTCAAAATCATGCATCCAAGATAAAACCATCTTAATGACCATATCTGCTAAGTAGTGAATCCTTAAATTATCGTAAGTAAAGGAGAGATCGCTTTCGATGAAAATCACGAAGATACTTAATAATAATGCCGTAGTTGTTCTAGATAACGAGCGTGAGAAGATTGCTGTGGGATCCGGAGTTGCTTTTAATAAGAAACGAAACGACATCGTTAATTTAGACAGAATAGAAAAGATATTTGTTATGAGGGAAAATGACAAACTTCAACAATTGTTAAGTCGAATTCCTGAAGAACATTTTACAATCTCTGAAGAAATTATTTCGTACGCTGAGGAATATATTGGTGGAAAGTTAGACGAACGTATTCATATTGTACTGACTGACCATGTATCATTCGCTATTGAAAGATTAAAAGATGGTATTCAACTCAATAACAAGCTTTTACCTGAGATAAAAATCTTATATAGGAGAGAATTTGAGATTGGTCTTTGGGCAATACAACATATAAAAGAAAGATGCCAAGTTGAAATGCCGGAAGATGAAGCTGCTTACCTCGCTCTTCATATCCATACGATGAAATTACAAGGAGGCGATTTACATCAAACGTTAAAGCAAACGTCGATTATTCGGGATATGGTTCAAATTATTCAAAAAAAATTAAACATACATCTCGAGGAAAACGACATTTCCTATCATCGTCTTATCACTCATTTACGCTTTGCTTTAACAAGGATGAATCATTATGAGCTCCATACAATGGATGAAGAAATGCTTGTCATGATTAAAAAGAAATTTCCTTATTCGTACAATTGCGCCGTCGAAGTGACCAAAGAGTTAAAGAAATTGCATGGTATTGACCTACCAGATCATGAGTTAGGTTACATCGCAGTCCATATTGAAAGATTGCAAAAGCAATAAAAAATTCGAAATTATTTTATTTTTTTAAGAAAATTATCTAAATATTCTGTATTGGAGTGAATTATTATATGAAGAAATATTTACAACGGCTAGGTCGTTCTTTAATGTTACCAGTAGCTGTTTTACCTGCTGCGGCTATTTTGATGGGTATCGGCTATTGGATTGACCCTGATGGCTGGGGTTCTGGAAATGTATTAGCTGCTTTCTTAATCAAAGCTGGATCTTCAATTATAGATAACATGTCGTTTCTATTTGCAGTTGGGGTAGCGTTGGGGATGTCCAAAAATAAAGATGGCTCTGCTGCTTTAAGTGGGCTAGTTGCTTTCTTAGTAGTAACGACATTACTTTCTACAGGAACTGTCTCTATGCTACTAAGTACAGATGTCGCCAATGTAAATCCCGCATTTGGCAAAATTGAAAACCAATTTATCGGTATTATATCAGGCATAATTGCTTCTATCATGTACAATCGCTTTAGCCATGTACAATTACCAGATTTCTTAGCGTTCTTTAGTGGAAAACGATTAGTTCCCATAATGACAGCTGCTTCTATGCTAGTCGTTTCCGCAGCATTGTTCTTTATCTGGCCAGTTGTATATTCTGCATTAGTTAGTTTTGGTGAAGCTATTAGTGAATTAGGTGCTACTGGTGCAGGGTTATACGGATTCTTTAACCGCCTATTGATCCCAACTGGATTACACCATGCATTGAACTCAGTATTTTGGTTTGACGTTGCTGGCATAAATGATATAGGTAACTTCTTGAAAGGAACTGGCACAAAAGGTGTTACCGGAATGTATCAAGCAGGTTTCTTCCCAATCATGATGTTTGGATTACCAGCTGCTGCTCTAGCAATGTATCATACTGCTAAAACAAAAAGAAAAAAACAAGCTGCATCTTTAATGTTAGCTGCAGGTTTCGCTGCATTCTTCACAGGGGTTACTGAACCACTTGAATTTGCATTTATGTTCTTAGCTCCAGCTCTTTATGTAGTTCACGCTGCTTTAACAGGTATTTCTTTATTTATCGCTGCAACATTCCACTGGACAGCAGGTTTTGGTTTTAGTGCCGGTTTTGTCGATTTCTTCTTAAGTTCAAGATTGCCACTTGCTAACCAACCTTTAATGTTAATCGTCCAGGGTTTAGTATTTGCAGTCATTTACTATTTCTTATTCCGTTTCTTTATCGTGAAATTCAACTTAAAAACACCAGGTAGAGAAGACGATGAAGATGTAGAAATAGATGATGCTGGAGAAACTACATCAGGTAATAAATTCTCAGATATGGCCGCTAAAATCTATAATGGATTAGGCGGAGACCTAAATGTAACTTCTGTAGACCACTGTGCAACTCGCCTACGTGTAGAAGTGAAAAACATGGATGCTGTTGATCAAAAGAAAATTAAGGCTACTGGTGTTCCTGGTATTAATGTAGTAGGACCGCAAAGTATTCAAGTAATCGTAGGAACAAACGTCCAGTTTGTTGCTGATGAAATTGAAAAAATACGAAAATAATAGTAATTTACTAGACTGAGTTGTAAGATGCTCAGTCTTTTTTTCTATAAGATATCAAAAGTCTATTTGCTTTCACAGCTAATACAACAATTTGAAGAGAATTTGTTGCTCTGTAATAAAGTTTGATACAAATCATCTCTTTAGTTATTCTTTAAGGTGATTTCCCCATTGGGTATTTATGTTAAAATCAATGTTGCACTTGTGAAGAATTGTACTTAATCTAAAGGTGCATGATAGTTGAATAAAGGTATAAAAAATGACATCAATTTAGGTTTTTTTTCATACTATATTATAGGGGTGGAAAAATGCCAAGAATTAAATACCGAGATGCAGACGTTGCTTTAATGGCAAGGATGATGCGCGCTGAAGCTGAGGCTGAAGGAAACCAAGGGATGTTATATGTTGGCAATGTAATTGTTAATCGAGCTGTATCAAATTGTTTAGACTTTAATGATGTAAGAACCATTGAAGATGTCATTTATCAGGTTCAAGGTGGAAATTTTTCTTTTGAAGCTGTTCAAAAAGGAAATTTATTTTATCAAAGAGCGAGATCTTCTGAAAAAAGATTAGCAAAACAGAATTTGGATTATTGGAGACAACATCCAGCGAAATTCGCCCTTTGGTATTTTAATCCATATGCTCCTTGTCCTCCAACATGGTACGGTCAACCTTTTACAGGGCAATTTAAAAATCATTGTTTTTATGAACCAGCAGCTGGAACATGTGAAAGTGTTTATATCGGTTAGATTATCTAGGAGTTATTATTAATACTGGAGTTTAATTGAAAACTCTCCTTTTTAATAATACGTATACAACATTTTTAGTAGTTGGTAATGCTTGGTGGCCAATAATATTCATTCAATGCAACTCATGTAGGTAATGTAAAAGTTATCCGTTTAAAAATGCTTCAAACCCTAACCGTAGTCTACTTTTCTCAAACGTTGTTATGGTGTACTCTTATCTCACGAAATAAAAAGGGAACTTCCTGGTTAACAGGTGTTCCCTTTTTATATATCAAACATTTAGCAATAGTAATTATCCAAGGAAGTAAGATTATGAAATATTGTACTAAACTAAAGGGATGCTTTAGTTCAGGCGTTTGATATTTGCGTTGAATTTTTTCTTACTTTCGATATTCCGCCTTTTACTCTAAGGGGAGCAATTATATCAAAGACGCGCACAGACTCATCCAATAAAGTTTCTTAGTAATTATTTAAGCATACGAATGAAGTCCCGCAATAACGAGATTAACAAACACTTGGTTGAAAATGATTGTTCCGAAACCGATAATGGATAACCAAGCTGTTTTTTCTCCTTCCCATCCTTTACTTAAACGTAAATGAAGGAAAGCTGCATAAAATAAGAAAGTAATTAAAGCCCATACTTCTTTCGGGTCCCAGCCCCAGAATCGGCTCCATGCATATTGCGCCCAAATCATAGCAAAAATAAGTCCGCCTAGTGTAAACAATGGGAAACCGATAACAATTGATCGGTAAGAGATTTCATCCATTGTTGTAGCATTAACACGATTTGTTAGTGGTTTTAACAATGTAATAATTTTACGCCTTGTAATCAACCGGATGAGTAGATAAAGTACAGTACCTACTAAAAACGACCAAATAAGTGTATTTAATTTCATCGCGTTTAAAAAGCTTGAAACTTCTAAATAACCGTTTTTTTGATTCGTTTCTGTATATTGATTATCTGAATTAACTTCAACTACTACAGATTTTACTGGTGCCGTAATGGCTGGTAACTTGTATTTATATATTTCTAGTTTTTTATCTTGGTTTAGAAATTGAAGTTCCTTTTCATAGCCTGTGATAGTAAAAGTTGTCGATGCTCCTATAAATCCACAGACTACTACAAGTAAATACATGACTAACTCTAAAAAGAACGTTCTTTTATTCTTTTCTTCTGTATTAATCACTTTTAATAAATAGATTACACTTGTTACAAAGGAAATTGATAAGACAGCGCTTGAGAAAGCAACGGTAATAACGTGAATTGTTAGCCACTCACTTTGAAGTGCTGGAATTAGTGGCTTTACCTCCTTTGAAAATGCATTAGCATAACCTAGGATTAATAAGGAAATCGGTAATGCAAAAAGACCAATAACCGATTGGTGATAAATATAATACATGATTAAAAAACCAGCCACGAGCATAATGCCGAAGAATGTCATAAATTCATACATATTACTAACAGGCGCATGACCAATTGCATTCCATCTAGTCACAAAGTAAATAATTTGAAGGATAAATCCTATCCAAGTGATCGTTATGCCGATAGTAGAAAATAGCTTTTTTTCTGAAGAAACAGCTAAACCTAAAGGCACAATTGCGATTAAATATAATAGAAAAGAAATATACATAGCTGTACTGCTTAAATCAATTAAAGATTCCGTTGTCATTGAATACCTCCTGCTGATATTGAATAGTGAGCACCTAAAACATGGTGATTTATATAACTAATTACAATATTACCCTATTAACTAGAGGTACTAATGCTATAAACGGAAAAAACAATGACAACTTCATGACAGAATATAACAATTCATTGCGCATTAATTAAATACGATAATTCAATTTATACTAGATGAAGTATTTGAAATAAGATCAAATTTGACTTCACATTATGAAAAAAATCACCAATTTCCCACAAGTATTTTCAATTATTTCTGCATCATTTCCGCAGAAAAAGGGGAATTTATCATATCTTCGTATTCTTCTACATTAAATGCTATCTTCATGTCATTAAAGCTCCTATCATTTTTTAACTTTTACTGATGTTCCTGAAGTTGGATAAGCAGTTACAATTACACCATCTTTATTAACAACAACCTTCATATTTTTATTTCCATGTTTATTTAACTTATATGTATAGGTTTTATATCCATTTTTAGCAGTACCCTTAAGAGTACCTTTAGACAAAGAGGTCATAATAATTGATTTAATTGTAGATTCTTTAAGTCTTTTAGGATAAAAGTTGCAGCTTAGAAATAAAGTTTGATTAAAAACACAATAAACCTGTATTTTTCGGTAAATAAGAATAGTCCATTTTGAAAAAAGATTAATCAAAATGGATTATTCTCTAGTAGTTTTAAGTTATGGTTTTATTAAAAAGTTTAATCATTTTCTACCTTTGATCTTCCAAAATCGTGCCCGTTGATTGAACAAATATATATGTTCTCTCAAAGAGATCAGTTATATAGAAAAATTCTAGGTCATGGTTAAGTTTTTTACACATTTAAGTTGTTTACTCCACAATCAGTGAGATAGACTAAACAACATAAATCTTAAAATACAAATTAGTTAAGGAGTTGTGCTCCACTACTCCCTTTTTGTTAAATCATTTGTGACGGACCTATGAACCTTCACCAAAATCTAGAGTACTTCCTGTTTCTACTAAAGTCTTTGTATTATTTAAAATCATCCACCAGGCATTGTCGCTGTTCTCAAAATAGGGATCATCTTCTTCCCACTGGTCATGAATGAGTGTCAATTTCGTGCATGAGCCAATAGGCTCTAGAAGATAAGAAATTCTCGATTCAAATGCATGATCATCTTTCATATAAGACTTTCCAGTATAGTGAGTAAATCGAATTAACTGATTCGGTTCATACTCCAATACGTTACCGTATACATGCACCGTTTCATCTCCATCTACTCCAGGACCTACATACTCCAAGAGATCGCCCACTTGAAATGTAGATCTTATGACGGACCCATAATAAATTTGTTTTGTACCCTCAGGAGAGATTAATGCCTTCCAAACTTCCTCTGGTGTACCTGCAATATAAAATTGATACTTCAAATCCTTCATGATTTATATGCCTCCTAAAAATTTTGTTCTGTACATGTACATTATAAAAAAACTTCACTGCCAAGTACGGTCAGTGAAGTGAAGTTTTTTTATAATGATTGAATAACTCAAAGCTGATAGTTGCCAATTTTTCTTGTAATAAAGTTGGTTCCAAAATGGTAATAGATTTACCATAGGGAAGAAGAAAGTAAGGTACAAAGGTATGAATAGACTCTTTATCAACCTTAAAAAGAGCTTGGTCGTTTTTTCGTTCTATTAAAGCATGACTAAATAACCAATGCTGACATAAATCATCAAGCGCATGTGTCTTGCCTTTGATACGGACAGAAATGAGTTTTTCAAGTTGGTTTGAATCAGGTAAAAGGTCTTTTAGGAAGAAAGAACGTGCTGAAAATCCCGAGGGTCTGTCAAATTTTTTATCTGTTTTGGATAATGATTGAATACGATCGATTCTAAAACTCCGAATTTCTTTACGCAGATGGCAATATGCAACTGTGTACCACTTACCTTTCCAATAAACAAGACCATAAGGATCAATATGGCGTGATTGCGGTTCGATTTCCCTATCTTTATGATAAATAATAAATAACTTATAATTTTCGGCAACAGCAATTTCTAAATCTTGTAGAATAGATTTCAAAGACGGTTCGACTGTAGGATGGATGACTTCAAACCCTCTTAAATGACGATTGATATGCTTCAATTGCTCCGCGTTTGTATACATTTTCAATTTAGAAATTGCTTCATCTAACGCTTCACTAAAGGGATACCCTGCATCTATTGCAAATTTTGCAGCATGAACAAGCGCTTTCTGCTCATCCAGGTTAAAAAACAAAGGTGCCTTTGTAAACTCATTCAGTAAACTGTACCCACCATTATGTCCTGCATCTGAAATGATTGGTACTCCACTTGCACAAAGAGCATCAATATAGCGGTACACCGTACGGATACTGATTTCTAATTCCTCTGCTAGCTCCTTAGCAGTCAATTGTTTCCTCGTTTTGAGGAGCCATAATATAGAAAGCATATTAACCATTTTAGACATACATAGGAATTCCTTTCTCCAAGTAACTATATTCAAAAGGGGTAAAGCATCATAACTTTTTTCAAACATTGCGACTTTCTTCAAAACATCGCATCTTTTTTATAAACATCGTGACTTTATTTTAAATCCACAGGATCAAAGGTTATGTTGAAGAATCGGAGTTAAAGGGACTGCACTCCTTACTTACGGTTCCTTTTTCATTTTTCGTCTAACGAAACTGGAGAGAAAACATAATTTCCTTTTTCTATAGGAGCAGAAATGGAGATTGGAACGCGCTCAGAGAAAATAGGTCCATCAACTACAATAGTGTGAAATTCACCGTTCTCGCCACACGCATCGATGCCTGCTGCTTCTAGTTCCTCCACTAATTCTTTTGTCAATCTTTTCCCAACATAAGAAGCAGGCATCATAGTTGTATTCACTACAATAATCCACGACTCAAAATCAGCTTCTAACAGTTCCTCTACCACTGATCGCCGCGACATTTTCCATAGTGGATGGACTGCTATAATATCCGATTTCGTACATGTTGTTTGGACCCAATCTAAATGACCTTCCAGATCAATATCTCCGAACACGCCGTGTGTAATCCCTTCAGCTCGACATGCATCCATCGCATCTATAAATTGTTCCTCATATGAGCTCCAACTTGCAGGTTTAGTTAACAGGGGTATCCCTAATTTATCTACTTGTGCTTGTACAACTTCTAAAGGAACTGCATGTGACTTAGAAATCTCCCCATCATCCTCAAACATCGTTAAAATTTTCTTCGGAACCATCCCTAATTGCAGTGCTCGATAATATGCCAGCGCTGAATCTTTCCCACCACTCCAGGAAGCAACGAAATGTACGTTTTTCATAGTAGAATCACTCCTTTTATTGCCTGTGTTAGAATCAATTATTAATAGATTCTAACACAGGTACATAATTAATCCTTTTGCTGAAATTAAAACTTAGAACTCCATCACAAATAGCTATCTTAAACGGTACTCATTATACGAATTTACAAGTTTTATATCTCCATATTTTACTACATTGACAGCAAATATGTATTATTAGATCCTTCGAATAATATCTCTAGTACCATCAGTTAGGATATTCACCCAATCTAAGTTCTTTATTACCCTTTTATTAACTCTTTTCTTTTGGCTCTCATATTTTTAATAAACAATATAGTTGAACATACAAAACCACCAACTAGACACTGAACTATACTGCTCATATATAAAAGTGCACCTATCCCCTCTAGTATAAAGTCTTTTGGATAGTATGGACCCCAATCTCGAAATGTAAATCCAAGGTCCAAAAAGTAAATAGCCAGTCCAACCCCACAGCTTATAATAATGAAAAGAAAGTTATTTAAAAATGATCCCCCTCTTTTTTCAGATTCTATTTTATAGTTGATTGCCAATAAAACTATCGGCGTAAATAATATAATTTCTGCCTGTAATGTCGACAACTCTCTTGTATTTCCTATATTTTTAAGCAACACCACTAATGAATGAATGCATAATACAGGTACTACATTAAGTAATACTAAGTTTTTAAATCTCATCATATTCTCCTAACTAAATTAACAAATAAGATTCAAAAAGAGAAATAACGCTATGAATAGTGTATTATTACACTTTATATTTTATATTATTTTTTATTAATATGCTATATAAATTAATACAAGATTTTGTGATTTATATTACCAATAATGAATTAGTTGTCTAAAAACTGGTGAAGCTGAATTATTGTATTCAAAAATCGTAAATTTTGAATACATATGACTCTACTCTCGTTTTTTCATAATGGCTATATCTTAATCTAATAAAAACGCTAGTGTTTATTACTTATTAATTCAGGTTCCTTAATAAATAAAAAAAACACCCCTTATGATAGACTGTAAATCGTCAACCCTAAGGGGTACAGTTTATAATATCGTAATTAATTCCTTTAAATCATTAATGACTTTATCTGCTTTTTCTAGTTCTGTAGCCTGTGCGAAATCGAAATTGACACCTATAGAAGTTAACTCATTATCTTTTGCAGCAAGAATATCTGATAAACGATCCCCTACAACTACCCCATTTTCAATTCTATTTTCCAGTAAAATCTTCTTTACCAAATCCGATTTATGTCCAGAAGGTATGGTCTGAATGCTGTATACTTTCTTGAAAAATCTATGTAGCTCGTAAGTATCAACAATCGCTTGTAAATAAGAAGCTTGGCCATTACTCGCTATGTATAAATCATACCTCAAACTAAGTGTTTCAAGGACAAGTTCTGCATGAGGATATAAGGCACCTTGTTTATCTTTAATCAGATTAATCGTCTTTTCATGAAAAATCTCATTATTCCTTTCACGCATCTCTGGTGAATGTTGTGGGCATAACGTTTCCCAGACAACCGGTAAAGGCACTCCCATTATCTCCAAGTACTTATTGATTGGCGTATCCTCATTCCATGATCCATTGGCTCTTAAGATATCAAATGTTGCTGCCAAAGCAGGTTCTAAGATCAAATTTGTTTGAAACAATGTACCATCCATATCAAAAATAATTGCTTGTTTCATTAATAAGCCACCTCTCATTCTTAATTACAAATTCACAATTCTACTGTCATCTTCAATAGTACAAGAATTCATCACGTTGTTGTTCATATATTTTAGCATTCTTTCTCTTTTGTACCTTTAAGTAGCTCTTCAATCATTTGAATCCTTACATGTTTAACTTTGCTCATCGAAAGAAATCTCCTTCTATTAAAGTATTATATTATTATTAAATACAGAATTTACTCATCCTAATATTTTAAAAATAATACAATTAATGAATATAAAAACCTACACCATTAGTATGTATTAATTAATCTATTCCCTAGACAATATCCCTAATTCCACAATTCTACGATAATAATCACATACTATCAGTTATCTAATTTGTAATATATTGGTTTAAAAGGTTATTATATATGTATGGAGGTGGTTTAAGAATGAAGTTTGAGTTAAATCAACGAGTAATACATGAAGGACAAAAAGCTATTATTTGGGACTACAGTGTTAGAAAGAATACTTACTCCATTAAGCCTTTTGAAGATGGGGATATGTTGCTTTTCGACATTCCTGAAGACGCTATTAAACCTATTGATCAATCTGGTATGGCGGAATCTGCGAAAAGACTAGCAAGGTCACTTAGTAGTGCAGTACACTCTCAAAATGGAGACGTTGAATCTCGAGATTTGGAAAACTGTATGGTAGACCTTTATAATAAGGGGCTACTAATGGAAAATGCTTTTTATGATTATTTCATTAAAGAAATTAAAAACCAGGAAGAAACTTTGAAAATATAATAAAAAAGCCTAATTTCTCGCATAATACACCGGGAGATTAGGCTTTGGTTACTTAATAAAAGAAGTACAATTAAAAAAGACCCCAGTAAAACACTGGAGTCAGCTATTAAGTTGCGAAAATACGTCTATTCTACTGTCCTTGAGTAAATATATAAATCTAAACTTTCTCTCTAGGCTTATGATTAATAGTAATCACTATTTAACGTAATACTTTGTAACATCTCCGCCAGCAACGATTAGATATTTGCTGTCCTTAGTGAAGTTCATACTAGTTTTATCAATCATTTTAAGTTCATATAATAATTTATAAGAACTGTCATACATTTTAACTCCTCGCATGTCTAGAAGAGCAATTCTTTTTCCATCTGGACTGATTTTAACCTCACCAATAACGCCATATGGTCCTCCGAATTTTTTTAGAACTACATTTGAATCTGTATCATACACGTAAACCATAAAATCTTCTTCGTCAACGTTTGTAACGCTTAATAATAATTTATTATTGTCTTTTGTAAACGTAATACCTCTTACTTCTTTATTATCGATTTTAAATTCTTTTATAACATTTCCTGTTTTTGTATCATTTAATACAACACGCGTGTCATCATAGGCTGTAGCTAAAATTGAACCATCTACAGAAAGTGCTGCTGCGTTTCTTCCTGTTTCAACATCATCTATTTCCACCACATCTAAGTCTGAATTTACAACTTTCCCTTTACTCTTATTCTGACTAGCATACGATACCCCATTTTTTACATCGAAGAAGTAATCATTGTTAGGGTTAAACAATTTGAATTTATTATATGAAGTAAATTTGCAATTGAAGTAATCAAAAATACTACCGTCATAATGAACTAAACCGTCTTTCCAAAAGAAAATAGAATTCTTCTTACTATTATTCTTAGCAAAAGATTTTACTAGATTACCGTTTTTTAAATCATATAAAGATGAGCCAGCTGAAACGTATTTATTGTCAAAGGATGTATCTACTTTTCTTCCTTTATATTTCCCCTCAACGCTCCATACTTTCCTAGAAACAGTGACAGGCAATTTAACTTTTTTACCATATGCTTTTACGTACACATATGCTTTTCCGACGTTTTTAGATTTCACTACACCTTTACTAGAAACAGTCACAATTTTCTTATTAGAGGAACTAAAAGACACTTTCGGTTTCTTTACGATCTTCCCATTTTTCTTAACACTATAGTTAACTTTTGCAGAACCGTTGTACTTAAGCGTACTTTTACTAAGTTTTGCAGAAAGCGTAATCTTACTTGCTGCATCAGCAACTGGAGTTACCAAAGAGAATAACAATACAACCAAAACCAAGTAACGGATAATTTTTTTCATTTACACCTCTCCTTTATTTTTTTAGTGTAAAAATTTTCGTTAATAATTATAACATATTGAGGGTTTTAATAATCAGAAACTTTAGACTTATATATAACTAATGCACAGAAATTTTCAGAAAAGAAAAAACACTCCCAGCCTATCATGCAGCTGAAGGTGTTTTTCTTTTACTATAATAAAAAGCAGCTACAATTCTAGGAGCTACATTGAATAAATATAAAATACAGGATTGAACTTCAAGTCCACCCATCATGGAGTGGTCTTTTTACGCCTTCTTAAGATAAGAGACTCATGGTTTTTTTAATTTTTAGATATTTTTTTATTTTCTTCTTTCTCGATAAATATGGAAAAAATTATTGATATACTCTCTATATCAAAAATGTATATAAGTATAATAAATAAGGAGTGGAAAAAAGAAAGAGTAATAGAAGGAAAACAGCATCAGTAATTTTAAAATGTTTATATTTTAACCAATGATTCTTGTTTAACTAATTCAAATTCTTAAGAAATCTTCATAAAATTTCTCATTAATTATTAATAATTTCCAGTTACAATAAAAGTGAAATGAATATAAAAACATTGGTTGGTCTCTCATTAAGTGTAGTGTTTGAGAATCATCAGAATAATTTAGTTAGGAGCGTCTTATCTTGGGAGTTACAGAAATTATTAATAATATTCGGTATTTAATGTTGCCAGTAATCATTATTATTGTAGTTGAGTTCTTACTTATTGCACTATATTACTTCTTTTATTATAGAAAACAACAAACAGACAGAAAAAAAATTCAAATAAAGAAACTTATTCTTGGCGCACTTTTCATCGGATATATTGTTTTTGTGTGTGAATTAACTATTATTGGCCGTGGCACTTCACACTACTTGCAGATGAACCTTAATCCGTTCAGTGGTTACATTGATGCGTGGAAGAAATACTCTTTGCGTGATCTACAAAATTGTATTTTTAATATATTAATGTTTGTTCCATTAGGAATTTTTTTGCCTTTAATTATCGTTAAAACTAAAGAGTTTAAGTGGCTTCTTTTTGTAGTTGTAAGTACCACACTGTCTATTGAAACGTATCAAACACTTTCAGGAGCAGGGATTTTTGAGCTTGATGATTTAATTAACAATTCACTTGGTGGGATTATTGGATACCAGTTATACATGCTAGGGGCTTCCATTGCTCATCACAAAAAAGTAAAAATAAAAAGTCTGGTCAGAAATCTTGCTATACCTCTCTTGATGGGTTTGATTTTTCTTGGGATGAATATTATCTACGCCCAAAAGGAGTTTGGTCATCTAGCAATAAACGCGTATACAAAATCGAATATGTCAGGGGTTGATTTATCAACTTCATTAGAATTAAGCTCATTACCCGCAGTTGCCCCAGTATATAAGAAAATGATTAATAATGTTGGAGTTGAAGCCCTGTTACAAGGGAAATTAGGATTATCAGAGTTGAGTGCACAGGATAATGGTGGTGATCGTGAGATTCTATTGGAAGATAAAGCAGGGGTCCCATCTACGTTATTTATAAGTTCAGAGGGAAGTTGGTCATTTTCAGAGGATCTTTATACACCAGAGCAAACTTCATTAGCAGAGCAAGAGCCAATGGTTGACAAGGCATTGGCAATGATGGACGAACTTTCTATACTACCCCAAGATGCAGAATTTACTGTATTAGAGAATGGAGATTTTGAATGGGAACTTCCAGATCGTACTGATTTAAACAAAGATTATTGGTATGGTGATTTAAGTCTTGGGCTTAAACCCGATGGCAGTGTTTATTCATTATCGTATAATCTTCATAAAAACCAATTTATACGGGAAGTGAACATCTTGTCATTTGCAGAAGTGTATGAGCGAATTAAGAATGGAGAATTCCCCCAAATAAAATATAATGCACTGGTACAGGAAGAAGAACTTATTATAAAAAAAGGTGACCAACTTGATTTAGAATTAATTGAGCTTACGTATATGTATGACACGAAAGATTTCTATCAGCCAGTATACAGAGTTTCCGGAACATTTAATGGAAAAAGTTGGTTCACCTTGATTCAAGCAAGAAAGTAGTCGTACCATTCGGTAGCTCACGTTCCAAATATGATGAAAGCCCAGACTCAAAATTAATAGAGAACCTGGGCTTTGATGTTAGAAAGGGTCCAGTTTCTTTTGTGCATTATTAGTTTTGATTTTATTGGCATTATTCTATGTAAAGTAGCTGTTTGCATATCGTAATTGCTTGCTTTTGATCTTCTAACATATCACTATCCTTTACACAATTCCCTACTCAAATTATTGCTATCTAGGACAGTAATGATTTATTATCTCCAAAAGACGTTCAGTTTTTTCCGATGATACATTTTCAGATAACCTTGCTCCTGCAATGATTGGAGCCCATTGAAAAATACTTTCTTTTGATAATCCACTTTTCTCACAATAAAGTCGCAAATACATATCAGCTAATTCCGCTGAAAATTGTGAATACAAAAGAAAAGTCCGATATATGTCGGCACGTATATCACCTGAACTGGCATCAACCCAATCTATAATTGTAACTTTATTATCGGACATGATTAAATTATATAGATGATAATCTCCATGACATAACCTATTCTCAAATGTCATCGAATCCAATTTTCGTATTAAATCTGCCTTATGTCTTTTATCCAACTTGTGTGCTGCTTCAATTTGGCGCCTTAGTTTTTCAGACATTGGTTCTAGTGAATTCGTAATAATCGTATGGATTTTTTGTTGTATATCAATGGAAATATTCATGTAATATTCTGCTTGATCCATATTTTCAGATAAAAGCTCTCCTAATGTCCTTCCCTTAATATACTCCATTATTATAGCTTGTTTCCCATCTATTTTAGTGACATCCAAAACTTTAGGAACAGAAAGTCCATGCAAAAAGGCATATTTTTGCTTATTTGCTTCATATGATGATTCCGTATCCGGCAAATATTCATTAAATACTTTAACGATTTTGTTTTTGTAAAGATAGATTTTTGCTGTGTTTCCTGATGCTGTCGGATGTCCTAAATCCATTTTTTTCACTCCTTAAATATTATCTAAAAAAAAAGTGTAAGTAAAAGATGCCGCATATGATAAAACCGAAAAATCCCACTATGCGCTTTATTTTTCATATCTAAACTGAAATGAATTTTTTATAGGCTAATTTATTTCCCTTGTTTTAGATCTCTTCAGCCCATACCTAACACCAAGGATAATAATAAGTATAGCGAAGATTGATGCATTTACTATTCCTTTTTGCAACACACTCATTGGTTGCTCTGTTGCTTTTTGTACATAATCAGCTTGTATGAATTGCCCTCTTTCATTTTCTACTGCAATAGCATCTGCCATTGAAACTCCGCTTATCTCATAATATTTTGTGCCAATTGCAAACGTATTTGATGCATTACCATAATAGTCTCCTGATGAGTCATTTGGTTTTGTATTTACTTTCCCTATGACATTGCCGATTTTTTCATCTAGCAAAACTACTTCGGACACTTCATATACTTTTCCATCCCATACTACAAATGGGTAAGTCAAGATTTGTGCATGAACAGTTGAAGTACTAAGTAGGGCAAAGAATAAGAATATAGTAAATATTAAACATCTATTACCTTTCATTTTGTATCTCCTTCTTCCTTTTTAGAGGATTGAGATACATTTTATGCAATAGATTCATGTAACAATCAGTAATTATTATGGCTCTGTTTTTTCAACACTTCATCTTGTAGTAATAAGCGCTCACTCATAAAAACGCCTCTAATAGGAACGCCTGCTTCTGCCTCTATTTTTGTTGGAGTCATAAGAAATATAAAGCGGATACTCTTTTTTAATGTTTCTCTATGAAACTTTACAGGAACTATAACTTTCGTCTTTTCAGGCACTATTAATTTCTGTGTGCTCTCTAAACGGTAGTCTGACATTAAACACAATTGACCTTTTATCTCATAATCTTTATCGTTGTTAATTGCCAGATAATAACTGCCATCTTTAATTTGTTCAGCCACTATAGAAAGTTTCTTATCTTCAAATAGTTTTAAAGATATTCTGTTTTTGAAATCTGATTCTCTCTGTTCATGCATGATTTCATATTTTTTATGCTCTAATGGCATCTTTCCATTTGTTACTTCAAGAGAAAAATAAATTCGAGTGTAAATATACTTAATACTTGGGTTACATTCTTGCACTTGCTCAACATATTCGAAACATGGCTCATTAATTAAGTGAATAATATGCTTACCTATTGGTAAATTGGAAAGTTCAAAATCGAATGTAACTTCTCCTAATTTCGGAACATGTATTATGTGATATTCACTCTCTTCCCCATTTACAATGAAGCTGACTGGGGAGTCTATATTTTCCACTAATATATAGAAAACGATTTTATCACCTGTTTGAGTTTGATGATTTAAGATATACGACCCTTTAAAACAACCATCTGCATCTGTCTTAAAATCTAATTTATCCTTATTATTTGTAAACTCAGGTTTAGTCTCCATTCTAGTCGTTCTGCTATCACTATTGTGCGATACTTTTTCTAGTTTAGCGCTTTCCTTATCCATAAGTGGCAGACTCCTTTATTTTCATAATAAGTATCGGAGTAATGATTTTAATGAGTGCCGAGCCCTCTACCGATAAAGTTTGCTGATATGGGCTTCTTCCCAATTTCCCTAGCCCAAACGGACAATTGGCCGATGTGATGAATTTCATGAGCAATGATATGTCGCATCACTTCACCCCAAGTGTCTGTTAAATGACTGCCATCTGATTGTAAATCGTAAAATTTATTACTTTCCATGTTTTCATCCCAGTTGTTTACAAACTCCTCTACTTCCTTATGAAATCTAGCGTCTAATTCTCGAACCTTGCTTATACTCTTATAATCATCAAAATTCTCTTGAAAATCCTCTTTACCTTGTATTAGACGTATCCAGCTCCACTCCACATCAACTATATGAAAGAGTGTTTGTAATATACTGCCTACCCCTCCAGTTCGATTCTTTAAAAGTTCTTCTTCTGTTAAGTCTTCACACCAGCTGTACCATTCATCTCTTATTAACCAGTTATAATGAAATAATAATTGCATTGAAATCTCTCCCATCTATAAACTAAATGATTTTATTTTTGATACCCAACTAAATATTCGGTACTTTTCTATGTTTAGTAGCTTGTTCAAAAGCATAGGCCAGTTTGATTAATGTTCCTTCGTTAAATGATGTGCTTGCAAAAGTGATGCCGAATGGTCTTCCTGATTCCATATAACCCGCTGGTACTGCGATTGTTGGATAACCTGCTTTTGCTGAAACAGTAGAGCCTAAATATGATGGAAATAGAATAGCATCTAAATTGTATTTTTTTAATGCAAAGCCAATTCCTTGTTGTTCAGAAAAATAGATATCCTCTAAGCGCGCAGTTAAATATTCTGGATTACTTAACGTATTTGGTAGATGTTCACGCAGTTCTAATCTGTCTTGCCCATTTTTTAACGCTCGATCTGCATGGTCTTTATTGAACTGAATTAGTTCACTAAAGGAATGTACAGGTTGTTGTGGTGGAAGTTTCGATAAATAGTTGTCGAGGCTGTGCTTTAGTTCATATAAAAGAACGGCACCATTACGTTCTCTATGAAACGCTGGAATTTCAATATCTTTCACTACTGTTGCACCTTGATCATGTAATGTTTGAACTGCATTTTCAAATAACTCACCGTCATATTCATCTGAGTTATAAAACTCGTCAGAACCATGTGTAAAGACTCCTATTCTAGCATCTTTTAGTCCATCGATATGTAAATAACTCGTATAATCCTCGATTTCTCTTTCTTTCAATTTATGTGTAGCTGGATCTTGCTCGTCGACACCGACCATTGCTCCAAGCAAAATCGCTGCATCTCCTACAGTTCTTGCAAAGGGGCCTGCTGTATCCTGCGAATAGGTAAAGGGAATAATTCCTTTTCGACTGATTAGACCAACAGTTGGTTTAATACCTACGACTGAATTCAGGGTTGCTGGACTAAGAATAGATGCATCTGTTTCTGTACCTACTGCTAAAACCGAAAAGTTTGCTGCTACAGCTACTGCCGATCCTGAGCTTGAACCACCTACAAATAGATTGGGGTCACCGTAAGGATTCAATACTTGCCCTCCTCTAGCACTATAGCCAGCCCACATTGTCGTCGACATTGCATTTGCTAGTTCTGTCATATTCGCCTTGCCTAAAATAACAGCTCCAGCTTGTCGCAATTTATCTACTAGAAAAGCATCTGATGAACTACAGTAATTTTCGAGTGCTAGTGTCCCTGCACTCGTATGCATATAATCATTCGTTTCAATATTGTCTTTTAAGACAACTGGAATTCCGTGCAAAGGTCCTCTCGCCCCATTAATCGTTCTTTCATGATCTAATGCTTCTGCTATGAAAATCGCTTCAGGATTTATTTCCAGCATCGAATTAATCTTGGGTCCACCTTGATCATATTTTGCTATTCGATCAAGATAGTACATCGTTAACTCTTTTGAAGTTACTTCCCCATTTACCATTGCATCTTGTATATCGACTATTGTTAATTCATCTCGGTAGAAATCTTTGAACCTAATACTCACCTATACATTCCTCCATTTTTTTCAAACTTAATTTAATTTTACTATATTTGTTAATAACGACCTAATAATAAAACCCCAATCTTAAAAAGAAGAAAATAAGATTAACTTATTCTTTCTTTGAAAGATTGAGGTTTAATATTTTTACTGTAAATTTAATTAAAAACGTTCCGTAGTAAGATCTATATTTACAGAAAATGCGGCTTTACTGCCATCTGCAGCAGCAAACATTAAAGAAGAGGGTCCTGATTTTTCGGTTTCACCAGCAATATACACATTTTTTTGAGATGTGCGACCTGAACCATCTGTCTCTACTACTCCATTTTCTTGTACTTTACATCCTAATTGCTCAACAAATTGATTTGGTCGATAAAAAGACGGTACAACAAACCCACCTGATCTTAATATCGTTTCTCCTGATACAAATTCAATTTCTTGAAGAATACCATCATCGCCTATTAATTTTTTAATTCGCTCCGTTTTCACCTTAATATTGCGCTTTTGTAATTCACTAGCCCCATCTTTAGATAGTTCTACTCCATTAGTTAAGACAACTAAATCCTTCGTCCAGTTATATACTAGTTTAGCCAAATGCATTATATGTGCCTCACTATCTGCCATGACAACTAATGGCTTATCGCGTAGCTCCCATCCATCGCAGTATGGACAACTAAAGAGGCTCTTCCCATAATACTCGCGTATACTCTGGAATGAAAATACTTCTTGAATCCCAGCTGCTAAAATCACTTTTTCTGCAACAAATTCCAGGCCATCTTCTGTTTTTGCGATAAATCGGTCATTACTAGAATCTTTGATAATTTGAGTAACTGTTTTTTGGAAATAAGATATGGATGGATAATTTTTCAATTCATTTAACCCTATTTCTTTAAACTCTTGTGGCTTGATCCCATCTCGAGTGATGAATCCATGTGACTCCTGTGTCACTCTGTTTCTATTTGTACCGTTATCAAATATTGCTATGTTCCTTCTAGCTCTTCCTAATGTTAAACTGGCACTTAATCCTGCAGGACCTGCTCCAATAATAATACAATCAAAAATAGTCATTTTCTTCACCCTGTTCTTTTTGGTATTTTTAATTACAGATATTAATACTCTTTAATAGCTATGATTAGTGTAAAAAAACAGGGCTTAATGAGCCTCTGTCATTTGTTTAGCTATGTCTACAATTTTTTGATTTCTTAATTCATCTAGCATCTTTTCTTCTGCTGAAACAATAACTTTTTGAATCAAGCAATTTGGATCATGATGTAAACAATAGTCAAATAAGGATGTAGGACCTTCAATAGCTTGAATAATATCTAAAAAAGATATGTCTTCCCAATTAGGTTTTAATTTATATCCACCATTGGCACCAGAAACTGATTCAACCATCCCCGCCTTAGCAAGTTTAGTCAGTATTTTTGACAAATACGTAGTTGAAACATCTTGATGTGTTGCAAGTTGCTGAACACCTACATGCTTTTCAGGAGTAACATTGACTAAATATAACATGGTATGAAGAGCGTAATTCGTTGCTTTTGAATATTTCACCTTAATAATTCACTCCTAATCATAGATATCATTTATCTACCATATCTATTTTCTGTTTTTTAGTCAAGTTAGATGTCTTTTTGCTACTAGCAATTCTCCTGTCGCTTTAGAAAAAATGCTACCATGACAATAAAAGAAATGATTGTATAACAAGGCTTATCGGAAAACTTGTAGAATATTAATCTATAATGCATTTATAAAAATAGCCACTGTTAAGAAAGGGGCAGAAATGTGAGGGGAATATGAGTCTAAAAGAAACACCAGAAGAAAAAAGAGAACGCTTAAGACAAAGTGAATTGAAAAATAATCCCTCTGGTTCTATACACGATGCATTGAATAGAGGAAGTAGTGGGAATTTAACTGATTTAACAGGAGGTATGGGGTGGAAAGGTACAGGCATATTAATTTTAGTATTAATTTTTGGTTTCATTTTATACAACCTTATATTCTAAGGACTATATTGGATTGTTCACCCTACGAAAAATAAGCATATTCGACTTAATATCGAATATGCTTATTTTTCTGATGAAAAGCAAAAATCAAGTAAAACAGAGTCTTTTGTAGCAAGTCTTCTTAGCTTGAAAATTGAAATGGCTCTACTCTCGTTTCACCTGTCTCCATATTTTTCACCGTTAGTTGATTAAGCTCTACTTCATTCTCACCAATTATTATTACATTGCGTATGCCTTCACTATTCGCACGGTCTAACGCTTTGCAAATTTTCTTGTTACTCATATCTAATTCTACCTTGTATCCCTTCTGTCTTAATCGTGTTGCAACTAATAAGGATTCCATTAATGTATTCATTGGTATGATGTAATAATCGAGTAATGAAGCCTCTATTACAGCTGAATCTTTCAAGGAAATAGCCGTATAAATGACATCTAATCCAAAAGATATACCGACAGTTGAAAAAGACTGATTCGTACCAAGTAAGCCTGCAATCACATTATCGTATCTCCCACCACTCCCAATGCTCGATTTAATTGTCTGGTCGACTAAAAAGAGTTCATAAATCGTACCTGTATATATTTCCAAACCTCTTGCTAAAAATGGGTTGAAAATACATTGCTCAGAAATATTTAAATATGCTAAGAATGATTCTAATGCTTTTAATTCATTTACTCCTTGCTCAATATTGTTATTCAATTTAGTATATGACTCAAAATAATCGATCGTCTTATTCTTCTCATCAGTTAAAAACCGCTCGATGGAATCTACTATTGTTTGTGGTAAACCTAATTCGCTTAGTTCCTTCTTTACCGTTGAAACACCCACTTTCTCTAATTTATCCAACACTAATATTACTGCACTCATTTGATCAGTAGGTACTTCAAACATTTCTAACATTCCGGATAATAATTTTCGGTTGTTATATTGAATGGCGATTTTCAAATCTAACTTGGTAAAGGCGGAAAGTGCCATTTCCATCAGCTCTGCTTCTGCAATTTGAGATTCTACTCCTACGATATCTACATCACATTGTGTAAATTCACGGAATCGTCCTGTCTTTATTGGCCCATCTCTAAAAACTTTACCAATTTCATATCGCTTAAAAGGCATTCTAATGGCGGGATTCATCGCCACAACTTTTGCAAAAGGTATCGTTAAATCATAACGAAGTGCTAAATCTCTCTCTCCCCGATCAGTTAATGTGTACATTTCCTCTAATATTTCTGCACCACCACCGTACTTTGAAGCCATCAGCTCCGTATAATTCAATATTGGCGTTTCAAGTGGTTTACAACCGTATTGTATAAATGTGTCTTCAAGCGTTCTTCTAATTTTCCTTCTAATCACTTCAGCTTCAGGTAAATAATCTTGTGTACCTTTAACATTTTGATAATCCATTTTTCTCATTTGATATTCCCCCTAATTTTTTGAAAATAAAAAAACTGCACCTGATAAAAGTGATTTCCTTTATCGATGCAGTTCAATATAAATAGTCTTCCTATGCGCGATTTTATAAAATCGGATAGCAAGACTACATGTGATGATGGAATTGTGAAGTGTTACTTAAAATTTTTGTTCGTAACATATAATTCACCTCATATTTGATAATTAACTTAACATAATAATTAGAATATTTCAATGATTTTTGTTGCGCAAATTAAATTGAGACTTTTGGTGAATTGAATAAAATGAAATCAATATGCTTGATTTTTATTCGTTACTTTGTGATTCATTTAAATCAAAATCTTGCTTTAACAGTGAATACATATATAAGTCGTCAAATTTACCACAAGTAAACTCATAATTTCTTAGTAATCCTTCTTTTATAAAGCCTTGTTTTTCAGCTAATTTTTGTGATGCAATATTTTCAGGTTCGATTAACGCTTCAATCCTTTGAAGTTTAAAGTTTTCAAACCCGTATCTAATTACAGCTTCAAAAGCCTCGCTAGCAATACCTTTTCCCCAGTATTCTTTGCTTAATTCAGTACCGATTTCTGTACGAAAATGCTTAGGGACCCTGTTAAGAAAACCACAGCTACCAATTACTTCATTATTTTCTTTTAAAGTAATTCCCCATCTAATTCCTGTACCCTGTTCAAATATTGTTTGATACCAAGTGATCTCATCCATTGCATCCACAACTGTGTTAAAAGGTTCTAATCCAATATGCTTTACTACTTCATTATCAGACATATATTTTAAAACACTACGTGCATCAACTTCTGTAACTTTTCTTAATATTAATCTATCAGTTTCTAGTATTGGAAAAGTCCTGTTTTCTATTTGCATTATAAATGCCTCCAATTCAAATACAATCTAATATCGCTTGAAAATAACATCTATAAAAAATCTGTTTATTTTAACAGATTTAATTACTCTAATTAATAATTTCTTTGATTTTCTTATCGTCTAAAGACATTCTAACTTTTTGAGTAATTACCCCCTCACTATTTATGATATATGTTGTTGGAAAAGATCGTACATCATATAATTTCATAACTTTACCATCATTATCATCTACTAGAACTGGAAATGTCATTTCATATTTCTCAACAAATTCCTCTATTTTTTCTTTACCGCCTTTTTCTACCCTAGTCATATTTACTGCAAGAATTACCATATCAGATTTTTCTCCATACTCTTCATAGTACTTTTGCATATATGGAATTTCTTCTTTACAAGGTGGACACCATGAAGCCCAAAAATTGAGTAGTACTTTTTGTCCTCTATAATCTGATAATTTCACTTGTTCACCGGCTAAATTTTTCAATTGAAAATCAGGTGCAACATCGTTTATTTTAAGTCCTGATTCAGCAGATTCATCTTTATCTATAAAATTTGTTTTAATCATTAATATAATCATAAAGATAACTATAAAAACTGAAATAATCTTTGCCAAAGCTCTAAAGTTCATTAATATCTCCTCCAAAATATCATTTCTCAAATCAGATTTTAATAAGAAATGCCAATACTAATACTTTACTTATTTTACATTAAAATATTTTATTTTCCATTTATATTTTGATTAATACTATTGTTATGTAGAACAAAAACTTGTGAAAATTTTTTATAAATAGTAAAAGAATTGTTCTATTTGTTTATTTTCAATCCATCAGGGTACATAAAAGATTAATGTTATTTTAAAGGAGTGTTTACATGAATAGACAATATGAAGAATGTATTAAAATTTGTATGGAATATTTGGAGGCGTGTAACACATGCTTTGATTCATGTTTAAAAGAAGATGATGTCAAAATGATGACCAAATGTATTCGATATGATCGTGCTTGTGCTGATGCTTGTATGTTTGCGATTCAAGCGATGGTTTCAAACTCTCCATTTATTGATGAGATTTGTAATCTTTGCGCTGACATTTGCGAACGCTGTGCTGAAGAATGCGCGAAACACAATCATGAACATTGCCAACAGTGTGCTCGGACTTGCCAGAAATGTGCAGATGCTTGCCGTAACATGAGCGCTTAATAATAATTAATTTAGAAAAGGCTACTTCAAAATGAGTTTTGGAGTAGCCTTAGTTTGTTTTAGCAAGATAAATGATTTACTGATTGTCTCCGAATGATTCATCACATTCTAAAGAGATTTTATTAGTTTCTATTTTCTTTTACAAATTGTATTGCCAATTCTGTTGAATGAATTAAAGATTGCTCTTTTTTTCTTTTTCGAATAGATAATGCTTCGTTAAAATGAGATAGTGCTATTTTCCATTCATCCAATTCCATTAGACACTTCCCTTTATGCTGTAGAGCAAAATCCACTAAATCACAATCATCTGTAGGTGTTAATGCTCGAATAGCTAAGTCAAACAACCTTAATGCTTCTTCATATTGTCCAGCATATTTATATGCTTCGCCTAAACGAATCAGATTAGCAATCTTTAATTTTTTTAGACCACTTTCTTCAGCAAGCTTAAAACTTTTTTCTAATATATTTACGGCTTGCTTACTATCTCCTGCAATACGATATAGATTACCAAGATTTCCAAATAGAAAAATCTGCTCAATTTTAGAATATTGCTCTAAAGATTTTATAGCCTCTTCAAATTGAGATGTCAGTTCATTTATTGCTTCATAATTGTTGCATTTTTCACGTAAATATTGGTTTTCATCAAAGTATATGAATTCATTAAGCATTACTAAACTTGATTTTAGGATAGAATATCCATTAGATAATACCTCCAAAAAGCTAATCTTCATTCATCTTAATGACTCTATCCACAAACTCCAACTTCGCATTAGCATAAGCATTTTCATTGTTTGGATGTTCTTTAGACAGCTTTATTTTTAACTGTTCATATTCCTTTGCCAATTCAGGTTGTGCTGTTAAGCGATCACGGAATAGTATATGCTTTTGCCACCATTCTCCTCCATACTCTACAACGTGAGCAACATGCGTTTTGAATAGAGGCTCCAAACTTTCAAACTTTGCAATAACTTCCTTGCCTTCAATGTTAACTTTCGCTAAATGATAATAACTGTTCTCTTTGAGCTCCTGAAAATCAAACATTTTAAAATCTTCTATTTTTCTTAAACCAATAATTATATCTACTAATGGCTTAGCTTTAATTCCTGGAATAGCTGTGCTGCCTATATGCTGAATATCTATTATTAAATCCCCTAAAACTCTTTGCAAAATATCCTTCTCATTTATGAAAGATTGCACCCAGTTATCATCAGGTTCCACTAAATATACTTCGCCTTTTTGTAATCCAGACATTTCCATCCCTCCCTTATTATTTAAGGCTACCGTATATTACTTCCCAAAAACAGGCTAATATTATATGTGAATTTTTGTTATAATAGATGTAGCAAATAAGCATAGTTCACTGCTTAATATTCATTCAAACATTCATTTAAATCCCTAAACTTTCCATATTTAATTAATAAATTCTTGCTCCGACAAATTAACATCCCTCATTAAACTATCCGCTTCTACACCCAAATCCATTTGGATACTTACAATTCGAGTGAGATTTTCAATTACATTCAAATCGATTTGTGAACTTGCCGCTAACTTGATTAATTTGGGTACTTCCCAAGCACTTCTTAAAGCGACAGAAGCGCAAAATCCGTATCTTGGTAATGTTATGTCCCCATTCCATCCAGCATCTTTAAGTCCTTCAATATAGTTTTTAAATAATAAATTTTGATAGTAGTCACCTTGATCACTTTCAATATTTCCTTGACTCATCGCAACACCATATAATTTACCTAAATCTTCTCCTAACCCCGAGATACTTAAAAACTGCCAATCAATTAATGTCCACACTTTCACTGCACCTTGATATGTATTTATGAACATGTTTTGCCGGCTTAAATCTTGATGAGCAAGAACACGCGGTAGTTTACTTAAGGCTTGAAGAAGATTATTAATATTATTATTTAAACAGGTATAAGAATCCCAAATATTTTCGATATTAAGCCCAAACTGTATTTGAGGATAATAAATGTTTGGGTCACTTGCATATTTCTTACATCCACTAATCCATGACTCAAGCCAATTACGACAAATCCAGTTGTGTTCTGGAAGTGTATGACCTGTTACATAAGCTCCATTGAAAATTCCCAATTGACGAGCCACAAATGCATAATCATTTTCAGACCAAATCTTAATACTATCTTCTATTATTTCTTCCATCCATATCCACACTGAACCATCTGTTTTTTCCTCAACGTTAAAACATTGTGAGGTATTAATCACATCAGGAAGTTTAACCAATATATCTGACTGGTTGACCAATGCTTCACGCCTCCAATAGTTGTGATACCATGGATCATTCATTTCTACTTGTCCAGGCTTTATGACCTTTACCACAACAGCCCATGGTACTTCCTTTCCCATGATATCTGCAATCCCATGAATACGGTAAACACCTTCTGTCGTAAAATTAAGGGATTTACAAACGATCGAATCAAATTCCCAGCTTTTCACACAATTAACTCGTTCGTTTAATATCTTTGAAACACATTGATGTAATATTCCCAAGTCTACACGTTTACTTAATAATAATTGGTTCATATTAGTCACCTCGTTATTTAAAGCAATATTAACTATGCTCATATTATTGATACTATCATTTATTTCCAGATAAAAGTGACAAAATTCAGGGTGATTTAATTAGTATCCAATCTCCCTGTTAAGTTTTATATGAAGAAATTTTAATTAAGAATAAAACATTCTATTACTGTGCACCTTACACTCTAGGAGGTGAAGATCCATGTCTAAGAACAATAACAAAACAAAAAACGAAAGAAATCATAACAAGAATATCGACAACAGTAATAGTAGCTACAACAGTAACAACAATGACCCCAACAACAACGAAGAATTTGCTGCTGAATTTGATGCTAAATCAAATAATAAAAGTAAAAAATCAAATAAAAGTAAAAAATAGTTAAACATGAATGATTAAACTGAACTCCGAATAGGGCCACTTTTTTCAGTGTCTACTACTCGGGTTTCAGTTCAAAATCTATTAGGATCACTTCTTCTATTTAGATTAGCAGTACATAAACTATAAAATATTTGCTGTATACTTATATATTTTTGAGGACCCTTATCTTCAATCCGAGATTCTCGATTCAATTTCATAGTTGGTAATTGAATCGTTTTCGAAATAACATTATTCCCTTTAATTAGATGTTTAGACAATAGTTTATATTTGCTTTATCCAATTACTTTAAGATAACCTTCTTCTGTTATAAGATCCTCATCCTCCCCCTCTGTATCTTCCACACGTCTAGTTATTGAAATAAATACTGGATCCGTGAATATGTACATTTCTAGAGTTATGGAAGCTAAAGACCATGTGATTGTACTTTCATTAGTCTAAAAAGCTGTAAGTTCTTACTTTTAGTGCTTGTTTACGATTAATACTAGCTAATTACGAAATATCTTCACAATATCCACGTTACTGGGTATTGAAAAATATCTGTTGTAACTTGTTTCATAGGAAAGACTTTTTATAGAATTCATTGTGGGTGAATTGATTCTACAAGAAATGATCTTTCTTATTTTATTTATTCAATTACACAAGATATATCTCCCTCAACTTGATTGTTACTTCACTAGAGCAAAAATAGTACTGAAAAAAGGTTTAAATTACATAAAACTTTTTACATTAGTCCTACGTCTTAGCACCGTATACAAATTTGATACGTATCAAGGGAGTAATTTTATGTTCAAAAGAAGAAAATTAGAGAAGGCTTACATAAAGTTTGTAACTGAAAATCATACAAACCTATATCGCTTTTCTTATAGTTATATGAAAAATCAACAAGATGCTTTAGATGTTGTCCAGGAATCTATTCGAAAAGGATTAAGTTCGCTTCATACGCTTGAAGATGAGTCAGTAATGAAAAGTTGGATGTACCGAATAGTAATCAATACTTCAATTGATGGCATAAGAAAGCTAAAAAAAGTAATTATGATGGAAACAGATGACATTGAATATCATTTAGCTGGTGTAACTGATGAATATACCAATATGGATTTGAAAAAAGCAATTGAATCGCTACCCAATTCATATCGCGCCATTATTATGCTTCGCTTTTTTGAAGATATGAAAATTGATGAAATAGCCAATGTATTAGAAGAAAATGTTAATACTATTAAAACAAGATTATATAAAGCATTAAAGTTATTGAAAATAGAATTAGAAGAGTGAATCCAGGAGGTTCAAAAGAATGAAGAGAATGAAACAACTGATAAAAGAATATAAAGAAATTGAAATACCAGAAGAAATAGAATCAGTAGTTAAGCACTCATTATTTCCAAGGAAAAGAAAGCTAAAAAAATTGTATTTTGGTATTGCAGTTGCAGCAGCTTTGTTTATGACGAGTGTCAATACAAGTTCAACGATTGCTTATGCTTTTTCCGATATTCCGATTTTAGATAAAGTTGTGAAATTAATTACGTTTAGAGAGTTTAAAGTTGATGAAGGTACTTACAAAGCAGACTATAAAGTTCCAGCAATAACTAACTTAGACAACAAAGAATTAGAAAGCAGTCTAAACGAAAAATATTTAAAAGAGAATGAACAATTATATCAAGAATTTTTAGCCGATAAGAAAGAGCTGAAGAAAAATGGAGGCGGACATTTAGGTGAAAATAGTGGTTATGAAATTAAAACAGACACCAAACAACTTCTTTCAATCGGAAGATATTATGTAAATACTGTTGGTTCTTCATCAACGACAATAAAATTTGATACAATTGACAAAGAAAAGGAAATTTATATAACACTGCCAAGCTTATTTAAGAATGAAAATTATATAAAAGCTATTAGTGAAAATATACAAGAGCAAATGAGAACACAAATGAAAGAGGATGCGGAATTGACTTATTGGGTAAGTGGAACCGGTAAAGAGTTAGTATTTGATCCATTTGAAAAGATAGTTAAAGATCAAAATTTCTATATAAATAACAAAGGTAAATTAGTAATTTCATTTGATAAATATGAAGTTTCTCCTGGTTATATGGGTTTAGTTGAGTTTATAATTCCAACTGAAGTCATCCAAAATGAATTAGTGAGTAATGAATATATAAAATAGCTATTTTTTCAACATTTGATTGCTGTTGATAACATATAAATTTTTTAACAATCATTTATCAAAAAACTTTTAGCAAGATAATAGAAGATTTTCTCATGCCAATAAAGTTGTTTAATTTTAATAAACTATACACACATAGCACCTTTCAGAAATGGAACAGTGTTATGTGTGTTTTTTTCTCCATCCAAGATTCATTTTTCTCAAAACAAACAAAAATATCATTATTTAAAAAGATTCTCAACAATTACATCCCATTCTTAAAGAACAGATTACATTTATCTATATTAAAACGCAGGTGGGGTAACTGAAAATAAAACAACTGCATTTTCAACAAAATTATTTTCCCATTTATGTTTCAAATTTGCTGGTATCTTCACACTATCACCAGCTTCTAATACATATTCATCTTCATCCAAATATAACTTAATTTTTCCTTCCAAAATATATGCCACTTCCTCTCCTCTATGTTCTAAAGGATTTTCTGATGAGGAAGAATTCGAAGGTACTTTCATTAATGCTGTTGCCAAATTCCCTGTAAAATCAGGTGACAATAACTCATAGGTTAAATTATCAATGATTATTTTCTTACGATTGTTGGACCTAACGATTAAATCCTCCGTAACTATTTCTTCAAGTAGAAAACTAAAAGTTGGAACATTTAGAGTTTTAGCTAAGACTTTTAGTGTTTGAATTGACGGATTAGCTAAACCTCGTTCAATCTGGCTTAACATTGAAGGTGTAATTTCAGCTAATTTTGCTAATTCTCTACTACTTAATCCTTTAGCTTTTCTAAATTTTTCTACTTTCTTACCAATGTCTATATTCTCCATTATCGATACTCCTTAAAATACGTTAAATTTAATTAAAAATAATTAAATTTAAATTAATATCACAGTAATTGTATGTTAAACTGTATTTAAATTTATTTAATTATAATTTATAAAACGACTTGCTACAAGAAAATTAGGAGGATCAAACATATGAAAGAAATTGAAAGCAAAGAAATACAAAAATTGAAAGAACAATATCCTTTACTAAACAAACTCATTTCTTTGGAAGAAGTATTTTGGATGAATCCAAATGTTAAAAATTTTCAAACAGGAATTAATAAATCCCCTCTTACTAAAGAAGATGTAAGAGATGCAGAGGAAAGATTAAAACGTTTCGCTCCATATATCGCCAATGTTTTCCCTGAAACAAAAGAAACGAATGGGATCATAGAGTCTCCTTTAGTCAGAATTCCTGACATGAAACGTTCATTAGAACAGGGATATCAACAACCTATATTAGGTGAATTATTACTTAAATGTGATAGTCACCTTCCTATCTCAGGATCTATTAAAGCACGAGGTGGTATTTATGAAATTCTCAAACATGCAGAAGACTTAGCTTTTCAGCATAATTTGTTAACAATTCAAGATGATTATTCGATTTTAGATAGTGATAGATTTCGAAAGTTCTTTTCACAATATTCAATCGCTGTAGGCTCGACTGGAAATTTAGGACTTAGTATTGGCATCATCAGTGCAAAATTAGGGTTTAATGTTACTGTTCATATGTCAGCTGATGCAAAACAGTGGAAAAAAGACTTGCTTAGAAGTAAAAATGTCAAAGTTATTGAATATGAAGCTGATTATAGTAAAGCAGTGGAGGAAGGTCGAATTCAAGCTGATAGTGACCCAACATGTTATTTTGTAGATGATGAAAATTCTCACGACCTATTTTTAGGCTATGCAGTGGCTGCAAGTCGATTGAAGAAACAATTGGAAGAGCTAGAGGTAACAATAGACGAAAATCATCCTTTATTTGTTTACCTTCCATGTGGAGTAGGTGGTGGTCCTGGAGGCGTAGCTTTTGGTTTAAAATTATTGTATCAAGATCATGTTCACTGTTTCTTTGCAGAACCTACCCACTCACCTTGTATGTTACTTGGTTTAATGACTGGACTTCATGATCAAGTTTCTGTACAAGATTTTGGTATAGATAATGTTACAGATGCAGATGGGCTTGCTGTAGGAAAGCCATCTGGGTTTGTCGGTAAAACTATGGAGCCTTTTTTAAGTGGTAATTATACGGTTAGCGATGAACAGTTGTATATGTTACTAAAAGAACTAGTCGATACTGAGGGCATTCATTTAGAACCTTCTGCATTAGCAGGCATGATAGGACCAAGTAAATTATGCAAAGAGGGCATCGATTATTTACAGAACCATAATTTAAAGGAAAAGATGAGTAAAGGTACACATATTATTTGGGGAACTGGTGGAAGCATGGTTCCTGAAGAAATGATGACGCAATACTATCAAACAGGTTTAAAATTATCGTTAGAAAATAAATGATTTTCTTTTTCTTATTAAGAAAAGCTCTCGTTAGTTTATAGACTCCCTCCCCTGCTAGAACTTCTGAAGTTCAGCTATTGCCTTAAACCGGTTAGATAATCCATTAGTGGCTTTGCTTTAATTTCCGAAATTACTTTACTAGCAATATGCATGAACAGTGGAAGAAATAAAAATAATTCATATTGCTCCTCCAAAAATTTCATGGTAAAATTATAAAATGCCTAAAAATAGTGAGTGATAAATATGATTCAAACTACAAATTCACGAAAACTATATATTTCAACAACAAAAACCCTCGACTAAAACCAGTCGAGGGTTTTTGTTGCTCTTGGGAAAGATTTTTATTGGGGGTGCAAATTTATGAATCAAGTCACAAATTCAAATGGTTCAATACTTGCTGGGTGGATTAGTTTAATAAGCAATATTATTTTAACAATTCTTAAAATTGTTGTAGGTACTCTCTTCAATAGCCCTGTTCTTCTTGCAGATGGTTATCATAACGCTGGTGATGTTATTGCAAGTGGTGCTGCTTTAACTTCAATGCGTATTTCAAAACGTCCTGCAGATGAAGACCATCCTTATGGCCACGGTAAAGCTGAAGTAATCAGCTCTGCCATTGTTGGTATAATTTTATTACTAGCAGCAATTTATATTGCCTTTGAATCTTTTTCAGCATTCTTTCATGAACCTGAGAAAGCAAGTGTAATAGCTTTTATTACTGCAATTATTTCACTCGTATGGAAGCAAGTTTTATACGTATATACGATTAGAATTGGTAAAAGAACGAATAGTAAAGGCTTAATTGCAACTGCCTATGATCATCTAGCAGATGTGTATGCTTCATTAGCAGCCGTATTGGGAATTGGCCTTGCACTAGTTGGAGAGATTTATCATATTCAAATCCTTACTTACGGAGATCCAATTGCGGGTATCATTGTAACCATTTTAGTTTTTAAACTTGCATATGGCATGATAATAGAAGCGATAGATACTCTTATGGAAAAAAGTGTTAGCAAGGAAAGATTGGATAACTTTATGACTTTAATACTTACTATTCCAGAAGTGAAACGAATAGATCGTCTACGAGCTAGAGAACATGGACATTATGTATTGGTGGATCTTAGAGTAGGTGTGCAAGGTGAATTAACAATTCAAGAAGGTCATGATATTATTCGCAAAATCAAAAAAACTATAATGGAAAATCAACCTGATGTCGATGAAGTTCTTATTCACCTAAATCCTTGGTACGAAATTGACAAAGCTTAAAGCCTTTACTTACTTATTTGAATGTTCTATTCACATTTATTTTGCCTTACGAAACATTTTTTAAAAAATCGATGTTAAATGATAGACTTTTCTGTTAATTAAGTATATAGTTAAGGAGAAATCTTCCTTTTATAGCCCTTATTTTTAGTTTCGCTCACTCATTTAGAGTGAGCATTTTTTTATGGGGTTTAATCATAAATGCTTGAAACTTACATATAAGAAATATTGATCGATTATTATAATATTAATAACATTTACTTATTTCTAATTTAGATTCACAATTATCTTAACGTTATTAAGAAAAGGAGGTCATTTTATGGCGATTGATTTTCATAGTCAGGATAACCGTTCTACTTATGCCAAGCGACAAGCAGATGATACTTGGGTGAATATGATCCAGTCAATTTGTGTGATTGAAGGTAAAAACGTTTTAGATATTGGATGTGGTGGAGGTATTTACACAAAAGCATTTGCAGAAATGGGCGCTTCTTTTGTTACGGGATTAGATTTTTCCGAGCAAATATTGTCTTCAGCCAAAGAGAACTGCAAAAGTTATACCAACATCAATTTCCATTTAGGTAATGCCTTAAATTCTCAACTAAAAAAAGAACAATATGACATTATTTTAGAAAGAGCAATCATCCATCATATTAATGATTTGGACAGTTGTTTTAAAGAAGCTTATCAATTGTTAAAACCAGGCGGTATTTTCATTATTCAAGATAGAACACCTGAAGATTGCATACTTGAAGGAAGTTCTACTCACATAAGAGGTTATTTTTTCTCCAAATATCCATCCTTAGTGAGTAAAGAAACTGTAAGAAGACATTCAAGTGAAAAAGTCATTCAAACATTACTAGTAGAAGGATTCAAAGATCCACAAGGTTTTTCGTTTTGGGAAACAAGAAAGACATATAAAGTGCTAACTGATCTAGAAACAGATTTATTAAATAGAACTGGAAGATCCATTCTACATGACTTGAGTGACAAGCAACTTGAAGAACTCGTATCGTATATTAAAGAACAGCTGGCTTCAAATGATAACAAGATCATTACCGAAAAAGATAGATGGACTATTTGGAAAGCTATAAAAGATTAATAAGTGTCTGCCACTTAGGTTATTAAAAACTTTTTTGGGTATAATATTTTTGAATTCAAAGTATTCACTTAAAAAGTCATACTCACACAAGGAGTTGGTATTGAAATGAAAGTTGTCAAAACACTCGTTACTGGATTATTAGCAAGTGGTATTGTTCTAACAGGCGTTTCAGCACCTAATAGCGAAATTGATATAGTACATGCAGAGACATCAATCATTCCGCTATCACCTAAGCCACCTATTACGACTTATGACTATTACACAGCAGAAGGTCAAGCCAAAGTGTACAAAATCGTCACGGTGAAAACGAAAATAAATGGGAAAGTTAAAACAACAACAAAACTTGTTGCGTTTAAAGTTGATGAATTTGGCTCAGCTTTCAAGGTCTCCCAAACAATTGGCTTACCATCAACAGTACAAGCTTATATTGGGAAGAGAATAGAATACAAAAAAATTGTTGCCTACAAAGATTTATCCAAAGCGGAAATAGGAACAACTTATTATCTTAAAACAAAACAAGATGGTGTTTACGAAACCACACAGGATAAGTGGAACAGTTGGTTTTCGTCAGTAAAATAGATATGGGATAGGGCTATCAGTTATTGGATAGCCCTTTACTCTTTGTTGTCAATTATTTGACTCTTATTTAAGAAGATTCTTTTTATAGAGCATAGCAATACCATTTAACATGAATTCTGGAATCTTCTTTGGAAAATAGCGTTTTTCATAATAACAGTAAAATGCCTTTTTCAAGTCGAGCCATTGGTTACAGTCCTTCGTTTGTCTAAATCTAGCCACGTCTATAATCTTTACTTGCAAATCTGATGTAATTAAGATGTTTCTTAAATGAACGTCAGATGGATTTAATCCTTCTTGCTTTGCTAATTGTAAAGCGATATCAATATCTCGAACGACTTCTTGTGAGATTGGAATACCATTTGTTAGACAGTCAAAAAGCGTAGTTCCTTCTATATAATCAATAACTAAATAATTTGACCCTGCATCATAAAGAGTTGGATAATAAGTGATTTCCTGAACTACTTTATAGATTTCTGCTTCTTCCTCAGCAATATACATATATTCCGGAAAAAATACTTTCATCGCTTTTCCTGTTTGTTTAATTCTAAATACATAGGCACTTCTCCCCTGACCAATTAATGTTAATGATTTATCATAGTCAAGTAGCGTATGTTGATTATCAGATTCAATTTTCACACTTGCAGCAAGCTCGTGGAATATAAGAATAATAGCAACTCCGTTCTGTAGTATTCATTATTTTAGCAATAAGAAAAGGCGTTATAACCGATTTGTTGGTTATAACGCCTTTTCTTAAAAAAGACCTTACCAAAAAATCGGTAAGGTCTCGCAAACAACTATCAAAAGTTGCCAATAAAACCGAGGATATTCATCCTGTATTGACGATTTTATTGTATAGCTACTCCCCTTAAACGGAGGATTATTATATTCAATTTTCTTATTATTTTCATTATAGATGTTCGTTAGCCAAACGTCAATTAATGCACTTTATGTGACTTTACACTAAAGTATTTCTCAAATTTATTTATAAAAAATATACATTCCATCCATTTAGCCCATACAAAAAATTTAGTTCTGGGCAGTAGGCAACATATTTATAACCCTTCATATTCTATAATCAGACCTATTAGAGGGGGAAAAGTATGGGAATAGAATTTACAGCTCTCCATTGGATTTATGTTGTTTTCATTGTATTGATTATTGGGTTTATGGTGAAGCGTCGAGATACTACCCTCATTTGTATTATTGGCATTTTCATGTTAGCAATTTTTGCAACAGGGAGTTTAACTGCCTCCATAAGTGGCGTTTTTAATAGTTTTATCTATGCAATTACCGAATTAATGTCGACCATATTAATCATTTCTATTATTGTCGCTATGAGCTCTGTGTTATCTAAGTCCGGCATTAATGATGTCATGATTGCACCTTTTACTAAATTCTTCAAAAACCCGACTCTTGCCTTCTGGATTATTGGAATTTTAATGATGATCATTTCATGGTTCTTCTGGCCATCTCCAGCGGTTGCATTACTTGGTGCAGTTCTACTTCCAGCCGCGTTACGAGCTGGGTTGCCTGCTCTCGGTGTAGCGAACGCAAACAAAGGAATCTTTTTAAACAGGTGTTCATTATCTATTTTTTTTCTGATTCTTGAACTGAAAATATATCGAAAATTGATAACTTAGCCATTAAAATAATCTACTGTCTAAATTAAGCCTTTGAGTAAATACCAAAACATGTAAAATCAATTGCTATGAGTATATTCTAATGAATAAATTTCATCACTATTATTTTGATGAATTACCTGTTGAAGAGTTAATGGCTATATTTTGGAAGCATTGATTCATTTGTTGTGAAGGCTGAGACATTTGCTACGATTCTTTATTTATTTTGAGATCTCTATTATTAAATAACACTTCCACGATACTTTCCAGAAGTATTTGGTCTAGGTAATCGTACAAGAAACATAATTCTGTTTGCATATAGTATCAATATATGAGAGTAAGGAGGTGCAATGTGGAAAATTTTAAAAAGTTCAAGTTTAAATCAAATCCAAGTTGTCGTTGTCATTGTTGTGGCTTTTGTTGCCCTTGTAGTTGTAACCCACCATTTATACCTGTACCACCAAATTGTAACTTTCTCGTATATGTTACAGACGCTGGTCAGCTAGCTACTCCTGATAATAGAGTATCAGTGATTGATACAGGGACAAATACTATAATCGCTACTATTCCAGTAGGAACTGGTCCACTAGAAGTAGCGATTTCACCAAATGGAACACTTGGTTATGTTCCAGCTTTCTTATCGAATAATGTAACGGTTTTTAATACTGCAACAAACACGCCAATCGCTACTATTCTGGTAGGAGTTAATCCTCTTGGTGTAGCAATTTCACCGAATGGAACACTTGCTTATGTAGCAAATCATGGAGATAACACTGTATCTGTCATAAATACAGCAACAAATACCGTAACTGCTACAATTCCAGTAGGGCTCCAACCTCAAGGTATAGCTTTTACTCCGAATGGTGCGTTTGCTTACGTAGCAAATGAAAACTCAAATAATGTATCCGTCATAAATACTGCAACAAATACGGTGATTGCTACAATCCCTGTAGGACTATCTCCTGACCAAGTAACCATCTTGCCGGATGGAACACTTGCTTATGTCACAAATCAACTTGACAATACTGTGTCTGTCATAGATATAGCAACAAATTTTGTAATCGATACAATTTCAGGGTTTAACGGTCCTACTGGTATAAAAACCGGAACAATCTGCCAATAGAAGATAAACTTTTTATACAAACGAGTTAATTTCATAATCCAGAGTCCTAAGAGCTCAAGGGTTTCAAATGAATAATAAAACAGACACTCCCCCAGATTCGGTATAATGGTAGCGATTTTACGAAAAATGAACAAAAACAGCTCAAATATACTCCGAATGTAAAAGCAGTTAATGAGAAAGCGATTACTTATACAGACGAATTTAGGTGTTAGAGTGTAAATCTACTCATACTTTCTACTAAATTCAAACTTAAAAAGGCGTCAAAAGTCATAATTATCTTGTAGTGCTGATAGCAAGCCCACTGTTTTTCATTAGCTAAATCTGTACCAGCTTATCGAGCCTCTAAATTTGTAACAGTCTCTTTTTGTGTAACATATTAAACAAGTATAGTTGAAATATTCCATTACTTGTCCTTAATGTTACATATCAGCCGAAATCTCATATGTTTATTTCGCATTAACTGCCCGTAAAAACCTGATTGGCGAAAAACGAAACAACAAGTAGAATCCTAAAAACATAAAAATTGTTGCTTCAAAAATGTGTCTTGTCTTTCTTTTGAAACAGCCTTCTTCAACATACTTTTATACAGTTTTATCAGTAGTTATTTCTATAGTAAGCTCGTTCAATTTATGGTCCAAGTCATCAAGCAAGCGTAATTTATGATTCAACTGCTTTTCAAAATCCATTGATTGAGCCAATACCTTATTTACTTGAGAATCTAATTGTGTAAGGACCTCTGGATTCATCATCATTTTTCCACTTAGAGAAAAGCTATGTTTTTTTACATCCGCTAATTCTTTCGATAATTTTTCTATCTCAGTGCTTTTCCCCTCTATTTCTATGGCTAAATGCTCATTAAGATTGTCTGAATTAGTTTGTTCTACACGAGATCTTTCAACGGCTTCAATTATAGTCTTCATTTGTTGGCTTATATCCCTTGTAAAAACATTCAACTTATTTTCAAGGCCATCCACTAAAGTCCTATAATTAGCATCTGAACTCACAGTAAGAAATTCATCTTTAGTGGATTTTAACGTTTCCTTTATTAGCTCATTTTCTGCACGCAGTTCTTCTACTACTTTTAATAAACCCTCTATCGAAGAAAGTTGTTTTTTCTGCTGGATTTCTCTTGCTTGTATATCATCATAGTAAGTTTTTATTTTTTTTTCATGGTCTCTCTTCTGCTTTAAAAGCTCCATCGAAAGCTCCTTTTTCTGTTTTGTTAATTGAACATTTTCTCTCTCTACTCTCAGTACTAGTGAATAATAATCACTATCTCTGAGCCTTTTAACTTCATTTTTATATTTCTCTAATTCAGCTCTTAATAATATGATCATTTGCTGAAGCTGAACAGGATCATTATTTTCAACAATATCATTATCCACACTTGATCCTCCTATCACGACAATTTTTCAAGTAAACCAATCACTTCTTCAAATTGCTTCTTACTTTCCTCTAACATCTCGTCAAGCTGTTTAATAAGATTAATTTCTAATTCTTCATCGCCCATTTCTTCAGCTTTTATCTTTTCTCCTGATATTAAATAATTAATAAGTAGATTCAATGTGTCTTTTTCGAGATAAGCAAAGCTATTATTTTCTTTATTACTATAGCTAGGTAAATTCGTAAGCTGTTCCTTCATAAGTTGATGGATAACACTATCTATTTTTTGATTCATATTTTCATACTCACTCATTTTCATCCCCCTGTGTATAACTAATTCCATTGAGATTAATAGGATTTAAGACGACGACACCATCTTTTAGCTGATCACAATATGTAAACCCTATGATACTTCCTGAATAAGATAAGTTATGACCCCATTTGATCTGAAAATTAGGAAATGATAGTGTTTCGTTTGGCTCTAACGTTGTTTTTCCTATAGGTCTAAGCCAGAACTCCTCCTTGCTTGATTGATCATTGATTCGCTCCCAGCTACTGTTTCCTTTTAATTTCGGTGCAAAATGTTCATAGACATACCTTCCTGAGAAAGAGAATGGAGAGTCTTCAGGCAGTTTTATACATAGATACGGGTTTGTTATTGGCTGATTACCTATATTGCGAATATGATAAGAGCCCAAGCATAAGCTCTCCTCATCCGGATTATAAGCAATATTGAACGTGGATGTGAAATAACTAATGACGTTGACACTATCCGGGATAATTAGTTTACCAACCAATTGTTTAATTTCATGAACATAAAAATCCGTTTGTTTTTTTAGTTCATTTATCTTTTCTTCCACATGAACAATACGAGCAGTCATAATTAGTCCCCCTTACCAATAGTATTAAATTAACTAAAGAATTCACATTTTTTGGAGATAGCTATATTTGAATTCTTTCATAAAAAAAAAGAGAGGATTAACCTCTCTTTACGATATGATTTTCTTCTATGTGTTAGTACCCCTAGCCAAGAGTTGGGAAAATAGCGGAACACGGCTGAGGACGAACTACACCCGGACATGTGTATGGTAAATCTGCTCTTGGTTCGCAGAATGTTGCTAAGAATTCCACAGTGACTGGGAATGTAGATTGAATACTTTGGCATACTGATACATTAATTGTTAGTGCAGAAAACGTAATTGTGCCGTCTCCAGCTGTTAATGTTCCTGTTGTACTAACGAAAGAATCTAAATCTGTGAATAAAATCTCTACATCTGTTCCTTTAGGCGCACATAATGTAACTTGTTCACTACGCGAAACTGGAATATTATTGCTTGTGAACATAGTTCCATTCGGTAAAGTAACAACTATCGTAAGAATAAAATTCTTTTGAATAGTTAGATGTTGAAGACATACCGTTGAACCATCAATTGAGTATTGGCGATTCTCACGGTTTAAAATTACTATAGGATTATTTGTTGCTGGAACTACTTTGCCTGTTACTACTGCACCCGTTAAGCTAGTAGTTGGTGTTACTCCTGTAAAAGCAACTGCTCCTGTAGGGGAAATATCAAATGACATTTCTTTTACAACCCAGTCAAATACCTTATCAACGTTAATACAAATTAATTCCGGCTCCTGCGCCTGGGATGGCATATTCTCTTGCATCCTTTTGACACCTCCAAAAAATTTTAGCTTTCGTTGTATCATATGTTTTATACCTATAAGTGCATGGGCTAATAAAAAATTCGTTCTGATTTTTATTAAAATGCTTAAGTATCAGTATGTATCGTTTTTACTTACATCTCCTCTTCTTATGGAAAAACTAAAATATTTGAAAGGACCGGTATATTTGTAACAGAAAGTAAATATTTTTAATAAAATATTAATGGACTGAAAGGAGTGAAATATAATGGAAGATTCAAAATTGTACTCCACTCAAGACATTGAAAATTGGAAGAATAAAATAGATGCCTATAAGGAAACGTTAACTTCATTAAAAATGGGGACTTTAAATGATGATTATCTTTTTATAAAAAAGGATTTTAATGGGATTAAAACGCAAATGGCACTTATAGAAGGGCTAACTGAAACAATAGAAGATAAGCAGAATTCTCAAATCAGTGGCCATGAGGAACAGATAAAACTTCTATCTACACAAATTGAGTCTCTGAATCAAATGAATGAGAAAATGAACCAAGAAATACTAAGTGCTCTAAACAAATTACTCACGATTGAAAAGACTGAAACTCCAACCACTACAGCTAAAACTGAAAACACATCTAAATTTGTTTCTAACGGTGCACAGAGAGATCCGATAATTACACAGACAACAAGCCAATCGGTGATTACATCTAAACAGCCATCTTATAAAATGTTACAAAGTCTGGCAGGTAAAGCTACAAATGGGCAATTAGATACAAACAATGGTATACCCTTCGCTCGCAATGAAAATCAAAGAAATGTACCCGAAGAACGCCATTTTAATCAACAATACTTTCAATCAACAAATACTCATCCAAGCCAAATATATAATGGTTTATATAGAAATACCACCACCGAATCCACCTTTCATTTTAAAAATGCTATGAACCCACAGGAAACACCAATCAGAGTTTATGAATCTAATATTTTACCGCATGCTGAAATCCATAATTCCATTGATAATGAACTTAAAACGGAAGATTTAGTTAATTACGGAGAACCCGAGAAAATTAATAACACTGTCATCACTATAGATAAAACGAGCTCTGTAATAACAAATGAGCCTGCCATTCTTGATGATTCTAAAGTGGTTCATGAGCCTGCCATTCTTGAAGATTCTAAAGTGGTTCATGAGCCTGCCATTCTTGATGATTCTAAAGTGGTTCATGAGCAAGACAACACAAATACATCCCCTACTTTAAAAAGTGACGAATTTGAAGTCTTTGAAGTTACGCCAAAGAATAAATTTGAAACCCATATACAAATTAAAGAGTTAAACAAGCAACCTGAGGTAAAAGAAGAATCAACTGAAGAAAGACAAAAAAAAGAAAAGAACTCTTTGTTTTTCAATTTCTTTCGAAAATGGAGTTAGTTTAAAATTGTGGACCATTTAGGAAACTGCCCTTTCCCCCTAATCTTAACGGAATAGAATAAAGGAGAAAGGGGGTGTAAAAATGTGTATGAATAATTCAATGTGCGGCAACGCAAATAATAATAATTGTACTTCACTTGGTCCTTTTATAGCTGTTGACGCTGCATGTATTACTACACCAGCACCAAGAAAAGGCACTATGTACCCATTTTCCTCAGGGGGTGTTCCTGTTTCTTTAGTATCACTTGCTAGTGGCTTAGTCAGTACAACAAGTATGGTAGGATTTGGCTCGGCTATTTCAGCAATATCTCTTGCTGGGACTAATATAGACTTAACAGCTGTTACTGGAACGGAAGCCTTTTCAGTTCCACTTGATGGTAGTATTACAGCTATATCTGCATCCTTGTCTGCAACAGCTACTGCAACCGTTACAGGAACAGCACAAGTCAGAGCACAAATTTACCGCGCGGTTGCTGGAACTAATGTTTTCAACCCTACACCAGCATTTGTCAATTTAACACCACTCACAACAATCGCAATAGGCACTATTACATCTGGTACCGCAAACGTTGCACCAGTGCCAGTAGCTGCTGGTGATCGTTTATTAATGGTGTTCTCGGTTACTACCTCAGGGTTTGCTACTACTATTCTTGGTAATGCAAGTGCAGGAATTAATGTTGAATAAAAGATGATGTTCGTAAGTTAGATTAAACCTACCATACAGGATTATTATCTTTGTAAAATACGATAATTACTTGCAAACAAAAGTAATAAGTAAAGTAGGCGATTTCCCCAAAATCGGGAAATCGCCTGCTTTTCTCTCTAAAATAAATAGTTATAATTTCGCCAAAGCAATTTGAATATGAGCGAGATGATGCTTTCCGTGCCAAGTATATAGGGCTACAGAAAGGAATCTTTTTGAATACATAGAAAACCAATGCTAGTTTTATAACATTTCTTTCATTGCCCCCAACAAAGGCTTAGGAATATCTCCTAAGCCTTTCTATTATTGAATAATGCTTGATTTGAAATAAGATGATAAAGTAGTTATCGATCCTTATTCCAATCTATCGATATAGCTTTAGAATAAGGATTGATTAAAAAATGTATTTTATTTAATAGCTAATTTAAACAAACTCCATTTTGAAAAATGATTGATAAAAATGGAGTTTATCCTTTTTAAGTTAGTATGAGATTTTTATAATAAAGTTTGATTATTTTTGTTCTCCTTATTTCACTAAAGCACCCGTTAGTTTAAGTATGATTCTTCACAAATTCTTGGTTATTCATAATAAGTAGTAATAGATTACCTTATTTATTAGTTTCCTCAAAGTGTGCAGTAACTTTACATTTATTTAAATGTTTAATCATGTAACCCCCTATCTTTATAAATATAACATCAAAAATGAACGATTTAATTAATAGTAAGATTGTTAGCCAATTGCCCTTCTCTCCATTTTTTGAATGAATAATATATTACAAATGGGGGTGAAAAAATGGATAACTGTAATAACTGCAATAAACAATCCTGCTTATGTGGAAGACAAATAGGCCCTTTCAGAGCTGTTGAACTCTGTGGAATTCCTGGCGTGTCTCCTATACCAATAACAACAACATGTAGTGGTTTATGTGAATACGGATATATATATAATCTAGGTGCTGAGGTTGTAGCTATAGATGCTGATATTATTTTTGATTCAACAGGCATAGTTACACCTGGAATTACCCACGTTCCAGGAACCTCTCAAATTATTGTTACCACACCGGGAATCTACGAGATTAATTACGTCGTATCAGGTGTTGAGCCTAACCAATTCACACTATTTTTAAATGGCGCACCGGTTACGGGAACAACCTATGGTTCAGGGGCTGGCACTCAACAAAACACTGGTCAGGCAATAATTTCTTTAGCATCCGGCAGTAGTCTTACACTTAGAAATCATTCTTCTGCTGCAGCAGTTACTCTGCAGACTTTGGCAGGAGGCACACAAATAAACGTAAATGCTTCTATTGTACTTAAATTGTTAAGTCCAATTATCTAGAGATAAAATACTCGGTATGATTTTCTTCATTTCAAAACTTCAAAAGAATAGATTCTCCATTAGTTAGGAGTGATAATCCTTAAGCGCAGGAATTACTCCTCTCCTCTTTTCTTTTCAGATTTATTCACCCTCCCTGAACAAAGTCTTTCAGATATTCATTCAATATATTGATGAAATTTAAAATTCAACTTTGGTCCTGTTTAAAATAACCTTCCACTTATTCAACTAAACTGCCCATTTAGTTGAATAAGAAAAAAGTGCTGTCTGAACAGCTCAATGATCTTCATACTAAAGCACCCGTTAGGTTAAGTACATTTCTTCAAATTCTTATCTTTAAATAAAATGAGCAAAAACAAAATTGTTACGTCTTAGTAAAACTAAAGGTTTGTTAGTTCCACCGCCAATGCATGTGGACTATCCAGAAAAATAATATTTTTTAAAACTGACAAACCGTTCTCCAGTATAATGCTGGGGATTTTTAACTGTTCCATTAATAAAATTTCGAGGTATTGTTATGGACATATTTTCATGGTTATTAAATGGAACAAGTTTGTTTTATTTTTTACCTTTGATGAATTTATTAATAGTTTTTATTGTAATATGTGTAAGAATCTACGTTTTAAAATTCATAAAGACTCTTTTTCACCTAAAATATTTAAAATTCTTTTGATACCTGTTGTACTTTTAGGATTCATTATCTGGGTTATTCCAATGAACATGAGATTTTATGAGTTTTTTAGAGCGATGTTTTAATTGCTCTTTTTTCATTTCCAAAGGATATGAACTATACAAACTTTTTACAACTCAAAATATAAATTATATAATTGGTCACTTCCGATAGAGTGGCTTTTTAATGTCTTTTTTTCTCAAAATGTTCAGCACTATCTCCTCTGTACTCCCAATCACCTTCCGACATTAATTCATAGAATATTAGTGAATGAACAGCTTTCTTAATTTATAAGTAACAAACGCCTATAACTTACGGAAAACTAAAATATTACGGAATGAAGGTGACAAAAAAATGGATCCAGAAAAATTGATTTGTGACAGTTGCTGTGAAAATAACCAAGTTCTTTGGCCCCGTATTAAAGCCATTGATATAGGTTCTATTCAACCTCCTCCAGTTGTTATCCCTGAAGGAACTATTATTCCAATAATAAATAGATATTTCTTTATTGTTACAGAAGATATTGATTTAACAAACGGAGCAACCATTCCTGCAAATTTATTTACAGATGATAATAACAATCCATTAACAGAATTCAAACTTTTTAATCCCAATGGATATGTCAATCTTTACATCAATGCTGTGATGCAAGAGGGCGGTGCGTATAAAGTAACCCCAGATCCACTTATCATTAACCCATTTAATGGAACAATTTTTGCTGGAACTCCCATCATTATAGAATCATTGGGATTCCAACAAATGTGATATAAAATCTTCTAAACTAATGGTCTTCCACAAGATTTTTTAATGTGTTAGCAGCAAATTTAACAGTTGCTGACGGTACTACAGTTCTTGCAACTGCCTTTCTAGATGATAGCGAGAATGCAGCTACTGCTTTTCCGGTAGTAACAAATGGTTACTATAATTTTTATATAAATGGTGTACTACAGGTAGGCGATTCGTATACTGTTTCTACTACAGAGTTAACTTTTAACGGTGTTACTGGCACAATTACAGCAGGAACTCCATTGGTAGTAAAAGCTGTAGAATTAGTTACACAAACTTAGTGATTAATAATTAACAACCAAATCATAAGTTTTAATTGTGTAAGCTTTCTAGCCTTTCTTCTATTTTTAATGCTTAAGGTCACTTTTACCCAAGTGACCCTCCAAGCCTATTTGAGCAGTTTATTATACTCCTACTAAATGAAGATTTTCCAGGGATTATATGTAAACATTTCATCTATATTACGCTAGTTATTTAAATTTCAATAATAATAATTTAGCTTTTCACCCTAATAAAAAGATACATAAAAAAACAGACTTTGATCACTTCAAATCAAGTCTGTTTAATTGTATTTAATTGGATTTCATACATCATTTCACATCACTTTTACTTTTATTACCGTGCCACGATTTTGTTATATTAAACTCTGATAATAATCCAAAAGAGCATGCATTTTAATCATTATATAATCGTATTATAAAACATTCTGATTTTAACACTCTTGTATTTGTGTAAACTCGGTTTTCTTAGATATTGTAACTTCTTCGGATTCTTCTTGTTCTTGTGCTAAATATCTAATTGTTGCTGGTAAGAGGTATTTATTCACCGCAGCAGCAAGCTTTTCTGCTGGAACTACTATCTCCATTTTTCTCCCCCCCACTTTTCGAAATGTACCATTTTATTTTATGTAATGGATTGTTAAAAGGTCCCTGATGTTGTGATTGTTAACCAAAACTGGATTTGAAAAATAATAGCTTCAAGTTCCGGCTATTCGAATACCTTTTATAATTTTTTTCTGAGGTGAATTTTTTAATGGAAAATAATTTAAGAACAGTAGAATATGAACGAGTTTCTACTGATGAACAAGCGGTAGAAGGATACAGTTTAACCTCTCAGCAAGAAAAAATAAGAAAATTTATAGAATCCCAAGGAAACTGGGATTTAGTTGACACATATATCGATGATGGATATAGTGCCAAAGATTTAAATCGTCCTGCTATGCAAAAATTAATCGAAGATGCTAAAATGGGGAAATTTGATGTAGTAGTCTTCTATAAACTCGATCGCCTAGTTAGATCAGTTAGTAGTCTTCATACACTTCTCAAAACATTTGAAGAAAATGGAGTTATGATAAAGAGTGTTACTGAAGTATTTGATACCACTTCGGCGTTAGGAAGATTCTTTTTGACTCTTGTGGCTGCAATGGCTGAATGGGAACGCGAAACAATATCTGAACGTGTATTATTAAATATGGGGAAAAAAGCGGAAGTTGGAGAAAGAAATGGTGCAAAAGCTCCTTTTGGGTATAAGAGTATAAATTCAAAATTGGAAATACACGAGGAAGAAGCCATTTTAGTAAAAGAAATATTCCGACTTTATAATGATGGTAAAGGCTTACGCTCAATCGCAAAATATTTACAACAACTTAATATTGATAAGGATATTCGAACGATTTCTAGAATGCTTGAAAACCCCGTATATTGTGGAAAAGTAAGATGGGGACATAATTCGAATAGAATCGAAACAATTATTATTAAAAGTGAACACATACCAGCGATTATAAGGGAAGAAACCTATGATGAAGCACAAAACCGAAGAATAGCTAATACAAAAGAAGGAAAAAAAGCAACCTCACCTTACCCATTTAGTGGTGTTTTACGATGTGCTAGATGTGGTTCAGCTTTGTCTGGACAATTTAAAAAAGAAAGAGGTACAAAACACTACATTTGTATCGGGAAAAAAAATAAGGGAACATGTGATTTGCCAATATTCACCGAAAAAGCACTTATTAGTGAATTTCTTAAAGGATTATCTACTGATAATCCAGAAAGTTTCATTAATTCAATAGTACCTAATCTGGAAGAATCAGTCTCAGTACAAAATAATGATTTAATAATTGCTGAAATTGAAAAACAACTCAATATAATCAAAAAAAGAAAGAAAAATTGGATGCTAGCTCTTGGCGATGGGATAATGACCCATAAAGACTATTCTGAGATGATGTCACAAGTACTTAAAGAAGAAAACCTATTAATAGAACAAGTGAAAAATCTTTCGTCTAAAAAAAATGTAAAAGATACATCGCAAATAATCGAACAAGCAAAAAACATTTCTGCAATGTGGGATAGAGCTAGTGATAACGATAAAAAGAACTTTATCAATATACTTTTTGAGGAAATAGTAGTGGATGTTCCAAGTGATTATAGACGTGGCAGAGGAAATTCTCCTTCCGTGGATATTAAAGAAGTTAAATTACGATGATACATAAAGAACCTCTTAAATATTACATTTCATTTAAAAGGTTCTTTTAGTCACACTAGGTGTAGCGATGGCGATGAACTTATTTGGTCATGGTATTGCTTTATCAAGTGATTTTGTCATTCAAGGTGCTCCTAAGCTTACTGCTGATGCAGCTGGGTTACCAGTCGGAGATGTCATTTCCGCAAGTATTCCACTCGTCATTGTAATGGGTCTTGTTACGACTATTACTGCGTTTATATTATTAAAACGTGATATGAAGCGCGGTACAATCGAATTAACTGGAACAAACGATTCAAATGAAGAACAGGAAAAAGATGAAAAATTGCTCACTCTTAGACAAAAGCAGTTCTTTGCAATTATCATTCCAATTGCTTTCTTAGCAGATGTCGTAGCAATGTCCATTTTAAAGTTGCAAGGTGGGGATGCGACAGCATTAATCGGCGGTACTGCCGTCTTTATTTTACTCATTCTATCCGTTGTAGCCCACAAAAAACAAGGACTTGAAAAGACTACAAGCTATCTAATACATGGCTTCCAATTTGGTTTTAAAGTATTTGGACCTGTTATTCCTATTGCTGCCTTCTTCTATCTAGGTGATTCGGGTTTCACAAAAATCATCGGTGACTTTTTACCGAATGCCTCTCACGGTATTGTTAATGATTTAGGTGTTGGATTAGCTTCCGTAGTTCCTTTAACGAAGGAAATTGCAGCCGTTACTTTATCAGTCGTTGGCGCAATTACTGGATTAGATGGTTCAGGATTCTCAGGTATTTCATTAGCAGGTTCCGTCGGAAGCTTGTTTGGCAATGCAATTGGAAGTGGCGCCGATACTTTAACTGCGCTCGGACAGATTACAGCAATCTGGATCGGTGGCGGAACACTAACACATATAAAAGACATGTGATTTTTTCTAGAATAAATGTAACCGACAATTAATTGTTGTTGTCGGTTTTTACTATGTACAAAAACCTGCATTTTACTATATAGTAAATATAAAGAAATTAATTAATTTAATTGTTTAATAAATGAAGGAGATTTGCCTATGTGGAAAGATGAATATGTAAAACTTGCTTTTCCGATTAAAGCTTCTGATTTAAAAATTGAAGAGGCTCAACTCTATAAATATAAAAATATGCCTTCTTCTTTTTTTAGATATAGAGCTTTTAATGATAATAATATTGAAAATTTAATTAATGAGGTTGAATGGCAATCATACCCTAGCGAGTTTAATGATCCATATGATGCAAGGTTGACTATATCTATTGATACTTTCAAATCAGAACAGTTCAAAAGAAATTTTGAAACATATTTAACTTCATTTAGCAAGTTAAGCATTACTTTTACACAAGAAGAAAAAATGGAGATACTCTCTAATGTTAATCCTTCTTTAAAATTTTTTGAAATTGGACTAGCCCATCATCCTGATATACAAAATCAGCCTTATACAGCTAAAGAATTAGCTAGCATAATTGATAAAAGTATAGAAAGTGAATACGAAAGAATGATAGATAAGTTAAGGACTAGTGCTAATACAGGTAATTTAATTATATGTTTTAGTGAAGTTAACAATAATATTCTATTATGGAGCCATTATGCAGAAAATCATACAGGTTTTTGTATCGAATATGATTTTAAATTACTTGGTCCTAAACATGTTAGATGTAGGATGCTCGAGCCTGTAATTTATGTAGATGATTTATTTGATGCTACTATATATTATTTAGAAACCTTAGCTGATATAAAAAATCACAATAATTTATTCGGCATATATCCGACTATTTCTAAGTCTAAGCAATGGCAATACGAACAAGAGTGGAGATTAATTTTCCCCTGGGGACCAGGTATTTCTCTAAAAGATAAAGAAAGGCGCTCTCTATCTATGCCTACACCTAAGAAATTGTATATAGGAGCGCGAGCTAGTGAAGAGAATAAAGAAAAAATTATTCAAATTGCTAAACAAATACACACTCCAGTCTATCAAAAGATTTTAGATCCAAGTAAATTCAACCTTGAGGAAAAAGTACTCTATAATCCCTTATAAAATCTATATAGCTTAGACATGCATATCAACAATATATATTAATAGAGTATTTTTCAAAATAATCAAAGAAGATATTCATCGGAGAAATGACACCTCCACATATAAAAGACATATTAAAAGACCACTCTATAATGGGCGGTCTTTTAATTCGCCCTCCACAATAGTTACATTTTCCTGTATAGTTAAATATACACATTTATAGAAATGAGGGTTTTTTAATTGAAAAAGAAATGGTTACTAGCTCCAATGGCTACTATGATATTGTTGGCTGCGTGTGGAGAAGATAGCACAAAGGAAGAAGCTACAAAAGAAAATGCTCAAACAGCTGTATCTTCGGATAAAACAGATACAGAAAAAGCTAAAAAAAATAATGATGATGTTTATTTTAAAGATAACGAAGCTAAATTAGTGGATTTAAAAATAAATATTACTAAAACTAAGGTAATCCCAGTAGGTGAAAAAGGTAACGAATATGGAGATAAGCCAGTAATAGCAATCTGGTACAATACAACAAACTTAAGTGATAAAGATATTGACCCGACAACAGCGTGGTCAGTTGTGTTTACCGCGATTCAAGACAATAATCCAAACTCTATTAATAAAATAGAGGTAGGAAGCCTTCCAGACGATAGATTTTTAGATACGCAGTTAGAAACAATTAAAAAGAACGGTACTGTAGAAAATGCCATTGCATACGAGCTTGATGATTTAAAAACACCTGTCACATTAGTAGCAAATCAAGGTATAGGCGGCGAAGAATTAGGACGACAAGAATATAAAGTAAAATAATAAAGATTGAACCTTGGCCACTCATTACGAGTGGCTATTTTTATTATAATTGATAAATACCTCATATTCCTAAATCTTGTATATAGACTACCTATCGAATTTTAATCAAGTGCTAAGAAATAAATATAACTAAAAATGCCCTTAGAGTTTTTAATAAATTATTTATGGTTTTTAAGTTGACTTGATAGTTTACTAAATAGCTTACTTAACAATAGAAAAATTACATAAAAAAATATTAAATCAAAAATGAGGCCTAGTATTGCAAGACTATATGATCCATTGCCATACAGTCCAAAAATATCAGCAGGAAAACCATAAAAGCGATAATCCCCCTCGTATCTAATACCTATGCTAGGTATTATAGAAATAATACAAGTTGTTATAAAACTAAGTAAAAGCAATATTTTTGTCTCTTTCAATTTCATGATTACCCTCTTTAATTATTTTTTTAGAAAAGGTATATTTTAGTATAATATAATATTATTATACTAAAATAGTAAAAATATATCAAGAGGTGTAAATTATGATTAAAAAGTTAATATTATCAACATTATCTTTTGCTCTATTATTTTCTTTATTCAATTTAGAATCATCAGCAGAAGATGAAGTAAGCGGTACTGCAATAGAAAATGTAGATACAAATGACACTAAATCACCAAAAATCAATATCGAAGAAGAACTTAAATTAGTGACAGATCAAACAAATTCTGTAGAAATAATTGATGCAGCTGAATTACCAGAAGGTACACCTACAATTAATTTTAATTCTGTTGAAGAATTTAAAAACGTTGTTGCTGCTTTTGAAAAATATAGAGAAGAATCTATAGATGTGGATAATATAGAAGATATAATGGTACCTGATTTATTTGCGAGCAGAGTAGCTAGAGCAGCTGCCACTACTAAGAATGGGTCATCTACAAGTAAATGGATGGTAGGTTCTTGGAATCCAATAAAAAACCAAATTCTGCCTCCTGAAATGCTAATTGACTTTACATACACATACACTGGTTCTGGTTCTTCAAAGAAATTCGATAAAATTAAGCAAATAGTTTCTAATAGTAACGGTATTTCTTTTAGCACATGGGTAGAGAGCACTAAACCAACCCACAATTTTTATGATAGTAAGAAAGGCGTAGAAATCAAAATCCAAGGGTACTTTTTGGTTGGTGTAAATATTAAAGGACAAGCAATCGGTACGAAATTTAATGATTCATTTACTCAAAAATACCATTTCTAAAAATCATACAACCTTTTATTAGTGAACTTATCTGCTCGTTATCAGACTTAATCGAATATGTTCCAGAACAAAAAAAGAGTGATGGCCAATAATCGGCTATCGCTCTTTAAAATTCTATATATTCAACTGGCTCTATATCCACGATACTATCTAAATTAATTGGTCCGCAGGATTTACCGAATGGATCACTATAATAAATCTGCCTTGTATTTTCATTTATTTTATTTATACCCCCACGGTACACTTCAAATTGGCCATCTTTCCAAATCTTAATATCAGCATCGCATTTTGTTTGTATCGATGTTTCCAAATCCTCTTGAATACCTTGTAATTCCCAGACCTCTAGCATAGGTTTTTCGATAAACTTTTGTTGCTCTATTTCTTTTTTTATTAGGTCAACATGTTCGGTCATCATCATTGCCATAGCCCATTTATTAGCTCTATCTTTTAATTTTGCTGATTCAAAGACTTGATACCGTCGCTCTGCAAATTCCTCTTTACTCATCATATAACTTCACGCTCCCTTTGAATAACCGGAACAGCCGCAAGAACACTATCTATGATAAAAGTACGCTTTGCTTGTTTAACAAAACAGTAAGCTTGAAATGCATCTGATGTCATCTTAATGATTTTCACACGCCTTTTAGTTATCTCTCCACCTTTCGACATATACATTAAATCGATGACCTGATTGCGTTGCATAGCTTTTAACAGTTGTTCCTTCATGATGTTCACTCCTTTTTGAATACCATACAGAACGCTTGTTCTTATTACAAGTAAAAAATAACCAGGTGCCGAATAATCGGTTACCTGGCTTATTTTTTATTGTTCGGTTTTGGCTTTTTCTTTTCAGTTACAAACCCATACTTTTTACCATGTTCAATGATCTCTTTTGCAATTTGGTCTTTAGTTTTTTTAGTCATTAAATACACCAACCTTCAAAAACAGAATTGCCCATTACACTGCATACTATACATTTGTATTTCATAAATTGCATAAAGGACCTGGGGCATCGAGGCGTAGTCCCAACCTTAAAATCACTTTTAGTAAAGGGAGAGAGGATAAAATAGGCGAAAGAAGTGTTAGGTCAGACAAGAAACGTGACGTAAAAATAACAGTCCACGGAGAGTTAAAAGAATCAATTTACCGTTTGGCTTTTATAACTAATACACCTATCAAGAATTTGGTGGAAGAAATGATTATTTACGCCTTAAGAAGTAAACGAATATTAAATGGATTGGCACCTCATTTTGTACGTGATGTTCGAATAGATAATGTATTGTATGTTGGACACAAAGATAACCATGTTGGGCATTCCCCTACGGGTTTAAGCTACAGTAGAATAAAGACAAGAGTGACAGAACAAACTTTTACAGCTATTAACACAATTGCATATGGCTTAGATGTTAGACCAGCACGTGTTGCAGCATTATTAACTTTTGAAGCTTTACACGATGTTACATTCGTTGATACATACATAAAAAAATATTTAGAAGATAATTTAAATGATTATCAGATTTTAGAACTAAAGAAAATAATTGATTATATAAGAAGAGATTTTGACACTGATGTTGGCTGGGCTTCACTACTCTCTTTTGTAATTGATGAAGTTAAAGAGCCCTTGACGACTTTGAAAGAAAAAGTAAATACATTCGTTATTAAAAGTTGGCAAGATAAATAAATGATAAAAAGAGCAATAGTCTATTATGACCGTTGCTCTTTTGTCTATGTATTATTCTATTGCTGTTATAATTCGATAGAAAAGCGTGGTGAATAGATAATTCCAACCACCATGGACATTTCGAACTTCTTCCTTAAATCAATAGTTTCGTATTTTTCATCTTTCCGTACAAAACCTTTTCATTAACGAACCAATATTTTTCCTCATGTTCTTACCATCTTTAGTTAAATATACATAACGTGTACTAGCGTTCTGTACGTATGTAATATCAAAAAATCTATTTTCTCTTAACTCTCTAACAAAGCCACTATTACTAATTTCACATTTTTGATCATAACCTACGATTGGATACCATTTATCACCGTATGAGATATCACTACAATTTTTACATTTATAACTTTTTTGAACTCTACCATCAGTCATATTGTAAATAGCATACATATAAAAATCATCTTCAAGTTTTTCTATTTTACATAGAGAGCATCGTTCCATACTTTTTCCCTCGTTTACTTTATTATATTAAGGCTGCGAGTAATTTTCTTCTGTAATTAACCGTCGGTTGCAACTATAATTCGTTCTATATTTGTTAAATCAATATGTCTTCCGCCTTCTAATTCTATGTACTCATTCCCCTGCTCTTGTACTTGAATTACATCCATATCCGTTTCAAATTCTATTTCACGACCATATAGGTATATCACCAATACTTTATACCTTTTATCTACTGGCGTAAACATTTTATCACCTCTCCTTTTAGATTTAATTCCACAATGGTTAACTATTACCTTTGTTGAAATTAAAAATAATTGGAAATATAGTAATTTATATGCAAAAAAGTATTGAACAACACGTTATAACATGTTATAATTAATATATAGAAAGGAGGTGAACAAGTGGAATACTTAGCAGCAATTATAGCCCTAGCATTTACAATCATCAAACTTCGAAAGGCTTGGTTGGACTCCGAGATTAAGAAGTTAGAAAAAGTAAAGCTAGAGCTAGAAATAAGAAAAATGAGAAGAGGGGGTTAAACCCCTCGCTCGTTTCTAAGTATACCACAATGGATATGAAAATTTTAATTACGTTATTAGTCATTATTTGGATTGCAATACTGATTTTTAAATTAAGAGGTCGGTACTATGACAATCAAAAAAAGAAACTAATCCAAGAACGGGATGAATTACAAAAACAGAAAGAGGAAAAGTGATGGATATTAACAATTATATGTCCCCTACTGAAGCTGCCTTTCGGTGGGGAATCCCTACATCTACAATGCAAGAACGACTTAAAAGTCGTACTAATAAAATGACTAACGAATTAGAACAAATGAAAGAAAAAGGTTTAATTAAGTATTTTAAACTTCCTGATGCTAAACGTGGAGAATGGATAATTTCAACCACAGCTATGGAGAAGTGGTATGGTCCTGAACCTTTAAAATAACATTTTAGAGTTTTAATTTTGAGGGCTCACTTGCCCTCCTTTTTTATTCAAATAAAAAAGCACCAAAGTAGGTGCTTAATCAATTCTACGAATAAAGATACATAGATCGTTTTCAGATTTATATTCTTCTATTTCGCGAAATCCGTGTTCTTGATAAAATTTTTTCAATTTAGGCTCATCTTCACACTCTAAATAGAATATCCTTCCGCCAGTTGCCTTATAAGCTACCGTCATTGAATCTGTAGACATTTTCAATAAATCAGCACCACATAACGCTTTAGTAGCAAGAGCTTCTTCAGAATAGTTTTTACCTAGTTGTCCTAATAGATAACCTTTTATCTCATAATTGTCGCTCTCTGTTTTATGACCGATACCCATTAGTTTCCTTTTTAGTGATTGACTGAATTTTGAAAAATTCTTTTTACTAATTACTAATGGCTTATTCGAAAGAGAATAGTACCCAACTAATACGGGTACACTTTTATATGTAGAAAAAACTAAATATGTACGAGCAATATCCATCTGTTCAAAATTAATGGATTTGTTATGCAAGAAATCTTGAACATCATGAACCACTTCCGGGTCTTTACATGGGCGTGAACAAAAAGAGAGGAGGAGTTGTCGAACCTCCCCCTCACTTCTACCTACTTTCAAAACGTCTTGCAACTGTAGAATTTCTAAAGACAAGAATTATTCACCGACGAGCTCCGAAAAACGAATCCATCATGTTATTTATTTTATTTGTATTTCTTACTAAATCTACTCTTTGAGAGATAACGTGTTCACTCGTTCTCGAATTTTCAATTGCATTAATGATTTTTTTGCCTGATTTAGCTGTGAATTTAAAATCGGTAAGAAAGCTTTTCGTCGCCATTACCATCACCCCTAGTTTTATTTTATGCTCACACAGACAAAATATACACATTAAATACATTTCATTTGACAAATCGAATTAATGTCTATATAATCTAGCAGTCTGATTTCGAACTTATAACTCTATACCACAATTAAACAACTTTCACCCCCCTTTTGCAAGGGTTTTAGTTCATTATGTGCTAATTAATAATAAATCATGATGTTTTTATATGAAAAACATCAAATTTTCACCAACACTCTAATTATTTCATCGGTAAAGTTTGAATTTATTAAATAAAGGAAACATTGCTTGAGAGCATCCGAGATCAAGTTTTACAGGTGAGGTAAATTCCAACTGGAATCTGCTCACTAACTATACTTTTTCAACAAATTCTTTATCTGCTGTGACATATCCGTTTGGAGTTTTTAATCTGTAAGCATTTCCGTACTTCACAATATCTTTTGCCGTTACTGCCACACCTACACTGATTGGTTTATCTCGTTGATCTTTATCAAACTTCACAGTCTTATAAAGGTAACACGGTTTCTTAATGCGATATAATCCAGTTCCTGACTTGTAATATGTTTTTGCAGTTAATGTTATACTTGCTGGTTTAGAAGGTTTTGAAATGGTTGTTATCTCTTTCTTTTTGTACCCAAGTTCGTTTGCAATTACTGAAGCGATAGCCTGGCAGATTTCTTCAAACTTATCGTTATCATTATAGATTTTCGCATCTGCTTTAGAATCTACGAAGCAAACTTCTATTAGAATGGCCGGTTTATTAGTTGCGTTTAAAAAATATAACTCTTTTCTTTCTTTTGCTCCTCTGTCCTTTAATCCAGATGCTTCACTAATAGCAGCACTTACTTTGGTAGATAATGCTTTTGCATCGTAATACAGGCATTCTACACCGCGCGGATCATTCGTTTTAGATGCAGCATTGAAATGAACACTAATATCTAAATCACGCTCTTTGCAATTATGTTGATTAACAATGGTGTTCAAATTCTGTTGTTGAGTAGTAGATGTGTTGTCATTGAATAGCGAACCTTCACCATTGTATGTCGTTGTTAAGATAGCATGAACTCGATTGACCACCTTACGAGCTTCATTAACCTCGTCAAGAATATCTGCAGCACCTCGAACTTTTAAGGAATGACCACTTGAAATAACATATTTTTTCGCCATATTATTTCAACCCTTTCTGTTTCAATAATTCTTCTTGTTCTTTCGCCTGTTTCGTTACGATATAGCTGTTTTTGTAGACACCGTAAACAACCAAAATAAAGGGCACTGCTGTTATCAATACATTAATAAAAGTGTCTATTGTGTTGTCGTTAAACCACCATAAATCCACTCCTAAAGAGCCCAAAAATAAAAGGACCGCTGATAGCAGTCCTCCGAATAGTGCGATGTATTGTTTTAATTTTTCTGTTGTCATGTAGATGACCTCCTATTGTGTTTTAATTACCAAAGCTACTAAAGCCACTATCACTGCACCAATTACTGTAGTGCCTACCCACCATACAATCTTATCTATTTTATCTAGACGCTTGTGAGCACTCTTAGTGCTTTGTAATGCCTCCTCAGCTTTATCATCAGCTTTGTCAGCCTTTTCATCAGCTCGATTGGCTATATTTCTAATTTGATTAATGCCGTCTAACTTTGCTTCAATCCCACCCAACCGTTCATAAATATTACGTACTAACTCTTCGCCCATAAAGCCACCTCTTTTTCTGCATAATAAAACCCTCCACAGTGATTGTGGAAGGCATAGAAAAAGCACACCTGGTTAGATGTGCTGAATATAGTATTTAAATTTATGAAAATAACATTCTTTTAGCGTTATTCAAACCGGAGTGGATATCTTGAATAAACACATCAAATTCTACTCCATCATTTAGGCATTTCAATCTTCCTCCACCTAAACTTTCTAACTCACCATACAAAGTTACTCCTAATTCAGGAAAATAAAAGTCAACAATTTCAACTATAGAATATTCATGGTTTTCTGTCATAACAGCAACAAAACCTTTTTTAGCATTTGCAAATTCTACTATGCCTTTCATATCATCATCCTCTCTATCTACTAAATTTCGACAAAGAAGAATAGTTTACCTTTAATAAGTTTCTGTGCTTTTTAACAATAAAAATAACTTCATAATAAAAACGCACCCAGTATGTAGATGCCTTTTAAAAAAAGGCCAACTCTCGTCAGCCTAAAAATTCAACCTTTACTTCCTTTGCTTAATATATAACACATTCATAAGTCTGTATTTCGTCGATTTTTTTCCTACCCTTGAAATATATTTCGTTTTAACTCCATTTCTTATTGTTCTTATTACTTGAATTTTCCCATTAGGGCCATTATAGATTTTTCGCATAATCTTCATTTTGTATTACTTCATCTCCCGCAAAATTTTTTAGAGCTAGATTTCCGCTCGTAAGATAATACGCGATTTAACAATAAATGTTATATAAATTCAAAAAATATTTTTTTACGTTCTTCTCTTCATTTACCAGTCGATTATTGAGATGTCTACCTCCTAACTTCTCCACTAATTTGACTCAACTCCTGCTTAATCTTCTTAATCAAAGTAGGTCGATTATTCCCAAACGTACCTTCAAGTTGGAATCCTGCAGGCTCATAAACTTCCTTAACTTCAGTAATCCTAGCATCCATCGTCACTTCCCATTCTTTATTCTGATTGGTAACGATATCGCCTAAATCATAATCTATTCCATACTTAAATGAGCTGTTGGTTAGTATCTGTCCTTCAAGATAATGTTCTTGCAAAAACTCCTGCATCTGTTGCTGTCCACGATCTGTTAAATCAGCTATGATTTCCGATTCTGGTCGTGGTACTTTTTCGGTGGTCTTGTTACCTTCTGGGTCAGTGACCTCCACATCATCTTCTTCTGGAATGTCCCTCGCATCGATAAATACTTCATGACGGTTTAAACCTACATCTGAACCAAGCTCAATTACACGCCTATCTACTCCCTCACCTTGTCCTGCAACATAAGCGATATTCTTATAGTTAAGTTCGCTTTCTGTATAATGTAATGATTTCAGTGATTCAAACTGTGGACTGAAAATAACTGGTGGTAAGATACTTTGACCAGCTATTAAATTTCTACCTTCCATAACATCAAACACAAATTTCTTGCTGTGGATGTCCAAAGAAACATCCCATCCTAAACCTGTTGCTAATGAGATAGCTGCCTCTTCTTCAGCTAAATTCTTATAGCGAGATGACCAAGAAACTGATGGACCACGATTTAAGTTAGGCGCAATAACTAATTGTGGCATTCTCCGTTTACCGTCCACAGGATTTACAGTGTTCTGATTAACATAGTGCTTCATTACTGTTTCAGCATTGCTTTGTTTATTATCATAACCAGTATGTGGAGGTGGGACAGTAATCCTTTGAGCAATAACAGACTTCAAAGACCACCCTTTAATAAGCCAGTTTTCTGTGATTTTACCGCTTTGGTCAAGCTCAATTTCCCTATGCTTAATCAAAAAAACCTTATTCAAATCGTTTCCGACTAAAATAAGGTTTCCACGTTGTAATTTATCTGCATCTTTTTTATAGCGATTCATTCTTAATTCAATTTCACCAATTGTATGCCATCTACGGATGAAAAACATAGATTCGTAGTTGTCGATTTCGGCTAGAATGTCGATTGATTCAGATAGAATTCGGATTGGTTTCATGAGTTTACCTCATTTCTCAAGAAAAATAATTTAGTACTATTGAATTATTTCTCCTGTTTAATATAATTGTTTTATAAACGAAAAAGCAGGTGATACTTTGGCTATAAGAAGTTATGATCAAAATTTAGTAAACACTGAGAAAATTAAAGCATATATTAAACCTCTAAACAGCAAAGTTGAAATTAGAACTTCTTTAAGAATTCCCCTAAAAAAGAGAGGTATAGCTTCTTGTATTCTTATGAACCCCAGTGCTGCTGATAATGATGACTCAGATCCAACAATTAACTACGTTACGGAATACATTTATAATAATGTTCCTGAAGTACATCACATTAGGTTTTTTAACCTATATCCTTTTTATGAACCAAATTCATCAAAAATCTATCCATTAATTCACACTTTAACACACTTAGAATATAACAGAGCAATGCTTGCCAATCGGAAGGTGATAGAAAAGTCACTTGCCACAACAACTCATTTGTTTCTTGGATATGGGCAATGCAGCGGAGATAAAGTTGATAAAATAAATTACTATGATATTCAATCAGCTAAAATATTGACAATGATTGAAAAGTTTTATAAGAATGATATTTTTGTCTTTGAAACAACTCAATCAAAAAATATATTAATCGATGGAAAGTATCCAAGACACCCAAACCCAAATAGTAAATATAAAGCTAGTAATCATCATAAATGCTTCATCAAAAATGGTTCGATTATATTGAAATAGAAGGATTTAAGGGGAGGATACTCCCCTATCCGATTCCTCCAAAATAGACATAAAAAATACGCCTATTCAGCGTTAGTTTGTTCCTTATTAAGCTGGGTTTCAATCGCAGCAATCATTTCTCCTTCATCAGCAACAAATGGCAATTCGTTCGCCATAAATCGGAATTGACGTGCTACTCCATCTACAATAGCCACAATACGTCTAGCATAATAATGCTCTTCCACAGCTCTTGTTGGTTGCCCAATAACTGGATTTTTAAACTGGATTTTCGATTCCTTTAATGTGATATTCATTGATATACCTCCTCGAATTCTGTTACTTCTGTTAGCTCATCCACTTCAAAAGTAGATGTTTCACCAAGCCATGATTCGCCTATCTCACGTTCAACACCTCTAACATACCAATCCAGTACGTTTTCATCATTACGTGTCCCGATGACTAAGGCTTTATATGTTCCTACTCTTTCACAAGTTACCCTTAGAATATCTCCTTCCACTATTCCGAACGCCCTGCCAAAGTGTAAATGAGGGTTTACCCAGATATCTACATTTGTATTAAGTTGTTCAAAGTAATCGGGCAATTGTACTTCTACAACTTGACCATCTTCAGTTGCTTCAATTTCGTAACGATAAAGTGTATCTCCTGTTGTTGGTGATTCCACCGCTCCATGTCTAATAACATGGGTATACTTTTTGTCTGGGTGTGGATGCGGTATCTCAAAGTTTTTTGTCCCGCTTACTGATAAGTCACCTGGTACTATCCAGGTTTTTTGTCCGTACCCGGAACTTTTAGACACTCCTAGCACTCCCTGGTTCTGATTTCCTGATCTAGCAAATCCTCCGATTGCTGCAGCACCCCACCCTTGAGCCATGGCTTCATACCCTATTGCAAATTCAGAACCCTCTGATCCAGTACTATTTGCTCCAGGACCAAAAGAGAGATTACCAGTAGCATTTTTACCTATACATACAGTGTATGCATTTGCATTAAAATACTGTAATTTATCATTTACTGTTTTCACGGCGTTTGCTGTTGCGGCTTCGGTTGTACTGGTACTCGTTAGTGTATTATTTAACGGTACAACTAATAATTTCCAAGGAAACCATGCTCCTGTTATTGACCTTGTTCTATGGTACATTTCATCTCCAGAGATTGCTTGAGATGCTATTTGTTTAGCACCTTTAGTATCACTATCTGAAATCACTTGAACAATCCATGGTCTACCAGATGAAGAATTTTGGATAGGGAGGGATGTAGTATCCACACTATCGCAAGCATAGAAGCCAGTTTTTAATAATTCATCTAAATTACCTGAATATTTTTTCGCATATGATCCATCTGTCAATTGATTATCTACTAACTCTTGGAGAGCATCATCGTCGAAATTTGGCAATATTCTACTACCTGTCCATGGACAAATAACAACAGTTCCCCGCTCATCAGTCACATTATTAGCTGATATAAATGTCTGCCCACCAACAACCTTTACTTGCGCAACAGATATTTCGTATACATTTGCTGTTTGAGTAAGCGTTGGAGCAACAGGCGATGCGCTAGCCACACCCTTTTTAACAAATGATTTTACGTGTCGTGCTTCGGTACTCAAATCCATTCTGATTACAATGCGATCAATACGATTTTTACCAACTGTTTCAGTATCATGAGTATGACTTAATAGACTGTCATTCGCATAATAACGACCTTCTACAAATGCCACGCCAGTATTCAATTTTGTTATCATACTTGAACCATCTGTACTAACGCTTAATTGATTACCTGCACCTTTCATAACGCCTGTGGTAACGAGCGTTGCAAAATAGTCCGTAAATTCCTGTGCATTATACTCCCTATCAAATACTCCACTCTCATCTTCTACGGGGTCAAAAAAGCTGAATTTTTCTGCCATACATATACCTCCTTAAACACTTAAATATCTATTCTTGTATGAAACGTAAACCTCTGGACGACCGCTGTCTGTTATGAAACTGAATTTATTTTCACCCATATCCAAACTAAAAAAATCTGAATCTGGGTCAATCCAAGGAAATCCGTTTTGACTAACTCCATCTGGTGCTACAATCTCTACTTTCTTATTTCCGAAAGTTGTTTCTAAAATTAATTTATACCCCTCTGGAATAGTACGGTTAACGCGTATAAATTCACCTGTGCTAAGATTCGTAATCTTTGGGTTAACAGCAGCTCCACGAAATTCCACGATGATCGGTGTGGGTACATCCCCTTTATTGATCAATATTCTCGAATCTCCACGACTAGCAAAGCGTACTGGGAAATGGAAAGAAAATCTGAAGTGTGCAACAAAATCCTCAAGTTTAATATTTTCGGTCATGATATCCAACCAAAATGGTGACGGACATATAAGATTGACTAACCCCTTTTGAAAATTAATCCCCTTGTTATCCGTGCCAGTTGGAAATACAGGTACACCATCGGGTACTGCTTTTATTTCCCTTTTGGTATTACCATTTTCATAGATTAGTTTTCCTGCACCCAATTTTGAATTAAATACAGAAGCTACATATTGTCTTCTTTCTAAAAGCAAATCGTTTGTATTCCCCATTATTGCTATCTGTAAAGACAACAGGCGTTCATCAAATACCGAATCGATATGAGTACTCCCGTCTTGATAAGGCGCTTTTGATAGCTGTATGTTTGCATGAACATCCCCTTTGCCATCCACAGAAGATAAAATAAAAGGAGCCGAATTTTTCAGCTCCAACGATTGTCCACGACTATTAATAAATGTAATTTTCTCAGCCATTTACACACCCCATTCCATGGCTAGTTGTCTTTGGGCTTGTATACTTTTTCTTGCCAGTTCTGAAGGTGAAGCAACTGGTGCATAGAAATTATTATTAACTACTGGTTGATAGCTTCTTGTATTGTCTATGTTACTTACCGAACTACCTCCAAACCCACTAGAATAACCACCAGGATTAATATTAGGCATAGTCGCATTTGCCATCTTTTGAGCAGCATTTGTAATAGCACTCATGTTTTGCTCCATACCTTCTGCAAGTCCTGCGGGAATCCACTTACCAAGGCCCATCATGACACGTGAAGGTGATTTGATTTTTAAAGCACTAGCAATCGTTTTAGAAATTGAATCAGCAATTGATTGAGCTTTCTTTTGTAAAGGTTTCTCCATATCCTCCATACCAGCCATTAGACCTTTGATGGTATCCTTACCGATGGATTTCATAGAAGTTTTCATTGTTACAAATTCATCCGTTGTACCAGTTCGAATCTCCTTGATTTTAGAAGCCCATTCCTTTTTGTACTCATCCAGTTCCTTCTTAGTCTCAGCAGTTAATTCCTTGATTTTCTTTTTCGTATCTTTATTCATCTGTGCTAATTCGCTTTCAGCTTGCGTTCTAGCTAGTACATTCTTATCCTTCCACAGTTTTGCGTATTGAGTTAATTCCTGGTCAGTCAGAGTTGTTAGTGCGGCAATCTCTGGTGCAGCTTTAGGACCCATTTGACGTAATTCTTCAAGTAGTCCTTTGTCGATTCCCTTTTTCGCCAACAATTGAATATTTTTAGACCAAGTTTCGAATACAGCAACTTGACCTTGCAAGTTCTCAAGAAGCTTTTGCCCAGTTATATCAGATGATTGTGCAACCTCATCGAAAATGCCTGCGAAGCTAATAAGCGATGCAGTTCGTTCTGCTACAGATTTTTTATATTCATCTTTTAAAGCTTTTTCTGATGCTGCTAATCTTTCATTCGCATCATTAACTTTAGTTACATATTCATCATTAAGCGATGTTAATTGATTGTGTATTTGTTTTTTAGTCTCATAAATATTTTGATCAATTTGCTTTCGTTCATCAGAACCTTTTTTATAGTTCTTCTGTAATTTTTCCCATGCTGCTAATTCTTGTGTTAATGACATTTCATTCATTTTCACTTTATCTTCAATAGAAGATTTAGCAACGTCGAATACTTCTTTTGCATGTTTTTTATTTAAAGAAACAATTTGAGCATTGATTTTAGCTACAGCATTCGGAACGTTAGCATACTGTGTTTTCATGGCTTCTAAAGATTTTACATACTCAGTAATGTCGATTTTCTCGGCTTTAAATTTAAGTGAGAGGTTCGACATTTTTGTGTTGAATTCTTTTTTAGCTGATGCTGCTAATTTGTTTGCTGCTGTTTGTGCCGCTTTTTCTTTTTTACTAATTCCATTAACAAATCCTTGGCCTGTATGCTCACCTAATTTAGTGGTAACACGCGAAGGTGAACGAATATCCAAGGCTTTCTTAATGGTACTTGTAACACCTGTAGCAACAGACTTTACTTTATCTTTAACTGCATCCATCATCGAACCAATACCATTAATAAGACCTTGTATGATGTGTTTACCAACAGAAACCAAATTAATACTGTGGAGGAATGATGCAGCCTTACCCCACCCAACATCTACTGCTGTTGCAACACCGTCCATTGCTTTGCTCACAATTGATTTAAACATATTAAATATGTTAGTAATTATATTTTTAATTCCATTTAAGATAGTGGAAGTATTGCTCTTAATTCCATTCCAGGAGGAAGTAACGGTATTTTTTATTCCACCCATAACAGTGGTTACAATTGTTTTAATTCCGTTCCAAATACTTGAGATAACCGTCTTAGTTGCATTTAAAATAGTTGAGATAGATGTTTTATAAAGATTGAAAGACCCTGTAATTGAACTTTTCAATACATCTAAAACTCCGGTTATAATACCTTTAATACCGTTCCAAGCGCTAGTTACCAAACTTTTAGCTGCTGGACCAAATGATTTTAATGGACCTAGCAATTTACCAACAAAATATAAATTGATAGCTCCCCAAACGGCTTCTAATGCACCAGAAAGTATCTGTTTGATACCTTCCCATACACCTTTCCAATCGCCAGTTAGAAGACTACTAAAAGTTTTTATAATACCTGTAATAACTTTCGTAACGCCCTCTATTACATTTTTTATAGCTTCCCAGGTAGAAACTACTAACGCTTTAATAATTGGCCACACGACACTCATAACGCCTGATATCACTTTTAATGCCACGTCAATTACAGTTGAAATTGCTGACCACACATTAGATGCAGCTTCCTTAATACTTTCTTGATTCTCTGACCAAAAAGTTGATAGCTGATCACCCATACTTTGTACAAATGAAACAATTCCACTCATTGTTGATGAGATTGCATCTTTGATAGCTGACCAGGTTGAATCAACGACATTTCTAAATCCCTCATGATTTTTGTATAGTCCTACAAAAACAGCTGCCATACTCCCGATAGCTAATATGGCAACACCTATTGGTGCTACAATTCCCGTCATAGCTGTTCCGAGAACTGTCATTAACCCTCCTGCCTCACCAATCGCTAGCGCTACTGGAGCTAACGCTGTTAGAATACTACCAATCGAACTTACTAGCATTCCGACTACAACTAACACTGGTCCTATTGCGGCTACCATTCCAGCGATTACTACTATGACGGTTTTTGCTCCATCCGAAAGATTACTAAATTTCTCAGCTATTGGACCTAATACATCTGCAATCTTTAATAACGGTGGAATCAATACGTTTTTCATAGAGATTCCTATTTCAGTAAACTTGTTTTTTAACATTTTTAATTGTGATTCAGTTGTTTTGTAACGCTGTTCAGCTTCCTTAGTTAGCGCCGTATTTTCTTCCCAGGCTTCATTCGATAATTTAACAGCATCTCCGAAAAGTTCACTTGCTCCACCTGCTCGTAGTAAACTGTCACGTAAAAGAACACTATTTATGCCCATTTCCTGCAACATATTAATAGCAGTATCGCCTTTATCTTCTGCATTTCCCAATCCATTAATAAAAGCACCGATGGCACCGATGGCATCTTTTTCGAAAGCTTTCTTAAACTCTTCTCCTGTCATACCAGCCACTTTAGAAAACCCTTCTAGATCCACACCTGCATTAACAAGAGTAGTAAGTTCTTTCTTGGTCATTCCTAAATCTTCTGCCAAATTCCCAAATGCTTTTCCGCTATGAGAGGCCATCATTTGTAAATCACGTAGAGAGTAACCAGTTTGCTTTGATAAGTCTTGTACTTTCGTAAAACCTGTAGAAGTAGCTACTTGCATACTTACCATTACGCGAGATATTGCAGAACCGCCCATTTCTGCCTCGATGCCGACGGAGCTTAATGCTGTAGCAAGTCCTATTATGTCTGCCTCACTCATGCCCACCTGTGTACCAGCCCCCGCTAAACGCATAGCCATAGCGGTGATATCAGATTCTGTAGTAGCAAAATTGTTCCCCATTGCAACAACACTTGAACCCAGCTTATCAAAATCCTTTTGTGCCATTCCTGTAATATTCGCAAATTTAGCAAACTCTGTCGCTGCTTGTTCGCGCGACATGTTAGTGGACTCACCAAGATCTACAACAGTTCTAGTGAAGCTTAAAATATTTTCTTCAGCAATCCCCAACTGTCCTGCACTTTCTGCCACCGCTGCAATATCTTTAGCTGATGTCGGTAAGGTTGTAGCCATTTCGCGGATGCCTTTTTCTAACTTTTTGAAACCCTCTTCTGAAGTGTCAACAGTTTTTCGAACACCTGCAAAAGCTGATTCAAATTCTATTGCTGCCTTAGCCGCTCCAACTCCTAATCCCACAATTGGTGCTGTTACATACAACGACATAGATTGTCCAATTGATTTCATGCTAGAGCCAACCCTTTTCATCGTCTCTCCAACTTTTTGCATGGATTCACCAGCACGTTGCCAACTAGATTGAGAGCGTCTTAATTCCTCTTCTTGCCTCCTCAAAGCTGCAGTAACATCGCTGATTTCAGTTTCGGTTCTGGTATACTCTGCAACTGCTCTATTAAGTTGAGCTGCTAACCGTTCTGTAGCCGCTGAATTTTCACCAGTCGCTTGTTTACTGCTCTCATAAGCTGCTCGTAACGCCCTTACTTTGACTTCCTGGCTACTTAATAAACGAGTTAAAGTTTCTTGCTTAGTACGTAATCCATCTGTAGTAGTACCCCACTCACGGCCCCTATTTCGAACGATGGACATTTCTTGCCCCAATGTTTTAATACTTCTGTCAATGCTCGCAAGGGAGCGTTCAAACGTTGCACTATTCATTGAAAGGCTAACCCTCAGATTACCAACCTCTGCATCCGCCATTTTATTTCACCAACTTTTCATGATTTGACTTGTTACCATTTCACTTGATCTGCAAAAACTGTTGGTACCTGTTCTTTTCCTTTGGCTTTCCAACCATTAAAATCACAATGTCTATCCCATAGAGAGAGCAATTTTCGCATTGTCATCTTCCACACTTCTTCTTCTTTTCGATTTAGATGAACAGTCCCTATATAAATAAAAAAATCGAACGGTAATTCGCTCGATTTCACTACTTTCCCGATTCAGTTTGAGTTTCTTCTGATTCTGGCGCTGAATTTTCTATAGCCAGACTCAACGCTTCTACTACACTTGATATATTAGTCATATCAATTAATGAACCCACTTCTTTTTCTGTTAAATCTTCGTGTTCTAAAACACAGAACAAGATTGTACGAATTAGCTTGAAATCTGAACCATCAATGCCACTCAAAGCTTTTAATGCATCGTCACCAAATTTTTCTTGCAATGAACAAAGGGAGTTTAAATCAAATTTGATTTCATATTCTTTACCATCTGCTAACTTCACTTTCTTTGGTTCATTCACGTTCCCTAATACCACCTTTACACCTTCATCTTTCATAATTTCTGCTTTCGTTGTTTTACCCATCATTTATTCCTCCTAATTTTTAATGAAAATAAAAAGTGAGCCGATTATCCGACTCACTCCGTTTGCTTACTTAATAATAAAATTCGTTCCAATTACTGCATCCCCTATAGCAAGGGGTGTACTAGGGCGCAGGTGTTGCAGTTGGTAATTGAACTTCATCGAACCATTCAGCAATTACTGCTGCATCTGCACCTGTATCGTCTTCATCCACAATATATCGTTTAATCCCATTCCCTTTTGCATCTAAAATCGTATCTGAATGGACGAATACACCTTTAATTTTAGGTGTGTTGTATTCAATAGATTCACCTTTAGTCTTGTATTCTTCCTCTGGTAACTGGAAATTACCTTTGTAGAATACAAAATAACGGTACTTCCCGTTCGATTTCAAAGCTCTGAACAATAGTGCTCCGTTTGGTGCAACGTCTGCTGTTGTATCAATTACACCACCGTTAATTACTTGTTTTCCAAGCAATTTTGCATACACATCATTTGAAAGTGCATCGATACCTAACTCGATTTCTGTTTCACCTTCTGCGCTTGCTGATTCAGCTGCTCCATCATCAGCGTACAATACTGCATTTGATGTCTTGGGAGCTACTTTAGCTTCCATTGCTTTAGCGATGCGATATGGCTTCTCAAAGCCGTTTTCAGCACCTACTTTTTCTGGCGCAAAGAATAAATCTTTTAAACCGATTAATACTCCACTCATATATAATCATTCCTTTTCTATAAGTTAATTTCTGATTGATCATCATAATAAAACTGCATAACTTTGTGGAAGATTTTCGTATCATCTTCATAAAGTTCATGTGCAGTTACACGCGAGAAGCCTTGTTCTTTCAATAATTTCTTTACCTGTTTGACCACATCCACATGATTGCCTTTGGACCACACATCAATCTGAATTGAATGACGTGTTTCTTGCTCAGAATCCTCCGCAAATACTACACCCATTTCGTTATATTGAAAGAAAGTAATGTACGTTGTAGCTGTTCCTGTATACGTTAATAGAGCAACTGGAATACCAATTGGTTTGAGAGTATCAATGATTAATTTATTTAAACTCATAATCCTAACTCCCTTCCTACAACTTCAGCCATTTTCCTTTCTACATTGGATTTCTCTTGTTCGAAAGTGGGCCTCACAACAGGTCTTGCAGGCATTTTAGATGTCCCAAACTCATGAAAGAATAAATAAAAGGCGTCACTGTTTTGATTGGATAAACCAACCTCAATGGCGCCATTAATAACTTTTGAACTAATTTTAAAGCTTCGCTCTGATTTACCAGAACGCTTCTTTAATCCATGTGAATAAACATTTGATTCAAGCTTGTCACGTAAATATTCGCCTGCTTCCGTCAATGCCTTTTCTTCAATTACTTTTGTGTTGGCCATTCCAGTTAATCTATTTCGCAACTCTTCTAATCCAGTGAATTCAAAGTCCATCAACAGCACCGTCCTTTGTTTCACGAACGTGTATTGTCCACCATTGATTATTTTCATCATCATTGTTCATGGAAATGATTTTATAAATCTTATCTTTATGACGAATCCGCATATTGTCATCCACATCTTTTCTATAACGAATTCCGAAAGTTTTCATGTCTTGTAACTGATCTGCAGCTGCATCATAAAAAGCTTTACCTTTTAATGTTTTAATAGCTGCCCAAATCGGTTTTTTAAACGCTGTCCATTTAGTAATTGGAAAACCATCTTCATCTTCTCCTCCTGGTGGAATTAAGAATGTAATACGATATTTCAATTCACCAGGATTGTTATTAGAACGATAATTCATTCTACATACACCCATTTCAACTGCAATATAAGTGACTGCAAACCATAAGGAATAGGTATCTGAGCGACTTTAATACTTGTAGGGTTAATTACATTACGATTCTCGTAAAAGTGTGTGGCGAGCAAATGAACGGCTAATCTGTGCTGTGCGTAAACATCCTTCTCTCCAACTTGTAAGTAATAATCAGTTGGCTGAGTTACACCGGCATTTTCGAGATATAAAATGGTTGCTTGTAGGAATGAAGAAAGAGACGCATTTTCATCGTCTCCATCAATTCGTAAATATTCTTTTAGATCATTTAAGAGTTTGTCCAATTCAAATCACCATCTTTTAAGTAGATTCAAGTGTAGCGAGCCTAGAAATAATGTCATCATACTGCGCTTTTGTACCGAAACCATCTTTGCCTGCCGCTCCTGTATCTCCCTTGTCACCTTTTGGTCCTTGTGCTCCCGCCGCACCAGTTGCGCCTTTTGCACCTGCTGGACCTTCAACTCCATCAATTAATGCAGCAAAATCTGCGCCAGTAGGTTTTTTACCAGTGCTGAATATTTCTTTTAATTCATCTTTTGTTGGCATTACATTTCACCCCTTATTTAATAATAAAATCCGTACCTATTGTTGCCTCCCCTATCCCAAGGGGATTATTAGGGTTTAGCGACTACATCAGCGATACGGAATGCTGAAGCTAATTTGATACGGTGGTCAAAGTAAGCTGTTACAACGAATTGCTCAATACCTGTTTTGATGTCTTTATCACGCTCGAAAGTTTCACCAATATCATAGTTGAAGTGAGAATAAGAGAAATCCCCCACGATTGGTTTCGATGCACTGTCGGCAAAGATAACAGGTTTACCCAACACTTGCTCTGGTTGCGCAGTATACAATGTTGCACTACCATTAGCTAATACTTCGATAATGTCTGAGTAATCTTTATATGACATTACGATTTTAGCGTTATCACGATAGTCTTCGTGTAGATCTGCGATTGCATCTTTAATTGCTTTGTATTTGCTATCTGCAGTAACTTTCACAATAGCATTTTCAGTTGAGTAGAACGACATGTGTTCCTCACCCGATTTAGGAGTTGCAGCAAATGCTACTTTCTTTTCTTTTGCAGCTACACCTGATTTAAGTGCATTTTCCACATGCGATACTAAATTTGCATCAGATCCGTTTATAACTGTTTCAGACACACCTGCAAATACTTTGAATTTGTTACGAGTAAACGCAACAGTATCACCTTTCGCTTTTAATTCTTTTGCAGTTGCCATATCAGCGATAAAATCATCGTCATCTAGTGTAAATGCTAGACGTGGTAATTCTAAGTTTGTGATCTGCGTAACTGCCGAATTACCTCGTAATGGGTTTTTAGCAAGTGGCGCAAGAATAACGTCTTGGGATACAGTTTTAGGTAAGAATTTACCACCGCCAGATGCAGCATCATCGCCTAGTGCAGCACGAACGTCTCCGTCTAATGCTTTACCTCGCATAGCTGAACGGATTAGAGAAGCCTTTGCAGCAACAACTTTTTGTTCTGGATCTTCGATGGCTCCTAAACCTTTATTTGAAGCTAGTTTAGCTTTTTGCTCAGCTTCTAATTGGTCATGTTGTTGTTTCACGATATCAAAACGAGCCTGTAAATCTTGTTTTGACTTCTGCGATGCTTGAATATCTTCAAGAGATGCAGATGGATCCATAGCTTTTTGTGAAAGCTCACCTTCAACTTTTTGTAGCTGTTGACCTAAAGTTGCAATTGACTGTTTCAATTCAAAAAGTGTTTGTCCTCCAAAAAATTGAATAGGTAATGTTAATAACGCTTTAAATGTTTTTGGTTTATATGTTTTCATAATTATTTTCCTCTTTTCATCAAAGTATTGTGTTCAAATAAGTAAGATTCGCCTTCGAATCTGCGAGAATGCTTTCACGTAACGCTTTTTCTTCAGCTGAGATAATATGTGGTGCTGGTTCTTTTAATTGCTGAGGGATATTTTTAAATTGCTTGGCAAATCGGTCATCGATAGATGCCACCATTTGATTAGCACTTTCAACCACATCGCACAAACCATAATTGAATGCTTCTTCAGCCGATAACCACGTTTCTCCATCAAGTAACTGTTTCAATGTATCTTCATTCAACTTATCACCAGCTTTATCCAAATACATTTGCATTGTTGATTGATTAATACGTTCTAAATCGTCTGCTGCTTTGCGCAACTCTTCAGCGTTACCACTTGCCCAAGTCCAAGCATTATGGAGCATCAACATCGCATTTGAAGGCATTCGAATTTCATCAGCTGCCATTATAAGTACACCTGCAATCGATGCTGCTAGTGCATCCACATGGGCAATAACATAAGCTTTGTGGCGTTTTAACATGTTACCAATTGCTAATCCTTCAAAAACTGAACCTCCAGGACTGTTTACGTAAAGATGAATTGTGCTAACGTCTCCAGCTTCATCTAATTTCTCTTTAAAAATTGTGGAGGACATTTCGCCAAATTCTTCCCAAGCCCATTGAGTAATTTCGCCATAAATAAAAACATCCGCTGATTTTCCATCTGCAGATGCTTTGATATCGAAGAAACTACTCTTTTTCTGTTTGGTCATTTTGTTCACCTCCCTTCGTAGATGTTGTTTTACGTTGAGTTGGGTCCATTTCCATCGGATATAAATCCCCTGATATCCACAATTCATTAGCCTTACCCCCGATTGGCGATAAATCCTCTAATTGTCGAACCTCATCTGGCTTCATTCCGCCACTTCGTAACATAGCTTGATAAAAATTAGTACGGGCAGCTGTGTCACCACGTAAAAGACCACCTAAGTTGAATTTGAAATACAATCCATCTTGGCGGTCTTTTTTAGTTAACAATTTGCGATTAAATTCATGTTCATATTGGCGTACAATCGGCAATAACGTCATATTTACGAATTGAATCATCATTTGCTCATTGGATCCGTAACTCGCACCTTCATTGTCATTCAAAAAAGATACTGGAACATTAAATACGTTAGCAACCCTTGAGCGTGTAATGCGCTCAGATGCTAACGTATCAGATGCTACATATTTGCGCTGTATCTCTTTAAGATTTACACCAGGTTCTTGGAACAAAACTCCGCCATTTTCTTTATAAAATCTTTTGAAATCATCAATAATATTTTGACGTATTCCTTCTTTAACGTTAGCTCCGTACTCTAAAATAAATGATTCTTTTTTCTCCATTTCAGAAAGTGAAAATTCTTGAACTGCTTTATCATATTTCAAAGTATTTTTAAGAACCTCAATTGGGCTAATACCTCGCCAACGCGACGCTCCGCTAATATGCTTTACGTGTAACATGTTCATATTGTGAACGTAGATTGTACCGCTATTAGCTTGTATTTTGTACCATAGTTCACCATCATCGTTATTTAAGAACTCTTCCACATAGGTTGCATCTAAAGGGATAATCGTTTCTGGTTGCATTCGAATATCACGTTGAATGATTGCATAACCATTTCCTTTTTCATTACGACTTACTTCAATTTTGTTTATTAAATCAAACCCACTCATATTAGAATTAGGTTCATTGATTAGAACATCAGCTGCTTGATTCACCGTTATGTCATATTGATCATACAATTTCAAAGGCAGTGCAGATAAAGTGTTAGATAACCGACTGATGACGCTGAAAATTGTCTCATTCGTGACTAACTGTGAATTATCAACACCCCAAAAAGTACGACCAAACCAATCCGAAAAATCATAAGTTTTACCCTTCCAACCTGCTATTGCTGCTTTCGCTTTTACATTAAACTTTTGATACCATCTCATTTTTTCACCACCTTCCGCGGTCGCTCGAAGGTTTTACGATACCAGCTGCTGTCGTTGTTGATTAAGTGTACTTCTCGATGTGGAAGTGGGTTATATGGCTGTTTCTTTTTAAATAGTTTTTGTACCCAGTTAATTAGTCGCTTCACGGTTTCACCTACTTTCCTCCACAGTTGATGTTGCAGATGGCATAATAAAAAGCCACTCTATTGAGTGACTATATTAATTACGAGCGATTGATGCATTCGCCCACATAACTGCTGTTTCAAGTTCAGTCATTGCTACTGATTTTTCTCGACTGTTAGGACATAATTCATCAATTAAATATGCTAATTCTTTCGCTTTCTCCCGAATATCCTCATATTTTTTCGGTTGTCCTTCTTTTGGTGAATGGTATTTGAAATTGTTTTCTATCTTACTTGTACCTAACAAACAATCACTACAAAACTCTGTCATGACTTCTGACTTACCACACTTAAAACATGTATTACTCATTTTTTATTCATCCTCTCTTATAAATCATTAATAGAAATAAAACTGATATTCCCATCACCTGTATTCACTTCAGCAAATTTAGCTTGTACAAATGCATTGATAACTGCTGCTGCAGGATCTATCCGCTCACGTGATTTCTTTTTGGACAGTTTAATATTTTCGTTTCCATCCATTTCAGCTATAGCATTTCCGAATGCCCAGGATAATACTTTGTCACCAACATGAGTCACATCGCCTTGATAGACTGCCTCACGAAAATCTTTAGTTGGCTCTGATAATGTTCCATAACCTTGTCTGATTTCGACACATACAAAGCCCTTTTCAGTCATGTTTTGTGCAAACTGAGTAGCCCCCCATGGATCATAGCAAAGCATAATCGGATTCCAACCATTCGCTTCTATTTCATTCACAATCCAATTTTCTACAAATGAGTAATCTACTACAGCTCCTGGTGTAACATCTAACCAACCTTTTTCAATCCAATGATCATAAGGAACCTTATCCTTAACACGTCTTTCCGCAAGTGCCTCTTCAGGCATAAATGAATGTTGTTCAACATGGAAGCCGTAATCTGTTGGGAATACAAACCCTGCTGAAGTTAAGTCAATCTTCTTTGATAAATCCACACCTATATAAACATCAAATTCTGAAGTGTCCATTTCAGTGACTTCACATGCCTTCCATTTTGCGGATGACATATAGCCACCTTCCTTCATATCCACCCATATGTTCATGGTTTTGGTCATGAAAGAACGCATTTTTTCTGGAACGTCTAAAGCTGTTCTTAAATCAGAACGAATCGATTCAAGACCCTCTTCATAAGTAGCTACAATTGGATTGGCCTTAATCCAGTTTGATTCATCTTTGATGTCATCGCCTTCATCAAGTTCACAGATGATAGCAAAGTAATCATCATTTTCAATGTCATCATTCGGATCTAATATACGACTGACATATTCGTATTCAGTGAAACATGGACGACTTAAATCAAATCCTGCTGTTGTAATAACAACCATTAAAGGTTCTTTACGAGCAACCATCCCAGACTGTAATACATCGTATATTTCAGAAGTTTGATGAGCATGATACTCATCCACAATTCCTACAGATGGATTCTTACCATCACCAGTCTTTCTAGTCTCACGAGATAGAGGGACGATAACGGATCTATTATTAAAAACCTCAATCTTTCCATAAGCCTCTTTCCATTTGCCGTCAAGTAACTTTGATGATGCAATTCCATCTCGAACAGCTTCATACACCTCATCGGATTGATCTTTTTGCCAACCAGCTATATATGCTCGCTGTTTCTCATCACCTAAGAAAGTGATGTAAGAAGCAATGATTGCTAAGAATTGTGACTTTGCATTTTTACGGGCCAATTGAATGTAAACCTTACGGAATCGACGAGCACCATTTGATTTCTTCTTGAAACAGAAAATGTTGACGCTGATGAACAATTGAAAATCAGTTAACTCTACAGGCTGTTCAGCGAGCACACCTTCCACATGATGAAATTCAAGTGCCCAATAATAAAAATCTTCGCCTTCCTCTTCATCAAAATAAAAAGGACTGTCATCATTTTGACAATCCTCATAATCTTTCAGGAATCGTTTTACTGCCCATTTATGTTTTATGCAAGCCTTTATGCGACCTTCTAAAATGTCATCGCAGTAGGCAAATACTCTTTCAAGTACACTCATAAGCGATTACCAAACCGTTTCTCTGCTTCCGTTTTTTCTCCCACAGTTGATGGTGGTGAGGGAATAATCAATTTCAGACGCGAGGTGATAGTAAGGCCCAAGTCACTAGCTGCAGTTCTGCATTCAGTAAACAATGTATTTTTTGTTCGTATCAATTTTGGATAATCATCATTAGCAATCGTTACAGATTTTCCCGACTCTGTTTTAACGACTTCAGTGGCTTTTATCTTTTTCATATCCTTAATTAGCTGTAAATATTGATGTTTTGAGTCCAAATATCGTGCTAAAGAGTCCACATCTAAGTTGCTAAAAATATTAAGTTTCATTAATTCTTCTGCTATTTCGTTAAACTCTTTCTTTTGTGCAGCCGTTAAATATGACGGTGGTTTCACCTTATCAATATCCCCACGCATCGCGGTTTCGTGGGATTCACGCTTTTTAATTTCTTCTTTTGTTAAATGCTTCGATACCCCTTTTCCTTGGATCACTTGCAAAGGTTGTTTATTTCGTCCAGCCATCACTATCACCTCCTTCAAAAAAATATTCAAAAACGGGTTTTTCTGCGATGAAAACTCCCATGCGGTTAATTTGTGTTTATTTTTCACACAATTAAAGTAGGGGGGCTATCACTTTTACCTGTAAAAATATAAAAATAACTATCCAAAGAAATAAAATAAAAATATATTAATTTATTTTTTATCTTCGAATGTCTTCTTGTTGTGACAACTTAAGCAGAGATACTGTAGGTTATCTAAGTCCAAGCGCTTCAACCAATTAACCTTTATCGGAATGATATGGTCAACAATGTAACCAGGAACTAACCTGTTGTCATTGAAGCAAGATACACACATACCATGGCTTTCAAGTATTGCTAACTGTCTAGCCTTTCGCCATGCGGTTGAATGATAGAAAGAGTTGGAACGTTTATCTCGATGATGTTTATCATAGTAACGGTTATCATTCGTTGTCTCTGTTGTGTGAGCTTCACAGTAGCGAGTGGTTGTTAGCTGTCCACAGTTAGGTTTGTTACATGGTTTCAGTGGTTTACTTGTCATGCGTCTCCACCTGTATGCGTAGCAACTGCATGGCTTGCTTGATGGATTGGTGCAGTTCGTTAGCTTGTCTAGCCTTAGCTGCTGTTGGTCTGTGTGACTGCTTACGCTGCACCTTCCTTAGGTTAGCTTGCATAGCTCTGATATGTTCATCAGTGTAATAGCATGTGTATGCATGACCACATGATGGACAGTTAAAGTAAATGTGCTCGATGTCTTTGTTGATGCCATCCACAGATTGCGGATTAGATAATGGATTCTGATTTAGAATTACAGATTCCTTTTTGTAATTTGAAAGTTCAAATGGAGAATGGCAATGATCACACGAAACAAGAATTGATTTTCGAGATTGAGAATCCTTAATTAAAACTGGCATTTGAAATCTCCTTTCTACGACTCATAATTGAATTTATACATCCACACAGACACACGATACTAACAGTCCTGATTACCCATTGAGGTGTATCATGTGGCTGTATTGAGGCATAAGAAAAAGCCACACCGGTTAGATGTGACTTAAATTACTCCATTTTTATTAACATGGAATTAGTAGTTATTTAGAAGATAAACACTCCAACTAGAACTACTGTATCTAATTGTAGCTGTTGAATTCATTCCAATAGCATATGACACACTCGTATTAACAAATGTATGTGCAGGAGAAGGTGTAATACTGAATGTATCACTTGAAGGCTTTAAAGTGCCATTATTTGAATGTGGAATACCTGCCGTGCCGTAAACTACTTTTCTATCGGATAAAGCAACTGATGTATCTAGTTTTGTCCATCCACCAGTAGCTTTTGTTAATCTTTTACCTGCAGTTGTACTTTCAACATATATTGTTGAGTAAGCTCTTACAGCTTTTTTACTATCTGTAACATTGCCTGGCTGAGTTGCTATTCCAAAAGTATTAATTAAATTTTGATTTTTATCTGTTTCAAATGAAATATCATAGAATGAAGTAACTGCAGCAATTTCAGAATCAGTACCTGATTCTACGATTTGAGCCGTACTATATGTATCAACAATTGGCGACACATCTGAAGTTAAATTATTCATATTAAATGTAGAAAAGTTATTTTGTTCTGGTAAAGGTGTAATAATTACTTTATTTTTCCCAATCATTTTCTCCATTTCTACTTCTGATAAATCAGATATGCCATTTTTGGCATCCTCATATAATTCGTCTAAACTTTTTTCTTTGGACATTGCGTTTGCCTCAATATTTCCTCCTAACAAAAATATAATTGCTAGACTAAACAAACTTAAAAAAACTTTTTTCATTTTTTTCTCCACCTTTTATGTAGTTTCTTGTTGCAATTACAATTGTAGTATATCAATCCAATAATTGCAAATATGTTTTAAATAATACAAATATGTATTCATTAACCAATATTGTGAGATAGAGGAATAAATTTTCTTTCATTCATGATATGAGATGTGAAATTTAACCAAATAGGTTATACTATAACAATATAGTTTATACTATAACAATATTAATTCCGTAATATTCAACAAATTTCACAAGGAGGAATATACATGAAAAAAATATTGTTGATACTAGTATCTGCATTTATTTTAACAAGTTGCCAATCCAAAAATGACTTTTATTACAAAGGTGATAGTAATAACTGGCATGCAGAAGTATTTACCCAAAAAAATGGTGATCAAGAATTGAAAAGCTATAAAATAAAGTACGAAGGCGAAAACTTAGAGAACCTAAAAAATAAAGATATTTCATTTTCATTTCAAAGTGAAAATAGTCTTCAAGGTCCAATAATAAAAAAATTATCAGAATCTGGAACCTTAGAAAGCAATTCACCTAGTTCATGTGGTGGTTGTGATTTTCTCAATAAAGATAGCGAAATAATTTTCACTATCGAATGGAATGGTGAAAAAGAAGAATTCATTTTAAAGAATTAGTTAATAACATTGTTTAATTGTTTAATCCTTTAATTATTCCTATATACAAAAAGGGGCAGCAAAGACTGCCCTAAATAGAAAATTTAATTTCTCGTGCATTTCAAAACGCTTTTTGACATTACCATCGTAATACGGATTTGCAATAGTTTCTATCGCTTCTTCTTAACTTAATATAATGTTAAGTTAGATTCAGTTTCATATTCTCTTCTTTGTTTCAAATCATTTAATTCTTCTCGCCATTCTTCTAAAAATTCTTTTGTGTCTTTAATCTCAGCAAATGGCACAACTCCTTTAGTTAAACGCTCTTCAGCTTCTTGTATATTACACTCACATTCCTGTATACAATCATTTAAGAATTTCAAATATGAATTCACTTTCATCATCTCCCTCTAAATCTTAAAATCTTTTACAGAGCATTAACCTACTCCACATACTTCATCATGTGGCTGTATTGAGGCATAAGAAAAAGCATCTCACTGAGATGCTATCGTATTGGTGCTATTATTCCGTTTTTCTTCAAATGCCCCTGTTCTAATAACTTATCCTTCAAGATAAATGAGATCTCAATTAACTTTTGAAATTGCATGTTAGCAGTACATTTTCGATCTATTCTTAGTAAATCTTCCGAGCATTCAAAAAAGCCAATCAAAACGCTACAAGTTGTATAAATCATTAAATCTAATTCGTGTAAATATGGATGTAAATTTAATAATTTATTTCCACTCACATCTTGGAAAATATACTTATAAAAATGATTACTAGAAGTATGAGTATCGAAGCATAAATTTTTATAAGTAGTACTATACAAATTCTCCATGTCCACATCAATAGCCATCTGTTTTATTTCAAAATAACCTTCTACTTTGGGACGCCCTTCCGTTTTATTCCAAGTTGATAAAAAGCCTAATTCTTCAATTTCTCTTTTTAAATTAACCAAATTAGCTGTTAGCTCTGCCTCTGTATAAAAAGCCTCAAAATACTCCCCCTTATTTTTAATTTCTTCTAATTGAATCTTACTAGCATCTATACTCTTAAATTTTCCATACGCTTTAGAAAACCTAACAAATTCCTCTTTATCTTTATTAATTTTTTTCATTAAAACTATTAGTTCAAATAAGCTTCTTATTAAAATTCTAGCAGAAACTATATCACCTAATAAAAAAAGATTATTTATAGATTTAACACTACTAATAGTTTTAACAAAAAAAGTTAAAGCTCTCTCTTCTACCTCATTCTGAGGATTAGCAGTCTGTACCCCTTCGATATAATATTTATCTAAATATGAAACTACGAAATCGTTAAAAAAGGGCTTTAAATAACTTGCACTGTGACACTGATTGTAAATATCCAATTGTATTCATCCTCTTTTTTTATCAATCATACGTAAAAACAGACTATCTGTCATTAATACAAATATGATATTCATAACAAAAGACCACCCAATCAAGAGTGGCCCAATAAAGGAGGAAATCAAATACCTGTAAATTGTCTTTCACAACAACTTACAATTACCACTATAAATTAGTTTGTATATACTTTCGATACATTCGAGGAGTGAACCTTTTGTGAACCCTCCTGGAAATCATCTACAAATTGAATAGTTCGCATGATTTCTGCATGACGCTTTTTTATATGACTGGCGCTGTACCCTAGTTCTTCAGCTACTTCTTCAAGTGTCATACCGTCCACATACTTTAGTTTTAATATCCTCTGGTTCATTCCTTTAAATGTATCGACTAAATTCATAAGGTCGTTCATCTGTGCTTGTTTGTGATTAAGTTCGTTTGAAATCCTTTGTATAATATCTTCTAATTTTGCACCATTTGATTTCTCGGTAAGTTTAACTCCCCATAGATCTCCACTTGTCCACCGTTTTAATTCTCTTTCTGATTGTTCTAAGTTGAATTCAAGGTAGGATATTTCATCATAAAGACTATGATAATTTTTCAACCACTCATACATGTTCACCACCTACCTTTCTTATTTATTCCTACCGAACTATAGACATATCGTTATTCGTTCAAATCAGTCGCTCTGAGAGGTTTTAAACTTTCGATGATAAAATATACCAATCTAGCATTAAAACCTCATATACGCGAGCATACGTTCTTTTTACAAGCAAAAAATATATGATTGTTCAATTACATCAATATCCACTCTTCTGACGTTCAAAATTAATCTTATTTTTATCGTAGTAGGCTTGTTCGATTTGTTCCCAAGTGAAGCCTAATAGCCAACCTAATTCTAAGAACCACTGAAGCACATAATGGTAACTCTCCCAAGCAACACTTTTTTCTTCATTCAGCATTATTGTTACTTCCCTATACAATTTAGAATAGACAAACATAACTGTACGATTAGGATATGATTCGAATCTAAGTAACGGCTCTATTGCTGTGATATTTAATATTTCAAGGTCATTCCCAATACTCAAAATAAAATGAAGGCAATCGACGTATTCTTCTAAAAGTGGATTTGTTGTTTTCCAAACGAAATGTGCTCCCATATCATCTGCATAATGCTTTTTAATTGTCCTCGGTTCCTGGTCATTGCTCCAAAATTTGAATCCTCTAAATTCATTAGCGCACTCACCAAGTTCTACTAGTAAAGCAAGAATCTTTTTACTCAATCGGTCTTCTCCATCTTCCACCGGGTGACGTAATTCAATATCACGATCTAATACTGCTTGTGCTTCAAATAATTTAGTAAGATTCATATCCCAATTCCTCCAATACTTTTCTAGCTTTATTCCCTTTGTCATCTTCAATATCAGATGGTATATAACGTGATTTATCATCAATCCATGCGTATGTTTGTGGATGTGCGTAAAATCGTGCTATGGATAATAATTTATCAATCTTCATTTCCATTTCGGTTGCTTTTACCTTCATGCAAGTTAGGTATACCAATTTATCCAATGTTTCCTCTTGTGCGTGTTTGGCCCATCCTACTAACGAATAGTCGTCCACATTGACGGTATTAGGATATTTAGCAATTCCTTTTGCTGTTTGGTTTTCTAATAGGTTCTGTAGTTCATGTAAAATTGGATTAGCTAGAATTTCATCTGAAATGGTCATTCCTCAAGCACCCTTTCATAACCAATTGTTACTGGCGAATACTCAATACGTCTGTACAACTGCCCGTTTGCATAAATTTCATAGAAAGGGTGAATTGAATCTTCGTATTCCATTGAACAATCCTTAATTTCTGAAACCATTAAATCGTCTTTGTAATTTACTCTTTGAGTAATGTAGCAAGGTACTTCCCCAACTACGTAACTTTCGGTATGCATTGTTAGATTAACTTGTAAGCTATTGATTTTAATCATCACGCATTCACTCCTTTGATTTCGTAACCTAAAATCAAACATTTTGCATATGTTATTGGCTGCAAGGTATTTAAAATCTTAAATTCATCGGACCAGTTAGCTTTCATACAAATACCATTACCTGAAAATTGCTTTGCATGTTTAATCAAATTATAATTTTGAGTCCATTCATCATCTTTACTTAGTTTATCCAATGCTTCAGCAACCTCACGACTAACCTTCACTTTCTCACTCATTTCCCCTCAACCTCTCTTTCCAACTTCTCTATATAACCAATCATTTGATTTAATAAACTGACACGGACTGACACAGCCGTCTTTGATGGACTTGGATATGAATTATGTTCAATCTCGGCTTTTAAACATTCAATACCTTCATGAATTCTTTTTACATTTAGATATTTCATACTCCAGCCACCCCTTAGTGTGAGTTGTTATTCATCACCTTCAACAACCGGTTGAGTTTGTTTCCATTCCCACCATGCACTTGCTAACGGTGCCACTTGCGCACGATAACGTTTCGTTTGATTAACAAGCTCTGATGTACTTACACCAATTTCTTCCGCAAGTTTTCGGTACGATTCACCTTCTACACGGCGTTTGATAATATCTACAATGTCTTTGTGGTAATCATCATAAGTAGGTGCTAGTCCACTTAATACGAATTCGTCCACAATCTTACGATCCATTACGCATTCTTTATCCTCAACTTGAATTTCCTCTTCAGGCATCCCTTCAAGTTCTAATTGGTCCGGCGCTTGCACTTCAACAATACCTTTATCGCTAACTGAATATTGAACAGTAGGTTGATTGGTAATCACATTTACTTTTCTTCTGAAACTTACAATCTCGGAATCTAGTTCAACAGCTACTCGTAGATCTACCATCTGAGCAATCGCTTCAAGTTGGCCATCTAATTGGTCGCCGTTTATTTCTAATACAATTTCTTGTACACCTTTTGGTTTAATATTTAACTTTTTAACTGTTGCTTTGAAATTTGCATATGACATTTTAAAACGCTCCCTTTTTTAGAAATTCTTTTGCCATGTAATAAAATTGATGGTAAATGTAATTGCCACTAAACTTTTTATCTAAATAAACAATTGAAAAATTATAACGAGCTTCAAAAGTCTTCAAGCTGCCTAGCAATGCTTTAGGGTCATATTTGGACCTGTAATTACCTTTTAAGATTTTTTCATAACCGTCCTTGTCCTCCACAATTAAGGTGAAGGGATTCTGACTAGCTCTTATCAGTTCATTTTCGAATGCTGTACGCTTGTCCTTACCTAGATTGCCTGTTATCTCATCGATAGAGTTTTTACGCTCAATGCAGCCATTCAAATATATATCCCTGTGTATACCCAACTCTGGATTAGCTGGGATCATTGCAGAATAATCACCTGTTTTAAGTGCCTTATTTTTGATGGGTATTTCCTTTGCGTGTAAATAATCCAAGATATGGCCGTTTACGTTTTCTCTTGTATCTATGATAATCGTGAGAGTTTTTAAGATTTTATTCATTTCTGTATCTGTGTAATGGTAATGAATCAACTTGTCACTTCCTTTTCGTATACACGCAAGCTAATCTATAAACCTCTTGCGCTATTACCTTGGATTCATTATTTTCAAATTTGCGGTAATCATCGTACATATCATTCCAACCGTTTCTGGTTAGTGAGATCATCCATTCATCAAAAAGTAAAAGAGAATCGATTTCTGAACATAACCATTCATTTAATTTCTCGTTGTGCTGCCAACCACAGAATTGATGTAGTATTTTTTGCAACGTAATTTCAACAGAGCTTGCACCTTGCCAAGATCTAAACCATTTTTCAATTTCCGGAAAAATACTTTCAGCAGCCTTCATTGTTTCAGTTGGCACTAATTGATGATTTTTCAATTCAATCTGACCATCTGGGTTAAGATTCATTTCAGCGCCACTTTTCCAAATATCAGATAAAATTTTTAAAGTTTGCAATCTATCACCTCAGTTGCTGAATTGTTACCTAAAAACATTCATTTTTAGCGAAAGTTATTAAACGATAACCCCCTTGCACCTTACAGCCACAAAGGTTTCAGAAAATCCGTTACTAAATGTTACCCGAAAAGTGCATTAGCGCCCTATATAGTACTTATATATTTTTTTTATTTTTTTAATTAATACAAAAACAAATAACAAAAGATAACTTTAATAAATATAAAACTACTCAAACACTAGATACCATTGACTTCAAGTCACTTTTCAAAAAAGTTATTAAACTAACTTAAAACCCGTTTCACTGCCGTTTTCCGATATCTTTTGTTGAAAATAGCTACCTTTTCGCTCCTTTAAAGTAACTCCGTGAATAAATGTTTTATTCTGATTGCCTTTTTTCTTTTTAAAACCTTTCGTCTCGAGCATTCGATAAAACGCTCGATTTTTTAATGCATGCTCACCAGTTTTGTAGCACCAATTGGAGTAAATTTCATAAAGTTCCTTCGCTTCAATTTTCACTTCATCGATCATGGGCACATAACAGCACTCGTAAAGAAATGGTCCGAGAATGTCCATATCTTCTTTATAATCGCCGGTTGCCTTCTTCACGATTACTGGTTCACACAACCCCGACTGCTGCCACTTCAAACAGCCTTCGATAGCCCAATTCAAGATCCCTGACATTTCAAGTGACAATTTTTCAGGTAGCTTCAAATCACGTTTTTCTTTCGGTAGTTGTAGATTGAATGGAACAAGCTTCACACGGCGCCATATCCCTTCGTCCACACCTTTTATTACTGGCTTATGGTTTGTCGTAAAGAATACTTTAAACTCAGGTATAAACTCGAAATACTCTTGTCGCAAGAAACGCGCTAACACTGGCTCACCACCTGTGATTTGCTTTACGAACGCTTCTGACAATTGTTCTCCGTCTTCTGATTCAATCGCTGACACAAAACGGCTACTGACCAATCGTGCAATGTCATTGTTCGCCCCAGTTTCCTTTTTCTTAATAAACGTGTCCGATTTAGCTTGTTTGCCGTACTCGCCCATGATGTCCTTAATCGTATTAATAAACGTTGATTTACCATTGCTACCCCCTCCAATCAGGAAGACCATGATTTGTTCACTTATTTCACCTGTTAAGCTATAACCGATTAAACGCTGCATGTATTCGATTAATTCTTTATCACCCAAGAATATTTGCTCTAAGAAACTTACCCATTCAGGACATTTCGCCGATTCATCAAATGTAATATTCGTCATTTTAGTCAAGCTAAGTTCACGATTGTGCGGCTGTAATTTACCTGTTTTCAAATCTACGACACCATTTTCGATATTCAACAAATATTTATGTCTATCGAAATCACTACGATCTCCTGGTACCAGTATCTTCAAATCTTTAATGGCACTTTCACGTACATTATGCTTTTCGCAATGTCTAGCCCATTTTTGCTCAGTTTCATCATTTGATTCACCAAGTTTCCGGACGACTTTAGCAACAAGGCGATGTAATTTTCCTTTTTCGTCATACTCCCAATATTTGCCGTTCCAGATGTACCAACCGACTGATGGAATATAGCGAATTACATGCCCATATTCGTATGCGATTCGCTCTGCATTTCCTAAATCGGTTAATTTAAATTTGCGAGCTGGCTTTTCTACTTCCTCTGCCACTTCATCATTGTTGAAACTAAATGAAAATTCGTTGTCATTTTGATGGTCCAACACCGTTGCTGTAGTGGAAGAAATAGCTTCTGCGATGGTACGTTCACCATACGTTTCACCTGTATCACTAAAATGAATTCTGTCCCATTTATCACGCATTAAGGAGGTTTCACGGAACATTGAATCCATTCTTGGAGCACTTTTTCCCGTCCAAAATGCAAGGTGGTTAGATAGCGCTAAATCACTACCAGAATGGTCATCTTTAATTAAATTGCCATTATAAAGGCTTCTTATTTCATCGCCATTTTTCGAACGGAACATCATTTCCCAAAGTTTTTCATTTGAATGTTTAATTTCATCTTTTTCAAACTCAGCTAAATTCACGCGACCTTGAATATCGCTATCGTCAAAATACTTTTCAAAAACGCCTGCTAATTCATCCGTGCGATCATAAACATCATTTGAGTTTTCACGATTACCCGTGAAAGTAAAGTAACGGCCATACGAATAAATTTCTAATCCGTGTTTTGTATTTTTACGTCCTGTCCCCATCACAGACTGTGGAAGACTACCCTTAATGATGATGTGAATACCTGTTCCAGATGGACTAAATTCAGTATAAGAATCTATTGTATCGATGATTTCTGTAGCGAATGTGTTCAGTTTGTCGACCACAACACACTTATCAATATCAATCCCTATATAACTATCTTGACGACTGAATACAAATCCAATTCCGTCATAGTTACCTTGCATGTAGAATTTCACAGTTGTTGCAAATGTTGACCATGTACGCCGATTATTCGCTTGTGCCATTTCTCCATTTGGTTGATATGGTACCTTTGTCTTCTTTCCACCACGTTCTTCAAACCGCCATAATATCCATTGAGGAAGGGCTTTTAATTCTGCGGGTATTTCATTGAAATTAAAGTGTTCTTTTCCTTTCACAGTGGCCCTCCTTATTTTTTTATTGATTTCCACAAATTGATAGTTTAATATTAATTTATAAGTAGAGTTGAGGGGTTAAGCTTCGGCCTAAATCCTACCCTTCAAAAAGGGTGAAACCTATGGAGATTACATTTACCTTTAAGGTGAAAGTATCGCCTGCGGTGGTTATACTACTGCTTAAGCTGTTCGGTCTTTAAGACCGTTCGGCTTTTTTATTTTGTAATAGAAAAGAGAAGCCCATCAAAAGGACTTCTCTATGAAATTTTTATTTAGAACGGAAGATCATCTGAACCAACATTTATTGGTCCACCTTGTTGAATAGGTGCATCAACTTTTGAAGTATCATAAAATTTAGATTTAGGATAAGTACCTTTATCATTCTTTTCATGAGCTACTGTAATTTGTAAGTTTTTGCTTAATAATTGATTTGCCATGTCTTCTGCTGATTTAAATTCATATCCATTTGAGAAACCAGCTGCTTTAAGTAGCGATTGGACAATTTTCACAGCTATCTCATGCTCAAAAGTGAAGTTATTGTACAAGACCTTTGAACCTTGAAATTTTTGCGGTACATCTGAACGGATTTCGAAATCAACCATTAATTTATCTTTACCTACCTGTGTCTTACTAGCCACTGCATTTATGATTGTGACCTCGTATTTACCTTCTTCGATTAATTCGAAACCTTTTGAAGCTTCTTCTTCGTTAAATTTAAAAAATGACATTATTTATTCGCTCCTTTTTCTTCATCATTTGTGGAAGGCACAGCAAAGATTTCATCCTGTTTACACCCTTCACGACCGTCTAATTGATTTTTAGCATAAATGCTATTCGTACCCTTTAACACGTAACCTCGATTACCCTCACTATTAATCATCAATCGACCAACAACATCACACAACCCTAGTACATTGTTTAGTATTTTCATATTGATTTGAGGATAAGAGCGATTGTATTGCTGTCCTTCCGCTGACGTATACAAATCAGTTGTTTCCCATGCTGTAAACACAACACGATCTGCTAGGTTTTTCATCCATCGGAAACTATTCACGATTCGGAATTGCATATATTGATAATCTCCTTGTGACGGAACCCCATTGTTTTTACCTTTCGCACCTAAACTGGATAGTAAGCAACGTTCAAGCTCTGATGCATTATCTATAGCAATGTTGTCATACTTACCTTTAAGATTTTTTTCAATATGGATTAAAAGTTTCTCCCAATAATCCCACGTGCTTTTGTTGTCCACATAGATGATATCGATGTTGGGATTTCCCTTTAACACATGGCTTGTTCGGTCAATATCAAGTACCAATGTCTTGCCTGGTAAAAAACCGATTGTATGTGATTTCCCCATTCCTGGCGGACAAAATAACAAATAAGTTTTACCTTGCTTTTCTACATTGACCGCATTGTGTGTTTCAAATGAAAATTGTTGTTCTGTCATTTGTATACCCCCTTATTCCATCTGACGTAAAGTATCATTTAATTCTTCGATTGCAGATTCTACTTCATGTTCCATACTTTCAGAATCATCAAAATCTATATTTTCTAGTATTTTTATTGCTGCTTTTACTCCTTCAGTAGCGTTATCCGTGAACTCTTGTACGGATTGTATCGCTTCCTGCAAATCTCTAACTTGAGCCATTTTATATCCTCCTATTTAATCCTTAATGATTCCCCTTGAATTAATGCAGCACCAGTAACCTCAACGCCAGTTTTAAGAGCTTCTTTTAAAGCTGTTTTATCAATTTGAGGACTAGGCGTTACAAAGTAATCCTGTGGAATTAAACTTTCATTTACAATTTGAACTGCTGCAGGATTTTTAGCGATTGAAAATTTAAATGTCCCTGCATCCACTGATTTTTTACCTGTGTTTTTCAAATTTTCATACGCTGAATCTTTAATACGTTTTAAACCATTTTCAATCGTTTTCCTACGGTCAGCTAGTCGCTTTTCCTCAGCTTTATAAGAAGCGATATCCCCTTCAAGATTTCGAATAACTTTACCGTAGCCTTCAAGCTTGTCCTCGATAACCATTTCAATAGATTCAAGAGTATCTGTTAAATCAGCACCTTCTTCAATTAATAGTTGGACTTGTTGAAAGTCGTTTGTTAATTCATATAAAGTTGGCATGTATAATTTCCTCCTAAGTGTGTTATATTGTTACTAGAAAAATAATTTCAAATGCGCTCGTTAAAGACTGCCATCTTTAGCGAGTTTTTTATTTCTCATAACCGCATAATAGGTATTAATATCTCGATGGTCTGAATATCTGAATCTACTTAAATGTGTTATTGAGTTTCCTTCACGATTAAATTGCTTCACTTCTTTATGTTGTTCACCACGTTTAATTAGTTCAAATCCACGTTGTTCTAAGTCTGCAATCGCATTATCTAACTCGTATTCTCTTGCACGTTTGATAGTGATATCTCCAAATGGTTTACGCCATTTGTTCATGTATCCATCCCCTTTAAGGTGCCGGTATTTGACGTACACGCCCTGTTTCTCTGTGGATGAGTGTCCACGAATTACTTGTCCGTTTACTAATCAACCAATTCTCACTTTTGAGATTCATAGATTGTAGATATTTATGGTTAGCAACTGTTAAACGTTTACCGTTCTTCAAGTCATTCACCACCTTGCACTAGTTCAAGTGCAGCTTCGATTCCATCAATTTTTGCTGATTGCATATTGTACTTAACTTGTGCTTTTAGCATTAGCTCCAAGTTATTTTCTTGCATACCTGCATGTGACCAGTCATTTAGCGTTTCGAGTTCATCTTCTAGCAAAGTTTCTAATTTCTTGGTAATTGCGTTATCCTTCCACACGATGTTTTCTGCCAATTCCCCTTCAAAATCTTTGGCATTTATTAAGATGTAATTGCCATTTACAAAGTAGCCAACTGAATTAATTTCACCTTCGAAATAATTTACGGTCGTTAAATCATGTGATCCATTTTCTAACACTAGATATGGTTTCATATTCTAACCTCCAATTATTTAATTAATTTGATTGCACGTTCTAATACATCTTTATCTGTGCTGCTAACAAGTTCTTTTAATTTTTCAAGACCTTTTGTTACATCTTCACGTTCAACATTTGGTTGATACTTCTGAAGAACAATTTGATTACCATCCACATAAATTTCTAATGGATCTCTTTCTCCAATTCCTAAACCTCTTCGTAATTCAACCGGAATAACCACACGACCTAATTCATCAACTTTGCGAACGATACCTGTAGATTTCATTTCTTTTCATCTCCATTCGTATTTTTTGATTCCCATTTAACAACAAAGTATTTTTGATAGTATTTCCCCATCAACAAACCTGTTTTCTCTTTAGTTTCAATTTCACAATAAAAGTCATTCTCTTTAAGTGCTGTACAGATTACTTTTAATGCTCTAACATCGTCATCAGATTCAATTTTCTTTTCATAAATTGCAAGACCATCAAGTGCTGCATCTTCTATTTTTCGAATTATCTCTTTGAATAATGGACCTTCTAATACCGTTTGTTCAAAGTTTTTAACACCTTCTTCAGTTAATCCCTTTAAATACTCTAATGAAGGAATTTCTACTTTCTTTTCCATTTCCAAGCCTCCCCATCTAATTTGATTTCTTTGATACGCCTGACATATTGCCCAATAACGCTCCCACCCCGACATGTTGCGCCAATCCCCATTGTGGACAATCAACAATTATCCCTCCTTGACGAGTTTGAATAGTTGCTCCATCGTAATCTTTAAATATTTTGATAGATTAAATGACTCTTCTAAGGTGAATTGTCTGCGATTGTATTCCTTCAATTGGTATGATTTTTCACAGATTCCTAAAGCATTCGCGCATTGTGTCGGTCTAAGGTTTAAGCTTTTTCGGAATCGGTATAATGCTGTTTTATGCATTGTTGTACTCTGCTTTTGTGTCATCTAAAATAATTCCTTCCTTGCTATAACCAGAACCAACTTGACAGGTTATTTCTCCATGATGTTCGCTAATATTTACATCTTTATATTCAATTACTAATCGTCGTTTTTCTCCTTCTGCAAATACAACCATTCCTGCAACCTTTTCATCCGGTTGTATCGCCTTCAAAAACCCTTTTGGAACTTCAATTTCAAGCGCTCTAGCTAATGCGATAGCTTGTCCAATGTGTTCGTTGAATACTTCATCTGGTGCGCATTTTGCTATACCTTTGGCTCTTACCCTTGCACTATCAATACCTTTCGCTAATGCAACTAGTGTACGTTTTTGATTGTTTAAGACAAACTCAATTTTAGTTGACCAGCGACTGCCGATAAGAACACCTTTACCAGTAAAATCATTAGGTTTCGTATGTTCCTCCACAAACTCCTTAGCCTGCTTAATCAACAAAGCACGTTGTTCATTTGGTGTGAGTACCTCTGGGAAAGGTGGTTCATATTCCACAGGTTTGCAGTGACCGATTGGTTCGAATACTTCTACTGTGGATGGGGTGCGGTTGTGAGCATCCTCATATACGGTATAACCACTACTTACAGCTAAACGCTCTCCTTTATCTTTAAATACCGGACCGTAAATTTCTCCATCCCTTAGAACGTGAAAATTCCCTTGATAATTAGGTCTAACATAATCCCCCTCACGAGCCTCACGCTCAACCTTACAAAGCTTCAATCCTTTATGTTGGATTACGTTATCACCATCAACCTCAGCCTTCTTTTGCGCTTCCACATAAGATGGATCTAGGCGCTTCTTCAACTCGACCATGATATTTTCTACACTGCTGATTAACTCTGTGCTCTCTACATTTGTAAACATTTGATTTCCTCCTTTGATATTTCACTTTTCAGATAATTAATTAGGTTGCCGATTTTGCTGATCTTCATTGCTACTCTCATCACCTAAAGGCACTCCACAAATTGTTAAATTGTATAACTTTATGTCACGCCCATGTTTTCTCGACAGGATTTTTTCGACAATCGGCTTCAGTTTACGTACTTTTTCTTCAGTCATTTCAAAGCCTTCGAATCCTTCGAATCCCATTTCCCATCACCTCAATACAGCCTATGCAAGTTCTAAGGTTGTACATTTCTACTTTACAATCAAAATGTTTTATAGACTCAAGCTTCTAAAACTTCATGATTCATGAAGTTAGTTGGTAAAAAAATTTCACTAATATCCATGTTTAATTTTTTTGCAATAATAAACATTTCGTTTAACTTGAATTGTGAATCACCATGTTCTTTATTAGCATATGTTCGCAAGTCAACTCCTATCAAGTTCGCCATATCTTTCTGTGTTAATAAGTTAAATTTGCGATACTTGATTAAATTATATTGCATATTCTTCACCTCACTTTCTCTAAGTGATAACTTCATATTATATGAAATAATTGGTAGAGTCAACAAAAAACTTCATAAATTATGAAAATAATTGTACTAAACTTCATGAAATGTGATATACTATTTATTAGGAAGGAGATGATTTCATGAAACAAGAAAATAATGTAACAAAATATGTTGGTGAACAAATTAAAAAGTATAGAAAAATCGCTAAACTTACTCAAAAACAACTTGGTGAAAAAGTTGGTGTAAAACACAACACAATTTCCTCTTACGAAAGTGGAACTAACGAAGCTGAGCAAGATATTTTGTTTGCTATAGCTAAAGCCATTGGCGTTACAATTGACGATTTATTCCCACCTATTAATTCTCAACTAGATGAAATTCACATAGATAAAATTCCATTAGAGCGATCTGAAATAAAAGAATCAATTGACGAAGTTCCCACTTATGCGGTGAAGCTACCGATATATGGTTCAATAAGTTGTGGAAATGGTGTATTAGCTTACGAAGACGTTGAAGGATATGAAGATACTCCACAAAGTTGGGTAAAAGGAGGCACTCATTTTTATTTAAGAGCAAATGGTGACAGTATGAAAGGTTTACGAATTTATGACGGAGATCTACTGCTAATTAGAAAACAATCTAGTTTCGAAAATGGTGAAGTTATAGCTGTCCTGATTAATGGTGAGGCTTATCTAAAGAAAGTAACTATTTCTAATGAGACACTTGTGTTAGAAAGTGCAAATTCTGATTATCCACCAATTGCAGTACCATTGAATAACAATGACATTCGCATAATAGGTAAATTAAAAAAAGTAATTTTAAATTTTTGATTAACTTATATTCCAACGATTGTAATTATATAAGCAAGAGTAGCTAATACGCTGCTCTTTTCTTATACCTAGAAAGGTGAAAAAAATGAAGTCAGTTATTTATGTTAGAGTTTCCACAGAAGAGCAAGCTAAACACGGTTATTCTATCGCTGCACAATTAGAGAAATTAGAAGCCTATTGCGTTTCACAAGGATGGGAACTTGTGGGAGAACCATTTATTGATGATGGTTATTCAGCAAAAGATTTAAACAGACCCCATTTTCAAGAGATGATGAATGTAGTAAAAGCAGGTGGTATTGACGTTGTTTTAGTATATCGGTTAGATCGACTAACTCGCTCGGTATCTGATCTTTACGAAATTTTACAAGAACTTGATCAATACAACTGCAAGTTTAAGTCTGCTACCGAAGTCTATGACACAACAAACGCAATGGGAAGACTGTTTATAACATTAGTCGCAGCTATTGCTCAATGGGAACGCGAGAACACCGCAGAACGTGTAAGAATGGGTATGGAGAAAAAAACAAAGTTAGGTGAATGGAAAGGTGGCACTCCACCGTACGGATACCGTGTAGTAGATGAAAAGTTAGTTATTTATGAAGATGAAGCGAAAGTTGTAAAAGAAGTATTTAAATTATCTAAAACACTCGGTTTTTTAACAATCGCCAAACAATTAACTTCTCGTGGTTTTCCTACACGTTACGGTGGTGAGTGGCATGTTGATTCTGTAAGAGGTATCGCAAATAATTGCGTATATGCAGGTTACCTAACATTCAACGAAAGTAAAAAAGATTACAAAAAACCCCCAAGAGAACAAAAATTGTATGAAGGTAATCACGAACGAATAATATCTAGAGAAGAGTTTTGGGGGTTGCAAGATATTTTGGATAAACGTAGAACATTTGGCGGGAAACGAGAAACAAGCAACTATTACTTTTCTTCTATTCTTAAATGTGCCCGCTGCGGACATTCTATAGCTGGACATAGATCCGGAAATAAAAAGACATATAGATGTTCAGGGAAAAAAACAGGGAAAAAATGTTCTAGCCACATCATCCTAGAGGATAATTTAGTTAAAACAGTATTCGCTCATTTCAGTCAGTTAACCGAACAATTTTTGACCGCTGATGGAGATTCCGAGTACCCTACAGAAAGATTAGCAACACTCAAAAGTGAATTATCAGCAGTCGAAAAGTTAATGCAAAAGAAGAAAACTATGTTTGAAAATGACGTTATTGATATTGATGAGCTTATTTCTTCCACATCAACTTTGCGTGATAAGGAAAAAGAAATTCGACGCGAATTAAACAGTATCAAACAAATCGATACAAGTAGCGATACACTTAAGTCCATAGTAGAAAATATGGATACGCTATGGTTACATGCCAATGATTACGAGCGTAAGGAATTAATGACAACTGTTTTCTCACAGCTTGTTATTGATACAAAAGACGAATATCGTAGTAGTAAGCAAGCTAGGGAAATCGTGATTGTATCAGCGAAATAATAATTTGTCTTTCATCGGTGGAAGTACACTTATCCCTTGGGCACTTATCCCCGCTGCAGCAATTTGTAATGTTAGTCCATTCGAACTTGCACGTAGAAATTTAGTGCCTGTTATTACTGGATTAGTCGTCACAACCATTGTGGCAATGTTTTTGATTTAATCCTGACGAACGGATGCCAGCCATTCATATTATTTAAGCGCTCGTAAATAATATAAATGGCTGGTATATTAATTTTGAGTGGCTATATTTATTTCTTTATTATCACTACCATAAATAACAATATTATATGGTTCTTGATTAATAGAGCTAGTGTCTCCTTGAGTTGTTATAAACATCTTAATAGCCTTCTCAATTTTTTGAGCTTCTTCTATAGCCGCCTCATCTGTAGGGTTAATAGACGTATTTATGAGAAAAGATGATGGTGGTTCAAATAAAGAATAACGAATATCTTTTATTTTCATTTCGTCTTTACCAATGAATTCAGTGTTTATTTTATTTATTATAGCTTGCCATTTAAGGGCAATTTCTTCTTCTTGAGCATCTATTGAATATGTTTTAATCAAATAGGGCTCGAAATTATTTTCCTTTACAATGCTTTGCACTATTTTTTTCATTACACCAGTTCTTGTTTCCTTATCTGATGCAACCAATATAATCATATTCTGAACATCATTATTATTAACAGATACCGATATCAGCTTATAATCTTGTAACCTTGCGTCATTCTTTATATTATTCTGTAATTGTTTTGCCATCAAATTGGTTTCTTGATAAATCATTGTATTCAGAGATACATTCTGAAGATCTTGAACAATTTTTAGTTTATAATCTGTAAGATCAAATGAGCTTAACAGTGAATTAACTTCCTTTTCTATCGCTTTTTCCACTTTCAAAGGATTTTGTTCTGATTTATCTATATTAATAACAATGTTTTTCTTAGGCGCAACTATCGAAACATTTTCGAATGGATAGTTTTTAGAAAGCAATCTTTCTGTTATTATTTTGACTATATCTTTATTTAAAAGTGTTGGTTCATATATTAAATTTAAGAAAGGTGTCTTGGCAAAAGCATTATTTATAGTTGGAGAAATAGATGCTGAACCAAATAGCAATACACCGGCTAGAACTGCTCCGCTTATGTAAAATTTCATGGACTTTCTATTTTTCTTTCCATTAGTAGTGAACTCAATTTTTAACTTATTCTCATTCTTATTTTGTATAAAAACGACCTCCCTCTTTAATAAAGTATTGAATTACTTAGATACTTCGTGCTCTATTTATACTAGCAAAAATTGAGTACGAGCTTTTGTAATATACAGTAGTTTATGTAGGAGTGCCTGTCCTTATCATAGAAATGTAAATTACAATAACTACTTTAAAAAAACTAGCCTATTAGCTAGTCAACTGGTTTCAATTTAAATAATCATTCTACTCAAAAAGATTTTCTTTACTCAAGACTTATCTTAGTGTTCTCTATCCAACAGTTTTCTACCTTCAACTTATTATATTTTCCTTTTAAACTAACCATTACTTTATACTCTTTGGCTTTTTCAAAAATTATTTCTTGAGAATGTTGTAATCTTATTTGTAGACTGTCCTCTGTTATCATAACAAAGTCAAAAACCTTCTTAATCAGTTCAAAATCATTGTTCGAAAAGTTACCACTAATCTTAATTCTATTGATACCCTCAATATTATTTTCTAACGCATTTGGCACCATGTATTTACCCATAAAATCTCTTGTTTTTTGATTTATCATTTGTTGAAAACCAATTTGCAATGGAACTCCTTCAAAGAAGTTTAAATAACTATTTTGCCATGGTAGCGTTTTTGAGAATAGATTGAAAAGAAATTTTATTTTAATACTTTCTGGATTTGTAATAGATATCCCTTTACTTTGCATGTCTTCACATAATAAATCTATATCTGCTACATCAATCATTAAACAAATGAGCCCTCGCTCACCTTGGTTATAGGCATTGACCCATTCTTCTTTCCATCCTCCTCCATCTTCTCGCAATAGGTTAACCATTTCGAAATATTCTTTTCCTATCCAAATATTCGATACTTTAAAACCTTTCGTCCCCTTCCCTTTATTTGGATTGTAAGGTAAACCTATACTACGAATGGCAGTTACCTGTTCTCCTTCTTCCTGATATTTGCTATCTATATTAATAACTAAATGATCAATTTTCATCCAACATTCTCCTTTTCAAGAAAATTAATAAGCAGAAAATTATACACTCAAAATTAAATACTCAACATTGACTATATGATTATTTTTTTTCCTCTCCAAAAAGAAGGAGCATTTATTCATCAAAAAGCTTTAAGATATCTTCAACTAATGTAATTTGCTGTTTGACAATTTTAATCATATTATTAGAAACCAATTGGATCATTGCAGGTAGTTCACCATCTAAATATTTTTCCTTAACTTCTAGACCAATCTCTAATGACTCTAACTCGTTAACTAATTTTTGTAATTGTTGCTCTAATGCTTCCCGTGATTTCTCAGTAGGTAATTTATCTATAAATGATAATCCAGAATATAGTGCTGTTGGATATGGTATTGAAGATGTTTTAATGGCTTTGAAAATCAAGTCTTGCAGATATGATTGACCTTTATCAGTTATTTTATATATTGCTTTTTGTCGCAAACCTGTTTGTTCCATTCGTTCTATTTCAATATATTTATCTTTTTCAAGTTTTTTTAGTGCATGATAAATTGATCCAACGAGTACACCTGACCATCGCTCCACATCATTTTCTTGTAGCATCATTTGAATATCATAACCAGACATAGGTCGGATATCTAACATACCTAAAACTAGTAATTGAGTCATAATAGACACCCCCAAAAATTTATACTCTACATTGAGTATTTTACATTTAGCGCATATATATGTCAATAAAAGTAAAATGTAAAAGTATTCAATACAAATACGACTGCTCATTATTTCCCCAATAAACAGTCGTATTTTTCAGTAATTATCTTTTTAGACTAAGAAGCTCTTACGCTCTTGCCAACATCCGTTCAAGCGCTTTGATTGCGTCTTTCGTCGTATCTTCATCAACCTGAATAACATTGATATCTTCACTATTGACAATGCTCTCTAAGCTCCAAAGTAAGTGTGGTAGATCAATACGATTCATAGTCAAACAAGGACACATGCTCGGATTGAGCGAAACGATTTGTTTGTTTGGGTGGTTTTGAATAAGTCGGTTAACAAGATTCATTTCCGTACCTATTGCCCATTTACTACCTGGCTTGGCATTCTCAATTGCGTCTATGATGTATTTTGTAGAGCCGTTATCATCCGCAAGTTCGACTACCTCTCGTGAACATTCTGGATGAACGATGATGCGTATTTCTGGATCGCATTCACGAAGATCGGCGATATTTTGGACTGTGAATTTTTCATGAACGGAACAATGTCCTTTCCATAAAATCACTTTGATGTCTTCAACTTCCCCTTCATACTCAAGCTTATCGTTTATCGGGTTCCAAACAGCCATTTGCTCAAGTGGAATGCCGATATCGTACGCTGTATTTCTACCGAGATGTTGGTCTGGTAAAAACAAAATACGCTCTTTTTGTGTAAATGCCCATTTTACCATTGAATGAGCATTTGATGACGTCACTGTTGCACCACCATTTTTTCCAACAAATGCTTTAATAGCTGCAGTTGAGTTGACATATGTAAGTGGTACGATTGTGTCACCAAGTATCTCAGTAAGTGCGTCCCATGCACGATCCGTCTGGAAAATGTTCGCCATATCGGCCATTGAACAGCCTGCACGCATGTCGGGTAAGTAAACTTTCTGATAGACATTCGTTAATATATCAGCCGTTTCTGCCATGAAATGCACACCACAAAAAACAATGTGCTCCGCTTGTTCATTAGCTGCACAAAGTTGTGCTAGTTGCAGGGAGTCTCCCGTTACATTTGCAAACTGTATTACTTCGTCTTTTTGATAATGATGCCCTGGTATGAAAAGTTTCTCCCCGAGCTTTAGTTTAATTGCTATAATGCGTGCTTCCATTTGCTCAGTCGTTAAATTCCGGTAAGTTTCTGGTAATGTTCCACTTTTTTTCTCTTCAAAATAGTGCATGATGGACATGTCGATTCCTCCATTATTTAGTGCTATTCTTAATGTTTGCGCTAATATCTAGCGCCTTTACAGAATGTGTTAAATAACCTAATGATATATAGTCTACACCCGATTCCGCATACACTCGGATTGTGTCATTTGTAATCATCCCAGATGCTTCTGTAATGATTGTATTAGGTACAATTTGTCTCCATTCTGCAATGGTTTCAGGTTTACAATTATCAAACATGATAATGTCTACTTTCGAGGTGATCGCTTCTTGTAATTGCTCGAACGTTTCAATTTCGACTTCAATTTTAATCGTATGTCCTAGTGAAGCTTTTACAGTTTCAACTGCTTTCGTAATTGAGCCGGCAAAGGCAATGTGATTATCTTTTAACATGACTGCATCATATAATCCATTACGATGATTACAACCACCACCTGTACGAACAGCGTATTTATCCAACATACGTAATCCTGGCATCGTTTTCCTCGTATCACAAATTTTCGTTCCTGTTCCTCTAACTTTCTCCACAACCCGATTTGTTTCAGTCGCAATGGCACTCATTCTCTGAATTAAATTTAAAATGACACGTTCGCTTTTCAACAAACTATGTATAGGTCCTTTTGCCGTTGCAATGACAGTTCCTTTTCCAATTGAATGACCGTCTTCTACATAACAATTTACTGTCGAATTTTGATTTACAATACGTAACCCCTCTTCAATCACCTTTTTCCCACAAAAAATACCGTCCGTTTTTGCAACAATATCCAGTTCTCCAATCATCGTTTCAGGAAATAAAAATTCACTTGATAGATCACAATCTCCTATATCCTCAATATAAAATTGCTCAAGCATTGACTTCAACTTGATGGTATTCATTTTGTCGTTCCCTCATTTCGGTTCCTTTTTTTGATTGGACAATATGAATTTGTCCCCATCGTTCATCCTCAGAAGGATAATCTTCTCGATTGTGAGCTCCTCTGCTTTCTTTCCTCAGCTGTGCAGAAGTTGTTATCAATTTCGCAACTTGCAGCATAAACAATAGTTGTAAAGTTTCGTTACTATACTCATCCAATGACAAGTCATTTAATATCGATTCGTCATATTTACTTAACCAATCATGAAGTATTTTAAGTTCTGAACTAGTCCGAATAATCCCTGCATACGCCATCATTTTTGCACGCAGTTCTTCTTTGTCAGGTAACAGTGGTACATTAACCGTGGTACTATTCGAAGGATTATAAAAAGGGATTTCCATTTCTTTTTGAATCAATTGTTCATTCAAATGATTAGCTAACATTTTGCCATAATGCAATCCCTCCAACAAGGAATTACTTGCAAGTCGGTTGGCGCCATGAACACCTGTAGAAGCTGTTTCACCAATTGCATACAACCCGTCAACCGACGTTTGCCCTACCGAATTAACAACAATTCCTCCCATCAAAAAATGGCATCCCGGTGCAACCGGAATTCTTTTTTCCTTTAATGACACGCCATTAGACTGACACATTGCTGTAATTGTTGGGAATTGCTCTTCGAATCGATCAATCATCGATATGTCCAAATAGACTTCTTTTTTAGCCAGTCGCTGTTGAAATAGTTCTTTGGCGACGATATGTCTTGGGGCTAAGTCTTCCATAAGATGTTTACCAGCCATTATGGACTGTCCTGATTCCTCTATTAGACGGGCACCCTCTCCCCTTACTGCTTCAGAAATCAAACCCGCTGTTTTCCCTTTAAAATAGAGAAGTGTAGGATGAAATTGAATGAATTCCATATCTACAATATCTGCACCTGCTCGATAAGCTAAAGCAATTCCATCACCAGCTACTGAAGGATCATTTGATGTAATAGAAAATAATCCGCCAATGCCCCCCATAGCTAAAATTACTTGATGACCAAAATAAGATTCATTATGTCCATTTTCGTCCTTGGCTTTAATACCGATACACTTTTTCGTAGTAGGATGAATAATCAGTTCATAAACAAACCGATTTTCTACGATATCAATATCGGTCCTTAGTGTTGAATTAAGATGTTCCATTATGTATTTCCCAGTTGCATCACCGCCACAGTGGACAATCCTTTTCTGCCCATGAGCGCCTTCCATTCCTAAAGCTAATTGACCTTTGTCATCTTTATCAAAATCAAGTCCACTTTTTTTCAACTGTTCTATTAGTTTAGGGCCGTGTTCAACGAGATTATGTACTTCCTTTTCATTTTGAAATTCGCAACCTGCTTTAATCGTATCTTGAAAGTGAAATGCTGGTTTATCCCCTTCTCCTATAGCTGATGCGATGCCACCTTGTGCTCGATAAGAATTATTGGCTCTTTTTGTGGATTTTGTTATAACGAGTATACGAAATTGATCGCTTAGATGATTGGCTAGTTGCATGGCAGCGATTCCGCTACCGACAATGATGCAGTTGTACATCTTCAATTGTATCCTCTCCAAATCTTTTTATATCTTGATAGGTGTCTTGTCACCTATCTTTACACAAAAGAGAAACTATGGCAAGATGAAATTATTATGTAACTGGAGGGAAAGAACTTTGCATTATTTTGATTATGCGGCAACAACGCCATTACATCCGAGTGCGGCACATGTATACGGTGAACTTTCACAATTATGCTATGGCAATACGAGTAGCTTACATGAAGTAGGAACTGAAGCACAGAATATGCTGTCATTCTGTCGTGAGGAACTTGCAAAGATGCTTGGCGTTGATTCTGCAGGTGTATATTTCACTGCTGGGGGTACAGAAAGTAATTTACTTTCTATCATTTCACTTGCGAAAGCGAATCGGCATAAAGGGAATCATATCATTACGACTATGGGCGAACACCCATCTATTGATTCTGCTTTGGAGTATTTAAAAGAAGATGGATTCATCGTAACCACAATCCCCTTTACTAAGGAAGGTATTGTTAACCTAGAATTGTTCGAAAATGCATTAACTAGCGAAACAGTTCTAGCAAGTATCCAACATGTTAATCCTGAGATTGGTACGATACAGCCGCTAAATAAAATCGCTGAAATTTTAAAAGAACGCGCCATTCTACTACATAGTGATTGTGTTCAGTCGTTCGGGAAGATAGATTTAAAATCGATTGGGTCTATTGTCGATGGCTTAACAATTTCAAGTCATAAAGTGTATGGCCCTAAAGGTGTTGGCGCTACATATATTCACCCTCGTCATCGACTTGTTCCTGTTTTCCCTGGACTCGTACATGAATCAGGATTTAGAGGTGGAACCGTTAATGTCCCTGGCATCGCGGCATTTACCACTGCTGCTGACCATTTACTCAAAATAGAACATCAAGATAAATCATTCCGAGATGCATTTCTAAACAAAATTCAAAAGCATCATGAACTATTTACTATCTATCAATCATGTAATAGAGATTTACAATTTCAAAACATTATTGGGCTTGGGGTAAGAAATGTTGAAGGCCAACTAATCATGCTCGAATTAAATCGTCTTGGTTTTGCCATTTCAACTGGTAGCGCGTGCCAAGTCGGTAAACAACATACATCAAAAGCTATGATGGCACTACAAGTACCTTCACAACAAGCGAGAGAGTTCATCCGTATCTCTTTTGGACAAGATACAACTTTAGATAGTGTTAAAAAATTAGCTGATCGACTCATTGAAATTGCAATCAAAACACGGACACCAATTAAAGTAAACTAACTGCACTTGGAGGAATGAATATGAATGCAAACAAAAAAATGCTCGCAAGGAACGCCGTCAATTTATTGTTGACACATTGCGCTCATCCACCGAACCATTGACGGGAAGAGGACTAGGAGGAATGACAAATGTGACTCGACAAGTGATTGTCAGTGATATTACATTACTCAAGGCAAAAAGAACCCATTATAGCTACAAGTCAAGGGTACATCTATTTGGATGTGAAGATGATAAGAACTGGAGAAGAAATAAGATTATAAAACAATGCTAATGACGCATTCGACAACCTTTTATAATAGAAAAAATGATATAAATAATGCCGCAAAGCATATTTATATCATTTATAGTTTGTATGAAGTCACTATTACTCGTGATTTTACTTTTCATAATGTTATTTGGAAGTGTGCGGAGAGCTCAAAACCAAATGTAGAGGATGAAGGTTTCTTGGAATATTACATTAATCACTATACTCCCCCTACCCCCTTAACTTTGGAAAAACAACGATCACTACTGTACCAGTTGAATTGGACTGTACGGTAATCTCCCCATCCATTGCTTCTACAAGTTGCTTTGTAATCGCAAGTCCAAGTCCTGTACCCGAAGCCTCTGAAGTCGTATTTGTTCCTCGATAATAACGATTGAACAGATTATCTAGTTCTTCTTTAGGAATGCCTTGTCCTTCATCTCGAATTTGCAATTGCACCTTATTATTTAACTCAGTCATTTGCAAATAAATTGACGTTCCTTCAGATGTATGTTTTTCCGCGTTTCCTACAATATTATCGAGTATGCGCTTTAGCAAAATTGAATCAGCTAATATATGTATTTCACTATTCATCTGTTCAATCTTGACATTTTCAGAGGTGGTGTTTTTTACATACTCATTTAAAAATGCATTCAAGTACACTTTTCCCCTAGAAATAACAATCGCATTGTTTTTTAGTTGATACGTATATGTTAAATCTTCAATTAAAGCATCCATATACTCAGCTTTTTCCTGCATCGTTTCCGCAAATTTCAACACATCATTTTGTGACCATTCATAGTCCTTAGAAGATAACATTTTAGAATAGCCATAAATAGAGCTAAGTGGTGTTTTCAAATCATGAGAAAGACCTGTAATCCATTCTTCTCGTAACTTTTCACTCTGCTGTATTTTGCATTCATTATCCGCTAATTTAGTAGACAGTTGAGTTAGTGATTGATCCACTTCATCAAAAATACGATATTTTCTCTTTAAGCGTCCGTTTCCTTTTCGTCTTAACTTATGATCGTTTACAAAGCCAAAATCTTGTCCTGCTAATTTTTCAATTCTCTTTAAAAAATGTAAAACAGGTCTTCCAAAACGATTGCCTATAAAAGCTGAAAAAATAACGATGAGGATTAATAGATACACATGGAAAACTGCAATCACTATTAATGCCTTTTTCAAACCATTCATAAAAATAGGTTCACTTGGATTATAATGAGGATTTTTCATACGGACGACTAGTAATGAGCCATCTTTTAATATTTCTGAAGCTACAAGCTCTTTCGTCTCTGTTAAATTCCCACTCCCCATCAAAATTTTAATTGGTTCAAGTTCTTTTGTTTCTTTACCAAATAGTATTTTCTGTCGTTGGCCATTTGCACTATATTGTTCTACTATCGCATCCGATTTACTGAGATGTTGATTTGTTGTACTAGATATATGTTGAATACCCTTGTCTGAGATAACCTCAAGTAAATTTTTGGCTGTATTATTCTGTATAAAGACAAGGTATTGATCATTTTTAATTCGCCAAATATGTCCTTGCTCATGCTTCTCTATTTCCACCAATTCCTTCATTGTGTAGGATACGGCTTGTTTTTCTGAGCTTGCAAGTAATTGTCCATTCTCATCAAGTAAATGGATAACTCCACCACTTTTTTCAGCTGAATTAATCAACTTCTGAGTTAGTTTGTAAGAACCATTCTTCTCTTCTATATCCATCTCAACGTCCATTTTATCCATTGTCATTAAGTTTACATAACTAGATGCTTTTTCATTTTCATACACTGCATAAAAAATAAGAGACATAACTGATAAGAGTAAAACAATATAAAATACCGCAAAGTAGCTAATAAATCTTAAAGTCATCTTGCTAGATAAACGCACTTCTTACTCCCCCTTAACTAATTTATAGCCAACTCCTCTTACTGTTGTTATAAGTGCAGGGCGACCTGGGTCAACTTCTATTTTTTCACGCAGTTTTCGAATATGGACCATAATGGTATTATCATCAACATAATAATCATCGCCCCAGACTTGTTCGTAAATTTGTTCCTTTGACAGAACTTGTCCAGGATGCTCGCAAAATAATTGTAATAAATGAAATAGCTTGCCAGATAAAATTGTTTTCTCCCCGTCTATTATTAACTCTGCAGCTGAAATATTTAGTTGAAAACGTCCATAGTCAAATGTTTCTTCAGGAATTGTTACATTTCTTAATGCATTGTACCGCTTGCTATGTACTTTCACACGAGCTGCTAATTCTAACGGATTAAATGGTTTTGTAATATAATCATCTGCACCAGACATAAACCCCCGTAGTATATCTGCATCTGAAACTTTTGCCGTTAAAAAGAAAATCGGGGCATTATTAGTAGGACGTATTCTCTCTGCAAGTTCAAGCCCAGTCCCATCTGGCAACATAATATCTAAAATGAAAAAGTCGTATTTAACTTTTTCAATTTGTTTAGTGGCCTCATTCACACTTCCACAAATATCCACATGTGAAAAACCTTCTTTACGTAATATAATATCTACCATGTCTGCAATTGCTTGTTCATCATCTACGACCAATATTTTAGCATTCATTTTCAATGCACTCTCCAATTTAAGGTAATTTTAAGATTTATTTCAGTTCAGCATAAGAATCTCTATTTATACTAACAAATAGAGAGTATTTAAGGAGGAATTTTTTTTTGGAACGACAGCGTGTTCGATTAGTAGATAGTTTAAGAGGATTTAGTTTATTTGGTATTTTACTGGCCAATTTGCTTATTTTTCAATATGGCATGTTTGGAAAGGACCATATTTCATTTTATAATTTATCCGATTTCAATTTCGGCTCTTATAAATTTATCCAAGTGTTTGTAGAAGGTACATTTATGCCCATCTTTACTTTTTTATTTGGCTATTCACTTATTAAATTAGTCGAATCCATAAGAGAAAAGGGAAGAAAGTCTCGTTGGTTTTTAATAAGACGTTTTTTAATGCTTTTAATTTTAGGTTTACTACATAGTACTTATATTTGGGAAGGTGATATCCTCGCTTTTTACGGTGGTATTGGATTCTTTTTGTTTTTCTTTATCAATCGTAAACCCAAAACACTTATTATTTGGGGCATTGTATTGCTGTTATTAATCACTGCAACAGGCTTCGGAAAATATGAAGAAACTGAAAAAGAAAAAACTATAACTGCAAGCTATGTTGAAAAGACTACATCCATATATAAAAACGGGACTTATTTAGAAATTAAAGATCACCGTAATAACGGGATAGATCCTATGACTGCTATGTTTGATGAAGATCCATTTTATTCATTTTTCATCATACTTATACTTCCATTTATTATAGCTCCATTATTTTTGTTTGGTATGGCTGCTGCAAAATTAAACATATTTACAAAACCTAAGGAAGAACAAAATTCATACTTTAAATACATGATTATTTTCATTCCACTCGGCCTATTTTTAAAAATCGTAGGGCATTTAGCGGAGAAAAGTGATTGGGCGAACATTGGTATAATGAGCGGTGGGCCATTTCTGGCATTAGGATATATGGCTGCTTTTGCTTATCTATTTTCTAACCATGCACAAGCTATACCCTTCCGAGCATTTGAGAGCGTTGGAAAGCTATCCCTTACAAACTATATAATGCAATCTGTTATTTGTACGACTATTTTCTACGGCTATGGACTTGGTCTATTCGGTAACTTCGGTACATTCAATAGTATTTTACTTGGTGTCGTTATCTTTGCCGTTCAATGCTTTATCAGTACAATGTATTTGAAAAAATTCAAGCGTGGTCCATTAGAGTTATTGCTACGCATCGTGACAAATTTCTCTTGGAATGGTCGTATAAAACAAAATAAAAGGATGTAAGTTAAATGAAAAGAGCTATACTGGCATGTATTTGTACAATTTTTGCACTCTTTTTAATCTATAATATTACACAGCAATTACCTATTCTATTTCAATCAACAACAGAAAAAAAAGAATACCTCTTTTTACTGTTACGTATTATAGCCATATTATCACTAGCAGACACAGTGATTAAATTAGCAAGTCCAGAACGAGAATCAGAATAATAAGTCGGAGGTAAAAGATGTTTAAAGTCCATCGTTATATAGCCTATTTGATATTTCATAAAACCAAAACATTATTTTAACGCATGCTGATACTTTGTTTTACAATAATAGGGGCATCTCTAAATTAGAGATGTCCCTTCCTTTGTGAGTAAGTTCATGATGTCATCTTTTAAATAAAACCAGTTATTTAATGCGTTTAATCTTAGCACTACCTTCTAAATAATTAATAATTTGGATAGGCCTGTAGTTTTAAGGTAATTGGATTTTGTAATGTATCTTCCGGAATCCTAAAGATGGAATCAAAAAAATTGCGTCCCCCATCAATGAAATGATTATCTGAACTAAAGCAATAGATATTTTCTTTTAGTTAGCATCCACTCCAGATGAAAAGAAAGTATATGATGAAGATCTATCAGATTTAAGCTTACTTTAAAGCTCTTCTTCTTTATATTTTCAATATGAAGTGGATACTGTTTAGATTAAGAAAATACTTCTTTTTTGTCAAAATCGATGACGACTTCTCTTTCTTTGGCAACACTTTAACATCTCTTATGCGCAGATATAACTCTTTAGGTTTGCGAAAAACAGAACCCCCTTAATTCCAAATTTTGTATTATAATGGATATATCCTTTTAGAAAAGGGAGGGGTTTTTTGTTCAAGGTAAATCTAACTAGGAAAAAACTCAGTTTTTTTTCTATTTTCATGGTCTTATTCTGTTTAATAGCTGGAATTCTAGCTTACTCTTTTAATATTTATCCTGGGGGTTATTCAATAAAGGAGAATTCAGAAGAAGTAACTGTAATAAAAAAGAATTTTTCCGAAAAAGATAAACATACTTTTGAGATTTCAGAAGAAAACGAACTAATAATCTTCTTAATAAAAAATGATGTCAAACAATTACTTACTATGTGGTTAGTAATCATTTTTAGTGTATCTTCATTGTTAATTAATTTAGTAAATCTACTTCATAGAAAAGAAAAAATCGTATTTTATATAACTTCCATAATCCTAATAATCCTATTACCATTAGTTATTAATGTTTATATCGGTAAGTTGGATCATATAGAACAATTATTAGAAATTTAAAAAAATAATTAAAGAGACTTGACTTCAGTCAAGTCTCTTTCAACTACCTTTTAGACATATTAGTAATAAGGTTCGGTCTATGTATAACTACTGGCCTTGAATTAACCTCTTAGTGTTCCTACACTCCTATAAAATTCAATAAAGAAATAGACACTAAAGCCAATTAGTATTACCCCTGCAAGAACAGAAGCCCATTGAATATATCTAGTGTTTAATACCTTCCTAGTACCAGCAATTATTGTCATTAAGCCAATATCATGTATCAAAATCCCAATTAATATGCCAGATCCTATTACTAGAAAGTTAATCGTATTTGATGCATCAAAAGAATTAATCAAAATCGGTCCAAAAATACTAACCCAAAATACTAAGTTCCCTGGTGAAACCGCTACAAGTAAGCCATTAAAATATGATGATTTTAGTGATTTTGTCGATTTTTCACCTGATAGTGAAATACCATGACCTGCGTTTTTTATACTATCATAGCCGACATAAAGTAAGAATAATGCACCGAGCAACCACAAGAAGGTTTGAATTATAGGAACAGCTAGTACTGAAGCTAAACCAAAATACAATAATAAAATAAGTACTAAATCTACTGTCATTCCACCTAGTCCAACAACCCAACCATGCATAAAACCGTTTTTAAGCCCCTGCTTCGTCATCTCTATTGTAATTGTTCCAACAGGGAGTGCAATGGAAAGCCCTAGTAAAATATTTGTTAAAAATAGTGTAACCAACTAATAACCCCCTTCATATTGCATTTATATATTTATATATATTAATATAAATTGAATTATTATGCAATATAATGAATATTAAAAGAGGGATAAGTTAAATATGCTACACTCCAAGTGAAGTTGCAAAAATAGTGGTTGTCCAGAATTCTACAAAAAATATTAAATAGCTTCTTTTTTACAACCCTAGTCTTTCATCATCCTTTTCGAATAACGAACTAACGTCATCTCGCTATTGATTTCTACTTCTACTCCAGTTTTACAATAACCTAATTTTTCATAAAAATAGCAATTCCGCTTCTCTTGTTTTATCGTATCAAGTTCCCATTGAAGTGTTTTATTGTATTTTTGTTCTACTTGTTTAAAAACTTCTTGAGCGATTCCTTTGCCTTGAAAAATCGGATGAATATATACCGGACTTATTCTTGTTCGGTTATTTTCTTTTGGAACAATCCTAATCCCTCCAGCTATATTTTGTCCAAAGTAAATTACATAGTAATCTGAATACGTTTCAGCTATTCTATTTGCTAACTTTTCAATTGGTTCATTCGCCGGGTTGGTTTTAAGGTCATTGTATTTTATTAATAGAGGCATAAAAGCGGCTACTTGGATTTTATGTAATGCTATAAGGTCTTTGTTTGTCGCTTCTCTTAAAGTAATTTGCTTAGACATTTATTACACCCCTTATTTTGGAAATAATGTTATACGTATTGTCCCATACTTACTTGAAAATTAAAATTAATTATTAGTTTTTTTATAAATTGCCTGATTTCTTAACTATTGTGTAAAGATTAATGTTCATCAATTAAAGAACTTAGAACGAAATAAAAAAAGACCTTGAAAAGCTCCTAATTATGATCCTTTTATTTAACGATGATAATTTTTATATCGAGCAGATTACCTATTCCGATGATGAAGATAAGTAAGAGCGATAGGCTTAAAGTGAGTAACATAGCTGTAAAGTCTTCGTCACTTTCCCCTACTCCTTTTTCAAATACATTATATTAAGTTGCAAAAATTGTTACTGTTGGTGAAATTATATGCAGATTAGCTATACTATATTTATAGCAACATATTAAGTATGTTGTATATAGTTATTCATATAAGTGCATTGTCTTAAAGTAAATTGAGTAAGTACAGGACCAGACTAAATAGCTAAAGATTTATAAATGCTGTGGATTGGTTACTAAACGGTCGAGGTGATTTATGAAAACAAATATTTCTCAGTTGCAACCTGATAAACTATCAGACTCTCAACTCACAGATCTTCTGTTCAAAAATCTAGAAGATGATAATGAGGTAGGAGATGTGATTTTTGTTCCGGGTAGTAGTAAAGCTGTAATATACCGCTTACCAAAGGCCATACAACTATATAACGAAGGTAGAGCAAAGAAAATATTATTTTCTGGTGGAGTAATTTGGGAAGGCACAAACTTTACTGAGGCACAATTATTAAAACAAAGGGCGATTGAATTGGGAATCCCCGAAGAGGATATTTTAACGGAAGACCTATCACTTCATACGAAAGAAAACGTCCTTGCTTCCTTACTCATACTAGATCGTGCATTTGAACTACATAACATTAAGAGAATTATAGTTGTTACTACTAGATATCACATGCGAAGAACGCTTTTAAATCTCAAAACCTTTATGCCTAATTGGATCCACTATTCAATATGTGCTGTAGATGACAATACTACTAAGGCTACTAACTGGTTTGAAAATCCTTATGGTAGAAAAAGAGTAGAAATGGAAGCAAATAAAATTATTAAATACGTTACTCAAGGGAGTATTATGGATGAATTAATTGATCTATCCGAATGTTGATTATGATTTTGGATAGTAAGTTTATGTAATGACTGTTATGTAAGGCAGTCATTTTTGATTGATTTTTCGGAGAAATATCAAAAAAAAGTGCAGCTTATCACCATTTATTTATGTTATCATTTATTATAAATATTCCCATTAATAGCAAACACCCCTCTGCTAATTTGGATTCGATTATCAAATTCATCCATGAAATTCTAAAACAAGTTAAGGAGTGACGCCAATGTAGACAACAATCTTCTCTTGAACAATTAAATAAGAGGGGTTGTTTGTGTTGAAAAATAAATCATTTCGTGCATTGCTGGCAGGAGAGTCTTTAGCCAATGCAGGAGATACATTTTACATTGTGGCTCTCATTACAACTGTTTTTAGTGTGACAGATTCTTTGTTTTATGTTTCTTTAGTTCCTGTCATTAATTTATCTGGTGGATTCTTGGGTGGATTGGTTGCACCGCTTTTAATTGACCGACATAAATTAAGATCAATTTTATTAAATTCTCAATTATTGAAGACCTGTCTATTACTTTTGTTATCACTGTATGTATCACTATTCCTATCAATTGATACGTTTGTGATCATTTATCTACTTATTTTTTGTACTAATTTTTTGGATGGCTTCGCCTATCCCACTAGTAGTGCGATTATTCCAGAGCTTATTGAAGAGACTTACTTGTTAAAAGCAAATAGTCTCATGTCATCTGTTTATCAGTTCATTAATATGGCCGGATGGGCAGTTGGTGGCATTTTGGCAGTGCTTTTGCATTCGAGTGGATTGTTAATTTTAACGTTTATCTTGTATGTATTGTCCACATTCTTATTATCATTTATTAAAGTCGAAGATAAGAAAGATGCTACAACATCAACTAATAAAGAAAGTAATCTGCATTCCTTTTTAGAGGGATGGAAATTAATATTGGTAGATAATAAGTTGCGTATTCTTCAAATCACTCTGTTTTTAGGTTCAATTGCAGGTCCTGTCTGGGTATCTTCAATCATTTACCCCTTTATAGAGTTACGACTGCATGAAGGTACTGAATGGTGGGGCTATATTAATGCAGCTTTCTTTTTAGGTTTATTTTTTGGTGGTTTGATCGGGTATAAGAAGTCTGTTTTAATTGACCGAAACATCCATATTGTCATATTGATATGTAGCTTTGTTGGCTTTTTAATGACTCTTTTGTTTGGGATCAATAGTTCCCCATTACTCGCTCTTTTAGTGAGTTGTATCTATGGTTTATTTTACGAATTAAGTATGATCGCCATTAATACACTCATTCAAGGTAGGGTCAAAGAAAAACTTCTAGCAAAAGTATATGCTGCACAAAGTTCTATAACTATGGCTACTTTTGCTGTCTCCACTCTGATCATGGGTGTCATAGGAGAACGTTATAATATCGTTGCTGTATATATGGTTTCTTCAATTGTTTTATTGTTGTCATTTTTGATTCTTTTGATTAAGAAAAAACACTTAGTAGTTGATACGAATCAAAGCGTCGATATTGAATAATCTAATAGTAAATATATAGCATTACTTAATAAGAATTAAAAAAACGTCCATTCTTGTTCAAATATGAACTGAGTGGACGTTTCTTTTTTAAGCATTCTATTTTCTATTCTTTTACTCCACGAAAAGTTAATAAATATTATTTAGTTTCGTACCTATCCATTCAAAAACCCGCTTATAAGAATCAACCTTATTCAAGTGTAAAAATTTATTATTACGATGAAGAATTTTCAACGGACGTCCGAGAACTATCGAATTATAAGTTAAAATAGATGAAGAATGCTACAATTACGATTAAAATGATTGTTTCAAGAAAATTATAATCCTGGTCTTTTTTATTACGGATTTGTTCTCGATAAAGCCGTTGAATTTGTTTTTTATTCGCAAACTTCATCAATATTCCCCCAACCAATCATAATGTGTATTCATGTATAACTGTTATAATAATCCACGGACTTATTATCTATTTATTACTTATAATACCATTTCATTAATTTTTATCTATAATTTTTTGAATTACTTATATTATTGTATGCTGGGATATGCTTTCTTCTAAAGGTATAGGCCCAAGTACATTTTTTCACTAATTTCTTTCAAGCAGTTTTTCAATATTACATAACGTTTCATTAGCAAGATGGTTAATCAATCAATAGTAAAAACGGCCATAATTAGCAATCTTATTATGAAAATTATTTAGATGTTGGTGGTGAAAACAATTTCCCCTAGTGTTTTATTAGATTTATAAAATTCCACTTAACCTACACCCTTTACCTTTCAACAATTCTATAATCAATTTCTAAAAATGGAATACCAAAAATCTTCATCTTATGAAGTGCTGTTAGATGGCCTGTATGCGTTTCTGTAATTGTAAAATGTTCGGATAATGGCAGCTTGAATAGAAATTTTCCTGCTCCTAAATAAATTCCTTCATCCCCACTACCTTCACTCTTTAATATTAGTCGCCCGTCTATTTCCTCAAGTTGTAAAATACCGATCATGGAGGAATGCGGTAAAGGCAATGCAATATTCATATATGTTCTACCTGCTGTATTATGCTGCGAATAGATGGCCACAAAGGCGGTTTGCTCCCCCACTTTACGAATCCAAGCACGTGGTTTAACTCTACCATCCACTCCCGTATCAATTTTTTTTATTTCCCCCGTCATTTCAGTTTCTTTACTTGAAATCGGTAAGTTTAATTGTTGCATTTGTTTGCTAATTAACTTATAACACATAGCAAACGGTTTAAACCAAGTCGCCCATTTAATAGAAGCAATTAGTTGATATCGATCCGTTTGCTCATAAAACTCTATAATTGTTTTTGTTAATGCTTTTGTATCAACAAAAGCACTCAAGTCATCCACAAGGCCTGGATGTGAGTCACCGGTTACTATCAATTTCCCACGAACTTGGCTTATTGGAAATTCCCATGAAAGCTGTTTTGTTTTTGGTGAAGACATCGCCCATCCAACTACACCGAGTAGCCCGAAGATAATACAGTTAAAAAAGCCGTGAAAAGCAAGCATAAAGTCAATACGAATTATCCATTCACCAAATGCATTTCCTAACGCATAAAGGAATGAAAATATAATCGTCACAGCTAGAGCACTAAAAGAAAGACGGATACATACAGCTTGTATACGCGTTGCAAAATGGGTTTGAAATGCCAGTAAAACAAGACTATAAATAGCGAATATATACATTAAAACCGAGATCACTTCGAGTATTGGCCAAAATGTAATACCTATTGCAACAAGCATAGGTCCTGACAAAATCATCGGGGCAATCCATCTATACAACTTTGAATCATGCAATCTGCCAAAAAGGCCAAGAGAAATACACAATAAAAACGCGGAATAATGAAAATGAATGCCCGTCAACCAAGTTATCAGTGGACTAAACCCTGTATTTACTCCTGCTATATAGGAAAAGAACCAAAGTCCCCCGACAAATAAATACATCATGCCAATATCTATTGAAATTTCTGCCCAGTTTACAAAGCCTCGTCGCAAGAATCGCTTCGCTCCTAGTAATGCCACAAATAAAGTAAATGCGACGTAAATTAATGCAAGTATGATTGACCAGGTGCTAGATGAAATAATATGTAAAATAAATATAGAAACCATTCCTGTGAAAATAATAAAGCGATGTAACCTTTTTATTTTTATGATTAGTTGAAGTATTACGGGCACAAATATTAACTGTGCTGCTGTTAACATTAGAAAAAAAGGCTGTTGCTTTGTGAACAGACTGCTTGCGATAAAAAGAATGAAACCTATCATCGTTATTGAACTAAAAAGTGTGTTCCTTGAATTCACCTGCGTAAGCCATCACCTTTCCTATAATTGGGTTATGAATAAATACATGAATCGAAAATAATTCACGTACTTCATCATAACCTTCTTCCACTATGACACGACCTTCTAATACTCGTGGAATTGGCACTTCTAACTTCCCTATAACTACGCGCTGAAAACCTGACCGAATAAGTAATCGACCTTCATTTGTCACATTAAATTTTAAATCTGAATATAAAAGACTTGGATCTCCTAAATAATCCTTTACAACTTTGCGCCTAGTATCAATAGACATAAATGCATTAAAACATCTTGTCCTCTCTTCAAAATAGAAGGTACGTTCCCAATATACTTCTACTTCACCATTCGGGGATAATTTACATGTATTTTTAATCGTAAATGGCACGTCTTGACCGTTTTCAGGGAACAAAAATTTCCAGTTACTAGCAAACTTTAAGAATGGAGTTAACCATCTAGCGCCCGTTTCTATTTTTGACATCTTACCGATCGCGAAAAATGGTACATCTATTGGTAGTGCATAACGTGCTTGTAGTTTAGGATGGAGTTTGTGGAATTCTTCCCCCAAAAGGTTTTGATAAATTGTCATCCTACCCCCTCCCTCTTTTACGAATACAGCTTGACGCAGTTGGCAAATCTTTTGACATATAGAAACCTATAATAGATAGAACCCATAGGCTCATATTAAATGTAACCGGATTGAATGGATGTGTTGCGATTGCAGGATCTGCAAGTAAAGCACTAATTGTTAACATAGGGAACACTATAATTTGAAATGCAAATAATCGCATTTTGTTACGATATAGTAGCCAGACAAGTGCAAATAAAATATCAAGTATTCCGATTATGCTTACCGCTTTTATAGCAGCTGTTCCATCTATTGCCGTTAAACTCGATAACATAGCCACCTCCTCAGGATGCTTAGCAACCAGTTTCGGTATAAACCCTTGATACAGCCAAACGAAAATAAACAAAAGAGTTATAACAGAGCTTCCAAAAAAACGTAAATATTGTGTTCTAGGGACTTCTCCCTTTTCAACCCAACGCTTCAGAACATCAAAACTAAGAGCTGTTGCCCAGCCCATAACCGGACGGAAAAATAGATCTAGTAGCCGTCCTAGCATTCCATAACGTACTTTATAGTCATATTGCGTTAAAAATGTCAGTCCCTTTTCTGTCTGTACATATTGCCAATAGCCTCTACCTTCACTAATTGGTGAGATTTTCTGGTCAGTCCCAAAATGAAGCGAGGAGGTTCTAGTGCCATCATTCTTGTTATGTATACCATTACTTTTACCCCAACCCACTACCTTAAAGCCGAACCCGATTTTCGTTTCATATAACAGAAAAACTAGCCCACAAAATGCCTTTTTGAATTCCCCTTGCTTGAAGACAAAAAAATACCATTGTAATAATTATAGGTAAATAAAAATCCATAACTTACCTCAATTTTTGGTGATTAGGTTAATGTTAACAAAAAAGGCCTGTATTAAATAGGTATAAAAAATAGCCTATACTTTTAAAAAGTATAGGCTATTAAAATCAACTCAATCTGTTTTCAATTTAGAATATAAATTGAGGTCGATAAATTTTCCATTAGATTTTTCTGATTGTCTTAGTGTTCCTTCGAATACAAAGTTTAACTTTTGCAAAACCTTTATGGAATTTATATTTTCAGGTTCTACTTTTGCTTCGATTCTATTTAACTCTAAAGACCTAAATGCATAATCTAACAAAGCACTGATTGCTTCAGTGGCATATCCCTTACCCCAAAATGATTTAGCGAGGTCATAACCGATTTCCACTTTGGCATTTTCAAAATCTATGGAGTTAAAACCACATGAACCGATAATTTCGTTAGATTCCAACTCAATGATCGCGTAACGCACAGCTTTGTCTTCTTGAGCCAATTCATCTAATAGTTCTATCATATCTTTTGCTTGGTTTTCATCAGTAAAACTGCTGATATTCATGAATTTAGCAACGTCTGGGTCAGACCAAATCCTAAATAAACTAGGAGAATCCGATACCCTCATTTTTCTTAATAATAATCTTTTTGTGTGTAGTTCTGTAATCAATACTTTTCCCTCCATTATGTTTTTGTAATTGGGTTAAAGTTATTGATATCTGCGCATAGTTCAGTCCCTTCAGTGTAAAATCTGGTTTTATTATACAAAAATTAGTTAGTTAACACAAATAGAAAATTGTAAATTCTATTGTTCATGGAAATCAAGACATTCAATCAAACCACTGACTTCTCAATTGAAGTTAGTTCAGAGTAAATGGTAAATAACAATATCGGCTTACTGTAATACAATTGGCTGGGCAAAATCAAATTGGCACCATACTAAAATAGTTAGCTGAATACTTTAAACTTCACTCAAATTCATTAGGCGATTCCATGGTATTAAAACCCACTTTTTTACAATATTATTTACAAAAGGAAATATATACCTTATTATTTTGTAAAAGGAGGGCTTTCAATGACGATTCTTTCTATTAACAATCTTTCCATGAGCTATAAAAAACAAAAAGTACTAGATAACATAAATCTTACTATTAACTCACCCGGTATATGGGCTTTAGTGGGTCCGAATGGAACAGGAAAAACTACTTTTTTAAATACAGTTACTAATCTAATTCCCGCCACTTCAGGAAAAGTAACATTGGTAGGGAAGCCAAATACTGATACTTCTGTCTTTAAAGAAGTCGCTTTCTTGCAAGATAATACGGTTCTCTTTGATTATTTGAATGGCTATGATCATCTCAAATACATATGTGAGGTACAAAAAATTAATAAAAATCGTATTCAAGAAGTAGCTAAATATGTAGGAATGGAAAAGTATCTAAAGAAAACGGTCGGAAACTATTCATTAGGTATGAAACAGCATCTGCTTTTGGCAATGACCATCATAAATAAACCAAAGTTGTTGTTACTTGATGAACCATTAAATGGCTTAGACCCTACTAGCGCTATTTTAATGCGTAAAATTTTGCTTGAACTAGCTGATCAAGGTACAACGATCATCCTATCTTCTCACAACTTATCCGAGATTGATCGTGTGACAAAGCAAATATTGTTCTTAAAAGATGGACAAATAATAGAAGAAGATATGAACCAACACGAAACGACATACTATCATTTTATTGTTTCTGATTTAGTAAGGGCAGTTAAACTACTAACTGCAGAGAATTATCAAATTGGACAAACTGAACACGGATTTAAAGTAGTGCTTGGAAGCCATTTACTACAACATTTATTTGACTTATTAAAAAAGGAAAAAATCGATATTTTAGACGTTCAAAAAGAGATAGTCGGTTCGGAAAAACGATATGAAGAAATCTTTGAAGTGTGAGGTAGATGAATATGAAACTCATATTATTCGAACTAAAAAAGATGATTCGTACGAAAGGTGTTCCTATACTGCTCCTCTTAACTGTGCTATTTATTTGCGGCCTTTTTATGCGCAATGTCATCCAGCAGGATGTATTGCAAACTAAGAAAATAGAAAAGTTTTCTAAATATAGATCAAATGTTATTAGTCAATACCAAACCGACAGAGAAGAAATATTAAAAGGTCCAAATGCCGAAATCGAAGCTAGACTTGAAATTGGAGGCACATTATATGACAAACTGGAAAAACTTATTACAGCAATTGAAGATAAGAAATGGAAAAAAGAATTAAAAGCTGAAATTGAAGTGTATCAATCAGCCTTACATTATAAAGAATTAGAAGGTAGTTTTGTATTAAATGATAATGATATGCAAAAAACAATTAAGCAAAATGAAGAACTACTGAAGCGTAGCTTACCAAAAGAAGATTTAGATTACTCGATTCAAACAACAGTATTTATGAAAAAAGTTATCTCATTACTGTTCAACACTGCAGGTATAATTATTGTCTTACTTGTATTAGCTACCTTAATTACAAAAGAGTTTGAAGATCATAATATGCAATTGGTCTATTCACTGCCTATTGCTAGAAATAAATTAATTGGAGTCAAGTTTTTCAGCTTACTTATTGTAGGATTGGTTTGGTTATCAACAGTATTTTTAGTTTCTTATGCTCTTCCAACCTTATTTGGAATAAATGTCGGTAAAATTTTCACTTACCCTCTCTTTACTAACGAAGAAAACTTTATAAATTCTAGAGTTTATATAAAACAAACCATTATTTATAGTATAAGTTTCATTGGATTTTCAATAGCTACTATCCTATTCCTTAGCTTTTTCATAAGAAATTCAATTGTTAATAGTTTAGTCATTTTGATGCTTTTTTGTGGCGGCTTACTTGTGACAAATAGTGGTTTTAATTCTATTTGGAACCCTTTCTCCTACCAAAATATCGATTTTGTTGTATTAAATACGCCCGACTATTATCCATTAGGAGCTGTTGTACTTATAGGTTTTATGATTTTACTACTCCTTTTAACAATACTTAGTAATAGAAAGAGAGGAATTTAATATGAGGAGACTCTTTCTTTTCGAAGGTAAAAAAGTCTTGAAAAAGAAAACGACTTGGGCTGCATTTTTTTTAACAATTGCCGCAGTCATTGGGTTATACTTTTTTAACTATTCATTAGCTAAAAGTATTCAGCAAGGGAATAGAGCACGCTTAGAATACATTATTGAAACATTTCAAAAGTGGACAAAAGATGCAGAAGTTGAGAAAAAAGAAGCTAAAAAAGAAGGAAGTCGTAAGAAAGTAAAGTCTTTAACCGATGATATTAAAAGGAATCAAAAAAGCATTTCAAAATATACATCACAGAAAGAAAATTATATTAATGAAGATTGGCATAAGCTTTATAAGGAACAGATACCAGATTTGCAATATTGGATAGATAACTTTGATAGTTACTCCCGTGGATACGATGATCAGATCATTAATAATTTTACTGGCCGTGCAACATTGGAAGAAATATTGTTAATAGATAAAAATGATGTTACACCTTTCATTCAAAATAGTATCTATACCCCTTACTTACCGACAATTTACGATGAATTTACCGGGACTGTCAAGGAAGAATGGGGACAAGAAACAAAACGTTACGGTACAACCGGCCTAACTTATATATATCAATTGATCCAACACCTTTATATACCTATCTTAATTTTAATAGGGTGTTTTATTTTTGCAAATAATGTTTCATCTGATATTAGTAACAAGAAAAAAGGATTAAACTTTTATTTTGTACTTCCTATTCATAAAAAGAAGCTATTCATTGCAAAATATCTTAGTGGCTTTATTTATACATTAGGTTTTGTTGTATTCATGCTACTTGTTCCCTTACTTTGTAGTTTATTTACTAAAGGTTTAGGCAGCTTCAAATACCCTGTACTTATTTATGAAGGTTCAGAACCGAATCCGTTTAATAGCGAGTATAATACATTAGATCCTTTAAAAGATCAGTTTCATTTTATTAACTTAAGTAGTTATTTATTGCAAGCGTTATTACTGTCTATTGTCTTGGTCATTTTTTTGTATTCGATTTATTATGTTCTATCACTATTTGTAAGGAATCCAATTGTAACGGCAATCCTTGTTGGTATCATTACTTTTTTGGGGATGAAGTATCCAGCAGCTTATAACCCTTTCACATATGTTGATATTCATAAAGTATTGAATGGAGAAACAGCAACGTTGGCCTTTAATCCAGCAATTGATTTGCAAAATGGCATATTTGTATTACTTGGGGTTGGATGTTTGATGATTCTCTTAGGGTATATACGGTTTAGTAAACTCTCTAACTAGAAGTCCATAAAAAGACAAATTGTATTAATCATAATATAACAGAGATCATAAAGTATGATTATTTTTATCCCAACAATAAGAGCCTTGCTACTCTTTTCATGTAGCAAGGCTCTTATTTGTTATTTAGTTTTGGATTATTAAAACTATAACTTATCAAAAATGAGATGTTAACATCTTTTAACCTAAAGCTGAATATATGATACAGCTCTCTATTATAGATTTCCTCTTAATAAACGCTCTCTATGTACATTACTTAATTTTATATATTTAAACGTATCATTCTGTAACTCTTCATAGATTGTATTAAAAGTAGAGAATGCTAAATTATATTGTTCTTTGGTAATCCAACCTTTATCTAAAGCCTCTTCAATTTCTTCTAAATCTTTTTTTATTATTTCCCCTGTAGGTAAGACAATTAAATCTAAAAATAGGTCCTCCATATAAGGTACACCATTCTCGATACCATTATGAGTTGTAATATCTATATACCATTGAATAATTTCATTCGATTCGTTGAACATTGTAGTAATTGCAAAGTGTTCTTTCTCAGGAAGCTGTTGAAGCCAAGAATAACCATTGTCGACAATACATATTTTCTTGTTACAATGGTACGTCCATAATGGTTCTTTTACTTTGTTTAAAGTTAATAAAGAAATATACCCTGAAAAACTTGTATCAGAAATATATAATTGTTTGAATTCACGCTCTAAGATTCTAGTCCAATCTTCTCTAGTAACAAATCGTTTTTTTAACAAAGTGAGCTCACTCTTTTCTCATTATTATTAAATAATCGAACTCAGTTATATCAGCTAAATCCTTTACATTTGCATACCGAATAAAAGCCACTACAGCCACCCCTTATACTTCAATTACTCCTAAGATAGATTCCTTGAAAGGCATAATATATCCTCTATACTCTTCAGTTAAAGAATCTGGTATTTGGTTGATATTAAAATATTTTAAATCGCCAGTTTCTTCTTGGTCTTTTTTCATTTTACCTGTAATATTTCTCGTTATATAAACTGCGGTTACTGAATATACTTCATCACTATTTACTACATTACTATCATAACTTTCACCAGAAAATACACCTAACAATTGTAAATCATCAATAATAAAACCTGTCTCCTCTAACACTGCTCTTTTCGCTGTTTCTTCTAAACTTTCACCCTGCTCCATTAAACCACCGGGCAATTCCCAGACACCGTCCGATCTGTGTTGCAATAATAGCTCATTCATTTCATTCACTATAAGTACAACAGACCCTGGTAAGATTAATGGATGATTTCCAACTAGTTTTCTTATTTCACTTACATAGCTCATACAATCCACTTCCTCTCATTTAATATAGCTTCGATAATTAAAGTTTACTTTTTCTTTGTTGGAAAGAACACGTAAGAGATGCTAATCAGCCCGTCTATTACTAAGACAACCGACCATAATTTCCAAACTTGATAAAGTGCTATTGTCTGCTCGTCTTTCCCTAGTATTAGCAGCATACCCCATAAAATTAAAGACCCTATAACATAGGCAATAATATGCTGTACAAACCCTTTCGCTTCACGCTTTCCCTTTTCTTTCCCATATAATTTTTTAGGTCGTTCGCCAGTTTTTAATATATACCTTTTAAATTGTTGATCTGCCCACTCGATCATTTGCTTTCCATAGGCAATAGATACACCTATATAAATAGCTGATAGTCCGTGAAAAGTATTTGCGGTTGCTCCATTTTTTAAATCTAACGCCGTCAGTACTATCAGTACGAGATCGATTAAGGGTGTTGCAGCTAATACCCAAATGCTTATACGCTTTAATTTCAAAATGTAGCGTAATACTAATCCAGCTACAATTAATAGCCAAAAAGCAATTTCTGCTCCAATAATAAAATAAATAATCATTTCCTTACCCACTTCCTTACAATAAATAAATGCATTAAATCAATTCTTTTCCAATTGCTTAAGCAAATCGAAAACTTCCTCTAGTTTATCAATAATATACTTGGATTTATATGACTCTATCAGATAATCTCGCTTCCAAATGCCTATCATCCCAACATTAATTGCAGCCTCCACATCATTTGTTGGGTTATCACCAATAAAAAGCGCCTCTTTCGGAGAAACCTGTAATTTAGCTAATGCGTATTCAAAAATGTTCTTATCTGGCTTTTTCATCCCCACTTCTTCAGACACAACAATGACATCAAAAAGATTCTCAATTCCGAGACCCCTGATATTCGCTCGTTGAAAGCCATCTTTACCATTCGTGATCATACCTAGCATATACCCCTGTCTCTTTATTTCATATAAAACTTCTTTATATTTTGGAAATCCAATTACAAAATATTGAAATCGTTCCGTATAATCGTTTAATAATTCTTCAACAGAAATATCCAACTTGTATTCTTCAATTAACTGAGCGTATACTTTATCTTTCCAAACATATCCTCTAGCATCTAGCTCTACAATTCTCTTAATCAATTGACTCTTTTCTATATGACCCCACACTGAGTGAAACCTTTCATATTGGTCGTTCAAAAACGCAAGCAACGATGATTCTCGATTTAGTATCGTCTCATCTAGATCAAAAAGTATAGCTTTCATATATACCTCCTAGAAGATGTAGTTGATAAAAATGTTTTCCTATTCTCACCTTTCTACTTACCACGTTTAAATAAATCGATAGCATGTGAAAATGCATAAGCAGACACTAAAAAGCTACAGAAGATTCCAGACCAAAAGACCGGACTACTTAACTCAGGTATTAGTTTTTCTCCAAGCGGTCCAGTTCTAGGCTGATAGATATACCAAAATTGCCATACTAATGTCAGGAATACTGTTATTGAAACAACCATTAAGAAGTACTTTTTCAAACAATCACCTACCTGTAACAATACTAATTGTACTTATTGTAAATCGCCTTTGTATACACTAAATCCATCTTACTTTTCACCATATTAGCATGACTGGTACTTTCGAACTTTGCTTCACTTGTCATATATAGCGCCCCTTGCTTAAAGGCGTACTGCCCCCTTGCTTTTATGAGCCCTTTTTGGATTCCTTGACCACGATATTCTGGCAGTGTTGTTGCAGCTGCTAATGTAGCGATATCATCTTTTATAAATAGCACTGCAATTCCAATCATTTTGTCATCTTTGACTGCTTTAAAGAATTGCCAACCTTCAATCTCATACAAACTCTCATTATTTTCTTTAACACCATCCGCGATGAATTCAGGTAACCCATAACCTTTTACATAGACATCTGCAAAATCATTAAAGTCCTCTTTCTGTAAGAATTGAATTTCGCAATTTATTTGACATGAACTATTTGCTATTTCCTTAACATCTCCAATGAAAGATGCATGAAAACCCGTTTGAATAAATTCATGTTTACGTAACTCATGAAACAACTCTTTACTCGCATTTTGCGGTGCTACCTCAATTTGAAAGTCCATATTTTGTTGTTTATACCAATCTACTATTTCATTTAAGTAAATATAATCTTCCTCATTTATATTTCTTACAGTATTAAATGCAGTTCCAGATATACGTGGTACTTGAAAAGCAAGAGTCGAGCCAAACTGTTTCATTTGAGAACCCAATTCATTATTATTTTTGGACTTAAACGTATTTAATCGAGAAATTAACGTATTATTTTCACTTTGCATAACAATGTCTGAAATTTTCCTCATGATTTTCACCCTTTTCATTTATATATATAATTCTTTCACATGATTTAATTTACTAAAATATGAATATTATGTATATTTATTATAACAGAATAAGCTATTAACTATTAAGATTGGACGGTGAAAATATGATCGTTTCAGAAAAAATCAGTCGTAATTTTACTATATTTGCTGAAAAGGAATGTGCTGGGTCTAGTCGTTTATATGAATGTTTATCTTATGAAATTGCTAAAGATGACGCTATATTAGAATTGTCTAGTCATATCCCACAAGATCAACCGAAGCCAAATTTACTTTTTGCTAGTGTACAATATTTACTAAATAATTCAAATTCAGTAGAGTTACGCACTTATTATCCAAGCTTTGTATCGAACGCAAAAAATCCAGAAGAGGCTTTTCCACATTTCAAAGCTTTTTGCCTAGAACACTGGGATTCATTAATATCGTTGTTTCAAACAAAACTGGTACAAACCAATGAAGTCAGACGATGTGCTTACCTTTATCCCATTTTCACCGAAATTTTTGCTAAGCACAACAAACCGTTAACACTGATTGAAATAGGTACAAGTGCAGGCCTTCAACTTGGATTAGACCAATATGCTTATCAATATAATGAAGGTAACCTTATCGGAAAAATCGAATCTAGCGTACTTATAGAATCTACTAATAAGGGGAAAGCATTACCAGAGTCCATTAAAACACCTCCAATTATTAGTAAAAGAGTTGGCATCGATTTACACACAAATAACGTGAAAAATGCAGACGATGTGGCCTGGTTAAATGCTCTAATTTGGCCGGAACATACAGATCGCCGTAAATTATTTAATGCAGCGACAAATGTTATTCAAAATTTAGAAATTGAACTAATAGACGGTAATGCCGTGGAATTATTAGAAGACATTGTAAAGCAAGTAAATAAAGATTCTATTATATGCGTGTTCCACACCCATGTTGCAAATCAAATACCTTTAGTTCAAAAAGAGCAATTGGTGAAAAATTTGCAGACAATTAGTACTGAAAGAGAGATTTATCATATCTACAACAATCTATTTGATGCAGATTTGCACCGTGATTATTTTTATAAAGAAATCTGTGATGAACATATATTTGAACGTCCTGATGGACATGCACGTTGGTTTGTATGGGGCTAAATACAAAAAAGAGGAACTGTGTGATTAGACAGTTCCTCTTTTTCCGTAAATTTTAGTTTTATCTATAATTAATCCTTAAATAATGCGTAATGGTATACTTAATTTCTCATTAATAGAGAGTATTAAATATTCGATTATTTCTTGTTTTACAACTCATCACAGACTATTTCATATAAAAACTCACCAAAATTATCTGCAATCGCATCGTATTCTAGACCCATGCTTAAAGCTGGCATATAAGAAACAATCTCTGGTTCCCCTGCCTTTATTTGATTGAAATCTAAACAGAATAGTTCGCCATTTCCCGGATTATAAATAACTAAGAGATTACTAGGCAAGCCAACTTCTTTTCTCAATGTTAATGTATAATTAATACCATTTAACATTGAAGGAATCTCGAAATCATCACTGGAAATACCCAAAATTTTAACACCTGCAAAGATTCCCGCACCAAACGTTTCCAAGAAACTTCTATATGAACCTATTATTTCTAATCCCAAGACTTTCTCTATTTGCTCAAGTAAATTGCTCGGCTGAGGTCCTACAAAACTAGCTATTTCTTGTTCAGCTAATATTAACTCTTTAGCAGCTTCATACGATGATAATCTCATTTTCTATCATCCCCCACCAGTTCATAATCTCACATTAAGTTTATCCTTAATATATTCTATGCAGCATTTAGTATATTCACTACTTGTTTTAAAGAAAATTTTTCACTGTATAGAAATTCACTTATAAATAGAGTTTTTTCATATTAATATTTCTTAAAAGTGGTTTAAATAACCTGCAGACAAACGGAGCTAATTAAAATTTATATGTAAAATTAATAAGCTCCAGTTTTTGATAACCTTATTACCCAATTACCGAATTCTCAATAAAAAATAGGCGATTTCTCAGTTGTAACTAAACAAACTGGAAATTCACCTATTAATATTTATCTTTATTTAACTAATTGTAATTTCCACACTTTCTGTACCTGTGGATGTAGTTTTAAATTTGAAATGAATAATTTAAAATTTAAAATACATATTCTTTTTTACTAACCATCTTAATAATGTTAAATCTATAATTCCCCATTATTCCCCCTTGATTTTTAAATCTAAATCATCAATATTTGACACTGCAAATCAACTAATATAATATTAGTTAGAATTCTAATTAATTGGAGTGATTAATTATTAAAGACGTAACATTTCAACATCAATTCATTACAATTGGCCATAGAATGAAAACAATTGGGGATAAAAAACTAGAAACTTATAATTTAACGTTAGAGCAGGCTCGTTTCATCGGTTATCTATTCCAGCATGAAGATGAAGGTATCTCACAAAAGGATATGGAACGTGCTTTCCAACGAAAAGGATCAACCATTAGTAGTATTGTACACAATTTAGAAAAAAAGGGTTTTATCGAAAGAAAAGTAGATATGAAGGATGAACGTAGAAGAATCATTCATGTACTGCCTAAAGGTAAAAATCTGGTTGAAGATTTCAATGATTTTTTCAAAGAAATGGAAACTACTATGGTAAACGGTCTTGATGATAAGGAAAAAGATGCTTTATCCAACATGTTAGATAAAGTAATCAATAATCTTGATTATAAAAGCTGATTAATGTCAGTTTTTATAATTAATTAGTTAGATATCTAATTAATTAGAATTCAAACGATATACTAATTTAGAACGAGGTGATTATAGATGGACAACGAAAACATCTACTATTTTGAAAAGGCTTCGATCCATAAAGCAGTTGCTCACTTCTCCGTACCTATGATGCTGTGTATTCCATTCAAAACGCATATTTCATTGGCATGCTCAATAACTCATAAATGCTTGCAGCGATAACATTAACGTTACCTGTTTTCGCCATTCTTATGGCATTTGGTAGTCTAATTGGGGTTGGTGGAGCTACTTATATATCAAGACTTTTAGGGGAAAAAGATTATAAGCAAATTAAACATGTATCTTCACTTTCTTTTTATGGTTGTTTATTATTAGGGATATTTGTAATTATCTTGGGCTTCCCATTAGTTAACACAATCATTACTTGGCGCGGAGCAAGTAGTCTTTCATTTGACTATACGAAAGATTATGTCACGGTCACGCTTATTGGATCATCATTTATTATTTTGAATTTTGCTCTAGAACAATTAGTTAGAGCTGCAACCTATAAATATCTAGCAGTCTAAAGATAGGCATAATTTAACAATATGTATCAATGCCATTCATTCAAAGAAAAAACACTATTTTTCTCAAAATCACTAATGATTTCGGGTGCTAATAACAACCTCGCTTGCTCTTTTATTGACCACTGATATGCAATATGTTCTTTGGACAAAACTATTTTTTTATCTATGGCTTTACATAAGTAAGCTAAAATAACGACTTGTCTTGTTGCAATGGTGTTAAAAGTAGTGGCATATAAAATATTCAAGACAGTGGCATTTATACCTACTTCTTCTTTAATTTCTCGTACTAATGCCGCTTCTAAATCTTCTCCGAACTCTACTTCTCCCCCAACGCATTCCCAAGTACCCCCACCGATTTCATCATTATGATCTCGTTGGACAATCAATAATTTTCCTTCATTTAAAATAATGCCTTTAACAGCTACAATAATTTCATTTTCGTTTATCATTTTTATCACCCTTCTTAACAAATAAATAAAAGGATTCCCTATTCGGAATATCCTTTTATTTGCCCAGTATTATTTATACTGATAAAAAAACTTTGAACACAGTAGATTTATTAAACCACCGATTTCATAAAAGAAATAAGCTGATCTTCTTGAATCGTATTTATTGCTACTTTATTTTTACCTACCTTGCCACATTGTAGACATTCATGAATCAGTTGGTACCCTTTCTTACTCGAGTATTCCATACCGATAGGGGCCATTAACCCCCTACATACACTTGCACGGTCACCTGGCTTTTCATCCATATGCTTTGAATATAAGCAGTAAGGACAATGATTGATTGCGAAAGCTTCCATTTGTTAATGGTTCAATTTGCGCGCCACATTGCTCACATTGAAATGCTGTATTTTCTGTTTTTCTGCTCACGTGCCATTCCTCCAAGATGTTATTTTCATCTATGGAGAAAGGGTTCCGTTCGTTTTTACTACAAATTGTAGCTTCAGGCTTTTGAAAAAAATGGACCCATTCACCGCCTCGATTTACGAAGCGATTACTTCTAGTTCCTGCTTCACTTGAGCTTTTTTCATCTCAAGATCCGGACCTCGATTGACTTTATGTATTTGTATCAACCACTGTAGGACAGTCAACGCCACCCTCCACTAGTAGGTGTTCTTTTTCAATCACTGACAAAGGCATCGTCCCCTAGAACGCACGCTCACTTTTATACATGTATTTAATAAAACCACTCCAACTCTCACTATTTTCAAAGTATTCAATTTAATTATAACAGAACGATGTAAAATTTTGCCTAATATTTTCTTTAACCAACTAAAAAGGAACCTAATTTGGTTCCTTTGGTGCTCATATGTAAATTACATGATAATGAATCATCTATTATTATCTCTTGCTCATGAAAGGTCTATAAATTCTCTTCAATACATACAAAGTTATTGCTGCTCCAACCATTCACATATCCTTTTTTTCTGGAAAAAGATATGTCCATTCATTTCAATAAATGGTACCTCTGGATGCTCGTAAATAAAATTACTTGTCGCTTCTTTTGGTACATTTAAAAATACGTGTAATTCCTTTGCAGAGACTAATTCAATTTCTTCTTCATCATTCAGTATATCCAGTAAACTCTTTGCATTTGGATTGCCGAAGTTTTTCAAACCATTCCCTATTAAATAACTAGCTATTAAAATACAGAAGCCTAGCCAAATAAAGTCATAACTCAACTTAAAAACCCCTTTAAAACCGTTAGCAACTTCAGCTGCTAACGGTTTAATAGATTTATCTATTTTACTAATTTCATATCTTCAACCATTTTCAAGATTTCTTTCATTTTTAAATCCGGATTCGTTGGCATGATTGTGTAGTTAAAACCCTTTTCTGACCAAGAAACGCTTCGGAAAGTTTTCATTTCCATGATAGAACCTTTTTGTCCACGAACTTTCACTTGTTTTTCTCCAGGAATTGTTTCTGTTTTTTCTCCCATATCTTTTTGTGTTGGGAAAACTGAAAGCGAGAAGTAAACTACTCCATCCTTTTCATACTCAATAGCTAACTCCTTATGATCAACCACATCCATTACTTCAATTTTAGCTATCTTTAATTTACCTTTTTCCGGAAAATAGAGATATGCTTTTTTGAATACAGAAGGAAGTTCATCAGATGTTATTTGTTCTGATTTCATCGTACTATCAAGTTTTTGTATTTTTACATCCTTTGGCAATTCAAGTTTAAATTTACTGTCAGGTATTTTTGCATCAAAATCGATTTTTGTGTATTCCATTTGTGTATCTCCACCAACAGTTGAAATGTTGGTTTTTAACACCATCCAATTTTCTTTATCAACCCACATTTCTATATCACCGAAAAGCGTTTTTTCTCCTTTTCCTTTAGCAACTAAATGATATGTCTTGCGATCTAAGATTTTCTCTTCTCCTTTAAGTGCTATATCATGCGTATCCTTGACTGCTTTTAACAATAGTTCAGCTTGTTCCTTTGGTGAAGATTGAGAAATATCTTTTAATTCATCTGTTATCGACATTACAATAGCTGTATTTTGAGCTTGATCATAACTTGTCATGTTTTCACCGTCATTTACTGAAAGTGATTGTTGTTTACCTTTTTCATCACTAATTTCAATGCGTCGTTTGCTATCTTCGCCAATCCATTCTTTAACATGCATTTTTTCATTTGAAATTGTCATGTCATATTCTCCGTAGTAAGGACCTACTGGTTTGGAGTCCTTTAATGTGTTTTGAATTACTTGCTCCGGTGAATACTGACTTTCTTCTGTAGTGCAACCAACTAAACCAATTGTCATGACACCTATTAAACTAAACGTTTTTAATATCGTTTTCATTATTATCACCTTTTCCTTCTAATGTAGGGAACTTGCATATGACACAACTTCCTATTGTTTTATGGGACATCATTTGCACTCTGCCACCATGCTTTTCAATTATTTGTTTCGTGATACTAAGTCCAAGTCCTGTACCACTTACACCTTTTTTACTTCTCGCTACATCTGCTTGAAATAATGGTTCAAACACGTGATTAAGCGCTTCTTTGTCAATTCCTTCACCACTATTTTGAACGATTAGTAGTGGTCCATCTAACTTCAGCTCTTGTGTAACATAAGGGAAAACCCACTTAGGTAAGTTTTCTGAAGATACCGCTGCTAGCCAAATAGCTCCTTCTTTTGGTGTATGTTGAATCGCATTACTCATTAGATTATCTGTTACACGCATAAGCTGCTTTGGATTAACATTAAAAATGCCTTCTATTTCACTTTGCACTTCTAATGTAATGTTTTTGTCATAGCATAATGGTTCATAATCAGATAACAACATGTCAAAAAACTCACTGCCTTCTACTTGAACAAGATCCATTTCATATGTTGACGATTGTAATAAGGTATACATAAGTAAATCATCTAACATTTGCTGCATATAATTTGCTTTGTTTATGATGATTTCCCTGTATTCCTCACGCTCTTCATCTACTAAATTTCGTTCTGCTGACAATGATTCTGCATACGCTCGAATGGAAGTTAAAGGTGTTTTTAAATCGTGTGAAATAGTCGCAATCATATATTCTTTTTCCTGTTGCTCTTTAGCAATTCTCTCTCTCGCTTCTTCAATTTGCTTACGCATACTGTAAAAGCTCGACGTTAGCTCGCCTATTTCATCGTTTGTGGTTTGCATATCTTCAACCTTTTCACTACTAGCAAATGCCGTCATTTGTTTCATCAATAGCGTTAGTCTTTTGTTTAACTTGCGATTAACTAGGACTGAAACACTTATGAAAATGATAAAGAAAATACCGATAAAAATAGCAATGACAGTCCAAGTACGATTATTAACACCATCAATCCACTCATCTCTTGCTAAACTGACTTCAAAAAAACCGACTAATTCATTTCCTGAAAAAACAGGTTCCTTATACGAGTAATTACGATAATTATTTTCAAATTGAAATAAGTTTTTATACAGTGATTCTTTAGATTCTGACATGCTCACTGAGTTCACAAGAGGGTCTGAATTATACAATGGAAGTCCATCATTACGGTATAGAATAATAGCAGTTTGTGCATTCGCTATTTCCTCAACTTGTGGTCTTTCAATCCGTTGTTCATACAGTTTCGGATCTTTTAATACAGTCGATATTTGCTGAAGCTCTGTCCACTTTTCAAAATACTCTTCTACGTTGCGATCTTCATGATAAGCGTTAACCGATGCAAAAAGTGCGTAGGCTGCAGCTAAAGGGAGGATCATGACGATAAAATAAGACAGCAATAACCAAGTTTTCAGCTTCATAATGGTTCACCTATAAAACGATACCCTTTCCCCCACACGGTTTGAATAAAATAGGGATTTTTGACAGGATCGTTTAACTTTTCACGCAAGCCTTTGACGTGAACGGTAACGGTTTGTAAACCATCTGCATCTACTTGTTGCCATATATGCTGATACAACTCACTTTTCGAGAAAACTCGTTGTGGATTTTGTACCATTACAGTGAGTAACGCGAACTCTTTTTGTGTTAAATGGATTTCCTCGTTATGGCGGTAAATTTTCTCGTTTTTTAAATCGATTGTTAAACCATTCGAAAATGTTGTTATAACATTAGTTTCTGGAACTCCTTGATAGCGTCGCCAACGACGAAGTTGGGATTCAACTCTTGCCTTTAACTCTGCCAAACTAAAAGGTTTCGCTAAATAATCATCCGCTCCTAAATGTAGGCCCTCTACTTTATCCTCATCCTCTTTACGAGCGCTAATAATGATGATTGGAACATCGCTTTTCCAACGGATATTTTGACATAGTGTTAGTCCATCCATTTCTGGTAGCATTAGATCAACCAATACAAGGTCATACGTGTTGCTCTGAAAATCTTCCCAGCCTTCTAACCCCGTCGTTGCCCAAGCAATACCGTATCCTTCTCGCAAAAATGTATCACGTACAACACGTGCAATTTCAATGTCATCTTCCACAAGTAATAACTGCCATTTCATAATGATTCCTCCTGAAAACAATGTATCATAGCCAAATCTCTTTTTTTGAAACTTAATAAATTCTTTATAATTACAAAAACACAACTATTTCCATTTTAAAGTGAAACCTTCCATAATACAGTAGAAATCAAAAATTATTATATGAAAATTATATAACAAACAAAAAAATCCATTTTGACTATAACAACTGTCAACATGGATTTTTTACTTTTAACATTTTTTATGACTAATACCATAAGTTATTTAAACAGTTAAGTAATTCTCGTAAGCCAATTGTACGGAGGAGAGATATCCTTCTACAACATTTCAAGTTTGTACCATTGTTCTTGTAAAAAAACTAGTAGTCATCCCAACAACAAGTATCGTGATGATAGACAAGAAAAAAGTATCATAAGATAGTAAGAGGCCCCCCATTAAGATAACGAATGAATCAATGATGAATATTAGTATCCCAACATTGACTCCCGTTTTATCACTTAAAAACTGAGCTATTAAATCTGTACCACCTGTACTTGTCTTATACCTTAACATTAGACCAATACCAAGACCTATAAAAACTCCCCCTATTATCGAACTGTAAATGGGATCAATATGTACAAGATAATCAAAGGGCTCTAAAATATCTATAAAAAAGGAGGAAACAAGCAGACCATGCAAACTATTATAAAAGTAATCTCTATAGTAAATCCATGCAATAATAAATATTGGAATACTTAAAAGTATTATGATGAATCCAGTTTGTAGTCCCCATAAATAATTAGATATTAAACCTATTCCAATAATTCCACCATCTAATACCTCATATGGAGCTAAGAATAGATTAATTCCTAAGGATACTAAAATACTCCCAACAACTATAACAATACTTTTTTTTATAAAATACATAGAATTCCCCCAAAAATTGAACATGTAAATACTTTATGCGAAAATCTAACTAAAAATGTAAATCTAGAGGAATAGATCATTTTTTGTAAATATGATTATGACAATGGTTAGGGCCCATTACACTACCAAAACTTTCAAAATTACAATAATATTACCTATACTTTTAACAGTGTTTTTTGCAGCAATTGATTATAAAATTTGGTTTTAAAACTTCATATTAAATAAAATGACTATCTTTAGATTTTTTTCTTCTAATATTCGGCTACAAATAAAAAGAATCCATTTTGGCATAAACTAGTGACCAAAATGGATTCTTTTTTCTTAATATTTGTATTCAGTTTTTCTAATGGTATTGATTGTTCTACTCTTCAATATAAAATTCTAAGAGCTAGTTTAACAACTACTGTTTATTATATTCATTAAGTAGTAACTTCACTTTGTAATTTTAAAGATACTTGCAATATCTGATGATTATCGCTTTTTGCGATTTTCCATTGCTGATTTTCTCGATGTATTGGTACTTGCTTACCGTCTGCTTGCAACATTTCTGCTTGTATCCATCCACCGATTGTATCAACATTAAACGTATTTTCAAATGTGATATTAAATCGATTCTCTAATTCATCCAACAGGACGCGGCCATTAATTAAATATTCATTTCTGCTATTTTCGATAATATCTGGAATTTCATCATCATCAAATTCATCGCGGATTTCACCAACGATTTCCTCTAGAATATCTTCCATTGAAATAATACCCGAAGTTCCGCCAAACTCATCAATAACTATTACTATATGAATTTGATCCTTCTTCATTTTCAATAGTACATCTTGTAATCGCGCGGTTTCAAGAATAAACGGTATTTTATGAATATGCTCTTGTAATGTTGTTTCCTTACCAAGTGCATATTTCGTTACCATTTCTTTTGTATTTACTACGCCAATAATTTTATCTTTATCCCCATTTTCTGTTATAGGGTATCTCGTAAAGTGATGCTCATCAATTATTTGTAGAATTTCTTCTTTTTCCATTACACTATCTAAAACAACCATCTGAGTACGAGGAATCATGATATCTTTTGCTACGCGCTCATCAAATGCAAAAATGTTCTGCAAGTATGTTAGTTCAGTTTGATTGATTTCTCCACTCTGGAAGCTCTGCGTCATAATAATCTGCAGTTCTTCTTCAGAATGGGCCTGTTCATGACTTGCAGGTTTAACACCGACTAAGCGAAGTAACGCACGAGATGTTCCATTCATGAACCAGATAAGTGGGAAGAATATTTTACCAAAAGCTACTAATGCTGGCGCTAGTAGTAACGTCAAACGTTCAGCATACTGAATCGCCAATGTTTTTGGAGCAAGCTCCCCTAATACAACATGAAGTAACGTCATAATCATTAGCGCAAGAGCGTAAGAAGCTACAGTTGACATAGCTGCTGGTATCCCGAAGTAATCAAAGACTGGATGCAGAAGTTTCTCTACTGTAGGCTCTCCGAGAGTACCTAACCCTAAAGCTGTTACAGTTATACCAAGCTGACAGGCCGATAAATAATAATCTAAATCTGAAACTATTTTTTTAGCAGCGATTGCTTTTTTATTTCCTTCTTCAATTAGCTGATCAATTCTTGACATTCGTACTTTAATAACAGCAAACTCTGAAGCTACAAAGAAAGCCGTTAGTATGATTAAGATGGTTATAAATATTAAATTCGTAATGATTGTTATGTCCAATTATTTCCCTTTAAAAAGGGATTCACCTCCGTGATGATATATGACTAAGATAATTTTGAACAATGGACACTAACTAATAGCCAATACTAAGTAAAACTACATTTCTGATTTTGAATTGTCGTTTCAAGTATTAAGGCTACTTTATGCTTTTTTTATATTACTTATTCTTTATATTATAGAGTATTGTTTTTTACCTAATAGTTTACATGTTTTTAAATGTATACTTAGAATATAGACAATATAAAGAAAGCGAGCGTTGTAATCCATCGTATTCAGGGACAGTTTTTTTAGTTTAGCAACGTGGATAATATTAAATATCGCCTTCCCAATAGTCTCACCTCTTTCAAAGTATGATTTATTCTATCACATTGGAGAATTGTCTAACTATTAATATGCCTTCAATTTTATAAAATACTATTTAATATTTTTCAAAATATTGTAACATTATCATGAACATTTTTAGTTTTGTATAAATCTACAGCATAAAAAAGATTGATTATTTTATATCTCCTTATTCCACTAATGCACCCCAAAATTATTAGCACAATAGACGTACAAATTACTATTGTTTAAATTTTATTTATAATAAACGTAACTCCTTACTATCCTGCTTCTTTAGTTGAAGAAGAAAAATGAGCCTTCTGAACAGCTTAACTATCTTCCAATTAAGCCCCCGCTAGTTGAAGAAGAAAAGAAAATCTTACTAAAGAATCGTATTTACTTATGATATAATTCTCCATCCTTGTTTTAAGTACATTTTTTTATAATTTGATCATAAGAATTATCTATATAGGGGCCCGTCAGAATGCAAAAATAAGATACCCCTAATTATGATATAATTGTTAGAAGTTTACATTTTATTATCTATGTTAACGTGTTGGGTATGACAATTCATTCCCTTACTGACGACTGACAAAAACTATTTTTTTGGGGGAGGATGTTCTTATGAAAAAGATAATTGGATTAAGTTTTATTCTATTTGCTGGAATCATATTATCCGGATGTTCAGATATAATAGAAGATTCTTTAGATTCAAGTGATAGAGCCGCTATTGAAATTGCTACTAAACGAGAAACTGGAAACGGAAGTATTGAATTATTAACACCCACGATTACAACAGAAGATAATCAATTAGAATTTATGACTGAGGGAATTGATGAAAATAAAGTGACTTTTATTTTTGTTGCCAATAAAAAAGTATTTGAACAAAAAATAAAAAATGATGAATCCTACAAACTTGACATTAATGGTATCAAAGATGCTCATAAGACTGACTACAAGCCAAAAGTTCAACTTTTGCAAACTATAGATGATACTGAAGATGGCGACATAGTTACCTTTAAACAAGTTAGATATACAGTTAAAAAAGATTAGTTTTATAGTTATTTAATTCCCATCCTAATGAAAAATTATTGAAACATATTTCTCCATTAGGATGGGAACACATTAATGGTCCTACTCCTTATTGTAGTAAAGCACCCCGTTAGTTGAAAAACTAATTTTACGCATAACTCCCTTATAATTGTTGTATGGTACTATATTATTCCGCATGTTCTTTCATTAATTTATCAAGTGCTTTACCATAAGCATCTTTGTTTTCCTTACTTAACTCATAAAGTGCACTTCTCCAATTTTCTCCATCTACACCTGACAAATGTGGAGTACTTTTTAGTACAGCTTCTTGCATATTCGGTTTATCCTCTTTACTAGTGTCTTTAATAAGCTTTGTTGCTTTTCTTGCATCTGTTACCCCTACTTGTATGTCTTTGTGAATGTCTTTGTATTTATCAGGAACTTTTATATATTCCATATTGTCTAAAATCTTATCCATCTTGTTTGCTGTTTTTAAAATATCTTTTTCTTTTTCTTTGTCTTCCATAGCTTTCATCGAGTTTACTATGAATAAATCCTTCATGTATTGAAACTCTACTAATTGTTCACAAATATAATAGGGATACTGTTTCTCTGATATTACTGTTTTCATTGTTGATTTGCTTAACTGCTCAGTCTTAGGAGTAGACTCTTTATTTTCTACCGCACAACCTACTAATAATAGAATAGGTATTGCTAATGATACGAGTTTCGTTGCTTTCATTATATATCCTCCTTTTAGAAAGCATTGTAATTAATTAACATATTGTACCATAACGTAAATTATAAATAATAGATATAAAATTCCTATCATTTGAAAGAAGTGATTTGTCATAAATATAGGTGTATATTCCATAAATGTCAGGTTTACATAACGCATCATTATCGGTAGCAAGAAAAAATTCTTTAATGAATGGAAAGTTCCTTCTTCAACTAAACTGCCCCGTTAGTTGAATAAAAAAAGAGCTGTCTGAACAGCTCCTGTAGCGAAGAAATAAAATTTGTTCAAAAATGTTCCTTGAATCCAATCCATTTTGATAAAAGATTGATCAAAATGGATTCTTCATTTGTAAATGCAGATTGTGTTTTTATAATAAGTTTGAGTAAAACTCATAGAAGTCCCTCAAAAAACGGTTTGAATAGTCGGCTGAATAAACATTCAACTTTTTTTTAAAACGGTATAATTGCTGTTTTGATAAAAAAGATTGGATGTTTTATTTGATTTCCTCAGCCAGCTCCAAAATAATTCCTTCTGGCCCACGAACGTAGCATAATTTATAAGCGTTTTCATAGTTTTGTATCTCACCAATAAGTTCTGCGCCTATCTTTGTCAATTTGGTAACAAGGGCTTCAATATCTTCAACAGCAAAGGCAATATGCCGGATACCCAGAGTATTTGCTAAAGGACGCTGTATGCCATTTTCATCTGATGGTGTGTGAAATTTTACTAGTTCTATATTTGCGTCACCTTCTGGCGTTCGCAACACTACTAGTTCTATATTTGCGTCACCTTCTGACGTTCGCAACGTTGTAACTTCCTCTTTAACGTCTTGAAGCCCTATTAATCGCTCCATCCGCTCCACCCACTCGCCTTCCACTTTTCCTTCACCCAGCATTTCAAGGCCAAAGTCAAGAAAAAACGCTTTCGCGGCAGGAAGATCATTGACGATTATACCTACATGATCTATTCTATGGATTTTCATATCTCATACCACCTTTTCCCTAATTTCATCACATATGTCTCCTAAAGATTTCTTCTCGATTGCTAAATAGCTTTTCCTCTTTATTCAACAAACTGTCCCTTTAACGGAACAATTTATTTTCAATTAACAATTCATTAATCCCCCTTTTAATTCAGATGTTCTTTCCCTTCATTATAAAAATCCCCTTTAGATAACCATATCCAAAGGGGAAAAACATCGCAACTTTTTTACAAACGTCTCGACTTTATTTCAAACCTACAGCTCCAAGATATTCTACTAAAGCACCCATTAGTTGAAGTATATTTCTTCATAAATCTAGCATTAATACTTATTAATAACAATTGATAATTAAACCAGAAATCATCGTGGTAAATGCTGGAGATAATCAATTCTTTGAGGGCGGTTCTCTCATCATGGGGAAAGATGATGTCTATGAGGTAGTTAAGGTTGCTCCAGACGCAAAAATTATTGCTGTTCACATGGAAGCTGTAAACCATTGGGGATTATCCAGAGAAGAATTAAAAAGCTTTATTGAAGAAAAAGGAATCAGTTCTAATGTTTTAGTGCCAGATGACGGCGAATCTTACACATTTTAAAATAAAACAAACAACCAATGTAGTTATTAATAAATAAAAGGAGAAATAACCATGACAGTTGAAGCTCTTATTCAACTAATCTGCCCTGTTAGTTTAAGTACATCTTTTCACAATCCCTATAATAAAATTAACATAATTATCTAAATAAAATAATTCTACTTTATAATTCATTTTATTAAGAGGACTCAATTCCTATTTTTCTAGCTGTACAGTTATTTATAAGATAAAAGTAAAAGCCACTCCAAAAGTTTGGAATGGCTTATATATTTATTTATTTATTTATTTATTTATTTATTTATTTATTTATTTATTTATTTCATGTTATCCTTTTGCCATGGTTTTTGAAAGCTTTGTCTTAATTCATCTGCAACACGAACTAATTTACCCCTCAATCCAACAAACCAAGATGGCGTTTCAGTTATTTCACCATAATCCAAAGACTTTAATATTTTGGAGAACTTATATAAGTTTGCATATCTTTGAAACTGCGGAAATTGAGCCACTGCATCATTTTCTAAATCCATTTTGGAACGATATCCGTTCAAAAAAGATTGAATCAGTAATTTTGAATGAGGATTGTCATCGTCAATAAAATCACCAAGTGCTGTTACAATATCAAGTGCATACCAGTGATATATTGTATCATCAAAGTCGATTATATTGAAACTATGGTCCTTATCCTCTTCAAAAAAGATATTATCCAATTGAAAATCATAGTGTATCAATCCGAACACATCTTTGTTAGTAGGTAACGATTTAAGCCAATTCGTCACCCTACTTAGCTCTTGAAGGGCTATTTGTTCTCCTGGATGCTTTTTAAATACACTTTCCATGAATTGTACTGTGTCCAGCCAACTCTTTCTTCTTTCAGACACTGGCTCAAAAGTTTTTGACAAAAAATGAAGTGAGGCAAGTGATCTACCCCATTCCTCCATCTGTTTTGCAGTAATTGTATCGGCATCCAAATTGATTCCGTTTGCTGCACTAAAGACAACGGCATTATACGTTCCTTCTGGTGTTTTTAGTGTTTCAATTAGTTCTCCACTTATTGATTGAATTGGTGTTACCGATGGAAATCCATTTAATTGTAAATAATGTATAAACTCTAACTCAGCTTTTATTTGTTCAATAGATTTATCCTGCTCAAAACTAAATCTCAAAAAATATTGAACTTGATTACGTTCAAAAGCATACACAAAGTTTGAACTTGCACGCCACAACTCCAAAGTTCCCTCGTCATATTCCCAGAATTGAACGAGACTCTGAGCGACTGCATCAGAAGCCACTCCTCTTACCATGTTTCCTAAATTCATCATCTTTTATTTTTCCTCCCATTACCTTTGAGAGGATTAAACCTTAGTTAAGAAGTAATCCCTCTCATTAGCATGCTATTTTGAAATTCTATCATTTTCAATATGTCACCCCTTCCTTAAGTTTCGGCTATAAAAACTAAATAGCCCTATATATATACTAATTATACATAAAATCGCAAATACCTCTTTTGTAATTTCTGCCCTGATAGGTCAATAAGACTTACTACAATAAGATAAAAAGCTTCCAAACCATGTTTGTTCAGCAACTCTTGCACCGGTTGTTTAAAAATTATTAAATATAAATCCTACATCGTTTCAATGTATATTTTATACGTCACAACTCTATTTTCTTATTCTACTAAAGGGGCAGGTTAGTCAAACAAAAGGGGTTATTTTTTATAAACTACGACTTATATATATTTTATATTAATTCATTATTAATATTATATTATCCATATTAAAATCTGGTCTTTATAATGAAGATATCACTTTTAAAGGAGGAACTAAAATGGAGTTTAATAAACTTGGCAATAGTGGATTAACAATAAGCAAGATTGCATACGGAAACTGGATAAATCATGGGGGTAAAGTAGATGAAGATACTGCAAATGAGTGTGTTAAAGCAGCACTAGATGTTGGTATAACAACATTCGATACTGCTGATGTTTATTCAGACACTATAGCTGAAGAAATACTCGGCCGGTCTTTACAAGGTATACGACGGGAGAGCATTGAACTATGTACAAAGGTGTGCCACCCGACTGGGAATGGGCAAAACGATAAAGGTTTATCACGAAAGCATATTCTAGAAAATTGTAATGCATCATTGCGTAGGTTACAGACCGACTATATTGATGTCTATTATGCACACAGGTTTGATCCAACTACTCCTCTTGAAGAGACGATGTTAGCTTTCGCAGATCTTGTAAGACAAGGTAAAGTGCTTTATATCGGTGTAAGTGAGTGGACAGCAGAACAAATCACCCGTGGTGCAGCACTTTCACGGGAATTGAATATTCCGCTCATCGCTAGCCAACCCCAGTATTCAATGTTGTGGAGAGTTATCGAAACCGATGTGATACCAACCTGTCAACGTGAGGGCCTCGGACAAGTAGTATGGTCGCCTGTAGCACAAGGTGTTCTCACTGGAAAATATCTACCCCAAAAACCCGTACCAACTCAATCTCGTGCTAATTCTCCTGCTGGCAAACCATTTTTTCATAAACTTGCACAACGTTGGATGAACGACAATGTTCTCACTGCTATACAGAAGCTAAAACCCCTCGCACAAGAGATTGATCTTACCCTCGCTCAACTCGCAGTAGCTTGGGTACTACAAAACCAGAATGTTTCCTCAGCAATTATCGGGGCCTCGAGCCCGGAACAGGTAAGAGAGAATGCGTTCGCTTCTGGTGTCAAAATAGAGCCTGAAATAATGCAGCAGATTGACAAAGTACTAGATGGTTTAGTTGAGTACGATCCGAGTAAAACAGGTTAAGTTTTTGCACGTGACTTAACCATAAATATATACAAAATCTTTGTAGTCTTACTTTAACGCTTAAGTTAATTAGAATTCTTCCTTTGTGATATTTTACTACCCATCCCATCAGGATGGGCTTTTATTCTTGATGATCAAGTTGTAAAATAGAATACACCTCTCTAACAACTGTTAAGAAATGATCTACTACTGAAGATTTTTCATCTTTCCTCCATCCAACATATAGATTTACTTTTGGTGTAGACTCTTGGATTTTTTTGTAGATAACTCCAGGACGTTTATACCTTTCCACCGACGATGGAACGACAGAAACTCCCATTCCTGCTGCAACTAAATTAACAATAGTATGCATTTGAATAGCTTCTTGAACAACATTTAAACTTACACCATGATCCCAAAAGTAGCTAATAATTAAATCATAAAAATTTGAACCCATATGACGCGGAAACAAAATAAATGGTTCATCAATTAACAATTGGAGTGGAATTTCGGACAATGAGGCGAAAGGGTGATCTTGATGTAAAACCAATCTTAAAGATTCTTCAGAACAAACTTCAGAAGATAGTATCTGGTTGTTCTGTTTAGAACGAATAAATCCAATATGAATTTGTTTCTCATAGAGTGCTTTTAGTTGCTGCTCCGTTGTCATTTCAAGTAATATAAGATGGATTTTAGGAAAGCGTTCTCGAAATTTATTAAGAACTTCTATAACGATTTCTGTGGAATCGACAAAACCGATTATTAAGTTCCCTATTTTGCCTTCAGCTGCAAGTTGTGTTTCTTTTATGGCTCTTTCTAATTGAAACAGTGTTTGTTGAGATCCTTCCAAAAATATCTTCCCAGCATCTGTAAGTTCAACCATTCTTTTTGTTCGATGAAAAAGTTGAACTCCCAATTCTTCTTCTAATTTACGAATTTCTTGGCTTAGAGGAGGTTGTGCCATCCTAAGACGTTCTGCTGCACGACTAAAATTCAATTCTTCTGCCACCATTATGAAATATCGAATTTTCCTAATATCTATTTTCATGCACCCCTTCTAAAAAACCAATAAGTAATTACACAAACTCGATTTAATATAAAATACCATTTTCCAAATCAAGAAAAAAGGTAGATTAATTGTCTTTCTTCTTAAACTAACCTGCCCCTTTAGTTCCCGTTAGTTCAAGAAGAACCATATCAATATAAATAGCTCATATTTTGGCAAAATTAAATTGATTCAAATGAAACCCACCTTTTAGTAATCTCAGAAAATTTCTTAGTCGCGGGTGAGGTTGGTTTTCTTATAGCTAATCCAATAGTTCGATAGCTATCACTTTCAAGTGGAATGGCTGTAAAAGAAATTTTTGATTTCGGTATAATCATTTCTGGCAATATACTAATTCCTAGATTATTCTCCACCATGGAGATCACCGAGTATTCATTCATATTTTCGAATCGAATATTGGGGCTAACTTTATTCTCCCTAAATATTTTTTGAATATCATCATAACACTGATATGTTGGCATAATAAAAGGTACATTTTCTATTTGTTGCATTGATACTTGGTTTTCCTTACATAATGGGGATTGGTTAGATACAACACACAAAAGTCGATCCCTCTTCAATCGTACAATTTCAAAGGATTTTTCAAATGATTCAAAGTAAGTATCATTATTAATAAACCCACAATCTAATCTCCCGTTTTGTAACCAATTCTCAACCTCAGCATAGTTTCCTTCCAGTAATTCGATTTCAATATTTGGAAACTTTTCCTCCATTTTTTTAAGAATACCAGGAATCCAGTTTTTAGAAATACTCGAAAAAACCCCCACTCTTACTATTCCTTTTTGGAACCCATTGATAGCCGCTACTTCCTGCTTCAGCATGTTGTTATAGTATAAAATTTTCCGGACGGTAATTAAAAGCTCCTCTGCATTTTTGGTCAATGTTAAAGTAGAGTGATTGCGAATAAATAAAGGAAAGGAAAACTCTTTTTCCAAACTGCTAATTGCATGACTTACAGCAGATTGGGTGAAACCTAACACTTCTGCAGCTTTTGTAAAACTATTGAGTTCTGCCACTTTGTTAAATATTTCATATTTTGTTAAAGTCACTATGGTCCTCCTTATGAATTTTATTCATGTTTCCATTATATTTCTTCGTTTTATTTAATGCCATAACCAACTTATAATAAGTGCATGCTCTATTATATGACCCTTGACAAAGGATGTATTTTTCATGGAAGGATGAAGTGAAATGCAAAAAATTTTAGTTACAGGTGCTGCAGGTAAGATTGGCCAAGATGTTACAAGGTTCCTAGATAAGCAAGGGAATTACCAGTTACGGCTAGCAGATATTAACTTATCTGCTTTAGAAACTTTTAAAGATACAAATCATGAAATCATATATTTAGATGTTTCTGATTTAGCTGCTTGTCAAGAATTTACGAAAGGTATAGATATAGTTATACACTTGGCAGGTAATCCTTCACCAAATGCTGATTTTTATGGCTCCTTATTAGAAAATCATATAAAGGGAACCTATAATATTTTTAGAGCTGCTAGTGATAATAATGTATCCAAAGTGATAGTTGCTTCAAGTGCTCAAACAATTGAAGGCTATCCTTTGGATTATCAACCACATGCTTATTCACCCACGAGACCCAAAAATATGTACGGGGTAAGTAAGTGTTTTGCAGAGGCTGTTGCTTCTTATTTTGCTTATGAAGAAGGGTTACAAAGTCTTGCTATTCGTATAGGTGCATATGATGATTATAATCCATATGGTAAACCACTAACAGCTAGAGATATGAGTGCATACTTAAGCCCAGAAGATTTTATGGACCTTCTCTTAAAGTCGATGACGGCAAAGAACTTACCTCCATTTTCAATTTTACATGGTGTATCTAACAACAGGTTTAAAAGAATTGATATTGAAGGAACAAGAAAGTTAGTTGGTTATAGCCCAAGTTCTGATGCTTTTGTACTAAGTGGTATTAAGTTCTTTGATTCTTGAAAAAGGCATATCTAGAAAAGAGATTATATTATTGTTATTTAGCCTTTATTTGTTCCATTTTCAATAGCTACAGTTTCTATAATCAAAAAATATTCTGATTTTCCCAGATAAAGCACACTATTCATCTGTCTCATTTGTGGAACAACTCTATTGTCACCACTAGTTCCACAGATGTTCTTTTCCTTTTCAACATAATAAACACCCCTTTAGACAATCTTATCTAAAGGGTTAAAACCAAGCCCTGTTCTGCTAAAGCCCCCGTTAGATCAATAAGAGTAGGCTGCACGAATGACAGCCCTATCCTGCCCCTTTAGTTCAATAAAAAAAGAGCTGTCTGAACAGCTCTCTTGAAAGTGGCTTTCCGAATGAACCTCTTTCATAATTATCATCCTTTTAATTTCTTTTGATCTTCAATAAAATGGCCCGATATTGCAGATCAGGACGCTTCTTTCTTCCATTAAAGCTTCCTTTTACGGGAGATCCTTTATGTTGAACTATTGAAAATAACACTTCAGTAGTTGAAAAAAAACAAGTTTCTATATAACTAGTTAGGATTAAAAAGATTAAAAACCAACGGTCTCTTTGATAGTTGACCATTGTATTTCGGGATTAGATTCATTGCTAGTCATCATCGTTCCAACAAATATATCATCGGTATTATTTATATTATTCAAATAGTGTTCAGTCCATATTTAGAGATAGCGTCTTTTATTAAAATGATGTATATAAAATTATTTTGAAACCATCTTGTCCAACACAATACCTTCTCTGAACATATCAATTGCAGGGGCTATAGACCTTCCTACAAGTGTTCTATGGCATTATTTCAATATTAAATTAACATTTTCAGTACATCATCTAGTTTTTTACTACTGGCTAGATGTCCATGGTTCATCCATGTCATAAAGTCGACTTCAAATGCACAGCAATTTCTAACAGCAGGGATTTCTTGCCAATACGGATGATTAATCTGAAGTCTTTCTGCCCCTATTTCTTCCTCATGCCATTTATCAAACACGAAGAAAATATAATCTGCATCTAGCGATTTTAACCATTCCCATGATACGCCTGCTCTACTCTCCTCAAGAGTTAGCTTCTGAGCCATCGGATGAAGAGTAATACCTAAATCCTCTGAAAGAAATGGCTTAGTATATTGTTGATCGATAACGATGCAATCGACCTTAAATCTTATGAAGGCATACGTTTGGTTTTTCTTTGAATGGATCAACAAATTCCTAGCACTGGTTAATTTATCTTCATATTGCTGAATGGCTTTCTCGGCCTGATCGACCCGTCCCAATCGCTCAGCTAGAGTTCGTAATGTTAAACGCCAGTCTGCGCCATCTTGTGTGATAATATCGGTATTTGCAAATTGCTTACATTGCTCATATTGGTTGGTACGGTACTCGTAATCACTTCCACGTGCAATAATTAAATCGGGCTCATATTTAGAAAGTGATTCGTAGCTTTCTTGCAAAACATTAAATGTCGGAACATGCATTAGTCCAAGATAATCTTGCTGCCCCCATGCTGGGTGAAACCACTGAACAACGGGCGTAATGCCTAATGTTACTAGTAAATCCTCCATAAATAAAGAAACAACACGAATCGTACTTCTGTTTTGTTTACGATACTGTCCCGGAGCTACACCTACCGCCTTACTAAAGCGCCTATTAAAATAAAACTCATTGTTGAAACCAACATGATGGGCTATCTCATGTATACGATCCTCTGTTTTTAGTAGTAAATGCTTCGCTTGATTGATTCTCAGATTATTTACAAAACTAAGTGGGATTTGTCCAGTAAGCTCTTTGAATATTTGCGAGTATTGCCATGGAAACATGTTCACTTCTTCTGCAAGCTTAGCCACTGTCACTTGCTCAGCAAAATTGTCTTTTAAATAATCAATCGAGCCTTTAACAGCACTCCGTAAATCTGGTGCGGGGGCAAAACTTACACTTTGCTGAAGCACTAAACTAAGTAATTCCTCGAATCGTACATGATTGTAAAATTGCATCAATTCGTCTTTCTCATGACTATGCCGTTCAATATCCGCTAACAAATCAATGCATTTTGAAAATGGAACACAATTCCACAGACCAGTGTCTGGGAAAATTGAAGATTTGCGCTTATGATTAGAAGTATTCGAATTTGGAATTAGAATCTCTTTGAATGTAATAACATAAAAAGAAATACTATTTTTAAAAGGATCGATGTGAACGGCTTGATTTGGTTTCACTATAGCTAGACTCCCTCTTCCAATTCTTTGAGCACCATATCCAATATCCATGTTTGCCTCGCCGTCCGTTATTGCAAATAGCATGTGTTCTTCAGCATCGCTAAATTCTTCACTGCTCAACATATTCAAATTGATATACCTGATACCAACCATAATATAAAAGACTGACGGATAACAAGGAGGCACCACTCCACTATACATCATACATCGCCCTTTCGATTATGATAATCTTTATTATAATCTTAAAAAGAAAGCTCTTCAATGAAACCGAAAGAGCTTTCTCATTTGTTTCTCGATACCCTATTACTAAAGCTATTACTTCACTATCAAATTTAGCAAATCTTCCATTTTCATAGAATTCGCTGTAATCGCCCCTGATTGCCAATGAGATCGTTCCAGTTGATAAACATGTCCGTTTTTGACAGCGGGAATACCTTTCCATAACGGATCGTCAAGCAGGGCAACCGCCTTCTCATTGGACTCGGAGTCCCACGTACCATTAGATGGGAAGATGATAATATGATCGGCGGTAAACTCTGGGATTTTTTCTTGTGAGATAACATCATGTGCCTTAATGTTTTTCACCCACTTGAACGGCTCCAAACCAAGGTCTTTGTAAATCATGCCCGTATATGCATTATTCAGACCGAATAAACGCAACTCTGGCTTGTCCCCGACATCGAGACGTACGACAGCAACCGTCTCGCGGCCAATAACCTCTTCCAACTTCACTTTGGTGTCGGCAATCTTCTGTTTGTAATCTGTTAGTACACTAGTAGCCTTTTCTGGAATACCTAATAAATCAGCAACTATTTTGAGAGTTTCTTCTGCATCCCCAAGCACTTCATCAGGCACGCGATATGTAGGCGCGATTTTAGAATACAATTGATAAGATTCATCCATTGCCCCGGGCAATATTATTAAGTCAGGTTTTTTTTCTAGCATAGCTTCCAAACTTCCTGTTATATCGAATAATGGAACATCTGTCAGTCCTAAATACTCTTGTTTACCCCAGCTTGGATGATACCATTGCACAATCGGTTCCACTCCTAGCGCCAACATATAATCCTCTAAATAAATCCCTGCTACTCTCTTCGGCTTGACAGGAATTTCTACTTCGCCAAAAGCATCTTTAACCTTCCTTGTATCATTACCCTCTTCCTTAGTGCTTATTTGCTTATTGTCTTCATCATTCGTCAATGTTTCCTTTTCACCGTTACAGCCTGTTAAACTTACTATAATAATCAGTAGGACGATCAACCAACGAATGTTTCCTATTTTTCGCATCGCCATATTAAATGCTCACTCCTTTATTTAATATTAGTAGCCACTAAATGATAATCATTATCACTTTTCATTATATTCCTTACACAGAACCGCCTCAATGCACATATCTGAATCTATTTTGCACAAATACTAATCAAGAATATTTTCATACATTCTCCTCAATATAAGTTGTGAAGTGATATTTAATTATAAAATCTAAGTATTATCTCTTATTAAACTAACCTGCCCCGTTAGTTCAATAAAGAAAAAAAGAGCTACATATGCAACTCAATGATCTTCAAGTAAAGCACCAAAAAGGCTCTACTCCTTATTGAAGTAAAGCACTCGTTAGTTTAAGTGTAACTCTTCACAATTACTTGATATTATATAGGTAAGTAGAAATATAAATATAAATTAGAATTTAGTTTATAGTTATAAAAATAAGTTTTTTATACTCTTATAATTCTTCAAAAAGGAGAGTTTATGAAAAAGACTATTGTTTTTGTATTAACGATACTTATATTATTCTCAGGATTCGCAACACAAAGTTATGCGTTGTCAGATTCGAAATCTGTGGCAATACAAGCGTTGCTAGATGATGCCTCTCGTACATCAGGTGTGCCTGGAATGTCAATCTCAATACTTGCTAATGATGAAGTGTTCTACTTTTCTTCTGGGTATGCAGATCTTGAAAAGGGGTTGTCTGCAAGTGAAAATACACTCTATGAGTTGGCCTCGGTGAGTAAAGCTTTTACTGGTATGGGGATTCTGCTATTGGAAGAGCAAGGGCTGCTATCAATGACTGACCCTATCCAAAAATATTTACCTTGGTTTACGTTAAAGTATCAAGGTAAACCTGTTGATATGCAAAGCCTTACACTAAATAACTTCCTTCACCATACCAGCGGCCTAACAAATATTAGACATACTCAAAATATTCCACAAGGCAATACGCCTGATATGTTGCAAAAGACTGTGGAAACGCTGGTAGATGCTGAATTGGCGTTCTCTCCCGGTGAACAATATAACTATGGAACCGTTAATTATGACGTATTGGGTTTGGTTATTGAGATTGTATCACGACAAAGCTATGAAGACTTTATGAGGGAACAGGTATTTCTACCCTTAGGTCTTCACCAGACGTATGTTTATAAAGAAGATGCTCAAGCCACTGGACAGTTAGCGCAGGGCTACCGTTCTTCCTTTTTCATAACAACTCCATTTAACGCTCCTGATTATGCTGGGAATAAACCTGCCGGCTATATCATTTCTAATACAAAAGATATGGCGCGTTGGATGGGCATACAGATGGGTATCGTGCAGGACATACCCGAAATATTTCACAGGGTTATCGAAAAATCACATAGGGGTGATATGTCTGTTTCGGCTGTCAACGATATGTATTATGCGGCAGGTTGGTCGGTAAACGCCGAACAAACGTTTATAGAACACACTGGGGGTAATCCGAATTTTAGAACCGAAGTAGCCATACTGCCAAATGAACGAACAGCCATCTGCTTACTGAGCAACGGCGCAAATACCAATATAAACCTGGTACTAAAAGTTAAAAATATATTAAACGGCAATCTAACTCAGTCATATGAGATAAGCAGCACACAGCTTTTGGACATCATTTTGTCGTCTACCACAATTATTCTTTGCCTATTGGCCGTTCTGTTACTTCTCTTAGGATTAAGAAAAAGGAAAACGAATGAGCAGCAGCCAATGACAAAAAAGAGAACAATCGTAACAATTATTTTCCTAATCGCTACGATTGCCCAGTGTATAATGTTTTTTGCCTTCGATTGGTCAACGATACTTATTTGGCAAACATATAGTGTTCTTACAGCTTTGATTTCGTCAACATTATTAACAGCAAGCATTACTTGGTATATACTCACCGATAAGATGCCTCGCTCCGAAAATAAGTATAATGTTAAGTAATTAAATTTCAATTTATCAATATTCTTAATTTAAAAAACAGAAGACACCTCGGTGTCTTCTTTAATGTCATCGACACTTCTCCTAGTTAAACCCACTTGCTATTTCTTCCATTAACCTGCCCGTTTAGTCGAACAAGAAAAAATGAGCTGTATGAACAGCTCAATAATCTTTTGCTAAAGCACCCCGTTAGTTGAATAAGAACAGAGATGCTTGTACAACAATCGCGCCCGATTGTTGAATAACGAATATTAAATCTTGGTACCATATAGACTCGACATTTAATTACATACAGTTCTCCATAACGAATATAAGCGCAGTTTTCATACTCAGTTTTATATTAAATTAATCTTCCCCTTTAATGAAAACAAGCGCTAATCCTAATTACAAAATATTACTAATAGGGGTAGCACCATGTGTATTTTTAGTCAATTCCAATTAAGTAATTCAACCTAAAATTCTATTCTATATTTTTTTTAGCTGCGTAATCACCATAAAAGTAAGTGTCCCAAAAATCACCATATTTAGGAGTGGCAATTATTGTATATCCCCGATTTTCGTCAACTTCAAACAAAACTACACTATTATGTTCCCCTCCCACATAATGTTTTGAGTCATCTACGAGCATATAGATACTGTATATTCCCTTTGCTAATACTTCACTTTTTTGGAAGTCCTCAATTAATTCTTTGGCGTTTGGAATAGGGTGTTTATTTTCGTTTATGTCAAATTCAAAATAAAAATTCACCACTCCTAGTTCCGTTGCAAACCTGACATGCTCACCATCAGGAATATTATTTCTTGGGTCACTTGGTATCAGTGTAGGTAAAAGTTTAGCAGTATCTATCTTTTGTGTCGTTTTAAAATCGTCAAGTAGCTCTTGATAATTAGCTACACCTATCTCAATATTGTCGTAGGGAAATATTGAAACTGGGGCATTTCTTACTGGTGCATATTCATTAGGGTATTTCACTAAACCATATTTTGTTATTATCTGTTCAACTACTTGAACTACCTTTGGATGTTGCTCAATATATGCACCCTTGAATTGTGAAAGGTAAATATCGTCACGACTTTCTTTTTCTAAAATCTTCAAAGTATCTCTATCAATCATTAGGTACGGATAAGCACGATATGGCTTTTTCATTTCTATATAAGTTTGATGGTCAATCCCTTCAAACCAATTATTACTTGTCTGAATAACAGAAAACTCACCTTGTATTCCATAGTTTGTTTCTAAATATTCTTGTATTGGTTGATTCAGATCATCTTTAGAGAAACATCCACTAAGAATTAGGATTGATGTACTTGCTAAGATGACTTGAATCAATCTTTTAATACTCTTCATTTTCCAAACTCCATTTTTTGAATTTTAATAATATTATAACATTTTTCATTCAACTAAACTGCCACGTTGGCATAAGTACACTTCTTCACAATCTTAACGAAACAATTAATAAAGTCACTCCATAATCTGGCCCGATTGTTGAACAAAAGTTAAACAACGCTATTCAACTAATCTGCCCCGTTAGTTGAATAGCAACAATCTTTACGAAAACAGCCTTAAAAAAAGACGACTAATAGTTTTCGTCGTCTTAGCTATTACATCCCATTGATAAATTTTTCAACTTCGGAAACTTTTTCGCCGTTCAATAGATACGAAACACCATATATTTCGCCTTCTTCGTTATGGTTGACCGCAACGTCAATATCATTCACAATTTGCTTCATATATTCGAATGCTTGACGCATGTTTTCATCGGTCGGTTTCCATTTGTCAGCAAGTTCTGTTGATTCCTTGGCTTCACCATTAGGTCCAATATGTGCCGAGCGAACGAATTGAATATGTGAAATGTAACTTGATAGAAGGAACAAATTCGAATGTTCCTTTTCGATTTCATTGCCTTCTTTAATCAATTGTTTCGGAAATTTCCTAATGACTTCTTGTGCCTTCAAGTAATATTCGAATCCTTCATCGTTGTTGGCTTCCTTCAATTTTGGGTTGTCCATCGGTTCGGAAAGCATTGCGTTCATTTTCGAAGCCCATTCTCCAAATTCTGCGTCATAAAATTCGGGTTCGCTTGCTTCCCCAACGACTTCAGTAATGTTATCGTTTATTGATTTATCGCCGTAGCTTACATGTGTGAAATCAACGAATTCACGAACCCCGAAAATTGCAATGATAATAACAACAATTGTTGAGGCAAGTAAAAATTTCAATTTCATTTACATCCCTCCTTTTCCAATTAAAGTAAAGTATAAACAACAAATTGTAGACTTGCAAACAAAGAAAGTAGGTCGATTTCTTCGATACGGTGAAATCAAACAATTATTCGAGGGTGAACATTATGACGTATTTAAACGACTAACACCATTAAATTGCATTATGTATTATTTAAAGCGATTTATTTATAATTCTTTTGTAACTCTATATAACTTAAAGCTAAGCATTTCTATTAGAAACTGAGTTCACGTTCTCATTATTACGAATTCCGTATCTTCAACTAAACTGCCCCGTTAGTTTAAGTACATTTTTTCACAATCTTTATCGTGAATTACTTACATATCTAATTTTGCCAAGAGCAACCCCTGTAAATGTGATTGTAGTTTCGTTAATAACACGTTCAGTGTCATTACAAAAAAACAAAAAGCGTCTAAACCCTTGATATACATGAGTTTAAGCGCATTATCTTCAATTGAAAATATCAAGTTAATATTCTTCTTGTTGATCAACTCGGCCATAATGATATTAAAACAACTTCTCTTTATACCAACATGGCAAATACAGATAGTCAAAAAGTTTTGGACAAGATGGAACTAAAGCGTAAAAACATGCAATGATAATAGGAATGAAATCGTATATAAATAAGGTTTTCTCCATTCCTTAAGACAGATTTTTATATAAATAATCCATTCTTGTAAATAGATACCCAACTCCAGAAACGTTAGAAAAAGCTATAATTCCAGATTTTTCTGTAATTTTTTATTACATTTTAGAGATATATGTTAATTAATCACAAACAAAATAGTTTAATAGTTTACAATTTTCTATATATTGGATATAATAGTAATTGGTAATTATAACTATATTTAGCAATAATTGGATTACCAAAAACATTAGGGAGGTATATTTTATGAAAATGAAGAAACTATTAGTAAGTGCACTTGCAAGTACCTTTATATTAGGGGTTGGTTACACAAGTACTTCAGCTGAAGCAGCTGAGAGCTCTGAAGGAATTACACCTTTTGCTGTTCCCGTTGATGCAAGCATTAGTCCGCTTCGCGACAATTTTAAAGGTGTTTCTTCTAAATCCGTTACTAAAAACCTATCTTGGGGGGGCGGAACTACTCCATATTATAACGCTTATTATGAAGACGGAATCACGTCACGTAGTTTCACTGCAAACTACTACAGTACTTCAGCAACAGCACAATATGATTTAGGACCTTACAGTACGTATACATGGAATAACTATCTAAGAGTTACCAATGGCTCTTCTGCTACGGCATCTGCTAGCGTCATTTTAACTAGATAATATAAATTAAGAATACACAATACCCAGTCTCTATTAATTATATAGACTGGGTATTGTTGTTTTTTTAGGTAATTTACAGTTATAGATAATAGAATAAGAAATGATGATTCTCCTTAGCCATCTTTAAAATTATGGGATATTTCTAACAAGATATTCAACAATATAAATACTGAGATCAAAAACTAATTAAAGCTAAATTAATAGGCCCGAGTATGGAAAAACGGACTCGGGCCCACAGCACTGTCTAAATATAATTTTAAATTTCCGCTTCAGTTGTCGATAATTGTAAAGAAAAAATATCTAATAATATACTTATTCAAGGTCAAAAAACTTAGGCAATCGTCAATATGTTAGACGTTAATATTTTTTTCACCCTTAGGAATAATAATGAAATTTTTAGAAATTAGAACAATGAAAATTACAAAAATCAATATTACTGAAGAGGATAATATCCCTACTACAATCCAGCCTATCGTAGCCTCAGTGTTAAATAAGATAATACAGCTAGTGATTAAGCCTAAACATATAGAGAAGCTCGTCCACACTAAGGTTTCTTTTGATAAATGAAGTAGTATTCTCCTCTCAGACCACCCAATAATATGATACATGTTAAATTCTGATTTTCGTGTATAAAATAAAGTATTTAAGCATTCACTTAATCCTAAAATAGATAGAATAAAGGCAGAAATTAAAACTAATAGTTGGAATCCAAAAATACCATCAACAGTAAATTGCCCTAATGTAGATTCTTGCGATTTATTTATTGTACTTCCAAAACTCGCTATTTGAACTACTATTAACATTGTAGAAATAAATAGAATTACCATAGTAGGCATAATAATATCCCTATAATAGAAAAGAGATGGTGAATGTTTATAAGCTTCCAAACGTTTCATTCTGTTTTTCTTAATTGTAAATATAATATTTATCAGCAGAAAAGCTATAATTAAGATACCTGAAGAAATGAAATATGCACTTACTTCTAACTTTATTATTGCCATAAATGAAACACTTAACATATATGCTATGAAAAGTAAAAAATATTGTTCAAGGTAATTTCTTCGGATAATTTTTTCACGTGGCCAACCTATTATAGTTAATAATTCATCTTCTTTTTCCAAAGAATTCTTTTCAAATAGAAGACGGGATACAAACCATACAAGAACAAAAGTAACAAATAATATTGTAGTTAATAGTATTAAACCATTCCAATTCTCTTCTAATTCTTGGGCAACTCCTAAAGTAGTCCACGGAGCTACTACCTTTCCTATTCCTTCAACATCTAATGTCGCATTTTTAAAAGAAGAGCCCGCAACAATATCTACTTCATAACCATCTTGGAGTAGTTCAGTTGCTATCTTTTCTATTTTTTGCTGTGCTTGTTTATTATATTTAGAAATACCTGCGACTCGTACTCTTATTGCGTCTATAGGCTTTGACCCTTTAAGAATCTCCGCCGATTTAAGCGTAATCAAACCACCAGCAGGTTGAGGAATGAAGCTTCCAGGTACAGTAGTAGGTTTTAGTACTTGTCCTTTCTCCGTCTTTATTTCAGAAGTTGCATAAATTCCCATAGGGCTTGATGAGAGTTTACTTTCTTTATCAACTTTTGGTGAAAATGTCCCTACTTGCTCAATAAGGAATTTAGGTTTCACCCCATTGTATAAACTTTCTCCTTTTTTCACTATCTTTTTATAGGATGGAGGTTGCCCATTTTCAATTATTTTTATGTTTAAAATATCATTTTCACTATTATAATCCAGTTTTTCAGCCGTATAATAAACAGTAGTTTCTCCTCTATCTGAAGCAAAGTCAGAAGCCAAATCTACTTTAAATTGATTATTTATTTTAACAGCAGTTCCATCAAATGGTTTTTGAAAAGAAGTAAGATCTATTTCATGTTCAGAAGTAGAGGCGGTTTTTTTCTTATTTAATTCTCCAATTACCTGTTTAATTTTATTTCTCTCAGCTGACATAAGCCAATCTTCTTCTGTTAATGAAAGCTTTTTACGGTAGTCAGAAATATCAAGCTCGATTGTATCTGCTTTTAATTTCATCTTAATTGGAATATTAATATCTTCCCTTTGAATGACTTTAATAACAGGAATATTTCCAAAGGTTTTAATTATTACATCAAGTGAAAATGAATCAAACTCATTTTTCAATTCTGAGTAGTCAACATTCGTTAGATTCTGCTCACTTTCAATATCTATGGCTGCTAATAAATGATAAGTTTGTGGAAGCATAACATCCAGCGTAGCGCCAGACGCAGTTTCATTATGAAGAACCTTTAAATACTGAGTATTCCCAGGTTCCGATTCTTTGAAGTATACTAAGCTTTGAGGTTCGCTAAGTGAATATTCTTTTTGTCCATCTGAAGTATAGAATTCCCATGTAAATCTAGTGGATTCATCTAATTGTGGTAGTTCGACTGATGTTTTTTTACCACTAAAATATCCGATTGATGCGACAGGTGCTGCAACTTCAATGGCGGGGTTCTGTTTGATTTTTTCCCATTCCTGAATGGATATACCACCTTGGCTATCCCCTATGTAATTTTCTTCTACCATACCAACTTCTTTTTCTACTTTTGTTCTTGAATGATTTGGTCTTACTAAAATATCATAAGTGCCTCTACCTTGTTCTGCAATTGAATTATCAACAGCTAATTTTGTTTCATTAGTATTTTGAAAACCTATTGGTATCAGTAGAAAAATTCCAAAAAGAGCTAAAATGATTGTAAAGGAAACCAACTTTCTACTAATTATTCGATTCCAAACTAAACGCATCATTTTTTTTCATCCTCTCTTCCAATATCCCATTAGATAACTTGTAGATTATATCTCCTCGATTTGCCACCTCTTCATCATGCGTCACCATTATGATTGTCTTTCCAGAATTTTTAAATTCACTTAATAAGTCTAGAATTATATTACGATTATTAATATCTAAATTCCCTGTTGGTTCATCACAAATGAGCACTTTAGGATTGGCAATTAGCGCCCGTGCTATCGCAATTCTTTGCTTTTCACCTCCAGATAAGGCTTCGGGTAATCTATTAAACATTTGTTCTTTAATTCCTACCATTTCTAATTGACTCTTTGCTTTAGTGTATAGGGATTTTTTTGGCTCATCATAAATTAACGGTAATGCTACATTATCCAATACTGAGTAATGTGGTAATAGTTTAAAATCTTGAAATATAAACCCAATATTAAGTCTCCTATACTCACTTTTCACTTTATCCTTTAGACTATAAATATTTACTCCTTCGTAAATAATTTCACCTTCATCGGGTTGTAAGAGCCCCGCGACACAATTTAAAAATGTCGATTTTCCGGTGCCGGAAGGACCAATTATCGTATACCACTGACCTTTATCAATACTTAATGATATGTTATTAAGTATTTTCACTTTATCCGAAAGGTGGGTATATGTTTTGCTTAAGTCTCTGATTTCTATCATGGTAGTTCCCCTCCAATTTCTTTTTGTTTCTTAAATTATTAAATCCCAATCAGTATTTAATACATTTTTCTAATAGGTACCCTTAAATAAAATATTGTATAATTTTACAATATTTTCATATTGTTAATTATAAATGAATATTCAGTTTTTTGGTAGCCTCTATTATTCCAAAAACATATCTTGATACTTTAAAGAACAGACAATAATTTTAGAAGCAACACTATGAACAACTTTCCGTGCGGTAAACGTTTATGCACTATATAATAAAATAAACTCATATTAAATTGGATGTGATGAAATGGAAACAATTCATATTCCTATCGACGCTGAACGTATTATTAGTACTTCTAGTAAGGGCGATCGATCAATCGAAATGGCGTATCGGAAACAAGTGGGTCAAACAAAATGCGCGAGGTTATGAGGGACAAGCAGAAGTATTGACTTCACTCGTACTTGAATGCTCAACTCTTACCCCCTCTAAATTTGTCGTCTATTACCCATGTATCATTCAATTAGCTGACGGTGAACAATTTGACGGCTGCTATTAACTCGATTTTCGTGGTACAAAACAGGAAGTTACAATTGAGCGCTTATTTGAAGCAAATTTCAGCTCTACTGATTCTATTACAAGTAACAAAACATGCTTTCGATGCACTTATTCTAAATGAAGATCGGCACACGAATAACATTTTATTCTTATATGACCCAAAATAAAAAACATGGGAGTTGGCACCGATTTTTGATAACGGACTTAGCCTATTGATGATTTTAACAAACAATTTTCACCGAATATGGAAGGGCATATTAGCTTAGAAGAAATAGAACATTGGCTAAAATGGCGTACCTTCCCTCCTACTCGGGTCAACGCAAAAGAATTACTGGCTTCACTGGATATGCAATCTAATATTCGCTGGGGCATTTTACGAAAAACACATGGAGTCATGGCAGATGATGAAATTTGGATTCGTTTTAAAGGTGAAACACTCATCCATAGAAATGTCTGCTTACGTAAAGATTTATACTATCCTGAAGAACCGATTCGTTCTGAACTTCAATAAGTATAAACAGATTCAACTAAAGAAATAGGTTATTTAGTAAAACAAAAAGAAGAGGGGGATAAATTTTATAAAGACCTAATTTTTTAAAAAATAGAAAAATTAAATGGTTCTACATATTAGATATGACTAATATGTAGAACCCTTTCTTCTTTTACTAAAGCACCCGTTAGTTTAATAAGAACCGAGACGCTTATTAAACAATTGCACCCGTTAATTGAATTACCCAATATATAATACCAGGTCCTGTATCTCCTTATTCCGATTACACTGCTAATGTTAATTCTTTTCCTTATAAGTCCATAAAACTTTGTATAAAAATGCGAGCTCAGTTTCTGCAATGCTGGCAGGTATTTCGCCATTTTCGCTTTCTACAGACCGCAGCTCTTTTTTTGTAGTGCTTAGCCATGCCGCTAAATAAACAGGTTTGTTTTTCTTTAAAGTAACTTTTCCGCCAACTAAATTATTGAAAGAAGAAGACGTCATTTTATTTGAATAATTCGTTGTAACATACCCAGAAGGTATGCCAGATATCAATTTTAAAGGACGAACTTCATCGTTAAAGTCACTTATTCCAAATGAAATGAGGGTATCATTATAATTTTTTTCAGGGTCATCCCAGGTTTTTAGCAATTCTTCTTTAAACTTACCTTTTTCAAATACTTCCACTGAGATTTCCAAATCATCATCTTCAGCTAAAGTGCCATTTAGTTTAAAAAATTTAATATGCCCTACTCCCGATTTGCTAATAAGCAGACTTTCTTTTTCACTCAGGTTATATGGCTCAACAGTTATTTTCGCATTTGAGGATGTTTTATCTTTTTCCACCCCCGCACACCCTGTTAACAACAAGATAAGAATTACAAACGAGCAGTAGCGCTTAAAGCCTTGCATTTTTACTCCTCCAATCAATTTGTCAGGATTATTTCATATTACTCCTATGTTCACAATGAATTACTTTATTAATTAGCACGTTTATTGAACAAAAATTAAACAACATTATTCAACTAACCTGCCCCGTTAGTTCAATAATGAAAAAAGAGCTGCATATGCAACTCAATGATTTTCAAGTAAAGCACCCCGTTAGTTCAATAACTTTATTATTTTAAGAACTTTAAAGTTACTAAACACTTAAGAAATCAACGATCATTTTCTTTTCACGCTCTGGCATCACATGCATGTGTCCGCATCCTTTTAGCATATGAACCGTACCATTTGGTATGATTTTTTTTGCTCTTGGTAATACTTTTCTCGCCGGAAATAAACAATCTTTTTCACCTGCCATAATAAGTGACGGTGCGTTACACTGTTGCATTAATTGTTCACTAACATTAGATGGCATCCCTACTTTTGTTTTCACATGATCAAAACTATCTTTTACCATATCCAAAGTATCTTTATCAAGAATTTCTTCTTTAATAGCCATAAATAAAGCTGTTTCTTTTATATATTTTTCTTTCTTTGTTAGTTTATATTTTAGTAGAGGTATCATCATTTTTACAGTACTGATTGGAAAGGCATTATTAATACCTGATGGCACAATTAATACGGATTTTTCTACTTTTTCCGGTGCGATACACATCAGTTTTGCCAAAACTCCGCCACCATAAGAAACCCCAAAACAAGCTATTTTATCAAATCCAAGCCCTGAAATAACGTCACTTGCCCACTTTCCATAATCATAATTGTTAGAAGAGAGATTAACTTCATCACTTTTTCCAGGATGACCAATTATATCAACCGCATAAATATGAAAATCTTTAAGCAGGAATCTGTACATTAGTAAATTATAGGCAGTCGTACTATTCCCACCATGAAAAACTAACAACGGTTCACCAGATAGATTGCCAGTTTCAATGATATGTGTTCTTCCAAAACTAGTATGAACGTAAACATCCTTACATGAATAATCCAATTTTTTTAATTGAGCATCATAAAGCTTTAATGACATTTCTCTTCCATATTGTGTTTTGTATATACTCATATAGACCTCTCTTATATCCATATTTTCCTACCAAGTCCTATTTGTATGTTATCACATTCATGGATATTGTATGAATTGAAGATTATACTATCTTACTTAATCTAGCTCATTAATAGCTTAAAAAAGCCGTCTATACGGCTGCACTGAAAACCTTCTTCCACTAAACTGCTTCGTTAGTTCAAGAAAGAAAAAAAGAGCTGCATATGCAACTCAATGATCTTCAAGTAAAGCACCCGTTAGTTTAAGTACAATTCTTCACATACTATGGTTATAACAATCTATTTTCAATATGGTTTTACCGTAACGCCTAGTACAGTTCCCCGAATCATATCCATATCATTTAATTCAGCTAATTCTTTCGGTTTTCCTGTTACCACGGCACCTATTACCTCAATATTTTTAGGAGCTAGTTGTGCAGAATCACCTTTTAAATTGTTATATATACGATTGAATTCCCCAAAGTATTTTCCATCTTCATTTAAGCCCGTTTGTACATCATCAATAAAACGCTTCTCACTCATAGAGGAATCGGTAGGGTCTTCACTAAACCCGTAAATTTCAGTAGCTAATTCAGGGAACGCAGGTTTATACTTGGTTATGTGTGTGTTTAATGATTTAATGTCTTCACGTGAATAGGTATCTACCCAGTACCATTTAAGTGTAATATTCTCTGGAATTAGTTCTCGAACTTCTTCCGGTGTATAATTTTGGTTAAATGAAACCCCTAATTCGATCAAAGTATCATCTGTAAATTTATTTAAGGTATTTAGGTCATTACGCATTTCGCTGTACAATACCTCTGGATGATAAAAGCTCATCATTCTTTGCTTTGTCTCACTGTCATAATACCTATCAAGTCCATCTTCTTTATCTTCAATCTGTATTAATGAATGACCTGTGAAACGACTCATCCCACCAAACAGACTATACCTAACAACATCATTACTCCAATCTACTGGAATCCCTTCAATCTCTTTATATCGATTAAACGTTAAAATCCCTTCAAATACACCATTTGATTCGTTCTGGCTTCTTAATAACTCAATATTGGGATTAGTGATTCTGCTAAATAATTCGATATCACGCATCGCCTTTTCTTGACTTCCCCTTATTATAAAAAGCCAAGACAAACTTAAAGTAATTAACAAGAAAACTATGACAAATAAAGAGATACCTATATTTCGGAGAATCGTTATTCTCTTTGCTTTTTTTACAACCTTTGAAATAGTACTTGTTGACTTTCCATCAAAAAAATCATTTAATTCCTG
>NZ_MSPW01000007.1 GCF_001955655.1 Viridibacillus arenosi | reverse complement strand
GATCCACCAACAGAGTTGATGTTCAAAAACATTTATTGATTAACGTCTTGCATGTTCAGTTTTCAAGGTTCATTTTGTCGTGTTGTTTTGACGACTTCCATATCTTATCATCCTTTTTGCATTATTGTCAACACATTATCATAAAAAAGTAATAGGGGATTTTTTTAGTGATAATAAAAAATGAGTGGGAGCGTTGATATGATGCGGAAAACTATCATTTTTAGTAGTTTTATTTTGGTTGTTTTTTTATTACTTATACCTACGAAAGAGAAACTTTTAGAAGTTTTTAATGTAACAGATGGTCCAGATGTAATTGCAAAAGGTACTTATGGTCAAACGTTAACAATTGATGTTTCATTCGGAGATCAGGAACTGGAGCAATGGGTAAAGGTTTTGTCTCCCCCTTATCCTCTATTACTATTAGATAAGGATTGGATTAATCGTTCCCCTGCGATTTTACAATTAATTAAAGAGAAAAAGATTCCAACTGGATTATTAGGAAAAGAAAGCACATATTATGAAAGTAACCTACTGGCCTTGGAGGAAGAAATCGCTATTTATGAAAAGCATTTTGGCGTAAAGCCATTATGGTTTAGAACAAAGGACCAACTATTCCCTAGTGATATGCGTCAACATTTATGGCAAGAACAAATTAATATGCTCGGATCTACTAAAGTATGGTCGACCGATAAACTACCTATACTTGTAAAAGGAGATATTATTACTGCTCCTATGCATCAAGAAGAACGTATAAGTTTTAAAAAAATTGATGAATTGCGCGCTAAATACGAATTTTCTACTTTAGAAAAGACAATCTTTGGCTACGAAGTAAAGGATAAGAAGTTCCCTTAAGAGAGTCTTCATTCACAAGAGATAGGGATAATTATTACTTAACACTGTCTATGATTCACTAATTTTAAAAAACAAAGCATGTTATGACGTTTCAATACTATTAGTCCAATACTAATGTTTTTTCACAAAAAAAGTGATGTCCATCTATACAAGGACATCACTTTACTTATTACTTCACTTTAGATGCTTCGGCTAATCGACGTGCTTTACGACGCTCTTCCAGTTTTAATCGATCTTCATCTGACTTTGCATTATACTTCGGCAAAACCAGCAATTGGAAAGCATTAACTGCTAAAAGCGGGAATAGTAATAACGTTACGTATTCATCACCACCGTCAGTACGTACCCATAACGCGATTAACCATTCTAGAGTGGTTACAACAATCATAAAAAATAAGGCTGGAATGAGAACGTGTTTCTTTGTTAGCCTTGTCTTTTGAATAGCTGTTGCAATTGATCCTGCCAATAAGACAAGCAATAAAACTATATACAAGAGCCAATCTTGAGCAGTATGAGCATATGGTTTGAAGCGTAACAATACCAAATCAACTAACGTAACAACTATAATTAGCATTTGTACCCAATTCCATAATGTTAAAGAACGGAAAATGTTCACTCCAATTTGATGCACAGTTAAATATGCAAAGAACCCCATTTGCGCAATAACACTCATTGTAAAACCTAAAATAACAAACCAAATAATTCCTGAAAAGAACTCTGCCCATTCTCCATTAGAGAAATGCACAGCATAAAAGTCGTTCCATCTAATGAATAAACTAAAAACTCCTGTAATAGAACCACCGATCAACATTGCATTTAAGAAAAATTTAAACCAATTTCGTATCGTCACGACTAAAAGTCCTCCGTTTATAAAAACAATTTCTTGTTTCATTCTAACAACGAATCCGCAAAAAATCTATTTCTCCTGCAAATCAATACATATTACTTCGTTAATTGTGAACAATAATTGAAAGCAATATGAAGAAAGTGAGGGATTAGAATGGCCAAAAGGATCGTCTTTTCATTTTGCTTCATCGTTTTCTTGGCAGGTTGTTCTGCAAACCAACAAAATACACAGTCCTATGATGAAGTAAAGAAAATAATGCTCGATGCACTGCAATCTGAAGATGGCAAAAAAGCAATACGACAGCTTCTAGAAGATAACAGCTTTCGGGATTTAGTTATATTGGAAAATGAAGAAGTAAAAAAAGCAATTGAGGAAACATTGCTATCCAAAAAATCTGAAGAATATTGGAAGAAACAGTTTGAAGATCCAAAATTCCGTGAAACATTTGCTAAAAGTATGAAGAAGGAACAAGAAGGCGTTATGAAGGACTTAATTAAAGATGCTTCATTCCAAAAAGATCTTGAACAATTTTTTGGTCAGCCCGATATGCAAAAACAGCTCGAGAAGATTTTAAAATCAGCAAATTCAAAAGAAAATTTAGAAAAAATTATTGCTGAAACAATTGAAAGCCCACTTCTACAAGAAAAATGGCTCAAACTGATTCAATCTGCCGGTGAATCAGGTGGTGGTGGAGAGAAATCAAAGGGTGGTAAAAGTGGCGATGAGTCCAGTGGCGATAAACAGAAACAATGACAGTAATGATTAACAAAAAGAAGCGGGACCTTTTATAGGGTCCCGCTTCTTTTAGTAATTATTTTTCTTCTAATTTTCCAATTACGTTACGAGCGATATCAAGATAAATTTGACCTGTAGAATGATTTTTTGCATAAACAGATGGTGCAAAATCAACATCATTCCAGTCAGGTTGACCTAATGGAATCTGACCAAGTAATTCTGTGCGAAGTTCTTCAGCCAATTTAGGACCGCCGCCTTCGCCGAAGACGAATTCACGTTCGCCAGATACTTTTGATTGGAACCAAGACATATTTTCAATAACACCAAGGATGTTATGATCAGTTTTAATTGCCATTGCGCCTGCTCGAGCTGCTACAAACGCTGCAGTAGGATGTGGCGTTGTCACAACGATTTCATTTGATTCAGGTAGCATTTGGTGAATATCAAGTGCAATATCCCCTGTACCTGGAGGTAAGTCCAATAGTAAGTAGTCAAGCTCGCCCCACTCTACATCGCGGAAGAATTGGTCTAATACTTTTCCAAGCATTGGTCCGCGCCATACTACCGGTGCATTATCTTCAACAAAGAAGCCCATAGAAATCATTTTCACACCTAAGCGATCAACCGGAATAATACGGTTTTCTTCTACCACTGGCATTGTCTGTACACCCATCATATCAGGCACACTGAAACCATAGATATCAGCGTCAATTAGGCCGACTTTTTTGCCAAGACGTGCAAGAGCTACAGCAAGGTTAACTGATACTGTTGATTTACCTACACCGCCTTTACCTGAAGCGATTGAAATGAATTTAACATTATTAAGTGGAGATAATACATCTTGAGCTTCTGCTCTTGTAGCTGTACCACGAAATTGTTCTAAAATTTCTTGAGGAAGTTCTTCAAAACGAATACCTACAGTTTCCACTCCAGCGTTTTTCAATGCATCTACAACTTGCATTTGTAATTGCATTTGTTCTGGTGTACCAGTTTTAGCAATCGCCACTTTCACACTTACATGGTTTTTTTCTTCTTTTATTGAGACATTCGTAATACCGTTTGTTTCTGCTAATGTTTTATGTAAAAAAGGATCTTTTAGTTCTCCGACTAATTCACGGACTTGTTGTTCATTAATCACAATAGACACTCCTCTAGTAAATATCTTTTTTCGAATTTTAGTATATCACAAAGGGTATGAATTAGGTCTACGAGTTGCTTTATTCAATATTAATCTCAAAGTATTGCTCAATTCCTTGGACAATTGCATCTGCCATTTGATCTTGGTAATTCGGTGATGTAAGTAATTTTTGTTCTTCTGGATTACTGAGAAAGCCTGTCTCTATAAGTGCAGAAGGCATCGTAGCTTTTTTCAATAAATATACTTGCTTAATAGACAGCGCTTCTCGTTTTGTATTCTTCAAATTCTCTCGAATAGAAGACTGAATTTCTTTTGCCAAAAACTCACCACCGGGATGCCCATTTGCATGATAGAATACCTGTGCACCTCTCCACTTCGTTTCTGGAATTGCGTTAGCATGAATACTTATAAAGAGATCCGGTTTTTGCTTAGCTACAAGTCGTTCTCTTAAAAAAATGTCTTCTCTTTTACGTTCACGCAATGTGTTGTAACTTTGATCTGAAGCATGTTCGGCAATAACATCACCATTTTTAGTACGAGTCATAAATACAGTCGCACCTTTTTTCTTTAACTTCTTCTCTACCTTTTGCGCAATGGCAAGTGTGATATCTTTTTCAATAATATCCGCCGTAGATGCACCGCCATCTATCCCGCCATGCCCAGCATCTACTACTATTTTCACTCCACCAAGAGTTTCTGAGATGAAAAATCCCCGATCTGATGCTTTTACTCCATATACAACAAATAGTATACAACAAAGTAAAATTGTCCCTAAAATAAGCCACCGCTTCAAATAACGACACCGCCCTTTTGCATTAATATATGCCATAAGATTGGACGATATGTCGTATTGATAAGCGTATAAATATCATTTATATATAACTTCTTGTATTTTAAAACAAAAAACCGCCCCATAAAAATGGGACGGTTTGAATTCGCATAAACGAATGATTAACGTTTTGAGAATTGAGGTGCACGACGAGCGCCGCGAAGACCTGGCTTCTTACGTTCTTTCATACGTGGGTCACGAGTAAGTAGACCTGCTGATTTAAGTGCTGGACGGAAATCAGGATCAACTGTTAGTAATGCACGTGCAATACCGTGACGGATTGCGCCAGCTTGACCTGTGTATCCACCACCATTCACGTTAACGTGAATGTCGTAGCTTCCAACTGTTTCAGTTGCTACTAATGGTTGTTTAATAATTTCGCGTAAAGCAGCGAATGGGACGTAGTTTTCAACGTCGCGGTTGTTAATAACGATATTTCCTTCGCCTGGTACTAAACGTACGCGAGCTACAGAACTTTTACGACGACCTGTGCCGATATATTGAACTTGTGCCAAGGGTATTTCCTCCTCTAATGATTATCCGCGAAGCTCATATGCTTCTGGTTTTTGTGCTGCGTGTGGGTGTTCTGCTCCAGCGTATACGTGAAGTTTAGTGAACATTTGACGACCTAAAGAGTTTTTAGGAAGCATCCCTTTGATAGCTAATTCTAGCATTTGTTTTGGATATTTTTCTTTCATTTCACCTGCAGTACGAGTTTTTAAACCACCTGCAAATTGAGTGTGACGGTAATAAATTTTATCTTGTAATTTTTTACCTGTTAATTCGATTTTACCAGCGTTGATAAGGATTACGTGATCCCCAGTGTCAACGTTTGGTGTGAAAATTGCTTTATGTTTACCGCGTAAGATAGCAGCTACTTCAGAAGCTAAACGACCAAGAGTTTTGCCTTCTGCATCAACTACTAACCATTTACGCTCTACTTCGTGACCTTTAGCCATGAATGTTGTACGCATGTTAGTATCCTCCTACTAATTGTTTCTATTTTCTGTTCCAATTGTTTTCTTTATCCACAACACTATAAGATTCGGGGCTTATCGAGTGGGGTAATGAAAATACCATATGTCATATTATAACGAATAACAACTTTTGTCAAGTGCTTAACCAAAAACACCTGGTGATGTTGCTTCAGTCGTTATAGAACACAGATTCTAAGTACAATCCGTGTGGTGGCGCGGTTTTACCGGCATTTCCTCGATTCATTGAAGCAATAATTGAGGCAAGTTCATCAGCTTGGCGTTTACCAATTCCGACTTCCCATAAAGTACCTGCAATAATTCGCACCATATTATACAAAAAGCCATTTCCTTCAATTGTCATATGCAATTCCTCACCATGCCATTCAAAGTCTAACTTTGCAACAGTACGCACTTTATCTTTCACACTTGTATTGGCTGCACAAAAGCACGAAAAATCATGTGTCCCTAGAATATACTGTGCTGCTTCTTGCATAGCCATAACATTTGGCTTTACACCATTGGAAGGTGTCGCATAAAAACGTCTAAAAGGGCTCTGTACGGCTTCACACGACCAGATATAGCGATATCGCTTACCATGGACGCTAAACCTCGCGTGAAAGTCATTAGACACCTCTTCTATTTGAACAATTCGGATGTCTCTCGGCAATTGAACGTTTAATGCTTGTGCATAACGATCAAGAGGAATGGACAGTGTCGTATCAAAATGGATTACTTGGCCTGTTGCATGCACCTTAGCATCTGTTCTCCCACTTGCTGTCACCTGGACAATCTCATTTTTATGCATGACGGTAAGTACTTTCTGAAGCTCTTCTTGCACTGTACGTTTCTCAGGTTGCACTTGGTAACCTGAGAAATTCGTTCCATCATATGTGATTGTAGCTTTCATTCTTCTTTTCATCGTTATGCAGTCTCCTCATTCATTAACTACGAAGGATTATTAATAATGCTGTCATAGCTACAAGTAACAGGATCGCTAATGTATCCTTACTATCCCACTTCAGCTGGCGATAGCGTGTCCGTCCTTCTCCGCCTCGATAACCACGTACTTCCATTGCTGTTGCCAAATCCTCCGCACGCTTAAATGCACTAACGAAGAGTGGTACTAACAATGGTACTACGGCTTTAACACGTTCTTTAATTGGTCCTGTACTAAGATCAGATCCACGCGCCATTTGTGCCTTCATAATCTTATCTGTCTCATCCATTAGTGTAGGGATGAAGCGAAGCGATATTGACATCATTAGAGCTAACTCATGTACAGGTAATTTTAATTTTTTGAATGGATTCAATAGAACTTCTAATCCATCTGTAATTGAAATCGGTGAAGTTGTTAGCGTCAAAATGGATGTCATAAAGACTAATACTAAAAATCTAATAGAAATGAAAATACCTTGCTTCAAACCTTCTTCATATATACTGATAAACTTCCAGTGATAAAGCAGTTCACCTTCCTTCGTGAAGAAAATATGAAGTAAGAATGTAAATGCCATTAATATAATAACCGGCTTCAAGCCATTTATTAAGAAGTATAATTTAATCCGCGAAACAAAAATAACAAGTAGTGTAAACACAAAGAGAGCTGCATACGTCACAGGATTGTTCGCTAAAAATACGATAATGATAAATGCGAATACAAATAATAATTTCGAGCGAGGATCTAATTTATGCACGAAGGAATCCCCTGGCATAAAGCGGCCAAAAATCATTTTCTCCATCATTGACCCGCACGCTCCTCTCGAACAGCTTCCGCAATCGCTGATGCGAGCTCTTCTTCCGTTAGACAAAGCGTTGGTAACTTGCGACCGACCTTCTCTTCAAATTCTCTCTGGAAACGTACAATACGTGGAGGCTCTAGTCGATAAGCTGCCAATTGCTTAGCATTACCGAAGATTTCTTCTGGATTTCCTGTTAATACACATTTCCCTTCATGCATTATTGCAATTCGATCTGCATAACGTGCCGCATCTTCCATACTATGTGTCACAAGGATTGTCGTTAAATTTCTTTCCTTGTGTAGTTGTAGGAATAAATCCATAATTTCTTTACGACCTCGAGGATCAAGTCCAGCGGTTGGCTCATCAAGGACAATTACTTCCGGTTCCATAGCAAGTACCCCTGCAATAGCAACTCTTCGCATTTGACCACCAGATAAATCAAATGGTGATTTATCAAGTACCGTAAGTGGTAAACCTACGAGCTCGATTAGTTGCTGCGCACGTTTTGTCGCTTCGTCTTCAGAGATACCAAAGTTCATCGGACCGAAAATAATATCTTTTAAAACCGTTTCTTCAAATAACTGATGTTCGGGAAACTGAAATACAATCCCTACTTTTTGACGAACCGGTTTTAAATCCTTCGTCTTTTTACCAGCTGTAATAGTCTTGTCTCCGATTTGTATAGTACCTTCTGTAGGTTTTAAAAGGGCATTTAGATGCTGTAAAATCGTAGACTTCCCTGATCCTGTATGACCTATAATTGCTTGATAGCTACCTGAAGGAATAGCCAATTCAACATCAAATAACGCTCTCTTTTCAAATGGCGTTCCCTGTGCATAAGCATAACTTACTTTTTGAAGTTGGATGTCCATAAGTCATTCACCAGCTCTTCTTCTGTCATGTGCTCGCCTAGAAGCTTTACACCATTTTGTTTCAAAAGCTTTGTTAGCTTCATAGCAAATGGTAAATCTAATCCAAGCTCTACTAATTGGTCGCCTAAAGCGAAAATTTCAGATGGTGTTCCTTCAGCAAATTTCTTGCCACCATTCATAAATAACATACGATCAGCTAATATAGCTTCTTCTAAATCATGTGTAATTGATAGGACCGTTAAACCAGTCTCTTCACGTAATGCTTGTACAGTAGCAAGTACTTCAGCACGACCTTGAGGATCGAGCATTGATGTCGCTTCATCCAAAATCAGTAATCTCGGTTTTAGTGCAAGTGCACCTGCAATTGCCACACGTTGCTTTTGACCACCTGATAGATGCTGTGGCTCATGATTTAAAAACTGATCCATCTTTACCTGTTTCAATGCCTCATGTACACGTTTAACCATTTCTTCATATGGTATACCGTTGTTTTCAAGTGCGAAAGCAACATCATCCTGTACAGTCGCTCCAACAAACTGATTATCAGGATTTTGGAATACCATACCCATTTGAGATCTTATATCCCAAAGATTTTCTTCTGTTAATGACTGATTCAAAACCTTAATCGTTCCTTCTTGTGGGAACAATAAGCCGTTCATAAGGCGCGCGATAGTTGATTTGCCAGATCCGTTGTGACCAACAATCGCAATCCATTCGCCCTCATGCACAGTAAATGACACGTCTTCAACCGCGTTCTTAATATCCGGTTCATCCGGGGAATATGTAAATGTGATGTGTTCCAGTGATAAGATTTCATCCATATGCTCAAACTCCTCTCGCTCAACTTCGCTCCGCTGTTCTCTCTAACTTACACTGTTTTATGTATGAATACTAGCTGAAAAGATTCTAGATTAGAAAAATACGACTTTTGCTTATAACGGCGAAAGTCGATTCTCTTCATTGCTAATATTTAGTGGACATGAGCTAGGGCTCTTCCAAATTAAATAAAAAAGCGCGCACCCCATTCAGAGAAATGCGCTTTGTTTCGTATCTCCGTTCTTAAAGTTGCTCAGACCTTAAGAGTGAATGAGGTGCGTAGAGCTAAACGAGACGGCACTTATGTCCGCTCATCATAACACTCTGCTTTTAAATTTGTCGTATAAATCTTAATTCTAATTTTTAAAAAAAGAGGGTGCAGTTCAAATAGCTATGAACCAAACACCCTCCTCCGCATCGTATGATTAAACTAGTTCAATCACAACTACAGGCGCACCGTCACCGCGGCGAGGTCCCATTTTCATAATGCGTGTATAACCGCCTTGGCGTTCAGCGTAGCGTGGTGCTACATCATCGAACAATTTTTGCAAAGCGTAAACTGTTGATTCATTGCCTTCAGCGTCAGTTGTAGTAGCTAATTCACGACGAATAAATGTAGCTGCTTGACGACGAGCATGCAAGTCTCCGCGTTTGCCTAAAGTAATCATTTTCTCAACAACCGAACGTAATTCTTTAGCACGAGTTTCTGTTGTTTCAATGCGCTCATTGATGATTAAGTCAGTAGCTAAATCGCGTAACATCGCTTTACGTTGAGAACTTGTACGTCCAAGTTTTCTGTAACCCATGGATGTTTCCCTCCTTTGTTCAATAACTGATCAGTCTTTTATATAAAAGTTCGCTTAGTCTTCTTCGCGTAACCCTAAACCAAGCTCTTCTAACTTCGCTTTTACTTCTTCTAATGATTTACGTCCTAGGTTACGAACTTTCATCATGTCGTCCTCAGACTTGTTAGCAAGTTCAAGAACAGTGTTGATACCTGCTCGTTTTAAACAGTTGTAAGAACGCACAGAAAGATCAAGCTCTTCGATAGTCATCTCTAAGACTTTTTCTTTTTGGTCTTCTTCTTTTTCAACCATGATTTCAGCAGTTTGTGCCTCGTCTGTTAAACCAACGAAGATATTTAAGTGCTCGGTTAATATTTTTGCTCCGAGCGAAATCGCCTCTTTAGGACCGATGCTACCATCTGTCCATACATCAAGAGAAAGTTTATCGAAATCAGACGATTGTCCAACACGAGTGTTTTCTACTTGGAAGTTGACGCGTGAAACTGGAGTGTAAATAGAGTCGATCGGGATCACGCCAATTGGAAGATCCTCGCGTTTGTTTTGATCAGCAGGAGTGTAACCACGTCCACGTTGCGCATACATACGCATACGAAGATGACCATTTTTAGCAATAGTTGCAATATATAGATCTGGGTTTAACACTTCAACGTCACTGTCATGCGTAATATCCGCAGCAGTTACTACTCCGTCACCTTTGAAATCTATTTCAATGACTTTTTCTTCATCAGAATAGATTTTTAAAGCTAGCTTTTTAATGTTCAAAATAATTGATGCAACATCTTCTACAACGCCCTCAATAGTAGAGAATTCGTGTAGTACGCCGTCAATTTGGATTGAAGTAACAGCAGCTCCTGGTAAAGAAGACAGAAGGATACGACGTAAAGAATTTCCCAAAGTGTTTCCATATCCACGTTCAAGTGGTTCTACAACAAACTTGCCGTATTTGGCATCATCGCTGATCTCAACGGTTTCAATCTTTGGTTTTTCAATTTCGATCATTCAAATTTACCCTCCTTCAAAACATCGAATGTATGATTTTTATTTCCTACATAAAATCGAATGTCTAATCAATCATGTGTCTGCACAATTCAGTTTGTACAAGAAATGAGATTCTCAATCAATAGATTGAGATTCATCAATTATACACGACGACGTTTTGGTGGGCGGCAACCGTTATGTGGAACTGGAGTTACATCTTTAATTGCTGTAACGTCTAAACCTGCAGATTGAAGTGCACGAATAGCAGCTTCACGACCTGCACCAGGACCCTTAACAGTTACTTCTAAAGTTTTTAAACCATGCTCGATTGATGTTTTAGCAGCAGTTTCAGCAGCCATTTGTGCAGCAAAAGGAGTTGATTTACGAGAACCACGGAATCCTAAAGCACCTGCACTTGACCAAGAAACAGCGTTACCTTGCATGTCAGTGATGGTTACAATTGTATTATTAAATGTAGAACGGATGTGAGCAATACCAGATTCGATATTCTTTTTCACACGACGTTTACGAGATTGTTGTTTACGTGCCATGTTAAGAAGAAACCTCCTTTACCGATTATTTTTTCTTGTTCGCTACAGTTTTACGAGGACCTTTACGCGTACGCGCATTGTTCTTCGTATTTTGACCGCGAACAGGTAAACCGCGACGGTGACGGATACCACGGAAAGATCCGATTTCCATCAAGCGTTTAATGTTAAGAGAGATCTCACGACGAAGATCACCTTCTAATTTATAAGTGTCTAATTGTTCACGGATTTTGTTAAGTTCGTCTTCAGTAAGATCGCGAACTCGAGTACTTTCAGAAACACCTGCTCCAGCAAGAACTTGCTTAGCAGTAGTGTTACCTACTCCGTAAATGTAAGTTAATGAAATTACAACGCGTTTGTCGCGAGGAATGTCAACACCAGCAATACGTGCCATATACGTTGTGCACCTCCTTCAAATTAACCTTGTTTTTGTTTGTGTTTAGGATTTTCACAGATTACCATTACTTTACCGCGTCGGCGAATAACTTTACATTTTTCGCAGATCGGTTTCACAGATGGTCTCACTTTCATCTAACCTAACCTCCTTAGTGGTCCGGAGTGCAAAAGATTATTTAAAACGGTATGTGATACGACCGCGAGTTAAGTCATATGGAGATAACTCAATAGTTACTTTATCTCCAGGCAAGATGCGAATAAAGTGCATACGAATTTTGCCCGATACATGAGCAAGAACTGTATGACCATTTTCTAATTCTACCTTAAACATCGCGTTTGGCAAAGTCTCAACAACTGTGCCTTCGATTTCAATTACATCGTCTTTCGCCATCGACCCTGTCTCCCTTCTATATGCAATTCAGGTTCCCATCTTCAAATCAAACGGAATTTGCTTCAAGTTTTTTTCTTTCATGAAAGAAACGACTCGTCTCAACATATGTTTGGATTGTATGAGAGATGTTCGAAAGACGCTCATCAGGTTTCGCTTCTTACAACCCATGGAATTGACTTTCCGTTTGAACCTTGTTTCCCTCATGTCAACATGACCATCCGGAATTGCCTTGGATAAGATCCTTCCATACCCGTTTGCACAGATGCTTCCACGAAACCCATTATACCCTTTCAGAACTATGATTGCATCAAGGACAAAGGGTATCCCGTATACCGATACATCTAATTCATCAGTGCATAGACCGGGCACAATATGCTTTTGCAGCTCTCGAAAATACATTTCCGTTGCTACCGCATACTCCCCGCGGAGGCAGTTATCTGCACCCGGGATTCGGGTATTAGTTGCGGCTGCCCTGTAATAGAGCATCTACGTCAGCAAAAACATCTGAGATATCTTGCTGTCCGTTGATATTTGTTAACACGTTTTTATCTTGATAAAAATCAAGTAAAGGTTGTGTTTGTTTGATATTCACTTCCAGGCGATTAGAAACCGTTTCTGGATTATCGTCAGCTCTTTGATAAAGTTCTCCTCCGTCTTTATCACAAATGCCTTCCTCTTTAGAAGGATTAAACACTAAGTGATAAGCAGAGCCACATACTTTACAGATACGACGACCTGTTAAACGTTTAATCAACTCTTCTTGTTCTACTTGAATATTTACTACATATTCTATTTTCTTACCAAGATCAGATAAAATATTATCTAACGCATCAGCTTGTTCAATAGTACGTGGAAAACCATCTAGTAGGAAGCCTTGATCACAATCAGGTTGGCTTAAGCGCTCGCGAACGATACCAATCGTTACTTCATCTGGTACAAGTGCACCTTTATCAATAAACGATTTCGCTAAAAGACCTAATTCCGTACCACCTTTAATAGCTGCACGGAACATATCGCCTGTAGAAATATGAGGGATTGCGTACTTCTCAACAATTTTATCTGCTTGAGTGCCTTTACCAGCACCAGGCAAACCCATCAAAACGATATTCATACGGAGAGAGCCCCCTCAAGTTATTGTGAAGGTTCAAGGAACGAAAATCGTCCCTAGAAACCAACATTATTTCATGAAACCTTTGTAGTGGCGTTTCACAAGTTGTGATTCTAATTGTTTCATCGTTTCCAGTGCAACACCGACAACGATTAGTAGACTAGTACCGCCAATTTGTGCCGACGATGGAAGCTTCGCAACATTAATGAAAATGATTGGAAGAATCGCAACAAGCGACAAGAAGATCGCACCTACAAACGTTAAGCGATATAAAACAGTTGTTAGATAATCTTGAGTGCTTTTACCTGGGCGAATACCCGGGATATAGGCACCTTGCTTTTTCAAATTATCTGCAACTTTTTCAGGATTCACTTGAACGAACGCATAGAAATATGCAAACGCAACAATTAACGCTACATAAATGATCATCCCAACTGGTTGAGAATAATCGAACGTTCTTTCAATGAACTGAGTTGCTTTATTATCTCCAAAGAAAGTTGCAATTGTTCTTGGCGTTACGATAAACGCAACAGCAAAGATTACTGGGATAACCCCAGCCGCATTTACTTTCAATGGTAAATGAGATTGTTGTGCACCTCTTTGAGCACCAGCACGTTTTGCATATTGAATAGGAATTTTACGCAACGCTTGTTGAACGTAAATGACACCTACAACAATCGCAAGAGCGGCCAATACAATAAGAGCCATCACGATTATACGGATGAATAATTGCTCTCCCGCATTCTCGAATTGTGAAGCATAAATTTGATTCACAGTGTTTGGCAATGCAGCTACGATACCTGCGAAGATGATAATGGAAATACCATTCCCAACACCTTTTTCAGTAATTTGCTCACCTAACCAAAGTAAAAATGCAGTACCAGCAGTTAACACAATCGCAATTGTTAAGTACGTCATAACACCCTCATCTTTAATCAATGAACCGCCGTACATACGGTTAAAACCGTAAGACATTGCGATTGATTGAATAAATGCAAGGATAATTGCGAAGTAACGTGTAAATTGAGCGATTTTACGTCGACCAACTTCACCTTGTTTTGACCACTCGGTGAACTTTTGGACAACATCCATTTGCAATAGCTGAACTATAATTGAAGCCGTAATGTATGGCATTATACCCATAGCAAAAATCGAGAAGTTTGACAAAGCTCCCCCACCAAATGTATTTAAGAAACCAACTAAACTATATTGATCAGTGGCTTTTAATACATTAGCGTCGACGTTTGGTACCGGTATAAACGTTCCAAGACGGAATACGACCAACATCAAAAGAGTGAAAATGATTTTATTTCTAATATCTCTCACGCGCATAAAGTTAGAGATTGTTTGAAACATTAAATCACCTCGATTTGTCCGCCAGCATTCTCAATTGCTTCTTTAGCAGAACCTGAGAATTTATGAGCTTTAACAGTAAGCTTTTTCTCAAGAGTTCCATTACCTAGAACTTTGATTCCAGCTTTCTCGTTGCTCACAACACCAGTTTCAATTAATAAAGCTGGTGTTACTTCTGTGCCGTCTTCAAAACGATTTAAAGCGTCAAGGTTTACGATAGCGTATTCTTTACGATTAATGTTCGTAAATCCACGTTTAGGTAAACGACGGAACAATGGGTTTTGACCGCCTTCAAATCCTGGACGAACGCCGCCGCCAGAACGAGCTTTTTGACCTTTATGCCCTCTACCAGAAGTTTTACCGTTACCAGAACCGATACCACGACCTACGCGGTTACGTTCTTTACGTGAACCTAAAGCTGGTTCTAACTCATGAAGTTTCATTTGGGTGGCACCTCCTTGTTATTGATTTTTGAATTAAATCTCTGTAACAGTAACTAAATGTGCTACTTTTGTGATCGCACCGCGAACAGCCACATTATCTGGATGTTCAACAGTATGATTTACTTTACGTAAGCCAAGCGCTTCGATTGTTTTACGTTGAGCAGGTTTAGTACCGATTAAACTTTTAGTAAGGGTAATTTGTAGTTTAGTTGACATATTATTTCCCCCCTTAACCTAATAGTTCTTCTACTGATTTACCGCGAAGTTTTGCAACTTCTTCAGCATGTTTAAGTTCAGATAAACCTCTAACAGTAGCGCGAACCATGTTAATTGGCGTATTTGAACCAAGTGATTTTGAAAGAATATCAGTGATACCAGCAAGCTCTAATACAGCACGAACTGGTCCACCAGCGATAACTCCTGTACCAGGAGCAGCAGGTTTAATCATGATGTTACCTGCACCGAAGCGACCCATGATTAAGTGTGGTGTTGTACCACCAACACGTGGAACTTCGATCAAGTTTTTCTTCGCATCTTCTACTGCTTTGCGAATTGCATCAGGTACTTCCTGAGCTTTACCTGTACCGAAACCAACATGGCCATTACGGTCTCCAACCACTACTAGTGCAGTGAAGCGGAAACGACGTCCACCTTTAACAACTTTAGCAACGCGGTTGATCGTAACAACGCGTTCTTCAAGTTCTAGTTTGTTTGCGTCAATGCGACTCATGAAATGTGTACCTCCTTCTTATTAAAATTCTAAACCATTTGCACGTGCAGCTTCAGCTAAAGCTTTAACACGTCCATGATATAAGTAACCACCACGGTCAAATACAACAGCTTTGATGTTTTTTTCCGCAGCGCCTTTAGCGATAGTTTCACCGATTTTTGTAGCAGCTTCTAAATTACCAGCAGTTCCTTCAAACTCTTTATCCATAGTTGAAGCACTTACTAGTGTTAGGCCTTTAGAATCATCGATAATTTGTGCGTAAATGTGTTTGTTTGAACGGAATACGTTTAAACGTGGACATTCAGCAGTACCAGTAATTTTAGAACGCACGCGCGCATGACGTTTTTTACGAACTTGATTCTTATCTTGTTTCGTAATCACAGAGGTCACTCCTTTCTAATGCTTTAAGCAGCATTATTTACCTGTTTTACCTTCTTTACGACGAACGAATTCGCCTTCATAACGGATCCCTTTACCTTTATAAGGCTCTGGTGGACGCACTTGACGAATGTTAGAAGCAAGTGCTCCAACACGTTCTTTGCTAATCCCTTTAACGATAACTTTAGTGTTTGAAGGAACTTCTACAGTTACTCCCTCTTCAGGTGTGAACTCAACAGGATGTGAGTAACCTACGTTCAATACAAGTTTAGTTCCTTGTAATTGAGCACGGTAACCTACACCAACTAATTCAAGTGCACGTTCAAATCCTTCAGAAACACCAGTAATCATGTTTGCTAAAAGAGCACGAGTTGTACCATGGTTAGTACGGTGGTCTTTTGACTCAGAAGGACGAGATACTGTAATCACGTTACCTTCTTGTTCAATTTTCATATCTTTGTTAAAAGAGCGAACAAGTTCACCTTTTGGTCCTTTAACAGTTACTGTGTTGTCAGCAGCGACAGTTACAGTTACAGTAGCAGGTACCTCGATTGGTTTTTTACCTACGCGAGACATTTATGTTGCACCTCCATTCTTTTGTTGCTAATTACCAAACGTAAGCTAAGATTTCTCCGCCAACTTGTTTAGCGCGAGCTTCTTTATCAGTTAATAAACCGTTTGAAGTTGAAACTAAAGCGATTCCTAGTCCGTTCAACACTTTAGGTACTTCGTTAGTTTTCGCATAAACGCGTAAACCTGGTTTAGAAATACGTTTTAATCCTGTAATAACACGTTCGTTTTCTTGGCCATATTTTAAGAAGATACGGATGATACCTTGTTTGTCATCTTCTACATACTCAACGTCACGTACAAAACCTTCACGCTTAAGAATTTCAGCGATCTCTTTTTTGATATTAGAAGCCGGAACCTCTAATTTCTCGTGACGGACCATGTTAGCATTACGAATGCGTGTAAGCATATCTGCAATCGGATCTGTCATTGTCATTACATTTACCTCCTTCCCAAATTAGGGGATTACCAGCTGGCTTTTTTCACGCCAGGAATTTGTCCCTTATATGCAAGTTCTCGGAAACAAATACGGCAAAGTTTAAATTTGCGGTATACAGAGTGTGGACGCCCACAGCGTTCACAACGAGTGTATTCTTGCACTTTAAACTTTTGCGTGCGTTGTTGTTTAACGATCATTGATTTTTTAGCCACGTTTTCGCCCTCCTTGTTTTATTACTTTTGGAACGGCATACCGAATTGAGTTAGTAACTCGCGAGCTTCTTCATCAGAGTTCGCAGTAGTTACGATAACGATATCCATACCGCGTACTTTAGAAACTTTATCGTAGTCGATTTCTGGGAAGATTAATTGCTCTTTAATACCAAGAGTATAGTTACCGCGACCGTCAAATGCTTTTTTAGAAACACCACGGAAGTCACGTACACGTGGAAGAGAAACAGCGATTAGTTTATCCAAGAAGTCATACATACGCTCACCGCGTAATGTAACTTTCGCACCGATTGGCATTCCTTCACGAAGACGGAAACCTGCGATAGATTTTTTAGCTTTAGTAATAACAGGTTTTTGACCTGTAATTAATGCTAATTCTTCAACAGCTGAGTCAAGAACTTTAGAGTTTTGAACTGCGTCACCAACACCCATGTTAATAACGATTTTGTCAACTTTAGGAACTTGCATAACTGATGTATATTCAAACTTGCTCATAAGAGCAGGTGAAACCTCGTTTACAAATTTTTCTTTTAGGCGGCTCATGTGTTTGTACCTCCCTTCTCTATAACTTATTTATCGATTACTGCACCTGATTTTTTTGCTACACGAACTTTTTTGCCATCTTCGATTTTATAACCTACGCGAGTCGGCTCGCCAGATTTTGGATCGATTAGCATTACGTTCGAAACGTGAATTGCTGCCTCTTGGCTGACAATTCCACCTTGTGGGTTAACTTGGTTAGGTTTCACGTGTTTTTTGACGATGTTTACACCTTCAACTAGTACACGATCATTTTTAGGGAAAGCAGCAAGAATTACACCTGTTTTGCCTTTTTCTTTACCTGAAATAACCTTTACCTTGTCGCCTTTTTTAACATGCATTCTGTCGCACCTCCTTGATTGGCACTTTCATGAAAATTAAAGAACTTCCGGAGCTAAAGATACGATTTTCATGAAGCTGTTGTCACGTAATTCACGTGCTACAGGTCCGAAAATACGAGTTCCGCGTGGTGATTTGTCATCTTTGATGATTACACATGCGTTCTCATCGAATTTGATGTAAGTACCGTCTTTACGACGAACGCCGCTTTTCGTACGAACGATTACAGCTTTAACTACTTCACCCTTCTTGACAACGCCACCTGGTGTTGCTTTCTTGACAGTACATACGATTACATCACCGATGTTCGCAGTTTTACGTCCAGAACCACCAAGTACTTTGATAGTTAATACTTCTTTCGCACCTGAGTTGTCAGCAACTTTTAAACGGGTTTCTTGTTGGATCACTTAGGTTACCTCCCTTCGGACGTTGTTAGTTCCGAAATTTAATTAGATAATAACCGCTTTTTCTACTACTTCAACCAAACGGAAACGTTTAGTAGCTGATAGCGGACGAGTTTCCATAATGCGGACGATATCTCCAACTTTTGCTTCGTTGTTTTCATCATGCGCCTTGAATTTCTTAGAGTATTTTACACGTTTGCCATAAAGCTTATGCTTTTTGTGAGTTTCAATTAAAACTGAGATAGTTTTATCCATTTTATCTGAAACTACGCGGCCAGTGTAAACTTTGCGTTGGTTACGCTCAGTCATGCTGCAAACCTCCTTTATCAGTTATTTGCACTGATTTCTCTTTCACGAATCACAGTTTTCATACGCGCAATTGCTTTGCGTACTTCGCGGATGCGAGCTGTGTTTTCTAATTGACCAGTCGCCAATTGGAAGCGAAGGTTAAAAAGCTCTTCTTTCAGTGATTTTACTTTAGTTTCGATTTCTGCTGTTGTAAGTTCACGGATTTCATTAGCTTTCATTAGATTCACCACCAATTTCTTCACGTTTAACGATCTTACATTTCACAGGAAGCTTATGAGATGCTAAACGAAGTGCTTCACGAGAGATTTCCTCAGAAACGCCTCCGATTTCGAACATAATTTTTCCTGGTTTAACTACTGCTACCCATCCTTCAGGAGCACCTTTACCTGAACCCATACGCACTTCTAGAGGCTTTTTCGTATATGGTTTATGTGGGAAGATTTTAATCCAAACTTTACCGCCACGTTTCATGTAACGAGTCATCGCGATACGTGCAGCTTCGATTTGACGGTTAGTGATCCAGCTAGCTTCAGTTGCTTGTAAACCGAATTCGCCGAATGCAATTTCTTTACCGCCTTTCGCTTCTCCACGCATTTTTCCGCGGTGTACACGACGGTATTTTACGCGTTTTGGCAATAACATATTATTTGCCTCCTTCCTCAGAGTTCTTCTTCACTGGAAGGACTTCACCGCGGTAGATCCATACTTTAACACCTAATTTACCATAAGTAGTGTCAGCTTCTGCATGAGCATAATCAATGTCAGCACGAAGAGTATGAAGCGGAACAGTTCCTTCACTATAATGTTCAGCACGCGCAATATCAGCGCCGCCTAGACGACCAGATACTTGAGTTTTAATCCCTTTAGCGCCTGCACGCATTGTGCGTTGAATAGTTTGTTTTTGTGCACGACGGAATGATACACGGTTTTCTAATTGGCGAGCAATGTTTTCTGCAACCAATTTAGCGTCAAGATCCGCACGTTTGATTTCAACAATATTGATGTGAACGCGTTTACCAGTGATTTTGCCAAGGTTTTTACGAAGTGATTCCACTTCAGTACCGCCCTTACCAATAACCATACCTGGTTTCGCAGTGTGAATTGTAATATTAACACGGTTTGCAGCGCGTTCGATTTCTACTTTAGAAACTGAAGCTTCTTTTAAGCTTGTTTCAATGTATTTACGTACTTTAATGTCTTCATGAAGTAAAGTAGCGTACTCTTTTTCAGCGTACCATCTAGATTCCCAATCACGAATGACACCAACACGTAATCCTATTGGATGTACTTTTTGACCCACGTATTATCCCTCCTTCTTCTCAGATACCACTAGAGTAATGTGGCTTGTACGTTTGTTAATTGCGCTTGCACGTCCTTGTGCGCGTGGACGGAAACGTTTTAACGTTGGACCTTCATCAACGAATACTTCTGAAATAACTAGGTTATTTACATCTAAATCATAGTTATGTTCAGCATTTGCAACTGCAGATTTTAGTACTTTTTCAACTACAGGAGACGCTGCTCTTGGAGTGTGACGTAAAATTGCAACCGCTTCGCCAATTTGCTTGCCTCGGATTAAATCAACCACTAAGCGGACTTTACGAGGAGCAATGCGAACTGTGCGAGCAATAGCTTTAGCTTCTTGCATCAGGATTTACCTCCCCTCATATTAGCGTACTGATGTTTTCTTATCATCTGCACCATGACCTTTATATGTGCGTGTTGGTGCGAACTCACCTAGTTTATGACCTACCATATCTTCAGTCACGTATACAGGAACATGTTTACGTCCATCATATACAGCGATAGTTAGTCCGATAAAGTTCGGGAAGATAGTAGAACGGCGAGACCAAGTCTTGATAACTTGTTTTTTCTCAGAAGCCTCTTGTGCTTCCACTTTTTTCATTAAGTGGTCATCTACAAAAGGTCCTTTTTTCAAGCTGCGACCCATATTGGAGCCTCCCTCCGTGATCCCACTACGGTTCTTTCAACGAACCGCAGTCTAATCACTTTATTTTTTACGACGACGAATGATAAGTTTGTCGGATTTGTTTTTCTTGTTACGAGTTTTATAACCAAGAGCTGGTTTACCCCATGGTGTCATTGGTGATTTACGTCCGATTGGAGAACGTCCTTCACCACCACCGTGTGGGTGATCGTTCGGGTTCATTACAGATCCACGTACAGTTGGGCGTTTGCCTAACCAACGAGTACGACCTGCTTTACCGATGTTGATTAATTCGTGTTGTTCGTTACCAACTTGACCGATTGTAGCACGGCAAGTAGCAAGAATCATGCGAACTTCGCCAGATTGAAGACGAACTATTACGTATTTACCCTCTTTACCAAGGATTTGAGCTGATGTACCAGCAGAACGTACTAATTGTCCACCTTTACCAGGTTTCATTTCGATGTTATGGATTGTAGTACCCATTGGAATATTTTCAAGTGGTAACGCGTTACCTACTTTAATATCAACATCTGCACCTGAAATAATTGTCATTCCTACAACTAGACCTTTAGGTGCTAGGATGTAGCGTTTTTCACCATCTGCATAATTAATTAATGCGATGTTTGCAGAACGGTTTGGATCATATTCGATAGTAGCAACGCGTCCTGGAATGCCATCTTTCAAACGTTTGAAATCGATGACACGATATTGGCGTTTATGGCCACCACCATTATGACGAACAGTGATTTTACCTTGGTTATTACGACCAGCTTTGCGTTTAGTCGGCTCTAACAATGATTTCTCAGGCTTGTTAGTTGTGATTTCAGCAAAGTCAGATGACGTCATGTTACGACGACCATTTGAGGTAGGCTTATACTTTTTAATCGCCATTTGAGTTCCCTCCTTCTTTATTGTTCAATTATGAACGAAAATTACATTTCGAATAATTCGATTTCGTTGCCAGCAACTAATTTAACGATTGCTTTACGGCGTTTGTTTGTATAACCACCGAATTTACCTACGCGTTTGTATTTACCTTTGTAGTTCATGATGTTTACTTTCTCAACTTTAACACCAAAGATAGATTCAACAGCGTCTTTAACTTCAGTTTTGTTGGCACGAGTGTCAACTTCAAATGTATATTTGTTTTCTGCCATTAGTTCTGAAGAACGCTCAGTAATGACAGGACGTTTTAAAATATCACGTGCTTCCATTAACCAAGCACCTCCTCAACTTTTTCTACAGCAGCTTTAGTGAAAACTACTTTTTCGTGACCTAAAAGATCAAGAACGTTAATACCAGCAGCTGGTACAACAGTAACGCCTTGGATGTTACGAGCAGATAATGCTACGTTTTCATCTAAATTAGCAGTTACGAATAATGCTTTAGATTCGATTGAAAGATCTTTAAGAACTTTTACGAAATCTTTAGTTTTTGGTGCGTCTAGTTTAAGAGCATCTAATACTAAGAAATTAGTTTCTAATACTTTAGCAGATAGAGCTGATTTAAGAGCTAAACGACGTACTTTTTTCGGTAGTTTGTAGCTATAGCTACGAGGTACTGGACCGAATACTACACCACCACCACGCCATTGTGGAGAGCGAATAGAACCTTGACGAGCACGGCCTGTTCCTTTTTGCTTCCATGGTTTACGACCACCACCAGCAACTTCAGAACGGTTTTTTACTTTATGGTTACCTTGACGTAATGAAGCGCGTTGAGCGATTACTGCGTCGAATAACACGTTTTGGTTTGGTTCAATTCCGAAGATTGCATCGTTTAATTCGATTTCACCAACAGAAGAACCCGTTTGACTAAGCAAAGATACTTTTGTCATTCCTGTTTCCTCCTTTCTTCGGTAAGTTAGTTAGCTTTAATAGCAGCTTTTACTGTTACTAATGCTTTACGAGAACCAGGAACATTACCTTTAATAAGTAGTAAGTTGCGTTCAACGTCAACTTTTACGATTTCTAAGTTTTGGATTGTAACAACTCCGCCACCCATTTGACCAGGTAATTTCTTTTGTTTGAATACGCGGTTCGGAGCAACTGGACCCATTGAACCAGGACGACGGTGGTAACGAGAACCGTGGGACATAGGACCACGAGATTGTCCGTGGCGTTTAATAACACCTTGGAAACCTTTACCCTTAGTAACACCTGTTACATCTACTACATCGCCTTCTGCGAAAATTTCAACTTTGACTTCTTGACCAACCTCGTACTCAGCTAAGTTTACATCGCGGATTTCGCGGATGAAGCGCTTAGGAGCAGTGCTTGCTTTAGCTACGTGTCCTTTTTCAGGTTTGTTAGAAAGCTTTTCACGCTTATCTTCGAAACCGATTTGGATCGCTTCGTAACCATCTGTATCAACTGATTTCTTTTGAAGAACTACGTTTGGAGTAGCTTCAACTACAGTTACAGGAATTAAATCACCGTTCTCAGCAAAAACTTGCGTCATACCGATTTTTCTACCTAAGATTCCTTTGGTCATTTGTCACACCTCCTGTGATTATTGTTTTTCTATTTTCATTTTTACCATTAAAGTTTGATTTCAATATCAACGCCAGATGGTAAATCAAGTTTCATTAACGCGTCAACAGTTTGTGGTGTTGGGTTAACGATATCGATCAGACGTTTATGAGTACGCATCTCGAATTGCTCACGAGAATCTTTGTACTTATGCACGGCACGCAGAATTGTGTACACCGATTTTTCAGTTGGAAGTGGAATCGGACCTGATACACTTGCACCTGAACGTTTAGCAGTTTCCACAATTTTCTCAGCAGATTGATCAAGAATTCTATGATCATATGCTTTCAAACGGATACGGATCTTTTGTTTTGCCATTATTTTCCCTCCTTTTCGCCTATTTCCTAGACATTCTCCACGGAAATTTCTCCGTCACACGCGCCATGGCAATGCGGCCGGGTGTGTCGGCAACCTCCCGCTTCATCGCAGTCGAAGACCAACATTTGATATTATACACATAAAAAAAAGAATAAGCAAGTCTTTTTGCTAAACTCTTTTCAATGTCACGTTTATTCTATGTTATCCTCATCTTTTGCTCTTCAGCAGATTCCAAGTATATAAAAAATACAGCTATATTGCAAATTATATGTAATAAAAAAGGATGCAATTCAATTCGAATTGCATCCTTACTATTATAAGAAAAATACACAAGCAATCCAGCCAAAGATGATGAGTGGAATATTTACGAAGATAAATGTTGGTACACATGTATCCCAAATATGATTGTGCTGACCGTCAACATTTAGACCCGCAGTTGGTCCGAGTGTCGTATCTGATGCAGGCGATCCAGCATCTCCTAAAGCACCTGCTGTTCCAATCAAACACATAATCGCTAATGGACTTAATCCTAGTTCAACAGATAACGGTACAAATAACGTCGCTATAATTGGAATTGTTGCAAAAGATGAACCTATCCCCATCGTCACGATTAAACCAATAATTAGCATTACCAATACCGCTAAGCTAGTATTACCTTCTAAAATACTTAATGAACTGTTAATAAGGCTATCTATATCTCCTGTTGCATTTATAACAGATGCAAAGCCGTTTGCTGCAATCATAACAAATCCGATAAATGACATCATGCGCATTCCATCTGTTAAAACTTCATCCGCTTCTCTCCATTTTAAAGCTCCAGTAACGTACATAATGGTAATACCTGCAAATGCACCAACAATCATAGAATCAGTTGTAATCTGTGTATAGAGAGCTGCAATTAATGCAATGATAGTTGAAATAATCACTCTTTTGCTAACCTTTAGTTCTAAAGGAGATGTTTCAACACCCGCTTCTTCGTAGCGTCGAGGTTTACGATAGAAGAATAATGCAACAACTAAACCAATAAGCATACCTAACACCGGAATAGCCATTGCAATAGGAACATCACTTACGGATACTTCCATGCCAGCCTTCGTTACTTGAGTCGCTATAATCTCTTGGAAAATAGAACCGAATCCTGAAGGTACAAAACTATATGTGCCCACTAAACCAACTGCAATAATTGTTGAGATAATTCGGCGATCTACTTCAAGCATATTTAGGATTTTCAAAATTGGCGGAATTAATAACGGAATAAATGCTATATGAATCGGAATTAAGTTTTGAGAGAATACGGCCATTGCAAAAATTAAAAAGAAGATTAAAGCCTTCACTAATCCTTGTTTATTGCTTGCACCGTTTTTATTTAAAAGTTTCAGAATCGAAGCAATCATTAACTCTGGAATTCCTGTTTTTGAAATGGCGATTGCAAAACCACCTAATAATCCGTAACTCAAAGCTATTGTTGCCCCTGCACCTAACCCTTCTGTAAATGTTTCTACAGTTTTAGAAATTCCCATACCACTTGTTAGGCCACCTGCAAACGCACCTAATACAAGTGAAAGAACAACATTTATACGTAATAAGCTTAATATCAACATGACAGCTATCGCTATAATTACTGCATTCATAATTCACACTTCACTTTCATACTCTAGTTCTCTAGTTCGATAAAGTAATTATAAGTAGATTAATTATTAATGTCAATAAAAAAATCCCACATAAAGTAATACTCTACATGGGATTTTTTCTGTAATTATAAACTTTCATTTACAACTTTGCGGTAATACGTAACAGACAACAATGCAAATACCGAATAAAGTAACGCGTAAATACTCATTGTCAGAATTAATGGTGTTGTTAACTCTGTACCAAATAGCATCCAGCCTGATTTAACCGCAAAATAACTGTGTAGTAACCCGATTAGAAGTGGTACACCGAAGTTAAAAGCTTGCTTCATATAAATTCCCTTCATAATCTCTGACTTCGTAAAGCCGATTTTACGAAGAACTGTATAAGACTCTCTTTCATCTTCTGCATCGGACATTTGCTTGAAGTATAAAACACTGCCCGTTGCCAGTAAGAATGCGAGACCGAGGAATGCTGTAATGAAAATGACATTACCCCATAATTCTAATGCATCAGTTTTATTACCTTCCTGAGTCCATGCAAAAAATTGTTTTTCTTTCCCCTTTGTATCCTTTGTAGTGAATTTCCCACCATTGGTTGTCTTTATATATATTCCTTGAACCTTCTCCAAATCTTTTTCTTCAAATGAGTAACCTTCTTGCTCATACCAAATGGAGTTCTTCTGAATTTCGGAATCTGTTGATAACTTATCGAAATATTGGTCTGTTACAACAATAGCTGCACTACCATATGAAAGTTGACTTGTAATAATACCCGCCTTTTCAAGTCCGATCATTTTTAGTTTTGATTTGCCTTCTGTTGTATGCACAGTCATAGACTTACCAACTTCTAGAGGCATTAATTCTGCAAGCATACCGCTATATCCTACTAGATAAGCTTCACCCTCTTTTAAACTAGCTTTAGGGTAGACTTTCTTCATATCGCTTAACTTTGTCACTATGGAATCAAGTCGTATATTTTCTTTAATATCACTAGATATAGGTTTCTTCATCAAGCTTGAAATATCAATATCTACATTCAACAAGGAAAACTCATATTTTTTATAGATTATATTTTCATTGCTTAGGTGTTCTTCAAACATTTTATTTTGTTCATTTAAAGTTATGACATCAAATGGAACATATTGCTTAGCACTTGCACCTGCTGAGTAATACGCAATATAAGACAAGGACATAATAGCTAAAGCAACAGCAGTCATTACTGTAATAAGCGTTAAAGACTTCGCATTCCCTTTCATACGATGCATAATAGGCGTTAATGCCAATACGTCAGTTAATGATAAGTGCCCTTTCTTTCCTTTACGAATAATATTCATAATTAAAGATACTGAAAAACGGAAAACGAAGAAAGTCCCTGTAATAGTGGAAGCCAATATTATAATCATCTTTATTACTAACTGATTAATAGTGGCGGAATCAAAATCAAATAAATGTGCTGATTTATAATATCCAAAGGTAATTAATACTAAGCCTACTAGACCTAATAACATTTGAAACAATCCAAAACGTTTCACACGCGTATCACCCTTTTTACTTGCAGAAAACAAATCAAGTAAAGTTGAACGACGAATCACGAAAATAGTTTGAATGGTTATTACTATTAATAAAATTAAGAAAACAACAAGTGTTTGAAAAAGTGCCTGTGAAGAAAATGCAATTTCCACAAGTGCCTCTTTAGTAATTAGCTTTAATAGAATCATTGCAAATACCCGTGATGTTAAAAAACCAATACTTACGCCTATAGCCGTTGCACCAGACCATAACAGCATATTTTCAATTGATAATAGACGGACAACTACTCCCTTAGACATACCAATCAATTGATATAAACCAATTTCCTTACTTCTACGTTTCATAAATAAATGATTTGCGTAAATTACAAAAAACGTCACAATGAAAACTAACATAACCGAGGCAGCTTTAAACCCTGCTGTACCTGTTGGACTTTCCTTTGTCATTTCTAAAATACTTGGGTTAAATTGCAAAGTCACAAATGAAAAGTACAATGTCACACTAAAGATCAGCGCAAAAAAGTATAAATAATAGTGTGTAATATTCTTTTTCATACTTCTGAGTACAAGTTGACTAATCGTCATAACCGTCACCGCCTAAGACACCTTGCGTATTCATAATTTCTTGGAAGAACATTTTACGATTTTTTTCACCTTTATATAGCTCTGTATAGAGTTGGCCGTCTTTCAAGAACAATACTCGACTACAAAAACTTGCTGCCACTGGATCATGGGTAACCATCATAATTGTCACCCTTTGCTTTTCATTAATAGTAGCTAAGTTTTCTAGAAGAGCTGTAGCTGATTTTGAATCTAGTGCACCTGTTGGCTCATCCCCAAAAACGATGGACGGATTAGAAATGAGGGCACGTGCCGCAGATGTCCTTTGTTTTTGCCCACCCGATATTTCATTCGGATATTTATTAGCCAATTCACGTATATCTAATAAATCTGTTAATGTATTGAAGCGACTCTCAGCTTCAGATTTCGATACTTTACTAATAGATAGAGGTAGTAATATATTCTCTTTCACAGTTAATGTATCTAATAAGTTATAGTCTTGAAAGATAAAACCTAATTGTTCCCTGCGAAACTTCGATAGTTCTTTCTCTTTCATCTTCCTTAAATCATTACCGTCAATTTCTATGACACCTTCCGTCGCATTATCGATCGAACATAGAACATTTAACAAAGTCGTCTTTCCAGAACCTGATGGACCCATGATACCAACAAATTCTCCTTCATTAACCTCTATATCAATACCCTTCAAGACTTCTTGAGCAGTTAATTTACGTCCATATACTTTTTTAACTTTACGTGCTTTTAAAATAGCCATTACATTTCCTCCCTCTCGCTTATATGACCATTCTATAGAATTTTAAAAAAAGAATCGTTTGATTAACATGACAAACAAAAAGAGTAGGTGACATTTTCGTCATCTACTCATGATTTTAACGAACTCATTTTTCAAAGGAAAACGTAAGGAAAAGACTGTCCCGACGTTCTCTTCAGATTGTACAAATATTTGGATACCTAATTTTGATGCTGCATTTTTGGCCAAATATAACCCCATTCCAGTTGATGCAGTCTGATGTCGACCAATTTCACCGGTGAAAGACTTATTAAAAATGCGTGGCAAGTCAGCTTGGCTAATCCCTATACCTGAGTCTTTAATATATAGATATACATGACCGTCTAAATCCTTTGATGCGTATATCTGTATATCTGAATTATCATTACTATATTTCACTGCATTAGAAAGTAATTGACGTATAATAAAGGATGTCCATTTTTGATCAGTCAGTACTTCAGCATCAAGATTTTGAATATCAAAGCCAATACCTTTCTCAATACACCAAGTTTGCAAATTCTTAATCTCTCTCAGTATTGTTTGCCTAATCGATATTATCTCTATCCTGTTGTCATTCTCAATTGAAGAAAGTCTAATATGATGTAATTCTTGATCGAGTAGCAAATGAATTCTTAACCATTCAATTTCAAGACGTTTCTTTAAATTATTTTCTTCTAATGAGTCAATCAAAAGCTTCATCGCAGTTAAAGGTGTCTTCACTTCATGAATCCAGCCTAATGCTCTATCCTTATCTTCTGAAAACTCAACATGTACATTGTTTATTTGTTCTTGTCTTATTACTTCTACATTTTCAATCACATCGAAAAATACTGTTTCAAAACTCGATAATTTTTCTGAACGAGCAGGAAGAACACTTTCTATATCTAAATCATTTCCCAGGAAATGTTTCAGTCTACGAATTGATTTGGTCTCTTTTAAATATCGCCACATTAAAAACACTATAAATAAGACTGTATTAGTTAAATTAAGATAAACTGCTGATACACTAGATAATCCCACATCTAAAAAAAGCACTAAATTTAACCACAGCTGAATGACTATAAAAAAAAGAATCCACGACCTTCTTTCCTTAAGAAATATTAAAAACACTACAAATCAGACCTCCTTGGTAATAGCCATATAGCCCAGTCCTTTTTTTGTAAGAATAACATCTTCCAATCCAATTTCTTCAAGCTTTAAGCGCAAACGATTCACATTAACTGATAACGTATTGTCATTAACAAACCGTTCATCATCCCATAGCTTTCTCATTAATTCATCACGAGATACAATTTGATTTAAATGTTCAATTAAAATTCTTAAAATAAACAATTCATTTTTAGTTAATTCAACTAAACGTTCTTGTTGAAAAATGGTACCTCTTGAATAATCAATGGTAGCTCCATTCCATATTATCGTATGTAGTCTTTCTTGTTTATAATCGTACGTCCTCCTTACAAGGGCTTGTACTTTAGCTAACAGTACATCCATATTAAATGGTTTTTGTATAAAATCATCTGCGCCCATTTGCATAGCCATAACTTGGTCCATAGGATGGTCTCGTGAAGATAAAAAGATAATCGGCACTTTTGAAATATGGCGAATTTCACGACACCAGTGGAAACCATCAAATGCAGGCAACTGAATATCAATAACAACTAGTTGCGGAGTTGTATCATGAAAGCTTTCCATCACTTTTTGGAAATCCCCCGGTTTTGTAACTTCCATAGACCACTGACTGAATCTTTCTCGAATTATATCAAAAATAGCCTGATCATCTTCAATAATAAAAACTTTTATCATACATTCACCCTCTCCTACTATATTGTACAAGAAATAGCTCAAATAAAAAAAGTTTTCTCCAATAAAAGGGAAAACTTTAATAAATTTATAAACAAAAAAACCATCTCGTCGTCACGAGATGGTTTTAAAAAAAGTAATAGAAATTACTTAGTGATTGAAGCTACAACGCCAGCGCCTACAGTACGTCCACCCTCACGGATAGAGAACTTAGTACCTTCTTCAAGAGCGATAGGAGAGATTAAAGAAACAGTCATTTCGATGTTATCTCCAGGCATAACCATTTCTACGCCTTCAGGAAGATTACAAACACCAGTTACGTCAGTTGTACGGAAGTAGAACTGAGGACGGTAGTTTGAGAAGAATGGAGTATGACGTCCACCCTCTTCTTTAGAAAGAACATAAACTTCAGCTTTGAAGTCTGTGTGTGGAGTGATTGAACCTGGTTTAGCAAGTACTTGTCCACGTTGGATATCTTCACGAGCTACACCACGAAGAAGAGCACCAATGTTGTCTCCAGCTTCAGCGTAGTCTAATAATTTACGGAACATTTCAACACCTGTTACAGTTGTTTGTTTAGCTTCTTCAGCAATACCAACGATGTCTACTACGTCGCCGACTTTAACTTGACCACGTTCAACACGGCCAGTTGCAACTGTACCACGACCAGTGATAGAGAATACATCCTCTACTGGCATCATGAATGGTTTGTCAGTTTGACGTTCTGGAGTTGGGATATAAGAATCAACAGCGTCCATTAATTCAACGATTTTTTCTTCCCATTCTGCTTCGCCTTCAAGAGCTTTAAGAGCAGAACCTTTAATTACAGGAAGATCATCGCCTGGGAAATCATATTCAGATAATAGGTCACGAACTTCCATTTCTACTAATTCAAGTAGTTCTTCGTCGTCAACCATATCACATTTGTTCATGAATACTACTAGGTATGGAACACCTACTTGACGAGATAAAAGGATGTGTTCACGAGTTTGTGGCATTGGACCATCAGCAGCAGATACTACTAAGATACCGCCATCCATTTGAGCAGCACCAGTGATCATGTTTTTAACATAATCGGCGTGTCCTGGGCAGTCTACGTGAGCGTAGTGACGAGTATCAGTTTCGTATTCTACGTGAGAAGTATTGATTGTGATACCACGTTCTTTTTCTTCTGGAGCGTTGTCGATATCAGCGTATGACTTAGCTTCTCCACCCATTTTTTTAGAAAGAACTGTAGCGATTGCAGCAGTTAAAGTTGTTTTACCATGGTCAACGTGTCCGATTGTACCAATGTTAGCATGCGTTTTAGAACGGTCAAATTTTTCTTTAGCCATTAGAAAATGCCTCCTCAATAATGTTTATAATTTTAGTTTTATAGTCATATATTTCAGAGAATAGGGCCCTATCCTCTTCCATATATAGCATACAAGTTATTTATACTTTAATTAGAGTGAAAATTCAACTTAGAAATTATTCACCTTTATTTTTTTTGATGATTTCGGCAGCAATTGATTTTGGCACTTCTTCATAATGATCAAATGTCATAGAGAATACACCGCGACCTTGTGTACCAGAACGTAAAGTTGTAGCATATCCGAACATTTCAGATAGTGGAACCATTGCACGAACTACTTGAGAGTTACCGCGAGCATCCATACCCTCAACGCGTCCGCGACGAGCAGTAATGTTACCCATGATATCACCAAGATATTCTTCTGGAATTACAACTTCAACTTTCATCATTGGTTCTAAGATAACAGCGTTACATTGTTTCGCAGCTTCTTTAAGAGCCATAGATGCAGCAATTTTGAACGCCATCTCATTCGAGTCAACGTCATGGTAAGAACCGAATACTAATTTCGCTTTAATGTCGATTAGTGGGTATCCAGCAACTACACCGCGGTCAAGAGAGTCACGAAGACCCTGTTCTACTGCAGGAATGTATTCACGAGGTACTACACCACCAACGATAGCGTTTTCGAATTCAAAGCCTTTACCTTCTTCATTTGGAGAGAACTCAATCGTAACATCTCCGTATTGTCCACGACCACCAGATTGGCGAGTGAATTTACCTTGAACTTTTGCAGAGCCACGGAATGTTTCACGGTAAGATACCATTGGAGCACCTACGTTAGCTTCTACTTTGAATTCACGGCGCATACGGTCAACTAAGATATCAAGGTGAAGCTCACCCATACCAGAGATGATTGTTTGACCAGTTTCAGTGTCAGTGTGAGCACGGAAAGTTGGATCTTCTTCTTGTAGTTTTTGTAAAGCTTGACCCATTTTATCTTGGTCTGCTTTAGATTTTGGTTCTACAGAAAGTGAGATTACTGGCTCAGGGAATTCCATTGATTCAAGAATAACTAGGTTTTTCTCGTCACATAGAGTATCACCAGTAGTAGTATCTTTAAGACCTACTGCTGCTGCGATGTCCCCAGCATACACTTTAGAGATTTCTTCACGAGAGTTAGCGTGCATTTGTAGGATACGACCTACGCGTTCACGTTTACCTTTAGAAGAGTTTTGTACGTATGAACCTGAATCTAATGTTCCAGAGTACACACGGAAGAAAGTTAATTTACCTACGAATGGGTCAGTCATAACTTTGAATGCAAGAGCTGAGAATGGCTCTTCATCAGAAGGATGACGTTCTAATTCCACGTCACCATCAATATCTGTACCTTTGATTGCTGGTACATCTAATGGAGATGGTAAGTAATCGATAACTGCATTTAACATAGGGCGTACGCCTTTGTGTTTGAATGCTGTACCACAGATTACTGGGTAAAATTCTACTGCGATCGTAGCACGACGGATAGCCGCTTTAAGTTCAGCAACAGTAATTTCTTCGCCTTCTAAATATTTTTCCATGATTTCTTCATCAACACTTGCAACAGCATCGATTAATTTCTCACGGTATTCTTCAGCTAGTTCGCGGTGTTCTTCAGGAATTTCTCCTTCAGTTACTGCTGTACCTTTTTCGTCGCCGTAGAAAGTAGCTTTCATTTCAACTAAGTCGATGATAGCAGAGAACTGATCTTCAGCGCCGATTGGTAATTGAACAGGGTGAGCGTTTGCTTGTAAACGCTCATGAAGAGTTCCTACAGAATATAAGAAATCCGCTCCTGTTTTATCCATTTTGTTAATGAATACAATACGTGGAACACCATATGTTGTAGCTTGACGCCAAACAGTTTCAGTTTGAGGCTCAACACCAGATTGAGCATCAAGTACTGTTACAGCACCGTCAAGTACGCGTAATGAACGTTCTACTTCTACAGTGAAGTCTACGTGTCCAGGAGTATCGATGATATTTACACGGTGGCCTTCCCATTGGGCTGTTGTTGCTGCAGAAGTGATTGTAATACCACGTTCTTGCTCTTGCTCCATCCAGTCCATTTGAGAAGCACCTTCATGAGTTTCACCGATTTTGTGAATCTTACCAGTGTAATAAAGGATACGCTCAGTTGTTGTTGTTTTACCAGCATCAATGTGAGCCATGATCCCAATATTACGAGTATTCTCAAGTGAGAATTCGCGTTTCATAGGAAATTTCTCCTTCCATATTGGGGTTAAGCCGATTTTATATTACCAACGGTAGTGAGCAAATGCTTTATTTGCTTCTGCCATTTTGTGCATATCTTCACGTTTTTTAACTGACGCACCAGTGTTGTTAGAAGCATCTAAAATTTCGTTAGCTAGACGTTCTTCCATAGTTTTTTCGCCACGAAGACGAGAGTAGTTTACTAGGTAACGAAGACCAAGAGTTGTACGACGTTCTGGACGTACTTCTACTGGTACTTGATAGTTAGTACCACCTACACGGCGAGCACGAACTTCAAGAACTGGCATTACGTTGTTTAATGCAGCTTCAAATACTTCAATTGGATTGTTACCAGAACGTTCTTTAACTAATTCGAACGCACCGTATAAAATCTTTTGAGAAGTACCTCTTTTACCATCTACCATCATTTTATTAATTAAACGAGTTACTAGTTTTGAATTATAAATTGGATCTGGTAACACGTCACGTTTGGAAACAGGACCTTTACGAGGCATGTGTTTTCCTCCTTTCGATTAGAGCTTGAATTTTATTTATTTTTTTTCTTTTGGTCTTTTAGCACCATATAGAGAACGAGATTGCATACGGCCAGATACTGCAGCAGTATCAAGCGCACCACGAACGATGTGATAACGTACACCTGGTAAATCTTTTACACGACCTCCACGAATAAGTACAACACTGTGTTCTTGTAAGTTGTGGCCTTCACCAGGAATATAAGCGTTAACCTCAATTTGGTTTGTTAAACGTACACGAGCGTATTTACGTAACGCTGAGTTAGGTTTTTTAGGTGTCATTGTACCAACACGTGTACAAACACCGCGTTTTTGTGGTGAGTTAACATCAGTTAGAGCTTTTTGGAAGCTGTTATAACTTTTGTTTAACGCAGGTGAGTTTGATTTCTTACTTTTGGATTGGCGAGGCTTACGTACTAATTGGTTAATTGTAGGCATCGGTTTTTCCTCCCTTCATATCTTCAGTTTAAATCCACACATCCAGGTGGTTCATTTTTAGGTAAAAAACAAAGTCTTTGTGTATCATACACAAAAACCATCATTCAGTAATTGCAACAACTGCAGCACCTACTTGAATTCCGCAGGCTCTACCAAGTTCTTTTTTCGAGTCTACAAATACAATGGGAATACCATTTTTTTGTGCTAATTGCACCGCATGCGTGGTAATTCGATCATCTGCATTTAGAGCAACGAAAATTTCAGTAACATGACCAGTATATATTGCTTTTACTGCTTGCTTAGTACCGATGATTGTTTTTTTAGCCTTTTTGACTTTTTCATAAGACATTTGCATATCCTCCGAAATGATAGACAATCAACTATCAACCTAAAATATATTATCATTCAAAGTATTTATTGTCAATTAAAATCATAAAAATTCCGAGAAGAAGCGAAAAACGCTTCTTCCCGGATCATTTTATTAATCAGCAAACGCTGGTTCAGCATCTTCAATTTCGCTGTCCTCAATTTTGATTTGGCGATAACGTTGCATACCTGTACCAGCAGGAACAAGTTTACCTAGGATTACATTTTCTTTCAGTCCTAGAAGTTCATCACGCTTACCTTTAATAGCTGCATCCGTTAACACACGAGTTGTTTCTTGGAATGATGCTGCAGATAAGAATGATTCAGTTTCAAGAGAAGCTTTAGTGATACCAAGGATAAGAGGACGACATGTTGCTGGAAGTTTCCCATTTAACAACGCCTCTGCATTGGCTTCAGAGAATTGGTGAATATCAAGTAACGAGCCTGGAAGAACATCTGTTTCACCAGCTTCAATTACACGCACTTTACGAAGCATTTGGCGAACCATTACTTCGATATGTTTGTCTCCAATTTCTACACCTTGCATACGATATACTTTTTGAACTTCTTTCAATAAGTATTCTTGAACTGTTGCTACATCAGTTACTTTAATCAATTCTTTTGGATCGATAGAACCTTCAGTAAGCGTTTGTCCGTGGTGAACTTGATCGTTAACTTGTACTATAATACGACCATTGTACGGAGCCAAATATTTACGAGTTTCTACTGTACCTTGAATTGTAATTTCTTTTTGACCTTCACGAATTTCGTCAATGTCAACTACAGTACCTGCGATTTCCGTAATAACCGCTTGACCTTTAGGGTTACGCGCTTCGAAAATCTCTTGGATACGTGGAAGACCTTGTGTAATATCGCTACTTGCTACCCCACCTGTATGGAAAGTACGCATTGTTAACTGTGTACCTGGCTCACCGATAGATTGAGCTGCGATAATACCAACTGCTTCGCCGACTTCAACTTTATCACCAGTCGCTAAGTTCATGCCGTAACATTTTTTACATACACCATGTTTAGTGTTACATGTAAATGCTGAGCGGATTGTTACTTCTTCAATTCCTGCTTCAATTACTTTACGAGCTAGTTCTGGTGTTACTAATGCATTTCTTTCAACCATAACTTCATTTGTTTCTGGATGACGAATTGTTTTCTTAACATAACGGCCAAGAATACGTTCTTCAAGAGCTTCGATTACTTCTGTACCCTCTTTTAATGAACCTATTGTTAAACCACGGTCAGTACCACAGTCATCTTCGCGTACAATAACATCTTGTGCTACGTCAACTAGACGACGAGTAAGATAACCTGAATCGGCCGTTTTAAGTGCTGTATCGGTAAGACCTTTACGAGCACCATGTGTAGAGATGAAGTATTCCAATACTGTTAAACCTTCACGGAATGAAGACTTGATTGGAAGTTCGATAATACGACCAGCTGGATTGGCCATCAGACCACGCATACCAGCAAGTTGAGTAAAGTTAGATGCATTACCACGGGCACCAGAGTCACTCATCATGAAGATAGGGTTAAAGCTATCTAATGACTTCATAAGTTTCTCTTGGATTACGTCTTTCGCTGCACTCCAATAAGAGATTACACGATCGTAACGTTCTTCTTCTGTAATTAAACCACGACGGAACTGTTTCAATACTTTATCAACTTTTTCTTGAGCTTCTTCAAGAATCTCTTGTTTGTCTGGTAATACTAGGATATCTGAGATCCCGATTGTAATACCAGCTCTAGTTGCATATTTGAATCCAAGATCTTTAAGACGGTCAAGCATTTTAGAAGTTTCAGTAATGTGGAAGTTAGCAAATACTTCAGCAATAACTTTACCTAAATAGCTCTTCGTAAATGGTTTAACTGGATCAACTTCTGATAAATATTTTTTAACATCAGTATTTGTAGGAACAAAATATTTAGCTGGTGTTTCAACTTGCAAGTTAGTAATCGTTGGTTCATTAATGTACGGGAATGATTCCGGTAAAATTTCATTAAATATTACCTTACCAACTGAAGTTAATAACAACTTGCTATTTTGTTCTTCCGTAAATGTTTGATTATTCAATGATGAAGCTTTAATAGCGATACGTGTATGCAAGTGGACTTCATGGTTTTCATAAGCAACCATTAATTCTTCAGGACCATAGAATACAGCGCCTTCGCCTCGAGCCCCTTTACGTTCAAGAGTTAGATAGTAGTTACCTAGTACCATATCTTGAGATGGTGTAACAACTGGCTTACCATCTTTAGGGTTCAAGATATTTTGAGCTGCAAGCATTAATAAACGTGCTTCCGCTTGTGCTTCTGCTGATAGAGGAACATGGACCGCCATTTGGTCACCATCAAAGTCAGCGTTATATGCTGTACATACTAATGGGTGCAGACGGATTGCTTTCCCTTCAACTAAAGTCGGTTCGAAAGCTTGAATACCAAGTCTGTGAAGAGTCGGTGCACGGTTAAGTAATACTGGGTGTTCACGGATGATGTCTTCTAAAACATCCCATACTTCGTAGTGCATACGTTCAATTTTACGTTTTGCCGATTTAATATTGTGCGCAAGACCGCGCTCAACAAGTTCTTTCATAACGAAAGGTTTAAACAATTCGATTGCCATTTCTTTCGGTAAACCGCATTGATACATTTTCAAGCTAGGTCCTACAACGATTACAGAACGACCTGAATAGTCAACACGTTTACCAAGTAAGTTTTGACGGAAACGACCTTGTTTACCTTTTAACATATGAGAAAGAGATTTTAATGGACGGTTACCTGGACCAGTTACTGGACGGCCACGACGACCATTATCGATTAAAGCATCTACCGCTTCTTGAAGCATACGTTTTTCGTTTTGAACGATAATACCAGGTGCTCCAAGATCAAGAAGACGTTTTAAACGGTTGTTACGGTTAATAACTCGACGATATAAGTCATTCAAGTCACTTGTTGCAAAACGGCCACCATCTAATTGCACCATTGGACGAAGCTCTGGTGGAATAACAGGTAGTACGTCTAAAATCATCCAATCTGGACGGTTACCAGAATGACGGAATGACTCAACAACTTCTAAACGTTTAATTGCACGAGTACGGCGTTGACCTTGTGCAGTTTTAAGTTCTTCTTTTAAAGATTCTGTTTCTTTATCAAGATCGATTTCTTGTAAAAGACGTTTAATTGCTTCAGCGCCCATTGCAGCTTGGAATGTATTGCCGTATTTTTCACGATACGCGCGATATTCTTTTTCTGAAAGCAATTGTTTTTTCTCAAGTGCAGTATCGCCAGGCTCTACTACAACATAAGAAGCGAAGTAGATTACTTCTTCTAATGCACGTGGAGACATATCTAAAATAAGCCCCATACGGCTTGGAATTCCTTTGAAATACCAAATGTGTGAGACTGGAGCAGCTAATTCAATATGACCCATGCGCTCACGACGTACTTTTGCACGTGTTACTTCAACTCCACAACGATCACAAACTACACCTTTATAGCGTACACGTTTGTACTTACCGCAGTGACATTCCCAGTCCTTTGTAGGTCCGAAAATTCGTTCACAGAACAAACCATCTTTTTCTGGTTTGAGTGTACGATAGTTAATAGTTTCTGGTTTTTTTACTTCTCCATAAGACCATGAGCGGATTTTATCAGGTGAAGCTAAACCAATTTTCATATACTCAAAATTATTAACGTCTATCAAGGAGCCTACCTCCCTTTAGTATGAAGTCTTTTCGACTTTATTCTTAGCTCGACGATTGATTTAATGATAATTGGAAAGCTGGACAAGCCCTAATGGACCTGCCCGCCATTCAATTATTTGTTATTTACAATTATTCAACAGATCCTACTGGTGCTTCTTCATCAGCGCTCGGTAAGATATTAAGCGCGTCTGCTGGTTGAAGGTCTTCATCTTCATCCATGTCACGAAGCTCAATTTCTTCGTCGTCAATTGTTAGCATTTTCACATCTAAACCTAAACTTTGAAGTTCTTTAATTAATACTTTAAATGATTCAGGTACGCCTGGTTCTGGAACACTTTCACCTTTAACAATTGCTTCGTATGTTTTCACACGACCTACAACGTCATCGGATTTAACTGTCAAGATTTCTTGAAGAGTATAAGCAGCGCCATAAGCCTCAAGAGCCCAAACTTCCATCTCACCGAAACGTTGTCCACCGAATTGAGCTTTACCACCCAATGGTTGTTGCGTTACTAATGAGTATGGTCCTGTTGAACGTGCGTGAAGTTTATCATCAACCATGTGAGCAAGTTTGATCATGTACATGACACCAACAGAAACTCGGTTATCAAAAGGTTCACCTGAACGTCCATCATAAAGAATTGTTTTACCATCGCGGTTCATACCCGCTTCTTCCATTGTTTCCCAAACATCTTCTTCGTTGGCACCATCAAATACTGGTGTTGCCATGTGAACGCCTAAGTAGCGAGCTGCCATACCTAAATGTAGCTCTAATACTTGACCGATGTTCATACGTGATGGTACACCAAGTGGGTTTAACATGATATCAATTGGTGTGCCGTCTGGAAGGAATGGCATATCTTCTTCTGGAAGAATACGAGAAATTACACCCTTGTTACCGTGACGTCCGGCCATTTTATCCCCTACGCGAATTTTACGTTTTTGAACGATATATGCGCGTACAAGTTGGTTAACGCCTGGAGGTAATTCGTCGCCATCTTCACGATTGAAGACTTTAACATCAAGAACAATACCGCCTGCACCATGAGGAACACGTAGTGATGTATCACGTACTTCACGTGCTTTTTCACCGAAGATTGCATGTAATAAGCGTTCTTCAGCTGTCAATTCAGTTACACCTTTAGGAGTTACTTTACCTACAAGGATATCTCCGTCATGAACTTCAGCACCAATACGGATAATTCCACGTTCGTCAAGATTGCGTAATGCTTCTTCACCAACATTCGGAATATCACGAGTGATTTCTTCAGGTCCTAATTTAGTATCACGAGCTTCTGATTCATATTCTTCAATATGAACAGATGTATATACGTCATCTTTAACAAGACGTTCACTCATGATTACAGCATCTTCATAGTTATAACCGTTCCAAGTCATGAAGCCAACTACTACGTTACGGCCAAGTGCTAGCTCGCCACATTCCATTGAAGGACCATCAGCAAGAATATCACGTGGATTTACGCGGTCGCCAACTTTAACAATTGGACGTTGGTTATAACTTGTACCTTGGTTAGAACGAATGAATTTCTGTAATTTATATTTAGTTAAGTCGCCTTTTACTTCTTTACCGTCGATTTCTTCAATACGACGGATGTGAATAGAGCGAGCTTCAACATGTTCAACAATACCTGGGTATTTTGCAACTACTGCAGCACCAGAATCACGTGCATCTACGTGTTCCATACCAGTACCAACGAATGGCGCTTCTGGATTTAATAATGGAACAGCTTGACGTTGCATGTTCGCTCCCATTAGAGCACGGTTAGAGTCATCGTTTTCTAAGAAAGGAATACATGCTGTCGCAGCAGAAACAACTTGTTTTGGTGATACGTCCATGTAGTCAACGTTTTCACGTTTGAATATAGTGTTATCACCACGGAAACGACCTACAACTTCTTCTTTAGCAAATGAACCATCTGGATTTAAGATTGAATTCGCTTGTGCTACTACGTAGTTGTCTTCTTCGTCTGCAGTTAAATAATCGATATGGCCAGTAACTCGGCTTGTTTCAGGATCAACGCGACGGTAAGGTGTTTCGATGAAGCCAAATTTATTCACTTTCGCGAAACTTGAAAGTGAGTTTATTAAACCAATGTTCGGACCCTCAGGAGTCTCAATTGGACACATACGACCATAGTGCGAGTAGTGAACGTCACGTACTTCGAAACCAGCACGTTCACGAGTTAAACCACCAGGTCCTAAAGCTGATAGACGACGTTTGTGCGTTAATTCAGCTAACGGGTTTGTTTGGTCCATGAATTGAGATAATTGGGAACTACCAAAGAATTCCTTGATAGAAGCAATTACTGGACGAATATTGATTAATTGTTGTGGAACAATAGATTGTGTATCGTTAATCGACATACGTTCACGTACAACACGTTCCATACGAGATAAACCGATACGGAATTGATTTTGTAATAATTCACCTACAGAACGTAAGCGACGATTACCTAAATGATCTATATCATCTGTGTTACCAACACCATATAGTAAGTTGAAGAAGTAAGATACAGATGCAATTACGTCAGCAGGAGTGATATGTTTCACTTCTTCTTCTACGTACGCATTACTGATTACTTTAATTTCTTTTTGCGCTTCGTCATTAGGTGCATAGATTTTAATTTCTTGAATTAAAACGTCGCCCTCTAAAACGCCTGCAACTTTAGACATCGTTTGGAAACCAATGCCCTTTTCTAAATGTGGAATTAAGCGATCTAGTACACGACGATCGATTAAAGTTCCAGCTTCAACTAAAATTTCCCCTGTTTCAGGATCAACTAGTGTTTCTGCCACTGTTTGATTGAATAAGCGATTTTTAATATCAAGCTTTTTGTTCATTTTATAACGACCAACATTAGCTAAATCATAGCGTTTTGGGTCAAAGAAACGTGAGTACAAGAGATTTTTAGCGCTTTCTACTGTAGGTGGTTCACCTGGGCGTAGACGTTCATAAATTTCTAACAACGCTTTCTCAGTACTTTCAGTGTTATCTTTTTCTAATGTATTACGTAAATATTCATTATCACCGATAAGCTCGATGATTTCTTGGTCTGAAGCAAAACCTAATGCACGTAAAAGTACTGTTACAGGTAATTTACGTGTACGGTCGATACGAACATAGACAACATCTTTTGCGTCTGTTTCGTACTCTAACCATGCTCCACGGTTAGGAATAACTGTTGCGCCGAAGCCTTTTTTACCGTTTTTATCTGTTTTATCGTGATAGTATACACTTGGTGATCTAACTAATTGTGAAACGATAACGCGTTCTGCGCCGTTGATAACGAAAGTGCCAGTTTCAGTCATTAGTGGGAAATCACCCATAAATACTTCCTGTTCTTTCACTTCGTCTGTTTCTTTGTTGTGCAAACGTACTTTTACACGTAATGGTGCAGCGTAAGTAACATCGCGTTCTTTACATTCATCGACATCATATTTCGGTTCTCCGAGACTGTAGTCGACGAATTCAAGTGAAAGATTCCCTGTAAAGTCTTCAATCGGTGAAATATCGCGGAACATTTCACGTAAACCTTCTTCAAGAAACCACTCGTTAGATGCGGTTTGAATCTCAATTAGATTCGGAAGTTCCAGCACCTCATTAATACGCGCAAAGCTTCTACGCTGGCGGTGTTGTCCGTACTGAACTAGTTGACCTGTCAACTCATTCACCCCTCAATAAAGCGATAATAGGTCTTTGCGAAATCATACAAATGGTGTATGATATCGAAAGACAAAAAGAAAACGAGTTCGTTAAAGAGCTCATTTTCGATTAACCAAACATAACTTTGAAAAGTCTAACCATATTGATATAGTTTTTATACAAAAGGACAGACGTATTCAAATTAATATTTTTGCATTTTATTATAATATCACAGCTAATTTGTCAAGTCAATCTATAAACTTTAACAGATTATTTTTTCGCCTTGATAATCCAATAGCCTTTTTTCTTCTCTACCACTGTTACTTCAGTAAATTTCTCTTCCAAGTGCGCTATTGTCGATGGTGCACCTTGCTTCTTCTGAATAACTATCCACAACTCACCGTTATCCACAAGTTTTTCAAAAGCTTGATCATAAAAACGGAAAATTGTATCTTTTCCCGCGCGAATCGGAGGATTTGTCATTACGACAGCGACTTGTTCTTCTTGAACAGCGGAAAGTCCATCGCTCTCAAAAACCTGCACATTTTGTACCCCGTTTACCTCAGCGTTTTTCTCCGCTAATGAAACCGCACGTTCGTTAACATCCATCATATGAATGACCCGTTCAGGATAACTTTTTGCAATAGACAAGCCGATCGGACCGTAGCCACAGCCCACATCCAAAATACACCCTTCAACATTAGGCATTTCAAAACTATCAATTAACACACGGGAGCCAAAATCTACTTCGCTTTTACTAAAAACCCCTGCATCTGTTTCAAATATAAAAGAAAATCCCCTAAGAGTGAATTTCCATTTACTCGGATTACTTCCGACTTGAGGTTTTTTCGAATAATAATGTTCTGACAAGAAAATGCCCTCCATCACGTAAAATGAAGAAAAAGCTCGTCATAATTGACGAGCTTTTTTCAAATAGAAAGTAGAAATTATTTAACTTCTACGCTAGCGCCAACTTCTTCAAGTTTAGCTTTGATTTCTTCAGCGTCAGCTGCAGAAACGCCTTCTTTAATAGCTTTAGGAGCGTTATCTACTACTTCTTTAGCTTCTTTTAAGCCAAGACCAGTGATTTCACGTACCACTTTGATTACTTTAATTTTTGATTCGCCTGCAGAAGCAAGAACTACATCAAATTCAGTTTTTTCTTCTACTGCACCAGCAGCAGCACCAGCAGCAGCTACAGGAGCAGCAGCAGTAACACCGAATTCGTCTTCGATTGCTTTTACTAAATCGTTTAATTCAAGAACTGTCATAGCTTTGATAGCTTCTAAGATTTGTTCATTGTTCATTATAATTTCCTCCTATACGGAATATTAGTTTTGTTTGGCATATTATGCCGAGAAGATTAAGCTACGCTTAAAATTAAGCGCCTTGCTCTTCTTTTTGTTCTGCAACAGCTTTTGTTGCAAGAGCGAAATTGCGTACTGGTGCTTGAAGCACAGATAATAGCATAGAAAGTAGACCTTCGCGTGATGGAAGTTCTGCCAATGCTTTAACATCTTCAGCAGATGCAAATGTACCTTCGATAAGACCAGCTTTGATTTCAAGTTGTTCGTTAGCTTTTGCAAAGTCGTTAATGATTTTAGCAGGAGCAATTACATCTTCAGTTGAGAATGCGATTGCGTTTGGACCTGTAAGGAATTCATTAAGTTCTTCTTGTTCAACTTCTACAGTAGCACGGCGTACTAAAGTATTTTTGTATACTTTAAATTCAACACCAGCTTCGCGTAATTGTTTACGTAGTTCTGTTACTTGAGCAACAGAAAGGCCACGATAGTCAACAACCACTACGGATGCAGCGCTTTTGAACTTGTCAGCAATTTCTTGAACGACAGCTTGTTTAGCTTCAACTGCTTTGTTCATCTTGACACCTCCTATAAGAATGGGTCATTTATACCAACAAAAGAAAAGCCTCCTGTCTATGTAGACAAAGAGGCGGAAAGTCATCATCTTAAATAAGAGTCTGAGTTCCTTTGTCCTCGGTAGGATAATTAAGCAATTACTTGCCCCTACGGTCTACGGTACAAATGGATGATTCACAACGTTGTACATCATACCAAAATATGATGTCATTTGTCAATCAAAAATTATTTCGCAGCAACTGAAGTAGAAGCATCAACTTTGATTGATGGTCCCATTGTAGTTGTTACGTGTACTGATTTCATGTAAGTACCTTTAGCTGCAGCAGGTTTAGCTTTAATAATTACATCAACAAGAGTTGATAAGTTTTCAGCTAATTTATCAGCTTCGAATGAAGCTTTACCGATTGGAGCGTGAACGATACCAGCTTTGTCAGCACGGTATTCAACTTTACCAGCTTTGATTTCAGCGATTGCTTTAGCAACGTCGAAAGTAACTGTTCCAGTTTTAGGGTTTGGCATTAAGCCTTTTGGTCCTAATACGCGACCTAATTTACCAACTTCACCCATCATATCAGGAGTTGCAACGATTACATCGAAGTCAAACCATCCTTGTTGGATTTTAGCGATATATTCAGCATCACCAGCAAAGTCTGCACCAGCTGCTTCAGCTTCTTTAAGTTTTTCGCCTTTAGCGAAAACTAATACGCGTTGAGTTTTACCAGTTCCGTTTGGAAGTACTACTGCTCCACGGATTTGTTGGTCATTTTTACGTGTATCGATATTTAAGTTAAATGCTACTTCAACAGTTGCGTCAAAGTTAACAGTGCTTGTTTTTTTAGCCAATTCAACTGCTTCTTGTACAGAATACACTTGAGTACGGTCTACTAATTTAACTGCATCTTGCAGTTTTTTACCTTTTTTAGCCATTATAAATTTCCTCCTTGATTGTGGTTGTAGCGGAATAAACCTCCCACGAATAAAGGCTGCGAGTTTCAAATATCACTATTAGAAACATTCGCAACCCTCAAAAACAATACTTCTATCAAGTAATGGGATTAGTCTTCGATAACAATACCCATGCTACGTGCAGTACCTTCAACCATTAACATAGCTGCTTCAACTGTTGCAGCGTTAAGGTCTGGCATTTTAGTTTCAGCAATTTCGCGAACTTTATCGCGTTTCACTGTAGCTACTTTTTTACGGTTAGGTTCACCTGATCCTGATTGGATACCAGCTGCTACTTTAAGTAAAACTGCTGCCGGCGGAGTTTTTGTAATGAAAGTGAATGAACGATCTTCAAATACAGAAATCTCTACTGGAATGATTAAACCTGCTTGGTCCGCAGTACGAGCGTTGAATTCTTTACAGAACCCCATGATGTTAACACCTGCTTGACCTAATGCAGGACCTACCGGTGGCGCTGGGTTTGCTTTACCAGCTGGGATTTGAAGTTTTACAACTTTAATAACTTTTTTAGCCACGAGACACACCTCCTTAAGTCCGTGATGTGGTAATTGGGTTGCCCCTCCCACTCAATATCTGTCTGTCGGCTTATTCCGATAACATTAAAAATAAAAATGCCAGTCCATAATAAATTGACAGTCTGACCTTAGAAATAATATCACTTTTAACATTCTAAGGCAAGTATAATTGTCAATTATACTTTTAACACTTGATCGTAGTCTAATTCCATTTTAGTTTCACGACCGAACATATCAATAGTTACTTTGACTTTTCCTTTATCAGCAACAATCTCTTCGACCTTACCTTGGAAATGTGCAAACGGTCCTTCTAACACTTCAACTAAATCGCCAATAGAGAAATCGATTTCAAGTGATTTTTCTTGCATACCCATTTGTTTAAGGATGAATTCAACTTCTTCAGGTAATAATGGTGTAGGTTTTACTCCACCGCCTGATGAACCAATAAACCCAGTAACACCTGGTGTATTACGAACTACGTACCATGCATCGTCTGTCATGATTAATTCCACTAGTACATAACCAGGGAATGTCTTACGCATATATTCTTTTTTGCGGCCATCTTTAACTTCCGTCTCTTGTTGTTCAGGAATGATAACTCGGAAAATTTTATCTTGCATACCCATTGTTTCAACACGTTTTTCTAGGTTTGCTTTAACTTTATTTTCATAACCAGAGTAAGTATGAACTACATACCAATTTTTTTCCATAATAGATAGGACTACTCGTCCTTCCCTCCTTCGCTAAAGGCAAATGAAAAAACCCGTTACAGATCATTCACGGGCCATTTCAAAAATATTAACATTAATTCAATCATAAATCCAAATACATGCGGAATAATTTAGAAATACCTAAGTCTACTAACATGAAAAATGCAGCCATGAAAAGTAAAGTTGAAATAACAACAATTGTGTATTTCGTAAGTTCTTTACGCTTAGGCCAGCTTGTTTTTTGCATTTCCGACATAACACCGCGGAAAAAGTTACTAATCTTACCCATCTAACTAACCCCCGAATAAAATCATATATACAAAGCGAATCGTATTATCTAGTTTGTTTATGTAATGTATGTTCATTACAGTGAGAACAATATTTTTTCAGTTCCATCCTTGCAGTTGCACTGTCTTTAGATGCAGGAAGTGAATAGTTTCTTGAACCACACTTTTCACAGCTAAGCACGACTTTTTTTGCCATTTTATCACCTTTTCGGCATTTGTCCTTATAAAGACTAACACCTATCACAAATACTGTCAACTTGCCTACAGCTAGCATTCTTGCAATCATTCAATATCTAAATGCCGTTCTAATTTCCGTTTTACGCGTTGTAGGGCATTGTCAATCGACTTCACATGCCTGTTCAATTCAGCAGAAATTTCGTGATAAGATTGTCCATCTAAATAGAGTGCCAACACCTGACGTTCGAGATCACTTAATATTTCGCCAATTTTTTCTTCCATGTAGCTAAATTCTTCACGATGAATGATAAGCTCCTCTGGATCGTCGACAACTGAACCCGTTAACACGTCCATTAATGTGCGCTGGGATTCTTCATCAAAAATTGGTTTGTCCAATGAGATGTATGAATTAAGTGGAATATGCTTTTGTCTAGTTGCAGTTTTTATTGCAGTGATGATTTGACGTGTAATACAAAGTTCCGCAAATGCTTTGAAAGAAGATAACTTATCTCCTCTAAAATCGCGAATAGCCTTATAAAGTCCAATCATACCTTCTTGCACAATATCCTCTTTATCAGCACCAATGAGAAAATACGACTTCACTTTCATACGAACGAATGATTTATACTTCGTAATGAGGAAGTCTAACGCTTCACTATCACCACTATGGACCATTCCCACTAGCTCTTCGTCGGTATATTGCTCATATTGTTGTTGCTGCTTCAAGTGTAAATGATCGCTAATAATCAATAGTATCACTCCAATTGCGCTAGCATTGTTAAAAACAGTATAACGGAATTGGAAAATATGAGTCAATCATTCATTTTATTTCCTCTTCGCCATAACTCAAACTTTGCAGCAATATCATCTCTTAATTGTATCTTAGAGCTGGGCTTTTGCACTTGAATATCTCTTACGGTTTGCGTGATTTTAGATTGCGTAGATTGCATTTCAATTTCTAATTCTCTAGCAGATTTTCTTAATGCCCCATGCCCGAAAATGACATTTTGTTCTGTCATATCAGATGTCGCTACATAAATACGAACCCTTTTACTAATTAAAGAAGCAGTGAGCTTTTCAATTCTTTCATCCGCAGTTTCTTTAGCCCTTGTATAAATAACTTCTACGTCATGCTGCACGTTTTTTGTTTCAATTCCCGGCACGAGATACGCGTCAAAGATAACAATGACGCGCCAGCCAGAATACGCCTTATACTCTGCCATCATTTCTACCAGTCGGTCTCTCGCATCTATTAGCCTTTGCTCTTTTAATTTTCTGAGTTCTTCCCAAGCACCAATAATGTTATAACCATCAACCAACAGTATATTCATGGCATTCACCTTAAACTTCTTGGCGTTTACGCAATACTTCGTACATCAATAAAGCAGCCGCTACAGATGCATTTAGCGATGTTACATGACCAACCATTGGTAAATTATACAGGAAATCACATTTTTCCGTTAGTAAACGACTCATACCTTTTCCTTCACTGCCGATAATGACAGCTAGTGGCAAAGTCGCATCCATTTTACGATAGTCGGCTGAGCCTTTTGCGTCTGTTCCCGCGATCCAGACACCGCGTTTTTTCAACTCATCTACTGTTTGCGAAAGGTTATTGACACGTACAGTTGGAATATGTTCTATCGCACCTGTAGATGCTTTCGCTACAACAGCAGTCAAACCTACTGCTCGACGTCTTGGAATGATAATGCCATGTGCTCCCACAGCATCCGCAGTTCTCATAATAGAACCTAAATTATGTGGGTCTTCTAATTCGTCAAGAATAAGGAAAAATGGATCTTCACCACGGCTTTCTGCCAATTTAAATAAGTCATCTAATTCAGCATATTTATAAGCAGCAACAGATGCCACTATCCCTTGGTGATTAGCATCTGTTAACTGATCTAATTTTTTCTTCGGTACGAATTGCACGATAATTCCTTGTTCTTTAGCTAATGCAAGAAGTTCTGTCAAGCTACCGTGCTGAACACCTTCTGCAATCCAAATTTTATTCATCTCTCTTGCTGCACGAAGTGCCTCTAATACCGGGTTCTTCCCGGCAATCATCTCATTTGACTGTTCTTCCGTCATTCTTTGATACTCCTTTTGATTCTTCAATGATATCAATTGTATATTGAATTATTTCATTTACCCGATCCATTTGACCTGTTAAATATAAGCTGCCAATTACAGCTTCATACGCAGAACTATAACGATATGTTTGGACATCGGTATTCTTTGGTACCGAACCAGATTTTGCATTTCGACCGCGTTTTAGGACTGCCATTTCTTCTTCTGAAAAAAACTCTTCATCCATCATTCGATGAATGACACTTGACTGAGCCTTTGCAGATACATAATGCGTTGCCTCTTTATGAAGAATATTCGGTTTGACGCGTCCAGAGCGTAATAGATGCTCACGTACCGCGATTTCCAGTACAGCATCTCCCATATACGCCAGCGCCAATGCATTTAACTGTTTTACATCTTGGTTACGAAGCTCACCCACTGCCATTAACCTCGTTTCCATCTAATGCCTTGGCGTGTATCCTCTAAAATAATATTCATCTCTTTTAGTTGATCACGAATTTCGTCAGCACGTTTAAAGTTACGATCCTTACGCGCTTGTATACGTTCTTCAATAAGCGCATCGATCTCTTCATCAAGTAGTTCTTCTGCTACGTCTAATTCAATTCCGAGCACATCAGCTAACGTACGTAAAGTATCAGCAAATTTCGTCAATACTTCTTCATTCGTATTTTGTTCAAGTAAATATTTATTGGCAGTTGCTGATAACTCAAATAGCGCCGCAATTGCATTCGCAGTGTTAAAGTCATCATCCATAGCAATTTCAAACTGTTCTTTTACTTCAGCAATATTTGCTAACCACTCGTCTTTTTCTTCTCCTAAATTAGCTGTTGCAGTTAGTCGATGTTGCAAGTTGTTGTAAGAAGTACGGATACGCTCTAATCCTGCAGCTGCAGCTTCTACTAAATCTTGCGCAAAGTTAATTGGGTTGCGATAGTGTACTGATAGTATAAAGAACCTTAAAACTTGAGGGTCAATTTGCTTGCGAATATCATTTACAAGAATGAAGTTGCCAAGGGACTTAGACATTTTTTCGTTGTCAATATTAATATAGCCATTATGCATCCAGTAACGCGCAAATTGCTTACCTGTATATGCCTCAGATTGAGCTATTTCGTTTTCATGGTGTGGGAATGTTAAATCTTGCCCACCTGCGTGGATGTCAATAGTATCACCAAAATGCTCATGTACCATTACAGAACATTCAATATGCCAGCCAGGTCTACCTTGGCCCCATGGACTTTCCCAGAAGATTTCACCTGGTTTAGCGGCTTTCCAAAGAGCAAAGTCCAAAGCATCTTCTTTTTTGTCACCAGTTTCGATGCGGGCACCAACTTTCAAATCATCTACAGACTGATGAGAAAGTTTTCCATAGCCTTCAAATTTACGCGGACGATAATAAACATCCCCTTGAGATTCGTAAGCATAACCTTTTTCAATTAAAACAGCGATAAATTCAATAATTTGATCCATATGCTCCGTAACACGTGGATGTGAATCTGCTTTTTGGCAACCTAATGCTGTAATATCCTCAAAATAAGCTTGAATAAAGCGATTTGTTAAATCTGATACATCTTCACCAAGTTCATTTGCCGCTTTAATAATTTTATCGTCTACATCAGTGAAATTTGATACATACGTAACTTCAAAACCTTTATAAGTTAAGTAACGGCGCACTGTATCATATACAATTACAGGACGAGAATTCCCGATATGAATGTAGTTATAAACAGTAGGACCACATACATACATTTTCACTTTTCCTTCTTCAAGTGGTACGAAATCCTCTTTTTGTCGAGTTAATGAGTTAAAAATTTGAACACCCATTGTAATTTACATCTCCTTTTTGCTTAGTCCAATCTGTTGTTGGAGTTCTTCTATTTTCCGTTCTAACGTAGAACAACGATCTTCTACTGGATCTGGAATATTTTGATGATCTAGTTTTTGTTTCTTCTCTACTTTGATACCGTCTTGAATGACAATTTTCCCTGGAATGCCAACTACTGTAGCATTGGGTGGTACAGCTTTTAACACAACAGAACCTGCACCAATTTTGCTATTTGCACCAATCGTTATTGAACCAAGCACCTTTGCACCCGTTGCAACAAGTACATTATCTTCTAGTGTTGGGTGACGTTTCCCTTTCTCTTTTCCTGTACCACCAAGTGTAACCCCTTGATATAAGGTAACGTCATTGCCAATCTCACATGTCTCTCCAATAACAACACCCATTCCATGGTCAATAAAGAAACGGCGACCGATTTTGGCACCTGGATGAATTTCAATCCCAGTGAAAAATCTACTTACCTGAGAGATAAAACGTGCCATAAAGTAAAATTTCCTCTTGTAAAAAGCATGTGCGATGCGGTGTCCCCAAACCGCATGCAAACCAGAATAAGTTAGCACAACTTCCAAGGTGCTTCGTGCAGCAGGATCATTTTCAAAAATCGTCGCAACATCTTCCCTTATAGTTTTGAACATATATTCAAAGCTCCCCTCTTTTTTCAAAATAAAAACGCCTCTGCCCTATAGGACAGAGACGCTGGATATGCGCGGTTCCACTCTGGTTGGAAGCATCTAAAGAAATACTTCCCGCTTAAAGTCTATAACGGTGACTTACCGACTAAGCCTACTTAAAGTTCAGCTTAGTGCTCAGAGGTGCATTTCTGTATTACATTGGCTCAGACCACTTTCAGCCGGTGATGGTCCTCTCTAAAGAGCTTGCTCTACATACTTCTCCTCTTCAACGCTTTTTTATCGATAGTAGCTCCATTTTACAATGAAGCTGGAAAAAAGCAAACTAAATTACTTGATAAATTGTTCGACACGTTTAATGACAGTTTCTTTACCTAGTAATGCTATTGAGTTTGGAAGTTCTGGACCATGCATTTCACCTGTTGTAGCCACACGGATTGGCATGAATAGGTTTTTACCTTTGTGACCAGTTTCCTTTTGCACTGCTTTAATCGCTGCTTTAATAGCCGTTGGTTCGAATTCTTCTAAAGCCTCTAATTGTACTTTGAATGAAGCCATTACTTCTGGAACTTGTTCACCGGCTAATATTTCTCTTTCTTCTTCATTGTATGCAAGTTCCTCCGTAAAGAACAATTGAGATAACTCAACAATTTCAGCACCGAAGCTCATTTGTTCATGATAGAGGCCGATCAAATCAGATGCCCAAGCATGTTGTTCTTCAGTTAACTCAGCTGGTAATAGACCTGCTTTTTGTAAATGAGGTAATGCCAGTTCTACTACTTTTTCTTGAGATAATTTTTTAATATATTGGTTGTTCATCCACGTTAATTTTTGTTTATCAAACATAGATGGAGATTTTGAAAGACGTTTTTCATCAAATAGGCGGATGAAGTCTTCTTTAGAGAAGATTTCTTCTTCGCCTTCTGGTGACCAGCCTAATAAACCGAAGAAATTAAACATCGCTTCTGGTAAATAACCAAGATCGCGATATTGCGAAACAAATTGGATAATAGATTCATCACGTTTTGATAATTTTTTGTGATTTTCATTAACAATTAAAGTCATATGACCGTAACTTGGAGCTTCCCAACCAAACGCATTAAAAATCATTAATTGTTTCGGTGTATTTGATAAATGCTCTTCACCGCGGAATACATGAGTCATTTCCATGAAGTGATCATCTAATACAACTGCATAGTTATATGTTGGAATTCCATTTGCTTTGACTAGTACCCAATCACCAACATCTTTAGATTCGAACGATACCTCACCTCGAACTAAATCATCGAATTTGTATGTAACTCCCTCAGGAACGCGCATACGGATTGTGAACGCTTCACCAGCAGCTTCTTTTGCTGCAACTTCTTCAGCAGATAAATGACGGCATTTCCCATTGTACATTGGAGCAGCTACACCATTTGACTTTTGTACTTCACGATCAGCTTCTAATTCTTCTGATGTACAGAAGCATTTATAAGCCATACCTTTTTCAATTAATTGATGAGCATGGTCACGATAGATGTCTAAACGCTCCATTTGGCGATACGGCGCATAAGGTCCACCGATATCAACTGATTCATCATACTCCAAACCTAACCATTTTAAGTTATCTAATTGAGAAGCTTCGCCACCCTCGATATTACGCTCGATATCTGTATCTTCAATACGAACGATAAAATCTCCGTTATGGTGTCTTGCGTATAAGTAGTTAAATAAAGCTGTACGTGCGCCACCAATGTGTAAATGTCCTGTTGGGCTTGGTGCATAACGAACACGAACTTTTTTAGTCATGATATAATCCTCCTAGTTTTCCTGCAAAAATTCACTTCGTTCATTTTACCACTGCAAGTTTAAAATTTAAAGGAAGTCATTTTTTATTAGTAAAATGGTTGCCATTGAAGCAATTCCTTCTTCGCGACCTGTGAATCCTAATTTTTCAGTAGTTGTTGCTTTGACATTTACTTGATCCGGTTCTGCATTTAAGAGTTCCGCAATTCGATTACGCATAGGTTCAATATATGGTGCCATTTTAGGTCGTTGTGCCATGATTGTGCAATCTACATTACCAAGTACATATCCTTTACTTTCAACGATTTCCCAAATATATTCTAATAACTTTGCTGAGTCAGCATCTTTAAATGCAGGATCTGTGTCTGGGAAATGACGACCGATATCCCCTTCTCCGATTGCCCCCAAAGCAGCGTCCGTTATTGTGTGTAATAAAACATCAGCATCCGAATGACCTACTAAACCTTTTTCATGAGGAATTGTAATACCTCCGATAATTAATGGTCGACCTTCTTCAAATGCGTGTACATCAAACCCTTGTCCTACTCGAAACATAGTTATCCTCCTATACGTTGGCTTAAAATCGCCTCTCCAAATATTAAATCTTCTTTTGTTGTTATTTTAACGTTATCGTAGCTACTTTCAACGATATGTACAACCTGACCTAAACGTTCGACTAACATAGCCTCATCGGTTCCTAAAAATTGATCCTTCTCAGCCGCATTTTCTGCTTCTTGTAAAATTGTAAACTGAAATGCTTGAGGTGTTTGAATCATCCATAAGTTAGAACGATCTACCGTCTCAACTATGACACCATTTTCAACTTTTTTCATCGTATCCTTTGTACGCACACCAGCAATTACCGCACCCTTCTCTTCTGCAGCCTCTACTAGCTTGTGAATAACCGGAATTGTGATAAACGGTCTAGCAGCATCATGAACGAGTACAATTTCACCATCTTCTACTTTTTTAACACAAGAATACACGCTATCTTGGCGTTCTGCTCCGCCATCCGGTAATGCTTTAACTTTTTTAATATTATATTTCACAAGGAGCGATTGGATATATTCTCGTTCTTCAGGTTTTACCGCTAACCAAATTCCCTTACATGCAGAGTCTTGTTCAAAGACCTCCAGTGTGTGGATTAATATTGGCTTTTCACGTAGTTCTAAGAACAATTTGTTATGTCCCGCACCCATACGCTTACCGCTACCGGCTGCAGGCAAAATAACGTCATATTGCTTCAAAATTTTCACGTCCTACTCATGGAAAAGGACAAGGCAAATTGCCCTGTCTCTTTTTGTTTTCTATTATGCTACTTTACCGCCACTTTTTGGTTTTGCAAAAATCATACGACCAGCAGAAGTTTGTAAAACACTTGTCACTACGACTACAATTGCTTGCCCAATATAGGATTTCCCTTCCTCAACGACAATCATTGTACCATCATCTAAATAAGCCACACCCTGATTGTGTTCCTTACCATCCTTGATAACAACTACATGCATTTCTTCACCTGGAATAACTACAGGTTTTACAGCATTGGCTAAGTCATTAATATTCAGAACAGCCACATTATGGAGGTCACATACTTTATTTAAATTAAAGTCGTTAGTTAAAATCTGACCACTCATTTTTTTAGCTAAACGAACTAATTTTAAATCCACTTCTTGAATATCATCAAAATCAACTTCTGTAATCAAAATATCCGTTGCCCGTTCATCCTGTAAAGTTCTTAAAATATCAAGACCTCGACGACCGCGGGTACGTTTAAGTGTATCTGAAGAATCTGCAATATGTTGTAATTCTGTTAACACAAACTGCGGAACGACTAATGTACCTTCTATAAAACCAGTTCTCGAAATATCAGCAATACGCCCATCAATAATAACACTCGTATCTAGTAGTTTATAAGCAGTTGCTGGTGTTTCTGAAGCAACTTCATCAGAACTTTTCTTTTTAGCTAAATTATTTGCTCTTGCTGCGGAAAACACATGAAGTAATTCATCACGTTTTTTAAAACCTACCTGAAACCCTAAATACCCAAGAACAATAGATAACAATATCGGTAAAACTGTCGTAATGACCGGAAGTTGTATACTATCAATCGAAAACCCAACAAAATACGCCACAATTAATCCTACAATCAAACCTAATGTGCCAAATAACAAATCACCAACTGGAGCTTTCAATAACTTGTCTTCCATCCAACGAATAAAACGGACACATGAATCGGAAAATAAAAATGAAAATCCAAATAAAATGAATGCGCCAATTGTAACTGACACATATGGATTATTTAGCCATGGGTTTGAGGATAAATGAATGAATTCGTATAATGGCGGTAAAAATAATAAACCCAACGTACCTCCGATAAATAAGAAAGCAACTTGAATAACTATTTTCAACAAAATGAACACCTCCTTTATAGTTTTAATTATACATAGTTTCCCTTTTATTTGCTCGGCAAACCCCTTGGACAATTCAAATCATTTTAATTGCTTGTTTTTTCTACTTTTCATTTTCAATCATCTAGAAAAAACAACTTTTTACACAAAAAACTTAATTTATAAATTAAACAAAATATGCTCTTTACAACAGAAATCCCTCTTGTTAATGACCATCCTTTAGTCAAATGTGACATCGTTATGTCACATTTCTTGAAATCGGTTACAATCTTCATATTCGAGAAAATTCACAACGCAAAACAGGAGGATTGTTATGAATCAAACAAAAAATATTAAAATAACAACTGCAGACCCATCAGGCATCGGACTTTTTGGACTAGCCATCGTTACACTTGTAGCCTCATCTCAAAAATTAGGGTGGACTGAAGGTGTGGGTCTAGTCATTCCCTGGGCAATATTCTTAGGCGGTATCGCACAATTTTATGCCTCTATACTAGATTCTAAACATAATAATACATTCGGTACTACTGCTTTCGGAGCTTATGGACTTTTTTGGATGGCAGTGGCTACTTCTTGGTTTGTTCAATCTGGAACTTTTGGATTAACGTTACAAGAAAGTGCTGATGTACATCAATTAGGGTTCGTATACATAGGGTACCTTGTTTTTACAATATTCATGACCATTGGTGCATTAGAAACAAATAAAGTACTATTTTTCATTTTCTTCTTAATCAATTTTTTATTTGTTGGCTTATCACTAAGTTCTCTTGGCATCATGGAACACGGCATGCACCTTCTAGCAGCTTATTCTGAGTTTGGCATTGCAATCCTATCTTTATACGGTGCTGGTGCAAATGTTTTGAACAAACATTTTGGTTTCGAATTTTTACCTTTAGGTAAACCTTTCGGAATTATTACTAAACCAGTAGAAAAAGAAAAAACCGCTCACTTACAAACAAATAACCAAACATTTTAGAAAAAGCGACAACCTTTTGGTTGTCGCTTTCATTTCACTACATCATAAATCGCGGAAGCAAAGTTTCAGCGCCTCGTTTACCGTCTCTACCCCAACTACTTCAATACCCGCTGGATAATCCCAACCCCCTATGTTAGAAGCAGGAACAATAGCTCGTTTAAAGCCTAGCTTTGCAGCTTCTTGAACACGCTGCTCCACACGTGATACACGACGCACTTCACCTGTTAAACCTACTTCACCAATAATACAATCTCCTGCACTCACAGCACGGTCCTGATAGCTTGAAACAATACTTGTTAAGACTGCTAAATCGATTGCCGGTTCATCTAATTTTACGCCACCTGCTACTTTAATATATGCATCTTGAGCTTGTAACAACATACCCATACGTTTTTCAAGTACTGCCATCAACAAGGATACACGATTCTGATCAATGCCTGTAGCCATACGTTTCGGATAGTTGAAGCTTGAAGGTGTCACTAAAGCTTGGATCTCAACCAGTATTGGGCGTGTCCCTTCCATAGAGGCAACGACACTAGAACCCGCAGCCCCTTGCGAACGTTCTTGCAAGAACAATTCAGAAGGATTTAATACTTCTTTTAAACCACCCTGTAGCATTTCAAAGATGGCAATTTCATTCGTTGATCCAAAACGGTTTTTTTGGCTACGTAATATTCTATACGTATGATGACGCTCTCCTTCAAAATAAAGAACCGTATCTACCATATGTTCTAAAATACGTGGACCTGCTATTTGCCCTTCTTTCGTTACATGTCCAACAAGAAAAATAGCAATATTTTTTGTCTTAGCAATTCGCATTAACTCAGCAGTACATTCACGCACTTGTGATACACTACCTGGTGCAGAAGTTACTTCTGGATGATGTACGGTTTGAATGGAGTCAACAATGACAAACTTTGGTTGAACTTCCTCTATTGTTTGATTTAAAAACTCCAAATTCGTTTCAGAGTAAATATATAACTCAGCTGACTTCACACCTAGTCGCTCTGCACGTAATTTTGTTTGGCGAATAGATTCCTCACCTGAAATATAGAGTACCCTATGACCTTTATTAGAAAGCAACGCCGAAACTTGCAAAAGTAGTGTGGATTTACCGATTCCAGGGTCGCCACCAATTAACACTAAAGAACCTGGCACTACTCCTCCACCAAGTACACGATTTAACTCATTTAGTTCCGTTTCAACTCTAGGTGCATCTTCTGTCTCAATCGAAATAATTGGCATAGCCTTTTGAGAAGTACTTGATGAGTGCTGGAACGCTCCTCTAGGTCCTTTAGAAATGACTTCTACTTCTTCCACCATCTTATTCCATTCACCGCACCCAGGACATCTTCCCATCCATTTTGGTGATTCATAGCCACAAGAATTACATAAAAATTTCGTTTTCTTTTTAACCATATTTCCTCCCACTAATACTTCTATTGTTCTCTCTATTATAAAACAAGGCACTCCAAACATGTTGTTCGGAATGCCCTGCTTTTTCAGACCTTTGATGAACTAAGTAGCTAACTACACAATTTCATCGTTAGAATGAATTATTTTGTTACAAACTCTTTAATATTTACAACAAACTCATCGTTTTCAACATCGAAAATGACACGCTGACCTGTTAGCACTGTTCCTTTTAAAATCTCTTCAGATAAACGGTCTTCCACATGTTTTTGTATTGCTCGACGTAAAGGACGAGCACCATACTGTGGATCATAGCCTTCTTTAGCGATTTTATCTAAAGCTGCGTCAGTTAACTCTAGTTCGATATTTTGTTCTTGCAAACGTTTTGTCAATTGTTTTGCCATTAGTGCAACGATTTTCGTTAATTCTTCTTTTTGCAATGCATGGAAGACAATCATCTCATCAATACGATTTAAGAACTCAGGGCGGAATGCTTTTTTCAATTCTGACATTGTAACACTCTTATTATCTTTGTGTATGTCTTTTGCATTAGCTGAGCTAAAACCGAGTGATTTTCTATATTGAAGTTCTGAAGCACCTACGTTTGATGTCATGATAACAACTGTATTTCTAAAGTCTACTACGCGTCCCTTAGAATCTGTTAAACGACCATCTTCTAATACTTGTAATAGAATATTGAAAACATCTGGATGTGCCTTTTCAATTTCATCAAGTAAAATAACTGAATATGGTTTACGACGGACTTTTTCTGTCAACTGACCGCCCTCTTCAAATCCTACATATCCTGGAGGTGAGCCAACAAGTCTCGAAGTCGAATGTTTTTCCATGTACTCAGACATATCAACTCGGATCATAGAATCTTCATCACCAAACATTACTTCTGCTAATGCACGAGCAAGTTCTGTTTTACCAACACCAGTTGGTCCAAGGAAAATAAATGAACCGATTGGACGCTTCGGATCTTTTAACCCTGCACGTGCACGGCGGATTGCTCTAGAGATGGCTTCAACTGCCTCAGTTTGACCAACAAGGCGTTTGTGCAACTCTTCTTCAAGGTTTAGCAATTTAGCAGATTCCTCTTGTGCTAACTTCGATACCGGTATCCCCGTCCACACAGAAACTACTTCGGCCACGTCATTAACAGTTACTTTGGATTCTTCTTTACCTTGCTTTTCTTTCCACGTTTTCTTTGTAGATTCTAATTCTTCTTTTAATTTTTGTTCAGTATCGCGAAGCGAAGCCGCTTTTTCAAATTCCTGACTTTGAACAGATGCGTTTTTCTCTGATCGAATCGCTTCTAGTCTTTGCTCAAGTTCTTTTAAGTTTGGAGGAGTTGTATAAGAACGCAACCTTACTTTTGATCCCGCTTCATCAATTAAATCAATAGCCTTATCTGGTAAGAAACGATCCGAAATATAACGATCGGACATTTTCGCAGCCGCATCAATGGCTTCATCCGTAATTTTCACACGATGATGCGCTTCGTAGCGATCACGTAAACCTTTAATAATTAGTATGGCTTCTTCAACAGTTGGTTCATCGACTTGAATTGGTTGGAAACGGCGCTCCAATGCTGCATCCTTTTCAATGTATTTACGATATTCATCCAATGTTGTAGCACCGATACATTGTAATTCCCCACGCGCTAGAGATGGCTTCAAGATATTCGATGCATCAATAGCACCTTCTGCTCCACCTGCGCCAATTAATGTGTGTAGTTCATCAATAAAGAGAATAACATTACCTGCTTGGCGAATTTCATCCATCACTTTTTTCAAGCGATCTTCAAATTCACCACGGTATTTTGTACCCGCCACGACTGTTCCCATATCAAGTGTCATAACACGTTTATCTCGTAAAATTTCAGGTACTTCATTGTTTACGATTTGTTGAGCTAAGCCTTCTGCAATTGCCGTTTTACCGACACCTGGTTCCCCGATTAAAACTGGGTTGTTTTTAGTACGGCGTGATAGCACCTCAATAACTCGTGTAATTTCCTTACTACGGCCAATCACTGGATCTAAGCTGCCATCTCTTGCAACTTGAGTCAAATCACGTGCCAAGCTATCTAAAGTTGGTGTACTTGCAGCTTGTGTAGCACTATTTGCATTTTGTGCATGATCATGACTACCTAACAGCTGTAACACTTGTTGGCGCGCTTTATTTAAACTAACTCCTGCGTTGTTTAAAACACGAGCTGCTACGCCTTCTCCTTCACGAATAAGGGCTAATAATAAGTGCTCTGTACCAATATAAGAGTGACCTAGTTTACGTGATTCATCGACAGATAGTTCGATTACTTTCTTTGCACGAGGTGTGTAATGCACGATTGGACCAACGTCTTTTGTACCTACACCAACTAGCTCCTCAATACCTTCTTCTATCATTTCAGAGCTAATATCAATTGCTTCAAGCGCTTTAGCTGCTATACCGCCACCTTCACGAATTAAGCCAAGTAAAATGTGCTCTGTACCGATTGATTCATGTTTCATACGAATAGCTTCTTCTTGTGCCAATTGAAGCACCTTTTGTGCGCGTTGAGTAAATCGATTAAACATCATAAGAATCCTCTCCCTCTTCGTCAGATTGACCTTTTTTTAATTCTCTATTGCATTGCAATCGTTCTCGCAACAAACTTGCTCGGTACACATCTCGTTCGTTTGGTTGAAGTGTAGTACCTGCATGTTGTTGTAAAAAGCCAGGCTGCATATAAAGCATACATTCGTTCAAAACAGCAATAGGTATATTCTGGATTATACCCAAATATATACCCAATCGAACGTTAGATAAACAATTTGCTGCTTCTTCGCTCGTTAAAATTCTGGCATATAGTAAAGTTCCCAATGAACGATTGAGACGATCCGCTAAAGCGATTGATGCATGTTCTATTAATGCAGTACGTGCTTCTGTCTCTTTTTGAATAATTTGTTCAGTTACACTTTGTAAGTCTAATAAAATATCCTTTTCTGATTTACCAAGTGTGATCTGATTGGAGATTTGATAATAATTGCCTACCGATTCCGTCCCCTCACCATACATTCCTCTCACAACCATACCAAGTCGTGGCATCGTACTTATGAGAGAACCAATTTGGTTTGTCATAGTTAATGCAGGTAGATGCATCATAATAGACGCCCTCAAACCCGTTCCTGTATTTGTAGGGCAACTTGTTAAATAACCAAATGTATCATCAAAAGCATACGGTAAATGATGCTCTAATAGACGATCAATTTGATCTGCGCTTTTATAAGCTTTTTCTAGTTGTAGACCTGGCTGTAAACATTGTATACGAATATGATCCTCTTCATTAATCATTACGCTAATCGATTCATCTTTTGACAGCAAAACCGATCCAACTCTCTCTTTATCTGCAAGCTGAGGACTGATTAAATGTTTTTCTACTAATACTTTACGCTGTAATGCAGGCATGTCATGCAATGAAAAATAAGAGAACTGAAAATGTTGTTCTTCCTCATCATCTGCATCAATCAATACATTCGAAACAGCTTTATCAATTTGCATTGCCTCTTCATCAGAAAAAGCTCTTGGAAAACGGAAATCTGTTAAGTTACGAGCTAACCTGATGCGAGTACTCATGACGATATCACCATATTGTCCTTCTTCTTGCATCCAATTGGTCGTTGGATTGTGTAAAAAGTGCTCAATGTTCATCTTGAGACTCACCCCCTACTTGTAACTTTTTTTCAAGAGTACGGACATTATCCCGCATTGCCGCTGCATCTTCAAACCGCTCTTCCTCTATGGCCACTTTCATGTCCAACCGAATTGCCTCGATTTGTCTTTTTAATTGGTATAGCTCATTAATAGATCCTGGCACTTTTCCAATGTGTTCCACTGCTCCATTATGCAAACGTTTTAATACCTGAGGTAACTGCTCTTTAAAAGTTTCATAACAACCAGGGCAATTAAATTTTCCCTCGTTCAAAAATTGATGGTATGTCATGCCGCATTCAGGACAATTCTCCTGTTCCTGCATTTTCTGCTCATTTACATTTGGTGCTGCAACTGACCAACTCGGTGTACCAAACCAATTTGAAAAAAGTTTATGCATTGAAATTGGATCGGCATTAAAATCGAGGTTCAAATGGAAAGAATCAAGTTGTTTATTGCACACTTCACAGAAATGCCTTGTCGTTTTTTTGCCATTCTTCATTTGTGTCACCGTGATAGTGGCCGGTCTTTGTTTACAGTTTTCACAAATCATACCCTCGCACCTCTTTTACAATTGCTTGTCATATTTTATAGTCAGTAGCATTGCTTGTAGGATACGCGCGCGAAGCTCATCACGTACCGGTAAATTTATTCGTAACACAGAACGATCAAGAGCTGCTAACATCATTTTAGCTTCTCTTTTCGTAATTACACCTTCGTCAATTAAACGGAAAATTAAATCATTCGTCATAGTTTGTGAAGCACCTTCGTTCACTTGCTCAATCACTTGGTCAATTAAATCCGCCTTTGAACTAGCTTTAACACGTAAAATTCTTATATATCCTCCACCGCCACGTTTACTTTCAACTAAATAGCCACGCTCGGCGGTAAATCGAGTATTTATCACATAATTAATTTGGGAGGGTACGCATTGAAATTTATCAGCAATTTCACTCCGTTTAATCTCAATATGTCCCTCTCCACCTAATTCGATAACCTCTTTCAAATAACCTTCTATTATGTCAGAGATATTACGCATTTCAAATTCCACCTCGCTTGCATCACTGACTTTGACTATCTTTGACTATATTTGATTACATTATACACAGCCTAATAAAAAACACGCAATTGAAATGCTCATTGAAATGTGTAAGGTACCTGTTTAGCCTCGAGAAGCACCCATACCTTCAAATCGAAAATGTCTTTTCAGTTTTCGTTCAAGAAAGTGGCAGTTACCTCGGAGCCATGTCGAGGCTGGTGAGCAGAAGAAGTACTAAAAACACTCATTTTAAGGAAGATCGTAAATCTTAGTCGTCCCATCGTAACAGTTGCTCGAAAAACATCCTACTTTCTCAAGATACCCGTTTCACTTATCTAATATTCGGTCAAAACAAAAACCGCGACAGCAATTGCCATCGCGGTTTTTCAAATCAATACCATTTCCCAACAATCGGGTAATTCCACTCTGTATCATTAAGAGCCTTTACAATACCTATTACTGGAATGACAACGCCCATAATCAAAAAGACTACTAAGAACGGAAGTCCAATTAATAAAAAACTAAATATCCCTGATACAATGACTAATACCCACATAACAAATTGGAACAATAGCGCTTGAATGGACAAACGCTTAATCTGTTTATCTTCAATAAAAATATAGAATAGGATTGGCACTAAACACGGCGCAAAAAATGCACTTGCGTGAAGAATCACTTTTAACCCTTTAGATTCCACTTAGAGCAACTCACTTTCATAAATTAATATGTTTCTTATTCTATTTATACGATTAAAAAATCCATTAGTTTCATATCCTCATAAAAAAAAGGAACATTCTTTATTTCGATTCGTCCTCTGAAGTAACAAAAGTAAGAGAGGAGTTTTTCCTTTGAAAAAAGCATTATTATTCATCGGTAGCATCGCATTATGCTTAATCATTTTCATTGTAATGCCTTATTGTTTATTGAAAAATTCATTTTCAAATGATTGCGAATCTAAAACTTCCTCATGCTCTAAAACCATTGAGCATAAAATAAAAATCATCAATTCAATAAGTGAGTCAGATGTTCTGTATCAAGATCAGAATACTATCGAAGACTCAACCGATAAAAGTCATCGAGATCAATTTTTATCAAGCCTTTTCCTAAGTGATAAATAAATACCATAAAATATATAAGAGGGCAGCTATGCATAAGCGCCCTCTTTTTTATTTCTATTTATCTTATGTTTCATTCAGCATCTTCCCGTGACAATACGATACCGTTTATGAGAGGATAGTTATACACTAGTTGAAATGAGGACGATCTATGATTCGGACCCTTGGCATTACTAATAATCAAGAACTAAAAATTAATTTTCCGCTAGAAGAATTACGAAATAATCCTTTTGAATGGTATTGGGTTGATTTTGATGAACCTACTGTGGAAGAAGAACTACTGCTAGACACATTCTTTCACTTTCACCCACTAGCTATTGAAGACTGTTTAATGCGATTACAACGACCAAAACTCGATTATTATGACGACTACCAATTTTTGGTTGCGCATAAGTTAAACGAAGAAACCTTTGAAGCCGAAGAGGTCAATATGTTCGTTTCCGAAAAATTTATTGTGACTTTTCATAAATCGCCAGTTCCTGAATTTGATATCGTCCGTTCACGTATACATGATCAACCACAGTATTGGGAAAGTGGCGCTATTTTCGTCGCTTATCAAGCAATAGATAAAATCGTAGATAGCTATTTCCCAATGGTCTACAACATTGAAGATCATTTAAATACAATTGAGGACGAGCTAAATTATCAAAGCAACACAAAATCTATGCGCTATGTATTTGATTTACGTAGTGATTTACTTCATATTCGACGTACCATTTTACCTATGCGCGACCTTTTATATCGTATTTTAAACTCCGAACGCTTTACATTGATCAAATCCGAACGTGCTTACTTTGTCGATATTCATGACCATTTGATAAAGCTAACAGAAATGGTTGAATCAAACCGTGAGCTTACTGCTGATATGCGAGATAGTCATATGTCTATGAATGCCAGTCGCATGAACGGCATTATGATGATCTTGACCATTATCTCATCTATTTTCATTCCACTAACCTTTATAGCTGGTGTATACGGTATGAACTTTGAAAATATGCCCGAATTACATTGGCATTACAGCTACTTTATCGTTCTAGCTATTATGCTTATTATTGCCATATCTATGTTAGTTTGGTTTAAATACAAAGGTTGGTTCGACTTATTCAAACCATAAAAAAACGCAGGCTCTCCACAATTTAAGGAGAGTCTGCGTTTTACTTTAGTTCATCGTCTTTAGCATCTTTTAAACCAAATAATACAAAAGAAATGGCACCCGAAAATAATGCTGCACCTAAGGCAATCATTATACGTGAGTTCAAAGGAACGTCTGTATAATCCTTATTCAATAACATCAACGCCGATACCACTACAACTGCCATTATTGGTAAAGCAAATTTCATCCCTCGCTTACGATCCATTGACCAATACATCCTTTTCATCAAGACATTTCTTTTATTGTAGCATGGACAACCTACAAGAACACGGTGAAATAATATGTGACATCGTTTGTTCACTTCTCTGTGTCAGTTTTAAAGGTGCTTTTTTATAAGTAGATCCATCAAATACTCGGCGCATTACTTTATACCTCTAATATTAACTTCAAAATTCCTTATTTATTAATTAAATATTACTAAATTCTCAATAAAAAGAAATCTATATTATGTCTATAGATACGTTAAAAATGGTAGAATAGAATCATCATAAACTAAACTTCGCTTATAGTAGAATGGAGAAATTGACGTGTCAATTTGGACAATGAGAAGAACAAGAAAAGAAAAAGAACCCTATTTTCAAACAGAGAACTATATGAATCGAGTTACTTTAAACGTAACTAGACATCATGATATACAAAAACAATTTCAATTATTAGATCTAACTAAGCAAGATTTAGCTATTTTAAAACAACTACAACCATTGACTCAGGAACTCATCAACGAAATGGTTGAGAAATTTTATGAAGCTATTAGCCAATCTGATACTTTAGTGGGTATTATTCAAAAGCATTCTAAAATCAACAAATTAAAAGTAACATTAACACGTCACCTATCTGAAATGTTTGAATGTAATATTAATGATGATTACATTGAACAACGCAAGATTATCGCACAAGTACACGTTCGCATAGGCCTACAATCGAAGTGGTATATTAATTCATTCCAATCTTTAACTACCTCTTTCATTCATTTTGTTAATAGTCTAGATCTAAGTGCAAAGGAGTCGACTTTAGCAATTAGTGCATTTTCAAAGTTAATAAATCTCGAACAACAGCTAGTTATTGAGGCTTATGAAAATGAACAAGATCGTATTAGGGATAATTCAGATGAAAAGCAACAAAAAGTTGTCATCTCAGTTCAAAGTACGGCACAAGAGCTTAGTGCTATTAGCCAAGAAACAACTGCTTCTCTACAATCTTTAGCTAGCCAATCAGATGACATTGCTCAATCAACTCAACAAGGCTTAATGTTCGTAACTTCTACTCAAGAAAAATCTGATAGTGGCAGAGAGCTATTAGACGCACAAACAAAATTGATGAACAAAATGTCTTCAAGCGTCACTTTATTAGATGAGACTATGAATAGACTACGTATTTCTTCTAATGAAATCACACAAATTGTTCGTCTAGTAACAGACATTGCAGATCAAACTAATTTGCTTGCATTAAATGCGTCGATTGAAGCAGCTCGCGCGGGCGAACATGGTAAAGGCTTCGCTGTCGTAGCTGATGAAGTACGTAAATTAGCTGAGGAAACGAAGAGTGCTGTTCGAAATGTATCACTTCTTATTAAAGACACTGAAAATAACATTGAGAATATGTCCAGTTCAGTTAAGGATGTCGATGTTCAAATCTCTAAAGGTGTTGAAATGCAAAGTACCCTTTCTCAATCATTTAACATAATTGCAGAGGCGGTTGCAGGTATAAAAGAAAAAAATGAAAATACTACTAAAGACATTACTAGTATTTCTCATTTACTTGAAGATTTGAGCCAAGGAGCTGCTCAAGTATCTGCATCATCTGACCATCTAATTGAAATTACAAGCCAATTAAATTAATAAAAACAGGCTGTTCGCTATGAGTTTCATAGTGAACAGCCTGTTTTATACTATTGATAAAATCTCTTTATTCCATAAAAACCACCAAATATAAAGAGAACTCCAACTAATATGATTGCTATAATGCACATCATTTCTGACATCATTTATCCGCCCTAACTACACTCTATTACGCTGTAATATCTCGTTTAGTGAAAACAATATAACTAATCACCATGAAAATAATTACATAAACAGATAACACGGCTAACGCTAATGCCATTGTTGTACCTTCAACTATCACATAACCATTTACAAATTGTGTTAAATCCGTATATGTGAAGAATAAATATTTTACTATTTCATATTTGCTTAAGAAAACAACAATAGTACTTCCCATAAACCATAGGAACATTGAAATCCCAATTGCTAATGCATTTGAACGGAAAACAGATCCAATCATAAATGCAAATGTTGCAGTTACGAATATATTAACTGATGAAATTAAATATAAATACAATGAGCGTAGCCAAATTGACTGTTCTACCACTTCACTGCCATTCCATTTCAAGTAACTTTCACCACTTGTATCAAATAACATAAAACCAATTATGGTGGAAGTAATCCACGTGACTGCTGCCATTACTATTCCAAATAATAATACTGTCGCGAACTTAGAAGTGAGTATTTTCCAACGTTTTACTGGTCTCGTTAATAGCATTTTAATTGTGCCTTCTGAAAATTCAATTGCCACAATTCCGGCTGCAATAACGACAACAAACATTGTAACTAGCGACAACATACCACTAGAGTTTAACACAAAACTTTCCGTACTCATGTCACTTTCAGGTGCAATATCATTTTTCAAGCGATACTCTGAAATACTTTTTTGCTCGATTAGATCTTCTTTTTCATCTTTAGATAGACCATCTTCTTTTAGCATTTTGTCATTTTCAGCAACAATAGCCTTTTCCTGTTCTTTCCAACTCAACTTTGGTGCATCTTTTCCTTCAGCATTTTCTATTGTCACTGTTCCACCTGTTGAATCCTCCGTAGAGCCATACTTAGAGGATATCCACTTATTTAACCCAGCCATACCAATTACTATTACTATGAGCATGATTAACATAATCCAAGTGGCTTTTTTACGCCATAACTTCATCCACTCATTTTGAATTAGTTTCAGCAATTTGGCCACCTCCTGTCATTTCTAAGAATTGATCTTCTAACGTTTTATGATAAGGATTTATTGCATAAATATTAATGTCACTTGCAACAAGCGACTGCACTATTGCTGGAATTTGTGTTTTCTCTGCCTGTACAAGCCATCCCTTTTCATGCTGTTCAAAAGCAATACCCGCATCAGCAAAGACTGTCGTAATATTAGCATTTTGTTCTGTTTCAATATAATAGTGTGACTGCTCATCATCTTTCATTTCACGCATATCAATTAACTTACCATTTTGGATAACTGCAATTCTGTCACACATTAATTCTATTTCAGAGAGTAAGTGGCTTGATACGAAAACAGCGACGCCTTCCTCCTCCGCAATTTTACGTAAGTAGTTACGGAATTCTCGAATACCTGCTGGATCCAAGCCATTCGTAGGTTCATCTAATATTAAAAACTTCGGTTTATTTAGCAAAGCCTGTGCTAAACCTAAACGTTGACGCATCCCTAACGAGTACGTCGATACCTTTTCACGAATACGATTTTCTAAACCTACTTGGCGAATAACTTCGTTAATTCTCTCTTTTGTTACGTTTTTATTCATACGAGCGAAATGTTCCAAGTTTTTATAGCCCGATAAGTATTTATACATCTCAGGGTTTTCTACGATTACACCTACTTTGCTAATCGCTTCCTCAAAATGATTTTGGACCGACTGCCCATCGATGAAAACCTCACCGCTCGTCGGCTTCATAAGCCCTACCATCATACGGATTGTTGTCGTTTTCCCAGCACCATTTGGTCCTAAAAAGCCCGTAATTTGACCGGGATACAAAGCTAAATTTAAATCATGGATAATCTTCTTACCTTTAATTGTTTTTGATAAATTCTTGAGTTCAACAATTGGTTTATTGTCCAACTTTGTCACCTTCCTTCAATAAATTTTTCAACCATGTAATCGTATCTTGGTTGTATATTTCACGGATGTTTTCAATTTCTTCCTGACCTACAATCCTTCCTTTTTGAAGAACGATAATACTATCCAACAAAGGCTCAACTTCCCTAATTTCATGAGTCGAAAGAAAAATTGTTTGTGTTTCTGAATCTGTAAATTGAATTAGCCCTTTAATCAAATTCTCTCGTACAAGTGGGTCAAAACCCGAGAATGGTTCATCCATTAAATAATAAGATGCATCTCGCCCTAGTGTAGCTGCCATCTTCACACGCCCACGACTACCCTTTGACATATTCTTTAATTTTACATCTAATGAAATATTCAAAAATTGCGCCACAATACAAGCTTTGTCATAATGGAAGTCTACAAATTGCGTGTCGTAATATCGAAAAAGTTCTTCTCCCGTAAAGTATGGATAAAATAAATCCAAGTCAGGTAAGTAAGCGATGTGCTCAGCACTTCCTCGATTTGACCTTCTACCATCTAGCTGTACTCTTCCACTCGTAGGATGTAATAAACCAGCAATGATTTTTAGCAGTGTAGATTTACCACTACCATTTTCTCCAGCTAACCCAATAATTTTTCCTTTTGGAATGGTAAAAGAAACATCGGATAATACAGTTTTTTTGCCATATTTTTTTGAGACTTTATCAACTGTAATTATACTTACTCACCTCGTTCCTTTGATTGCAGTACCTCTATCATTTCTCTTTGAGTAAAGCCTAATGACTCCATGTTATGAATAAAGCTTTCAACTAATCCTAGCTTCATCTCTTCGCGTAATTCAGCTAGTCGCTCACGGTTTTCCGTCACGAATGTACCTTGACCACGCTTCGTTTCCGTAATATCCATTTGCTCCAACTCCTTGTATACACGCTGCATTGTATTCGCATTAACCCCGGCTTCAACAGCATACTCCCTAACTGATGGAAGGCGATCTCCCGATTTTAAGCTTCCACGAATAATATCACCGCATATACGATCTACAAGCTGTTGATAAATTGGTTTATCCTTCAAAAAATCTACACTCATCGTTGTTCAACTCCTCGGTCGAACCACTTTAACGCTATAACGTAGAAGAGAATTGTTACGATGGCATAAAATAGAATAGAACCTAAATAAAGATTCTGAATTTCTAGTGTGCCTGGGATATCAGTAATCTTTGGTACCACTTTCTCAACTACAGTCGATTTGATTTCAAACGTATAAAGCCACTTTTCCATCCATGCTAGCTCTAACATTTTTGACCAAAGTAAAGTGGCTACAATTCCAACGACCACGGTAATAAACCCAGTAAATTTCCCTGTGTAATGTCTCATTTTCATATGGAAAATCCATAACAATAACACGACAACAAACATAAACAACGAGTTTGAAACGAGTAGAAGTAGAAGATGGATCCCAAGTAAAATTAACTCTCCTAATTCAGCTATATGGCTAGCTACTAGCAAAGTAATACCCAATACACCCAACACGGTAAACACAACAATTTCAAAAAGGATACTAAAAGCAATTTTAGAGCTTATAATTTGCCCCGTCGTAGCAGGTGTATGTAACCAGACGTCTATTCTTTTAGCATCTTGATTTAAACTGATACAGAATTGGATCAATACGATAAAACTCTGTAAGAGCACCCATAAACCTGTCAACACAAGTGCGATTCCTACATACATCCCATCCCAGTCGAACATCTTCATAAGTCCTACCGGTATCAGAAAAATTGTTACCACAGTGGCCAATATAACTCCCCATATCCAAGAACGATATAATAACCATTCTCTTTGAAAAAGGCCTTTCCATTTTTCCATAAGTATCCCTCACATGTTCCAGTGTACTAGTAACATAGTACACCTAAAAAAAGGGAAAAAGCAAGTAATATTGTATTTTAATTACTAAACACCTGGTCAAAATGTTATTCATTTAAACGTTTCATCCCATGCTATTACTAAGTTTACTTCACCCTAAAATAGCATCTATTTTTTTCTGAATTTGCGTTTCTTTCTCCTCTGTCATTTCAAAACGCTTCCAAAGTTCATCACAAGTAGCAATCACTTGATTCAATGTTTGTTCTACGTGCCTTTGTGATGATTTAATACGCGAATGCAAAGACCATTCAGAGAAGATATCATCGAACACATAGTCTGCAAATGTTATAAATGAACCTCTATCGACTTGTAAATTTCCAGCTTGGATTTCCTTCACATCTAATAATTCTGTTTGAAAATTTTGAAGTGCGACCTGCGCTTTATGTATAGCATTTTCGGTATCATCTAATTCACCATGTTTTAAAGCAGTCGCAATAAAACCACCTCCTAAAAACGTATCCCATGTAGAATAGCCTTCAGCATTATCTAATCGTTTTAAAGCAAACTGCAGTGATCTCTTTGCTACGTCCCCAGCTTTCATTGCTTCTTTAATTTCCCGGCGTAAAGTCGTTAGTAGCGTTCTTTCTTCATACAAGTCTCCCAATAGACGACACTCTGGTAAATTATTTTTGAAAATAAAATCTTCCTTTTCCTTAATAATTGCAGACCATCTGTCTTCAATATTTTGCCATCTAGGGTTATAAAGTTCTGTTTGTATCTCTGCTAAATCAGCTTGTAAAGTCTCTTTCATCTTCTCAGCCTCACGCCACTTCGCTTCGGCTGATGCCATTTCCGACAATTCCTTTAATCGAATTTCATCCTGCTTGCCTGTCCAAGTTCTAAACATATTTAAAAACGAAAATCGATCTAGTTTATCGACATCCTTTGTTTCTTTCTGTAACTTTCTATAATATCTTTCTGAACGTCTTCCTATCTCTTCAAGTTGTTCTTGAAGCGCAATTTGACGACGCAAAACTTTATCTCTTTTATCCATTTCAAGCTTTAATTCTGCTTGTCGACCGTCTATTTGTTGCAACATTTATTCAACTCCCCATAATTGCCTTTTATTAACATACGAAAAAGTAATGAAATGGTTTCAGTTATTTTGATAAACTAATAGAATAATCGTGAGAGGGTGATCTTTTTGGTTACTTTATATATAACAAGACATGGACAAACAGAGTGGAATGTAGCAAAGAGGATGCAAGGTTGGTCTGACTCCCCTTTAACAGAAAAAGGACATCAAGATGCGGAGAAATTAGCTCAAAAATTAAAGAATACTCCTTTCTCAGCCGCCTATATTAGTCCAAGCGGGCGCACTGTACAAACAGCAGAAATTCTTTTAAAGGAACGCGAAGTGACAACCATTTTAGACGATGATTTAAGAGAGATTAATGCGGGAGAATGGCAAGGAATGACTTTAAGTAATATTGAATCCTCATTTCCCACCCAGTATGTGGCATATTATGAGCAGCCCGATCAGTTCAAACCCACATCCGGGGAAAGTTTCCACGATGTTGAAAAGCGGGTTCTTTCAGTTTTAAATCGTATAATTGAAGCAGACCTAGAAGGAAACGTCTTAATCGTTACACATAGCGTTGTAAAAAAATTACTTATAAACTATTTTAAAGGGAATTCATTAAACTCTCTTTGGGATCCCCCTTTTATACACGGTACGAGCTTAACCGTTGTAGAAATAGATAGTGATGGACAAGCCACTTTTAAAATGATTGGTGACACTTCACATTTCGAATAAAAAAAACCGTCCTTCTATACATGACATGATTTCATGCATGAAGGACGGCTTTTTATCAGTGTGGCATTAATCGTTTTGCTTTACGATGCTCGCGGCGTGCAGGTCCCGAATCGAATAGTCGTTTTTCCGCTTCTGTTTCAGGGAACACACCTGGCACAGGAGTAGGTTTGCCATTTTCATCAACTGCAACCATTGTTACAAAAGATTCCGTAGTTAATTTTTGTTCTCCTGTTAATAAATCTCGGGAAATTACACGTACATAAACTTCCATAGAAGATCGACCAGTAGAAGTCACTATACTTTCTAGTTCTAAAACATCACCTACATGGGCTGGTGATACGAAATCAACTGAATCAATAGAAGCTGTAACAACAGCACTTTTTGCATGTTTCATTGATGTAATTGCAGCAATTTCGTCAATATAAGCTAAAACTTTTCCTCCAAAAATAGAATTCATATGATTTGTATCCGGAGGCAGGACTAATTTCGATTGTATAGTACGGGACTCTTTCATTGGAATTGCTTCTGTCATTTTCTAAACACGCTCCTAGATCATTTTGTTTTCTCACGCTAATGTTATTTTAAAGTTAATGCGTTTGTTTTTCTACAATTCAGATTAAAATAATATCTAAAATCATTAATGACCGTTTACTAACTTAAAATTCCCTAAGGAAAACCTTCTTAGTAAACTAATGCTGCTAACAATTATAGATTTCATTTTATAGCTTCTCCAGATTGAGTCATTCGTATTCTACAAGGAATCATTAAGTTATTTTAAAGACCATTGTTTACTGTAATAAATTTCAATTCTGTCATACCTTCAACTGCAAATTTAACTCCTTCACGACCATAACCACTCATTTTCACGCCACCATATGGCATATTATCTGTACGGAATGTGGGAATATCATTAATAATTACAGATCCTGCTTCTATTTCATCGACTGCACGCATAGCATCGTCTAGCTTATTTGTGAAAATACCTGCATTCAAACCAAGGTCAGATGCGTTTAATAACTCAATAGCTTTGTCGAATGTTTCATATGGAACAATCGACACAATAGGTGCAAATACTTCTTGACAAACTACTTTCATATCTGTTTCGACATTCGTTATGACGGTCGGTGTCAACGTACGTTCAGTGAATGTTCCGCCAGTTGCAACAATTGCCCCTTGAGCTTTTGCTTCTTCAATCCACTCTGTAATTCTTGTTACTTCTTTCGGATTAATCATTGCGCTGACATCCGTCAATTTATCAAACGGATCACCTACTTTTAACTTTTCTGTTTCTGCCACGAACGCTTTTGTAAATTCATCGTAAATCGATTCATGAACAAAAATGCGTTGTAATGAAATACAAACTTGTCCTGCAAAACCGAATGCCCCATTCACACAGCGTCCTACAATTTTTTCAATATGTGCACTTGGCTCTATAATTAACCCTGCATTTGAACCAAGTTCAAGTGTGATTTTACGTAAGCCAACCTGTTCTTTGATTTTCAACCCGACAGCTCCACTTCCAGTAAACGTTACTTTTTTCACCGCTGAATTTGTAACCAGCTCCTCACTAAGCTCACTGCCGCTACCCGTGACAATTTGAAGCACACCATCTGGCAAACCCGCTTCTTTAAAAATTTCTGCCATCACAATACTGCTTAACGGCGTTTGCGTTGCTGGCTTTAGGACAACCGTATTTCCTACAGCAAGAGCTGGTCCTAATTTGTGTGCTACCAAATTAAATGGAAAGTTAAATGGTGTAATAGCAGAAACCACACCAAGGGGTACGCGCTTCGTCCAACCGATTCGATTCATTACCCCTGGTGCTGCATCCATCGGTACTGTTACACCATGTAATTGTTTTGCTTCCTCTGCTGCAAATTGATACGTAGCAATAGTACGATCCAACTCACCTAAGCTAGCTGTAATTGGTTTTCCTGCCTCTAACGTCAAAATTTCTGCTAATTCCTCACGACGTCTACGCATAATTTCAACCACACGATATAAAATTTCTGCTCGTTCATATGCCGTTGTTTTTTTATAAGATTGAAAAGCATTATGCGCTCCTTCAATAGCTTGTTTCACATCTGCTGGTGTTGCCTTTGCTACTTTAGCAATCACTTCACCACTATAAGGAGATTGTAGTTCATAGCTTTCTAATACCTCTTGCCATTTACCATCTATCCAAAGTTTCGTTTCTTCCATTTTAAGTCCTCCTATATGTAGATCACTACTCCTTCCATATTATCACTATTTTTTTGAACCAATGCAGGTGGGCGTTTAATTACCACCATTGCTATTTGCTGCAGTAGATGCACTGACAATTACAGCAGTTGAAATCATTGCAGCCTGCTGGGCCTGTAAAATAGATTCTATGGATGTGAGTACTGTCATTGTCGTTCCAGTTTGTGTTTCAATTAATTGTTTTGTTTCAAGCTGAACCGCAATAGGTAAAATCATCTCTTTATAACCCCATTTAAAGAGATTCATCTGTTCAAGGTCATAATAGACATCAACAATTTGCTGCAAGAGTTCATCTTTTGCACAGATAGCCCCCAACAAACCGATTACCATATAATGCGTTCTCTTTACTTTAATACCCGCTTTTTTAAAATAATCACGTACATACAATACATTTTCTACAAGTTGCCGGTTATAACTAGCATTTGTAATGGTCATAATTTGCGAAGTCCATTGTAGTTCATCACTACTATAAAAATGATTACCCTTTAAATCTTTAAAATAATCATTCATTGTTGTAGCGCGCTCTTGTATATCCCCTTCTTGTTTACTTAGCAGCACAGCAAATGGAATATCTTCATGTGATGTAAGAAACGGATGATGCTTCCGAATTGCATCATAAAGCTCTTTTCCCCTCACCCCTTGTTCATCTTCTGATATAACATCACCATTGATAAAAAGCGCTGCTAAATAAGAATACATGGACCGCTTAAATCCTACTTGCTTCAGGATTTCTTCACGTGCTATTAATTGCCCAACTGCTGTACCTGGCATCTCATCTGTGCTATCTAAGAAAGCAACCATACTATGATGAATATGGGATCTTAGAGGTGATAATAATTTTGTCTGTGCTTTAATTTCATCTGATATCTCTATAAATCGTTTTGCATCAAAAGTACGCCCAGTTATAACATAATAGCTAGCTATAGAGATTAAAAAGCGTTTATCTACACCCCAGCTCACTGCATTTTTCAATTTTCCATATGTATCTTGTATATCCCGCTTCACTTGCACCATTTCCATATTATCCATCTCCTTTTTTAAATTATACGTATTAGTTAATGGCTGGTTTCATTTTGTTATAATGTAAATAATTTACGAATGAGGTGAGTAGCATGACAGAATTTGATATCATACAAGAAACGAAAATCTTTCAATCAAAAGACACATTAAAAGTACAACTCCAAGAACTTGGCATAGGTGCGGGTGATTCTATAATTGTTCACTCTTCCCTTAGCAAAATGGGATGGATTGCAGGTGCTGAACAGGCCGTAATTGAGGCTTTAATGGCGATCATAACTGATAAAGGTACAATCGTTATGCCTTCTCAATCTGCTACCAATTCTGAACCATCATATTGGGCCCTACCACCTGCACCAGAGCCTTGGCATCAAGCAATTCGTGATTCAATCCCAGCTTATGATCCGCATTTATCTTCCTTGCGTGGTATGGGGAAAATAGCAGAATGCTTTCTAAGACACCCCTCAACGGTTCGTAGCATGCATCCATCACATTCCTTTATGGCATGGGGATTAAATGCAAAAGAATGGATGAGTTCGCATCCAATTGAAAGCTCATTTGGACTTGAATCACCTCTTGGTAAAATGCTTCAACACGATATGAAGGTATTATTAATTGGTGTTGATTATGATTCTTGTACAGCACTTCATTTATCAGAGTACCTTGCAAATGTACAAAATACATCTCCTCAAGGGGCAGCTATGTTAATCGAGGGTAAGCGCCAATGGGTTACCTTTAATATGCTAAATGTAGATTCAGACCGCTTCCTTGAGATTGGTAACTCATTTGAAAAGGCGCATTCTGAACATGTACATTATGGGACGTTAGGGCAAGCCATCACTAAAGTTATTGCAATGAAACCACTTATCGAATACGGTACAATCTGGCTAAATGATCATACAAAAAACTCTTGAAGAATAAGGAACACAAAAGGGTCTCTAGCTACTTAATGCTAGAGACCCTTTTCTTTTATAAAAGCTTTTTCACTTCTATATATTCTTCGTCAGTAAACGCACGCGAACGTGTTAAAAAACGTTTACCTTCAACACCTTCAAGGGAAAACATGCCTCCACGCCCATTCACAACATCAATAATAAGCTGAGTATGCTTCCAATAATCATATTGGCTTTCGTGCATATAGAAAGGAACTTCTCCTATTGAACCAAGAAGTACATCGACATCCCCTAGGATTAAATCCCCTTCTGCATAGCACATCGGTGAAGAACCATCACAACATCCACCTGATTGGTGGAACATGATAGGTCCATGTTTACTTTTAAGCAAGTCGATTAACGCTAACGCCTCATCTGTTGCAATAACACGTACTACCATGCTCTGAACACACCTTTCTTAGAAGAACCCTTGTGCGCCTTCAGCGTAACTTACTAGTAAGTTTTTAGTTTGTTGGTAATGATCTAGCATCATTTTGTGATTTTCGCGGCCAATACCAGATAACTTATAACCACCAAATGCAGCATGTGCTGGGTATTGGTGATATGTGTTTGTCCAAACACGACCTGCTTGGATTTCACGACCCATGCGGTAAGCTGTATTCATATCACGGGACCAAACACCTGCACCTAATCCGTATAGAGTATCATTTGCAAGTTCAAGCGCCTCTGCTTTGTCTTTGAAAGTTGTCACTGAAAGCACAGGTCCAAAAATTTCTTCTTGGAAAATGCGCATTTTGTTATTTCCTTTGAAGACAGTTGGTTTCACGTAATAACCAGTTGCAAGTTCACCATCAAGTTCGTTTTGTCCGCCACCGACTAAGCACTCTGCACCTTCTTGTTTACCAATATCAATGTATGAAAGGATTTTCTCAAGTTGTTCTTGAGAAGCTTGAGCACCCATCATGACATCGGTATCAAGAGGATTACCAATCTTAATCTCAGCAACGCGTTTTAATGCTTTTTCTATGAATCTATCATAAATAGATTCTTGGATTAAAGCACGTGAAGGACATGTACATACTTCACCTTGGTTTAGGGCAAACATAACAAAACCTTCAACCGCTTTATCTAAAAATGCATCATCTTGATCCATTACATCTTCAAAGAAGATATTTGGTGATTTACCACCAAGCTCAAGAGTTACAGGAATTAAATTTTGAGTTGCATATTGCATGATTAAACGACCAGTCGTTGTTTCACCAGTAAAAGCAATTTTACCAATTCTTGTACTTGTAGCAAGTGGTTTACCTGCTTCTAGACCAAATCCATTAACAACGTTTAATACGCCTGCTGGTAATAGATCTTGGATTAACTCTAATAATACAAGGATTGATGTTGGTGTTTGCTCAGCTGGTTTTAAAACGATACAGTTTCCTGCCGCTAATGCTGGAGCCATTTTCCAAACACCCATTAGTATAGGGAAATTCCAAGGGATAATTTGTCCAACAACACCGATTGGCTCATGGAAATGATATGCTACAGTATCATTATCAATTTGACTAATTGAACCTTCTTGAGCTCGGATAGCACCAGCGAAATATCTGAAGTGATCAATCGCCAATGGTAAATCAGCATTTAACGTTTCACGTACTGCCTTACCATTATCCCAACTCTCAGCTACAGCTAAAAGTTCGAGGTTTTCTTCTATGCGATCAGCGATTTTATTTAAGATACGCGCACGTTCAGTAACAGAAGTAGTCCCCCAACTATCTTTTGCTGCATGTGCTGCGTCTAATGCAAGTTCAATATCTTCAGCAGTTGAGCGTGCTACTTTTGTAAACACTTGCCCTGTTACTGGTGATACGTTTTCAAAATATTGACCATTAACTGGTGCTACCCATTCGCCTCCAATAAAGTTTTCATATTGCCCTTTAAAGTTGACTAAAGCACCTTCAGTATTAGGATTAGCATAAATCATTATTTATCTCCCCTTTTGCAATAATTTAAAACCGCCCACATAGAATACGCTTACATTTACATTTATTAAATATATAATCTATTATTCAAGTGGTTGTCTACAATTACTATATTCCCTTATTTTAGAATAAATTACAACTTAAAGAGCTCAATTTTTCTGAAAAGAATTTATGCTATCATGTATAATTATATTACTCAAAAAAAGGTGGAAGATTATGCGTATAAATAAGTATTTAAGCGAAGCAGGAATAGTTTCAAGACGCGGAGCTGACAAATGGATAGCAGATGGTAAAGTAACGATTAATGGTGAACCAGCAACTTTAGGAAGCCAAGTAGAAGACGGAGATAAAGTGTGTGTAGACGGTAAACCAGTCGGAAAACAAAATCAATTTGTCTACATTAAATTAAACAAACCAGTTGGTATAACAAGTACAACAGAAAAACATATTAAAGGTAATATCGTAGACTTCGTTAACCACCCACTACGAATTTTCCATATAGGTCGCTTAGATAAAGATTCAGAAGGACTTATATTATTAACAAATGATGGCGATATTGTAAATGAGATATTACGTTCTGAAAACAAACATGAAAAAGAATATATTGTTAAAGTGGATCAACCTATCACTACTCACTTCTTAAAAAGAATGGCTGAAGGCGTAGATATTTTAGATACTACTACGTTACCTTGTAAAGTTGAAAAATTATCTAGTAACACTTTTAAAATCATTTTAACGCAAGGTTTAAACCGCCAAATCCGTAGAATGTGTTCATCTTTAGGCTATGCCGTAACAAGCTTACAGCGCATCCGTATTATGAATATTGAACTCGATGGCCTACGTGTCGGTGAATGGCGTGACCTAACTGATAAAGAAAGCTCAAAGTTATTTAGTTTACTGAATTATAAACCTAAAAATTAATTTAATGGAAATGATAGATATGTGGGAGGGCTAGACAATGATTTCAATCAAGAGTACAGAAAATTTGACTGGTGCCTGCATTAGTGGCGACTTTTGGGACTTCGAAGAGCTTGTCCATGCACTGCACCACATCACGACTCTTGATGATCTACAATCCTCCTATGAAGGCGTTTGCATTAGGATTTTAGGTGTCTGCTACGATATAAGGCTTGCTGCTCAAGGTAAGCATAATATCGATTTCGTTAAAAATGGTATGCAAAAAGACATTATAAAGTCACAGAATGTCATTGTTCCTGAACAAAATGTATATCTATCCGTTGAAGTATTGTGGCCAGAATTACTTTTCACAACAATCGTTCTAAATGAATTATTCCGATTACAGCAAGAACATAACAATTGTCATGAGTGGAATCTACATATGGCTACAGTTCGGAAATTCCAAGCCAATGTAATCGACTGTCTGAAGGATTCAATGAACCCCAGTGATTTCAAGCTTTTCATTAATATGCTTCAAGTCCATCAAACATCTATAGCAGAATATGCTGTTCAATATATAGATCTCTTAAACCTGAAGTTCATTGAGATGACGCCAGAAGAAAGGCAATCAAATTTATTAACGTTTGCTTATAAAATTGCATTTGAAGACACTGAATACCTCGCATTAAAAAAACAATTACTAGAAACATCCAGGATTACCAAAATCCCCATTCATAAAATGAAGCTACCCTTAAAATACCCTAAAGAAATTAAATGGTAATATAACGTATGGAAGGCGCAAATTGCACAGACAGAAATGTACTATTGTAATGATTCATTTTCCAGTCCCCAACAATCAAAGCGCTGGGCACTTAGCTTGTTTAGGAAGTACGTAAGGCTACTAAATTCAATAGTAGCCTTATTCATTAGCTTATTTTATTCAACGCTTTTGAGATGGAATAGAAATAATCATCAAGTGCTTTCAACTCCTCATCACACAAATCATCCATTCTATAGGATAAATATAATTTTTTTAGATTTTTTAACACTCTTAAAAAATCTAGTGCTAAAACTTTTGGAGTTGTTTTAGCTAAAGTATTTTCACCCTTTAAGGGATGAACAGTAATATTTACATCATGATTGTTGATTTTAAAAGCTAACTTATTATCACAAGTCTTCCCGAAATCAGAATAGCTGGATTGCTTCTGTTGTAATAATAAATTTAGGATTCCTTCGCACATACTTTCTATTAACATAAAATGGTGCATTGTTTCGAATTCACACTTACCATTATCACCATAAGCAAACGTGAGAATAGCATTAAATTCAAATAGATTCGACCAGTGCACTTCTCCATCATGGATATCTATAAATGAGTCGTCATTATCCAATATGGTTATCTTAATCATTAGTATTCACTCCAGACTTAATAGCTATTTATCACATTATGGTTTATAGATTTTGCTAACGTATAGACCTGCAATAAGACCCTATAAATTTTATATTTTTACATTACATAAAAACACCTTCGATTAGTTGTACGTATTGTTTACATACTGGTTCCGAAGGTGTTTCTATTTTTTTATAAATTAAAGTTGAGACATATTTTTTACAACCCACCTAGATATGCGGCTTTAACTTGCTCAGTTTCCTTCAGTTCTTTTGCTGTTCCGGATAACACTACTCGCCCAGTCTCAATAACATAAGCTCGGTCAGCAACAGATAATGCCATATGTGCATTTTGTTCCACAAGTAGTATTGTAGTGCCTTCTTTATTTATTTCTTTTACAATACTAAAAATCGTTTTTACCATAAGAGGCGCAAGCCCCATAGATGGCTCATCAAGCAATAATAACTTTGGTTTTGCCATAATTGCACGACCCATTGCGAGCATTTGTTGCTCACCGCCAGATAAAGTACCTGACTGTTGTTTACGACGTTCTAGCAAACGAGGGAATAGCTCAAAAACCCGTTGTAAATCCTTTGCTATGCCTCCTTTATCTTTACGTAAATAGGCACCTAACTCCAGGTTTTCCTCAACTGTCATATTTGCAAATACACGACGTCCCTCAGGAACATGTGAAATACCTGCTTTAACAATAGACTGTGCTTGCTTCCCTGCAATAGAAGAACCTAAATACTCAATTGTTCCCTGCTTAGGTTTTAACAATCCTGATAATGTTTTTAATAGCGTACTTTTACCCGCGCCATTTGCACCGATTAATGTTACGATTTCACCTTCATTTACCTCCAAGGAGACGCCTTTTAATGCTTGAATATTGCCATAATATACATTGATGTCATTTACTTTAAGCATATTATTCTGTAACCTCCTCACCAAGGTAAGCTTCAATAACCTTTGGATTGTTGCGAATTTCTTCGGGAATACCATCCGCGATTAATTGACCATGATCCAATACATAAATTCGTTCGCAAATGCCCATTACCAATCCCATATCATGCTCAATTAATAAGATAGTTAAATCGAATCTCTTTCGAATTAATGCAATTAACTCCATCAAGTCTTTTGTTTCTTGTGGATTCATACCTGCTGCAGGTTCATCAAGAAGCAGTAGTTTTGGACCTGCAGCTAGTGCACGTGCAATTTCAAGTCGACGCTGCATTCCATACGGTAAGTTTTTTGCTAATTCGTCTTTGTATTTATCTAGACCAAATATTTTCAAGAATTCAATCGATATCTCTTCCATTTTGGCTTCTCCAGAAAAAAAGCTAGGCAAACGAAATACTGAACTGAATATGGAGTGCTTTGCTAACGAATGATTTGCTACTTTAACATTATCTAATACAGATAATTCTTTAAATAGACGGATGTTTTGGAATGTACGACTGACGCCACTTTTTGTTACTTGGTGCGGTGACATATTATTTGTTCGCTTGCCATCAAATAAAATTTCACCTTCAGTAGGTTTATAAACACCCGTTAGCATATTGAAGCTCGTGGTTTTACCGGCACCATTAGGACCAATTAAACCGATTAATTCGCCTTGAAATAGCTCTAGATTCAAACCTTGCACGGCCTTTAATCCACCGAATTGAATGCCGACATTTTCTACTTTTAGAAGAAGGTTATTGGTCATCTATATTACCTCCTTTAGAACGCTTCCCGAATCTAAAATAGTCTGTTATTTCTTTTGTCCCCATCAAACCTGATGGACGATAAAGCATTACGATAATTAATACTAAACTATAAATAATCATACGCGTTTCTGGGAATTCCGTTAGATACATTGAGACAACTGTCAAAAGTATCGCTGCAATAATTGCACCTGACATACTCCCTAAACCACCTAATACAACGTAAATCAAAATATCAAAAGATTTTAAAAAGCCGAATTGCGAAGGTTGAATGATATAGAAGTTATGTGAGAACAAACCACCTGCAAGGCCCGCAAAGAATGAACCTAACGCAAAGGCAACAACTTTATAATAGGTTGTGTTAATCCCCATAGCATCTGCTGCAATCTCATCTTCACGAACAGCTATACAAGCTCGGCCATGCCTAGATTTTGTAAAGTTCGCAATAATAATGACTGTAATAAAAACACCAAAGAATGCATAAGTCCATGTAGTCATTTGTGTAATCTGCATACCTGCTGCGCCACCAACATAATCCGTGTTTAAGAAAATAATTCGGATAATTTCGGCAAAACCGAGAGTCGCAATTGCTAAATAATCACCTTTTAAGCGTAAAGATGGAATACCTACAATTAATCCTGCAAGTGCCGCTACAACTGCACCAATAAATAGTGCAACTGGGAATGGTAGCCCTAAATTCATCGTACAAATCGCTGAAATGTAAGCACCTACCGCTAAGAATCCTGCATGACCAATCGAGAATTGTCCCGTAATCCCAATGACAAGATGTAAACTTACAGCCAAAGTGATATTGATGGCAATCGTAATTAATAAATTTGAGTAATACATATCCAGTTGTTCGCTAGTAATCATGAATTGAACAATCGCGTAAACGACAAGAGCAATAATTGTATATAGCCAAAATACTTTAGACTTTTTCATAAGTACCACTCACCTACACTTTCTCACGGGTGTTTTTACCAAAGATACCCGACGGTCTAAAGATTAGAATTAAAATTAAGATTACAAATGCCGCAGCATCCCGCCATAAAGAGAAACCAAGAGCACTAACAATTGACTCTACAACTCCTAGTACCATACCACCGGCCATTGCACCAGGGATAATACCAATTCCACCAAGCACTGCAGCTACGAAAGCTTTAACTCCTGGAATAACCCCCATTAATGGGTCAATTTTTGTATAATATACACCGAAAATTACACCTGCGGCTCCAGCTAATGCTGAGCCAATAGCAAAGGTAGCAGAAATTGTATTATCCACATTGATACCCATTAATCGGGCTGCCTCTACATCATGTGATACTGCACGCATCGCCTTGCCAATTTTCGTTTTATGTACAATAAATTGTAGTATGATCATTAAACTTAATGAGACTGACAAAATCATAATTGACTGAGCACTAATTTGAGCTCCCAAAAAATTGAATGTACTTTTTGATAAGACATCTGGATACGCTTCTGGTTGAGCTCCGCGGAAATAAATTACACTGTATTCGATTAACAATGACACACCGATTGCTGTGATTAATGCCGCTATTCTCGTAGCATTACGAAGTCTTTTATATGCAATCCGCTCAATGAGTACTCCAAAAATCGCACACACTACCATCGCTAAAAGCAACGCCGGGAAAAAACCTAAGCCCCATCCTGATATTGCATAAAACCCGATAAATGCACCGATCATGAATACATCACCGTGCGCAAAGTTAATTAGCTTGATAATACCGTAAACCATCGTATAACCTAATGCGATTAATGCATAAATACTACCGAGTGAAATACCATTTACTAGTTGTTGCACCCATTCCATTAAAATCTCACTCCTTTTAAACCCGCATCGGGCAATTTAAAACGCGAAAAGGGAGGTCTGTGCCTCCCCTTTCGGTTAGAAAATCATTAAGGATTAACTTTAGAGTTGAACACTTGTTTACCGTCTTTAAATTCAAGAACTGTTGCTGTTTTCACTGGATGATGATTTTCATCAACTGAGAATGTACCCGTTACTAATGGCAAATCTTTTGTTGCCGCTAACTCTTTTTGAACTGCTTCACCATCTGTTGATCCTGCACGTTCAATTGCATCTTTTAACCAATAAACTGTGTCATAACCAAGAGCGTTAAATGCATCTGGTGCTTTATCTTTATTTGCATCTTTAAATGCTGATACGAACTTTTGAATCTTTTCATCTGGATCTTCAGAAGAATAATGGTTTGTAAAGAATGTGTTGTTTAATGCATCTTTACCAGCTAATTCAACCATTTTTGGTGAATCCCAACCGTCTCCACCCATAAGAGGTACATCAATACCTGCTTCACGAGCTTGTTTCACAATTAAGCCAACCTCTTCATAGTAACCAGGGATATAAATGAATTCTGGTTTCTTTGATTTTAAACGCGTTAATATAGATTTGAAATCTGTATCTTTAGCTATATACGCTTCTTCAGCTACTACTTTACCGCCATTAGCTTCAACTGTTTCTTTAAATGATTTAGCTAAGCCCTTTGCATAATCACTAGAGCTATCAGCATAAATTGCTACGTTCTTAAGCTTTAAATCTTTTGTTGCATAATTTGCCGCAATTTGCCCTTGGAAGGGATCAATGAAACAAGTACGGAATGCATAATCATTGACAGAGCCATCCTCGTTTACTGTAACAGTTGTAGATGTAGCAGATGGTCCAATGATTGGCATTTTGTTTTTCTCTGCAATTTGTACAGCCGCTACTGTATTACCTGATGTTGCGGAACCAATTTGTGCTACTACCTTTTCTTGAGTTGCTAATTTAATCGCTGCTGATGTTGCTTCAGCTGCATCTGATTTGTTATCAATTTTAACGGTCTTAATTTGTTTACCATCAATACCGCCTGCTTTATTAATCTCATCAATTGCTAATTCAGCCCCTGCTGCAACACCTGAACCGTAAGATGCTACGCCACCTGATAGCTCTAAGTTCATACCAATTTTAATAACGTCACTGTCTTTACCACCTCCGCTACCTCCACTAGTTGCACCATCTTTTTCACCACAACCTGCTAAAACACCTATGATTAATGAAGAAGCTAGGAATACTGAAGCAAATCTTTTAAGTTTGTTTTTTGATATCATATGAATCCCCCTTTAAGTATAATACTATATTTTTAGATATTTCTGATAATTATAAACAATTAGGTTACTATAAGCAATACAGTAAAATAATTTTTAATGGATTATCAGTTTTTTACAGGTTTCAAAGTACATTCAATATATTAAAACATTCTTACAATTCCGTCTATATTATTTTTCAGTTTATTTAAAATATTCTTATATATTATGTTGATATTATTATTTTATACTATTTATATACTATTATCCTTTTCAAATAGTATATTTATGTCATTTTATACTCATAAAGAAACCTCGAGAAATATAATATCCCTCGAGGTTTCTTTATTAAAATTAGTTATTTTCTTTTTTCGATAATTTCCCTGGCCAAAATGCGAAGCGACCAGAAACAGTTGTTAATGCTGGTACTAATAATGGACGAACAATAAAAGTATCTAACAAAATACCAATTGCAGTCACAACACCAAATTGTACAAGTACCTGAATTGGCAATGTTGCCAATACAGCAAATGTTCCAGCTAAAATTAGCCCTGCGGATGTAATGACACTACTTGTATGAACAACACCGTCAGCCACTGCATCCTTATGGCTTTGAGTCCGTCGTTTCTTCCATATCTCTGACACCATGAAAATATTATAATCTTCACCTAATGCTACTAAAAATACGAACGAATACAGTGGGATGGATCCCTGTATTGCATCTGCTCCAAAACCATAATGCAACACTAGCCATCCTGCACCCAATGCACCTAAAAATGAAAGAACAACAGTACCTAATAGATAAACAGTTGCTGTAATTGAGCGCAAATACACTAATAATAGTAATGCTATGATAGCAATCATTGTTGGCATAATAACTGATTCATCTCGGGCAATCGTCGTTTTTGTATCATATTGAGTGGCAGTTTCTCCACCAATCCAAAAACTATTTGTGGCATTCTCTATATCAGCTTCTTTTAATAACGAATTAACTTCCTTCTTCAAATCAGGAATATGCTCTAATGATTCAGCGGAATATGGATTATCAGAAAGTGTTAACTCATACAACTGAATATCTTTATTATTACTGCCTTGACGTACATCATTTACGCCGTCTATATAATCTAATTTAGCAAGATTTTTTTGTAAATTTACATCTTTACCTTTTGTATCAACAATTATCTTCACAGGAGCGAGTTCTCCAGGAGAAAAGTTGTCTGAAATAAGCTTAAATCCTTCTCTTGATTCCATCTCTTCGGGGAATGAAGAAAGAATATCGAAAGTAAATTGTACTCGTGGCACGAAAGCTGCTAAGCCTCCAAGTAAAATTACAGTTGCCGTAATAACAAGCCAGGGCCTATGTGTTACTAAATGACCCACTTTGCGGCTAAATTTATGCTGTAGCTTCGGTTCTTTATAAGGTTTATTTTTTTTCTTAGCTCTAGCTTTTTCCATATCCACTGTACGTGGCACAAACGGATAAAATGCTATACGTCCAAATAAGACTAGCAATGCGGGTAATAAGGTTAGCGCTGCAATTCCCATAACTAATATTGCAAAACTAAATGGTACTGCGAATCTTTGGAAAGAACCATAATGTGCGAGTCCAAGCGTTCCTAGACCAATAACAACTGTCAAAGCACTCATAGCAATGGCGCCACCTGAATCTCTAATAGCAAGTTTCATCGCTTTGTACTTATCTTCTTCATCTAGTAATATTTCACGATATTTTGATATTAAAAATAAACAATAATCGGTTCCTGCCCCGAAGAGTAGAACAGTCATAATTGATACTGCCTGGGCATCCTTACTAATCCATCCTTGCTCAGCAAAAAAACCTAATGAAGGACTAATAATCCCGTAAGCAAATCCAACGATAATAAGTGGAATGATTGCTAGTAGCGGTGATCTGTATAACAAAATAAGTAGAACTAAAACAAGTAATACTGTGGCAATCATTAGTTTAATATCTGCTGAAGAGAACAAACTAACTGCATCTATTTGAATTCCAACTGGTCCTGATAGACGTAGCTGTAATTCATCGCTACTTAACTTTGCAGTGAACGGGTCTTTCCCTAATTCTTCTTTTACAAGTTTTTTAAATTCATCTGTGCTTTTTTCAAGGTCATCTGTAATAGCATCTTTATCAAAGAAAATAGGCGTTACAATTGTTGTACCATTTTCAGATGCACTTGCAGCTAAAGCTTGAGGTGGTAAATTCCCTAATGGTGGTAATACTGTTTGTTGCTCTAATGGGTTATCAGCTAATTTCTTATATACATTTTGAATAGCTGTATAGTCATCTTTCGATAATTTCCCACCTCTATGCCATACAACTAATAATGGATTACCCGAGTCATCGGAAAACTCCTGATCGATTAACTTAGCAGCTTGTTGAGACATTGCATCAGCTGGGACATTTTCAGCTGAATCATTATCAATGCTGTTTACTTGTGGCCACATGAATGATAAAACTGTTACGAGCAATACCCACGTTATAAGTGCAATCCAACGTGACTTCTTTCCTCCAACTAATTCACCCCATGCTTCTAATGGATGTTTTTTCACGCTTTACCACCTTCCTAATACATTTGTTTTTATTATATATACTGGTTAGTTAATTTTTCAAGTGGTTTCACTTAATATGATATAATATATATAAAATAACCAAGTAGGAGGAGTTCAAGTGAGGCAGAAATCACGTAGCCTTGGGAGACCTCGTCAAAATCAAACGACAAAACCAACAAAAATGATTATTTTAGATACAGCAACAAAATTATTTATTCAACACGGCTATAAGATTGTTTCCATGGATGATGTCGCCAAAGAATGTAATATTACAAAAGCGACTGTTTATTATTATTACTCTACGAAAGCAGAGTTATTTACAGATGCTATGGTGCATATGATGCAGCGAATCGCTTTAAGAATTTCGCAAATTTTAGCAACAGATGCGCCTTTAAAAGCAAGATTATATCAGCTTGTTAAAATTCAGCTATCAGCAACAATTGATGTGGATATGGGAAGCTTTATGCGAGACGCCAAAACGCATTTATCTGATCAACAGCTACAAATGATGAAAGAATCTGAAGAGCAAATGTATGAAGCAGTGGAAAATGTATTAATAGAAGCTATGAACAAAGGTGAAATTCCAAAGTTCGACCCTAAATTCGCCACACATTCATTCATGTCTTTATTAAACGTAGGTAATTATCGAGATGCACAATCCCAATCCATATTCTCTTCCATTGATGAAGCGACAAAACAAATTGTTGATTTTTATCTTAGAGGTTTAGGTGTTCAATAAAAACGCCTAAATCTTTTTGTTTTTGAACAATATTAAATAAAGACTTGCTGATACTATACCAAATAAAAGGTGACCCACTATCCACACAACTAATGCCTCAACCGAGGTAATGGCTGGTGTTCTATTAGAAAGTACCGTCATTGGGAAATACACTAAGGCGATGAATATTGATACTAAAATCACTACAATTAATTGATGTCTTTTTATATATTTTTTAATGTAAATTATGTATACCATAACAATCGATAACCCAATGGAAATAAGTAGATGCAATAGAAATTCCACAGTTTCCGGATAGTGATAATTTCCAAAGATGGGCATAAAATCAACATTTAACAACAATGTGTACACTCGTATATTGTAAGTGACTTCAACATATTTAAAGAGGTATCCTAGGAAAAGACCTGCGATAGTACCTGCAATAATACTTTTTATAACGAAATCCTTTTTTCTCACTACCATCACCCTTCCCTAAATGTTTACTGGACTATAAATGGAGGTATTACTATGAAAAAAATAATCGTTTGGTTCAGAAAAGATTTAAGAATCCACGATCATGGTGCACTTTTTGAAGCTGCTCAACAAGGATATATAATACCTGTTTTTATTTGGCCTTCTGAGCAAGAATTCGAATATACTGATAGTATTGCTGCAAAATGGTCACTTCATCAATCATTAATATCCCTGAAACAAGATTTAGCAACAAAAGGAATACCTCTTATTATACGTAAAGGAAATATCCAAAAAGAGTTATTGCAGCTTATAAAAGAAACATCTGCTGATGCGGTTTTTTATAATAGATGTTACGAACCTTTCATGGTGCAATCCTTATTTGAGATTGAAATACAACTTTCTAAGTCTAAAATTGAAGTACAATCATTTCCAGGTAATCTTCTCTATCAGCAATGCACCATTTTAAATAAAAGCCATGAACCATATAAAGTATTCACTTCTTACTGGAAGAGAACTATGCAAGAACATGTACCCACTCCTTATGCCATTCCAAAGATGACTTCTACTTTAGAAACATTACCTGAATCATTAGAAATACATGAATTACAATTATTATCACCTAACAGCATAGAACCTAGGCTAGATCTACATTGGAAAATTGGGGAACAAGCAGCGATTAGTCATTGGACAGAGTTTCTAGAATATGGACTTAATAAATATGAACGCTATAAAGATTTCCCTAGCACACAGGCTACATCACTGTTATCCCCTTATTTAGTTTGGGGGAATATTAGTGTGAAATCGATTTGGCATTCTATTCAATCTCACGAAATACAAGATCCATCTACTGAAATGTTTTTAAGACAACTGGTTTGGCGTGATTTTGCATATGACCAGCTAATCCACTTCCCTACTATGCCAATAAAGCCATTGAGAGAAGCATTTAACACTTTTTCATGGGAAGGTACATCAAGTGATTTCAACAAATGGAAGCTAGGACAAACTGGTTATCCACTAGTGGATGCTGGTATGAGGGAATTGCAAGCTACAGGCTATATGCATAATCGAGTACGAATGGTAGTTGCTTCATTCTTGGTTAAACATTTACTAGTTCCCTGGACAGAGGGATCTAAATGGTTCGCGCAAAAGCTAATCGATTTTGATGTCGCCAATAATGCTATGGGCTGGCAATGGACAACTGGCTGTGGCATTGACTCAGCTCCCTATTTCCGTATCTTTAACCCAGTCGCGCAAGGCCAACGTTTTGATCCAAATGGCGATTACATTCGTCAATGGATACCCGAATTGAAGCATTTGTCCAAAAAATTCATTCATAAACCGTGGGAAGCCTCACAAGAAATACTAGCATTAGCACAAGTAGAATTAGGTAATGACTATCCTTACCCTATTGTTGAACATGATTTCGCAAGAAAACGTGCGTTACAAGCTTATAATCTCATAAAAAAAGCTTAGTTCCCATGAGAGAACTAAGCTTTTTATTATAACTCTTCTTTTGCTACATTTTTCAACAATTTATTTTGGATGGCCAAATATTGATCGACCTCTTCCTCACTTAATACGCTGAAAAGTTCCAATGCTAAATCATGTCCCTTTGACTGGGCATCAATTAACACCTTACTTCCCATTTCTGTAATAGCTAATAAAACATGACGACGGTCATTAGCATTATATTGACGTTCTGCAAAGCCATTTTTTACTAACTTTGTTGCAATATTCGTCATAGCACCTGGCGTATAGCCGAGCTTATCTGCTAAAACAGTCTGCTTTTGTGGTCCGTTTATCTTTAACTCACTCAGAGCTAATATAGGTGATATGCCTATATTATGTGGAAACATTTGTGAAAATCGAATGATATTAGCATTGTTTACTAATTCAACTGCATGTATAAGTTTAAAAATATTCGTGTCTCTCAATTTGTCCTCCCCTGATTGCAGAAAAACTTATCTAAGCATTATTGATCCACCGTCAGCCATAATTGTTTGACCAGTAATATATTGAGAATCCTCAGAAGCTAAGAATACTGCTACGCGACCGATATCATTTTCAACATCACCAAAACGTCCCAAAGGAATTTTGTTTTTAACTGCTTCATAATATTCTGGTTGTGCTTTTGCCCAAGCTTCTACACCTTGTGAATTTGCAAGCGGTCCAATTATGTTAACGTTGATACCGAAACGGCCCCATTCGTTAGCAGCTACACGTGTAATACCACGAATTGCTTCTTTAGCTGCCGCATATACACCTTGCGTTTCATGTCCAGCTAAACCAGCACCTGAAGCAAAGTTAATAACATTTCCTTTTGTTTCCTTCAAGTATGGAAGTGCGGCTTGCATTAAATAGAATGTTGCGTAGAAACCTGTACCAAATGATAGATCAAGATCTGCTTGAGTTGTTTCCTCAATTGATACTTGTTTTGATGCATGAGCATTGTTTACTAAGACATCAATTTTACCATATTTATCAGCGACTGTCTTCACGATATTGCCTAAATTATCACGATCCATAAGGTTAGCTTGGATAAATGTTGATTTTGGAGAAATTTCTTGTAATTCTTTTGCCATTGCTTCTCCAGCTTCTTCATTTAAATCAACGATTGCAACGATTGCGCCTTCTTTAACCATTGCTTTTGCCATACCGCCACCGATACCGCCAGCTCCACCGGTGATAATTACCACTTTTTCATCTAACTTCCCCATTAATCACAACTCCTTTTATTCATGATTATATTTTAACATTAAAACATTTATTAGTGAAATGTAAAATCCCCCTTTAAAAAGCCTATTGATTCATAAAAGTTATACTACATAAGTCTTTACAGCAACTTTTTATGGATATCATTTACATATAATTAAACACTAATATTCGCTCATTTATATTACGAATGGAAACTTCTTTAAGAAATATCTCATTCTCTAATTCAAAATTAGTTTCATATTGTAAAAACTGCACATAATCTATTGATGGATAATATAAAATAAGACTAATTTGACGAGGCTCCAATTCAACAGAGCGTAATATATTGTTTACTACTTTACGGAATATTTGAACTGAGAATGGATTGAAAAAGAAAAACACATTATCTTTTGGCTGAATTAAATAATCTTGTGCTAACACACATTCAAAATCAATAGCACTATTTTTCACACTGTGTTTCTTCATATATTGAACTTTATTCGTTAAAGCATTTTCATAAAAAGTAGAATTCATTTCAACCCCAACAACATTTGTATGAAAGCGGTGATGCACATAAAAAGGTACACGTCCTTTACCACACCCCATATCCACCACACAATCCGTACTTTCAAGACTATATTTCTCAAAAAGTTGGTCTAGTGCGGCGTATGGCGTAGGCTCATAGCGGTGGTAATGCGTCAATGTTGGATAGCCATACTGATTGCCTCCAGTCTCAATATGTAAAAGCTGATCAAATTGTATTTCATTCATATTTTGTTCACCCAATCTTTAATATTAAATATTTTATAATTAAAACTTTTGATTATCTAATAATTTTCAATTATAATGGTCTCACAATTTAATAATAATTTAACGGAAGGGAATTTGTGAATTATACGACTTGTTTAGCAAAATGAGCTTCCATCATTACTAGTAGTGGTGCCGTAATTGATGAAAACCACTCGTTTTTATGCTGAAGAAACCGTTCGTTCAAGAAGTGAACTCTAGGGACTAGCAACGGAGGCTAGATTCTTTTAATCATTTTCTAACTCACTCTTCTTAATCCGTTTTTATTAAATGTAAATGGGCAGTGAACTTTGGCTTTCAAAATCTGAAGGAGAAGTTTTACTCATTTAAATGTTTTAACGACAAAATACCTTTCTTTTAAGCTAGCTGCTCGACACAGCTAGCTTCTTTTTTATTCTTTGAGTTATATTTTATTAACTTCAACAAAAATCTGACTCCTTTATTAATAATAGGAGTCAGACATACACATAAGAAATTCAACTAACATCAGTTGATTTAGTTAACAGCACTAACTTTTTTAAATAACAAAAGGTTGCCATAGATTGATGTGCTATACAATCAATTGGCAACCTTTTGTCTCTTTTAAAGTAGAAGTTGGGTGGGTTCACTCTGCCAGCACCGGCAATCAGTTACCGGGCAGTGATTATTCATTCGTTAGTTTTATCGTCTGCGTTTAAATAGGAAGACGAAAATCGTGGCTATAATTAGGCATCCAATAGCTATAGAACTTATTATAATCGTGTCTCTTGAATAACCCTTTATTTGCTGATTTTCTTTATCGGGTACACCTAGAATCTGCCCACCATCTCCTCCAGGACCACCCTGCATACCATTTGGAGGTTGTCCTCTTTCAGGCATATTGTTTGGATCAAAACCTTCGCCACCAGGTAGATTTTGTATACCCTCTTCTTTGGTTTCTGCGTTAGTTTTTGCGGTAGTACCTTTATCAGTATTTGTATTTTGTTGATTTACTTTATCACCTGTAGAGGTGGATGAATCTACAACCAATTCACCTGATAGTTGTTTCAAAATTGATTGTGAACGTTGTTTTGCGAATTCAGGTAAGCTATTATCACCTGTTACTGCCGCTTTAAATTCTTCTGTTGTATAAAATTTCGTTGGATCTTTTTCAACATAAGGAGTGATTAATTTTGCAATTTTAGCAGTTTCTATTGCAATTTTATCCTCTGTTAAATATTTTGTAGCTATATCATTTAAATATTCTTCATATTTTTTACGATATTTATCATTCGATAGTAGGGCGTTTAATAATGGACGCTCTTCTAAAGACGTCCCAGAAACCGGTGTTGTTACACTGAAATTGATACTTGAATCTGAAATCAACTGACCATTTCCTGCGCCCATACCTACACGTTTTTCGATAGCGTCTTTATCCTTAGTGGCATCTTTTGTTCCATCAGCCTCTTCTTTGTTTAATTCAGATCCTATTGTATCGTCTGTTAATACTTCTTGATCTGCATTATTTATAGGATCCTGATTTTGCACTTCTCCGTTATTTTCCTGTGGTGGCTGCATTTGTCCCCCATCACTAGGTGGTTGACCTTGCGTACCTTCTGGAGGTGTAGGCATACCATTCATATCCATTTGTTCATCACTATTTGAGCCTGCTTGAGCTTTACTCTCAGTAGTTGATTTTATTTCAGAATTGCTATCACCTTTAGTAGCTAAAGAATCTTTTTCTGTATTTTCGTTAGTGTTTTCTTGGGTTCTATCACGGCCGCCACCGCCTCCCCCTGCACCAAAACCTCCAAAGCTCATATTGTAATCCCAAGGAATAATGGAGAACTTGCCTTTTTCTTCATATAAATAATAGTTATGCTTCATGTTACCTTGATAACTATCTAGGTTTACTAGTGCTGTATTTGTTGCAAAATAGCGCAACATATTGTCCACATCAACTGTGTCTTCAATACTAGCACCTTTATTGTTAATGGCACTTAAGAAATTAATCATCGCTTCATCATCAGAATCATCTGTACTTGTTTTTTCATTCAAACCAGTGTAATCATCGATATCATCACTAATCCATTTCAAATCACTGCCTGTACCATCTGGTTTGTATAATGACCCAGTATTGGTTAAGAAATTTTTGGCTAGGAAAGTTTCGTCCACTTGTTCAACGCCTAGGAAAAGCCCTCTATCTTCACCATTCACCGTTACATACATATATGAGTATGAGGGTGTTGGCAAGCCCATTTCTTCCATTAGCTGATAAGAAAGATATTCTCTCATCAGAGTTGCATCACTATAATTGTTGTTTAAATTCAGCTTCTTCAAACCATATAAACTTTGCTCGTCATTGTAATAATCGAAGTCGATTTTCAAGCTGTATCGATCTGAATCTTCATCACTTGCCACCTCGCGCAACGACAAATTACCTTTTGTACGTACACCGACGTGCTCAAGTATTTTTCCATTTACAGTAACATTTGCTTCTTTAATTTCCTCATCAAGCGGATTATCTAACATGTCTTGCCAATCCTTATCAGAAATTTCAAGATCGACTGTGGTTACTTTATCTTTGTTAAATACCTTATTTGTATAACTTGTTTCTGTATTTTTGGAATCCAAAGATAGATTGGGCAAGATTCCTACAGCGCATATGAACACAATCACGAGTACAGCGAGAATGCCGTATACTACTCTATTTTTGATCATGCTGTAACTCCTTTACGATGATTTGTGGTTCTTGTATTAAGCAGTGAAGTTACCATCGTAGCTAAGCATTACTGCTGATTTCACACCTTGAATAGCTGTTAAATCATTCATGAATTTTGAATCATTTTCTTTTACTCGAATTTCGTAAGTTACTTCTAACTCTTCACCAGGCATCACTGATTTTGATTTTAAAGCGTGTTTTTTTGATTGAGATGAAATAACTTTTTCCATAGCATTTTCAACTGTTGAATCTGCATATTTTATGATTAATAAATATGGATTTTCAATTGTGATTCTATTGACGAATAGTACTAGCACTAAGCCAATTAATATTGAACCTACGATTACTAATGGAATAAATCCGGCACCACATAAAATACCTGATACGATAGACCAGAATAAAAAGACTAAATCCATTGGGTCTTTGATAGGTGTTCTAAAACGAACAATTGATAAAGCACCGACCATACCAAGGGACAATAGGACATTTGAAGAAATACCCATAATAATAAGTGCTGTGGCCATTGTCATAATCATTAAAGAAATATTGAAAGTGTGTGAATAAATTACACCTGAAAATGTCTTTTTATATACTGCATAGATAAAAAGGCCAATGATAAATGAGACAAAGAGTCCGATTAATGCATCTGTTAGCGAGAAAGCTGACGTTTTCTCTATAAAGCTTGATTTGAAAATATCTGTGAAATTTGTTGTATCCATTATTAATTCCTCCAAAAAGTATTAACCGTACATACGGCTTAATTGATATTTTGAATATGCATCAGGTCTACGATCCATCATTTGCAACATCATTTTGATAACATCCGGTAAATATTCATCGTATTTCACTTCTAAAATTACTTGTGTTGGATCAAATACAGATGCCATAGGTAAATCTGGATTAAAAATATCTGTATTACGAAAACTTGTTTTAATTTGGCCATCAAATGTCACGCGTACATTCCCAAATGGGTAAACATACGCTTCGCGAACATAATCAACAACTGTCATCGGCTTCAATTGATATAAAGACATTTGAATAAATAGTTCACGAATAAGTTGGCGTTCATCCTCCTCCATCCAGTCAATCTGTCCAATACGCATTGATTCATATTCATCACATGAAATACGGCATTTTTCTTTAAAAGTTAAATTGTTTCGCTTACTTTTCTTTTCAAGATTAATGAATGATGAATTATGGCCGTAAATACGAACGCGATATTTATCACGTTTGAAATAACCTTCTTTTTTCTCATTCAAAATTTTGTTTTCAAAGTTATCGAAATACACGCTACGAATTAAATACTTCCCATCACCACCAGCATGTGCATCAAGTTTCATCACATGTTGTAGTTTATTACGTAAAATGGTGTAATCCATTTGTGAGATGGCATGTTTGAGTTCTTTTCGACCTTTAACAGTAAACTCATCTTGATATCTCATATTTTTTTGCTCCCTTTATCACTTATTTTCCATCAGCTAATGCATTCTCGATTTCATAATCTTCATATAAAGAAGACAACCATGTTGAATAGTTGGCATTTATTTTTTCGTTCATTAAAGCTGTTTTTACATCATCCTTTGAGTTTTCAAATGTAGCTTCCTTTGCTGCTTTTTTACCTGTAACTTTAATAATGTGGTAGCCATAATCTGTTTTAATAGGATCGCTTATTTCATCCACTTTCATGGAAAAAGCAGCTTTTTCAAAACTTTCGTCCATTACACCTTTTCCAAAATAGTCTAGGTTACCCCCATTTGAAGCACTTGCTGTATCAGTTGAATACTCACTAGCTAGCTCTGCAAAGTCTTCACCTTTTTTAATTTTCTTCTCTACCTCTTTTGCTGTTTCTTTGTCTTCAACTAATATATGACTGGCTTGTACTTGCTCTTCTTGAGAAAAAGTATCTTTATTTTCTTTAAAATATGTTTTTAGCTCTTTTTCGGTAATATCTATTGTTGGTTCTATTAATTTTGTAGTTGTTAAATATGTCTTAATATTGTCCTTTGCATCTTGTAATTTCATAGCGTTAGATTCTAGCGCTGCTTCAAATGCCTCTTTACCACCATAAGAATTTTGCAAGTCATCTAGCTCCGCCTGAATCTCTTTATCTGAAACGGTAATTTTTTTCTTGACGGCTTCTAGCTCAATGACTTTATTTGTGATCAGTGTACTAAGCACGTCAGTCCCATATTGAGAAACAAGTTCTTTATTTAACTCTGATTGGGTTATTTTTTCCCCGTTAATTTTAGCGACGTAATTATCTGCTTTTGGTACTGTTAAATAGTAGGTAATTAACGCCATTAGTAAAATTAATGGGATTCCTATAACTAGAATGAGGCGCTTACCCCTCCCCTTCTTATCTTCTGATATTTCTTTTGTCATTTATATCATCCTTCCTTATGTTCTGTTCTTTACAAAACCTACTTTACAGAATCAATGTGTCAGCTAAATGTCGGGATTTGTATTTATGAAAGAAAAAAATCCAATTCGAATTTATGATCGAATTGGATTTCTTGGTCATTATCATTTATTTGATTTTGGAATTATTAATTTGAATGTTGTACCTTTCTCAGAGCTTTCTACAAGATGTAGATCGCCAAGGATGGACTGCGCCATCATTTTACTAAGCGGTAGCCCTAGACCTAAGCCACGCACTTCGTATTTCTTATTTTCACCTCGATAGAAGCGTTCGAAAACTAAATCTTGCTCTTCCTTTGGAATACCTTGTCCATAATCAGATACAGTAATAACAACCGATTCCTTCTCATCATGCAAAACGACGTTAATATTGCCTTGCCCCTTCATAGCTTGTTCAGCATTTGTAAATAAATTGGTGAAAATCTGTTGAAAACGAATAGCATCAATATTCACCGTTACTAACTCTTTTAATGTAGTCAGTGTTAACTGGATATCGTCAGTGTCCTGCATTAGCCTCCATCGATTAACTACGTCTTTTACCATTTGGTTAATTTCAAGTTCTTCAAATTTTACAGGAATGGCGTTTACAGCAAATGAGTTGAATGCCAATAGATCACCAACCATTGTTTTTAATTTTGATGTTTCATTTATCGCCATTTTAACAAATTCGCGAGCATCATCACCTGAAACAACTCCATCTTGAATGGCTTGTAACAGACCACTAATAGAAGTTACAGGTGTTTTTAATTCATGTGTCACACCTGCTAATAATTCTGTTCGCATTGACTCAAGTTGTTCCAAGCGCATTGCCATCTCTTTAAACGAACGAACAAGTTCATACACTTCTTCTTCCTTTAAATTTTCAGGAAGTTTGATATTATAGTCTCCCTGCTGTACTTGTTTTGCTGCGGCGGCAACCTCTTTAATTGGTGTAGCTAATCTTCTTGATAAAAAATAAATTGCACCTAAACCTAGCAATGCTAAACTGCCTATCATAATAGCTAGCTGACCATACTCTTGATTTAAATGTGTAAGGCTCTCCTTCGATTCTACAATGACTACCCAACCGACTTGTTCATCGTCAATTTCAATTTTCTTCTTTACCGCATAAAAAACTTTTGATGTACCATTATAAGTAAGTTTCTGTACCTCATCACTAGACGATAAAATATCGGCTTGAATACTTTGCTCTCGCGGTCCTTTAGGACGATTACTTGAAATGATTTTGCCTTCAGTATCTACTATATAAATGACGGGCTTAATATCCATATTCATAAAACGATCACGCTCTCTAAATAGTCCAGGATTTTCACCATTTGGAATTCCTGCATCAACATTATCTGAAATGCGATGAGTCGTTTCCTCTGCCATGAACTCAATCATATCCAATCGATACACTAGTGTTGTATGACGTAACCAGATTGCTGATATAAACGCAATAATTGTTAGCCCTATACATAGAGTTAGCAAATAGCGCGTAGTCCAATATCGCGTTAAGGATACCCTTTTCTTTTTACGACTTTTTAACACTTAACTGATACCCCAATCCACGAAGTGTCTTTATTTCCCCGTCTTCGGCAGGCCAGTTTTGTAGTGATTTACGTAATCTCTTTATTGCTAAATCGACTGCACGGTCGCTACCATCATATTCCCATCCCCACACTTGCTCAATTAATTGATCTCGTGTAAATGTTTTGTTTGGATGCTCTGCTAGAAACATTAATACTGATAAATCTCTTGGTGTTAAATCTATTTCTTGATTATTCACATGTACATCATGTGATTGTAAGTTAATTTCTAAGCTACCAAATTTCCTCTTAGGGGCTTTATCGCCTTGTGTTCTTCTTAAAACGGCTTTCACGCGTGCAACAACCTCTTCAGCAATAAATGGCTTTGTAATGTAATCATCTGCACCTTCATTTAGGCCTTCAAGGCGATAATTGACTTCACCTAAGGCTGTTAACATGATAACTGGACAAGTATTTATTTGACGTATTTCCTTTAAGATCTCCCACCCACTTTTTCCTGGGAGCATAATATCTAATAACACGAGATTAGGATTAAATTCATGGAATTTCTTAATTGCATCAGAACCATTATAGGCCTGCTCTGTTTGAAAATTCACCTTTTGCAAATAGGCCTTGAGCACTTGGCTAATCGCAAATTCATCTTCTACAATGAGTACTTTATCCATACAATTCCCTCCAACTCGCTTATATTTTCGTTTTCCAAACATTATATCATTTCAATACGTCAACTAGATGTCATAAACAAATAACACATAACTGAAAAGCGGTAAAAAATTAAAAAAACTCCACTAACATAGCCGTTAGTGGAGCTCATAATTTTTTATTAAAGAAATGTCCTAGAAGTGAATGAAAATAATTCTTCCACTAAGCTATTTATTGTACTGAATCTTCTGGTTTGTCAAAGTAGGTTGCCGCTTTTTCGTAATCGAAGCGACCTTCCCATTTAGACATAACAATTGTAGCTAGAGAGTTACCAACTACATTTACCACTGTACGAGCCATATCAAGAATACGGTCAATACCAGCAATAAATGCTAAACCTTCTGGTGGAATACCAACAGTACCAAGAGTCGCTAATAATACAACAAAAGATACACCTGGTACGCCTGCAATACCTTTAGAAGTAACCATCAATACAAGTACTAATGTAATTTGATCCATAATAGTTAAAGGAACATTATACATTTGAGCAATGAAAATTGCCGCAATCGCTTGGTATAGCGTAGAACCATCTAAGTTAAATGAATATCCCGTAGGTATTACAAAAGATACGACATCCTTTGGACTACCGAATTTCTCCATTTTTTGCATTACTTTTGGTAATACGGTTTCAGAGCTTGAAGTAGAGTATGCTAAAATCAACTCATCTTTTAATACTCTAAGCAAACGGAAAATATTGATACCAACGAGCTTAGCAATTGAACCTAATATCACGATTATAAAGAATATCATGGATGCATAAACTAAAATCGCCAATTTACCTAAAGGAATTAATGACTCTAAACCAAATTTTGAAACGGTTATCCCGATTAATGCGAATACACCAAAAGGAGCAAATTTCATAACTGTGTTCGTTACCCAGAACATAGCGTCTGCTGTTCCTTGGAAGAAAGCAAGAACTGGTTTCCCTCTCTCACCAATAGAAGCTACACCAAGCCCAAATAATACAGAGAAGAAGATTATTGCTAACATGTTCGTATTAGCCATAGCATCAATGATATTCGTTGGAACAATATTAATAATTGTATCAGCGAAACCATGACTTTGTACTTCTTCAGTTGTATGAAGATATTGAGAAATATCACCTTTAGTGATAGCACTCATATCCACACCAACACCAGGTTGGAATATATTCGCAACCAATAAACCGACAACAATTGCAATTGTTGTTACAACTTCAAAGTAAATAAGCGTTTTCGCACCTAATTTACCAAGCTGTTTCATGTCACCTGTTCCAGCAACACCTAAAATTAATGTAGAAACAATAATCGGCACAACGATCATTTTGATCATATTCAAGAATATTGTACCAATTGGTTGTAAATAAGTTTCAACCTTTGGATTGCCGTAGAAAATCGCACCTACTGTAATACCTAAAACAAGTCCGATCAATATTTGAACAGCTAAACTTATCTTAAATTTTTTCTTCATCAATAAGTCACCCCTTTGTTCTGTTTTACTTTTTACAGAAAAAGCCTTATTCACATTTTAATAACGACTTATCAAATCCGACAGAATCCGACATTTATTTGATTAAAAAATTTTGAAATAAGAAATTATATTGTTTTTCCACTATCTATTTTGCCTATTTAGGTGGATGTTGATACTTCTCTAAAGACTCTACATATAACACTTGTAAGAATTTCTTCACATTCACTTTTATCTTCCTAGTCACTTTAGAATCCTCTTGAATCGAACGCATACATGTTCGAATTTCTGAGAACTCAAAGTAGCGCGGAGCATAATATTCAAACTCAGGGTTTGTATAATCTACAACACCTAAAGTTGCTAAGTTGTTCATTGCGGCCAATATCGTTCTACGTATGCGTTGCTCTATGGCCTTACTTTCTTTCATTATCTCAACACCGTTAGTCTTTGTTTCAGATGCAAGTTCCTCATATAAATCCTTTAAAGCGGGCAATTGCATTGAAGATTCACTACGATTGATCAACAATTCCATTATGCATAGAATATCATCACTTCCTACTTCTCCTACAATACCCATATCATTTAAAATGGATAACACAACATCTCTTATAGTTCGATGTGTCTCTTCTTTTGTGGTCTCTTCAAAATTTATTAAAGATTCACGAATCGTGAGCAGTGATCGTTTTAATAAAAAACGCTCAGCAGTTTTCTTTAAGACATTTTGCACTTCCACTCGATTGATGGGTTTATGGATAAAGAACTCCACATCTTTTTCGTATGCTTGTCCTACCATTTCCTTATTAACGACTTGTGAAATCATCACAAAATGGCCTTTAAATCCTTGTTTTCTCAATTGTTCTATTGTTTCAATACCATCTAAGTTTGGCATTAATAAATCGATTAATACAAGATCAGGATGGCTTGATAAAATAAGTGGCAATGCACTTTCTCCACTATCAGCCTCCCCAATTACTACCCCCAAATCACCTTCAATAATTATTTGCTTCAGCATTCGGCGGCTAGCTGCATCATCATCTACTATAAAATAACGCAGGATTATTCAACTCTCTTTCGAATATTCTTCGTTGGTATTTCGATTCTAAAAATCAAGCCACTCTCAAGATTTCTAACAGAAATATCCCCTTCAAGCATTTGTACAATTTCGCGTACGTGAGATAAGCCAATCCCAGTTGCTGCAACACCTTGCTTATTGTATTTCGTTGTAAAGCCAGGCTCAAAAATAATATCTAAATCCTCTTTAGATATACCCTTGCCAGAATCACTTACTTTAAAGCATGTCTTCTTTTCTATATCAGTCACCTCAATTGAAATTTCACCATCATCATCAATGGCCTCAACAGCATTTGCTACAAGATTATTGAGCATAGCTAGTAACGGAATTTGTTGATTCGTTTCAAAATCGGTGGATACTTTCACATGAAAAACAATTTGTTTACCTAATAGCTCACTATATTTCTTATTAGCCGTTGTAACGAAATCAAATAAATTCGATAAAAAATAAACATCATTTGTTTTTTGAAGCGTGATGTTTGATAAACCCGAGAATATACGCTGAGCATCTTTCTTAACTTCATGAATTTCCTGGGCAATATGCAAAGCCTTCACACTCAGCTCTCTTTGCTCAATATCCTTTAATTTACGATATAGATCATAGCTAGAAGCTGTAATTTTCTCTATATGATTCATTGATTTTTGCAAATACAACGTCTCTACATATAAACCTGAGTCTACCGTTAGCTCTTCCTCTAATCGTTTATGTTGCTCTGAAATAACGACTGAACTATATAAACCTACGACAAAAAAGCTTCTCAATAAAGCAACTGCACTTAATAGCCCCAAATCATATAAATCAATACTCGTTTCAGCTATTAAGGAAGAGCGAATGATATGTTCTACACTATTCCCTATAATTTCAAGTAATGTCGCATATATACCTAAGCGTAATGGTTTATCTTGATATTTTTCAACGCCAAATATTCGAAAACCACTAGAAAAAATAAAGTAATAAATAAAGGCAGGAGCATTTTGCTTTAGGCTTTCCGTAATATCAAACAAATTAAACGCTACATCATTCATAATTCGGAATAAAACTACCGTTAACCCCGTAACAATCCCAGCTCTTATAATTGCATAAGGCGGTCGAATTAATATAAGTAAAAGGAACATAATGCTCCCAAGACCAAATCGAAAATTTTCCCCATAGAAAGGTGCCACTTTTATCTCACTGCTAATAGCTGTCAAAATAGCGATGAGAATTATCCATATCAGCTCGGACTTTCTCCATTTAGCACTTAAATTGATCATTAGAACTCTCCTAAAATAAATTACCCAATAAAAATGAATTTGCTTAAAAATCTCTATTTTATGAAAACGCAATCACTACGCCATTTTACCATTGTTCTATTTACAAGGAAAAACATTTACTTAATGCTCTTCTTTTATTAAGAAAATGATCTTTAAGTTACACAAATAATGTGATCAATATGAGGACTTAAGTTGTTTTCTACTATAATGGTTGAATTCTTAACATTTTTCACCAAAGATATTAAAGGCAACTCCAAATTAATTAGGGGAATGAATTGAAAAAGTTAAAGAACTATATTACTTCGTTCTAATTATTCAATTAAGCGTAAGATGACTGTTTATACAGTTAGATTGGTCTTTTATGGTTGAGGTAATACCTTCATATATAAGTATTGTTACTTCAATTTAAATTAATTTTTTGATTAGTTTGCTTTTAATAAATAATAAAAACCCGATTAAGCAGTCAGTTGATGCACTGGCTTTATCGGGCTTCATTATTTTAACTCTAGATAAACGGTTAGCTAGTAGTACTAATCATTACATTACCAAAACACTTTAACATTCCATCATTTTTGAAATTAACTTCCGATTACGTTTTTTAAACAACTCGTTGTGAGAGGAAACCATTCCAAATCCATTTGCCTCAGGTTCAATATATTTTTTAGCCTTATTTACTGCATTTGCTGCATCTTGGAATGCGCCAGCAATTAAATTCACTTTCCCTTCATATTTTACAATATCACCTGCGGCATATAGACCTGGTACTGATGATTCGCCCGAAGAGTTGCTTTCAATATAAAAGTTTTCCGCAATATCAATTTCAACTTCACTATTTTGAAGTAAAGACGCATCTTGTTCAAAACCATGATTAATAATGACTTCATCAATTTCTACATACTCTACTTCATTACTTTGATGATTTGTTAATTCGACTTTCTCAATTATTTCTCGATTTTCACTAGCGATAAATTTTGTAATAGATGTGTTAAAAAAAGATGTAACCGAGCTTTCTAATAAGTGATTCACTTGGGATTCATGCCCATTTAGTTGATCTTTTCGATACGTTAAATACACCTTTTTCGCTATTGGCTCTAATTCATTTGCCCAGTCAATTGCTGAATTACCGCCGCCAGAAATGATGACCGTTTTATCTTTGAAGCGTTGAATAGATTTTACAGTGTAGTTCAAGTTCGATACTTCAAATTTATCTGCACCTTCAAGTTGAATTTTCGTTGGATTCAAGATACCACTTCCAACGGCAACTATTATGGTTTTGGAGTAATGCTTATTTCCTGAAGCTGTCGTTAACTCAAAAAGGTTTCCATCATTTTTTACAATGGATTCTACTTTTTCATTTAACACAACAGTTGGATTAAACGTTAATCCTTGTTCGACTAATTGCTCAATCAATTGCTCTCCTGGTAGCGGCTTATGTCCCCCTACATCCCATATCATTTTTTCTGGATAAACGTGCAATTTACCACCTAAATAAGGTTGATATTCAATGATTTTCGTTTTCATTTCACGTAATCCACTATAAAAAGTTGAATATAATCCTGCTGGTCCTCCACCAATTATCGTCACATCGTACAACTCTTGTAGTTCCATATATTAACACTCCTAATTTGTATTAAATAATTTATGTATCTATCTATTTTCTTCAATTGAAAAAATTAATTGACTTTCAGTATCATTGACCTTATATTTAAGCATGTGCAATGATACTGAAATTCATTCTCAATTGTAAGCTATTAATTTTATTTTGTAAACGGAGGTTAGTCATATTATGGTTCGCCTATATACAGATGACTTAAGCATTGGTTATGGTGACCGTTTAATTGTCAAAGAATTGAGTATATCAATTCCCGATAAGAAAATTACAACGATCATCGGCGCAAATGGTTGTGGTAAATCAACGCTTTTGAAAACAATGACTCGTATTATTTCTCAGCAATCAGGTGCAGTCTTGCTAGATGGGGAAAACATTGCCAAGCAAAATACGAAGGACTTAGCGAGCAAAATGGCTATTCTCCCTCAAACACCAGAGAGTGTTAGTGGGTTGACAGTAGGGGAGCTTGTATCCTATGGACGCTTTCCTTATCAAAAGGGACTTGGCCGGTTAACAAAAGAGGATTATGACGTCATTGAATGGGCTCTCGATGTAACAGGAACTACTGAATTCAAATACCGCTCTGTTGATGCATTATCAGGCGGTCAGAGACAACGTGTTTGGATTGCCATGGCGCTTGCACAAGAGACAGAGATTATTTTCCTTGATGAGCCAACAACTTATCTAGATTTAGCTCATCAATTAGAAGTTCTCAACCTTTTACAAAAGTTAAACGAAGAACAAGAACGTACTATTATCATGGTATTACATGATTTAAATCAAGCAGCGCGTTTTGCTGATTATATTATTGCTTTAAAAGATGGGGAAATTGTGAAGGCAGGAAATTGCGAAGATGTTATTACAGCTGATGTACTTGAGAAAGTATTCGCAATTGATGCTCATATCGGAATAGACCCTAGAACAAACAAACCAATGTGTGTCACATATGATTTACTAAAAGGAGCAGAAAAATGAAAAAGTTATTTATACCATTCGTATTATTATTCGTTTTAATCATTGCCGCTTGTGGCAATAAAACTGAGGATAAAGCTGAGGATACTTCAGCAGATAAAAACAATGAGCCAACGACGATTACATATGAATCTGAAGATGGTCCAGTAGAAGTGCCAGCCAACCCACAAAAAGTTATAGTATTAGGTTCTTTTGCAGGTAACGTAATGGCACTTGATGTACCACTTGTAGGTGTTGACGCTTGGGCAAAAATGAATCCTCGTTTTGATTCAACTTTAAAAGACGTTGAAGAAGTAACAGATGAAGATATAGAGAAAATTATAGAGCTTGAACCAGACTTAATCATTGGTCTTTCAACTGCTAAAAACATTGATAAACTAAAAGAAATTGCTCCAACAGTAACATTTACTTACGGAAAAGTAGATTACCTTACACAACATTTAGAAATTGGTAAATTATTAAATAAAGAAAAAGAAGCAAAAGTATGGGTTGACGATTTTAAAGAACGTGCTGCTACAGCAGGCGATGAAATCCGTGCGAAAATCGGGGAAGATACAACAGTTTCTGTCATCGAAAACTTCAATAAAGACCTATATGTATACGGCGATCACTGGGGTCGTGGAACAGAAATTTTATATCAAGAAATGAAATTAAAAATGCCTAAAAAAGTAGAAGAGTCAGTCTTAAAAGACGGCTATTATGCTCTATCTCAAGAAGTTTTACCTGATTATGCTGGTGATTATGTTATCTTAAGTAAATTCTCGGATAGTGATAATTCATTCCAAAAAACAGAAACATTTAAAAACATTCCTGCTGTTAAAAATGGTCATGTATATGAAGCAAATGCTAATGAATTCTATTTCAATGATCCGTTAACTCTAGAATATCAATTAGAATTCTTCAAAGACCATTTCTTAGGAAAATAAGCATCACTAATTTTAAAATAGGAATGATGATTAACTATGACAAAAGAAAAACAACAATCCATACCGTTTGTTATTAAATTCATAGTAGGAATTATCGTTCTGATCTGTATATTTACAGTAGCTATGGTATTCGGTGCTGCAAATACTTCTGTAAGAGAAGTATGGCTAGCTATTACTTCAGATTCAGCGAGTGATACCATTACGATGATTCGAGAAATCCGTTTACCGAGAGAGGTCGGCGCCATTTTTGTTGGTGCCGCCCTTTCTGTTGCGGGTGCTATTATGCAAGGCATGACACGAAATCCATTAGCAGATCCAGGATTACTTGGACTAACTGCTGGTGCAAATGCTGCTCTAGCCATCACCTTTGCTCTTCTACCATCCACAAGCTATTTTGGTATTATGATTGCTTGTTTCATAGGTGCCGCAATTGGCGCTGTTTTAGTATTTGGAATTGGTATGTTAAAAAGAGGTGGATTTTCTCCACTACGAATGGTGTTAGCCGGAACTGCAGTTTCTGCATTCCTTTATGCAATAGCTGACGGGGTAGCCTTATACTTTAAAATTTCAAAAAACGTTTCTATGTGGACAGCTGGGGGCCTTGTCGGCACTGCATGGAGTCAGTTACAACTAATTATACCTATTATTATTGTAGGTCTAATTGTAGCTCTCCTTCTTTCAAGACAGCTCACTTTACTAAGTTTAAGTGAAGAAGTAGCAGTTGGCTTAGGGCAAAATACAATGCGTGTAAAGATCATTTTATTTTTCATCATTATTATTTTAGTTGGAACATCAGTGGCACTTGTAGGAAATATGGCTTTCATTGGTTTAATGGTACCTCACATCGTGCGTGCCATTGTCGGTACAGATTACCGTCTTGTTATTCCCATGTCAGCTATCGTAGGAGCTTCCTTTATGCTATTAGCTGATACAGTTGGGCGTACAATTAACGCACCTTATGAAACGCCTATTGCTGCTATTATTGCTGTTTTAGGACTACCGTTCTTTTTAATCATTGTTCGTAGAGGGGGCAAAGTATTCTCATGATTGCACCTCATTTGATTAGAAGACAACGATTAATCATATTTATACTATGCGCATTAATTATAGCTACATTTATTATCGGTTTAGGTATGGGAGCATCTTCAGTTTCATTCGACCGTATCATTCCAACTATTCTTGGTAACGGTACTTTCAAAGAAGAATTTGTTCTCTTTTCAATACGCCTACCTCGAATTCTTATTACTGTTTTAGCGGGTATGGCACTCGCATTATCTGGCTCCATTTTGCAAAGCATTACACGTAATGATTTAGCCGATCCAGGAATTATCGGGATTAATGCTGGCGCTGGAGTTGGCGTAGCTATTTTCTTTTTATTTTTCCCTGTTGATGTTGGAACATTTATATATGTCTTACCGGCAGTTGCCTTTTTAGGTGCTTTGCTAACGGCTATATTGATATATGCATTTTCTTATAGTAAGAAAGAAGGTCTACAACCGGTACGCTTAGTTTTGGTCGGTATTGGGTTTTCAATGGCGCTCTCAGGCGTGATGATTGTTCTAATCTCATCAGCTGAACGTACAAAAGTGGATTTTATAGCTAAATGGTTAGCAGGTAATATCTGGGGAAATGATTGGGCATTTGTATGGGCAATTTTGCCTTGGCTTGTTATATTAATTCCTTATACTCTATTCAAGGCAAATAAACTGAACTTATTAAACTTGAGTGAACCTGTAGCTATTGGAGTAGGTGTCTCACTTGAGAAAGAAAGAATTGTTTTACTGTTAACTGCTGTAGCATTAGCTGCTTCTGCGGTTTCGGTCACCGGCGGAATTGCCTTCATTGGTCTTTTGTCACCTCATATTGCGAAAGCACTAGTAGGACCGAGAAATCAATTATTTATACCTGTGGCTATTTTAACAGGTGGTTGGCTATTACTACTTGCCGATACTATAGGGCGTAATATTATAAGCTTCAGTAGCATTCCAGCGGGTATTATCGTATCTCTAATTGGTGCACCGTACTTCATTTACCTATTGTTTAAAAAATAAACTAAAACCTCTCATTTATGAGAGGTTTTTTTCATTATTATATTAATACTTGTTCTTGCATCATTTTCAGCGGTTATATATTCAACACCACAATCATTTGCATTTTTATATAGTAAATCGACCACTTCTTTATTTTTGCCTGCAAATAATATAACTATTTTAGGGTATTAAAGCAAAATGAATATTAGGATCAACGCAAAAATAATTTGGAATAGACCAATACCACCTGCATATGCAGATAATTTCCATCCATGCTGTGTTAAATCTTTTATATTAACACTCATACCAATACCTGCAAGTGCCGTGATTTCCAAATAATTTCCAAAAACTTTGATTGGATGTGTAATTGCTGCTGGAAATAAAACAATACTATTGATTACACACAATAATAAAAACCCTGCTACATACCAAGGAACAATTGAACGTATGTTGAATTTTCCTTTAGTGGCTTCTTGAGCTTCTTGAGCCTCTTGATTTGCCATCTTTATACGTGTTAGAACAAACACGACTAATGCTAAGAAAATGATTCTGCTGATTTTAAAAATTTCTGCCTGATCTTTCACTGCCTCACCAACTATGCTCCCACTAGCAACTACTTGCCCTACGGATTGCAATGTCCCACCTATTAAAGCTGAAGACGGTAGAATATTATTATGAAAAACAGTACTTGTAATGACAGGCAAAAGAATCATCAAAACCGTACCTAGTAAATTAACAATTGTTATTGATACAGCCATATCTGATGTTTTTGCATTAATTGCTGGTGCTGTTGATGCAATAGCTGAAGAACCACAAACTGCATTACCACTCGCCATCAATAAGCGAAAGTCCTCACCAAAACTTAATTTTTTTCCCAACCAAATAACAAAAGCAATTGTCCCAGCCATTTGAATAAGAATAAAAGAGATACCCGTTAGCCCAATATTAAATAAAGAGTTAAATGTCAGCGTTGCACCCAATAAAATAATTGAATAGTATAGCAGATTACTTTCTGAAAACTTTATTCCTGGTCTTAACATCGAGTTCGACCCAAATTTTAAATTGCCAATCATAATACCTATTAAAATAGCAAATAACCCACTGCCTAAACTTGGAAAGAAACGTCCAAATACCATTCCAATAAAAGCGATCATAATACAAATTATCAATCCAGGTAGAACATTTATTATTTTCTTCATTTTGTAACCCCATTTATTTTTGTTTGTACCTAAACTTTACTGGAGAATTAATAATCAGTAAAATACAGATAAGTAATTATGACTATTAGTATTTCTAATAAGGGGGAATTTAATGTATTACGATGCTTTAAAGACATTCGTTGCTTTAGCGGATATAAAAAACTTCACGAAGACAGCTGAATACCTCCATATTTCTCAACCTAGCGTTAGTTTACACATAAAAAATTTAGAAACTGAATTTAATACACAGTTGTTTTTACGCTCACCTAAATCTCTAAAAATTACCCCCTCTGGTGAAATTCTCTATGATCGCGCTAAACAAATGTTAGCTATTTACGATCAGACCAAATCGGATATTCTAACACTTCAAAATGAAATTAAAGGAAAACTGCTAATTGGCGCAAGCTTTACCATTGGCGAATACGTACTACCTTCATTACTCGTTACTTTACAGCAAAAATATCCTGAACTTCATCTGGAGGTAATGATCGGAAATACGGATGAGGTTGTTGAAGCTGTTCAATTGCTGAAGATAGATATCGGCTTAATCGAAGGGCAAACAACCAATAAAGAGTTAATTATAGAACCCTTCATGGAAGACGAGTTATTGTTAGTCGCATCTCCTTCACATGTGCTTGCCCAAAAAGAAATCATAACGATTCAAGACTTACATAATCACACATGGCTAACTCGCGAAGAAGGCTCAGGTACACGTAATTACTTACTTCATGTACTAGAATCTAACAGTATCAATATTAAATCGCTAATCTCCATTAGCAGTAATCAAGGATTAAAAGAATTTATGACACAAGGAATTGACGGACTTACACTACTATCAAAGAGTGTCATTGAACATGAATTAAAAAGAGGGACACTCGCTGCTATCCGTTTAGAAGACCATATATTTAAGCGGAGTTTTTCCTATGTATATTCACCTATTATGGGAAGTAAAAAGAATACCTCTATGTTCATAAAAGAAATCAACAATAAGTGGCATATATAAAAAGCCGTTTCTTACATCAAACGAATGACGTAAAAACGGCTTTCTTATTCAATACCCCTATTGTTTAAACGTGCGTTTTAAAAATGACTTTGTACGTTCATTTTGCGGATGGTTAAAGATTTGCTCTGGTGAACCTTCTTCCACTATGACCCCTTTATCCATGAAAACAACACGATCTGAAACTTCTCTTGCAAATTCCATTTCATGTGTCACGATTAACATCGTAAGACCTGTACCTGCTAATTCCTTCATAACCTTTAGAACTTCTCCAACCATTTCTGGGTCGAGTGCAGATGTTGGTTCATCAAAAAGTAATACATCTGGTTCCATAGACAGCGCTCTAGCAATAGCTACACGTTGCTTTTGACCACCTGATAATTGGTGTGGCTTCGCATTGACATAACGATCTAAACCAACAACCTTCAAGTACTTCATAGCAACATTCTCAGCATCACTTTTAGAGCGTTTTAAAACCTTTGTTTGACCTACAATACAATTTGTTAATACATTAAGGTTATTAAACAAATTGAATGATTGGAATACCATACCTAGTTTTGTACGATAATTATTTATATTATGGTTGTTATCTAGAATATTGTCACCTTGATAAACAATCTGTCCTCCACTTGGTCTTTCTAATAAGTTAATACAACGTAGAAGCGTAGATTTCCCTGATCCTGAAGAGCCGATGACACAGACAACTTCCCCTTTGTTTACAGAGAAATCAATGTCTTTAAGAACTTCATGAGTGCCAAAGGATTTGCTTAGATGTTGTATCTCGATTACATTTTTCATAAGTCTATCTCCTTTGTCCGCATCATGCTTTTTTGCCTTCCATTTGTTCTAGATCATCAATCATTTGATAGTTTTGTGGACCATCTAATCGTTTTTCAAAGTAGTGTAGAATTTTCGTCACTACGAATGTCATGATTAAGTATAAAATACATGCTACAAAGAATGACTCGAAATATCTGAAATTATTCCCCGAAACAGATTTTGTTTGGAAGTATAGTTCTGTAACCCCAATTACATTCAATACTGATGTATCTTTAATATTCATAACAAATTGGTTACCTGTTGCAGGTAAAATATTCCTTAAAACTTGTGGTAATACTACATGAATCATAGTTTGCCAATGATTCATACCAATCGCTTGAGCTGCTTCAAATTGGCCCTTATCTACTGAGATAATACCGCCACGTACAATTTCAGCCATATACGCTCCTGTATTAATAGCAACGATAAAAATTGCTGCAAACGTGCGGTCCATATCTACACCAAATGCTTGGGCAGCACCATAGAAAACTACCATTGCCTGAACAATCATTGGTGTACCTCGGAAAAATCCTACGTATATCCCAAGAATTATATTTATTAGTTTTAATACAATTCTTTTTAATCCTCTTTCAGGTTTAGGAATCGTATTAATAATACCGATAAGTAATCCAATGATTGCACCGAAAACAGTACCAAGTGTTGCAATTAATAACGTCATCCATGCCCCGCGAAGGAACATTTCCCAGTTTTCTGTTGCTATACTTATAATCCAATCAATACTCATACTGTTCCTCCTTCAAAAGCAGTAATACCGACTGCTTCATATGCAGCCGGTATCCGTCATACATTATTTTGCAGCTGGTTGGTTTGCAATCGCTTTATCCATAATTTCTGTACGCTCTTCTTCAGAGATACCTTTTAAAACTTCATTAATTTTATCTTTTAATTCGCTATCTTTTTCAATACCTACAGCAATTGCTGTATCTTCTTCAGACGCTTTAAAGCCATCTGTGAATTCAACCATTACAAATTTATCATTTGCAGCTGAAGAACTAATACCTTCTGGACGTTCAGATACATAACCATCAATCACACCTGATTCAAGTGCTACACGCATTGCAGGGAAGTTATCCATTGCAGCTTGTTTTTTAACACCAGTAATTTGATCTATTACATCATAGTGTGTTGTATTTAATTGACCTGTAATTTTGGCACCACTAAAATCCTGGATTGATTTAGCTTTCTCGTATTTACTGCCCTTTTTAACAACCATTACATAATTAGATGTATAGTAGTTATCAGTGAAATCAATTGTCTTTTTACGCTTTTCAGTTGGAGACATACCCGCCATAATTGCATCAATTTTACCTGAAGTTAATGAAGGTACTAGACCGTCCCATTCTGTTTTGACGATTACTAGTTCTTTTCCTAAAGATTCTGCAACTCTTTTTGCAATCTCAACATCATAACCGCCAGCATATTCTGCGTTACCAGAGATTTTCACGCCGCCGTTTGAATCATCCTTTTGTGTCCAGTTAAACGGAGGGTATCCCGCTTCCATACCAATTGTGAATGTTTCTTTTTTTGTTTCCCCTTCAGTAGATGCACCTGATCCCGAACCTGCATCTTTAGTTCCACAACCAGCTAATAGTAAAATAGCAAGTAGTGTCATAGCAGAAAAAATTGCCCATGTTTTTTTCATATTATATTCTCCCCCTCTAAATAATATCCTTAATTTTCTTCAAAATACTAAAAAAGGCTATTGTACGTATAAAAAACGCGCCCTGAGATGAACTCAGGTCGCATTGTACAATAGCCTAAATCCTCTACTTATCCCTAAATGAGATAGCTCAACTCAACGAACTAGGACGTTCATTGAGACAGTCCTGCAGTTATTAACTACAGACCCAGCAAGTAACATCGAGTGTATTACAAACTTCGGCGACATCTCCTTCTCAATAGTTTCATAGTTTCTCAAGCTCCACTAAAGACTAATAGATATCGCGCCTCTACCTCACCCATTAACAAGTGAGGTTGTATTCAATTATCATTGTACACAGTCTACAGTAACGAACTTTCAGTGTCAACACACATTTTATAAAATACTCAGAATACTATCTTTTTTCTTACAACTAGTTTTTAGCCTCTAACAATATCTGACCCAGCGTACGTAACTTCACCTGTCGTAGCATTAATCTTATCAATTACACCATTTTCAGAAGGTGCATTAATAGAGTAATTTAAGCTGTATATTGTCATTTCATCATCTTCATCTATCTCTTCAAAACGTGAAAGTTTCATCTGCAAACTCTGTTTATATATAGTATCCGCTTCTTCTAATGTAATCATTGGTGTAGTATTCACACCTCGAATAGCCTCCATATTTAATGCGCTATACAAACATGAACGAATAATTCCTGTATGTATACCTACCTCAATTAGAACGGAGTATTTGTCTAATTTGTATCCCTGGAAAAATGGGATAAAAGTAAACATAGTTGTTGGTTCATCTTCATGTTCGTCTTCATGCTCGTCTTCATCATATTCATCCACATTGAAGAGATCATCATCCGAATCATCGTCAAATTCTTCTGTATCATCATTCAATACAGATTGTTCTTCAAGCATGTATTTATGGTGTATGTCACCCGCAATAATCTCTAAAAATTGCATTGCATTGTCTTTTAATTGCTCAAAAGGTAACTCAATCTTTGCTTCTGTATCCCATTCCACATTAGATTCATAGTTAGCGCCTGCATCATCAAAATGTAGTACTTCGATTACAGCTTCTGCATCTTCACCTTTTTCATCTAACTCTTCCGCAACATACCAATATAAATTACCCTCTTCTTCACGTAATACATATTGATCAGTTGCACCCAATAATTTTGGTAATGCCTTCGTCACTTGGACAGGTGTAACAGCAAATTGTTCAAGCTGTGATTCACTGAACAACTGACTTGCTTTTTGAACTTCCCCATCAACAGTAACACCTATATAATCTCGAATTGGTTGATAAACCAATTCAAATTCTCCTTGCTCTTCATTTTCTTCGATTCCTAATTCCACTAATGTCTCTTTACATAAAATTTCTCTAGCTTCATCTTCTGTTACTTCCACTTTTGGATATGTAAGTTGATAATATTCTTGGAATATTGTAGCCGCTGTAATAGTGCCATATGAATTAATCTCTATAACTGCACCAGAATTAGGTAAAGGGAGTTTTAATTTTTTATCGATAGCTTCATAAACTACTAAATATTCTCCTTCGCCAATTTCAGAGAAATTACTAAATTGTATTACTTCACGGCCGAAATCCTTCACAAAGGACTCTGTAATATGTAAAATTTCATCCATCTCAAGTTCTTCTAGATTTTCTAACTCAACATCGTTGTTTTCTACTAATTTATCAAAATCGATGTTGATGTTTGTCAACTCTTTATCGTCAGTCACTTCAATATAACCGTAATTGACATCATTTCTTGCATCCAGGACTTCAATACTATCTTCCATTGTTTCATCTTCATTGATTACAATCGGAGGCAGTCCAATTAAATACTTCTTCAATTTCATTTCTATCTCTATCATACGATGCTCCCTTTCAAGAAATGTATTATTGTTACTATAATATTAACTTCTTAAACAGTGAATTACTATCAAATAGGACATAATAAAAAAAATAATCTACAAATAACGTCATATTTCTAATTTAACAGAAAAAATCCAAAAAAAAAGAAAAAAGACCTGCCTTACGCAAGCCTTTTTCCCTGTCATTATCCAATTAAAACTAAATTAGCCCTTAAATATATTCTGTATGATACAACTCTACAATAAGCAGATATTCCTACACAAGTTATATTAAATTTATTGTTTTAGTCTTTTTTTACGTCATTGATACTCAAATATATATCTAAAAAATGCTCTTAGTATTTTGGATCATCTAACGCTTGATAATCTTGTTGATATTTACCGCCATCAGCAACTTCTGCATGATATAAAGCTTTCAGGGCATAATTTTTTTCAAGATCCAAAGACTTTTTCAACTCTTTAAATTTTGTATGCAATTCTTTGTTTTCATTTATTAATTGTTGCATTTGTGATTTAATGTATTTCAAAGATTTTCATCTCCTTTCAGATGGTTAATCTATTTAATCAGTATACCACTAATCGTAATGCTTTTTAATGTCCATAATTTGCTTAAATTAAAGCAATAATAGTAATTCAAAGAACAGAAATAATTATAATATGAAGTGGACCGATTTTTTTAAAGTAACTACCAGCGATGAAACGAAACCAATACAACATACGATATTGCTAAAAGATTTTTAATTAAAATGAATATAAACAGCGATTTACAACTACTCTCTAAAACTTCAAGGTATATTTCAACAAGATCTCCTAATGCTACTCTTAATAAACTTCATTTTTTGAAATTAAAGACTTCTCTCCCTTAAGAATCTCTTACATCAAACTCTGTATTTTAAACTTCCCTATAAGATTTTTTATGATTATTACTTGAATATCTACAGAATAAGATGAAAACGCTTATTATCTTTTGACATAAGACCAAAAATGATGTAAATTACTAAAAGACGAACGTTTTATTTATAAGGATAATAATTATTCGGTTTTAGGAGTGTGTTTTATGGAAAATGTATTTGATTACGAAGATATTCAATTGGTTCCTGCAAAATGTATAGTAAATAGTAGATCTGAATGTGACACATCTGTTACTTTAGGTGAACATACATTTAAATTGCCTGTCGTACCTGCAAATATGCAAACAATTATTGACGAAAAAGTAGCCATTCAATTAGCTGAAGATGGATATTTCTATATAATGCATCGTTTTGAACCAGGAAAACGTGCAGATTTCACTAAAGATATGCAAGCTCGCGGATTAATCGCTTCAATTAGCGTTGGAGTAAAAGAAGAAGAGTATGCCTTCATCGAACAATTGGCAGCAGATAAGATTGTTCCTGATTTCATCACAATCGATATTGCACACGGTCATTCAAATGCTGTAATCAATATGATTCAACATATTAAAAAACATTTACCTACTAGCTTTGTAATCGCTGGTAACGTTGGTACACCAGAAGCTGTAAGAGAATTAGAAAACGCTGGCGCTGATGCTACTAAAGTGGGTATTGGACCAGGTAAAGTATGTATAACAAAAATTAAAACTGGCTTTGGTACAGGTGGCTGGCAATTAGCTGCTCTACGCTGGTGTGCAAAAGCTGCTACTAAACCGATTATTGCAGACGGAGGTATCCGTACTAATGGCGATATCGCTAAATCTGTACGCTTCGGTGCTTCAATGGTCATGATTGGTTCATTATTTGCTGGACACGAAGAATCTCCAGGTAAGACTATTGAAAAAGACGGTAAACTTCTTAAAGAATATTTTGGTTCAGCTTCAGAATTCCAAAAAGGTGAGAAGAAAAACGTTGAAGGTAAAAAACTGTATGTTGAACATAAAGGCTCTCTAAAAGATACCCTTACTGAAATGCAACAAGACCTTCAATCATCTATCTCTTATGCTGGCGGCAAAAAACTTGACGCTATCCGTACAGTAGATTACGTTGTCGTTAAAAACTCTATCTTTAATGGTGATAAAACGTACTAAGAACTTGTAAAACATTAAAAACCGCCAAAAAATTTCTTGGCGGTTTTTTTCAATTATCTATATTTGATTACTTTCTACAATTTCAACAAATTTTGTTGAAGCTGGCGATAGAGGAACACTTTTTAAAAAGCATACGCCTATACTCCTTTTTGGGATTTCTTCCATTAAAGGCACTTCATATAAAATTCCTTTATTTAAATAATCTTTGGAAAATTCCTTTGTTACACAAGCTATCCCCAAATTTATTTTTGCAAACTCTAATAATAAATCATGTGAACCCAGTTCAAATTCTGGTGAAATCTTAACACCCTTTGTCATAAGATAATCATCTACATATTTCCTCGAGACAGATTGTTGCTCAAGTAATATTAGTGGCAAATCTACTATTGAAGCAAAGCTAAGTGGCTCCGTAATTGTCTTCATGTATTGTTCTCCACAAACGAATATATCTTGAACATCAATACAAGGTTTAAGCTCTAATGTTGGATCATCAATAGGGAAATTACAGAAGGCAATATCAACTTCTCCCGATTTCAATACTGCACAAAGCTCCATTGTTGTACCATTCATTATTTTAAATTTAATATTTGGGTGCTGATTATGAAAAGCTTCTAAAAAAGGAAGTAAAAAATACTTTGAAATTGTATCGCCCACACCTATTTTCAATTCACCTGTAGTTAAATCTTTAAATTCTAAAAGCTTTTCTTCTCCGACATGAAGTAAGTTAATTGCTGAATTTGCATATTCGAATAATAAGCTACCTTCATACGTTAAAGAAACCCCTTTAGGTGTTCTATTAAATAGGCGGATATCTAGTTCATTTTCTAATTGTTTAATCGCCTGACTAACAGCTGGTTGTGTCATATACAGATCATTTGCGGCTTTTGAAAAACTTGAGCTTTTCCCCACTTTACAAAACACTTTATATAAATCTAATTTACTTACCATATAACCTCACCTTATACCTATCATTTGATATATTAATTTTACTTATACCATTATTGTGAGGTATATTACAAGTTGTGAGTTTTAAAAAATAATAGTAAACAATATAGCAATGAGGAGCGATTATTTTGGAAAGAGTAGTTGGAACAGTTGTACGAGGTCTTCGTGGCCCAATCATCAATCAAGGCGATAGCATTGAAGATATCGTTGTAGAAAGTGTATTAAAAGCATCAGAAGTTGAGGGCTTTAATATTCAAGATAAAGATATCGTAACAGTAACAGAATCAATCGTTGCCCGTGCTCAAGGTAACTATGCTACAATCGATCACATCGCAAAAGATGTTAGTGCGAAATTCGGAGATGACACTGTAGGCGTTATTTTCCCTATCTTAAGCCGTAACCGCTTTGCTATCTGTCTTCGTGGTATTGCAAAAGGCGTTAAAAAAGTTGTTTTAATGCTTAGCTACCCTTCAGATGAAGTAGGTAATCACTTAGTTGACCTTGATACACTTGATGAAAAAGGCGTTAACCCATGGACAGACGTTTTAACTGAAAAACAATTCCGCGAATTATTCGGACATAACAAACACACTTTCACTGGCGTTGATTATATCGATTACTACAAATCACTAGTCGAAGAATACGGTGTTGAATGTGAAGTTATCTTCTCGAACAATCCAAAAACAATTTTAGAATATACTAAGAGTGTATTAACTTGCGATATCCATACAAGATTTAGAACAAAAAGAATTTTAGAAGCTAACGGTGGAGAAAAAATCTACAGCCTAGATAACATCCTAGCTGAATCAATTGATGGTAGTGGTTTCAACGAAAGTTACGGTCTACTAGGATCAAATAAATCAACAGAAAATAGCGTGAAGCTTTTCCCACGTAATTGCCAACCTGTTGTAGATAAAATTCAACAAATGCTGAAAGAAAAAACAGGCAAAAATGTTGAAGTTATGATTTATGGTGATGGCGCATTCAAAGATCCAGTAGGTAAAATTTGGGAGCTTGCTGATCCAGTTGTATCACCTGCTTACACAGCTGGTCTTAATGGCACACCTAATGAAATCAAATTAAAATATCTTGCTGATAATAACTTTGCTGATTTAAGAGGCGAAGAACTTCAAAAAGCTATCTCTGAATACATTGATAATAAAGGAACTGACCTTGTAGGCGCTATGGAAGCACAAGGTACTACACCTCGCCAACTAACTGACCTAATCGGTTCTTTATCTGATTTAACATCAGGCAGTGGTGACAAAGGTACTCCAATGATCTTTATCCAAGGTTACTTTGATAACTATACTAAATAAGATTTAAAGATGATGGGTGAGGCTGTAAGAACTTTAATCAGCACTCTTATCAAAAAAGAGAGAATAGGCAATTGTCTATTCTCTCTTTTTATTTTATCAATCTATTTTCCATAACCTTTCGTAATTCCTTTACAACTAGTTTTTTCATGCTGAAGTAGCCATTCCTTTCTCCACACGCCCCCTGCATAACCTGTTAATTTTCCGTTTGAACCAATAATTCGATGACAAGGTATAACAATACTTAATTTATTTTTTCCATTTGCATTTCCTACTGCTCTAATGGCCTTCTCATTTCCAATTGAAACGGCAATATCTTTATACGCCACTGTTTTTCCGTATGGAATACTTGTTAAGGCGTTCCACACAATTTTTTGAAAGTCTGTCCCTTCATATTTAATAGGAAAAGTAAATTCACGACGCTCCCCTTTAAAATATTCATCAAGTTGAGTATAGCAATTTTCTAAAATAATTGGCGTTTCGTCTTGCTTATTATTTACGGCTCTGTCCTGTTCAGAAAACATAATAGAGCTAATTGCTTCATCTGTACCTGTTATTTCTATCACTCCAATTGGAGATTCATAATCTAATTTATATAACTTACTCATATAAAGACCTCCATAGATAAAAGGTTGCGTATGCTTGCAGCCCTGCCCAATTTGCTGATAGCTCTTTGATTTCATCTATTGTTGGCTTACGCCCTAGGCCTAAATGGATTTTCAGCGCGTTGTGGAGACCGACATCCGTTATTGGAAAGGCAGATGGATGATGTAAGCATTTCATCATCACATAGTCAGCCGACCAAGCCCCTATTCCTCTAATCTTCATTAACGACTTTTGAATTTGTTGATAGTCCTGATACCCAAGTATCAATTCCTTTGTTAATATACCCTTTGTCATTATCTTAGCTACATCAATTACATACTCGGCCTTTCTAACAGAAAATTGCAGTTCCCTTAAATCATCCACAGTTATAGTTGCAATCTTTTCATAGGTCGGGAATAGCCAAAAGGTATCACCCATAAAGGTAAGACTTTCACCAAAGGTCTCAACAAAGCGTTTTTTTATTATGTAAGCAAAAGTTAAATTTATTTGCTGTCCAATAATTGCCCAGGATAGTGCTTCAAATAAATCTGGAATACACATAATCCTTAAACCATAATATTTCTGAACAAAAATCTGTAACACCTTGTCCTGCTTTGCTGCATCATAAAACACACGAAGATCTGTCTCCAAATCAAACCATTCCCATATATAAGATGCCACTTCCTCACGGATTCCTTTCGAGGGCGGAGTAATAGGAAATTCGACAAGAATTATATTTTGAATGCATCCAATTTTACATAAAACTAATTCTTGATTTATTTTTATTAGTTTATATAAATATCCATCTCTTATTTGATGCAATACTTCTTGCTTAGACCTATTTAAGAACAATAAACACTCTTCGAAATTGAATTCTTCAGGTGGATAAATTTCTATATATGATTGGTGATTAATCCAATTCATTTCCACAACTCCTTACCCTTCAAGGCTTCGATATTCACTAGGGGAACAATTCGTTAAACGACGAAATGACTTATAAAAATTGGACGAGCTTTGAAATCCAACTTCATAGCAAATCTCAAGATTCGTGTGACTTGTACTTTTAAGAAGATGCGTTGCCTTATCGATTCGTATTTTTTCTAAATAAGTACGCGGAGTTTCTGAAGTTTCCTGTTTAAATAGACGGTCAAGATGATACGGGCTTATACCGACATGATCAGCAATATCCTGCAATGATATCTTTTGTTTATAGTGATTGACCAAAAAGGTAGTTACAATTCTTACAAGTCCGGTGTGTGGTGAATGCTCAACTTCTGGCTGACATCTCTTACAAGCACGGAATCCGGATTTTTCAACCTCATTGATGTCATAGTAGAACTCTACATTTATTTTTTTAGGCTTCCTTGATTTACAAGAAGGACGGCAATAGATTTTTGTTGTTTTTACTGCGGTAAAAAAAAGCCCATCGTATGTTCGATCACATGCAATAATCTTTTCCCACATTTCTTCAAAAGAAAAATTTAAATTTTTCACCTTTTATTTCACCGCCCTTTCGGATTAATCTTCATATAAAAGTGAAGTATCCTTTAACTCCAGCATTTGTGTCGCATTTTTTTCTAAAAAGGCAATTACTTTATCCGATAAAGCATTTCCAAAACTAAAACGTCTCACGCCTATATCCTTCAGCTAATTACAATTTGTTAAACCAGGTAAAGATAATATATTTAGTGGGGCGTCAATATGAATAACTATTTCTTTAATTTCATCTTCTTTAGTTAAACCTGGGACAAATATTCCGCTAGCCCCACTTTCTACGTACGCTTGTGTTCGATTAATCGTTTCCAAAAGTGGATTTCCCATTTGTAAATAAGTATCTGTTCTAGCATTGATATAAAAGTCTTTAAAACCATTTTGATTTAGAGCTGTTCTGATTTTCGTTAAAAGATTACAGTGATCCTTTAACTCTCTCAATCCTTGTTGGCTTTTTAGAGAATCCTCAATATTAATTCCTGCGACACCAATATCGGCTGTTCTTAGCACATGATTAACAATTATATCAATATCTTCACTATATCCTGCTTCAATATCCGCCGAAACAGGTATCTTTACATTATCTGTAATTGTCTTAATAATTTCTAAATGCCTATCAAAATTAATTAATTCACCATCTGCATATCCAAGTGAGTTGGCAATTCCCCAGCTCGTCGTACCAATTGCTTTGAACCCTACTTTCTCAAGAATTAAAGCAGATAGAAGATCCCAAGCATTTCCCAAAAATAACGGTTCCTCCAACAAATGAAGTTCATTGAACTCTTGAATGGTGGTCATTTCATTTCCTCCTAAAGTGTATTGAATCTCATTTTAACAAGGTATCCACATTCAATTCGTCCTCAATCTTGCTATTATGGTCTAGAAATCAAAAAGGAGAAATCATTGATAATTTCTCCTTTTACCTTAAAAATCAAGTTATATTCATATAATCTCTTTTATTCTGCAATAAGTATCTATTTCAAAGACTACCTATTTTTTTAAGTTAATGATTAAAATAACGATTTATGTCCTAACCAAGATTCTATATCAACACTACCTTGAACGGCTAATAATCGGTATAAATATCGATAAGGCACTCTATATTTTGTTAAGTCGGGAATTTCCATTACCCTTTCATAACCCTCCTTAAAGTCTTCGACTGATTTTTCATCTAGCACATATTCTAATGCGATAAAATCTAACTCTCTAGGAGCAATAACATATGCTTCCGTATCGACAAGACCAGTGATTTCTCTACCGTCCGATAAAAACTGTGTTGGATCCATATCTACTAGTACAAATGTAGAATATTCAGGGACAGGTAATCCATTGATCAAATTATTTATTTCAGGGAGCATGTTTTTTATTCTTTCTTCTTTAAAGTGAAATCGGGATACTGAATCAAATAAAGCATCTTTCATATGTTGATTAAATTCTTCTAAACTTACTTGATAGCTCCTTGATGGATTACCTACAAAATTTTCTTTATATTGATGAATTTTAGCCAAACCTTCTCCAAAACTTTGCAAAACTGAAGATGGCAGACCAATAAATGACTCGACTATTTGTCCTTTTAGTTTTTCTACAACAACGAATTCTTTTGTTAGGATCCTCCCCTTATCTATTACTTTTGGTATTGATATTGAAGTAAGGTTGCTCAATGTATTATTAACATGTTCTAATTCATAAACTTGCCTTGGGTCAATTCCGAATAACCTTTTACATCCCCACCAAAATTCATTATTAGGATCATCTTTCATTTTAGAAGGTCGTACAACCACTTCTTGATTATCTGTTTTAACCAACCATACATCACTAGCGTGGTCTTCATAACCAGGGCTTAATTCCAGCATATCTTTAATTGGCTCTTTAAATAAAAATTGTAAATCCATAAAATCTTCCTACTTTCAAAATACATACTTTACTAATGTATTTTTCTATAACGGCTCTACGTTCTCCTTTATAATTTTTTTCTGAAAAATTATAAGACAAATAAAAATCTTATTTTATAAATATTTCCCTAAAACATGAAATATTACTTGAAAAGTACCTTTACACCATACAAAAGACTTATATTAATGTGCAATTTGTGCGATTTAAAATATTGAAAAAATTAGGGGGCATCATTTACAAAAATAGGTAATAAAGTGTGCGCTTGTAAGATATTATAGAGGATACAAAATTTAAAGGGTAAAACGTAATTATTATTCTATTCTGAGTGAATATAAGGGGGTTCTATCATGTCTAACTTAAATAATCTAAAAGAATTTGAAGAACTTCACGTCGAATTTCAGGGGAAAGTATTAAACTTGAAGTTACTTCTTCAGCAAAATGAAAATGAGCACATTGAAAACAAATAATAATAATAAATATCCTTCACAAACTAATGTTATAAAGAAGGGTATTAGTTATGGAACTTGCCTATCTATGATTATTTCTTATACTACGTATCACTCCATAGGGTGGGCTGTTATACATGGTTGTTTTAGCTGGTTTTACGTTATCTATTGCTTAATCAAATATACTCCTGGTTTATTTTAGAAAGTAGAAAAGACCTCTAGCAAGCTCTAGAAGTCTTTTTTTACTTTGAACCATAGATTATTTAATTTCTGCCTCATGGCTATTTTTGAACCACTTCACCTAGCTCTAAAGGCAACGTCACAAAAAATGTAGTCTGTTCACCAAGTTGGCTTTGTACTGAGATTCTGCCATTATGCATGTCTATAATTTTATGCACAATAGAAAGTCCTAAGCCACTGCCCCCGTTTGATACTGCTCTAGATCTATCTGCTTTAAAGAAACGTTCAAATATATGTTTTTGGTCTTCTTCTGTCATTCCTATCCCAGTATCAGTAATAGAAATAGTGACCGTATCATTTTGTTTGAATAAACGAATATAAATCGTTCCTCCATTTGGAGTGAATTTTATACTATTACTAATTAAATTCATCCATACTTGATTCATCAAATCTTCGTCAGCAAAGACTGTGACATTTTCCAAATCGATTTCCATTTCAATATTTTTAGAAATCCATCTCGGCTCACAAGATAAAACGACATTACGTAATTGTTTATCTAATCGAAATTGTTTTGGTTCAAATGGATGATGTTGTGATTCTAATGAAGTTAATTTTAATAAATTATCACTGATTTTCGATAATCGATGGCTTTCCATCTCAATAATTTCTAAATAGTGCTGCCTTTTTTCATCAGTCAAATTAATATTTTTCAAAGCTTTTGCAAAACCATTAATCGATGTTAACGGAGATTGAATTTCATGAGAAACATTGGATATAAACTCTTGACGCATTTTCTCCATTTCTCCTAATTCAATTGCCATATGGTTGATACCGCTAATAAGTTGTCCAAAATGATCTTCGTCATCATCTGATTTTAAGTCTAATTTGACGCTAAAATCCCCTTTCGCAATTCGTCCTAAGGCATCAACAATGGTATCCCAATAATTACGTTGTCTTTTTAATCCAAATAAAAAGAGAATAGTAACAGTACATCCAAAAAGTATAAAAACACCTATTACAGTATTAAATTGTTGCCAAAATCCTTGAGGGTACTTGCCTAGCCAATCATATATATAAGAGGTCACGTGAAAAGAGATAAACGCAAAGAGAGTGTTAATTAAAAGGAAAAGAATAATCACACACAGTAATTTTAATATAATTATCCATTTCTTCATAAGCCTAGTTCCAATCGATAACCGAGCCCCCGGATTGTCCGTATTATGAATTCACTTTTATCTTCTGGGAATCGCTCTCGAAGTCTTTTAATATGAACATCTACCGTACGATCATCACCTTCATAGTCATATCCCCAAATTTCTTCTATCAATTGTTCTCGTGAGAATGTCTTCCCAGGATAACTTGCTAATGTAAATAATAATTCAAATTCCTTTAATCGAAGAGTAATATTTTCTCCTCCATACATTAGCTCATACGTTTCTCGATTCATCCAAACATTTCCCACTTCCACTGTTTGAGATAAAGAAATATGGTAACGCTTTAGGATAGATTTAACTCGAACGATTAACTCTGCTGGCTCAAATGGTTTTACAAGATAATCATCCGTACCCAGATTAAATCCTTTTACTTTTTGAGCGGTTTCCCCTTTTGCAGTCAGCATAAGAATAGGCAAATCGTTATTTAGCCTTCGTATTTCTCGGCATAATTCCCATCCATCCATATTTGGCATCATTATATCCATAATGACCATATCAACTTTTTCCGATTCTAACTTGGACAGTGCATCAACACCGTCCACAGCTTCAAGTATACTTAGTCCTTCATTTTGTAAAAACACACTTACTAATTCTCTAATATGTTCATCATCATCCACAACTAACAGTCTTGTCATGACAACAAATCCCTTCATACTTACTCTTGAATACGTAATTGTTGTTTAGCAAATTCCTTGTACATCTCATGTGATTGGAATAACGCATTATGCGTCCCGCTCCCCGTAATATGGCCCTTCTCAATAAAAATAATATTGTCGGCATCGACAACGGTAGAAAGACGGTGGGCAATAACGAGTGTCGTTCTGCCTTTCATCAAATTGTCTAATGCTTTTTGAACATAAATTTCCGATTTACTATCAAGGCTAGAAGTCGCCTCATCAAGCATTAAAATTTGGGGGTCACGTAATAGTGCTCTAGCAATTGCAATCCGTTGTCGCTGTCCACCTGAAAGTTTGATTCCTCGTTCTCCTACTTCAGTATCAAACTTATCTGGAAGTGCTTGAATAAATTGATCGGCATACGCCATTTTTACGACTTTTTCAAGTTTTGAATCTGTAACCTCTTTTTCTATTCCATAACAAATGTTATCGCGTATTGTTCCGGATATAAGTGCACTTTCCTGAGCAACATACCCAATTTTACGTCTCCAAGAATGTAAAGAAAATGTATCAATAGGTGTATCCCCTAATGTTATGCTTCCCTTTGTAGGTTGATAATACCGTTCTAAGAGAGAAAATGTAGTAGTTTTTCCCCCTCCACTAGGACCAACAATAGCCGTTACTTTACCAGGTTCAATTGTGAAATTAATATCAGATAAAATCGCTTCATTTCCATATGCAAAGTCCACATGATTTACATGAATAGGTTCTTTCACTAGATCTAACTCTTTACCTTCATAGATGTCTTCCTCATCATGTTCAAGTACTGCACTAATACGTTCTGTTGCTCCCATTGCTTTTTGTAATTGCGTAAAGAACATCGTCAATTGCGTCATCGGTATAATAATTTGAATTAAATATAAAATAAATGCAACCATATCGCCAGCTGTTAATGCACCTGAAGAGACACGTACTCCCCCGTACCCAATAACTGCCACAAGCACAATCATAAGGATGAAAGAAATCAATGGTGAAATAAGTGCGTGTATTTTAGCTTCTTTTAAACCAAAATTGAAAAGATTTGTAATGCCTTTTTTTCCACGCTCATATTCTATGTTTTCTGCATTTGAAGCTTTTACTAAACGTGATTCTGGTAATACTTGATTTAACACAGCAGTAAATTTTGCCGTTTCATCTTGCATTCCTTTTGAAATTACATACATTTTCTTACCTAACAACATCAATATCAACATTGCAATTGGAACAGCAACAAGCATTACTAACGTCATTTTCCAATCTAAGAATAGCAAAATCGTAACAGAACCGATAATCGCAATAATGCCAGATAAACAGTTAGCAAGATGCTCTGTAATGAGCTCCTTCACAACAGCAGTATCATTTGTTACACGGCTTAGTGTCTCCCCAGTATCATTCTTATCATAATAAGGTATTGGTAGGTGAAGTAGCTTTTTCCACAAACGATCTCTCAACTTTGCTACTACATGATGACCAACCCGGTTTAACAAATAAATCGAGAGCCCGCTCGCTATTGCTTGGGCAATAAAAGCAATTACTAATAAAATTATTTGCCAATAGTTAAGTGAATCTAGTGAAAACCCATCCACTAATTTTTTTGTAAATAACGGTACGACAAAGCCTACTCCTGTTGTCGCAAAACTCATACAAAGTGCAATAATTAGCAAAAGCTTAGGCGGTTCAGTTTGTTTAATTAACTGAACAAACTGTCGCCAACCCTTTAATTTATTTTCTTTTATATCTTCTTTCATCGTTTATACTCCTCCTTATATATTCTCATACAACGATTTAACGATCTTATAATAGTTACTTTAGCATTTCATTATGAACTCAATATGAAGTGAACGACGGTAGAGAGATTTAATGAAGATGAGCCTCTTATTAATTTTACTATAGATAGAATCTCTTAGTATGTAAGCGAAGATTAATATAACTGGGAAGTGTAAAAGAGATGCAAATGCGAAGTTAGAGCTTCGAAATTAAAATACCATTCATCTTCATAAGTAGATATAAATAGGAAAAAGGAGAAGGCATGCCATCACGAGCGGATGATATCTCTTCTCCTCATATTAAGCGTATTCAATTTCCCTACTATTTAACTGCTACTGTTAAATTGAGCTTTGTTTTATCATATAGAGCTCAGTAGTGGACAATCACTTCATTAAAGTAAAGCTTATTTATCCTTTTTATCTACCACAACATGCTCAAATTTTCCGCCAGATAAATCAATATCAAATGCTTGACCAAAGCCAACTACATAGCGACCTTCTTTTGGCGTAAGCTCAAATAAAGATAGATCTAATCCTCGTAAAACGCCCATCATTGGTGCGCCGTGGTTCTTTTCAAACTTAGCAAAAATTTCTTCATGGCCATCATTTCCTACATTCTCTGCAACACATTGGAAGCGAACTCGCTCACGTGCAAATAAGTTTGGAGAATCTTGTTCATCTGTAATCATCATTATACTAATTAAATTATTGTCTTCAATAAATTTATAATGGTCCGTAATGATACTTATATAAATATAAATCTTCCCATCATGCTGAACATATGGTGCATAACTAGTGAATGGATTACCATTGCTATCTAAGCTACTAATAACAACTGTCTTACACTTTTCGATAAACTGTAAATATTGGTCTTTCTTTTTAGTGATATCAATTTGTTTTACCATTTGTTTGCCTCCTATTATTGAGCAGTTACTTTAGAAATTCCTAATAAGTTTATACGTGGTTTTCCATGCTGAAAATGTGAATCAATGTCACATTCCACTCCATAAACGTTACGAATCATTTCCTGAGTCATTACTTCTTCTGGCGTACCGTAATTTACCACTATTCCCTTGGAAATAACGCATATTTTATCGCTATAAATACTCGCCTGATTTAAATCGTGTAGTACCATTACAACCGTCATGCCTAATTCGCGATTGACGGTATGAACTAATTCTAACAACTGAAGTTGATGAGCAATATCTAAGTAAGTTGTAGGTTCATCAAGCATCAAAATTTTAGGCCTCTGCGCTAATGACATGGCAATCCAGGCCCTCTGCGCTTCTCCACCTGAAAGTGATGCTACTAATCGGTCTTTCAAAGGTGTTAACCCTGTTTTTTCAATGGCCCATTCAACTATGCTTAAATCCTCATCACTCGTACGTTCATACCATTTCTTATGAGGTATACGTCCATATTTCACTAGTTCTTCAACTGTAATATCTGACGGTGGCTCATTTGATTGGAATAAAACACTCATCATTTTTGAAATTGATTTTGTACCTAATGATTGCAAGTCTCTACCATCTAAAAAAACTTTTTCTTTTTGCACTGGAATCAATCTAGACATCGCTTTTAAAGCTGTAGATTTTCCTGAACCATTCGGACCTATAATCGAAACGATTTCGCCTTTTTCTACGTTTATCTCAAAATTATCTAATATTTTTTTCTGATCATAGCTAATATCCAATGATTGAGCTTTTAGCATCTTAAATGTCACCCGCTCTCATTAAATATAAAAAGTAAGGGCCGCCTACCATCGCCATGACGATACCTGCTGGAATATCTAAAGGTGAGAATAGGGACCGTCCAATTGTATCGGCAACTAGCAGAACAACAGCCCCTAATACCATACTCATAGGCATTAGAAGACGATAATTTGAACCGACTATTAATCTAGACATATGTGGCACAATAAGTCCTACAAAACCTAACAATCCTACAATCGATACAGAAATAGCAGCCAAATATACCGCTACTAAGGATAGTACTATTCGAATTCTGTTTGTATTTTCACCTAAGTTTACAGCTACATTTTCACCTAAGTTCAAAATGTTTGCTGAACGAATACAAAATAATGCAGCAATCCAACCAATAATGGAATATGGGAAAAGAATACTTACATCTCCCATTCCTTTCGCTGATAAACTACCGTTCATCCATTGTAAAGCTGAAGGAAGACGATCACTATAAAGAATCGAAAGTAACCCTGTTATTCCACCAAATACTGCATTTACCGCTACTCCTGATAAAATAATCCGAACAGGTGAAATACCATTCTTCTTCCACGCTAATGCATAAACGAGCGTAACAGCTATCAATCCGCCTACTACAGCTGCGAGAGGAATCCACTTACCGAATTCAGGGAATAGTAATAAGATAAATAATACTGTCACTGCAGCACCACTTGATACCCCTGTTAAACCTGGATCTGCCAGAGGATTTCTCATTACTGCTTGTAGCAATGCACCAGATATAGCTAAGTTAATGCCCACTATAGCAGCAATAAGGACTCTAGGTATTCGTAAATCCCAGACGATTGTCTCTGACAATGATTCACCAGAACCGAATATAGTTCTTATCGTTTCCATAGGTGACAGTTGCACACTTCCAATACCGATCGACAGAATCATAAAAATGATTAGTAGAATAGCTGTTATACCTATGCTAAATTTTTTCTTCGGTTTCACTTTCATTACGTCCAACCCTCATCCTAAGTCATATTACTTATATAAAATTTCGTTTAACTGCTCTAATCCTTTTGTTGCTTTTTCAATTGAAGCATAACCAAATACTTCATAGTCAAGTGCTTGAACGCGATCTTCTTTAAAGGCTTGTAATTTCTCCCAAGCGCCATTCTTCTTCACTTCTGCTTTAAACTGTTCTAATGCTGCTGTTGGATCACCGTGTGAAACAAGAAGGATTGCATCTGGATTTGAGGCAACTACATCTTCCATATTCATCGGTACATATGCTTCCGTTGATTTTAACGCTTCATTAACTATATTTGTAGCTCCTAACTTCTTCACTAAACTACCAACATATGTTTTTTCACTCATCAACATGAATGACTCGCCTGAACCAAATAGCACCATAACTTTTGATGAATCTTTACCTTTTACCTCTTCTAATACTGCTGTTTCTTTCTCTTCTAATTGTGAAAGATACGTTTTAGCTGCATCTTCCTTATGTAAAACTTTCCCCATTACTTCAAATGAAATTTTTAGATCTTCATAAGAATCTGTTGGAATATATGCAGTTGCTACTTTACTATTTTTTATTTTCTTATCTAAACTATCTTTAATCGATTCTGGTCCGATTAAGATGTCAGGTTTAAGGCTTACAATTTTCTCTACATCTGGCTCGATAGTAGAACCAATCTGCTCAATTTTATCGAATCCCTCAGGTAATTTATGCGTTGAAGTTGGTATTCCAACTGGTTTTACATCTAAAATATTCATCATTTCTAAAATCGAAACAGAAGTTGTAACAATTGATGTAGGTTGTTCTGCTGGAAATTGTTTCAATAACTTTTCTACTGCTTCTGTATGTTCACTAGAAACCTTTGTATCGCTTTGAGATTTCTCAGCATCACTATTTTGATTAGCTACAACTTTTTCTTTTGTCGTTTCTGGTTCCGCCTTATCTTCTCCGCATCCACCCAAAACAAGTAATGCCGATAAGAATGCCGCTCCATATAAGCCTTTTTTCATTACTAAAAATCCCCCGTCTAATTTTAATTGAAAATAATTATCATTATCAAATAGAAATATATCAAACAATAACTATGTTTACAACTACTTTTTCAAATACTTTCAAAAGAATATGATAACTACAATTAAAATAGACACTATTAAACTATTTAGAACTCAAGGAAATTAAATAAAAAACCGTACTCTATACTTAGAGTACGGTTTCATAGAAATAAATGATAATTTATCTAAAATCAAATGTTGGATGAACTATATTTTTTATAAAATTATCATCAACTACTTAATTTAGGAATTTGAAGCGTTATAATAAACAAAAAAACCGCACCTGCTAACGGTACGGTTTTTTTTGATATATTTAAAATTAATTTTTCACTTAAAAGCATAGAAGTGATAGATATATATCTTTACCACTTTGTTATTAGCAACACTAACATTTTACTTCTTATTGGCCTCATATACCTTTAATAATTTGCCTTTTATAGTCGTATTCTTCATATTTTTCAACACAATTGGACCCTTATCATTTAATATTTCAACATAAGAAAAAGTATCTGTAATTGTAATGATACCTATATCTTCGACTGTCACGCCATTAATTTTGGCAATTGTACCAACAAAATCTACTGCTCTGAGTTTCTTTTTCTTTCCACCATTAAAATATAATTTCATGATTTGCTTGTTTAATTTTTCATTCTTTGCGGCTTTCAACTTCGGTTCTACGTTCATTTTTTCATCAAAATCAGATTTTTTATTTGAAACTTCTTCTTTTGAAGGTACTACCATGTGTGGTATTTTGAAACCAATATATTCTTCAATTTCATTTAAAAATTTATCTTCAAACGGTGTAACTAACGTAAGGGCTTTCCCTTTTTGACCCGCCCGTCCGGTTCTTCCTGTACGGTGAACATAACTTTCTTTCTCTAATGGCAGGTCATAATTGATGACATGCGTAATATTATCAATATCAATTCCTCTAGCGGCTACATCTGTGGCAATTAAATAGCGGAAATCCCCTCGTTTAAAGTCATTCATCACTTCAAGACGAATATCCTGGATCATGCCTCCATGAATTTTATCACAGCTATAGCCTAAATCTGCTAACTGCTCACATAAAGTATCTACTCGATCTTTTGTTCGGCAAAAAATAATACAACTATCGGGATTTTCAACAATCGTTACATCTTTAAGCATTGATAGTTTGTTGCTTTCTTCTACGACAATAAGCGAGTGATCGATTTTATCTGTCGTTAATCCAGTGGCCTTAATTTCAATATCAGTAGGTTTTTTCATGTAATTGAGCGCTAAGCTTTTAACCGCTTCAGGTAAAGTAGCTGAAAATAACATCGTCACTCGTTTTCGAGGTAATTCTTTGATAATGGCTTCCACTTGTTCAATGAATCCCATATTCAACATTTCATCTGCTTCATCAATAACGAGATAACGAATCTGATCTAAAGCTAGTGTACCTTTTTCAATATGATCCATTACACGACCCGGAGTACCAACAACTACATGCGTTTTTTGCTTTAATTCTGTCTTTTGGATGGCAAAAGGTTGTTTGCCATAGACAGCTGTTGCTTTTATTCGTTTAAATCTACCTAAATTTGTGAAATCCTCTTTTACTTGAACCGCAAGTTCTCTTGTTGGTGTCAAAATTAAAGCTTGGGGTTTATTTTCTTTCCAATCAACTAATTCACAAATTGGAATTCCATAAGAAGCCGTCTTACCACTACCCGTTTGAGATTTCACGACAAGATCTTTATTCTCCAACACAAGTGGTATAACTTTACTTTGAACTTCTGTTGGATTTCTGTATTCTAAGCTATTCAGCGCATTTACGATTTCATTACTTAATTTATAATCTTTAAAACTTTCTCCACTCATAACTAAGCCTCATTTTTATATTATTTACTATTTATATTTCCGAAAAGATGATTATCTTATTTGATTATCTTATACAAACTTCAATTATACTCGAAATTTTACTTACACATGCAATTCTTCTACTAATTAATATGGCTAAAAGACTTTTAATAATGTACTCAAGATGATTTCTCATCATTTATTGACTTTTCTCATAGACTGTAATGACATTATATTATTTCTCCATACTAACTTTTATAAAAATTACAACGGAATAGGGGAATCAGATGAACAAAAACAAAGTGGACTTATCTGCGGTGATAAGGAAAATACCTGTATTTTTACAATTATTCCTAAATTTTTGTCTAGTTATTTTAGCACTCATTTTGTCATTCTTACTTGTGAAAGAAATAGTTGTGTTCTTTGAGATTTTAATGACTCGCGGCAGTAGTGACTATAAGTTATTCCTCGAAAATATACTTATCTTCTTTTTGTACTTCGAATTTATCACGATGATTGTAAAATATTTTAAGGAAGATTACCATTTTCCACTTCGATATTTTATATATATTGGCATTACGGCAATGATCCGCCTTATTATTGTTGAGCATGATCACCCAACTGATACACTTATTTATTCACTAATAATTTTAATTCTGATTATTGGTTATTTCATAATCAATATTACGCCACTAGAAAGACCAGTCCATTTATGGTTTTTTAACAAGAAAGAAAAAAAATAGGTATCCCTTATCCATTTAAATTATTTAGTAGCATTATATTGGAAATTCACTGTTCTATTAATATATTCAAAATAGTTATGTAATGGATTTAATTATAGACAAAAGGCTCTTCTCAATATCTCCAAAAAATAAAACAAACCAAGGAATTTTCCCCTTGGTTTGCTTTTTGTTTTATTCTCCCTGAAATTAGATCGTAACTCAGGACAATTATAATCCCATTGCTAATATTAGTTTAAAACTTAAGCATACCACTAGTACGAATCTTAATAGAGGAACTAATTACCACGTATAAATTTTAAAGATTTCTTGAATATCGAATATAAATTGCTAAACAGTTTTTAGATTCAGTTACTTGTTGATTAATCCAATAAGCTATTATTTCATTTAGCTTTTATTTGTTTAATTGTTATCAACACTTAAAATTTCATCCATACTGTATGAAGCTAATTACCAAGCGTTAATCCTCTATATTCCCCGCGGCCAGAAAAACTTAAAGTTGTAGTCACATAGAAGACCTACTTTTCAGCATTATTTATAATATTTAACCAGACTAAAAAGAGTTATAATATCTGCTTTAAGGAAAAAATGTTTAACAATTTAGTTCTATACGCATAAAAAACACACTCGCTAATGCGAATGTGTTTTAATTTATTTTGATAAATCAAATCTTTTATTTAATAAGTAAATAGTGATACCTCCAACAGTCATAGACAATAACTCCCCAATCCCTACTGTTAACCAAGTTGGCCAAAATGGAAGATCATAAAGAATCGTTAATTGTCCTGCAACTGTGAACATTGATATAGCAAAAATCAATGCGGTAATAACCATTTTCAAAATGTCATTTGTTATTTTTTTTGTCACTGCACGACAAAGAATTAATACAAGAAAAGTAGAAATACCACCAATTGGTACATCTAGTATCCAAGTTGGTGACATAAAATTTGCAAGTATTACTCCCACTGTCACTGCCACAACATAGCGCTTGTTATACAATGCCAGATAGTTGAACATCTCAGACAAACGTAGTTGCACTGCTCCAAAACTAATGACTGACAATAAAACAGTCACTGCCACATATACGGCTGCTACAAGTGCCGTCTTTGTAAGCTCACTTACAGAAATTCGTGGTGAATCCTTTGAAAAAGACGTATTCAATTTTAATTCTCCTTTGTAAAATAGCGTATCAGCTATTCTAGTAATAACTACGACCAAAGGAAGAGAGCCTATCGCCCTATCTGAAGTGCCGTAGTGCAAGCTATATTTGCTTACTTGCGTATTATATCAGAAGAATTTAACATTGAACAAGGCTATCTCGCAATCCATCCACCATCAATCGGTACAACAGCACCATGAATATAATCAGATGCTTGACTAGCCAAGTAAAGTGTTAAATTTGCCACTTCACTTGGTTGAGCCCAACGTCCCGCAGGTGTTTCTTTAGCTACCCATTTTGCTATTTCACCATCTCCTTCAAAATCAGCCTTATTCATCGGTGTTTGAATTGCCCCAGGTGCAATCGCATTTGCACGAATTCCTTCTCGACAATAATCTTGATCTAACTGCTTTGTATAACCAACAATTGCATGTTTAGATGCTGTATAAGCTGCACCACCACCGCCTGCCACAAGACCAGCAATTGATGCCATATTAACTATTACACCTGATTTTCGCTTTAACATTTGAGGTAAAATTGCATTCGTTACAAAATAAGTACCCTTTATATTCGTGTTCATAATTTTATCCCAAAGATCCTCATCTGTATCGAGTGTTTTCGCAAATCCATCTAAAACTCCAGCGGTATTCAGTAAAATATCTATTTGCTTGAATTTAGCCATAGCTCCTTCATACGCTTGCACTACATCTGCCTTCTTGCAAACACTACCTATAGAGTAGGCAAAGCGTGCACCATATTTTTGATCAATACTTAATAACCCCCGCTCATCTATATCAAAACCAAATACATTCGCCCCATTCTCTAAAAAAGCAATTGCCTGAGCCTGCCCAATGCCAGATGAAGCACCTGTTACAAATACTGTTTTTCCCGTATATTCTTCAAATTTCAAAACTACACTCCTCATAACAAAAAGCCCATGATTTCTCATGAGCTTTTCCTATTAATCGACGATTATCCAATCTTCTGCTAACAAATCACATACTGTTGGTGTGAACATTGTATAGCCCTCACCTTGTACATTAATTAAAAAGTATGGGTTTAAATTCTCACCATCATGTTCGCTTTGTCCAACAAGCTTTACATACAATTCGGCACCGCCCCAACCTTCGCGAATCACTTTCTCACCAGCTTTTAAGCGTGGTAATACCTCTTCAAAAGTCACTTATACTCATCCTTTATCTCAGTAATATCATGCGTTCTTTATCGGGAAAAGTATACTGGATTGTTTAATTTTTTACAACTAAAGTTTGTACAGTCAAGCTTAACATTGTACTTGATGAATTTCTTAATTATCAATGCACTCTAAGGTTACAAACAAATCTATTTTTAATACATACAAATTTCAAAGAGAGTATTCATAATCACAACTAATGGAAATTTATTGAAATTCACACAGGTTATCAAAATTATATAAAACTTAACTTAGTATCACTTAAATAAAGTGCGATAAATACAGAGCTGCGGAAAACCATTTGCGTGCTGTTTATTTTGTTGTGATAAAAAAATGTATCAATGCCATATTAAGAATAATTCAAAATGAAAGGAGAGATTTAGTATGGGAAGAGACAATAAACAAGGGAAAAGTCATAACAAGGGTACATTACCTCAAACACCTAAAAATCAAAAAATAGCCCCGAACAAGGTAAATGAAGAGTTTTCTCAAGAGTTGGCTGAACTTAATACATTGATTACCAAAAGCAAACGAAAAAAATAGGTGTTTTATTGGTAATTTATATGTATGGAGGAAATCATTTCTCCTTTAATAGAATTTGAATTAAGTTATAATATTTTTGGATGAATTGATGAGTTATTTGGAGAAAGTAATAGAACAACTATCCATTTAAGAAGTTCATTAAAAAATCTGAAATGGATAGTTCAATATCGAAAAAAGAATTCCCTATATAATGATCAAATCATCCCATTGGATTAATATCCAGTGGGATTTTTTTAGGGCTTAGCTTAGCTTAGCTGAAATGAAAAACTTCTTTAAATACCTCAAGGTATATTACAAATAAACAGCGCCAAACTACGCTTATTCATTTATAAAATTCTTTTAAACGAATGATAAGCATAGTAAATATAAAAATTGAATTGGAGGAATATAAGATGAATTTTACACAAGGAGATAAAGTTGTATTAGTTGGTACAGGTGCAGTGGGATCTAGTTATGCGTATGCGTTGATCAATCAAGGCATATGTGAAGAACTTGTACTTGTTGATATAAATGAAGCTAAAACAAAAGCTGATGCAATGGATTTGAATCATGGACTTGTTTACGCACCAATACCTCAAAAAATTAAATATGGGAATTACAGTGATTGTAAAGATGCGGCAATCGTTGTAATTTGTGCAGGGGCAGCACAAAAGCCTGGAGAAACGCGCCTGGATCTTGTAAGTAAAAACCTTGCTATTTTCAAATCTATTGTAGGAAGCATTATGAATTCTGGATTCAATGGCATATTCTTAGTCGCTTCCAATCCAGTAGATATTTTAGCTTATGCAACTTGGAAATACTCTGGTCTGCCAAAAGAAAGAGTTATTGGATCAGGTACAATTTTAGATTCTGCTCGATTCCGCTTTTTATTGGGGGAAGAATTTGGTGTAGCACCAACAAGTGTTCATGCTTATATCATTGGTGAGCACGGCGATTCAGAACTTCCAGTTTGGAGTACTGCTAATATTTCAGGGAAGCTAATTGCAACTGATTTAACTGATCAAAGAAAAGATGAAATTTTCGTTCAAGTTCGCGATGCAGCTTATGAAATTATTGAGTCAAAAGGAGCTACTTATTATGGAATCGCAATGGGACTAGCTCGAATAACAAAAGCCATTTTACGAAATGAAGAGGTCGTATTACCGGTTGGCTCATTATTAGAAGGAGAATATGGTCACAGCGATGTATACGTTGGTGTTCCGACAATTATTAATCGTTGGGGAAGAAAGAGTATAGTAGAACTTTCTTTAAACCCAGAGGAAAAGGAAAAGTTGGCTAATTCCGTAAAAACATTGAAAGAAGTTCAATCTCCATTTTGGAAGTAATTCCTAAATGGAGTAGGAATTTCTAGCAAAGGAGCCATGGACCATGTTAGTAGAAACTTATAATCCTTTTAATCAACTACTCATTTCCTCAATGGTTGCGGCAATTCCAATTATTGTTTTTATTTTGTGTTTGACTATATTTAAAATGAAAGGTATTTATGCTGCCTTATTAAATTTAGTCATTACCTTTTTTATCGCAATTATGGTATTTAAATTACCTTTTGGCGAATCGGTTGGAAGCGTCATTCAAGGTGCCATTCAAGGAATATGGCCAATTGGTTATATTATTGTCATGGCAGTTTGGTTATATAAAATCTCAGTTGACTCAGGGAAATTTGATGTATTACGCGCAAGTATCGCCGGTATTTCACAAGATCAACGACTGCAGCTACTGCTAATAGGCTTTTGTTTTAATGCATTCCTTGAAGGAGCAGCTGGTTTTGGTGTTCCAATTGCAATTTGCGCGGTACTTTTGGTTTCGTTAGGATTCAAACCTTTGCAAGCAGCTATGCTCTGTCTTATAGCAAATGGTGCCTCTGGAGCGTTTGGCGCAATTGGTATACCTGTCGCAATTACAGGTACATTAAATTTAGAAGGCAATGTAACTGCTATGGACGTTTCAACAATGACGGCACTAACCTTACCAATCATTAATTTTACAATTCCATTCTTACTTATTTTCTTAATTGATGGATTCAAAGGGATTAAAGAAACATTACCAGCTATTCTCGTTGTATCTACCACCTATACGGTGACACAAGCTATTATCACCATTTCTATAGGTCCTGAACTAGCTGATATTATCCCTCCATTACTTGCTATGGGGATTTTGGCTTTATTCTCAAAAAAATGGAGACCAAAAAATATATTCTTACTCAACAACAAAGAACTTAAAATTGAAAAACATACAACTAGTGATGTGATTAAAGCTTGGTCTCCGTTTTATTTATTGAGTTTATTTATCTTAATATGGAGTATTCCACCTTTTAAAGCTTTGTTTGCGGAAGGCGGAGCTCTAGACTTTACAAAAGTAACATTTGGCATACCTGGATCTACATTAAGTTCAAGTATTGAAGTAATAAGTGCAACAGGTACAGCAATATTGCTAGCAGCCTTAACAACTATTTTTACGACAAAAGGCATTGGTTTTGGGCATGGTGTTAAGCTTTTAAGAAGAACAATTTCGGAATTTTGGATTCCTATTGTGATGATTTGTGCCATTCTTGGGATTGCTAAGTTAATGACTTACGCAGGATTAACAAGTGCATTAGGTGAAGCAGTAGCAACTACAGGTAATGCCTTCCCATTTTTATCACCAATACTAGGGTGGATTGGCGTATTTATGACCGGATCAGTTGTTAATAACAATACCTTATTTGCACCAATTCAAGCTACAGCAGGTATCATCATCGGAGTAGATTCTGCTCTATTAGTATCCGCTAATACAGCTGGTGGGGTAATGGCAAAATTAATTTCCCCTCAATCAATTGCCATCGCAACTGCTGCTGTTGGTCAAACTGGTAAGGAATCCGAATTAACTAAAATGACGTTAAAATACAGCGTTGCATTACTCGCATTTGTTTGTATTTGGACATTTATTTTATCCATTTTTTATTAAAATTAGTCAGGGGCTTTCATCGTTACAGGTGAAAGCTCTTTTCTTTTCCACTGATGTGGTCAAATGAACTCAGTGAGATTTAAAAAAACTTCCTACAACTACTAGTAGGAAGTTTACATTTACAGTCAGATTTATTTTAGAGGGATTTCCACAATGGCTGTAGTCTTTAATTCATTTGTTGAATCAATTGAGATTTCCCCATTATATTTATTCACTATTTCCTTCACAATAAATAAACCTTGCCCTCTAATTTTTCCTCGTTCTGCTTTTTTTGTTGAATACCCTTGTTTAAAGATATGTTCATTCTCCATAATCTCCGGTCCTGTATTCGTTATCTCAAATACATATTGCACATCATCTGCTTTACAGCTAATCATTATTTTACGTTTACTCTCAGGTAATTCTATTGTTGCATCAATAGCGTTATCAATTAAATTCGATAATATTTTAATTAAATCTGTTGTTTTTATTTTATCAAATGAATCGTGAGAAACTGTAAAATTCATATCAATATTATAATTTTGTGCTGCAAGTTTCTTTGTTTGCAATAATATAGAAAGCCCGGGGTGGTCAATATTTAATTTTAACGATTCAATCGCCTGAACTTCTTTAGACAGAGATGATAAGTATTGTTGTGCTTGATCAGATTCTCCTAACTGTAGCAACCCGTGTAAAACTTGAATATGATTGGTGAAATCATGCCTTAAAGAAGATATAGAAGTAATTAATGCTCTAATTTCCGCTTGATAAGTATCTTCTGTATACCCTACTTCTTTAGCCACTTCTTTTTGATACCATCTTTGTAATATGAAAAATGAACCAATTACTACCAAGATAAATACACCATTATAGACGAAAAGATTGATATTATTTGCCAGTACCTTTACTTTTATATCATTAAGTTTATCAGTACTAATATCGATACCTAGGTATCCAATTACCTTTCCCATTTCATCCTGTATTGGTACACCAACAGACAGATAAGCTCCATAATCGGGATCTTTAATTACACCTGTTACATATGTATTTCCCTCATACGCTTTTTTGACCTGCTCTTCAGGTACTGTACAAAACTCACCAATATTAAAGCCCTTTTCTATTTCCTTAGGTAGCCCCACTATCATCGCTTTTGATACCTTAGGATTATCAATTTCTAATGTATATACATATAAAGCACCCAGTTTTTCCCTTGCATCATTTAGGTAGCTTCTTAGATCCCAATAATATTCGTTTCTCACAGGATCATTCAAAAATTGTTGATATGCTTCTATATCTATCGCTGCCGCAATGGATTTTGCAGCCTCAAGGCTTTGGTTTGCGATTGACTCTTCAACCGTCTTTTTCATCTTCACATAAGATGTAAAGATATTTAAACTTGTAAATACTAATAATAAGACAGTAGATAACAATAAAATTAATTTTATTTTACGATTTTTCATACAAACTGGTACTTCCTCATCGTTTTTTATTGAAAAAATAAATAATGAAATAGATCCTACGGATTTCTTTTAAAATATTCATTTGCTTATGAAATGGAATCAAGAACTTCCTTTCCAACAATAGCACTATATAATAGTAAATATCAAAATTACTCGTTTGTTTAATCAAACTTTCTTAAAGACATTGCCTGTATATACTACTGCGAAAAATTCGCAAAATCAATTTTTTATTGAATAGACTAAGATAATTTATCATAAACAATCAAAATTTAGCATTGTAATGTATGGTCATTGCAATTCTTATAATGACGATGTTCTTCCAATATTGAAATAGAAAAATAACATCGATAATCATTATGCCATTCTCCTATTTAGTTTAGTTGATTTTATTTTTATCCTTTATTTATAGTAAGGTTCATCGTGATTTATTTAATTGCAATTTTTATTTGAAGAATTTTGAAAAGACCGCCTTTAAAACCATACGTCTCTAAATATCATTTTTCAAGTTTTTTATTACATCATTTATCCTATTTCGAATCTTGAATTCTTTGTTTTATGATTCAACATAAATTTTTTACGATTTTTATATAAACTGGCACCTAAGTTTTACGCAAAATTGGCACTTTTAAAAACACCAATCCTTTGCTATGGTTATCAATAATTGAAGAAATTGATTTAAAGGGAAGGATGCTATCATTGAAAGTAATTTGTACAAGTTATGACTACGATCTCTGATTATGCACTAGTACTCAATAAAGGTATCTTGGTAATTTTTTAATTTTATTTTTCTAAATATTCAGTCATCATATATTAAGGGCAACCATGCACTACTATTCCCTGATGCCTATAAAGTAAAGATAAGAAAGGATTATGAATATGCAAAAAACAACAAGTTATTCAAACGCACGTACTTTTAATTTAATTTTAACATCCATGTTAATTGCACTTGTTTTCGTTGCAACGCTCTTATTAAATATCAAACTACCTATCACGGCAAATGGAGGTTTAGTGCATCTTGGAACAGCTATGCTCTTTATTGTATCCATCTTATTTGGACCTAAAAAGGGCGCCATAGCGGGTGCCATTGGGATGGGTTTATTTGACTTAGTCTCTGGTTGGACATTGTGGGCACCATTCACCATTTTAACTCGCGGATTACAAGGTTATATAGTTGGGAAAATTGCATGGTCGAATGGCCGTAATGGACGTAGTATGGGTTTCAATCTATTAGCTACTATCATTTCAGTTCCTTTTATGCTAGCTGGTTATTACATTTGCGAAGGAGTTATATTTAGTAGTTGGATTGTACCAGCTGCCTCTATTCCTGGAAACATTGTTCAAAATGTGGTAGGGATATGTGCTGCCATTCCAGTTTGTGCTGTACTGAAAAAACTTCCATTTTTTAAATAATTATAAAAAGTTACAGAACAATATAAATGGATTCTTAAAAACATTATTTTCAATTTCATAAAAAGGGGGAGAATGCTATATATCAACAATTCTCCTTCTTTTATTTTTCATTAAACTTCAAATTGCAAATTGAAATGAACTCAATTACTGATGACCCCATCAAGAGTAACCTATCTAACGGCGAGTTTTAAAAAAAAAGAACCTTTGATTAATCCAAAGATTGATCAAAGGTTTTATGTTTTACTTTCATTCAGTATCTTTATTTCTACATCCAAAAATTAATTATTATCCTGCAAGTCCTCGCTTAGACCAAGTGCCTGCGCTGTTGAATTATGAATTTCTTGGAAAAGCTCTGGGTTATTCGCTAATGATACGCCATAAGAAGGAATCATTTCTTTTATTTTTGGTTCCCACTCTTTAATATGTTGCGGGAAGCATTTATTTAATACCTCAAGCATGACGTGAACAGCAGTAGAAGCACCCGGAGAAGCTCCTAGTAAAGCAGCAATTGAACCATCAGCTGCACTTACAACTTCTGTACCAAATTGAAGTGTTCCTTTACCACCTGCTTCAGTATCTTTAATAACTTGTACACGTTGACCAGCGACTACAATATCCCAATCCTCGCTCTTAGCGTTCGGTATAAACTCACGTAACTCTTCCATACGCTGTTCTTTCGATAACATTAGTTGTTGGATCAGATATTTTGTCAATCCCATCTCTTTAACTCCTGCAGCCAATAATGTTGTAATATTATGCGGTTTTACAGAAGCTATTAAGTCCATATTTGAACCTGTTTTTAAGAACTTAGGTGAGAAGCCGGCAAACGGTCCAAATAGCAATGATTTTTTGTTATCAATATATCGTGTGTCAAGATGCGGAACAGACATTGGTGGAGCACCAACTTTAGCTTTTCCGTATACTTTTGCATGATGTTGCTCAGCAACTTCTTGGTTTTTACATACCAAGAATAAACCGCTGATTGGGAATCCACCAATGTGCTTACCTTCAGGGATACCTGTTTTTTGCAGTAACTCCAGGCTTCCTCCGCCAGCTCCGAGGAATACGAATTTCGCCTTATGGTATTCCATTTTACAGCCATCGATATCGTGCACTTTTAATTCCCATGAGCCATCTTTAGTACGCTTAATGCTTTCAACACTATGTTTATAATTGATATCGACATTTTGAGTCTTTAAGTTATCGAATATCATACGCGTTAAAGCACCAAAGTTGACATCAGTTCCAATGTCCATTTTTGTTGCCGCAATTGCTTCATTCACTGGACGGTCTTGCATAATAAGTGGAATCCATTTTTTCAATGTTTCCGGATCATCAGAAAATTCCATACCTTGGAACAATGGATTTTTTGTCATTGTTTCATGACGTTTCTTTAAAAATTCTACATTTTTTTCGCCTTGTACCATACTCATATGAGGTAATGGCATGATAAAGTCTTGTGGATTACTAATTAGATTGTTTTTTACAAGATAAGACCAAAATTGTCTTGAAAGTTGGAATTGTTCATTAACGTTTATAGCTTTGCTAATATCAATAGAGCCATCCGATTTTTCGGAAGTGTAGTTAAGTTCGCACAGTGCAGCGTGCCCTGTTCCCGCATTATTCCATTCGTTAGAGCTTTCCTCTCCCGCGTCTGCGAGCTTCTCAAATACTTTGATTTCCCATTCTGGTGCTAATTCTTTCAGTAACGATCCCAAAGTCGCACTCATGACTCCGGCACCAATTAAGATAACGTCTGTTTTATTCTGACTGTTGCTCATATTAACCTTCCTTATCTCCTAAAATTTTCAAAAAAGATGTAGGCGCTCATGCTTAGGCGTCATAGCAAGACAAGGCGCAACCTAGGAAGACACCTTATCTATATTAATCATTATTCTATCCTAGTCTATCAAAGTTATGAAATAATTAAAACATGTACTACTATTTGATAGTTATATGCTATTTAAAAGCCAGTAAAAAGTCCTTAACTCAGCATCTTGCAAAAATTAAATTTTTGCAATGCCTTTACCCATTATCAATTCAGTTAAACAAACGGAAGCCTACCAGATCCATTTGCCGGATAGTCGTTCGGTGGATGCGGTATATTACGGTGAATTTGATCTAGTAAAAATAATTATAACAAAAGAGAAAACGTGGGAAGAGCTTTTGCAAAGTACGACCTAGAGGCTTTTTCATAAGTAATGATAACAGATACATAACTTTTTTAAGATGTAATATAATAGGTTCAATGTATTATTTTAGATTTATTTAATAACTAAAACTGTGGGAATATCAGAGCTCTCGAATATGACTTTTTTCTGAATATCTATAAAAGAAAGGGGAACATTCTTCGTATCTAAATATACTAGTACAGCGCAATTAAGTTGAGTTATGGTCAGATTTCTCATAGGTGAATTAGCAATTGTTTCTGTGAGATAAACAAAGCTCACATTCTTAAGTACACCATCTAATTCAATAGACATTGGATGTGTGGAAAAAACACCCGCATAAATAGCATATCAATTCACCTCGACTTTCAGAGATGTTGAAGAAAAATAATAATGTATCTACTTCGCAAATTCTTCTTAACCTTCACTCCAGAAAAATAACCCTCGTAAGTATTGTTAACCTACGGGGTTATTGTCTTATAATGCTACTCTTTTACAATCTCATCGGCTTCGACCAATTGCTGTCTTATCAACTCTAACTGATCTTTATTTTGTCCCACTGTATCCATATGCTCATGACGTTGTTCTGCATTTAAGAGTGCATTTTCTGCATGGGATATTGAATTGAAAGCATGCTCAACCGCTATCTCCTCTGGGTGTGACATCGCTTGCTTAACTGCACGATCCGCCTTTTGAACAGAGTTGCTTAACAAAGTACTTGGATGATCCTTTTTCCAACTTGTATCCGAGTGCTTAGCCATTGTTCCACATTCCTTTCCAAACATATTGTGATCCAATGCTTAGTATTGTAATATGTTCAGAAAATATGCACTGAGTAAATCTAATGAATACCGATGTAATTTAAATTGAGGTCTTGGCATAGCTTTACTGCAGGTGAGTAATACTAACTTCAACCGTTGATACATCGTCAGAATAAATATTTAAATGAAATACAAAATAATTACTTTAGAAAAAACTTGTTAAACAAATTAGAACCTCATTTACTTATGATACAGTTCTCCGTTATAAATCAATACGAGGTTTTCTTAATTCTTTCATCATAGTTCTTCTACATTTTATTCATCCAGCCCTAGTACTTTATAAATTTTTTTAATTCTTTTTAATTGAGGTGCTGTAAGTTCATTCTCTCTTCGCTTTAACACAGTTAAAAATGCTTCTTTATTATCATTATTAGAAGCTATAAGAGTACTCTCAGCGTGTTGAGGGAGTTCTTTAAATCTGCAAGTTTCTAAATGATGAAGCAGAAAAGGAAAAATTCGTTCATTGTTTTCCTTGCTTGCGGATGCTAACTTTGCTAAAGTTAATACCCCTTTATCAACAGTAATAACGGAGCCAGTTTTCATCGTTGAAAAAATCGTTTCAAGATGCTCCATCATAATCGTAGATGACACTGTTGCAATGGTAGATAATACTGTCATTGCACCCCAAACTAAACGGTTATTTCTACTTTTCAGTAAATTTATAAAGGTTAAAGCGAATTCACTTATAAGCTCTGATTTAACTTCTCCAATTTCATATGCTACTTTAATACAATCTTGTTGAATTCCTTTATCCTTATTAGATAAGTTTTGTATTACTTCTTTTATACCTTCAAGATTATGATCCTTAACTAATTCTTGTGCTAGTTCAATATTTGGTTCTTCATCACGACGTTGTAACTTTGAAGCCAGCTTAGGCACTATCGTCATATTATCCCTCTTTTATGTTGATATCATTCTATTCACATACTATGATATTAATCAGACAATATTATGTATTAAGTTTTACAGTAAACATTGGGACAAAGATTTACATAAAAAAGCAGCAATAAACGATTTTCATTTAAGAAAATCGTTTATTCTAATCTTTTTATCATATTACATAAATTAATTTTATAGATTATTATAAAAAACGCCATTTATAAACCCTCATTTACTTATGATACGGTTCACCGTTGCACCTTTAATGGAGGTTATTTTCAAAATGTTAATTTTCTAATTCTAATGTTAGGTACATATAGTCACCTTTTGACGTAATTTCTCCATTTCTAACCTTTAAATCTTGTTTAAAAAGTGGCCCACTTATAACTGTAGTATGGAACTCTCCTGCTTCACCACAAGGGTCGATACCCCTTTCTTCTAACTCTTTCATATATTCTAAAGTAAGTACACGTCCAAGATCTTCTTCTTTCATTCCTTTTTTCAAATTAACTGTCACTACCTTTGTTACAAATCCTAAATGTATAAACTCCTCTACTACATCTTTATGGCTTTTTTGCCAAAGTGGCATACCAAGTTCAAGCCCTACACTGCTTGTAACTCTTTCATGCCAACAATCTTGTTCTGGTACATCAATATCACCTGTTACAAGCACCTCTGCTCCTAATTCTTTCGCGTCTTTTAGCAGCTTTACAAATACTCCTTCATAACCTTCCCATGTCGCAGCCCCTGTGTAAAGCGGAAGTCTTATAGATTCTGCTTGTGCTTTAAGCACTGATGGAATAAGACTATGTGATCTTGACCTTTCTCCAGTTTCCTCCATCATTACAATAATTCCTATGGCTGTTCCTTCTTGCATAGTTTTATATAATGCTAAAGTACTGTCTTTCCCTCCACTATATGATGCTATAAACTTTTTATTTTTTGCACCATCAATCCATTTTTTCATTTTTCTATCGCTACTACACAAGATATATACAAAAAATAACTTTGAATACCTATTTATCAATATTTTATGAATTATTTTTACTCTGACTATTTATTGTTAGAGATTTTATCTAGTAGCTTCTCCCTTCTTTTTTATATTTATTAAGTCCAAAATTATAACATCGCATACATTTATACATCTATCCTCGAAAATAATTTTATTAACTATTATTAACTGTATCATTAAAAACTCCATATTAAAAAGCAGGGAAACCATTCGTAATTTCCCCACTTTATTGATGTTATTTCAACTGTTATTTTTAATTTTGAATTTTTAAAGAAGACCCGTCGGAATTTTTTATATTGTACGTCCCTACATTAAATTGTCGCTGCTGAGGAAGCGGCTGCATGGTCAGCCTTCACACAATCAATTGCGACAACGAACGCAATAATGATGGCCTCCATCTCCTCATTCAATATTTGAACCTTATAGCTATCTCCCCAAGTGAACCACTCCTTGTTCACTTTACCGATGACTACACCATGCTGTAGGACCTGAAAATCCATATCCCACCAGTTACCATGTATCTCAATGTCTGCTGCATCAATCGTATAGCGTGCTTTAAAGAAAGAAAACTCCTTCTTAATCGTTAACACCTCTCGACCATTTACCTCAACAAAAAACTTCGGTAAAAAGCTGAACACCTTTTTCGTAATAAGCGCGACTTCATCTCTTTTTGTGTTCATAATGGAGAAAGTCTTTGGAATTTGCATAAAACTACCCTCTACGTAATAAACATCCTTCTCCTGCTGATCCTTTACCGTAAATTTGCCACTTAGACTGAATACCTTTTGCTTTATATAAAGTTGCTTCATTCTACACCTCCTTCGAAATAGCATATCAATATAGCGCAGATTTCATCATAGCTGTTAATAATTATAGAAATAGGTTTTTAATATTTAGACTTATAAATTTATTTATTCAGCGCATTATATGTAAATACCTTCTTAACAAAAAAGATATGCAAGTAAAGTAGTTTGCATATCTTGCTAATCTATTCAACTCTACGGTTCTTCGTAACAACACTAAAGCAGAGTTTCACTTTTTCATATACAAGTAAATTTTACAAAAAAAGTAGTTCCTTCAGATCCTGTTTGAATTTCAATTTTTGCGTTATGACGTGCAGCAATGGCATAGCATATGCCCAGTCCTAAGCCAGTGCCATTATCTTTGGTCGTGTAAAATGGAGTACCCATTTTCTCTACTATCGCAGGACTGATACCTTCTCCTTGATCCCGTACTGCAAGAACTACACAATTTCCATCTCCTTTGTAGGTACTGATGGATAAAACCTTACCTGTGCTCATTGCTTCTAAGCCATTACGGTATAGATTTATTATCAATTGTCGTATTTCGTTACGATTTAAAAGTAAATCTGGAATGTCTTTCAGATTAAATTGAATAATTTTGTTTTGATTAAATGTATCTATCTTTATTAAAGGAGTAATATCTCGAATAATAGAATTTAAATCTAACATCTGTAAATCGGATGTCTTTGTATTACCTATAGAAAGAAATTCAGTAATTATAGAATTGGCACGGTCAAGTTCTTCGATCATTACATTAAAGTAATCATTATGTTTTTCGAATTCGCTCTCTTTTATTAATAGCTGCAAAAATCCTCGTACTGTTGTCATGGGATTTCTAATCTCATGGCTAATACCTGCTGCCATCTGACCTATTAAGTCTAGGTTTGATAATCTATTCAGTTCCTTGTCATATTTCTTTTTTTCGGTTATGTTTTTTAAAAGGCAGCAGATTCCCTCATCATACGGGTAAGCAACTACTTCGTACCAATAATCACCATAGGCTGAGGTCATTTCGAAATGTACTGCTATTCGCTCTGACATCGCACGATGAAATTCCTTATACATGACCGTGTCTACACATTTCGGGAAAATTCCCCATATATTCTGGCCTAATACATCTTTTGCCGTTTTCCTTTGCGGCAAATATTGATGTTTATTCATGTAAAGAAATTCCCACTCTTTGTTCAATGCAAAGAATCCATCCGTTATACTTTCAATAACACTTGTAACCTTTTCATTAGCAGTAGCTAATTCCCTTGTTCGCTCTTCCACCATATTTTCAAGTTGGTCCATATATAACAAGTTTGAAAACGTAGGGGCTGTGGCATCGACTATCGATTTTGCTAATTGAATTTGAGATTCATGGTAATTACAAGTTTCCCCTCCTAAATTGACAACTGTTATAACCCCTAATACTTCCCCCATTGAAACCAGTGGAATCATAAGTAGACTCATACTATCTATATTTGGAGTGAGAATTATACTTTTTGTTTTAATAACCTGTTGAATCATAGCTTCGTAGCTTTGGTTCATTCTTATGCTTTTAAGATTCTCCATCCAATTCGCTTCTGTCCAATCACAGTCTTTATTTAACTTCATGAACGTGATTGTGTTTTTCCCCAACGGATCCAGGATGTGGGCTGCACTTTTTTTGCTATCTAAAATCTTTCCTAAGTAGTAAAAACATTTATCAAGACTTTTCTGCACGGAGGAACACATCGATAAATCACGTGTAACATCGAGTAACAACTGCTTTTCTGCAATAAGGTTTTCCTTTTGCTTTAAATTATTTGCGTTTTGAATTGCAACTGCAGCCATATTCACATATGCTTCAACACTTTGAATTTCAGACTCTGTTAAATTCATCGGCGTTCCATAATCAAATAAAAAAACTAAACCAAATATCTCTTGTTCATATGAGATAGGCAGTGCTAATAAGGATTTAATTTTGAAGGCTTCTACCGATCTCGGGTCCGGCCGATTATCCTTTGAGGTATCAGAGATATAGATGGTTTTTTTAGTTTCAATAACTTCTTTGGCCAGTAAGTCTGTTTCAATATCAATTACCTGTGTATCGAGTGTTATGCCATTCATATCTTCTGGCTTTCCTACAAATCCTCTAAATGTGCCATCTTTTTCGGGTAAATAAATACCAACCGAGTTACATTGCACGATTTCCTCGGATATTGCCTGCGTTACACGCTGTAAAACTTCACGTAGTTCTAACTTTGTATTAATTACTTTGGTTATATTCGCGAGCCTAGAATATCTCGTCTGTTCACTTAACATTCACATGTTCTCCAATCAAAGCCTACTAAAATTAAAAGTATAATTTCTAGGTAACAGTCTAGTTCTAGATCATTTTACTATTTTTAATTTTATATCTGTATCCTATTATACATGGAAAACCTATATTACTTATGATACGGTTCACCGTGGTAGCGCTAGCCTGTTTAGATCCGATGATAGGAACGACCATAAGGACTTCTAATAACTTCAATTCGCTTTTGTTAGGTCCTTATATTTTTCCATTGCCAGTCACCTTCAATGGTTCTATCCACTTAACAGACCATTCATATGATACCAATGAATAAGAACTGATTGTTGATTCTGTTTGCATGAGCTACATTTTCCGCACGATTTTTGTTGTCATTTGTTCTCTTTCAGAGGTAATATTTAACATTCGCACCAATACACGTTCACTCTTCAAAAATCTCATCTGTCGATAATGATTTCATATATAAATATACATCATGAAAATATGCTTGATAAATTTCCTCAAAGTCCCTATCTTTTGCCCCCTCACTTATAACTATTGAACTTGTATTCCATTACAAAAATTTTTATTCCATAAAAAATAAACACATTCATTTTATCTGAACATGCCTATCGAATTTTCGTTAACTTATACTAAATACTATGTTCTTCTAACTGATTTAGAAATGAAAGTAACATTTGATTCATAAATCCACTCCATTCCCATTTTATGCTTATACTCAGTTTGGAGAAAAAGGACTGTCCAACAAATTCTTAAATGGAAACAGGTATACTTTTTAGTGAATCACTATTTTTAGTTGGTGATGGATTGTAGTGGAAGACGGCGGCTCCAGCGGGAATAGCATGAGCTGAAGGCCCCGCAGGAGCGAAGCGATGAGGAGACTGAAGCCATGCCCGCGGAACGCGTCCGTCTGAAACGGAAATCAATACATGAATAAAGGAGATCATCTCTCAGTCACTAAATGACTTAAGAGAAATCCCCTTCTAAAACCGCACTTACTTATGATACGGTTCACCCTTCATAATCCTAAAACTTCTATATATCTGTTCTACCAACACTAATTTCATCAACTGATGAGGTAATGTCATTTTACCGAATGATTGCTTTTCGTTTGCGCGCTTCAGAACATCGTCATGTAATCCAAGCGAGCCACCGATGACGAAAGTAATTTTACTTTTACCATATGTCATAAGTGATTCGATGTCTTTGGACATTTCTTCGGATGTTTTCATTTTACCGTTGATAGCAAGAGCGATGACGTGAGTGTCAGGTGAAATTTTAGCTAAAATGCGTTCGCCTTCTTTTTTCTTAACAATTTCCATTTCAGCTTCGCTTAATTGTTCGGGTGCTTTTTCGTCTGGGACTTCAATAAGATCGATTTTTGCATAGGCGCCAAGGCGCTTGACATACTCCTCAATCCCCATCTTTAAGTATTTTTCTTTTAATTTCCCAACGGTAATAATCGCTATATTCACAAGTTATCCACCTTCACATTTAATTTACAAACACGTTATCCACAGAAGTTATACACATATCCACAAGCTACATCAATATCTTGTGTGCGTTCATTCGTTCGCCACAACATATGTTGCTGCCTCTTCACAATAAGTACAACTTGTGGATAACTTTTCTTCCTCTGTCGCCATTTCAAATAACGGAACCTCTTTTTGTTCTGCCACGAACATGTCTAAAGCGTGTCCTATATGCGTTTCACAGCTGTATATTTTCAAAATATTTCATCCTTTCAATTTTCAAAATTTCCGCAAACTTATACACAATTCGGTCAATGTTATCCACAGTCTATTGTAGCAAAGGAAAAGCGAGTAGGAAAGTCGTGTCTTCACGTTTCCTACTCGCCTGTTGATACGTTAGTAATTAATTTCCATTATCCACAAGATTAACTTGTTGGACTATTCGTTAAAGTTAGTTCCTTCTCAATTATTTCCCCACCTCTGTATGCTTTAACTTTTAATTTATCGCCGACCTTTTTTTCATTGTATAAATGTTTTCGAAGATCAATTGAATTGTCTACTTTTTGGCCATCAATTTCAACAATGACATCATATTGTTCTAAACCTGCTTTTTCGGCTGATGAATTTTTAACGACGCTACTAATAACAATACCTTCAGTTATTTCAGCAGGTAATTTTAATGTACGAGTTTGATGGAATGCAGGTACATTTGTTAGATCGATTAATGATACGCCCATTGATGGTCTTTCTACTTTACCTGATTTTTGTAATTCATTGATAACAGGAATTGCTGAGTTAATAGGAATTGCAAATCCTAAACCTTCAACAGTGGATTCCGAAATTTTCATTGAGTTTATGCCTATCACTTCACCTGCAAGGTTTACAAGTGCACCACCACTGTTACCTGGGTTAATAGCTGCATCTGTTTGTAATACCTCTGCTTGCCAATCTGGCTCACCATCAGAGTTTAAATCCACTGGTACTGTACGATCCTTACCCGAAACAACCCCTGTTGTAACAGAACCTGAAAAATCAAGACCTAATGGGTTACCAATTGCAATAACTGTCTCTCCTTGTTTTAAAACCTCAGAGTTACCAAATGTAGCAACTGTGTTAACCTTCTTACTTGAAATTGAAATGACTGCTAAATCTGTCCAAACGTCACTACCGATTAGTTTTGCTTCTGCTTTAGAACCATCTGCTAATGTTACTTCTAATTGTTTTGCGCCTTCAACAACATGATTATTTGTTACAATATACGCTGTGTCACCATCTTTTTTATAGATGACTCCTGAACCACTTCCGGCTTCTTGGGTAGTTGGTTCAGCTTGGCTCCAAAAATCTTGTGCAGATTCTTGGATATTTGTAATACCGACAACCGCTCCTGCAACTTTTTCAACTGCTCCTGTAACATCTGTTGTTACCTCAGTTGTCACTTGCTTCGTTGTGTTATTGCTTGTACCTATGGCTCCCGAACTTCCTGAACCATTTGGTAAACGATCTACCATCGATGGCATCAGCAGCCAAACAAGTAAAGCACCAATAATAACACCAATTAGACCACTAAAAAAATAGCCTGCTCTGCTACTTCGTTTTTTAGAACGACTTCTATCTTCTCCGTTAATGTTATCGTAATATCCCATACGTATCATCCCTCCGTTGTTTACCTGATAGTTATACTATATCTTTCGAAGATTAAAATCAGATGAAAATGGATTAAAAATCAGTTCAAAATTTTTTACTTTATTTTTCATCTTCGTAGCATATATTTCCCTATAAGTGCATAAAAAAACCTCCCTTTTTAAGAGAGGTTAAAATCACTATACTGTTACAACTTTAGTAGGTTCGTCTGCATCGGTATCTAATAACGTAACAAATTCGCCTGGCATAATTCCACATGATTGCAACGTTTGAGATACACTCATACGAGCCAAATCTTTCATATTATTATCTTTACTCAAATGGGAAAGATAAATACGTGTTGGTTTTTGTTCTACAACTTCGCTCATAGCAACAGCAGCATCTTCATTTGATACATGTCCAACATCACTTAGTATACGGCGCTTTGTAGACCAAGGATAACTCCCCATTTGTAGCATACTTACATCATGATTACTTTCAAAAACAAAGGAATCAGCACCCTGGATAATCCCTTTCATTCGATCACTGACATAACCTGTATCCGTAATAACTACAAGTTTACGACCATTTTCATGGAAGGTATAAAACATAGGATCCGCAGCATCATGAGAAACAGCAAATGATTCGACATCTAATGAGCCGAATGATTGTACTGTTTCCATATCAAATTGGAAGCGCTGTTCTAGTGGAATATTGCCAACTTTGTCATCCATTGCAGCCCATGTTTTAGCGTTGGCGTAAACTGGAACATGATATTTACGTGCTAAAACGCCCACGCCTCTTATATGATCAATATGTTCATGCGTTACAAAAATACCGCTTAGTTTTTTTATATCGCGATCAACTTTTGCAAAAAGCTGCTCCATTTTCTTGCCAGTTAGACCTGCATCTACAATAAATGCATGGTCCTCATTTTCTACATAAATAGCATTACCTGTACTACCACTTGCTAATACACTGAACTGCATAGTAAAGACTCCTTATTCACTTTCTACTTCTTTATTGCTATTTAATTCTTTATCATTTTCTATTGCTTGAATATCGATAACTTGACCATCTACCGCATTAACAAAATAATCTGCTTCGTCACCATCCGCAAAATCAACACGGATATGCCATGTTGGCGCAAGAACTTGAGTTTCTATTAAAGGAGCAAATGTATAATAGCCAAGCTGTGGTTTATTAATATTCGAATCTTGCTTTAACAGACCTTTTTCATATAGTACTTTAATTGCTTCACTAGCAGTGAAACCCTTACTTTTCTCACCAAATGCATCTAGTGATTCAAACATCGTTTGTTCATAACCTGTCACTGCTAAGTCTTTATTCCAATGCAATGTTATCCTCGCATTTTCATTAAAATAGATTACGCGATTGTCAATTTGTTGGAAAAAGGTTGCCTCTCTTTTTTCTTCATCTATACGCCAAAGTTTATACGTTTCTCCCTCATACACATACTTTTGCATGAATTCTGCAAAACTCGTGGCATCTTTAATGTTTCTGAGTAATATTGGTTTTTCAAATTTTACAGTCCGCATAGAACCATTAGTCATGTCATAATGCTGATTATCAAATTTCTTGGAGTCAGCAGGTTTAAAGTGCTTGATTTGACCAGATATATACGAAATTTTTTCATTTTTAGCAGGTAGGCCTTTAACCGTAATATTCTCATCCTCTAAGCGCTCTTCTAACGATGCTTCGCCAACTTTTTCAACATCTTGGTCCTCATTGTATCGATTGACATAAAGTGAATAAAGAAAAACGTTTAGTAATGAAAATACAATGATGAAGATTGTTTTCGTTTTACTCCAATCCAATTTGGCCACCTCCCGCAATAACAGGCGATAAATGTTCCCACTTACCATTGATACTATAGAACCACATTGGCTCCAGTGTGAATAAATTTGGATTAGCATTTTTCGTTAAATAAAAACCTGACCGAATTTCCTCAATATCTTCATAGTTAATATCTTTTCTATCCTTTAGTTTCTCTATTGCCTCTGGTCCAGATATTAACTTACCATCATTCCTTACTAAAGGAATAGGAACCGGCTGGTAGTATGGACGATAATACTTCGAGATGCGGTCGTTACCCCAATCCCAATAAGTCGAAATTTCCGTTAAAGTAACTGATCGGTCACTAAAGACTGGCTGATCTTCTAAATACATTTGATAAGTAACCTTCTGATTCCCGTAATCTACTTCACTATACCGGAAGTCGCCAGTCCAGCCACCATGTTCATTAATAAAACTAAATGTATTCAAAATAAGATCTGACTCTAACGCCTTTTCTTTGTTTTCTACTATGGATGTATTAACGAAATTGAGCGTTTTCTTTGTAACATCAATAGTCATTAGTGATTTGTCATCTGTGTACTTTTCTGTGCCAGTTGCTTCATCTGGACTACGTTTCACTATATTAGGATTAGAGAAAAGCGCATTTTTATAGTTATAAACAGGATCTGATTCAATTATATACGTGTATTTAGGAATGCTAATAGCTTTTGCCGGCAAATAGAAACTCTTTGCTCCCTCACGTTCAATTTCAAGATAATTTGCGAAGCTTTTTGCCACTTGTACTACATTAGTCTGGAAGTGTTTTTCACTTTGAACTTTTACTTTAGCTTTATACAATTTATTGTTTTTTGAATTAGCAAAAAAAACAATAAGCTCATTATTAGACATGCTACTATTGTTTAACTTATTCCAATCAATAATCATGCGATTGAATGATGCTTCCGTTAATTTTTTATTCTGTGTGGGTAATAGGTTTTGGAAGAATACAGGGAAAGGTATTTCATCTGTATAAAACAAAGTCATACGATTATTCATACCTATTAATTCATTGAGCTTTTTATCATCTAAATTATTACTTACAAGTGTCAAATCAGAAAGTTCCCAGTTTTTCATTTCACTTAAAATAGGATCCATTTTAGTATTTTCATTTGTGCCTTTCCATTTTTCACTCATATGAAAAAGCATACGATAGGGCTTAATGATATCTGACATTTGACGCTGTTTTCCAATTGAAATATCAAAGACTTTCGTAGTTCCAATTGTTTCATAGTTTGGTTTGTAAGTCCAAATAGAAAATGTAAGTGTAATACTCAAAAAGACAAGGACGAATAGAGCGATAGACTTTGTTTGCTCAACATACTTCAATCCCATTCACCTGCCTCATCTAATTCGTACGGCAATGTGAAGAAGATCGTTGTACCATTCCCCTCTTCACTTTCTGCCCAAATTTTACCACCATGAGCATGAATCATCTCTCTAGAAATTGCTAAGCCGAGGCCAGTGCCCCCCATAGAACGGGCTCTAGCACGGTCTACACGATAAAAACGATCAAAGATACGCTCAACATTTTCTTTCGGTATTCCCATACCATCATCGGAAATCATGACTTTTAAAATTCCTTCTTGTGCTGTTACTCCAAAGCGAATATTACCACCATCTGGCGAATATTTTAATGCATTCGAAATAATATTATCAATGACTTGTGTAATTTTATCAGTATCTAATTCTACATAGCATGGTATATCAGAGATGTGTCGTTGGAATTCTACGTTTTTTGATTTAGACATTTCAAAGCGATCAATAATTCGATCAAAAAATTTATTGAAATCTACGATATCTGCATTTAACTCATATTCTCTACTATCCATACGAGATAATTGTAATAGATCATTTACAAGACGAATCATTCGCTCTGTTTCTGTTTGGGTAACATTTAGAAAAGTAGGCGCGATATTTTCATCTCGCCATGCACCATCCGCTAATGCTTCTAAGTAACTACGCATTGTTGTTAATGGCGTACGAAGTTCATGCGAAACGTTAGATACGAATTCACGGCGCTCCATTTCTATCTTCTCTTGTTCAGTTATATCATGCAGAACTGTAATCAGACCATTTACAAAACCAGTTTCTTTTTGAATAACAGAGAAATTCGCCCGCCAAATATAAGGTCGTTCTGGTGAACTAAAATCTAGATTCACAGCATCTTTCATATGGATTAGATCTTCAAAAGTATATTCTTCTTCTAACCCTAAAACGGAAATAAGTGGGCGTCCCATTAATTCATCGTTTTCACTATTTAAAAGCTGTTGAGCAGGTGTATTGATTAGTATAATACGGCCCTTTCGATCAGTCGCAATTACACCATCTGTCATATTAGCTAGAACGGATGCTAGCTTTCTTCGTTCACCCTCTGTTGTGGATTGCGCTTCCTGAAGCCTATTTGTTAAATGATTAAAGGCTATTGCAAGTTGGCCAATTTCATCATTGCCATAAACGCGTACTTTGCGCGAATAATTTCCTTTAGCCATTGCTTGGGCTTGCTTTCTCATATCTGATATTGGTTTTGTAATTGTTTTTGCGATGAAAATACCAAGTATAACTGTAATGGCTAAGGCAAGTGCTGTACCTCCAGCCAAAATGCGATTAATCTCATTCATCTGTCCAAAAACACTTTCAATATTCGATTTTAAATAAACGGTTCCAATGACCTTACCATTGGAAGTAATAGGCGTCGCTACTAACCATACACGTGTTTTAGTTTGATCATCTAATGCGATTTTTTCTGAACGAGTTGGAGTAGCTATTGATTGGCGCACTAATTTATCCGTCGCACGCTGTCCAACGATGGACTGATTACTCGCATCAGATGTAGCTAAAATCCGATAGCTAGCATTGATAACTTGAATTTCACTTATATCTCCAGAAGATATTCCGCCTAATACCGTTTTCAAGCTTTGCTCCAAGCTAGGATCAGTTTCTGGTCTTTCTTTTAAAAGTTCCTCTTTAACACTAAATGTCACTAGCTTTAAACGGTCGTCAACAGATGTTTTAAAGTTATCTTTTAATGTTTGTTCCAATTCCCGTACGAAGTAGAATCCTATAATTTGCATAGCTATTAAAATTAATAACACGTAAATAAGTACTAGCTTTACGTGAACGGATTTAAAAAAACGGACTTTCTGCATGTATTTTACTCCTGTTCAGGATTTCTTAAGTAATATCCTACGCCACGGCGCGTCACGATCCATGCTGGATGACTTGGATTGTCTTCAATCTTCTCACGTAAGCGGCGGATTGTTACATCCACTGTACGGACATCCCCAAAATAGTCATAGCCCCATACCGTTTGTAATAAATGCTCACGCGTCATAACTTGACCAATATGTTTTGCTAGATAATGTAGTAATTCAAATTCACGATGTGTAAGTTCAATTGCTTCATCGCGTTTTAATACTAGATACGCTTCTGGTTGAATGACAAGCGAGCCAACTACGATATCACTTGAAGTTTCTTCTTGCTCTTCTGTTGCTATAGTTGATTGATGTCGACGCATATTCGCTTTTACACGGGCGATTAATTCGCGTGTACTAAATGGTTTAGTCACATAATCGTCTGCTCCTAATTCTAAACCTAATACTTTATCAATTTCGGAGTCTTTTGCTGTTAACATAATAATAGGTATATCATATTTCTTTCGTACTTCACGGCATACTTCTATGCCATCTCTTTTTGGTAACATGATATCCAGAAGCATTAAATCTGGTTTTATTTCTTCCACTTTCTCAAGTGCTTCATCACCATCATAGGCACAAACAACTTTGTAGCCCTCTTTTATTAAATTAAATTGTAGTATATCTGCAATCGGTTTTTCATCATCTACAACTAAAATTGTCTTGTCCACATTTATACTTCCCTTCATATATGAATTGGATTTATATTGTCAATTAACGTTAGTTTTCGTATATTCCACATCTTTAACTCTATCATGCTTTAGCCTTCAGTGCATCTTTTGGAATTCAAGGTATATTAATATTTCCCCGGGAATAATGTTATTCTTAACCCATTTTACAAAGCATTCTATGTAAAAAAACAGTCCACTTGGATAATGGACTGTAACGTTCTATTTTATTTTAATACATTTAACGGGTTTAGTAATTTTCCATTTTTAGACACTTCGAAATGTAAGTGTACACCTGTTGAATTACCTGTTGTACCCATGACCCCTAATTTTGACCCTTGCGCTACAACTTGTCCAACTTCCACATCAATCGATGCCAAGTGCCCATAGACTGTTTGAAAGCCATTATTATGGTCAATTGTTACCTTATTGCCGTAAGATCCATCCACACCTGCAAATGTGACTTCACCGTTATCAGCTGCTTTAATTGTGAAACCATCTGGTCTAGCAATATCAAGTCCTCGATGTAATTCGCCCCAACGATAGCCCATCTCACTTGAAATGTAGCCACCTTCTGCTGGCCATTCAAAGCTTCCGCTCCCACGTGAAGGTACTTCTTTTGTTCCCTTCACGATTACACGTGTTTCTGCTTCCTTCGTAACAGATTGTGTTGTTACTTTTTCTAAAGCAGGCTCACCATCTATTTCAGTTATTACATGCCTTACTAACTTTTTACCGTCCTCGCCCTTTTGTTTTACTTCTTTTTCACTTGTTAGCATTGTTTTATCTTTTTTAATAATTGTTTTGTGCTCTATTTTCTCAGACTTTATGGATTCTTTTGTTAGTTCGATATTAATCCAAGGCTCCAACTCTGCTACTTTTATGGTATGTCCAATTGTTAGAGATTTTTCATCTGTTAAATTTTCATTGAGTTTCAAAAGCTTAGAAGTTGAAAGTTTATATTTAGCTGCAATACTACTAAGTGTATCACCTTTTTTAACGGTATAAGATTTCTCTTGAAGCTTGCCTTTTGTTAGTAATTTAACAGCTTCCTTTGTAGTTAATACATTAGCTGGATCTGTATACTGAGTCATACCAGCTACTGATTGTTTGATAGAAATATCCACAATACGTGTTTCATTTTTCTTTAATGGTGGTAAAGTTTTATGATTATTTTCCATAGCATCCAATGACTTAAGCTCTTCGGCTGAAACATACTGTAATTTAAGCTGACGAATTGTTTCATCATATGCATCGATGTCTTTGACATAGGTAGCCACTTTACCATCGATAAGTAAGGCAAATGCTGAAGCTTTAATTTTTAAAGCATCGTCTAGCTTTTTTAAAGTATCTTCGTCATTTGTATCCTCTTGGAAAACTTGCTCTGATATAACGGATAAATCTGGTGTAGCATTAAGCGAGAGATCTTCGTATTGGGTGCTAGCCTTTTTCACCTTATCTTCAATATGTTTATCAATCAACTTTTCATTAGATACTGCTCCCATGTATTGATTCTTAATGTATATATGATAAATTTTATGCAATTGATTGTCTTTCTGAGCATTTACATAACCATTATTCAATCCTACTAATGACACGAGGAATATTGCGATAGTTGCTACTTTCATTGCTATTGATTGGCGGTTTCGTTTAGAAAATATGGAGTTCTCACTACCATTCCGATTCAAACGCATGATAAGCTCCTTTCGTTTTTTGATAAAAATCAATTATTATTTACAAGAGTTATGTCGAAATCAAGCCTCTCTAATTTAACATATTCCAATTTCCAATTGAACATATTACACTTGATGTCACTAAAATGTATAATTAACTCCATTTATTTTAAATCTTTTACAAATAAAGGGTTTTAATAGGTATTTTTTATTTATTATAAACATTTTTTGTAAACATTATTCACCATACCACTCTCTATATATACAAAAATCTCATTTCATTTTCATGAAAATTGTTACAATATAACTCTTTTTACTTTTGCATTTTAGAAAATTCCGTTAAAATTAAGTTAGAATAATTAGTTTTTTTAGAGAATGGGGAGATTAGTTTGAGTGACTCAAACAGGAGTATGGAAGACATTTTAGCAGAAGCAAAAAAAATCAATGATAGAAATAGGAAAACGTCTAAAACCCGTTTACTAAAACGCATTATTATGGTGATTACCGGTGCTATCATTATGGCGATTGGCTTGGAACAATTTCTTGTACCAAACAATATTTTAGATGGTGGAATTGTTGGTATATCTATTATTGTTTCTCACCTTAGCGGTCTACCACTAGGATTATTTATTTTCCTCTTGAACATACCCTTCTTTTTCCTCGGTTATAAGCAAATTGGGAAAACATTTGCATTATCAACCGCGTTAGGAATTACTACTCTATCTATAGCAACGGTTCTATTACACCCAATTGAACCTGTCACAAACGATTTACTATTATCTACAGTATTTGGCGGAATTGTTCTTGGTACTGGTGTCGGTATCGTTATCCGCTACGGTGGCTCTCTTGATGGGACTGAAATTATGGCCATTTTATTTAACAAAAACTCTCCGTTCTCTGTCGGCGAAATCATTATGTTCTTCAACCTAATCATTTTCGCTATAGCCGGTTTTGTTTTTACATGGGAACAAGCGATGTATTCAGTACTAGCCTATTTCATTGCTTACAAAACAATCGATGTAGTCATTCAAGGGCTCGATGAATCGAAATCAGTCTATATTATTAGCGAAGAATATGAAGAAATTGGGCGCGCTATTATGGATCGTCTTGGCCGTGGAGTAACGTACTTAATAGGAGAAGGCGCTTATACTGGTGACAGGAAAAAAGTGATTTTCACAGTCATCACGCGACTAGAAGAATCTAAACTAACAACAATTGTTGAAGAACTCGATGACCACGCATTCCTGGCAATCGGCAATATAGCTGAAGTTCGTGGTGGACGCTTTAAGAAGAAAGATATTCACTAAATGTAAAAAGGTTAATTCCCTATAAAGAATTAACCTTTTTTATTTAAATAAAAATATTAATCTCTATGCACTTTGCCATTCTATTTTGCATTTTGTGTAAATTAATATTATACAGTGTAATGCCATAAAAAAAGCGGAGATAATTATCTCCGCTTTTTTTCTATTTATTAATTAATGCTTATTCTCCCAAACATCTACAAGGACATTTGTTTGATCGCGGTCTGGTCCTACTGAGAATGTAGCAATTTGAATGCCAGCTAGTTCACTAACGCGCTCAACATAGCGACGAGCGTTCACTGGTAATTCTTCTAGCGTTCTGCAGCCTGTAACGTCTTCAGACCAACCTGGAAGTTCTTCATATACTGGTTCACATTGTTCAATAATGTGAAGATTAGCAGGATATTCTGTAAGTATTTGACCATTGTATTTATAAGCTGTACAGATTTTAACTGTTTCAAGTCCTGATAATACATCAATTGAGTTTAACGATAGATCTGTAATACCACTTACTCGACGTGAGTGACGTACTACTACGCTATCAAACCAACCAACGCGGCGTGGACGTCCTGTAGTTGTACCATACTCACGACCTACTTCGCGGATTTGGTGACCTACTTCATCAAATAATTCAGTTGGGAATGGCCCGTCACCAACACGAGATGTATAAGCCTTACAAACGCCAATAACGCGCATATCTCTAGATGGCCCAACTCCGGCACCAATTGCCACTCCTCCAGCTACTGGGTTTGAAGAAGTTACAAATGGGTATGTTCCTTGATCGACGTCAAGCATAACACCTTGTGCGCCTTCAAATAATACGCGACCACCTTCATCAAGAACATCATTTAAGATTTTTGAAGTGTCTGTTACATATTTAGCAATTTCTTGACCATAACCATAGTATTCCTCAAAGATATCTTCAAAATGTAACCCTTCTGTTTCATAAAATTTCTCAAAAAGGCGATTTTTAAGAGCTAAGTTTTCACGTAGTTTATGCTCAAATACTTCACGGTCCAATAAGTCTGCCATACGGATTCCAATACGCGCTACTTTATCTTGATAGCAAGGTCCGATACCTTTAGCAGTTGTCCCAATTTTGTTGTCTCCACGGCTTTCTTCATCTACGATATCTTGTTTAATATGATAAGGTAGAATAACGTGTGCGCGGTTAGAGATACGAAGATTTTCAGTACTTACGCCTCTCTCTTGTAACCCTTTCAATTCCGTTACGATGGATTTTGGATTTACAACTAATCCGTTACCGATAACTGAAATCTTATCTTGATAGAAAATACCTGATGGAATTAAGTGTAACTTGTACGTCTCACCATCAAATTTTATCGTATGGCCAGCATTATCTCCACCCGCATAACGAGCTATTGCTTCAGCTTTTTTTGATAGGAAGTCGGTGATTTTACCTTTACCTTCATCTCCCCATTGAGTTCCCACTACTACTACTGATGTCATTACCAGCACCTCCGTCAGACGCTTTCAAGCATCCTGAATCAAACACGATAATTGTATCAACTGAAAAGGCAATAGTCAATTGAAAACAAACAAAAACACGAACGCACTATAATATATAGCAATTAACGTTCGTGTTTCATATACTCTAATATCCTCCAGCTGGCTCATGCTGCGACCAATCGACACTAACAAATTTGTTATGTTCTTTAACGAACGCAAGCTTAACCGTATCTGTTGGACCATTACGTTGCTTAGCTACAATAATTTCAATCGTATTAGCATCTTCCGTTTCTTTATCGTAGTAATCTTCACGATATAGGAAAGAAACGATATCGGCATCCTGCTCAATACTCCCGGATTCACGTAAATCACTCATCATTGGTCGTTTATCTTGACGTTGTTCAACGCCACGTGATAACTGAGATAAAGCAATAACAGGCACTTCTAATTCACGCGCTAATGCTTTTAGAGAGCGTGAGATTTCGGATACTTCTTGTTGGCGGTTTTCACGCCCACTACCACTGCCTTGAATCAGCTGCAAATAGTCGATTAAAATCATGCCAAGTCCATGTTCTTGCTTCAAACGGCGACACTTTGCTCGTATTTCATTAATACGTACACCTGGTGTATCGTCAATGAAAATGCCTGCTTTAGATAAACTGCCCATTGCCATCGTTAGTTTGCGCCAATCTTCAACATTTAAAGCACCAGTTCGTAATACTTGTGCATCAATGTTACCTTCTGCACATATCATACGCATGACAAGCTGTTCTGCACCCATTTCCAGTGAGAAGATAGCAACATTTTCCGATGTCTTTGTTCCTACATTTTGGGCAACATTCAAAGCAAATGCTGTTTTCCCAACTGAAGGTCGGGCTGCTACAATGATTAGGTCCCCACGTTGAAACCCTGCTGTTAGGCGATCCAAATCACGGAATCCTGTAGGAATACCTGTAACGTCACCTTTTCGGTGTTGTAACTGCTCAATATTTTCATATGTTTGGACGAGTACATCCTTCACGGGCTTAAAGTCGCCTGCGTTTTTGCGGCTTGCCACTTCCATCATTTTACGTTCAGCTTCTGCTAAAAGTGCATCCACTTCGTCTTCACGTGTATAACCATCTTCTACAATTTTCGTTGCTACTCTAATTAAACGGCGTAATAAAGCCTTCTCTGAAACGATTTGTGCATAATAAGCGACATTGGCTGCTGTTGGTACAGCATTGGCAAGTTCCGTTAAGTAAGAAATGCCACCGATGTCTTCTAGCTCATTATGATTGGAAAGTTCCTCTGTCACTGTAACGACGTCTATTGCTTTACCTTGATCGCTTAGACGCAACATCGTCGAGAAGATTTTAACATGCGCAGATCTATAGAAATCATCTTCAAGAAGAATTTCTGAAGCCGTTATGAGTGATTGTGGTTCAAGAAAAATGGCTCCTATGACAGATTGTTCAGCTTCAAGATTATGAGGCGGAACGCGTTCCAATAATGGATCGTTCATATATGTCTCTCCTTACGCTTCTTCTGTAACATGTACTTTCAGTGTAGCTGTTACTTCATGATGTAGCTTCACTGGTACGTTTGTAAATCCTAGTGCACGAATAGCGTCTGCTAATTCCATTTTACGTTTATCAATTTTGATACCATGTTGTTTATTTAAACCATCTGCAATTTGTTTTGTAGTCACTGCACCAAATAAACGGCCACCTTCACCTGATTTTGCTTTTAGTATAACCGTTAACTCTTCAATTTTTGCTTTTAAATCTTTAGCAGCAGCTAATTCAGCAGCAGCATCTTTTTCAGCTTTTTTCTTTTGCCCATCTAATTGGCTAATTGCTGCTTGATTTGCCTCAACAGCTAGATTATTTTTTAATAAGAAATTATGTGCATAACCATCAGCTACATTTTTGATTTCACCTTTTTTGCCTTTACCTTTAACGTCTTTTAAGAATACTACTTTCATGATTCCGAACTCCCTTCTAATACAACCTCTATTGCTTCTTTTAACATGTTAATAGCCTCATCAATTGTTGCTACGTCTAATTGGCATGCAGCATTCGTTAAATGTCCACCACCGCCAAGCTCTTCCATTACAAGCTGGACGTTAATCTCACCTAGTGAACGCGCACTAATACCAATGACTCCATCATGACGATGAGCAACTACAAATGATGCAGAAATGTCTTTCATTGTTAATAATATATCTGCTGTTTGTGCAAGTAAAACCGAGTTATAAATCTTATCATTATCCCCACGTGCTATAGCTAGCCCTTGATGTACAAACTCCGCTGTTTGGACTATTTTAGAACGTTCAATATACGTATTGATATCTTCCTTCAATATACGTTGTACTAAAATTGTATCTGCACCGTTTGTACGTAAATACGACGCTGCTTCAAACGTACGCGCTCCAGTACGTAAAGTAAAACTTTTTGTATCGACAATAATGCCTGCCAGAAGAGCTGTTGCCTCTAACATTGTTATTTTATCATTTTTTGGTTGATACTCTAATAATTCTGTTACAAGCTCCGCAGTCGATGACGCATAAGGTTCCATATATACAAGCATCGGATTTTTCACAAACTCTTCGCCACGTCGATGGTGGTCAATTACGACGACTTTCTCAGCCCTATTTATTAATTTCTCTTCAATAGTCATCGATGGCTTATGTGTATCAACAACGACTAATAATGACTTATCGGTAATTTTCGATAATGCTTCCTCCGGAGTAATAAATCGATCATAGAGATCAGACTTTTCCTTGACCACATTCATTAAGCGGACAATACTATTATCAATTTGATCGAAATCCATAACGACATAACCATCAATTTTATTCATCTGAGCCATTTTACGAACTCCAATGGCTGCTCCTATGGCGTCCATATCAGGCATTTTATGGCCCATTACGAAGACTTGATCACTATCCTGGATTAAATCACGTAGTGCATGAGAAATAACGCGTGCACGTACTCTAGTACGCTTTTCAACAGGATTTGTTTTACCACCGTAAAATTTCACTTTACCATTAGGTTGCTTGATTGCAACCTGGTCACCACCGCGCCCTAAAACAAGATCTAAACTAGATTGCGCTAGTTCACCCAGCTCTATAAGTGATTGAGAACCAGCACCAACACCAATACTTAATGTCAAAGATAAACTCTGTTTTGCAGTAGTTTCACGAATATCATCTAAAATAGAGAATTTCTTCTTCTCAATTTCTTGTAAAATGGATTCATTTAGTATCGCTATAAAACGATCCGTCGAAATGCGCTTTATAAAAATACCATATTGTGTGCCCCAATTATTAATAAGCGATGTAATGAGTGAATTTGTCTGACTACGATTTTGATCATCCATACCTTGTGTGATTTCGTCATAGTTATCAACAAAGAGGACTGCTATTACTGACCGATCTTCATAGTAAAGCGTTTCAATTTCTACTTGCTCAGTGATATCAAAGAAATATAATAACCTTTCTTCGGGTTTATAAAATGCTCTATACTTACGATCCCTAAGAGTGATATTCATCTCATGCTTCTCATCATGTTTGATTAATGTATAGAGATCTTCTGAAAGTGTAAAAATCTCCTCTCCCATTAATGTATCTACATCTAAAATACCTAGCATATATGGATTCGACCATTCAATCATATATTGAGTATCAATTAAAATGATACCAATAGGCATTTCAAGCAAGGCCTCTTCCCCTACTTTTTTCATACGATATGAGAGTGTTTCAATGTGCTTTTCTGTTTCTTCATAGGTTGTTTTTTCCGTTTTCCATGTCATTATTAGCGCCAATACCACTACAAGACCATAAGCGATACCAATGAACGGATTCCACATTATACATACGATAACGCTTGCTACACTAAGAAGAGACAGAATTAAAAGAGGATATCGAATTGGTCTTTTTCTGAACAAAGTACCCATAGAATTCAGCTCCTTATTTTCTCGGCGTTCCCGTCACAAGCGCACGAATATTAAATCCTAAATCCACAATACCAAGTAGCGTAACAAACGAGTATAGAGGTAACGCTAAAATAGTACTTATTATTGCAACCCATTTAGGCCATTCTTGCTCATGTATATAGTAGTGAATAAATGAAATCCCTTGTAACAGCAGTAATGTGCTCAGTATAAATGACAGATTCAAAAAAGCCATATCAGCGAAAGAGCCACTTTCAGGTTTTATAAATAATGTCACTATTAAAACTAGCATATAGTACCATAAAACCGATCTAGGCAATTGAAGGTCTTTAAATGGTGCAAATTTTGGAACAGTTATTCCAAAACGTTTTAATAACGGTAAATTAACTGTAATGATAATAAAAGTGATTATGAATACAGACATCGTAATCATAGTCGGCATTACCATAGTTACTAAATTAAACATTTGCTCTAACTGTTCAGCAGTCAACGCTTTAACACCCGGCATAGTCTTAGCTAATTCATTTGATCTTTCATAGCTTTCTCTGGCGATGTCCATCAAAATCTTCAAACTATCTACATTGAATAATTTTACCGAGATAACATACATAATCGCCATAGATAGTAATACACTAATACCTGTAGTCATAAATAAATAAACTTTGCTTTTTTTCATACGCAGTGTGTCGCCAATTAAAAATCCTGCAAGGCAGAAAATAATAGCAAGTGGCAGGGACATTATACCTGTAACAAGTATAGAAACTCCTATACTAACAACAGCTACTATCATTGATGCTTTGCGATCATACATTGTACTATACCAAGCAATTGGAAAAGAAATAAACCATATTGTTACCAAAGATAATATAGGAATATATGAAGTAATCGCTAAAAGGGCTGTAAATATTACGGCCATCATCGCCCCTTGTGTCAGTTGTTGCGTTTTATTTTTAGGCATTTATAACCTTCCTTTTTTCAAAAGACTATCTTTTATTTCATCTTATTATTGTACCATGTTTCATGTTCATGAACAAAAATGCACTAGGCTATACTTTTGTGGATTATGAGGTGTTTAATGGAGATATTTTATGCAGTTCGTTTAACTACTATAAAATAAATTAGATTGATGTAGGTATTATTTTTGTAAAAAAAAAAAAAGACCGGTTACCCGGTCTTTAGAAAGTTATTATCTTTCTTCTGTGCTGAATGGAAGTAAGCCCATAATACGAGAAACTTTAATTGAAGCTGTAAGTTTACGTTGGTATTTTGCGCTAGTACCAGTTACACGGCGTGGAAGAATTTTTCCGCGCTCAGAGATGAATTTTTTCAACAAATCTACATCTTTATAGTCGATGTGTTTGATGTTGTTAGAAGTGAAATAGCAAACTTTACGGCGTTTGCGGCCTCCTCTACGTGGTGCCATAGTATTGTCGCCTCCTTAAGTATATTGGTATATATTGCGTGCAATGGATTTTTACTTAGAATGGTAAGTCATCTTCAGAAACTTCGATTGGACCACCATTGTTGTTAGCAAATGGATCTTCATCTACACGCGTATAGTTTTGCTGACTAGGTGATTGATTCTGTTGATAAGATGGTTGTTGCTGATAGTTGTTTTGTTGTGGAGCTTGGCTGTACGATTGTTCACCACCATATGATGGTTGTCCACCGTACTGTTGCTGTCCTTGTGGACGATCTCCTGCAGCACCGCGCGGCTCTAAGAACTGCACGCTATCTGCAACAACTTCAGTTGTGTAAACACGTTTACCATCTTGTCCTTCATAACTACCTGTTTGGATACGGCCTTCTATGCCCGCTAGACTTCCTTTTTTCAAGAAGTTAGCAGTATTTTCAGCTTGTTTACGCCAAACAACACAGTTAATAAAGTCCGCTTGTTTTTCACCTTGTTGGTTAGCAAATGTTCTATTTACAGCAATTGTAAAGCGAGCAACAGCTGCGCCACTTGGTGTATAGCGAAGTTCCGGATCTTTTGTTAGTCTTCCAACTAATACGACTCGGTTAATCATCAGAATACAACCTCCTTTATCTGCGATTTTTATAAATTTAGATTATTTTTCTTCTTCGCGAACTGCAATGTGGCGAATAATGTCTTCGCTAATGTTAGCAAGACGAGTGTATTCGTTGATAGCTTTAGCGTCAGCGTTGATTTTCACGATTTGGTAGAAACCTTCACGGAAATCATTGATTTCGTAAGCTAAGCGGCGTTTGCCCCACTCTTTAGATTCGATGACTTCAGCGCCGTTTGAAGTTAAGATTTCGTTGAAGCGTTCTACAAGAGCCTTCTTCGCATCTTCTTCAATGTTTGGGCGAATGATGTACATTAATTCGTACTTTTTCATCTATAAGCACCTCCTTATGGACTTTGGCCCGACTAGTTGCAGTGGGCAAGGAGCAAGTAAATTTATTACTCACATCAGTGAATTGTAGCACATTAATTTGAATATAGCAACCTTCATCCCTATACTTTTCCAAGTCATTTCCATTATACTTAGCGTAGAGGTGATTATTTTGATAGAACACGAAAAACCTTCAATTATTGAGCTAGATTTAAAGAAAATAGCTTGGCAAAACATCATTATGACTTTTAGCTTAATGATCGGACTTATTATTCTAAATGGTTGGATCCATCAAGTATTTGAACTAAATTTTTCACTTTTAAGTATTATATTATTTATCGTATATTATATTATTTTAATTGTGTTACATGAAATTTTTCATTTAATTGGTTTTATGATTTTTGGTAAAGTACCTTTTCACTCACTGGATTACGGTGTGAATTTGAAAATGGGTGTTGCCTATGCAACAACGAAAGAGCCTATTTGTAATAAGGCAATGAAAAAAGCACTTCTACTACCTTTTTGGACAACCGGCGTTATTCCTGCTGTTTTTGGTCTCTACTTTAATAGTACGATGCTTGTTGTATTAGGAGCTTGGTTAATTGCTGGTGCTGTTGGGGATTTTGCTATGTATTTCGCACTTCGTAAATATCCAAATACATTTTGGGTAAAAGATGACCCTGATTTACCTAGATTATATTTGTACAAAAACAAAACATATTAAAATAAAAAAAGACAGAGCCGGATACATCCAGCACTGTCTTTTAATTTTATATTATACGTTGAAGCGGAATAACATAACATCGCCATCTTGTACGATGTATTCTTTACCTTCTTGACGTACTTTACCTGCTTCTTTGGCTGCAGTCATTGAGCCATATGCCATTAAATCTTCGTAAGCAACTGTTTCTGCACGGATAAATCCACGTTCAAAGTCAGAGTGGATAACACCAGCGCATTGTGGTGCTTTCATCCCTTTACGGAATGTCCATGCACGTACTTCTTGTACACCTGCTGTGAAGTAAGTTGCTAGTCCAAGTAGATTGTAGGATGCACGAATTAATTGGTCTAAACCAGATTCTTCGATTCCTAGTTCTTCAAGGAACATTGCTTTTTCTTCATCATCAAGTTCTGCAATTTCTTCTTCGATTTTCGCACAAATAACAATTACTTCTGCGCCTTCAGCTTTTGCATATTCGCGCACTTTTTGTACATATTCATTGTCGTCAGCATTAGCTACTTCATCTTCAGAAACGTTAGCTACGTATAGCATAGGTTTCACAGTCAGTAGGTGGAACCCTTTAACGATTTTAAATTCTTCTTCAGTAAAGTCAATAGAGCGACCCGGTTTTTCAGCTTCAAAAGTTTCTTTTAGGCGAGTCAAAATCGGTGCTTCTGCCATTGCATCTTTATCTTTTTGTTTTGCTAATTTTTCAACACGAGACAAGCGTTTTTCAACTGCTTCTAAATCTGCAAGAATTAACTCAAGGTTAATAACTTCGATATCTTCGATTGGATCTACTTTACCTGATACATGTGTGATATTATCGTCAGCGAAACAACGAACTACTTGTGTAATTGCATCTACTTCACGAATGTGTGCTAAGAACTTGTTACCAAGCCCTTCACCTTTACTAGCGCCTTTTACGATACCAGCAATATCAGTAAATTCAAAAGCTGTTGGCACAGTTTTCTTCGGCTCTACTAATTCCGTTAATTTTTGTAGACGATTATCTGGTACTTCAACGATTCCTACGTTTGGATCAATCGTACAGAATGGATAGTTTGCAGATTCTGCTCCTGCTTTTGTAATTGCATTAAACAATGTTGATTTACCTACGTTTGGTAAACCTACGATGCCAGCTGTTAAAGCCATTCTATTCACAACCTTTCAATTTTTCATAAACAGTATTATATTTACACGACTTGTTAATTATAGAGACTCATCTAATAAAAGTCTAATTTTGCTCTTCTGTTACAGGATTAGCAGGAATTAATATTTTCTTTAACTTTTTTTCAAAGTCTCTTCGTGGAATCATCACGCTATGCTGACATCCTTCGCATTTAATACGAATATCTGCACCCATTCGGATAATTTTCCACTCGTTTGTTCCACAAGGATGTTGTTTTTTCATTTCTACAACGTCGCCCAACTCAAACTTTTTTGCTTCCATCATCTTTCTCCTTCTTCGTTAAATGTTTGATTATTATCTCTTTCATAAACCATCATTTTTGGATAAGGAATTTCGATACGATTTCGATCAAAAATTTCTTTTACATCACGACGAACCATACGTGATATTGCAAAATGTTGCATTGGTAATGTTTCCACTGAAATACGAAGAGAAACTTCTGCACCTACGACATTTTGTACGCCTAATAATGTAGGAGGCGCAGTTATTTCTTCATGTTTTTTTGGTAGCTCTTTAAGATATTCCTCTATCAAGCGCTCTGCTTTTGCGATATCTGAGCTATAAGCAACACTTACATCGATAATAGCAATTGAATTATTTATAGAATAGTTTACAACATCAGTGATTGAACCATTTGGAACAATATTAATCTCTCCTGCAGCACCTTTAATTTTAGTTGTACGTAACCCAATTTCGAGTACAGTACCTTCTACTGAAGTGATTTTAATATAGTCACCAACACCAAACTGATCTTCAAAAATAATGAAGAATCCAGTGATGACGTCTTTCACTAAGCTTTGTGCACCAAACCCGACTGCTAAACCTACGATTCCGGCACCTGCTAAAAGTCCTTTAACATCTATATTTACAGCTGATAATATCGCTAAAATCGCCGAAAAATAAACTACATATGAAACAATACTTTGTACCAGTCTCAAAATAGTTCGATATCGTCTTTCAGATGCTGGTTGTAAAGGGGCTGGCGCTTTCATACGGATTTCAAATCCTTTACGAATAGCTATTTTAGCTACACGTACAACAACCATTGATAATATCGTGATTGCTGTAATTTTTATTGTTGCAAGACCAACACCTATCCACATTTCTTCACTAGTCAAAGCTGCCATAAAGTTCTTATACATTTTTTCCAATTTTGCCGCTCCTCTTGCATAAAAAATTCTCGTTATGCGTATAATGCTGAAAAAAGAAAGAGAGATTCTGGATGCTTATAACTTCGAATCAACCATTTTCACATGTTCTTCATTATAAAGAATCAGGTGCCATTTGGAGGTTGAGCTCTTTCCTTTTAGAGCATATACCATTTCATCACGAAAATCTTGTATTTTGCTGTATTGGAACCGATCGCTCTACTGGAGACTCACTCGGACCATTAGCCGGCAGTTTTTTAAATCAGTATGTTTCATTTCCTTATGAAATTATAGGGACTTTGGAAAAACCCCTTCATGCACTGAATCTAACAGATACAGTTGATAATTTATCTACCCATGAAATACAGCCGTTTGTAGTTGCCATTGATGCTTGTCTTGGTTCACAGCAACGCATTGGGGAAATTATTGTACATGAGGGACCTTTACTGCCTGGCAAAGCTGTGAAGAAGGAGCTCCCCCCTATTGGCGATATGTCTATAAAAGGCATAGTCAATATTGGAGGATTTATGGAGCATGCAGTTTTACAAAACACTCGCCTACATGTTACGTACGAAATGAGCCAGCAAATTTCCCGCGCATTATTTTTAGCATGGAGTCGTTATTCTTTAAAAAAGGTACATGAACATAACCGCGATGGCCACAATGAGTATTCCCGGAAGTAAATTGGCCACGCGGATTTTCGTTAAGCCTACTAAATTAAGACCTATTGCAAGAATCATAATACCACCTGTCGCGGTCATTTCTTGAATGAACATTTGTAGTGCAGCATCAGGTATGAACCGACTAATTTGTCCTGCAAAAACAGCAATAATACCTTGATACAAAAATACCGGAACAGCAGATAAAATAACTCCTATCCCTAGTGTCGAAGCTAAAATTACTGCTGTAAAACCATCAATAATACCTTTTGTTATTAAAACAGAATGATCATCACGTAGCCCACTATCTAACGCACCTATTATAGCCATGGAACCAATAACAAAAATAAGAGTAGCGTTAACAAAACCTTGTGAAATATTCCCATCTTTAGCCTTGTTTCCTAGTTTTCTCTCAAGAAACTGACCTAGACGGTTTAATTGCTTATCTAGATCAATCCATTCTCCTAGAATAGCACCAAATACAAGGCTAACAATGACGATGATAAAATTCTCACTTTGTATGCCCATTTGAATGCCCAACACTGCGACAGCTAGACCTATAATACTCATCACTGTCTCTTTAGTGTTATCGGGTATTCTCTGTAACAATCTACCAATTAACGTGCCAATTACAATCAACACTGCGTTTATTGCCGTACCTAATAGAACCAAGTGAAATCCTCTCAATCTTCGAGTAATTCTAATATACGTTCTAAATCATCAGCAGAGAAAAATTCAATTTCAATTTTCCCCTTATTTTTCGATTCCTTAATTGTCACGTTCGTACCAAAATAATCACGTAACTGTGATTCCTTTTCGGCAATGAAAATATCCTTTTTCACTTTCTTCTTTGTTTCACGTGAAACATTGTCATTCATAGATTGTACTAATGCCTCTAACTGACGAACGTTCAAATGCTGAGTTAACACTTTTTCAGTTACTTGTGATATTAATTTTCTTCTTTTCAATCCCAGTAATGCACGACCATGACCCATTGTGATTTTACCTTCTGATAAAAGAATACGCACATCTTCCGGCAATGCTAACAACCGGACATGGTTCGCAATATGTGGACGACTTTTCCCTAAACGAGCTGCTAATTGTTCCTGCGTTAAGTTTAAGTTATCCATTAGATTTGTATAAGCCTCAGCCTCTTCAATTGGGGTTAAATCTTCACGTTGTAAATTCTCAAGAATTGCTAACTCCATCATCTGTTGATCGTCCATCTCTCGGACAACAACCGGAATTTCTGTTAACCCCGCAAGTTTGGAAGCTCTAAATCGTCTTTCACCAACAACAATTTCATAAAAGTTAACTCGTTTGCGTGCAATAATTGGTTGCAAAACTCCATGTTCTTTAATGGATATGGCCAATTCCTCGATTGCAGACTCATCAAAAATTTTCCGAGGTTGATATGGATTTGCTCGTAAATCTGTTAATGCCAAATGCTCAATTGTTTCATTACTAGATAAAGATTCACCTGGGAATAATGCGTTAATTCCTTTTCCTAGACCTTTAGCCATTTTTAATCACTTCCCTTGCAAGCTCTAAATATCCTTCTGCCCCACGCGATTTTGCATCATATACAATAATTGGTTCCCCGTGACTTGGCGCTTCACTTAAACGGACATTACGTGGGATAACCGTTTTAAACACTTTATCTTGAAAATATTTTTTCACTTCTTCTATTACTTGAAGACCCAGATTCGTACGTGCGTCAAGCATCGTCAATAAAACACCCTCAATTGTTAGTTGATGATTTAAATGCTTCTGTACTAACCGGACAGTTGATAATAGCTGACTTAATCCTTCTAAAGCGTAATATTCACATTGTACAGGAATCAAAATTGAATCAGATGCTGTTAATGAATTAATTGTTAACAATCCAAGAGATGGTGGACAGTCAATTACGATGTAATCATAGTCGTTTTTTATATCTTCAATTGCATGTTTTAACCGTACTTCTCTTGAAATTGTTGATACTAGTTCTATTTCAGCCCCCGCTAACGCAATTGTAGCAGGTACTATATATAAATTTTCTACTTTTGTTTCTCGAATGACATCTTTAATTGGTTCGTCATCAATTAGCACATCATAAATACATTTATGTACTTCACCTTTGTTAACCCCAACTCCACTCGTTGCATTTCCTTGAGGGTCTGTATCAATCATTAATACTTTTTTACCTAAATGGGCGAGGCAAGCGCTAAGATTAACTGATGTTGTAGTTTTTCCTACGCCGCCTTTCTGGTTAGCGATTGCAATTGTTTTACCCACATGTGCACCTGCTTTCCAAAATCAATTTTATAAAAATAGGCAATATTAAATTAATTTGAATACCTAATTTTCATTCTATCAAAAAAAAGTACAATAGGCTCTTATTATAAAAGAAATATATATAAAAAAACTCTTGTCTTAAATACTAGACAAGAGTTTAAAATAGATGAAATTATGATTTCTTTTTCGGTATCTTCACAGTGATTTGATAAAACTCATCATGTTCTTCTTCTTCGGCTTCTACATTAATACCTGTTTTTGTAACCATCGTAAGTGATTGTCGAATGGTATTTAATGCAATACGAATGTCTTTACTAATTGCTTTACGGGTTGGTTTATTTTTCTTTGGCTTTTCAGCAGGATTTAGAATTCCATCAATTCTTTGCTCTAACTGTCGTACATTATAATCATTGTCGATTATTTCTTGTAACAACGCTAATTGTAATTCCTTATCTTTAACAGGTACCAAAGCACGTGCGTGACGTTCTGAAATTTCCCTTTTTAAAATAGCCATTTGGATTTCTTCAGGTAACTTTAATAAGCGGATTTTATTAGCTATTGTTGACTGACCTTTACCAAGTCTTTGGGCAAGTGCTTCTTGTGTTAAACCATGAAGTTCTAATAATTTTAGGTAAGCCTGTGCTTCCTCAATTGATGTAAGTTCTTCACGTTGTAAGTTTTCAATTAACGCCACTGAAGCTGTTTCTTTGTCATTCATTTCACGGACGATTGCGGGCACTTCTGTCCACTCTAGCATTTTCATCGCGCGATAACGACGCTCACCGGCAATTATTTCGTAATGACCTTCTTCCATTTTTCGAACGACGATTGGTTGAATTACACCGTGTGTACGGATTGTTCGTGCAAGCTCTTCAATCTTCGAATCATCGAAAATTGTACGTGGCTGATAACGATTCGGCTGGATCTCATCAATAAGGAGTTTAACAACCGATTCCGCACTTTCTACCTCATTTTTCGAGTCGTGTTCTACTTTCTCACCACTTCCAAAAAAACGTGAAAAAGTACTTTTCATCCCTTGGCACCACCTTTAACGATATTTCCAAGCATTCTCCATCTAATATCATAGGTAAAAGCCCGTTAGAAGGTGGAGAGAACTATTTATATTTTGACTATCATTGTGCAATAAGTAACTTCTACATATCATTATAGTTATTTTCTATAAAAAACGTAAGAACCCTTTTATGTTTCACGTGGAACGAAACAATTATTGGATTGGTGATTTGTTTGGTACACCTGGCTTACGTGGATACTTCTTCGGTGTATTTTTTGTTTTATTAAAAATAAAAATAGAACGTTCACTATCTTCTATTGGTAATAAGAATGAATAGCTATCTACTAATTTAGCACCTAATACTGTTAATGCCTTTTTTGCATCCTTCATCTCTTCATCACCACTTGCTGCTTTCATCGCAACAAAATGGCCGTTTGTTTTCACAAGCGGTATACATAACTCAGAAAGTACTGATAATCTAGCGACTGCACGAGCTGTCACAAGATCAAATTGTTCTCTATATTTCGGATTTTGACCAAAATCCTCTGCACGTGAATGAACAAATTCCACATGATCTAAATTTAGCTGTTCACTTAAATGTGTTAAAAATTGAATACGTTTATTTAATGAATCTACAATTGTCACTTGTAAATGTGGGAAACAGATTTTAATCGGAATACTCGGAAAACCTGCACCTGCTCCTACATCACATATCGATTGCACTTTATCGAAATCCATATAAAAAGTAGCACTAATAGAATCGTAGAAATGCTTTAAATAAACAGATGGCTGGTCAGTAATTGCAGTTAAGTTCATTTTCTCATTCCATTCAACTAATAGTTCAAAATAAGTATGAAATTGTTTTAACTGTCCCTCTGATAACTCAATTCCTTGTTCTTTTAAAGCCTGCACAAACTGTTCTTCGTTCATGATTTTCCCCTTCCATGTAGTGCCACTGTTGGTTTTATCATATTAATCGTTGCTCGCTAATTTCGCTATTCTACCATGTTCAATATACACTAGTAAAATTGAAATGTCAGCCGGGTTTACACCCGAAATACGTGATGCCTGCGCAACAGATAGTGGTCTTACTTGTTTTAATTTTTGTTTTGCTTCAGTTGCAATTCCTGAAATTGCTTCATAATCAATGTTCTCCGGAATTTTTTTGTCTTCCATTTTTTTAAGCTTATCTACTTGTTGAAGTGCTTTTTCAATATAACCTTCATATTTTACCTGAATTTCGATTTGCTCTTTTTCCTCTGTTGATAACTCAACAGGTGACTCAGTTAATGTTGACAATAATTCATACGTCATTTCTGGTCGTTTTAATAGATCAGCTGCACGGATACCATCTTTTAATTCACTACTACCTAAATCACGTAATAAACCTTGTGTTTTAGCATCCGGTTTTAAAATTGTATCACGAAGACGTTTAATTTCATTGTCTACTTTTTGACGTTTTATATTAAATCTATCATAACGTTCTTGAGTAATTAAACCTGCTTCATAAGCACGATCAGATAAACGCATATCCGCATTGTCATGACGTAGTAATAATCGGTATTCTGCACGAGATGTTAATAGACGATATGGTTCGTTTGTTCCTTTTGTTACAAGGTCATCGATTAACACACCTATATATGCATCTGCACGTCCTAGAATCATCTCTTCTTTACTAAGCGCTTTAGCAGCAGCGTTAATTCCAGCCATTAGACCTTGTCCAGCAGCTTCTTCATAACCTGAAGTACCGTTAATTTGTCCAGCTGTATATAAGTTTGCAATGCGTTTAGTTTCTAGTGTTGGCCATAATTGTGTTGGCACAATTGCATCGTATTCGATTGCGTAACCTGCTCTCATCATTTCTGCCTTTTCTAGACCTGGCACCGATTCCAACAGTTTGCGTTGTACATGTTCAGGTAAGCTTGTTGATAACCCTTGAACATACACTTCACGTGTATTACGACCTTCTGGTTCTAAGAATAATTGATGACGAGGCTTATCACTAAAACGAACAACCTTATCTTCAATCGATGGGCAATAACGTGGGCCCGTACCTTTAATCATCCCTGAATACATTGGAGATAAATGAAGATTATCATTAATGATTTCATGTGTTTCTTCACTTGTATATGTCAGCCAACATGGTAGTTGATCTGTAATATATTCAGTCGTTTCATAACTAAATGCACGAGGCTCTGTATCACCAGGCTGAATTTCAGTTTTACTGTAATCAATTGTTTTGCTGTTAACACGTGGTGGTGTACCTGTTTTAAAGCGTACTAACTCAAAGCCAAGTTCTTTTAGATTATCTGCTAATTTAATAGATGGCTGTTGGTTATTTGGACCACTTGAATACTTCAAGTCACCAATAATGATTTCACCACGTAGGAATGTACCTGTTGTAACAATAACTGTTTTTGCATGATAAACAGCACCAACTTGCGTAACGATACCTTTTACTTCACCATCTTCAACGATTAATTCATCTACCATTGCTTGGTGAATTGTAAGATTTTCTTCGTCTTCTAGTAACTTTTTCATTTCTTGTTGGTAAAGTACTTTATCTGCTTGTGCGCGTAGAGCACGTACTGCAGGACCTTTACCTGTATTTAACATACGCATTTGGATATGTGTTTTATCGATAATTTTACTCATCGCACCGCCTAATGCGTCAATTTCGCGTACAACAATCCCTTTAGCCGGGCCACCTACTGAAGGATTACATGGCATAAAGGCGATCATATCAAGATTGATTGTTAACATAAGTGTTTTTGCACCCATTCTTGACGCAGCATATGCAGCTTCTACTCCTGCATGACCTGCTCCAATTACAATCACATCGAACGTGCCTGCTTCAAATTTTGTTGGCATGCTCGTTACTTCCTTTCTATATTTAAGTTTATTTCCCTAAACAGAATTGTGAAAATAGCTGATTGATTAAGCTTTCTTGCACGGTATCTCCAATAATTTCACCAAGAAGTTCCCATGTTCTAGTGACATCGATTTGAATCATATCGACAGGTACACCCGCGTGAGCTGCTTCAATAGCATCCTTAATCGTTGAATGCGCTTGGTGTAGTAAAGCGATATGCCGTGCATTTGATACATATGTCATATCTCCAGCTTCCAATGATCCTTCAAAGAATAATGCCGCAATTGCTTCCTCAAGCTCTGTGACACCTTCTTCTTTAAGTAGTGATGTTGTCACCACTTTGCGATTGCCCGCTAATGCTTGTACACGAGCTAAGTCGATCTGTTGTGACAAATCTGTTTTATTAACAACGACTATATAGTCCATATTTTGAATCGTTTCGAAAAGACGTTCATCTTCCTCAGTAAGTTCATCTCCATAATTCACAACCAGCAGAATTAAATCTGCTTCTTTCAATACTTGCCTAGAGCGTTCAACACCGATGCGCTCAACGATATCCTCGGTCTCGCGAATACCTGCAGTATCGACCAACCGTAATGGAACACCTCTTACATTTACGTACTCTTCTATAATATCACGCGTTGTACCAGCAACGTCTGTAACGATTGCTTTATTTTCTTGTACAAGGCTATTTAATAGTGATGATTTGCCGACATTCGGACGACCTAGTATAACAGTTGAAAGGCCCTCACGCAAAATTTTGCCCTGAGAAGATGTTTGTAAAAGTTTCTCGATTTCTTTCATTACCCATGTAGACTTTTCGAGCATAAGTGGAATTGTCATTTCTTCAACATCGTCATATTCTGGATAATCTATGTTCACTTCTACTTGCGCTAAAGTTTCTAATAGTGCTTGTCTAAGTTCACCGATTAATCGTGATAATTTCCCGTCCATTTGACCAAGCGCTACATTCATCGCACGGTCTGTTTTTGCACGAATCAAATCCATTACAGCTTCTGCTTGGGATAAATCGATTCGGCCATTTAAGAATGCTCTCTTTGTAAATTCACCAGGCTCAGCTAATCGCGCACCATTCTTCAATACTAATTGCAGTACTCGATTCACTGAAACTATTCCACCATGACAGTTAATTTCTACTACATCTTCACGTGTAAATGTTTTTGGTCCTTTCATCATCGATAGCATAACTTCCTCTACTACCTCACCTGATTCAGGCTCCTTTAAATGTCCATAATGAATAGTATGTGACGGCTGTGTGGATAACTTTTTCCGATTCGGTGCATGAAACACACGATCTGCAATGGCAACAGCATCATCTCCACTCAAACGGACAATGGCAATTGCCCCTTCACCCATTGGCGTTGAGATAGCCGCAATTGTATCGAACTCCATAGATAATACCTCCTAAAAAATTAAAAATTATCCACATGTGGATAACCTGAAAACGAACTAACTCTCTAACATACAATAATAGCATAAAAGCTCGAAAAGTAGAATTGTGGACAACTTTTTTTAAATGCAGAAGGCGTCCGCTTAGCGACAAGGTCATTGGTAGGCGGAAGCCAAAATCGCTCTTTGAATTTACCCTTCCGTTAAAAAGCCCCAAGTAGCTAGCACCTAAAGCCGTATTACTTTTTTTGAATGCTACAGGCACTCGTTAAGCTCTACAAGTACTTGAATCTTCTAATCAAAAAACTTTCCAACTTTTTTTGAGAATTGAGGATAGCCACCTAAGTTCGCCACGTCGTGTCATAACGGTTCCAATACCAACGTCCTGTTAGCTTAGGGTGCTCGTTTAACTGCGAAACTCCCCAAACATTAGCTCCTGAAGCTAGATAGCTCTATTTAATGAAAAAACAACCATTTTTCATTCGTAAATTTATTATTTATCAAATGGATAAAGGCTAACCAACTAAAATTATCCATTAAAACAAACAAAAGCCCAGCTCATTTAAAATGAGCTGGGCTTTAACAGAATATTTCATTTATCGAATTGGTTCAATAACTAAATAGCGTTTGGTATCCGATCCAACGGAATACGTCTCGATATCAATTCGATTGGCAAGAATATGATGGATAATTTTTCGCTCATTCGAAGGCATTGGCTCTAACTCAATCTTTTTCCCTGTATGAACGGCCTTATCTGCCATACGATTTGCTAGCTGTTCCAATGATTCTTGGCGACGCTTGCGATAATTTTCTACGTCTAATTTTACTAAGACGAATCGCTTTGCGTATTGATGAACAACTAATTGTGTCAATTCTTGTAGGGAGTTTAGCGTTTGGCCACGTTTACCAATTAGTAATGCTGCCTTCTTGCTCTCTAAACTAATATTAATAATTTTACCCTTTTCTTCAACACCGATAGTTAAGTCATTGATATCTAACTGCTTAGCTATATCTGTTAAATAAGTGACTGCATGCTCAATAGCTACTGTGTTATCGTTACGTTTCTCATCTATTAATTCATTTTCTTCAACTTCCAAAGGTGATAGTTCTTGTAAGTTTTCAGTTGTCGATTCTTGTATATTTTCTACTTCACTTTTCGAAATAAGCGCTACTGCTTCTGATGATTCAATTTCACTCACTTCTACCATTGCCTGTTGCACAGATTGTTGCTCTTGATCCGATTTCTCAAGTTGTTTTTCAGTTACGCGTACATTTGCTTTACGTGAACCAAAACCTAAAAAACCCTTTTTACCTTCTTGAAGTATTTCAATATCTACTTGCTCTCGGGTAAGGTCAAGCTCTTTTAACGCTATAGAGATCGCTTCTTCTACGGTTGCTCCCATTTGCGTAATCTGTTTCACTTTTTGGCCCCTCCTGTTTTTGCAGGTTTTGTTGTTTTGTTCCACGGCTTATACATAACAAGATTTTGTATGAATGTAATAATATTACCAATTACCCAGTAAAGAGATAAAGCGGCAGGTAAATAACTACCTAATCCAATAATCATAAATGGCATGATGTACATCATAATTCGCATTTGAGGATTATCCATCGCTGGGCCAGTACGTAGAACAATAAACTGCATGATACCTGCTAGAACAGCGAGTACAATACTCGATTCTGCTAATGGGAACATGAAAAAGTCGCCCAAGTTAATTTCTGGTGTCGAGTTCATACGACTAATTGCGTGATAGAAACCAACTAGAATTGGCATTTGAATCAGCACTGGTAAGCATCCAGCTGCTGGATTAGCACCAGATTCGCTCATTAATTTCATCATTTCTTCTTGATACTTTTTCTGAGTTACTGCATCTTTGGAGCTGTATTTCTCTTTTAACTTCGCCAATTTAGGCTGTAATTCTTGCATTTTCTTCGCACTTTTTGTCTGTTTAATCATTAACGGTAAAATAGCTAAGCGAATAATGATTGTTACACAAACTATTCCCCAAGCATACGTACCCAGTAATCCTTTAAATAGCGTTATGAAAGCTACGAATGGCCAAACGATATATTTGCTCCAAAAACCTTCAGTGTCACTATAAATTGGTTGGTTATATTCTGTACACCCAGTTAATAATAATGTTATTGAAGTAAGCGCGAGAATGATCCAAAGTTTTTTCTTCAATCTTCATCCCCCTAAAATAACTTTCATTTTCTATCAGCTATTTTATCATGCACCTTCTATTACTCTCTACTACTTCTTTTTAAAACCTTCGCAATTTTTAAAACATGCTGTAAACTCTTTTTCGTTTCATGAAAATCTATAGTGGCCGCCGGATGTCTGGCGATGATCACGTATTCCATATCATTTCTCAAATCATCTTGTAATTCGAAGAAACTCTGACGGATATAACGTTTGATTTGATTTCTAGTGACTGCCTTACCTATTTTCTTATTAATGGATAGCCCAATGCGAAATTCTTCTTGTCCTTCTTTTGGTAAACAGTAGACAACAAATTGACGATTCGCAAATGACTTGCCTTTACGAAATACTTTTTGAAAATCTTCATTCTTTTTAATTCTGCGGCGTTTTTTCATCTTTGCACCTGCTTATTCATTGTTCTTTCTTCTCTATATGAAGGTTTCAATTACACTGATCGTTGATTCCCTCCAAAACGATATATTTTTACGACCTACCTCTTAAAGCTTTGCAAAAGGAGTTGACCATAATAGTTTGGCCGTTTTGGAGAAAAACCAACAATACTAAACACTAATTTCTCCATAAAGAAAAAAAAGACCACTGATGTTGGTCAGTGGACTTATGCTGATAATACTTTTCTTCCTTTACGGCGACGTGCAGCAAGTACTCTACGACCATTTTTAGAACTCATACGTGCGCGGAAGCCATGTACTTTACTATGTTTACGTTTTTTCGGTTGGTATGTGCGTTTCATTTATATGACACCTCCTGGAAAGTCTATTATAAAAAATACTACAGACAGTCTTGCATATTATATATAAATTCCAGTCATTCTGTCAATGCTTATTTAGAAAATACATTTTATCGCGATCCAGTTAGCAGCGTTTTTTTATTAGTAAGTTATCCACAATCTACTATCTCACTCTCAAAAACTAGTGTGGACACTTTTTTACACCCTCAAAATTATCCACAAGACTTATAGACAGGTTCTACACAAATTCACTTGTTGTGGATAAGTTCGTTGTGTATATTTATGCAATTTGTGGATAACTTCGAAAAAATCTTGAACTGCCTGGTTTTTTTTGATAAGATTATTGTGTTTTACTCTGTAAATAAATTTGTGTATGCAAAATGTTATCCACAATTGTTGATAATGTGTGGATAGTTTTATCCACCACCTAAGAATAACATTTATCCACAGCTTGTTTTTATTGTGAGTATCTATCATGTATAGTTCATTTATAAACATATTTTAACCGCATTTATAACCAAATATTCAATAGAGATATTTATGTAAAGGAGAAAGAAGCTTGGAACATTTAGAAGAGTTATGGGACAAAGTGCTCTCACAAGTTAAACAAAAGATCTCAAAACCAAGCTTTGAAACTTGGCTTAAATCCACGAAGCTACTTTCATACAAGGGTGATACCGTAACTATTGCAGCGCCAAATTCATTTGGGCGTGAATGGTTGGAAAATCACTATGTACAGCTAATTGCTTCTATTTTGGCAGAATTAACAGGAAAAGATTTGCATATCCGTTTTGTGGTTCAACAAGACCCAGGCTTTGATGATTTTGATATTCCATCGCCACGTGTTCAAGAAAAACAAGATGATCGTCCAGATTTCTCTCCTGGTATGCTGAACTTAAAAAACACATTTGATACATTCGTTATTGGATCTGGTAACCGCTTCGCACATGCTGCTTCGCTAGCCGTTGCAGAAGCACCAGCAAAAGCATATAACCCATTATTTATATATGGGGGAGTAGGTTTAGGAAAAACCCATTTAATGCACGCAATTGGCCACTATGTATTGGAACATAACCCTAATGCTAAGGTGGTTTATTTGTCATCTGAAAAATTTACAAATGAGTTCATTAACTCTATCCGCGACAACAAAGCTGTAGAATTTCGTAATAAGTATCGCAGTGTAGATGTCCTACTAATTGATGATATTCAATTCCTAGCTGGAAAAGAATCAACTCAGGAAGAATTTTTCCATACATTTAATACTTTGCACGAAGAATCGAAACAAATAGTTATCTCTAGTGATCGACCTCCAAAAGAGATTCCAACTTTGGAAGACCGCTTACGCTCACGCTTTGAATGGGGTCTAATAACGGATATCGCTCCACCTGATTTAGAAACGAGAATTGCAATATTACGAAAAAAAGCAAAGGCTGATGGATTAGATATTCCAAATGAGGTTATGCTATATATTGCAAACCAAATTGACTCTAATATTCGTGAATTAGAAGGTGCTTTAATCCGCGTAGTTGCTTACTCATCGCTTGTAAATCAAGATATTACGGCTGAATTAGCTGCACAAGCATTAAAGGATATTATTCCTAACTCCGTACCTAGAATGGTAACAATTTTAGATATTCAAAAGGCTGTTGGAGAACACTTTCATGTGAAATTAGAAGATTTTACTGCAAAAAAACGTACAAAATCAATTGCATTTCCACGTCAAATTGCTATGTATTTATCACGCGAGTTGACCGATTTTTCATTACCTAAAATTGGTGAAGAATTTGGTGGTCGTGATCATACAACGGTCATCCATGCACATGAGAAAATCTCAACCATGTTTAAAGAAGATCAGAAATTACAGCAAGATATTAAACAGATAAAGAGTATGCTAGGTAAGTAAAAACCTGTGGATAACCCGGAAAGTTAACAACATACTTATACACAGCCTGTCTACACACGGATAGGCTGATTTTATTCGTTAAATTGGACTTATCCACAAATCCACAGGCCCTACTACTATATCTATTAATCTTTTAATAAATAATAATATATATAAGTGAGGTATAATTTTATGAAATTTGATATCATGCGAGATCGTTTATTGGATGGACTAAATGATGTCATGAAGGCAGTTAGTTCAAAAACAACAATCCCTATTTTGACAGGAATAAAAATTGATGTAAGCGAAGAAGGAATGCGTTTAACTGGTAGTGATGCAGATATTACAATCCAAACGTATATACCTGTTGAAGAAAATGGCGAACAATTAATCAATGTTGAAAAACCAGGTTCAATTGTGTTGCAAGCAAAAATGTTCAATGAGATTGTACGTAAGTTACCTACTAATGACGTTGAATTTGAAGTATCAGAAAAATTCCAAACACGTATTCGTTCAGGTAAATCTGACTTTCACCTAATTGGTTTAGATTCAACTGAATATCCTTTATTACCAGAGTTGAGTGAAGATAATCAATTTACTGTTCCTGCTGATCTATTAAAATCAATTATTCGCGAAACAGTATTTGCAGTATCAACAAGTGAAAGTCGTCCAGTATTAACAGGTGTTCATTGGCAAATTAAAGACGGAGAGCTTGTATGTGTTGCAACTGATAGCCATCGTCTTGCTCGTCGTAAAGTTACTTTAGAACATTTACCAAGTGAACAATCTAGTGTTGTTGTACCTGGAAAAAGTTTGACTGAATTAAGTAAAATATTGAACGATGCAACTACTCCTGTAGATATTGTTATGACAAACCAACAAGTTTTATTCAAAACAAATGATGTTTTATTCTTCTCACGCTTACTAGAAGGGAATTATCCTGATACATCTCGTCTAATTCCTGAAGAATATAAAACAGATGTGACTGTAAATGGTCGCTCTTTACTTCAAGCCATTGACCGTGCTTCTTTACTTGCACGTGAAGATCGTAACAATGTAGTACGTTTTACAACTATGCAAGATGACACGATTGAAATTTCTTCGAATTCACCTGAGGTAGGAAAAGTAGAAGAACAAATTCAAGTTAGTTCACTTGTAGGGGAAGAATTGAAAATTTCTTTCAGTGCAAAATATATGATGGATGCATTAAAAGCAATTGATGGCCAAGATGTTGTTATTCAATTTACAGGTGCTATGAGACCATTTATTATTCGCTCTGTACATGACGATGCTATATTACAATTGATTTTACCTGTTCGTACTTACTAAAAATAACTATTTCGATATAACGATAGACGCAAATTATTTCCCAAGATTATTTATGACCTGGTCATAAATAACTGATTTTACTAAAGGATAGTCGTTTCGATGACTATCCTTTTTACTTATGAACAAAAGTTCGGTAAAATATAGGGATAGAGAAAAATAGAAGAGGATGAAATTAACTGTGAATGAAATTGCTATTGATACTGAATTTGTAACGCTTGGCCAATTATTAAAAATAACAGATGCTATTAGCTCAGGTGGAATGGCTAAATGGTTCTTGCAAGAGAATGATGTCTATGTAAACGGGGAAGTAGATAATCGCCGTGGACGTAAATTATATGTTGGCGATACTGTGAACATTCCTGGGACAGGGAGATTTCAGATAACTGGTCCAACGAACGGAGAATAACATGTATATAGATCGGTTAAAGCTGACGAATTACCGTAATTATGAATCGTTAGACTTGTCATTTTCTCCGAAAATCAATGTTTTCTTAGGAGAAAATGCACAAGGAAAAACAAATGTTATGGAATCTATATATGTTTTATCGATGGCAAAATCGCATCGTACCTCGAATGAGAAAGAATTGATACGGTGGAGCGAAGATTATGGTAAAATAGAAGGTGACGTTCAAAAAAAATATGGTCATCTACCTTTGGAATTAACCCTTTCTAAAAAAGGAAAAAAAGCAAGGGTTAACCATTTAGAACAAAGCCGTTTAAGTGATTATATTGGACAGATGAATGTCGTGATGTTTGCCCCGGAAGATTTAACTGTAGTAAAAGGCAGTCCCCAAATCAGAAGACGTTTTCTCGATATGGAAATCGGGCAAATTTCTCCAGTATATTTACATGATCTATTAACATTTCAAAAGCTATTAAAGCAACGGAATCACTTATTGAAAAAAAACCAAGGAAAATCGGCATTGCAAGATGTAATGTTTGAAGTATATACCGAACAATATATTCAAGCTGCAGTAAAAGTTATTCATAAAAGATTTCAATTTATGGATTTACTCCAGGAGTGGGCAGAACCAATTCATTTTGGTATCTCTCGAAATTTAGAGAGATTACAAATTCGTTATCGTCCAGTAAGTGGTATGGACCCGCATTGGACAACTGCTGAAATGGCGAATTTCTTAGAGAAGAAGTTACAAGATGCCTTGCCACGAGAGCTTGAACGCGGTGTCACATTAATTGGACCACATAGAGATGATTTGCAGTTTCTTGTGAATGACTATGATGTACAAACATATGGATCTCAAGGTCAGCAACGTACGACGGCTCTATCACTCAAATTAGCTGAAATTGAACTTATTAAACAAGAAGTTGGGGAAGCGCCAATTTTGTTACTAGATGATGTTCTTTCAGAGTTAGATGATTACCGTCAGTCACACTTACTGAATACTATTCAAGGTGAAGTTCAGACCTTTGTGACAACAACAAGTGTTGAAGGAATTGACCATGATACAATCCGAGAAGCAGCAATGTTTCATGTGAAACAAGGTTCTGTTGAGGTAGAAGAAACCTAGTATTAATACAGGTCAGTGGTTAGTAAAATAATTTAAAACGCATACTGATGTCATGAAAGAGTAGGTGGAACAAATGGCAATGGAAGAAAATAAACAGCCTGCTGCATATGATGCAGATCAGATACAAGTATTAGAAGGTTTAGAAGCAGTTCGTAAACGCCCGGGTATGTATATTGGTACTACAAGTTCTAAAGGTCTTCACCATTTGGTGTGGGAGATTGTAGATAACAGTATCGATGAAGCCTTAGCTGGATATTGTGATGAAATTAAAGTAACAATCGAAAAAGATAACTGGATTCGTGTTGACGATAATGGCCGTGGTATACCTGTAAGCAATCAAGAAAAAATGGGAAAACCAGCTGTTGAAGTTATCATGACAGTGCTACATGCCGGAGGTAAATTTGGTGGTGGCGGATACAAAGTATCTGGTGGTTTACATGGTGTTGGTGCATCTGTAGTAAACGCATTATCAGTTTCAACTGAAGTGTATGTAAAACGTGATGGTCATATACATTTCTTGAGTTTTAGTCGTGGTAAAACAGATCAGCCACTTCAAGTTATTGGCGAATCTGAAGAAACAGGAACAACAACACGCTTTAAAGCTGATCCTGAAATTTTCAAAGAAACAACAGTTTATGAATTTGATATATTAGCGCACCGTATACGCGAGCTAGCTTACTTAAATCGTGGTATTAGTATTACGATTGCTGATGAACGTGGTGAAGAAGTACGTTCAAATACATACCACTATGAAGGTGGTATTAAATCGTATGTTGAACATATTAACGAAAAGAAAGAACCTCTTCATGAAGCAATTGATTTAAAGGGCGAAAAAGATGGCATTTCAGTTGAAATTGCTATGCAGTATAATGCTGGATTTGCCTCTAATATTTTCTCGTTTGCTAACAATATCAATACGTATGAAGGCGGTACGCATGAATCTGGATTTAAAACAGCTTTAACACGAGTTATTAACGATTATGCGCGTAAAAATAATCTAATTAAAGATGCAGATGCGAATCTTTCAGGTGAAGATGTACGTGAAGGTTTAGTTGCTATTGTATCGATTAAACACCCTGATCCTCAATTTGAGGGGCAAACGAAAACAAAATTAGGTAACTCTGAAGTTAGTACAATTACAAACTCATTGTTCTCAGAACGTTTTGAGCGATTTTTATTAGAAAATCCTGCAGTTTCTAGAACAATTGTTGATAAGGGTTTAATGGCGGCTCGTGCACGCGTTGCAGCTAAAAAGGCACGTGAATTTACTCGACGTAAATCCGCTTTAGAAGTTTCTAGCTTACCAGGTAAATTAGCTGATTGTTCTTCTCGCCATCCTGATGAGAGTGAAATTTATATCGTAGAGGGTGACTCTGCCGGTGGTTCTGCTAAGTCTGGTCGTGATCGTCATTTCCAGGCAATATTACCTTTGCGTGGTAAAATTTTAAACGTTGAAAAAGCACGTCTTGATAGAATTCTATCCAATGCTGAAATTCGAGCAATGATTACAGCGATAGGTACTGGTATCGGCGAAGATTTCGAACTAAAAAAAGCACGTTATCATAAAATTGTTATCATGACCGATGCAGACGTCGATGGAGCACATATTCGAACGCTATTATTAACATTCTTCTTCCGATTCCTGCGACCGATAATTGAAGCGGGATATATCTATATTGCACAGCCCCCTTTGTACCAAGTAAAACAAGGGAAACATATTGAATATTGCTATAGTGATGAAGAACTTCAAGAAATTTTAGAGCGTCTTCCAAATTTACCAAAGCCAGGTATTCAGCGTTATAAAGGACTTGGAGAAATGAATGCTGAGCAATTATGGGATACGACAATGGATCCAGAACATCGTACATTACTGCAAGTTGAACTAGATGACGCAATAGAAGCGGACCGCACATTTGAACAATTGATGGGGGACGAAGTAGAACCGCGTCGTCAATTTATCGAGGAAAATGCTGTTTACGTGAAAAATCTAGATATTTAACGAGCTAGTGAAGGGAGGTAAGCACTTTGTCAGAAATTAATAATCCTGGTGTTAAGGGGATTAACATAAGTAAAGAAATTAAGACTTCATTTTTAAGTTATGCAATGAGTGTTATCGTCTCTCGTGCTTTACCAGATGTCCGCGATGGTTTAAAACCAGTACATCGTCGTATTTTGTACGGTATGCAAGAGTTAGGTAGTACTTCTGATAAGCCATATAAAAAATCCGCACGTATCGTTGGTGACGTAATGGGTAAGTACCATCCTCATGGTGACTCATCTATTTATGATGCAATGGTACGTATGGCGCAAGATTTTAGCTATCGATATATGTTAGTTGATGGTCATGGTAACTTCGGTTCTGTCGATGGTGATGGAGCCGCTGCCATGCGTTATACGGAATCCCGTATGTCTAAAATCGCAATGGAAATGCTGCGTGATATTAATAAAGACACTATTGATTACCAAGATAACTATGATGGCAATGAAAAAGAGCCAATCGTGTTACCGGCACGTTATCCAAACTTACTTGTCAACGGTGCTTCAGGTATTGCTGTTGGTATGGCAACTAACATTCCTCCTCATCAATTAGGTGAGGTTATTGATGGTGTTTTAGCAATCTCTGATAATCCAGCAATTACAACTGAAGAGCTAATGGAAATTATTCCAGGACCAGACTTTCCTACAGGTGGTACAATCTTAGGCCGAAGCGGAATCCGCCGTGCCTATGAAACTGGCCGTGGTTCTATTATTATTCGTGCTAAAGTTGAAATAGAACAAAAATCAAATGGGAAAGATACAATTGTTATTCACGAACTTCCTTTCCAGGTAAATAAAGCGAAATTAATCGAAAAAATTGCAGAGTTAGTACGAGATAAGAAAATTGATGGTATTACAAATATTAATGATGAGTCTGACCGTAACGGTATGCGTGTAGCTATCGATATTCGCAAAGATGCAAATTCTAATGTTGTATTGAATAACTTATATAAACAAACAGCGATGCAGTCGAGTTTCGGTATTAACATGCTTGCGTTAGTAGATGGACAACCAAAAGTTTTGAGTTTGAAAGAATCTCTTTATCATTACTTAGAACACCAAAAAGTAGTAATTCGCAGACGTACGCAATTCGAACTGAAAAAAGCTGAAGATCGTGCACATATTTTAGAAGGTTTACGTATTGCACTTGATCATATTGATGAGATTATTCACTTAATTCGCAGCTCACAGACAGGTGACGAAGCAAAAAGTGGCCTAATGGAAAAATTCAGCCTAAGTGAACGTCAAGCACAAGCGATTTTAGATATGCGTTTACAACGCTTAACAGGTTTAGAACGTGAGAAAATTGAAGGTGAATATCAAGAATTACAAGCTTTAATTGCTAAATTACGTGAAATTCTTGCAGACGAAGGTAAAATTCGCAAAATCATTCATGACGAATTACTTGAAGTGAAAGAACGTTTCAATGATAAACGTCGTACTGAAATCACTGCTGGCGGTATGGAAATGATTGAAGACGAAGATTTAATTCCTCGTGAGAATTCAGTTATTACTCTTACTCACAATGGCTATATCAAACGTTTACCTGCGAACACATATCGAAGTCAAAAACGTGGAGGTCGTGGCGTTCAAGGGATGGGTACAAATGATGATGACTTTGTTGAACATCTAATGAATACGTCTACGCATGATACAATTGTATTCTTTACATCTAAGGGTAAGGCATTCCGTGCAAAAGGCTATGAAATCCCTGAGTATGGTCGTACAGCCAAAGGTTTACCAATTGTTAACTTATTAAGTGTTGATAAGGATGAACAAGTAACAGCAATGATACGCGTTCCTTCGTTTGAAGATGATGCTTACTTTATCTTCACAACACGTACTGGTGTAACGAAACGTACTCCTGTATCATACTTTGCTAATATTCGTAACAATGGTTTAATAGCTATATCTCTACGTGAAGATGATGAATTAATTTCTGTCCGTCTTACAGATGGGAAAAAAGAAATCATCATTGGTACACGTAATGGTATGCTTGTACGATTTAATGAAGAAGACATCCGATCAATGGGGCGTACAGCTGCAGGGGTTCGTGGTATCCGCTTAAAAGATGATGACTATGTTGTCGGAATGGAAATGATTGAGCCAGGACAAGAAATTTTAGTTGTAACAGAAAAAGGTTACGGAAAACGCACGCCAGAAGAAGAATATAGAATTCAATCTCGTGGTGGTGTAGGTATTAAAACTTGTCAAATTACAGATAAGAACGGTCCCTTATCTGCTGTGAAAACAGTGGATGGTTCAGAAGACTTAATGCTTATTACAATTAACGGTATGTTGATTCGTATGGATATTAATGATATCTCTGTAACAGGACGTAGCACACAAGGTGTACGTCTAATTCGTCTAGGCGATGAAGAGCTTGTTGCAACAGTTGCAAAAGTTGCAAAAGAATCTGAAGAAGATGAAGAGTTAGATGAAAATGTAGAATCTGCTGGATTAGGAGAAGTAACAGTAGAAGAAACTGATGCAAGTTCTGAACCAACAGATACAGAATAATTGTATTTATTAATACGAAGAACCTCGATTAAAACTAATCGAGGTTCTTTTTTTATTATTATTTTCATAACTTTATTAGACAGAGTGAAATTAAAATTGGAAATTAACTGTAATTTTTGTGACTTTAGGAAAGAACAATTGACGAGGTGACATGATAAACAAAAAAACCAAATATTATAGGGTTTTTCTAGGAAATTTTATTTATAATTCTACAAAAAACGACAAAAAATGTTATCACTCTAGGAATAAATATAATACTATAGAAAATTATATATTATATTAAAATATTTTATTTAAATACTTTCTTACTTTAAAGTAATAGATTAATAGACGCTGTTAAGCGCTTTACATTACAAATAGATTGAATTTTCATATTTTTATACTATATTGAGAAAAAATAATTAAATAGATTGACTAAAATTGGAATGAGTGTGTAAAATGTAAATCAATATATAACATTTGTATGAGTTTTTTAAAGTAATTTACATATTATTTAATTTTATGTATATATTTTCGCTCAAGACACTGTTATTATTTTCTTAATATTCTATCTACATTACGAGATTTTGAAAGGAGATACATTTTGGCTAGCTCAGAGAATTTATTAACCATCAGGAATTTACACACCGGTTTTCGAATAAAGGATACATATTATAATGCTGTAGATGATATTTCTATTAACTTAAATAAAAATGAGATTTTAGCAATTGTTGGAGAATCGGGTTGTGGTAAAAGTACACTTGCTACTTCCATTCTTGGATTACACGTTGCAAACAATACCAAAGTCACAGGTGAGATTCTTTATAAAGATTTAAACCTTGCGGGACTTTCAGAAGATAAGTTTAATGATATTCGTGGTAATGATATAGGGATGATATTCCAGGATCCATTATCTGCATTAAATCCTTTAATGCGAATCGGTGAACAGATTTCAGAATCTTTAGTTTACCATACGAAGTTTACAAAAGAGCAGAGAGCAGAACGTGTTCTTGAACTGTTAAATCAAGTTGGAATACCTAATCCTGCAAGAGTAGCAAATCAGTTTCCACACCAATTATCAGGGGGAATGCGTCAACGTGTCATGATTGCCATTGCCATTGCTTGTAAACCAGCTATTATCGTAGCAGATGAGCCAACAACTGCGCTGGATGTTACGATTCAAGCACAAATACTAGATTTATTGAAAGAATTACAAGCAGAGACAAAGAGTGGGATTATATTAATTACACATGACCTTGGAGTTGTTGCAGAAGTTGCAGATCGTGTTGCGGTTATGTATGCAGGTCAAATTATTGAAGAAGCGCCAGTAGAGGAGTTATTTAATAACCCTAAGCATCCTTATACAAGATCACTACTTAACTCAATTCCGCAGATGAATAGCGAAAATGAGAAACTTCAAGTAATTAAAGGTTTAGTACCATCACTTAAAAATTTACCGCGTCAAGGATGCCGTTTTTCATCTCGAATTCCGTGGCTTGCTGCAGATACACATGAGGAAGACCCAGTATTACATGAAGTTTCCCCTGGTCACCTTGTAAGATGTACTTGCTGGAAACACTTTGATTTCGAAGGTGCAGAAGGGGGACAACTAAGATGAGTTTTATGCAAATAAAAGATTTATGTGTACATTACCCAATTCGTGGTGGCTTTTTCAATACAGTTGTTGATCATGTTTATGCAGTTGATGGTGTTAGCATGGAATTTGAAAAAGGTAAAACATATGGTCTAGTTGGTGAATCTGGTTCTGGTAAATCAACCACAGGGAAAGCAATTATCGGACTTGAGAAAATTACATCGGGTAGCATTATTTATGAAGGAGAAAATGTTACTAATCAACGTCGCGAAAGAACTTCACCATATAACAGAGATATACAGATGATTTTCCAAGATTCACATTCTAGTATGAATCCAAGAAAACGTATTAAAGATATAATTGCTGAGCCAATTCGGAATTTTTTGAAGTTAAGTGATCAAGAGGAAAATAAACGGATTAATGAATTGCTAGCAATTGTAGGGATGCCAGAGGACGCTAAATATAAATATCCGCATGAATTTTCAGGAGGACAAAAGCAGCGTATTGGTATTGCACGAGCAGTTGCTTGTAATCCAAAAATGATTATTGCAGATGAACCTGTTTCGGCGCTTGATTTATCAGTACAGGCTCAAGTATTAAACTTTATGAAGGATATTCAACAGGAATATGGCTTGAGTTATCTATTTATCTCGCATGATTTAGGTGTTGTAAAACATATGTGTGATCATATCTCAATTATGTATAAGGGGCGCTTTGTTGAAACTGGTCGTCGTGAGGATGTTTATAAAAATCCTCAACATATATATACACAGCGCTTATTATCAGCAATACCTAATATTGAACCTTCTACTCGTATTGCACGCAAAGCAGAGCGTCAAGGAGTAGAAGCACTTTATCAAACGGAACAACATAAGTATTATGATGAAAATGGCAAAGTCTATGCTCTAAAACAATTAAGTAGTACGCATTCGGTTGCCATGAATACGCAAGAAAAAGGAGGCAATTGAAATGTGGAAAACAGTATTAAGACGATTTTTAGTTATGATTCCACAGTTATTTGTCCTTAGTCTACTTATCTTTGTCATGGCGAAGTTTATGCCTGGTGATCCGTTTACAGGGTTAATAACACCAGAAACAGATCCAAACGTAATAGAAGAGTTAAGGATAAAAGCTGGATTCTATGATCCTTGGTATGTCCAATACTACAATTGGATTACAAATGCTTTCCAAGGTGACTTTGGTGATAGCTATACATTTAAAGTAGCGGTTTCATCACTTATTGGTGAGCGTGCTTTAAATACATTTTGGCTATCGTTATTAAGTGTTGTTTTACTATATGCTATTGCCATTCCGTTAGGTATTTTGGCTGGACGCTATCAGGATTCGTTGTTAGATAAGGGAATTGTTTTATATAGCTTTATTAGTTATGCGATTCCTACATTTGTATTATCGTTGATTTTCTTATTTATGTTTGGGTATCATATTCCAATTTTCCCAACTAGCGGAACGGTGGATGTTTCTCACGATCCTGGTACTTGGGGCTATTTCTGGAGCAAAGTGTATCATATGCTTTTGCCAGCTATCACTTATGCATTACTAGCTACTACTGGAGTAATTCAATACTTACGTTCGGAAATAATCGATTCGAAATCAATGGATTATGTTAAGACAGCACGAAGTAAAGGTCTTCCGATTTCGAAAGTTTATACTAAACATATTTTTAGAAACTCATTATTACCAATCGCTGCCTTCTTCGGATTTACTATTACAGGATTATTGGGCGGATCAGTATTTATCGAAACAATCTTTGGCTACCCGGGGATGGGGCAGTTATTTATTTCATCTATTGCATCGCGTGATTATAGCGTAATTACAACGCTTGTCATGCTATTCGGCTTCTTAACATTATTAGGTAGTCTACTGTCCGATATTATTATGAGTATTGTTGATCCAAGAATTCGGATAGAATGATGAATCTTAATGACAAAGGAGAGGTGAATAGAGATGACACAGCAAACAGAAAGTACTGCAATCACGACAAAAGATACAATTAGCTCTCCACCGACTGGATTCCAAGTCATATTAAGGGAGTTTAAAAAAGATAAACTAGCAATGTTCTCTTTAATTTTATTAGGGTTAATCATTGTAGGCATTTACGTAGCCTCATTTTTCATTGATCAAGAGGAATTAATGCGTATTAGCATAAGAGGTAAATATGCGGAACCAGGTGACGGCTTTATACTTGGAGCAGACCATGGTGGGCGATCCATTTTAGGGCAATTAATTATTGGGGCTAGAAACTCAATTACAATTGCAATTATTATTACGATTATCACTGGAGTTGCCGGTGTTGTTATAGGTTTAGTAACAGGCTACTTTGGTGGGCTTATCGATAATATATTTATGCGTATTATTGACTTCTTTTTGACACTGCCAACGACTATGATTATTATCGTGTTCGTTACAATTATTCCTAAATATACTGTAACGACTTTTATATTGATAATGAGTCTCTTCTTATGGATAGGTACTGCAAGACTTATACGTAGTAAATCCCTATCAGAAAGCAGAAGAGATTATGTTAGTGCTTCTAAGACAATGGGAACTCGTAATTCAACTATTATTTTCAAAGAAATCATGCCGAATATAAGTTCTCTTATTATTGTTGAATTGACATTGAACTTTGCAGGAAATGTCGGCATTGAAACAGGATTATCCTTCCTTGGCTTCGGTTTACCACCATCAACACCAAGTTTAGGAACTCTTGTTAGTTACGCAGCAAATCCCGAAGTATTGTCTACGAAGTTATGGGTTTGGTTACCTGCAGCATTACTAATTTTAGTATTGATGTTAGGAATAAATTATGTTGGACAGGCTTTACGTCGTTCAGCAGATGCAAGGCAGAGATTAGGATGATAAAGGAGGAAAAAAGATGAAGAAAAAGAATTGGTTTTTAGTTTCTATGCTATTAGCTTTAGTGTTAGTTTTAGCAGCATGTGGCGGAGACAAAGACAAGAAAAATGAATCTAGCGGTGGCGGGGATAAGCCGAAAGATGAAGAAAAAATAGATACAAGCGCATTCCCAGTAGCTGTAGAAAACAATGACGAGGCAATCAAAGGTGGTACTTTACAAGTCGCTCTTGTAAATGATTCACCGTTCAAAGGGATTTTCTCAGCGGAATTATACGAAGATGCATATGACAGTGAAATTATGGCCTTTGCAAGTAATTCAATCTTTAAGACAAAAGAAGATTTCTTAATCAGTGATGAAGGTATCGCTTCATTAAAAGTAGACGCTGATAACAAAAAAGTAACGGTTAAAATTCGTGAAGGCGTAAAATGGTCTGATGGTGAACCTTTAACTATAGACGACGTTATTTACCCATATGAGATCATTGGTCACAAAGATTACACTGGTGTTCGTTATGATGGGGATTTCAAAAATATTATTGGTGCTACAGAGTACCATGCAGGTAAAGCAAAAACTATCTCAGGTTTGAAAAAAATTGATGATTTAACTTTAGAAATTACATTCAAAAAATTATCACCAGCTATTTATAATGGTGGTGACGGTTTATGGGGCTATGCAGCACCAAAACATTACTTAAAAGACGTAGCAATCAAAGAATTAATCAAATCGGATAAAATCCGTAAAACACCAGTTACTCTTGGTGCATTTAAATTTGATAAAATTGTAAATGGTGAATCAGTACAATTCTTAGCTAACGAACATTACTGGAATGGCCAACCTAAAATTGATAAAGTTGTTTTAACAACTGTTCCTTCAACTCAAATTGCAGAAGGTCTAAAAGCTGGTAAGTATGACATCGCTACATCGTATAGATCAACGAATTATGATGCAGTTAAAGATTTAGAAAACTTAACAGTACTAGGTCGTAAAGAATTGGCTTACTCTTATGTTGGTTTTAAACTTGGTAAGTTTGACACTAAAAAAGGTGAAAACGTAACAGATCCAAACGCTAAAATGGGAGATGTTAGTCTACGCCAAGCATTTGCATATGCAATGGATGTTGAGCAAGTAGCTGAAGAATATTATGGTGGCTTACGTACACGTTCTAACTCATTGATTCCACCAGTATTCTCTGCATTCTATGACGATTCATTAGAAGGATTCAAATATGATCCTGAAAAAGCAAAAAAATTATTAGATGATGCAGGATATAAAGATGTTGATGGTGATGGATTACGAGAAGATAAAAACGGTAAAAAACTTGAAATCAAACTTGCTGGTATGGCTGGCGATGATAAAGATGAAGCTATGATGCAATTTTACTTGCAAAATTGGAAAGATGCTGGTTTAAATGTTGTTTTAACAACAGGTCGTTTAATCGAATTCAACAGTTTCTACGATAAAGTAAAAGCTGATGACAAAGATATTGACGTATATATGGCTGCGTGGGGTACTGGTACTAACCCATCTCCATCAGGTATTTATGCGCGTGATGCATCTTACAGTTATAGTCGTTTCACTTCTCCAGAGCTAGATAAATTACTAGCTAATATTGATTCTGAAGAAGCAATTGATCCAGAATACCGTGCAAAGGCATTTAAGGATTGGCAAGTCTACATGGCTGAACAAGCGCCAGTATTCCCAATTTACTACCGCACAGAAATCATGCCAGTTAACAAACGTGTGAAAAACTACAATAAAGACTGGGTTAACGAATCTGATTTAAACCAATTGGAACTTACTGCTGAAGAGCCAATTAAATAACAAAGTATGTAACCAAATTAAAGAAACTCCGAGCAACTGCACTATATGTGCAATGCTCGGAGTTTTTTTGTTCTAACAAAAATTTAATTAATTTGATAAAAGGACTGAATATTTATATTACAATTAAAGTAAGTTTTAGATACAATATATACTAGGACAAATTAATTATCTTTTAAAGGAGTGCGTGCATATGAGCGCTACATTAGTGAAAGTGGCTGATTTGCGATTGGGTAGTATTGTGGCCGAAGATATAATGGCAAATACACAATATCCTATTGTATATAAAGATACTAAAATTACTAGAGAGCATTTAATTGTATTTCAGGCTTTCCAAATTCCAAAAATTCCAGTGCTCACTACATCAATCATTGAAAAAAAAGAAAAGGAAATTACGGTAGTTCCTGATAATGTTAAGGAAGATGAAGTGGTAGTAGAAAGTATGACACCATTTGCTAGCCAATATGGAAAGAGTGTTGCGGAATTTAAAGCCGAATTTTTTAAATGGCAAGCGGGCAGTAAAGTTGATATTGTAAAGGTTCGTACTATTATACTTCCGTTAATAGATTATGTATTAAGAGATCGTGCACTTATTTTTTCGTTGAATGAACTTTCAGATTCTAAAAACTATATTTATCATCATTCAGTTGCACTGAGTTTAATCTCGGCTGTAATTGCGCATAAGATGGGCTTAACAAAAGGTGATATTATTCAAATTGCCAGTGCAGCTGCTTTAGCTGATTGCGGTATGGCAAAAGTAAATAAAAAGATTCTTGAAAAAGCAGGGGCTTTAACTGAGCTAGAACTTAAAGAAATTCAAGAACATCCCTTTTATAGTGCACAATTAGTGAAAGATATTCCTCTTTTAAAATCTGATATGAAAATTGCTATATATCAGCATCATGAGCGATTAGATGGTAGTGGTTATCCATTAGGTGAGAAAGGTAATTCCATTGCTGTGTACTCTCATATTATTGCAGTAGCTGATGTTTTTCATGCTATGACATGCGAACGAGTATACAGAGAAAAGGAATCATCATTTAAAGTATTAGAAATGATTCGCGAATCGCAATTCGGTAAATTTAATATTGAAGTTGTCCACACATTGTTTAGCTGTATAGCTGATTTACCGTTAGGAACAAAAGTAGAATTATCTAATTTTGCATTAGCAACAATTGTTTTTGTAAATAAGGATACCCCTACTCGTCCAGTTGTAAAGTTAATAGATACATCAGAAATTATAGACTTATCAAGGAATCGTATATTATATATCGAAAGATTAATCGTCGAATAGCTTTATTAATTCTATCCCTTAATTAAGTCGTTCTATAGGAAGAAACTCTTTAGAAAGATAAGTAGTTTTATATTTTAGGGATAGAATTTCATTTTTTATTAAAAAGTGTTGACAGTTATATCGAAAGTGTTATATTATATTACTTGTCGCTAAGACGTACTTAACAAAACTTAATAACTTTACTTTCAAATAAAACTTTTTAAAAAGCGGTTGACAGTTGAAGATATAAATGTTAAGATTTATAAGTCGTCAAAACAACACGATAAAATGAACCTTGAAAACTGAACATGCAAGACGTTAATCAATAAATGTTTTTGAACATCAACTCTGTTGGTGGATCAAAACAAAAATAGATA
>NZ_MSPW01000006.1 GCF_001955655.1 Viridibacillus arenosi | reverse complement strand
TTGATCCACCAACAGAGTTGATGTTCAAAAACATTTATTGATTAACGTCTTGCATGTTCAGTTTTCAAGGTTCATTTTGTTGTCGTTTCGTAAGCGACTTCAATATCTTATCATCATCTGTTTTCTTTGTCAAATACTTTTTTGAAAAAGTTTTTTAAGATGTTGTATTCATATTTTGCAGCACGTCTTAACGACATTTATTACTATACAGCATGCTATTTTAAAAATCAACAGTTTTTTTAAAATAACTTTATATTCTTTTTTCATTAATTATATACAGCATAATATAGGATGTTTTAGTTTTTCATGAAATAGAATATACTTTAAGTTTACCACACATTACCGCTCCAATTGTTTCAAATAGATCCGCTATTGAGCACACTTTCATACTCACTCATTATAAAGACTCCTTAAAAGATTATGTCCTAACAAATTGGGTACTATAGCTAGTATAGTAAAACAATTCAATAGAAGAATCTAGTCAATATGATTCCTCTTAAATAGGAAATTAGAAAAATTAAGTAATTGTACGAACCTAATATTCATTGTATATGTCATTAATGCTAAACTTTTTCGGAACTCTTGCTCATATAACTAATAACCGGTTGCTAATGCGTAAGCTACAAATAACAAAAAAGTTGAACCATTTACCATTAAGTCTCACTCCCCTACTTATTAGTACACTCTTTTTGTTTGCAATACAACCGGATAAATAGTGTTTTAGAATAAAGTTTTTTTTATGGAAGAATTACATTCCTACAAAAGCACAGGCTGTAATGTAAAAAGAACTGTTGAACTTACTACCGAGATGTAACTTAATGATTCAAACCATAGAATGAATTGAATCATTAAAAATTAACTCACATCAATTGAATACAGCCAATTACTTTTTTAAATTGGCCTATTTTATTCTTAAATTTCATAAAGAATATTGAAGAAATAAATAAAATCAAAAAAGCATTCAATAAAAAAGTTATGACGTTGGAATCTGTACAGCCTGCAAGTGTAACTTAAATAGCAGAAAAGGGTAAATTCCCCAACCACATAGTGTACAATACGAATACTAGATGTACATAATTTTAACTTGAGCAAACGGCGTTCGAAATAAAAAAAATGAAACTAAGGAGGAATACTATATTGAATTTCTTACTGGATAACACTTTAACTCATGAAATGTTTATTAAGTTGATTGTTGCAGCTACGTTGAGTTTAGTCATAGGTATTGAAAGAGAGTTGAAAAGAAAACCTGTTGGATTGAAAACAAGTTTAGTCATTGCCACGTTCAGCTGTTTGTTAACAATCATTTCAATAGAATCGGTTTATAACGCTAAACCAGTACCCGGCATAAATGTCACAATGGATCCACTCCGCTTAGCTGCACAAATAGTCAGTGGAATTGGTTTTTTGGGTGCTGGAGTAATCTTACGTAGAGGTAATGACAATATAAGCGGCTTAACAACTGCCGCTATGATTTGGGGAGCTGCAGGAATTGGTATTGCAGTTGGTGCAGGTTTTTATGGGCAAGCTATTATTGCTGTAGTTATTATTATGATTGGTGTAGAAATTCTTGCTCCAATTTTCATGAAATTTGGACCTAAGCGACTTCGTATGCGTGAAGTATCATTAAAGATAGGCGTTAAAAATACACAAGATATCAATGATATTTTACTATTTTTACAGAAGAATGATATGGATGTAGATAATATGCGTATTAAAGACATTCGTCTAGAGAATAATGAATTTAAGCATGAAGTTGATTTACGTTTTTCTTCTCTTCCCAAAAAAGATACTATTTCATTATATAACAGCATTCGCGAACAACCTTATATAGAAGAAATAGAAATTGAAATCCTGTCTTAGAGGAGGCATTTTATGAGTAATGTTTGGAGTTTGTTAAAAAAAGGAAATAAACCCTCGCTATTAGCGGCTTTTGTCAATTTATTTTTAGGTGTATTAAAAGGAGTCGCTTTCTTCTTTACAGGGAACATTGCAATGTTTGCAGAAATGATGCACTCATTAGGAGACTCCGCCAACCAATTCTTTGTTTTTATAGGCTCTGCTTTATCTAAAAAAGCACCCACTCGACAATTCCCAAAAGGTTTCGGCCGTGTTGTTAATTTAGTGTGTTTAGGTGCCGTTATTATTGTAGGAATATTATCTTACGAAACAATTAAAGAAGGCTGGCATCAAATTACTCACCCCGCTACTTCGAATGGTATGTGGATTAGTTTGAGCGTTTTAGGAATTGGTATTGTATTAGAAGGTATTGTGTTAATGAAGGCAGCGAAAGAAATTCTTCATGATTCAAATGAGTCAGCCACTTTCTTTTCAGCCCTACCGAGGGCCTTTGCTAATTTAAACCGAGCAAAACCTGCAACAAAGCTTGTCTTTATGGAAGATTTAGTAGCAACTTTAGGTGGCGTTTTAGCTTTTGTAGCTGTGATAATCGCACATTTCACTGGATTCTTACAAGTAGAGGGTATTGCATCTATTCTAATTGGTCTCATGATGTTCTACGTAGTTGGTGTCGTATTCCTAGAAAATGCTCGTGGAGTCATTGGTGAAACGGATGAAGAAATGCTAAATCATATCGCACGTTTATTATGGGAAGATAAAAATGTGCGTGATATACAAAAATTAGAAGTGGTAAAAGAAGGTGAATTTTTACACGTAGAGGTTCTTGCTGAAATAGATCCTACGCTTACTTTTGCTGAGGTTGATGATATTAGGGATCATTTGATGAAGATTTTATTATCGCAAACTAAAGTTTCAAAAGTAACAGTTGCTTTTGACGAAGATGATGGTATTACAAACTGGAATCACCTTGACGATAACCTTAACAATATGAAGTAAATAAAAGATTGGGACGCATTGTTATCTGTATTTCAATAACATGCTTCCCTTTCATACATAACCAATTGAAAAGAGAGATGAAAATGCAAAAAACAATATTAATTAGCGATATACACGGTGAATTAAAAAAATTCCAAGAACTCTTAACTCTAGCAAATTATTCACCAGATGAAGACAGATTAGTTTTACTGGGTGATTATATTGATCGAGGACCTAATTCTGCTGATGTGTTAGATTTAATCATGAAGTTACAGCAAAACGGAGCGATTGTTTTAATTGGCAATCACGAAAATTTAATGGAAAAAGCATTTACGGAAAAAACGGAATACGCTTGGAAACATTGGACCGAACGGTGTGGAGGTAAAGAAACCTTACTTAGCTACGGCTTTTCTAAGGAAGAGATTCAAGGAATTGGGGAAGGTGAACAGTTCACTGTTCCACAATTACAATCTAAAAAGCTTGATGAGCATTTAGCATTCATAAAAAATTTACATATATATATAGAAGACGAAGATTATATATTCGTGCATGCAGGAATTGATCCTCATATCCCTGTAAGCGAAACGGAAAAAGAAACACTTATTTGGATTCGCGAAGAATTTTATAACGGTTATACTGGCAGTAAAACAATAGTATTTGGACATACTCCAACTTCTAATTTACACCAAAGTGAAAATAACCATAATGTTTATTTTGGACAAAATAATATTATTGGTATTGATGGAGGCGCCGTTTTTGGCGGTCAATTGAATTGTCTAGAACTACCTAGTAAGAGGATTTGCTTTATTAAATAAAAACTCGTATGATTTTCGACATCACAACACACTCTAGCTGTATGAGGAGGTGTTATGATGAGCGTTATACAAAGAACGGCCTTATTTTTCACTATTATCGGTGCTTTAAATTGGGGTGTTATTGGCTTATTTCAATTTGATGTTGTCGCAAGTCTTTTTGGTGGACAAGCTAGTGTGGTATCGAGAATCATCTATACTATTGTAGGAATTGCTGGTCTAGTGAATTTGTGGATACTCTTTAGACCTTCAGAAGAAATAGAGCGTTCAGAACCTCAAGTTGCGCGTACGATGTAATGCCTAATATGTAAAAACCCCCAAGAACACTTTTATGTTCTTGGGGGTTACTTTTTAGATTAACGATTATACCCAGCCTCTGAAGCGAGAAGCCTCAGCTGTTTTGCGTACACCTACCATATAAGCTGCTAAACGCATATCGATACCACGTGTTGTTGCAACTGTATAGACATTATCAAATGCATCAACCATTTTCTTAAGAAGTTTTTCATTTACTTCCTCTTCTGACCAGTAATAGCCTTGGTTGTTTTGAACCCATTCAAAGTAAGAAACTGTAACGCCTCCAGCACTTGCTAGTACGTCTGGTACTAGTAGAATGCCACGGTCATTTAAAATTTTAGTCGCTTCTGAAGTTGTCGGGCCATTTGCTGCTTCTACTACAATACTTGCACGTATATTATGTGCATTGTCCGCAGTAATTTGATTTTCAATCGCAGCAGGAACTAAAATATCACAATCTAATTCAAGCAGTTCTTTATTGGAGATTGTATTTTCAAAAAGAGTTGTAACAGTACCAAAACTGTCACGACGATCTAGTAAATAATCAATGTCCAGACCTTCTGGATCATGCAAAGCTCCGTGAGCATCAGAGATACCAATAACTTTAGCACCTAAATCACTCATGAATTTAGCTAGGAAACTACCTGCGTTACCAAATCCTTGGATAACGACACGTGCACCTTTAATGTCAATATTACGACGTTTAGCTGCTTCTTCAATCACAATTGTAACACCTTGTGCAGTTGCGCGGTCACGACCTTGTGAACCACCTAAAACAATAGGTTTACCAGTGATGAAACCTGGAGAGTTGAATTCATCAATACGACTGTATTCATCCATCATCCACGCCATGATTTGTGAGTTCGTGAAAACGTCTGGAGCAGGAATATCTTTTGTTGGTCCAACGAATTGGCTAATAGCACGAACATAGCCACGACTTAGTCTTTCAATTTCCCCCATAGACATTTGACGTGGATCACAGATGATACCACCTTTACCACCGCCATAAGGTAAATCAACAATACCTGCTTTTAAAGTCATCCACATTGAAAGCGCTTTAACTTCATCTTCAGAAACTTGCGGATGGAAGCGCACGCCACCTTTTGTAGGACCTACTGCATCATTATGTTGTGCACGGTAGCCTGTGAATACTTTCACTTTTCCATCATCCATTTTAATTGGAATACGTACTTCTAGCATGCGTAGTGGCTCTTTTAAAAGTTCATACATTCCCTCATCGTAGCCTAGCTTGTGAAGAGCTTCGTGAATAACCGCCTGTGTTGATGTAAACAGGTTAAGATTTTCTGCCATTTGATTTTCTCGCCTCTTTATTCGTAATGTTTTTTTACTGTATATCGCAAACATTGTAACATAGTTCCAGAGATTGTGGGATATATTTCAGTTTATTTTGTAAAGACTTTTTTGATTTTTTCAATTGCCCAATCTAATTCTTCTTTAGAAATAATTAGTGGTGGTGCAAAACGAATCACTGTATCATGTGTCTCTTTGCATAATAAACCTAGTGTCATCAACTTCTCACAGTATGGACGTGCTAATTCATTTAACTCCATTCCAATGAATAAACCTCGACCTCTCACTTCTTTTACCGCATCATTATCAATTTTCTTCAGCTCATCCATGAAATAATTTCCTAGCTCTAATGAACGTTCAGCAAGCTTTTCTTCTTTTAGCACATTTAATGCTGCAATTGAAACTGCACATGCAATTGGATTACCGCCAAAAGTCGATCCGTGCGATCCTGGATTGTAGACACCTAAAATCTCTTTACTAGCGACAACACATGAAATCGGGAAAACTCCCCCACCTAAAGCTTTACCTAAAATGTACATGTCAGGATTTACATCTTCCCATTCACATGCAAACATTTTCCCTGTACGAGCTAAACCTGCTTGGATTTCATCAGCGATAAATAATACGTTATTTTCACGACATAAATCTCGTGCTGCTTTTAAATAACCCGCTGGTGGAATAACAATACCCGCTTCTCCTTGAATCGGTTCAACTAAAAACGCAGCAGTATTTGGTGTAATAGCTGCTTTTAGAGCATCTAAATCACCGTAATCTACTAATTTAATACCAGGTAACATTGGTCCGAAACCTCTTTTATACTCTGCTTCTGAAGACAGAGATACCGCAGTCATTGTACGGCCATGGAAGTTCCCATTACATGCTATGATTTCTGCTTGACCCTCTGCTACACCTTTTACATCGTAAGCCCAACGTCTTGCTGCTTTAAATGCAGTTTCTACAGCTTCAGCACCTGTATTCATAGGTAGTGCCATTTCTTTTCCAGTTACTTCACAAACTAACTCATACCATGGTCCAAGTTGATCACTATGGAAAGCACGAGACGTTAATGTCACACGGTCTGCTTGATCTTTTAATGCTTGAATGATTTTTGGATGGCGATGTCCTTGGTTTACAGCAGAATAAGCTGAAAGCATATCCATAAATTTATTTCCTTCTGGATCCTTTACCCATACTCCCTCTGCTTCTGAAATAACGATTGGCAGTGGTAAATAGTTTGGTGCACCAAATGTTTCTGTTTGCTTAATAATCTCATGTGTCTTTGTCATTATATTTCCCCCTAAAATGTAAACGCAAGCTTTCTAACGTCCACTATTTTCTTTATAGAAGACAGACATATGCAATATAGTCTGCCTTTTTGTTTTTTCTCATTAAATCATTTTTGATACAGACTGATTAAAGCGTCTCTGAAGTTGTTTTTGCTTGCATATGCAATTGTAAATAGTCTGGACCGCCTGCTTTAGAATCTGTTCCGGACATGTTAAAGCCTCCGAATGGTTGGTAACCTACGATTGCTCCTGTGCACCCACGGTTGAAGTATAAATTACCTACATGGAAATCTTCGCGCGCTTTTTCTTGATTCATACGATTTTTTGTAATAACTGCACCTGTTAAACCATATTCAGTATTATTTGCAATAGCTAATGCTTCATCGAAATCTTTAGCTTTTGCAATAGCTACTACTGGTCCAAATATTTCTTCCTTCATCACACGTGCTTCTGGAGTCACATCAACGATTACTGTTGGATTTACGAAGAATCCTTTTGAATCATCTGCAGTGCCTCCTGCAACAATTCGGCCTTCTTCTTTACCAATTTCAATGTAGCTAGTAATTTTTTTGAATGCAGCAGCATCGATTACTGGTCCAGTGAAATTTGATAAGTCAGTTGGGTCCCCAACTGATAAGCCTTTTGTCAATTCTTCGACACGAGCTACTACTTCATCGTAAACATCTTCTACAATGACAGCTCTTGAACATGCTGAACATTTTTGACCGCTAAACCCAAATGCTGATTTTACGATTGATTGTGCAGCAAGTTCTAAATCTGCTTCTTTATCAACTACAATAGTATCTTTACCGCCCATTTCAGCGATTACACGTTTCAGCCAAATTTGACCTTCATTTAATTTTGAAGCGCGTTCGTTGATACGTAAGCCCACATCACGTGAACCAGTAAAACTAATGAAGCGTGTTTTCGGATGATCTACTAAATAGTCTCCTACCTCTGCCCCTGAGCCCGGAATATAGTTAACAACGCCTGCTGGTAATCCAGCTTCTTCAAGAATTTCTACGAATTTATAAGCAACTACTGGCGTCGTAGATGCTGGTTTTAAAAGTACTGTATTTCCTGTTACTACAGCAGCTACTGTTGTACCTGCCATAATTGCGAACGGGAAGTTCCAAGGCGAAATTACTACTCCAACGCCTAATGGAATATAGTCATAACGGTTGAATTCACCTGGACGACTTTCAACTGGTTGACCGTCTTTTAAACGTAACATTTGTCGACCGTAATATTCTAAGAAGTCAATTGCTTCCGCTGTATCAGCATCAGCCTCATTCCAAGGCTTACCTGCTTCTTTTGTTAATAGCGCAGAAATCTCATGCTTACGGCGACGAATAATCGCTGCTGCTTTGAATAATACATCTGCACGAATTTCAGGTTTTACTTTCTTCCATGTATGAAAAGTTTCATCTGCTACTTGCATCGCTTTCTCAGCTAATTCTTTGTTAGCCTTTGAAACTGAGCCGATAACTTCTTCTTTATTTGCTGGATTATATGAAATGATTTGATCATTCGTTGTAATACGTTCTCCACCGATGATTAACGGATATTCTTCCCCAAGATATCCTTCCACCTTTTTTAAAGCCTCTAAATATGCTGTGTTGTTCTCTTCTTTAGAGAAATCTGTAAATGGTTCATGTTTGTACGGAATCATTTGTAATCCTCCTTTGTGATGTAAGTGCAAAAAATATTTGCATTTATAAATTGTTTACACTTATAATAATGCAAAAGATTATTGCGTTTTTCAAGTAAAAAATATTTAAAATTATAAAAAAATTTCAAGGTGATAAAATATGAAACCAATTGACAACGATTTAACCCCCTTTTACCGCCACGCTACAGAACATGCTTCTGTTGGCATTCATGCAGTAAATGCCCAAGGGCAAACGGTTATTTATAACGATAAAATGAAAGATATTGAGGGTTTGAATTTAAAGGATGTTATAGATCGTTCTATTTTAGAACTCTTTCAATTTGAGCAAGAAGAAAGTACATTACTTCAAGTTCTACAAACTGGCGAAAAAGTACTCAATGTAAAACAAACCTATTGGAATCATAATGGTCAGGAAATTACGACAATTAATGATACATTTCCCGTTTTTGAAAATGATGCACTAATTGGGGCTATTGAGTTCGCTCGTGATATTACTACACTTGAAAAGCTCGTTTACCAACCACTAAGACGTTATGGTGAACCAATTACTTTTTCAAGTATTACCGCTGTTTCTCCACCTATGAAGGCAGTTATTCAAACAGCTGAAAAAGCTGCAACAGCAAGACTCCCAGTACTTTTAATCGGGGAATCTGGTACTGGTAAAGACTTAATTGCTGAAGGCATCCATCATAATTTAGATCCTGTAAATCAACATTTCATCACGATATTCTGTCAGCGTTCAGATTCAGCCATTTTAGAAAAACTATATGAAAGTACAAACTCACTTCAAAATTGCACGATATTCTGCGAACGTATTGAATTTTTGTCTTTAACGTTACAGGAGAAGTTATTACAATTATTAGAAGAGAACCATATGAAAAACCATATGTTTATCGCTAGTATTGGTGGAGATCCAATAGATTTAATTGCTTCTGGCCAACTGTTAAAAGAACTCTATTATTTTTTCGCATCCGTCACGATTAATGTGCCACCATTACATTCAAGAAGAGAAGATATTAAACCATTTATAGAGAACTTTCTGAAACGTCATCGTCAACGTTTCGGTTCTAATATTCAAGACTTGTCTAGTGAAGTAAATGAACTTTTCCATCTATATGATTGGCCGGGTAATTTAAAGGAATTAGAAATTCTGCTTGAGGAAATTGTCTCAATGGTAACGACAGAGGAATTGATAACATTTGAAATGCTGCCACTCCATTTCAAATGGAAGGTGCAAGCATTGCGGGACTCATCACACGATGCATCCTATTTTGTTGTACAAAATACGAAGGAACTATTACCGCTTGATGAGTATTTACGTGAGGCAGAAGAATATTATTTGCAAAAAGCATTGAATATGTATGAAGGAAATATCACGAAAACAGCTAATGCACTTGGGATGAGCAGACAAAATTTGCAATACCGTATTCGAAAAATGAAGAAATAAAAAGAGGGTTCACATTAATGTGAACCCTCTTTTTATTAACCTTTTATACCTGATTGATCGATCCAATCTTGTAACTTTTCTTTTAATGAATTGAAACCAACTGCATCTTTTTCGTCAACACGCGCTTGTAAAGATTTTCTTGGCGCGTTTTCTTTACGTTTCATCGGGGGGCGTTCCTGCAGTGCACGAATAGATAAGCTGATTTTGCTCGCATTTTCATCGATTTCAAGTACCTTTACTTGTACTTCCTGACCAACCGATAAAAGATCTGCAATGTTTTTTACGAAGCCGTACGTAATTTCAGAAATATGCACAAGTCCTTGGGTATCTTCGTCAAGAGCAACGAAAGCACCATAGGGTTGTATTCCTGTTATCTTACCAGTTAACACATCTCCTACTACATATTTGTCTGCCATAAGCCCTTCCTACCTTCTGTAGCTATATATACACTATATTCATGTTAAATTATAACATAGTGGTATAGTACGGGCAAAAAATCACTTTGTTGGATTTAATGGGATAAGCCAACCATTTTCTTCTTTGATTAGTCTGAACTCACTTACATTAAGTAAATCTATTTGGTCTTCTTTCTTCCTAACAATCAGAAGACGTGTTTTAACTGATGGTAGCGATATATTTAATACATCTGCTATTTGCTCGTATGTTAGTTCACGAAAGTAATAGAGCACAATAGGATGGCGGAATTCATCAAGTTGCAAAATAGCTTGAGGTAGTTCTTGATCCTCCTCAAAGACTAAAATTCATTCTTCAGCTGAAGGTGTAAATGTATGTTTTGAACTGTTTTGTATCAATCTATGTTCCTTCGCTACTTCACTCGTTTCCTTGCGATAATAGTCGCGCGTTGCATTTAAGGTAATTTTATATAGCAGGTTGTAAATCTCTCATGATTAAATTGGTGTAAAAAACGGTAAAGCTTTATAAATACTTCTTGAGTGACATCTGGTATGTCATGCACATGAACTCCACACTGAAAAGTAAACTTTTCAACTGTTCTATGATGAAGCTGTATAAGTAGGCTATATGATTCTAAATCCTCACTTTGAGCTTTGGCGATTAGTTCCTTAACTGGCATTGTCCCCCCTCGCTCTCTGTTGTTCTGTTGGTGATACGATAGAAGTTTCAATTTTGTTTCACAAAATCCTATACTTTTTTCTAATTGATTGAGGTAGAATAAAACAATCCTTACTAAAAGGAGGACATAAAAAGTGTCAAATAGGGATCAATTTGCGTCAAAGATAGGATTTATTTTAGCGGCAGCTGGTAGCGCCATTGGTTTAGGGGCTATTTGGAAGTTTCCGTATATGGCTGGTACTAATGGTGGTAGTGTCTTTATATTGCTATTTATTATATGTACATTATTTATTGGACTGCCTATATTAGTGGCTGAATTTATGATTGGACGACGTGGTCAAACAGATGCTGTTTCCTCATTTAAAAAACAAGCTCCAGGTACACGTTGGTTTTTAACTGGTTGGGCAGGTTTTATATTGTCTGCTATTATCTTATCCTTCTACAGTGTTGTTGGTGGATGGATATTAAGTTATATTGTTCGTGCAATTTCATTTCAATTATCTGGTAGTGGCGAAGATTATTATGGTGAGCTTTTTGCCTCTATTACATCAAATCCTTGGGAAGTTGTCATTGCCCAAGCTGTATTCTTATTTCTCACTGTCTGGATTGTACAGGGTGGAGTAAAAAACGGGATTGAAAAAGCAAGCAAATGGATGATGCCATTACTATTTATTTTCTTTATCGTATTAGTTATCCGTTCTTTAACTTTAGATGGTGCAATTGAGGGCATTAAATTTATGTTCGTACCTGATTGGTCATATTTCACAGGTAAAACGTTATTGATGGCTTTAGGACAAGCATTCTTCTCCTTAAGTGTTGGGGTTTCGGCTATGCTGACTTATGCTTCTTACTTATCAAAAGAAACGAAAATAGGTAGCTCTGCAATGAATGTTGCTTGGATGAATATTGGTATTTCTTTATTAGCTGGTTTGGTAATATTCCCTGCTGTATTTGCATTAGGTTACTCTCCTGACCAAGGTCCAGGGCTAGTCTTTATTATTATACCTGCTGTGTTCCAGCAAATTCCTTTTGGTTCAGTGTTTATGATCATTTTCTTTATCTTATTATTATTTGCAACAGTGACATCTGCTATTGCTATGTTAGAAATTGTTGTAGCAACTGCGATGGGTCCAAAATATGATAAACGTAAGCAATATTCATGGCTATGCGGCTTTGGGATTTTCATCGTTGGTATTCCTAGTGCATTATCTTTTGGTGCATTGTCCGATATTAAAATTTTCGGTCTATCGATTTTTGATTCAGCTGATTTCCTTACGAATAATATTGGTATGCCAATAGGTGCACTACTTGTTGCTATTTTCTCAGGTTATAAAATTTCGAAAGCAGACGCTGCTGCTGAATTGAACACAAAAGATTGGATCTTCCAAACTTGGCGTATTCTTGTTCGTTTCGTCGCTCCAATTGCAATTATTATCGTCTTTATTCAAAGTGTGTTCTTTAGATAACGTCATTTTTCTGTCACTTAAGTTAGAAATTTCTTCACTCAAGCCGTGATATAATTTAATTATTATTATTGTAGACGATTTGAAAGGAGTGCTTTATTTATTATGATGATTCAAGATTTTCATACTCAGCTTCGCCAACTTCGTGGTGAACGTAATATTTCACTCGAGGAATTATCTTTACAAGTTTGTGTTAGTGCAGGGAAACTAGGGCGCTATGAATCTGGAGAAGATATTCCTTCAAAAGAGACGATTTTCAAGCTTTCAAATGCATTAGAAGTTCCATTGTCTAACTTAACGGACGGTTTACAATTACATTAAGTAAAAAAAGCCTTATTGCTCGAGTTTCATCGAGCAATAAGGCTTTTTCATTTATACGATACATTTGGCTTCAAATTTTACGGCTAATAGCTTATATGAAATTCCGATACATTCTTCTATAGGAATCCATCTTTCGAATGACTGCTCGTAAATTCCTTGAATTTTCTTACCTAACACAGTTGGATCATCAATATGCTGTAATTCCGCTACGACATCGGCTGCTTCCGTATCATATGTGAAATTCCCCATTTCAAAAGGATCCCACTCAGAAAGGATATGTATAGCCTTTCTATTCATTGCAATATTCTCCATATTTTTTCACCTATTTACTTTTCATCTTTAATGGTTATGATAACATAGATATAAAAAAAGAAAAGAGGGATATACTTGAGTAGATTTGACCAAGTGATTAATAGACGAGATACAAACTCAGTAAAATGGGATATGATGAAGGCAATTTACCAAATTGAAGATACATCAGATATCTTACCAATGTGGATTGCAGATATGGATTTTGCTGCTCCTGAAGTAGTAACTAAAGCCATCCGTGAGCGTTTAGAACACCCTGTGCTAGGTTATGCAGTTGCAGATAATGCAACAACAGCAACGTTCGTCAATTGGGTTGAAAAGCGCCATAATTGGACAATCGAAAAGGATTGGGTTCTCTATCATAGTGGTGTTGTCCCTGCCATTGCATCTATTGTTGAAGCTTATACAAAGCCAAAAGACAAGATTTTAATCACCCCGCCTGTTTATCCTCCATTCACTAATGTTCCGATTGCGTTAAAACGTGAGATGGAAGAGTGTGTAATGGTAGAAAAAGATGGTCATTATTCACTAAACTTTGAAGCGTTTGAAAAAAGTGCAGCAAAAGAAGCAGTGAAGTTATTCATTTTATGTAACCCACACAATCCAGGGGGAATCGTCTGGAGTGAGGACGATTTACGTGAAATGCTTCGAATTTGTGCAAAACACGATGTACTGATTTTATCAGATGAAATTCACGCAGACTTAATACTTGATGGTAAAAAGCATATCCCTCTCGCAAAAATTGCTGGTGAAGAGGCTGCTCGTGTTATTACTTGTATGGCACCAACGAAAACATTTAACTTAGCAGGTGTACAAGTAGCTATGATGATTGTTACTGACGATTCTATGCGTGATAAACTTTTACAAAATGCTGCTTCGCATGGTCAAATGGGACCTAACATTTTTGCTATTGATGCAATGAGAGCCGTATATACTGAAGGTGAAGAATGGTTAACTGAGTTATTGTCATATGTGTCAGCTAATATGGACCTTGTTATTGAGCAGATTCCTGCTGCTGTTCCTGGCATTAAAATTGTAAAACCTCAGGGTACATACTTATTATGGATTGACTACCGTGGAACTGGTTTAGAAGAAGAAGAAGAAGTGATGGAACGCTTGTTACATACTGGGAAACTCGCTTTAGATCCAGGTTCTAAATACGGGGAATCAGGTCTCGGATTCGTTCGTATGAATGTAGCCTGTTCAAAAGCAACTGTACAGGACGGCATTGAAAGATTTATAAAAGCATTTAAATAAGCAAAGAAAAACCAGTCGAATCTAATTCGACTGGTTTTGTTTTGCATCTTGTTGACGATTTTGAAGAATTTCTTCCTCTAGCATTTTTGTTTTAAGCTCTTGTTTTTTGGCCATTTTTTTAACAGTAAAAAACACAGCGACACATAGAACTAAAATAATTGCTAATTCAATTGCTGCTGGAAGATATTCCGATTTGTCTTCAGGAAAATAGAGAAACTCATTTAATACCCAAGTTTTCATCTGAGAACACTCCAATTATTATTTTTGAAGAATTTCAATTGATTGAATTGAAATGTCTTCAAGTGGTTTGTCACGCATGTCTTTTTCTACATCAGCCATTTTATCAACGATGTCCATACCTTCTACAACTTGACCGAATACAGTATGTTTGTGGTCTAACCAAGGTGTACCGCCGTTTTCTGTATATGCTGCGATAATTTCTTCTGGATAGCCAGCATCTTTCATTTGTCCGATCATGTTAGCTGGAACTGATGGCATTTGAACGATGAAGAATTGGCTTCCGTTTGTACCTGGACCAGCGTTAGCCATTGATAAAGCACCACGAATGTTGAATAAGTCATTTGAAAATTCATCTTCAAAAGTTGATCCATAAATGCTTTCTCCACCCATACCTGTACCAGTTGGATCTCCACCTTGAATCATGAAGTCTTTAATAATACGGTGGAAAATGATACCGTCATAATAACCATTTTCAGCGTGAGTTAAAAAGTTTTGAACTGTTTTAGGTGCATGCTCTGGGAATAATTTAATCTTGATTGAACCTAAAGTCGTTTTCATTTCTACTAATGCTTCGTTTGCTTGTACTTCAGTTGTTAATTGTGGATACATAATATACTCTCCTTTAAAATCGTGAATGTTTAGTTACCCTTTTTACGGGGAAAATAAAAGTAATTTTTAAAGTGGGTTTATCCCACCATCGCAACCTTAATAACTTCAACACTTTGAGGTTGCGTATACTACTTGGATACCTCGTCATAGTCTATCACAATTCACACTATTTTTCAGTTAAAAACTCCACCATTAGCATTTGAAGAGCTTCATTCAAAATTCATAATGCTTTATACTACGAATAGACCAAATAATACAGCGAAAGAAAGTGCTCATATGAACCCACAGCAAAAACGCAATTTTATCATTATCTGGTTTGCTAACTTGTTAGTTGCAGGAACAACTACTATGATTATGCCCTTTCTATCATTATACATTGAAACGATGGGCAATTTCACCGAAAGTTATGTCCAAAAATGGGCAGGTTTAATCTTTGGTGCCACATTTGTGTCTGCTTTTCTAATGTCACCTATCTGGGGACGAGTTGCAGATAAATATGGCTATAAACCAATCTTAATTATTAATGGCTTTGGCATATCGATCAGTATTTTCTTTATGGGACATGTACAAAGTGTAGAACAGTTTTTCTTATTACGCTTATTCATGGGTATTGTAACGGGATTCATCCCGACATCTCTTGCGTTTATAAGTAGACAAACACCAAAAGAAATTGCAGGAAAAACCCTAGGAACTCTACAAATGGGGAGTGTAACAGGGACACTTTTTGGTCCAGTTGTCGGTGGTTTGTTGGCAGATGAATTCGGTTTTCAGTATACGTTTATTATTACTGCGATTTCCATTGCAACTGCTGCCCTACTTATCATTTTCGGTGTCCGTGAAATCCAAAAAGTGAAAAAGAAAAATGCGATTGTATACTCTCGAATAGCAGTATTAAAAGGCATATTCCATCATCGTTTATTATTTAATGTCATGATGATTACAAGTCTTATTCAAATCGGAAATTTCAGTATTCAACCTTTACTTTCTCTTTATGTATCCGATTTAACAACTAGTGGGCAGGTTGCCTTTCTAGCTGGACTGACCTTTAGTGCTGCAGGTGTTGGGAACTTATTATTCGCAAGGTTCTGGGGCAGGCTTGGTGACCAAATAGGTTATGAAAAGGTGTTAACAATTCTTTTAGCAATAGCTGTTGTTTTCATTATTCCACAAGCATTTGTGACATCACTTTGGCAATTGATGGGACTTAGATTGTTGTTCGGTATTGCAGTTGGTGGTCTAATTCCTACTACTACGGCTCTAATACGTCGCGAAGCACCTATAGATATCCAAGGTGAAGTCATGGGCTATAATACAAGCTTTCGTTTCCTAGGGAATATAATCGGTCCTACATTTGGGGGAATCGTCAGTGGATTTATCGGAATTTCTTCCGTTTTCTACGTAACAGGCTCATTATTTTTAATAGCTTTCATTTTATTAAAGTGGACACGTAAATATCCAAAACAGCATTTAGAAGACATTTTAGAATCGTAAATTGGGATAGCATATTTTTATTAGATTACGGCTGAGAAATACTTTATTTTTTTACAGCCTTCTTGTAAAATGTGCTATTCTTTTTTATGAGCGTTTTCATTTCTTTAACCTTACTATACATATAGAAACATTTAATTGAGGGGGGTATCATTGAGAAAAGTAGTTGGTAGTCTTATTATTATCCTCTGTATTCCTTTACTGTTTTTTCTATTCGAACAAATTTCAATAGAAAAGAATACAGCTAATACTTTGGATAAAAAATTCACATCTTCCATTCAGTTAGATGCGACAAACTCACTCATTCCAACTGTCATAAGAGATCAAAATAAGGATACCTTTTCAGAGGAATATACAGAATGGCGCAAACCTATGAAGCTTGCGGATATTCCAGAGTTTGTTCAAGAACTATTTTTATATAGTGAAGATGAGCATTTTTATGAACATATCGGCTTTGACTTAAGTGCCATTGCGCGTGCTATTGTTGCAAACTCATCAAGTGGTGAATCTTCCCAAGGTGGGAGTACCATCACGCAACAACTTGTTCGCATGCGTTATTTATCAGAGGAAAAATCTTATGAGCGAAAAGTACTTGAAATTTTCTATTCATATGAGTTAGAAAGAAAAGCTTCTAAAGACGAAATTTTAAATATGTATTTGAATGAAATGTACTTTAGTAATGGCGTTTATGGTATTGGTGGTGCATCAACTTATTACTTTCAACGCCCAGTAAATAAACTAACAAAAGCTGAGATGGCATTTTTAGCGGCCATTCCAAATAACCCCTCTTTATATGACCCTGTCAAACATTTTGTTAATACAAAAAAAAGACAGGAACGCCTTATCAACAAACTAGTGGATAAGGAAATTCTAACAAAGAAACAAGGAAAGAAAATTAAAAAAGAAAAAATAACACTTACTATCAAGCAGAAAAAACAACTTTACCCTGCCTATAGTACGTATGTATTAAGTGAATTACGATCATTAATCGCCGACAAAGAAGGATTTACAAAGCAACTTAAAGCAGCTAAAACAACTTCTGAAAAAAGAGGCATTAATAAAAAGCTGACTAAAAGGGTTAATACTTTGCTAAATGATGGTCTGATTATCGATACTGCCCTATCTCCTATTAAGCAAAGAGCTGACCAGAATGCAATCGATCAAGCCATTTCCTATACTCAAGATTTACAAGCAGCAGCCGTTGTTATTGATAATAACAATCGTGAAATTGTTAGTATTTATGGAGGTAAGGAGTATGAGAAATTTGATTATAATCGAGCATTTCAGGGAGTACGTCAGCCAGGTTCTGCATTTAAGCCATTAATTGATTATGCACCTTATTTTGAAACCACATCAGCAACTCCTAATACGATTGTGAGCGGTCAGCCTTTCTGCATTGGCTCTTACTGCCCTCAAAACTATGGTGGACAAGTGATTGGCAATGTAACGCTTCAACAAGGTTTCCGAAATAGTTACAATACTGTTGCTATGCGTTTGTTTCATCAAATTGGTGCTAACAAAGCATTTTCCTACTTGAAGCCATTTCAATTTGATTCATTATCAAACGCTGATCACATCTATCCTGCCGCTATAGGTGGATTAACACATGGTGTTACGACATTAGAATTAGCTGATGCCTATACTAGCTTTATTAACGGGGATTACGAGCCAGTTCATGCCATTCGTCAAGTACAAAGTCGCGATGGCAAGCTTCGATATGAATGGGAGCAAAAGCAAAAACAAGTTTGGTCACCTAGTACCATCCAGCATATGCGAACATTATTAACGGATGTTGTTCAAAATGGAACGGGAGTTGGTATTCATATTAACTCTCCTTATGTAGGTGCAAAAACGGGGACTACTAATGATTATCGTGATTATTGGCTTGCAGGCTTAACAGATCGCTATACTTCTGCAGTATGGATTGGATTTGACCGCCCTAGAAATATGTACTGGCTTGAAAATGCTAAAATACATCATCGTATATTCTCTAATATTATGCAATAAAACAAAAAGCTGTCGTGGGTGAGTTATATCCCCTGACAGCTTTTTATGTTCCCAACATTTAAATTGGTAAACTTGCTAAAATACCGTTATACAATTTAAAAATGACATAAACAATTAATGTTATTAAGATACTCCAAAGTAAAATATCAAATATTAAAACACCAATCGTAGCACCTAACGTCATATGATTACTAATTTTATAAATGACATAAATAAAGTATGTAAGGACCGTCAGTAAGAAAATAATCATTAATAACATGAACGATTGAATGCCGAAAGCAGAAGCTATGGCTCCAAAGAAGAAAATAACATTTCCTCCCCGTGCTTCAGCGACTGTTTTACCATCAATATCTTTTGAAAAGAACAGCATTGCTAATTCATGAATTGTCTCTCCTATCAACTTTAATGCAGAGAACAACATAAAATAGCAAAGTGCAAAAACAATTAATAAAAATACACGTAACTGTATTTCTGATAAAAACTCGCGCATACCTGTGTATACACCAATAGATTTGAAGACTTCAATGGATTCTGTTACCGTATACAATCCAAAAGTTAAACTAAAAAGTATGATCGTAATCAGCGGTAAATATCCATAAACATAAGGGTTTTTCATCTAAATTCCTCGATTATTTTATTATTTATTTCCTATTTATAATATCGAACAAATACCCTTACTATCAAGGGAAACAATAAAGATTATGCCATGCAAATGTATGTATAATGAGCTATAATATGATTTGTTGACTGCATATTAAGTTTTTTTGAAAGGAGGATTTATTTGGTACAAGTATTATTTATATTCATACCAATTATCGCTGCAATCTTTATACCTGTTCTTTTTAAGAAGGTAAGAGGAATCCATACTGGCTGGTTTGTATTAATTGTTCCAGTTGTGTTAGCAGCCATTTATGCCTCTTATATTTCGAGAGTGATGCATGGAGAAACCATTGTTTCAAAGGTCAATTGGGTTCCATCACTTGATATCTCATTTATCTCCTATATTGATGGCTTAAGCCTGTTATTTTCGCTTCTGATTACGGGAATAGGTGCCTTAGTCGTTCTTTATTCTATCTTCTACTTAGATCGTACACGTGAACAATTACATAATTTCTATGTCTATTTGTTAATGTTCATGAGTGCCATGCTGGGCGTTGTACAATCAGACCATTTAATTAGTTTATATCTATTTTGGGAGTTAACATCTATTTCTTCCTTCTTATTAATCGGCTATTGGTATGACCGTGATCGCTCTAGATTTGGTGCATTAAAATCGATGATGATTACTATATTTGGTGGCCTCATGATGCTAGGAGGTTTCATTCTTTTATCCATTATGGGTGAAACGTACTCTATACGCGAACTCATCGCACAAGCTCCAACACTTGTTTCACATGATTGGTTCACCCTATCACTAGTACTTATTCTTTTAGGGGCATTCACAAAGTCTGCACAGTTCCCATTCTACATTTGGTTACCTGATGCGATGGAAGCGCCTACACCAGTTAGTGCATATCTTCACTCTGCGACGATGGTTAAAGCCGGTATCTATTTAGTAGCACGTTTAACACCTATCTATGCTAGCTCAGAAATTTGGGTGTGGCTAGTTATGGGAGTCGGTTTATTTACATTATTCTGGGGTTCTTTCTTTGCTGTAAAGCAAACAGATTTAAAAGGCATATTAGCTTTTTCAACTGTCAGTCAATTAGGACTAATTATGTCTTTGCTTGGTGCAGGAGCTGTTGCATTCCATGTTGACCAAGCGCAGGATACTGTATTTAAATTTGCTGCCTTTGCAGCTATCTTTCACCTTATAAATCACGCGACATTTAAAGGTAGTCTATTTATGATTGCAGGTATCGTTGATCATGAAACCGGTACACGTGATATTCGCAAGCTCGGTGGATTAATGAGTCTTATGCCAATCAGCTTTACAGTTGCAGCAATCGGCAGTTTCTCAATGGCTGGTGTTCCACCATTTAACGGATTTTTAAGTAAAGAAATGTTCTTAACATCTATGCTTGCTATAAAGGATTTTAATCTTTTTGCAATGGATACATGGGGAACTATCTTCCCTATCGTCGCTTGGATAGCAAGCGTCTTTACATTCGTTTATAGCTTCTATTTTGTATTCAAAACATTTACCGGTAAATATAAACCTGAATTATTACCGAAAAAAGCCCATGAAGCACCTATTGGTATGCTTATTTCACCAATAATTTTAGCTGCACTTGTGGTAATCATATTCTTTATCCCCAATATAATTGGAGACGTTTTTGTAAAACCAGCTGTTCTAGCTATTCAACCATTCTTATATGACTCAGCTAGTGCTATTCCAATTCATGTCTCTGCTTGGCATGGCTTTAATACTGAGTTATTTATGACAATCGGTATTTTCATTGTTGGCTTCTTGCTATTCTTAACGATTCCAAAATGGCAAAAGTTATACAAAATCGCACCAGATTGGTTGTCACTCAATCGTTTATACGACCGATTCATGACATTCTTAGATAAGGATTTAAATTTTATTTCAAAACTATATATGACTGGTTCAATTCGCAATTACTTAGTCTATATGTTCTCTTTCATCGTTGTCATTACTATTAGTACTTTATTTGTAAAAGATGCTTTTAGTTTCTCGATGGAGGGTACAGCACCAATTCATGTGTATGAGATTATTTTAATTCTCGTCCTGATTATTAGCACTATAACTGTTTTGCTCTCAAAATCACGCTTAACAGCCATCATTGCGTTAGGAGCCGTAGGTTATACAGTAGCGCTGTTCTTTGTTATCTTTAACGCGCCAGACTTAGCTTTAACACAACTCGTTATTGAAACGGTGTCGGTAGCACTATTCTTACTTGCGTTTTATCATTTACCGAAACTTAGTCGACATGAAGAGCGGATTCGATTCCGCTTAAACAACTTTATCATCTCATTAGGTGTTGGTGTAATGGTGACACTCGTTGCTTTGTCTGCACAATCTCAAAAGCTTGTACCTTCTATTACGGAGTATTACAAAGAAACCGTCAATACATTAGCCGGTGGTGGTAATATCGTAAACGTAATCTTAGTAGACTACCGTGGATTCGATACATTATTTGAAATTACGGTGTTATCTATTGCTGGTATGGCTATCTTAGGTATGATTAAACTCCGCCTAAGTAGAAAGGAGAATGAGCATGAAAACAAATGATGTCATATTAAAAACGACTTCACATGTCGTATTTTTTATCATCTTTCTCTTTTCAATTCATGTCTTTTTAGCAGGTCACTTTGCACCTGGTGGCGGATTTGTTGGAGGTTTACTTACTTCAAGCGCCATCGTACTTTTACTGTTGGTTTATGATTTAAAAACTGTTCAAAAATTATTACCGATCAACTATACAATTATGACTGCTAGTGGTTTAGTTTTAGCACTCGGAACTGCTTCTATAGGTATGTTTTTGGGTAAACCTTTCTTCAAGCATTATTTTGACCATTTCTATCTACCGTTAATTGGTGATACTGAATTGCATACTGCAATGCTTTTTGATACAGGTGTTTATCTAGTAGTTGTTGGTGTTACGTTAACAATCATTCAATCGATTGGAGGGGATGATTGATGGAAGTCATAATGGCCATTGCCATTGGTTTTCTATTCATGGCAGCTGTCTACTTAATGCTATCTAAAAGTTTACTTCGCATTATTATTGGTACTGGCCTTCTTAGCCACGGTGCTCACCTACTTATTTTAACAATGGGTGGTTTAGGCGGCAGTGCACCTCCAGTGTTATCAGAAGGCGTTACAAATATGGCTGATGCCATCCCACAAGCGTTAATCTTAACAGCAATTGTTATTAGCTTTGGTGTTACTGCTTTCTTCTTAGTACTAGCTTATAGAGCTTATCAAGAGCTTGGCACGGATGATATGAATTTAATGAGAGGAACTGATGAAGATGATGAGTAATTTCCTATTGTTGCCAATCATCATCCCGTTCTTCTTTGGAATGTTGTTGATGTTTGCACCAAAAAATATTCGTTTTCAACGAACTGGAGCAATGACAGGTTTATCAATTGCTGTAGTTGCTGCTATTGTATTGTTATTTAAAGTGAAAAACGAAGGCCCGCAAGTTGTAACATTTGGGGACTGGCCTGTTCCATTTGGGATTACGATGGTTTCAGATATGGTATCTGCATTGCTAGTTCTAACATCTGTTATACTTGCTTTCTTTACTGTATGGTATAGCATTGCAGCTATAGGTAAAGAACGTGAATCGTACTTCTACTACCCAGGTATTTTATTTATGCTGACCGGTGTGAATGGTGCCTTTACTACAGGTGATATCTTCAACCTATTCGTTTTCTTCGAAGTGTTGTTAATGTCATCATACCTGTTAATCGTTCTTGGTGGCGAAAAGGCACAATTACGAGAGTCCATTAAGTATATTTTAGTCAATGTAATTTCATCTGCTATTTTTGTTATTACAGTAGCTTATCTATATTCGGTTGTAGGCACGCTAAATATGGCTGATATCGCTGTGAAAATTGCAGACATTCAGCAACCCGGTATTATTACCGTCATTGCTGTTTTATTCTTAATTGTATTTGGATTAAAAGCAGCCATTTTCCCACTGTTTTTCTGGTTACCTTCTTCATATGCCGCTCCTCCTATTCCTGTGCTTGCACTATTTGGAGCGTTATTAACTAAGGTTGGCGTTTATGCTATTACTCGTACATATACGCTATTCTTCGTACATGATATGGGCTTTACGCATGAACTATTAATGATTTTATCAGTGCTAACGATTCTCGCCGGATGTATTGGAGCATTAGCATACTTCGATGTAAAGAAAATCATTATTTATAACATTATTATTGCAGTCGGTGTTATTTTATTTGGGGTATCTCAAATGAATGACAATTCTTTAATGGGCGCAATGTTTTATTTGATCCATGACATGCTAATTAAAGCAGCACTATTCTTCTTAGTTGGTATCGTCATTGCTGTTACAGGTACCTCAGATTTACGGAAAATGGGCGGTCTTATGAAAACTCATCCTGCTTTAGGATGGTTTTACTTAATCGCAGCATTTGGACTTGCTGGTATCCCACCATTAAGCGGTTTTATAGGTAAACTTTTAATCGTTCGTGGAGGTTTTGAAGCAGGTAATCTATGGGGAAGTTTATGGGTTTTATTATCCAGCTTAGTCGTTTTACTATCTGTAATTCGCATTTTCATCTATGCATTTTGGGGCAAAGAGAAAAGTCCATTACAACCTGTGGAAAAAGGTTACTATCGAATGATGTTTATCCCCACTGTTATTCTAGTAGTGCTGACGGTATTTTATGGCGTTGGTTCAGAGTGGATTACACCATTTATGCAAGATGCAGGAAATATATTAAATAATCCATCTGTGTATACAGATGCCGTGTTAAAGGAGTAGATGACGATGGCATTTCAAATCTTATTAAACTTCTTTATCGCATTTATATGGATGTTCTTGTCTACTAACTTCGCTTCAAGTAACTTTGTAGTAGGTTTCATCTTAGGTATGATCATGATTTATATTATGCGAAATTTCTTCACTAGTCGTCTATATATTAGTCGATTTTGGGCAGTAATTAAACTGGTAGTTCTGTTTATGAAAGAGCTGATACTCGCTAATTTCCAAGTATTTATGGTTATCATTAAGCCTAAGCTTGATATGAATCCAGCATTTTTCGCTATGCAAACTGAACTAGAACAAGACTGGGAAATTACGTTGTTATCCAGTTTGATAACTTTGACTCCTGGCACGATCGTTGTCCATCTGTCGGATGATTCAAAAACACTTTATATACATGCAATTGATATTGATGATGTTGATTCAGCAGTTGACTCTATCAAAAATTCCTTTGAAAAGGCCATCCTGGAGGTGAGTCGTTCATGACGTACTTTATTTGGGCTATTATTGTCATTGTGACACTATCACTAGTCGGTATAGTTTACCGCCTTGTGAAAGGGCCTTCTGTTCCAGATCGTGTGATAGCACTTGACTCAATAGGTGTTTCTATCATATCTCTAGTTGGCCTATTTTCCATTTTCATCAAAACAAGTTTCTATTTAGATATTATTTTACTGTTAGCGATTCTATCTTTTATCGGTACTGTAGCTTTCTCTAAGTTTATAGAGAAAGGAGAGATCATAGAACGTGACAATTCTCGCTAATATATTAATCGTTTTAACAATCTCTTTTGGAGCGATATTTATCATGGTTACAGCGATTGGCCTAATTAGACTACCTGATGTATATTCGCGGTCTCATGCGGCTTCTAAGAGTGCTACATTAGGTGTTATGAGTATTTTAATCGGCGTATTCTTACACTTTTGGTTAATAGAAGATCATTTTAATCCTCGTATTTTACTCGGTATTTTATTTTTGTTCATCACAGGTCCTGTTGGTGGCCATGTTATAGCCCGTGCAGCATACTTTTCAGGTGTAAAAGCATGGAAAGGTACTGTAAAGGATGAATTAAAACCAGAATATGAACGCAAAATGAAAGAAGCTTCTATAAAAGAAAAAGAATGAAAAAAGGCTTTTGTCTCCATACAAATGGGACAAAAGCTTTTATTTTACCAGTAAGGTCTACCACATGGAGGTCCAAACGGTGGTCCGCATTGTGGCCCGAAGTTCGGTCCAAAATTCGGTCCGTAATTTGGTCCATAATTTGGCCCAAAGTTTGGTCCATAGTTTGGTCCATAAAAACGATTGTAATGTTGATGTGGTCTAATGGATGATCCAACTAAACCACCAAGAAAACCACCAAAGAATGGTCCGCCGAAAAATCCGCCGCGAAATGGAAACATAAGCCTCCTCCTTTCTTTTCTATCCTATGTATCATAGAAAAGAACAGCTAGGTCTTGGCCTATTTCACTATATATCTTCCTCTGCTAAACGCTCGATAAATGTTGCCAGAGTACGCACCATTACGCCAGTGCCACCTTTAGGTCCTAAATCATGTGCACCATGAGCATCTGAAGTTCCAGCTATATCTAAATGAATCCAAGGTATATCACCAACGAATTCTCCTACAAATCCTCCTCCGAAAATCATATGCCCATCAGAACCAGGAGAGTTATTTAAATCTGCTACATCACTTTTACGAATTCGTTTCTTATCGTTTTCTGTTAAAGGTAAACGCCATACGAATTCTCCTGATTCTTCAGCAGCTTCAAGGAATGTTTCAAATAATGTCTCATCATTTGTTAAAGCACCAGTTTTATCATAACCTAGAGCTGTAATGACGCCTCCTGTTAATGTGGCCACATCGATGATATAGTTTGCACCTTGTTGTTTTGCATAAGTTACAGCATCTGCTAATACGAGACGACCTTCCGCATCAGTGTTTAATATCTCTACAGTTTTCCCACTATATGTTGTAATAACATCATCTGGTTTAAAAGCTTCACCTGAGATCATATTGTCTGTTGAACCAATAACAGCGATGACGTTTTTGTTTGGACGTAATTCGCCAATTATTTTCATTGCGCCAAGTACAGCAGCAGCTCCACCCATATCGCCTTTCATACCAACTAGTCCCGTTTTAGTTTTAATAGAATAGCCACCTGTATCAAATGTAACACCTTTACCAACTAGTCCAATGACATCTTCCCATTTCTCGGTTGCTTGGTATTTAATCGTAATAACACGCGGTTCTTCTACTGAACCTTTATTGACAGCTAAAATAGCACCCATTCCTAGCTCTTCTAATTGAACTTTGTTTAAAATTTCAATTTCGAAATCATATTGTTTAGCAAGTTCTTCCGCATAATCTGCTAATTTTGCGGAAGTTAATATATTACCTGGTAAGTTCACTAAAGTACGTGCTTCATTTACAGCTTCAGCATATATTTGTCCTACTTCAAAACCAGCCACTATTTCTTGCGTATCTGCTGTCGTAATGAAACTGACTTCTTCTATTTTCACATCAATTGCATTAGACGTCGTTTTGTAATTTTGTACGTTATAATAACCTAAGCCCGTGCCTTCAGCTGCAATAATTGATACTTCAGTCGGGTCAATGTCAGCAGTTACAAATGAATCTAACCATATTGAAACTGTTTTAACATTTAGTTTATGTAGTTCTTTTCCAACTAAGCCTAATGATTCGCGTAATTCATCTGTGCTTAGCATTTTGCGGTCTCCAAGTCCAACAAATAGTATACGCTTCACTTGAGTTGATGGTATAAAGCATGGGATTTTCGTTAGTTTTTTTAGATCCGTAGCAATATCCCCTTCTTTAATCCATTCTGTAATTGGATTTCCAAAGACTTCTACGAAATCTCCCCACCCTACTAACTGTTCTTGATTTTTAGATACACCAACAATTAATATATCTGCTTGTGCAGATTGAAATGTTTGACTTTCTTTAATAATGTTCATTCGAATCCTCCATTCCTATATTATCAATTCTATTATATCAAAAATATTACATCATACGAAATGTTCGGATTCCGAATTTCCTTAGAGTTTTTTCAATGTTCTGTCCTATGTTATAGTATTACTAACTTATTTTAGGCTAGAAAGGTGCTGATTTAATGGAGCTTCTTCACAATATTCCCCTGCTCTCCTCACTTTTTGCAATTATCTTTGCACAATTTGTTAAAATTCCTATTCATTTCATTGCAACTAAGAAAATCGATTGGTCACTTTTCACATCTACTGGCGGCATGCCAAGCTCACATTCTGCGGCTGTATCAGCCCTTACAACAGCTATTGGCTTTGAAAGTGGTGTGGATTCACCTTTGTTTGCTGCTTCCACGGTATTTGCTATAATCGTTATGTTTGATGCAACTGGAATACGTTATCAAGCAGGACAACAAGCAGTCATTATTAATCAACTGCGCAAAGATTTCCAAGTCTTCGTCAATGAAGCGAAAGGCTGGATAAACAAAAAAGAAGAAGAGAAAATGCAAGAGCTAAAAACACTACTAGGTCATAGACCAAGCGAAGTATTCTTCGGAAGTTTAACTGGCATACTCATTTCAGTTTTCGTCTATACAATCTTTTAAAATGTAAAAAAGCAGTGTCCGATATAAAATCGTGACACTGCTTTTTTTGTGAATCGAATATTCAAGTTAGAACATACGATAGCCATTTCTTCGTAGTGCTTTCATTACTAAACCTGCAATAATAGCGCCTGCAAGTCCACTTGCTAGAATAAGAATATCAACTAATTGTAATGATACTAGTTTATCCCCTAATGCCGGGAATGCCGTTCCTGGCTTAAAGAAATAATCGAAAAAACCCACTTCATCAACAATGAAGATGACTACTATTGGGTAGACAATCGCCATGAACCAAGTAGCACGGAGTAACATATTGATTAAGAACCCGATACCAAAGAACATAACGAGGAATAATATCATTGATAATACCAATTGTACAATTGAAAATGAACCAGCCATATATTCGAAACCTCCATTTTTCCTCTCATAAGTGTACATGATTGGAACAATGCTTTCAACGACTAGTAAGTAATTTCAAAGCTTTGTCATAATTCAAATATTACTAGAAAAACAATTTATATGCGGTATAGCCAAATATATTATCTGGCTCTAAATTATCTAATGCACTTTTACGAGCATTAATTTCTGTTTTTAATAACTCTAGTATCATTAACGACGTACGCTCGTCCTCTTTTAAAGCTAATGGAGACATCCAACATGCCTCATATAATTCCTCTAATTGTGCAACAACTGGCTGTAATGGATCATTCGCTATTAAATGAAAAACGGCTAAATTATCACTTATATCATTTTTTAGTACCCCTGTCCGCAAACCAATTAAGCCTAGAATGGTAGCGTCAATTCCTGTTTCTTCTTTTATTTCTCTAATTACAGCTTGATCTGCAGTTTCAGCTGGCTGTACAAAACCAGCAGGTAATGACCATTTACCATCAAGACCACCATAGCGCTTCATCACTACAAGCCATTCACCATTATTATTCTCTACTAAACCTGATACACCTAACCAAACTTTCATACGGTCTTGTTTATTCAATGACATTACCTCCCAATAAAAAACTCCCTACAGTTATAATAACTGAAGGGAGTGTGAAAGGTATAATTATAGTACGTTAAATTTACCTTTTTTAAGAACTAAGCCAGCGCCACCAACCATGTAAAGTGCACGGTTATCGATTACTTTTTTCATGAATGAAGCCGATTTACCTGTGATTTCTTTACCGAAAACTTCACCGATTGCATCAGAATCACCTAGAGAACATACAGTACCTTTAAGTGCTGGTACGAATTCTTTAGTGTCTTTGCCTTCGATTAAAGCAATAAGGTTTTCAGCAACAGTGATTGCTTGTTGCATAGCGATTTGAGCTGTTGTTGGGTAAGGACGACCAGCTTCTTCATTCATTAAGAATGCACAGTCACCAACGATGAATACTTCAGGGAATCCAGGTACACGTAAGTCTTTATCAACTGCAACGCGAGCACGTTTAGATGGGATATCTGATTCTTCAACAATGCGAGAACCACGAACACCGGCAGCCCATACTACAGTACCAGCTTTGATGAATTCGAATTCTTCTTCGCCTTTTTTAATTTTAACGCCTTCAGGAGTAGCTTGAACTACTGGAGTACCGATTGAGAATTCGATACCTTTTTTAGTTAGATAACCAACAGCGTATTCTACTAATTCACGAGAGAACATAGGTAATACAGTTGGAGCTGCTTCTACACAGACAACTCGTACTTTTTCTTGCGGTGCATCATATTCTTTGCAAAGCTCTGGAATACGGTTAGCTAATTCACCAAGGAATTCGATACCTGTAAATCCTGCGCCACCAACTACGATTGTTAATAAGGTATCATCTTTTTCAGCAGGAGCTTGTGATGCCCATTCAGCGAACTGAGAGTTAATATGATCGCGAAGTTTACGAGCTTCGTTTACATCAGAAATACCGAATGCAAATTTATCTAAACCTTCGATACCAAAAGTCTCACCTTCAAAACCAAGACCTACTACTAGGTAATCGTATGACATTTCACCAGCATCAGTAATTACTTTTTTATTTGTAGCGTCAATAGATTCAACAGCTGCTTGTACAAAGTTAACTTTGTTATTTAACACACTTTGAATGTCATAACGTACTTTCTCTGGAGATAGAGTTCCTGCTGAAGCTTCGTGTAACCAAGTTGACTCATAGTGGTATGAGTTTTTGTTTACAATTGTAATATCGGCTACATTAGAACCAATTTTCTTTTGCAAGTTAACAGCTGTTGTTAAGCCACCATATCCTGCACCCAATATTAATATTTTCGGTCTATTCACTAGAATCGAAACCACCTTTAAAATTTTATATTCTCTGACCAATAAAAAAGAAGTATTTTACATACTTCATCTCTACCATCAGTGTGTCTATTTTTCGACAAAATACCTACATACTATATTAGACCTTTTGTTAACTGATTTCAATAGAGTAATGTTGAAAAAACGAGCTAATTAAGTTACTATTTCAGGGTTGTTTTTTTTCTATTTATCCCTTTTAGTATAATTTATTAATTTTTGTCAATTTATCATTATGATAAATACATGCATAATATTCGTTCACAAGCAACTAATTAGATGCTAAATATTAGTTTATTTATTCCCCTAAAAAAATAAAGTATCCATAAAAAAATAAAAACCTTCTCAAAGTTATCGAAATGAGAAGGTTTTTTTATATAGTTTTTAGATTAACAACTTTCAGGAGTACCTTCTGTTTTGGCTGTTCTAAACGAAGTTCCACAACCACATGATGCGATAGCATTTGGATTATCAATTGTAAACCCGCCACCCATTAGTGATTCTTTATAATCGATTTTAGTTCCTTTTAAGATTGGTGCATCTTCACTGGAAACAAGAATTTGTAAACCATGTTCTTCTTGTATAAAATCATTTTCTGCCTTTTCGTTTTCGAATCCCATACCGTATGACAGACCACTACAGCCGCCACCTTTTACAGCAATGCGTAAAAAAGAGCCTTCTTCTTCATTGTGCTGCATCATTTCTTTTACATGGATAGCAGCAGCTTCAGTAATTTCAATTACTTGCGTCATCTGTGTCACCTTCTTTCATGTTTCTATCATAACAATAATTTATGTTGGAGTAAAACATCTCATACTCGGAAATTTGACACATCTAAAGGCCTTTCATCTGGTATAATTGATTCATATATACAAATAGGGAATGAGGACTACATTATGGAAATTTCACCTTATTACGAGAAGCAAATAGACTGCATTCATTGTAAAAAGAAATTTAAAACAATAAAAGTGCGATCAAAATTTATTAAGGTTAGTAATAATGAAAGTGATTTTCATCCGTTATACGAAAATGATTTTAACCCTCTTTTATATAATGCATTTGTATGTGAGCACTGTGGATTTTCTTTCACGGAAGACTTTACAAAATATTTTGGACCAGGCATATCAGAAGAGATCGATCAAAAAATCAGCTTGCATTGGAAAAAACATTCATTTGATAAAGAACGAACTATAGATGATGCACTTCAAGTATATAAATTAGCACTAGTTTGTGGACATATAAAAAAAGAAAAGCATATTACACTAGCGGGACTTGCATTAAGAACAGCTTGGCTATACCGTACGCTTGATAACAAAGAGCTAGAAAATCGATTTATGCTTATTGCTCGAAATCAATATATAGATGCTTTCTCCAATGGCGATCATAACGGTACTTCTATGTCGGAAGTTCGTGTTATCTACTTAATAGCCGAATTATCGAGAAGATTAGGAGAACGCGAAGAAGCCATTCGCTACTTCTCTCGTGTAATAGAAAAGCAACGTAGTTCAAATGAAACGAAAATTATTGAAATGGCCAAGGAACAATGGCAAACAATGAGACTTGAAAATGAAATGACTGAACGCACCAAAGTTCTATGATTCCTTTTGTAATTTACACTTATCTATAAGAAAAAAAGAGCCTTATAAAAACTGGCTCTTTTTTTTCTCTATACGGTTGTTGTTTAGAATACTTGTTCTACCTCAATAACACCTGGTACTTCTTCTAATAACGCACGTTCAATCCCTGCTTTTAAAGTGATTGTAGAACTTGGGCAGCTTCCGCATGCGCCTAGTAAACGTAATTTTACGATACCATCTTCTATATCAACTAATTCACAGTCTCCTCCATCACGAAGAAGGAATGGGCGTAATTTATCTAAAACTTCTTGTACTTGTTCTTGCATTTTCAATCGACTCCTTTCCTTATAATTATTATAATATCAGACGAACACAAAGGAAAGTAATTAAAATGCTCAATTAATGGTATAACAATATTATAATTACTATCCACTCCAAAAATGCTATTCTATCCCTCATCTTTTATAGTTTTGTTCTATATAATTATTTAACTATTTTTCTCGTCTAATCTACCGAGCGATTTCAGTGTTTTTTAATAATAGCTAATTTTTATGTTTAAAATTGTAAGTGACAATCTTACTGTTTATCTTTATATTTATATGTGAGTACATATGGAAAAATTTTAGTATTGTAAACGAGAGGATGAATTGTAAGTGACAGAAAAGACAATTGCAATCGAAATATACGGGGCTAGTGTCATGTGTGCAAGCTGTGTTAATGCACCGTCTTCCAAGGATACTTATGAGTGGTTACAAGCTGCAATAGATCGCAAATATCCGGAACAACCTTATCAAATCACATATATTGATATAGAAAATCCTATTGAAAATGAACGCCATAAACAATGGGCAGAACGAGTAAGAGATGATGAGTTTTTCTATCCATTAGTATTAATTAATAATGAAATTATTGGAGAAGGCTACATTCAGTTAAAGCCTGTTTTTAAGGAGCTTGAGAAATTAGGTTTTGAACCAATCGATAAATAAATATAATAAAAAGCTGTCTCACTGTACAATGTTTCATCATTGTACGTGAGACAGCTTTTTTTTAACCATTTTGACGTTTGTACATCCACAGCAAGCCTGATTTCATCAAGCGAGCAATTCGACCTGTTACAGTCTTATCTGCTAAATAGACGAAGCCTTGTTTCTTTCCTAAAGAACCCATAAAGCCTTTTAGCTTAATTTCTGGCATTTTCTCCGGAAGTGCTTCATTTTTCCAACGCAATTTTAATATACGAACAATATGTTCAGCTTGCTCTTCAGCTAACTGTGCACTCGGACCAAATTGTGAAGCTGCGCAGTCTCCAACCACATAGACATGTTCATCATTTGGTATATTCATATATTGAGTTATAACTACTCGACCAGTTCGATCAGATTCTAGACCTAAGTCACGGACTACCTTAACTGGTTGAATACCCGCTGTCCAAACAACTGCATCTACTGGAATCTGCTCTTCATGATTATGTAGCATATGTTGTTCTACTTTTGTAATATTCGAGTTCGCAATAACTTCAACATCATTATTATCGAACCACTTTTTAACATAGTTACTTAAACGTTCTGGGAAATCTTTTAGAATACGAGAGCCACGATCAAATAATTTAATTTTAAGATCTGCACGACTTTCTCGTAATTCACTTGCCAATTCAATACCACTTAATCCTGCACCAACGATTCCTACGACAGAACCAGATGGAAGGCCACAAAGAGCGTTATAAGCTTCACGTGATTTAGCCATTGTTTGGATGCTGTACGAGAATTCATCCGCACCAGGTACACCGTGATACTTATCTTCACAACCTAGACCAATAACTAAATCATCATACGCTACGCTATTACCACCTTCTAATAGTACAGCTTTGTTAACTGTATCAATTTTTTCAATTTCGCCATAAACGATCGATAACCGCTCATTTTCAGGGAAACTTACACGAATATGTTTCTCAGGTGTTGTACCTGCAGCTAAAGCATAAAAATCGGTTTTCAAGCTATGGAATGGTGCACGGTCTACTAGAGTGATTTGTACATCTTCTGGTAAATTATTTGGTAATAAACGCAAAAGAATACGCATATTACCGTAGCCACCGCCTAATAAGACTAATTTTCTCATAGTAATCTCCTTCTTCTTACAATATTACATACCGTTTCATTTCAAAACTGTCCACTAAGAGTATAAACGATTGTGAGAAGTTTCACAATATAGACTCGAAAATTGACGAATGAAAAAAAAAATAGTAGCATTTCGAGTAGTGAGGTGAAGCGCATATGAATCCGCTTGTTGAGTTTTGTGTTAGTAATTTAGCAAATGGCTCCCAAGATACATTTGAAGTGCTAGAAATGGATCCTAATATAGATGTTTTAGAATATGGCTGTTTAAGCTATTGTACTAAATGCTCTAATTCTTTATATGCTCTAGTAAACGGCGAAATGGTTGAAGCTGAAACGCCGGAAGAATTAACAAAAAAAGTCTATCAATTTATTGAAGAGAATCCTTTATTTTAACCAAAAAAGTCGCAAGCTATGTGAATGAACAACATAGTTTGCGACTTTTATTTTACAATTGCCAATCGAGTAAACTATTAATGCTGTAAGTTGGTTGGATATCCTTTTTCAACACAGATTCAGTAGGTGTTACTCCAGTATTCACATGTAATGTATCTATACCAAAGCCGATACCTGCTAATATATCCGTATCATAATTATCACCAATCATAAGCATATCTTCTTTTTCAAACCCATTCATCTGCTGTAAAATTGCTAGCATATGAGGATGTGGTTTTCCGATATACGTAGGTTCCACACCTGTCACATTATGAATTAGCTCCGCAATCGATCCATTTCCTGGTGCAAAGCCTTTTTCACTTGGAAATTTAACATCACCATTGGTCGCTACAAAATCTGCACCATTTTGAATAGCATAGCAAGCATTTTCTATTTTAGAATAATTTAATTCCAGATCAATACCTTGCACTAACACATCCGGTTGTTCAGAAGTGAACCTTATATTTTCAGCAAGAAGAGCTTCTCTTAATCCAACTCCACCTATCATTTGCACTGTTGCATTTGGATATTGATTGCTGATATATTTTGCAGTTGCGATAGCTGAAGTTAAAATATGCGCTTCAGGTGCACATATCCCCATTTTCAGTAATTTCTGCTGTACTTGTTTTTGCGTCATACGTGCATTATTGGTGATATAGAAAGGCTCAATTCCTTTCTTTTGTAATGCATGTATAAAAGCTACAGCAGTAGGAATAGGTTCAGTTCCCTTATACACAGTCCCATCTAAATCGAAACAATAGGCTTTGTATGATTTCATTTTTGTTCCTCTGGAATGAACGCAGATACTGGACCTAGCTCATTCACTAAATAATGCTCTACTTTTGGTGCAAATGCTTTAATAGCATCCATATTATTATTTAATACAACTACTAACTCTTCATCATTTACTTCTAAAATATCACGCACAAGTGCGCGTCTTAATCCAATTAGCTCTTTTAATGGTTGATCCATCTCAGGTGTAATGACTTTTTCATCGACTAAAATATCAATTATATCTTCATAACTTCCAGGATCACGCATAATAAAACCATCAATCATAGAGTTACCCACATCAATTATTGCTTCGATTAATGTATTCGCAATACGCTCCACAGCCAATTTACGGATATCATCTGATAACCAGTCTTTTTGGCCTTCAAAAACCACTATTAATGAATTCATATATTCAAGATTTTTTATTATTTTTTTACGATCAACGAAATACACAGTACTTCCTCCATTCAAATTATAAAAGTTGATAGTCTACTCCTTTCTATAGTACCATATCTTTAGAATCGGAAGGAGTTGCACACGCAATGGAAAGATTTTTCTTATACGACGATGTTGAAGATACAAAGACTCGTTTTGTTAGCTTCACAGGCGAATCGCAACGCTATGATTTAGCAATTTTACAAAGCGGACGCTTTTTTGGAAAAGTGCTCGTTTTAGATATGCAACTCGGCCGCTTTGCTATTCTCGGCTCAGACGACCTAGAAGAGCCAGGATACTTAGAACAAGTATACAACCGTCCCGAAGACGAAGCACAAGAACTACGAGACTACCTACATGAATTAATTGGGTAAACCTTAATGCTGAAGCGGCCCGTTCAGCCCCGACAAGCACTGGAACTTTCGAATCGAAAATATCTTTTCAATTTTCGACCGAGAAAGTGGAAGTGACCTCGAGGGGCTGGCCGCTGAAGCTGGTTATCTAACTTTAGGAAGGCAACCTAAGTCCGCGACGTCCTGTCGCAACGGTTGCATGACTAACATCCTGTTAGCCCAAGGCGCTCGTTTTGCTGCGAGGTCGTTGGAAGGCGGAAGCCAAAGTCGCTCTTTGACTTTGAGCGCCCGACTGAAACGACCCGAGCAGCTAGCGCCTGAAGCTGGATAAACCTAAATGCTGAAGGCGCTCGTCCAACGGCGACAAGCGTTGGAGTTCTCGAATCAAAAGCATCACTCCCGCTTTTGACCGAGAGAACGGAAACGACCTCGAGCCGTTAGCGCCTGAAGCTGGATATCTAACTTTAGGAAGGCAACCTAAGTCCGCGACGTCCTGTCGCAATCGATGCATGACTAACATCCTGTTAGCCCAAGGCGCTCGTTCAGACTAGACAGGCGTTGGAGGGCTCGAACACAAGACGCTTTTCGTCTTGTGCCGAGAGACCGAAACGACCCGAGAATCTAGCTCCTGAAGCTGGATACCTCCTTACCCAACTCTAATTTAACCACTTTAAATCAAAAAAATACTAAAAAAAAACATCAATTCCGGCTTTTACAGCTCGGAATTGATGTTTTTTTGTTCTTCTTGAAATGTTTCAGTGATAATGATTTCAGGCTCATCTACAGCCTCAGAATCTACTTCTTCAAGTACTTCCTCTTTTACAGGAATCGGCGCTTTACCGGTTTTTTTTAGTACGAAATAAGCACATCCAAAGTTACAATATTCATATAAATAATCTTGTAATGTACTTATTCTCGTATCGAAAGAAGCCTTTTGATTTTTGTCATCAAAAAAGCCTTTTAAACGTAATTGGCCATAGCCCCAATCACCAACAATATAGTCATACTTTGTTAAAATATCGCTAAATCGTCCAAGAAAAGCCTCTTCTTGGAAACCTTCACGATAATCTGTTAATACATCATACGCCATTCGTTCTGCAATGACCATGTTACCACCATCCGTTAGTTATTCGCGATAGCGCTTTTTTCCTCGCCAAGCAGTTGTTTTTGTTTAGCTGCGGCATTTACTTGTTCATCGGCATGATAACTACTACGCACAAGTGGACCAGCTTCACAATGAGAGAATCCTTTACTCATCGCAATCTTGCGCAGTTTACCGAATTCTAAAGGTGAGTAATATTTTTTCACCGGTAAATGTTTTTTTGACGGTTGTAAATATTGACCTATTGTCATTATATCTACATTATTTGCGCGTAAATCATCCATTACTTCAATAATTTCTTCTTCTGTTTCTCCAAGTCCTAACATTAATGATGACTTTGTAGGAATATCAGGTTGCATTTCTTTTGCACGACGTAAAAACTCTAATGAGCGATCGTATTTTGCTCGAGCGCGAACTCTAGGTGTTAAACGTTTTACTGTCTCGATATTATGATTTAAAATATCAGGTTTCGTATCCATTAATATACGTAAATTTTCTTCAATTCCACCCATATCTGAAGGTAATACCTCAATTGATGTAAATGGATTTTTACGACGAATTGCACGAACAGTTTCTGCAAAAACTTCTGCTCCTCCGTCTTTTAAGTCATCACGTGCTACTGCAGTTACAACGACATGCTTTAAGTTCATAATTTCAACTGAATCTGCTACGCGTTCTGGTTCTGCTGTATCTAATTCATTTGGAAGGCCTGTTTTTACTGCACAGAAGCGACATGCGCGTGTACATACAGCTCCTAATATCATAAATGTCGCTGTACGTCTTTCACCCCAGCATTCATGAATATTTGGGCATCTGGCTTCCTCACAAACTGTATGTAAGTTCTTTTCTCGCATCAGTTTCTTTAGGCCCTTATAGTCGTCGTTAGTATTTAGTTTAATTTTTAGCCAATCCGGTTTTCTTATATGTTCTACTTTAGTTGGTTTACATGATGTCATTGAAGATTCGTCTCCCATCACAAGGCTTATTTATATATTGTAGTACTTTTGTCAATGTAACATAATAAATAGTTTCAAACAACCTTCGATTACTAATATTGTCAAAATATTTTGCTATACCCTGCACTAAGTAAATATTAATTTAAATGAAATGAAAAGGGAAATTAAATATCTCTTAGTTCATTTTAATAGGTACCTCGACTGATGGTTGCGTACCTCCACCTGTCGTATAAATATTAGGTACTGTCCCCTTAAGCATACCAATAGCAACTGGAATTCTTTGCTCCACAGTGGTTGATTTACTAGCAAATGGAACGATGACTTGAACATTTACTGATAAATGAATTTGCACTTTCACGAGTGCATTATTAATACCAAACTCCTCAATATCCGTTTCGACATTTGTATTGATCTTGCCTATAACATGAAAACGAATAGGTATTTTCGGTCCTAAATTCCCTAACAAGGGTAATTTTGTTACCTGCCCAATTGGGACATAAAAGACAACACCACCATCTTCTTGCATTGCATTGGCATCATATTCAATATCGTCGTATTTCGGCAGTTTACTTAAATTTCCTGACTCTGCTTCTTCAAGATGATCTTGTACGAGCGTATATGTTTCCGCCATAACACGATTAATAATTTCTGAATTAAACTTTGTCATTTTAGTATCTTCGCCTGGAACTTCTTCTATTATATCATTAACATCAAGGACATTCGCAGTTCTAGAATTAATAGCCTTACTAATAACTTCAGATGCTATTCGATTCGTTTGGACTTCCGCATAATCCAAATATGTTGGCATCAGTCTTATATTCACTAAGTAAAATAAGAGAGCAATCATACCAAAAAAGCTTACGATAAAAAGTGGTAATAATCGAGAGCGTTTTTGTCGTTTTTGCACTAACAATCTACGTCTTTGTTTTGGTAAACGCAAAAAAATTCCCCCTAATCATAGGCTATGACTAAGGGGCATTATTTATTCACTATGTACGAGGTATTCCACCTCAACCTGATGGATGTAAGTAGCTGGTTCATTTTCCAAGCAACATTCATATGTTGCTTGCAATATTTCACCATCCTCCTCAAAAATGCGAATCCAAGGTTTATCTGTTGATTTATGATTTTGTTTTGAGACGATGCCTCGTCGACCATCAGAAAGTAAAACGACAGTTCCATTTGGATATATGGCAATGCATTTTTGAAATGCTTTTACAACTTTCTCATCGTATAACGTACCTATACCTTGCTTTATTATTTCCATTCCATGCGATGGCAACATTTTCTTTCGATATACGCGATTAGATGTCACAGCATCAAATACATCGGCGACAGCAATAATTTTAGCATATGGATGAATTTCAAAATCAATCAATCCACGTGGATACCCACTACCATCAAGTCTTTCGTGATGTTGGAATGCACAATGTGCTGATAATAAAGAAATAGTATGTAAGTTTCTTAATAAATCAAAGCCATACTTTGCATGAAGTTTCATTGTATCGTATTCTTCATTTGTTAAGCGCCCAGGTTTATTTAAAATCTCAAGTGGGATTAGCATCTTACCTACGTCATGTAACATGGCACCAATCCCAATTTGGCGTATTTCATCCGATGTATATTTCATCTCTCTAGCAATCGCAATAGAATAAATGGCCACTTGTAGTGAGTGTTGATAAATATATTCATCATATATAAATGCATCACTCAAAACTGTAATCATTTCTTCACTATTTACAATACTTTCAAGTAACTGCTCTATAATACATCCAAAATGTTTGGACTGTTGATCTAAACAATAAGTTAAATCAGCATTTTTTTGATTTTTTAACATTTTGAAGGATTCTGTAATTTTATCTACAGCTTTTCTTCTTACATGTATTGGCACAGCTTCAACTATATTAATATCATGAGAAATTTTATCGTTAATATATACATATTGAACATTTAATTGTAAAAGTCGGTTGGCTATTTGATTTGATGCTACGACCCCTTCATGTAGCAAAGGTCTTCCAGCCTCATTCCAAATTGTTCTGCCGATCACCATTCCAGGTTGCAACACTTTAGTTGAAATCAGCCTCATACTATTTCCCCATTCATAAACATAATCTATTCTCTATATATTGACTCATATAAAACTTTAATCAGGTCTTTCTGAATTTTCCCCTTTGAAAAATTCAAGTCCATACAGAATTAGAATATCACGTAAAAATTGAGGTAACAAGTATGTTTTTGGTGTATTTTTGAAATCGGGAAAGAAATACCCAAAAGTATACATATCTAAAGTCACAAGTTTGTAACTTTTTTTCAAATCTGCAATACTACCTCCTATTACTAACCTCCCCATATCATCCACTTCAAATTGATAGTTTAGCATCTTACCCATCACTACGCCTCTAAACCCTAAGCCCTTCACTTCTCTCCTTGGCCAATCTACATTTTGTGCTTCCATGTAAATTTCTTTTAAACACTCACCAGTAAGCTCAACTACACAAGCGTTGATTGGGTGTGGAAGCATACCGTGAATGTCATTAGCTGTCACTCTACCTTTTGGAAGTCCACTTAAAAAGATTCCTGCATTGAACAGAGCACAATCAGCATTTGAAAATTTTAATAACGCTTTTGCAAATAGTCGTGACAGATTTGAATGATGGTACCATTCCTTATTATAGTAACGGTCTGTGTAAAATACAGGTACATCAAGTAGTTCACGCCCTCGTTGTTCAAGACTTAATACTATCTCTTTCTCCTTGTCTACAGTTGCAAGATCTATCGTTCTGTGAAGCATCGTTTTTTTCTTCACAACTTTTTTTAAATCCATATCAAATAGTATTTCAGTATGCCCTACAAATAAGCCAAATTTCCCTCCACCAGTTAACAGCACATCATTCACTATTTTACCTTCGTGCAAAATATGATGCGTATGTGCTCCGAAAATAACATCGATTTCAGGGCACTGTTCTGCTAACAATGTATCCTCAGACAAACCTAGATGCGACATACAAACAAGCACATCCACTTGATCTCGTAGCTCATCTACTTGTTTTTTCAATACTGCGAGTGGTTCTAATACTTGCCATTCAAGTTGCTCATAAAATAAATAAAAAGGTGCTGTAGCTGCAATAATTCCTACTTTTACACCGGCAGCTGTGTTATAAATCTGATATGATTTTGCCCAACTTGGTACGTCACCATTAATATTGTGCAAATTAGCTACTAAGACATCGAATTTCGCATCTTTATATAATGTATTCAATTCGCTATTCGATAAAGTAATACCTTCATTATTACCAATCGTTACAGCATCATAATTTGCATCATTTAATAATTTCACATTTCCTTTACCCAACGTCGCCTCAGTATAAACATTCGAACGATCCATAAAGTCTCCTATATCAAGAACAAAGCAACTATCACCTACTTCTTTATGCCACTTCTTTCGTGTCACAAGAAATTCGTGAGTACGAGGCCAATGTTCAAAATGGCTATGGACATCATTTGTATGATAAAAATGGATTGTTTCTAGCATAATATCCCCTCTTTACATTCAGATTAGTCCATCTATGATTGAACGGATTCCGAGAAGTAATAAAATTATTCGTAAAAAGAGCACTAATGTATCTGATTTAATACGCTTATTAAGTGCTGCTCCTATTTTCGCCCCTATATAAGCCCCTGGAATTACCGGAATCGTATACATCCATGGAACATTTCCTAAATAAATATGGCTAGCTGAGTTGACGATAGACGATAAAAACACCATGAACATGGATGTTGCCACAGCCACATGGGGAGGGAACAAGAATAATAATATCATTGCAGGAACAATCATCGATCCTCCACCAATCCCAAATAACCCTGATGCAAAGCCAATTGCAAAAGTTAATAATAATGCAAACCAAATCGGATAGCCATAAACAAAACTTTTACCTTCCTGGTCGACAAAAGTTCGCTTCAGTCCATTCTCAACAAACCATTTTACTGGTTTTAATTTATCCTTCACGATTAAGATTGTCGCTAATATAATTAGTAAAATACCAAAGTATAAATTAAATGAAGGCAAATCTAATCCTTTGTTCACCCAAGCACCAAGAATCGTCCCAGGTATACTCCCTGCAAAGAAAATTACGCCACTTTTATAATCAACTGTTTTAGATTTCATATATGACAGAGTAGATGCTAGTCCAGTGAAAATCATCATAACTACAGATAAGCCTACTACTTTTTGTGGTGTTATATCTGGGATTAAACCGAGTGTGAGCCCTACAAATAGTGTAGCTGGTACTAATATCACGCCTCCACCTAGGCCTACTAAAGCGCCAACTAGACCTGAACATAGCCCAATTACAGCAATTAATATAAATTCCATTACGATTCTCCTTCAAAAAAATCTAATTGTTTTGGAGATAATCCTTCATATTGTACTCCCAGCATTTTTTGCAGTTGTTTTGCATTTTTTGCTGCATCATTTCCTGAGTTATTATTAAATAATACAAACACATCTTTTACCTGCTGTTGTAACGATACAATATGTTTTTGTAGTCCCTTTAATTCTTCTTCATTATAGTTATACAAAAAACGAATTTTACGCCATTCTTCATTATTTCCGGGATTACGCCAGCCATGCACATTACGACCGTGAATACGAACAAGGACACGTTCATTTGTCGCCTTTGGTACTAGCGGAACTGACCCTTCTCCTGCCTGTGGCTCATCACAAACTGTATGTATTAAACCCTCTTGACGTAAAAAATTCAATGTACCATCCAAGAATTTTTCACTATACCAAGTGCGATTTCGGAATTCAATTGCGATAGGAAAATTCTTTAATTGTTGCTTCACATAGCGAATATAAGTAACATTTTTTGATTGACAGTCAAACCACGGTGGGAACTGTACTAATATCATTGCAAGCTTACCTGCTTGTTGAAAAGGTGTAATCGCACCTTTAAATGCCTCAAACATATCTTCCCTAGTCTCATAAGGATTATCCTGCCTCAAATGACCTGTCATACCTTGATAAGCCTTTACAACAAACTGAAAATGATCAGGTACTTCTGCAATCCACTTCCGCACATTAGCTTCAGATGGAATAGAATAGAATGATGTATCCACTTCAACAACAGGAAAGTGTCCACTGTAATCAAATAATTTATTACGTGCTGTAGACAATGGACTATAAAGATCTGGATGATCTCCCCATCCAGTTAAACCAATGTGTATCATCTCATATCCCCCATTAACAGACATATAGTTAATGATAGCATAACATTCAACTGTGTTAGAACAGATTCACCCCATCCTTCTATTACAAAAACCTTCTCTAAATGTATAAAAAAAGCTTCGGCACTAATTTGGAAATCCAAATTGAGTTGCCGAAGCTTTATAGTTAGCTCTAATTAACCGATAGAGCCTTCCATTTCGAATTTGATTAGACGGTTCATTTCTACAGCATATTCCATTGGAAGTTCCTTAGTGAACGGCTCGATGAAGCCCATTACGATCATTTCAGTAGCTTCTTGCTCAGAAACACCTCGGCTCATTAAGTAGAACAATTGCTCTTCAGATACTTTTGAAACTTTTGCTTCATGCTCTAAAGAGATTTGATCATTCATTACTTCGTTGTATGGAATTGTATCAGAAGTCGATTCATTATCCATGATTAAAGTATCGCATTCAATATTTGCACGAGCGTTGATTGCTTTTTTACCAAAGCGAACAATACCGCGATATGTTACGTTACCACCATGTTTAGAAATGGATTTTGATACGATTGTAGAAGATGTGTTTGGTGCTAAGTGAATCATTTTCGCACCAGTATCTTGGTTTTGTCCACGACCTGCAATGGCAATTGATAATGTCATACCACGAGCACCTTCACCTTTAAGGATACATGCTGGGTATTTCATAGTTAATTTAGAACCGATGTTACCATCAATCCATTCCATTGTAGCATTAGCATCACATACAGCACGTTTCGTTACTAGGTTATAAACGTTGTTAGCCCAGTTTTGAATCGTTGTATAACGGCAATATGCGTCTTTTTTGATGATGATTTCTACAACAGCACTGTGTAGAGAGCTTGTTGTATAAACTGGAGCTGTACATCCTTCAACGTAGTGTACACTTGCACCTTCATCAACAATGATCAATGTACGTTCGAATTGACCCATGTTTTCAGAGTTAATACGGAAGTACGCTTGTAGAGGTGTTTCAAGTTTAACACCTTTTGGTACATAGATGAACGAACCACCAGACCATACTGCTGAGTTTAATGCAGAGAATTTGTTGTCTTGTGGTGGAATTGTTTTACCGAAGTACTCTCTGAAAAGTTCTTCGTTTTCACGAAGTGCTGAGTCTGTGTCTTTAAACACAACGCCCATGTCTTCAAGTTCTTCCTTCATGTTATGGTAAACAACTTCAGATTCATATTGTGCAGAAACACCCGCAAGGTATTTTTGTTCTGCTTCAGGAATACCAAGCTTATCAAATGTTTCTTTGATTTCAGCTGGTACTTCATCCCAAGATTTTTGAGTTGCTTCTGAAGGTTTTACATAATACGTAATCTCATCGAAGTTTAACTCAGAAAGATCACCACCCCATTGAGGCATTGGTTTTTCATAGAAAATCTCAAGTGATTTTAGACGGAAATCTAACATCCATTGAGGCTCGTTTTTCATTTTAGAAATTTCTTTAACGATATCAGCAGTTAATCCACGTTTTGAACGGAAAATAGATACGTCCTTGTCATGGAACCCATACTTGTAATCGCCAATTTCAGGCATTTTTTTAGCCATCGTTTCTCCTCCGTTCAGAGTTCAATAATTTATTTATTTTCAGATTCGTTTTGCACACCTTTTTCCATTGCTTTCCAAGCTAAAGTTGCACATTTAATACGAGCAGGGAATTTCGAAACACCTGAAAGTGCTTCTACATCACCTAAATCGATCGAATCGTCATATTCTTTTCCAAGCATCATATCAGAGAAAATATGTGCTAGGTTTTGAGCTTCCTCAACTGTTTTCCCTTTGACCGTTTGAGTCATCATGGATGCAGAGGACATTGAGATGGAACAACCTTCTCCATCAAATTTAGCATCTTCAACGATGCCATTATTTACTTGTAAAGTTAAACGGATACGGTCGCCACATGTAGGGTTATTCATATCGATAGTGACATTACTACCTTCAAGAGCCCCTTTGTTTCTTGGCTTTTTATAGTGATCCATAATAACTGAGCGGTAAAGTTGATCTAAATTATTCAAAGACATCAGCAAAATACTCCTTCGCAGTGCGCAACCCTGCAACAAGACGGTCAATATCTTCCTCATTGTTATAAATATAGAAGCTAGCACGTGCAGTTGCAGTACATTGTAACCATTTCATAAGCGGCTGTGCACAATGATGCCCAGCGCGTACAGCAATTCCGTTCATATCTAGAACAGTTGCTACATCATGTGGATGAACATCATCTAAATTAAATGTTACAAGACCTGAACGCTTTGCAGGATCTTGTGGTCCATAAATTGATAAACCTTTAATTGTTTGCATTTGGTCTATTGCATAACGCGATAAATCATGTTCGTGTTTTTCAATCGTGTCCATGCCGATTTCTTGAAGGAAATCAATAGCTGCACCTAATCCAATAGCTCCAGCAATGATTGGAGTGCCACCTTCAAATTTCCAAGGTAGCTCCTTCCATGTAGATTCATAAAGACCTACAAAATCGATCATTTCGCCACCAAATTCAACCGGCTCCATGTTTTCGAGAAGCGCTTTTTTACCATATAATACACCAATACCAGTTGGTCCGCACATTTTGTGCCCAGAGAATGCTAAGAAATCACAATCTAAATCTTGCACATCTGTTTTAAAATGAGGTACACCTTGTGCCCCATCAACGACCATTACAGCACCATGCTCATGAGCTATAGCGGTAATTTCTTTAATTGGGTTGATCGTACCCAAGACATTTGAAGCATATGCCATTGAGACAATTTTAGTTTTAGCAGTAATTGTTGCACGTACTTTATCTAATGATAAAGTACCGTCTGACTCTAAATCGATATATTTTAATGTCGCGCCTTTTTCCTTCGCAAGTTGTTGCCAAGGAATTAAATTAGAATGGTGTTCCATATAAGTGATGACGATTTCATCGCCTTCACCTACATGTGTACGACCATAACTCTGTGCAACTATATTTAAAGCAGTTGTAGTCCCTCTTGTGAAGATGATTTCTTCAGTCGAGTTTGCATTGATAAATTTACGAATTTTTTCACGAGCACCTTCATAAGAATCTGTTGCTCTGTTCCCAAGTGTGTGAACACCACGGTGAACATTTGAATTTTCAAATTCATAATAATTTTTGATTGCTTCAATTACTTGAATTGGCTTTTGAGAAGTTGCAGCACTATCAAGATAAACAAGCGGATGCCCATTTATTTCTTGATTTAATATCGGGAAATAGCTTCGAATGTCATCTTTGATCATTAGCGAACTTTCCTTTCGATAACCTCCGTCAGTTGCTTTTTAACACCCTCGATAGGCAATTTGTTTACAACTGGCGCAAGGAATCCGTGAATAACTAAACGTTCAGCTTCTTTTTTCGCAATACCGCGACTCATTAAGTAATACAGTTGAATTGGGTCAACGCGTCCAACAGAAGCTGCGTGTCCAGCAGTTACATCGTCTTCTTCAATTAATAGGATTGGGTTAGCGTCACCACGAGCATCTTCGCTAAACATTAACACACGTGATTCTTGAACAGCATCTGCTTTAGTAGCACCGTGTTCGATTTTGCCAATGCCATTGAAAATAGCACGAGAAGCATCTTTCATAACACCGTGTGTAAGGATGTATCCAGTAGATGCTTTACCCCAATGGCGAACTTCAGTTGTGAAGTTTTGACTTTGATTTCCGCGACCAACAACTACTGATTTACTATCAGCATTTGAACCGTCACCAATTAAATGCGAAATATTTTCAGAGATTGTATCACAGTCATTCATTAAACCTGCAGCCCATTCGATAGTTGCATCACGGTGTAAAATACCGCGGCGGTTAACATAAGTTGTTAAACCTTTCGCAAGTACATCTACCGCTCCAAAAATTACTTTTGCATTATCATTTACGATCACTTCTGCAATAATATTTGCTTGTCCAGTTGCTTCGTCAACAGTAGAAAGATAGTTTTCTACATATGTAACTGAACTGTTTGCTTCAGCAACAATTAATACATGATTGAATAATGAAGCTTCTGGATTGTCATGTAAGAACACAACTTGAAGAGGTTCTTCAATGATGACGTTTTTTGGAACATAAACGAAGACTCCGCCGTTTACTAATGCAGCATGTAATGCAGCTAATTTATGAGCATCAGCTTTTACGCCTTCTGTCATATAATATTTTTTCACTAGGTCACTATGTTCGCGACTTGCAGTGATAATATCAGTCAAAATAACACCTTGTGCTTTTAGCTCTTCTGAAAGCTCCAAATATGCAGGTGTATTATTGTGTTGGATATAGATGTTATGTTGGTTTTCAACATCTACAATTGACTTCACTTCTTCTGGAAGTTCAGCTAGTGATGCATATGTTGTACTTTCTACAACATGTGCTGGGAATTCTGTGAAATTCCATTTTGTAATATTAGTTTTATCTGGTTTTGGCAATGGTAGCGTTTCTACGTTCGCTAGTGCACTTTCACGAAGCTCTGTTAACCAGCTTGGTTCATTGTTCGCTTCAGAGAAGGAGCGTACGTCTTGAGCGGTTACCGCCAATTTTGTTTCAACCGTCATTCTGCTCGTCCTCCTTCTTATGCTTCTTGTTCAGCAGTTTCTTCGTCTTCAATACCTAATTCTTGTTTAATCCAGTCATAACCTTCAGCTTCAAGTTTATGAGCTAATTCAGCTCCACCCGATTTTACAACTTTACCTTGCATCATAACATGTACTTTATCTGGAGTGATGTAGTTAAGTAGACGTTGGTAGTGAGTGATCATTAAGCAGCCAAAGCCTTCGCCGCGCATTTCGTTGATACCTTTAGAAACAACTTTTAATGCATCAATATCAAGACCAGAGTCAATTTCGTCTAAAATAGCGAATTTAGGTTTGATCATCATTAATTGTAGAATTTCGTTACGCTTTTTCTCACCGCCAGAGAAACCTTCGTTTAAGTAGCGTTGAGCCATATCTAAATCCATTTCTAGGAATTCCATTTTTTTATCTAATTCACGGATGAATTTCATCAATGAAATCTCGTCACCTTCTTCACGACGTGCGTTAATAGCAGAACGTAAGAAGTCAGCGTTTGTTACACCAGAAATTTCTGATGGGTATTGCATACCAAGGAAAAGACCCGCTTTTGCGCGTTCGTCTACTTCCATATCAAGTACGTCTTCACCATCTAGCATGATTGAACCTGAAGTTACTTCATATTTTGGGTGACCCATAATAGCAGAAGCTAAAGTAGATTTACCCGTACCATTTGGACCCATGATAGCATGGATTTCGTTTGTATTAAGTGTTAAATTTACACCCTTTAAAATCTCTTTTCCGTCAATTTCGACATGAAGATCTGTGATTACTAATGTTGACATTTCATTACCTCCATTTAAAGTTCAATGAATGGTTTCCCATTTCTAATTTAATATCATTCTAATCTTAACTGAAAAAGAAGTGGCTTGCAAATCTTTTGAAAATTATTCTCACTTCCCCTTTAAACAGTAGATATCCACTAGCTTTATATCAACTATTCTAGCAATTCTTTGCTATTTGTAAAAAATTAATTCATTTTCAATACAGATACTCTAATTGAGAATCGATTTCACTCCCAGTGTAGTGATAACCTTATTTTTCTGAAAATTAATGTATTTTCAAACATCTCCATTATACAAATATTATCCTTTTCTTACTATTTTATACCAACACACCATTTTTTCTCCATAAAAAAAAGCCTGCTGTACAGGCTTTTTAGACATTCTTTACTTATAAGGAAGCGTATTCTGTCAAATATGCATCGACAGTTTCTGCTACACCACGACCTTCTTTAATCGCCCATACGATTAAACTTTGACCTTTACGGGCATCACCTGCTGTAAAAACACCATTTACATTAGTAGCATATTTTTTCCCGACTGACGCAATTTTGTTATTCGTTATTTTAACTCCAAATTGTTCTGGTAAAGCGTGCTCCACACCTTCAAAGCCGATTGCAACGAATACATGTTGTGCAGGCCATACCCTTTCAGTACCAGGTACTTCTTCAAAATAAGCGTACCCTTCATCATTAATAACTTTATTCATTTGGATTGTGTGTAATTCTTTCACATGACCTTTTTTATCCGCCACAATTTTCTTTGTTTGGATGCAATATTCTCGAGGGTCTTTACCATACTTTTCGTCCGCTTCAGCATAGGCATAATCTAATTTATAAATATGAGGATCAGTTGGCCATAAATTATCGTCAGCTCGATTGACTGGTAACTGAGGATGTTTACCGAATTGTACAATGCTTTTACAATTTTGACGAATTGCCGTAGCTACACAGTCAGCCCCTGTATCACCACCACCAATAACAATGACATCCTTACCTTTTGTATTAATATACTTATCATCTTCAAAGTTAGAATCTAGCAAACTCTTAGATGTTGAAGTTAAATAGTCCATTGCTAAATGAACCCCTTCTGAGTCGCTTCCTTTCATATAAAGCGCACGTTGTTTAGTTGCCCCTGTACACAGGATGATTGCATCATACTCGGCTTTTAACTGTTCAGCCGTAATATCCTTACCTACTTCGGTATTTAATACAAACTCTATGCCTTCTTCCATTAACAATTGAATTCTGCGTTCTACAACATCTTTTTCGAGCTTCATATTCGGAATTCCGTACATAAGTAAGCCACCAGCTCGGTCAGCTCGCTCGTAAATAGTAACCGAGTGCCCCGATTGGTTTAATTGATCCGCTGCAGCAAGTCCTGCTGGTCCTGAACCAATGACAGCAATTTTTTTACCTGTACGTAGTTTAGGCATACGTGGTTGAATCCACCCATTTTCGAACCCTTTATCTATAATAGTTCGTTCAATACTTTTAATTGCAACTGCTGGGTCTGTAATTGCTAATGTACAAGAACCTTCACAAGGCGCGGGGCAAACGCGTCCTGTGAATTCCGGAAAGTTATTTGTAAGCAATAAACGTTCTAACGCTTCCTTCCATTTACCTTTATACACTAAGTCATTCCACTCGGGGATAACATTATTAATCGGACAACCTGCAGCTGTACCGCGAATCTCAATTCCCATATGACAAAAAGGTGTCCCACAATCCATACATCTAGCACCTTGGATTTGAAGAGCTTCATCGGTTAATCTTGAAGCATATTCTTTCCAATTCTTAATGCGCTCTAGTGGTGGTTGTTCTTTTGCCTTTTCTCGACTATATTCCATAAATCCAGTTGGTTTCCCCATCTAGAACCCCTCCTCCGCTATTTATTGGAAAGCACTACTTCCTTTTTTTTAGAAGTAGCTAAAAATGCTTTCATCGCTGCATCATCAGCAGATAAACCTTCATCCTTGAAATCACTAATACGATCAATCATTTTCTTGTAGTCTGCTGGAACAACTTTTAAGAATTTAACAACTGACTGCGTCCAATCAATTAAGAGCGTTTTAGCTTTTGAACTATCTGTGTTCAAAATATGTTCTTCAATTAATGCGCGGACAAATTTAGTTTCTTCCTCATTTTCTAAATCTTCAAATCCTATCATTTCCATGTTGCACTTTTCTTTGAAAGATTTTTCATCTTCTACTAATACGTACGCAATACCACCGGACATACCAGCACCAAAGTTCTTACCTACATCACCTAAAATAACAACATGGCCTCCTGTCATGTACTCACAACCATGATCTCCTATTCCTTCAACAACGATATCCGCACCACTATTACGGACTGCAAAACGTTCTCCTGCACGGCCATTGATAAATGCTTTACCACTCGTAGCGCCGTATAAACAAACGTTTCCGGCAATGACGTTCTTCTCAACATCGCCTTTTATTGGTGCGGAAACGACAACTTTCCCTCCTGATAACCCTTTACCGAAGTAATCATTCGCATCGCCATTTACATACATAGACATTCCTCTAGGAATAAACGCACCAAAACTTTGCCCTGCTGAACCCGTGAATTGAAGTGAAATTGTATCGTCAACTAAACCTCTTTCACCATAACGTTTGGATATTTCACTCCCGATAATAGTGCCAACAACTCGGTCTGTGTTTTTAATCGGATAGTGCAGTTTAATAGGACTTTCATCCATTATTGCTTTCTCAACCGCGCCAAGAATTTCACGCATATCAAGAGATTCTTCAATTTTATGATCTTGCATCACTTGCTGAGTACGAGGTCCTTTAGGTTGATATAATAAAGCTGAAAGATCTAATTGGCTTGCTTTCCAATGATTCATAGCTCGGTCACTAATTTCTAAAACATCTGTGCGACCAATCATCTCATCCATTGAACGGAAACCGAGCATAGACATATGTTCTCGTACTTCTTCAGCAACAAATTGCATGAAATTTACGACGTGATCCGCATTCCCCATGAATTTCGCTCTTAACTCAGGATTTTGAGTAGCTACCCCAACTGGGCATGTATCTAAATGACACGCTCTCATCATTACACAACCAAGAACGATTAATGGGGCTGTTGCAAAACCATATTCTTCAGCTCCGAGTAAAGCCGCCATCACGACGTCTTTTCCTGTCATCAATTTACCATCCGTTTCTAAAATGACGCGATCACGTAGTCCATTTAACATCAGCGTTTGATGCGCCTCCGCAAGACCAAGCTCCCATGGTAATCCGGTATGCTTAATGCTCGTTTTTGGTGAAGCTCCTGTACCACCGTCATATCCACTAACAACAATTACGTCAGCTGCACCTTTCGCAACACCAGCGGCAATGGTACCAACCCCAGCTTTTGAAACAAGTTTCACACTAATACGTGCATGACGATTAGCGTTTTTCAAATCATGAATCAACTCAGCCATATCTTCAATAGAGTAGATATCATGATGTGGTGGAGGCGAGATTAATCCAACACCTGTAGTTGAACCACGAACATCAGCTACCCATGGGTATACTTTGTTGCCAGGTAACTGACCACCCTCACCAGGCTTTGCCCCTTGTGCCATTTTAATTTGCAACTCATCTGCATTCACTAAGTAATGGCTTTTCACACCAAAACGACCTGAAGCAATTTGTTTAATTGCACTTCGACGATTATCTCCATTAGCATCAATCTCATAACGGCTAGGGTGTTCCCCCCCTTCTCCACTGTTACTTCTACCGCCCAATCTGTTCATCGCAATAGCTAATGTTTCATGCGCTTCCTGACTTAATGACCCAAATGACATGGCACCTGTTTTAAAGCGTTTTACTATTGATGCAACAGATTCTACCTCTTCTATAGGAATACGTCGTTGTGCTTTTTTGAATGCAAATAAATTACGCAAGAAACCAATTCGCTCTTCATTTGCCATTTCAGCATATTGTCTGTAAAGACCGATATCCCCTTTACGTGCTGCCCATTGCAATGTATGGATCGTTTTCGGATTAAAGGCATGATGCTCACCCGTGCTTCTCCACTGGAAATCACTGCCCGATTGCAACACTTGCTCAGTAGAGTTCACTGCTTCAGTATGCTTACGAAGTGCCTCTTTACCGATTGTTTCTAAATCAATGCCGCTTAATTGTGAAGCTGTTCCTGTGAAATATTTAGCAATAACTTCTTTACTAATACCTACCGCTTCAAAGACTTGAGCACCACGGTAACTCTGAACAGTTGAAATGCCCATCTTAGACATAACTTTAACAACACCATCTGCAATAGCTTTTGTATATTTGGCAACAGCCTCATCATATGTTTGTGACAGATGATCATCTTTAATCGCTTGATAAATTGAAGCAAATGCTAAATACGGATTAATAGCATCTACACCGTAGCCGATTAAAGTTGCAAAGTGATGCACTTCACGTACTTCAGCAGACTCTACAATAATACTCACCTTTGTACGATTTCCCGTTTCCACTAAATATTGATGTAAACAGCTAGCAGCTAGTAGTACTGGTATAGTCGGTGTCTCAGCATGTAAAAGTCGGTCTGATAACACGAGTAGTTGAGCACCTTTTGCAATCGCTTCATCTGCATCTTTTGTTAATCTAGCCAATTCATTTTCTAATTCTTCTGAAAAATCAAGGTGCAATAATGCACTTTTGAAATTTTCATCATCATTTACTATTAATTGCTGTAGTTGACTGTTCGTAAGGACCGGCGTTTCTAAAAAAATTCGACGGCTATTTTTTTCTGTTGGATGTAGCAAGTCACCTTCTGCCCCTAAAACCGTCATTGTAGACGTAACAATATGCTCACGAATCGAATCGATTGGTGGATTTGTCACTTGTGCAAAAAGCTGTTTAAAATAATTAAATAATGATTGTGGGCGATCTGATAATACCGCTAGCGGTGTATCATTCCCCATTGAGCCAAGGGGGTCTTTCCCCTCAGCTACCATTGGTACGATATATTTGTGAATATCTTCGTAAGTGTAACCATTGACCTTTTGACGGAATAGTAAATCCATCATGTCCTCAGGTTGATCTTCTTTCGTCTTCACAGTCACAAGGTTTTCTTCTAACCATTGTGCGTATGGCTTTTCCCCTGCCATATCTGATTTTAATTCTTCATCTGAAATAATCCGTCCTTGTTCTAAATCAACAAGCAACATTTTCCCCGGGCTTAAACGTTCTTTGTAAGCAATATTTTCTTCCTCTATATCCACTACACCAACTTCTGATGAGAAAATGATGTAGTCGTCCTTTGTGACATAATAGCGTGCTGGTCGTAAACCATTACGATCCAAAATCGCACCAATTTGTTTACCATCAGTAAAGCAAATCGCTGTTGGCCCATCCCAAGGTTCCATTAAACAGCTATGGTACGCATAAAACGCTTTTTTCTCTTCTGAAATATGCGGATTCTCAGTCCAAGGTTCCGGTATCATCATCATTGCCGTATGAGCCGGCGTGCGCCCTGCTAAAACGAAAAACTCAAAAGCGTTATCAAGCATTGATGAATCACTACCACTTTGGTCAACAATCGGTAAAAGCTTTTCTAAATCATCCCCAAATGCTTCTGAAACAAATTGTTGTTCACGTGCTTTCATCCAGTTAATATTGCCACGTAATGTATTAATTTCACCATTGTGAATAATGTAGCGATTCGGATGTGCACGTTCCCAGCTTGGGAATGTATTCGTGCTGTAACGTGAATGAACTAATGAAAATGCCGATGCAAATCGCTCATCTTGCAAATCCATGTAAAATTCATCCACCTCTTGAGGTGTCAGTAATCCTTTAAAAACCATTGTTTGGCTCGAAAAACTTGCACAATAAAACTTTTTGTCATTTTTTGTTGCCCAGTGCTCTGTTTGCTTACGAACTAGATACAACTTACGCTCGAAGGCGAGGGAATTACTGACATTAGCCGCTTTAATAAACACTTGGCGTACAACTGGCGCTGTTTCCTTAGCAGTGTCACTTAAAGGATCTGTGTTGATTGGTACTGTCCTCCAGCCTAATAACTCTTGGCCTTCCTCAGCAATCAATGCATTCATCTTATTCTCTATATCTTGTCGTTCAGTATTATCTTGAGTGAAAAATAACATCCCGACACCGTAGCGTCCTTGATCAGGTAAAGTCCACTCAGTACAAATCGCTCTGAAAAATGCATCCGGAATTCGGACCATTAATCCTGCCCCATCACCCGTTTTGCCGTCACTACCTCGCCCTGCACGATGATCCAAACGGCACAGCATTTCTAACCCCTTCATTACGATGTCATGTGTGGCTTTACCTTTTAAATGAGCATATAAACCAATACCACAGGCATCATGCTCAAATTGTGGGGAGTATAATCCCTGTGCTGTTGGAAGTTGATGAAATGTCATGTAAATCCCTCCCTCTTCACTTAAAAAGTGACTTAAATTTATTTTAGTTTTTCAAATTGATATAAACAATATATAATTTATATATTATTAATCTATAAATTAGATGAATGGGAGATGACATACGATGGAATTACGCCAATTACGCTATTTTGTTGCGGTTGCGGAGCTTGAACATATTTCTGAAGCTGCTGAAAACTTACACGTTGCTCAATCTGCGATAAGTCGCCAAATAGCTAATTTAGAAGAAGAACTAGGTACAAAGCTATTTGAGCGAGTTGGACGAAATGTCAAACTGACGCCAATTGGTAAAACATTTCTCGAGCATAGCATTGCTGCCTTACAAGCAATCGATTTTGCCAAAAAGCAAATCGACGAATACTTGGACCCAGAAAAGGGAACGATCAAAATCGGCTTTCCTACGAGCTTAGCGAGTTTTTTGTTGCCTACTGTTATTTCAGCATTTAAAAAAGAGCACCCTAATGTATCATTCCACTTGCGCCAAGGCTCTTACCGATATTTAATAAATGCAGTGAAGAACAGAGAACTAAACCTAGCGTTCCTTGGTCCACTTCCACAAAAAGACGATGCCATCAATACGACGATTTTATTTACAGAAAATATTGCAGCCTTATTGCCAGCCACTCATTCTTTAGCACAAAAGGAATCCATTCATTTATCTGATTTACGGAATGAGGATTTTGTTCTTTTCCCCGAAGGTTATATTCTCAATAAAGTGGCTGTTGAAGCTTGTAAATCTGTTGGCTTCACACCTAAAATCACTTCAGAGGGTGAAGATATGGATGCTTTAAAAGGTTTAGTAGCTGCTGGAATCGGCATAAGCTTGTTACCTGAAAGTGCCTTTTATGACTCCACACCTAGACGCACTGTAAAGTTACCGCTAGTTTCACCGGAGTTTACAAGAACGGTCGGTATTATTTCACCTACTAATCGTGATTTAGCTCCTTCTGAACAAGTTTTCTTAAGCTTTGTAAATAACTTCTTCTCATTATTGACTCAGTTTAAATAATAAAAAGCCCTCCGAAATATTCGGAAGGCCTTTTTATAGTGCATGGTTATTTTCTAACTACGCTTGTTCTTTTTTACTGAAGCGATCAACGATCATTGAAAGTGCACCGTCACCTGTTACGTTTGTAGCTGTACCAAAACTATCTTGCGCGAGATATAGAGCTATCATTAACGCCACCATAGTTTCATCAAAACCTAACATTGATTGAAGAATACCTGTCGCTGCCATTACTGCGCCACCCGGTACACCAGGTGCTGCAACCATTACAATACCTAACATGAAAATGAAAGGTATCATTTCAGTTAATGAATACGCATGATTATTTAACATCATTACAGCAATTGAACATGTTGTTAAAGTAATTGTACTGCCTGATAAATGAATTGTTGCAAATAGTGGGACAGTGAAACCTGTTACTCGATCAGAAGCACCTGTCTTACGTGCTTGCTTTAATGTAATCGGAATCGTCGCAGCTGATGACTGTGTTCCAAGAGCTGTAAAATATGCAGGTGCCATTGTTTTCAAAAGATAGAACGGATTTTTCTTATTAATAGCGCCTGCTACTACATATTGTAATACCAAGATACATAAATGCATTAAAATAATTAATAAAAATACTAATGCAAAAACTGATAGAATTTTTGCTACTTGACCAGCAAAAGTCATATTTAAGAAAATACCAAAAATATGAATAGGTAATAACGGAATAATAATTTTCGAAATTACTTTATCAATAATTAAATTAAACTCATCAAAGAATTTTTTCATAAATTCACTATTGATAGATGCCATTCCAATCCCTAGGATGAAGGCTAATAATAGAGCCGTCATAACGTCCATCAATGGTGGCATATCGATTACTACAAATGATTTCGCTAAAAATTTCTCTGGGTTAGAAAATTGCTCACTACCAGAAGTTGAAATTAAATTCGGTAAAACATTTGAAGCAACAAAGAATGCAAAGAATCCAGCTATTAAAGTAGAAAAGTAAGCAAAGAAAGTAGCTAACCCTAACAGTTTTCCAGACCCTTTACCTAATTGTGCAATTCCCGGTGCAATAAATGCGACGATTAATAACGGTACAACGAAGTTTAAGAAATTTCCGAATATACCATTGAATGTTGCAAATATACGAACGCCATCTTTCGGCATAATAGTACCTAGTAACGCTGCCAAAATAATCGCGACGATAATTCGTGGCAATAAACCAAACTTGATCTTCATAAAATGTCCTCCTGATAAATACATATGTCTTTTCTAAAAGTATATGCACACTCTATCACACCCACTTATTAAAGTGAATAGCACAACAATAATCCGGAATATTAAGTATTTTCAAATTATTATAATTAGGTTGTGTTAAATCAACTAATTGCAAGGTTTACAATATTCACGTAGCATAATTACCTAAATATTGTTATTAACTTATAAATACATAAAAACACCCAAGCTTATTCAGCTTGGGTGTTTCAATTCTTTCTTATTCAGATACAGGAACAATATCCCCGTTCCATTCTTTTAATATATAGTCTTGCATTTCTTTTGAATGGAGCACTTTAACTAATTTTTTAATCTTTTCGTTATTCTCATCTTCTTTACGAACAGCAATCACATTAATGTACTCTGATTCTTTATCTTCTAATGCAATTGCGTCTTTCCCTGGGCTTATACCGGCATCAATAGCGAAGTTAGAGTTGATCAATACTGCGTCACCTTCGTCATTTTTATACATTTGTACAAGCATTTCGGGTGCAGTGTTTGCATCAAATTTAAAGTTTTTTGGATTCTTAGTAATATCCTTAATTTCAGCTGCAGTTTTATCTACGCCTTCTTTTAACGTGATAAGTCCTTTTGCTTCAAGTAGGGATAACATACGACCATGGTCTGAAACTGAGTTACTTAGAAGAATTGTTGCTCCTTCTGGTAGATCTTCGAGTTTTTTATATTTTTTAGAATAGATACCGATTGGCTCGATGTGCACTCCACCAACATTAACAAAATCATATCCATTTTTCTTTTTTTGAAGTTCTAGGTAAGGAATATGCTGGAAGTAGTTTGCATCTAAATCGCCGTTTTCCAAATCTTTGTTCGGTAAAACATAATCTTGATACCTTTCGATTTCAAGCTTGATACCTTCTTTTTCAAGTAATGGCTCTGCTTTTTCTAAAATTTCAGCATGCGGTGTATTCGCTGCACCGATTACTAATTTCTCTTCTGATTTACCACAAGCTGCTAAGCTTATGGCTAATACTCCCGTAAGGATTCCTGCTACAAATTTCTTCATGTTCTTAACGCTCCTTTTATACTGTTTAGTTATATGTGATCGGTTATACCGTATAAGCCCAAATTATCTTTTATCAATCTTCGTCGTAATAAGATCTCCGACGAATTGAATAACAAATACCACTACTAAAATAAGGATTGTTGCAACGAAAGTTACATCGCTTTGACTTCTTTGGAAACCATCTAAGAATGCTAATGTCCCTAGTCCACCTGCCCCAATAACACCTGCCATTGCTGTGTATCCAACAAGTGCGATAGCTGTTACAGTAATACCCGAAACTAATGCGGGTAATGACTCTGGGATTAACACTTTACCGATAATCGTAGAAGTTTTTGCGCCCATTGAACGTGCCGCTTCGATGACACCTTTATCAATTTCTTTTAACGCAATTAAAACCATACGCGCATAAAACGGTGCTGCTCCAATGATTAATGCTGGTAATGCGGCATTGGGACCTCGAATTGAGCCTAATAATAGTTTCGTAAATGGTATTAATAGAATCACTAAAATAATGAATGGAATCGAACGGAAAATATTCACGATCGAACCTGTTAACCAACTTACTAATTTATTTGCCCATAATTGCTGAGGGCTCGTCAAAAACAGCAAAATACCTAAAGCTAAACCAATGACAAAAGTGAAAATTGTAGCAACACCTGTCATATACAGTGTTTCTATCGTTGCTTCCCACATTCTGTCCCATTGTACATTCGGGAAGAGATCATTAAGCATTTTCGATCACCTCCGTTTTTACTCCATGTTCATTCATATATGTGACTGCTTTTTGTACATTATCATTATTGCCATCTAACTGTATAATCAGCGTGCCATATGGCCCGCTTTTCGTTTGCGAAATATTACCATGGACAATATTCACGTCCAAATTAAGTTCACGGCTTAAATGTGAAATAACTGGCTGACCAGTTGAAGAGCCTACAAACATTAATTTTACAAGTGTTCCTGATGGGTAGTTTTCAATAATTTGTTCAATTGATTCTTTACGTTCATTCGTATCTGTAATTTGAGAAACAAATCGTTTTGTAACGTCTGCTTGTGGTGATTGGAATACTTCTAGAACATCACCATTTTCAACAACTTGTCCAGCTTCCATTACTGCCACGCGATGACAAATTTTACGAATGACATGCATCTCATGCGTGATAAGTACAATAGTTAAGCCTAATTTCTCATTGATATCGACTAGTAAATCTAAAATTGAATCCGTTGTTTCAGGATCAAGTGCTGAAGTAGCTTCATCACAAAGCAGTACTTCTGGGTTATTTGCCAGTGCTCTAGCAATACCTACACGTTGCTTTTGACCACCTGATAATTGAGAAGGATACGCCTTTTCTCTGCCTTTTAAACCAACTAATTCAATAAGATCTAATACCTTTTTCTGACGTTCTGCCTTAGATAAACCTGCAATTTCTAATGGAAATGCTATATTCTCTTCTACAGTACGTGACCAAAGTAAATTGAAATGTTGGAAGATCATACTGATTTTTTGACGCGCATTACGTAACGCACTTCCTTTAATCGACGAAACTTCCTGACCATTCACAACAACTTTACCGGTCGTCGGTTGCTCCAAACCATTTAATAAACGAATGAGCGTACTCTTGCCTGCTCCGCTGTATCCAATAATGCCGAATATTTCTCCGTCTTCAACAGATAAATTCACATTTTTGACAGCGGTTAACTCTCCGTTAGCGGTTTTATATTTTTTCATAACATTTTCTAACTGAATCACTGTCATACCACCTTTATTTTAAAACTAAAAAGTATGCACTTTCTACTGGCATCTCTTAGAAACTAAAAAAACCCTTCTGCAGATTAACAGAAGGGTTCAACGCAAAGCTATATACGTAAAACCGTTCTCTCATCTTCCAAAGTAAATACTTTGTGTGATTTGGCACCGTGCCATATAAATATGACGGTTGCCGGGCTTCATTGGGCACTTCCCTCCACCTCTCTAAATAAGAGTAACGACTATATTTAATTAGTTATGTTTGCTACTTTATCACGCTATTGCTTCAACGTCAATCGTTTTGACGTAATTTTTCAAACAAAAAAGGTACTGATTGAAAGGCATAGATTTTATCATGAATTTTCCCATTCTTCGAAATAATCAAGCATGGGACACTTTCTATTTCATAATCAAACGCTACATCTTGTATATAATTCAAGTTCGCTTTACCAATAGGAATATCGCTAACGACATGTTCTACTACTTCCATCATTTTCGACGCAACTGCACACGTCCCACATAATGGTGTATACAAATAAAAAGCCGAAAGCGAGGAGTTTTTCATAGTTTCTTCCCATTGTTCACGTGACCATTCTTCCATCTTCTTCATTCCTATACTATTAGATATTCTTTATGAACTGTAAAATTTGCCGCCAATAATATTCTAGCTAAATGTCTTCTAGGAGTAGCTTCTACTTGTTTATAAGTAGAGGAGGTGTGTAGATGACGAGCATTTGGGAACTCTCTTTTAAAAAGAGCACGGAGCTTATCACCCGATGAGTCAGCATCAAAGAATGCATACAATTCGCAGTCCTCATATGGTGCCAAGATTTCTTCTAATCGGCTTGCACTAACTGTTCCATTCGTACATATTATCGGAATGTTCTCTGCTAGTATTGGCGCAATTCGCAACTTATCTTGGCGCCCTTCCACGATAATCAGCTTGTTAAAAGTCATATATACCCTCCTAACAAATACTTTTTGCCGTTTACCAAGTTTAAAAAAACGCCGAGCAAATGCACGGCGTTTTCAGATCTTATTCTTCGATAATTGCTTCGTATTGTTCTGCAGTTAATAATGCATCAACTTGAGCGTTATCAGCTGGTTCAACTACAACCATCCATGCTTTATCGTATGGAGATTCGTTAACGAACTCTGGGCTTTCTTCAAGCTCTTCGTTAATTTCAACAACTTTACCAGAAATCGGTGCGTAAAGTTCTGATACAGTTTTTACAGATTCAACACTGCCGAATGGTTCGTCTGCTACTAATTCGTCGCCAACCTGTGGAAGTTCAACAAAAACGATATCGCCTAGTTCAGATTGTGCGAAATGTGTAATACCGATACGTACTTTTCCGTCTTCAGTTTTTACCCATTCATGTTCTTCAGAATAGCGTAAGTCTTTTGGTGTGCTCATGAATACCCCTCCAAATATGTAATTATATTCACTTTAAGTTTGACATATTTCCATTGTAAAAACAAGCATATGTCTGTGTTATTTCCATGTCTGTTCAAAGTCTGATTCTTTAAATCCTAACGTCACTTTTTTACCGTCTGTAACGATTGGACGCTTGATTAACATACCATCAGAAGCAAGCAATTCTAATTGCTCATCTTCCGACATATCAGCAAGTCGATCTTTCAATTGTAGCTCTCTATACTTCATTCCTGAAGTATTAAAAAATTTCTTTAATGGTAAACCACTAGCATCTAAATATTGTTTTAATTTCTCTTTAGAAGGTGTTTCTTCAACGATGTGCTTATCTGTATAGTTTACCCCATTTTCGTCTAACCATGCTTTTGCTTTACGACAAGTTGTACATTTTGGATATTGAATGAATAAAATAGACATATACATGCTCCTTTTTCCAAACTATTTAATTCTATTGTAGTGGGAGTATAGTCTACAAGCAAGAAATCCGAACACAAAAGTTGTGTTCGGATTCTCAACTAGCTTATTTTAGACAACAAATTTCTCAGCAGCAATCAATTTAACTGATGCTTCACGTTTTTTTGCAATGACATTATAAGGATTGTTACGAGTAAGTTTGCGAAGCGCAGATAACATCATACGAGCATTGTCTCCGTCTACGGCTGTAATAATTGTTTCTTTTGCTTCTTTTTCGATTTCTTCAAATGCTTCTTGGCAGAAGATTTGAGTGTATAGTAATTTTTGACTTGCTTTATCTAACCCATCACGAGCAATAGCTTTTTCTGTACGTAACACAGTAGATTCCATTGCAAATAATTGGTTAGCGATATTCGCAATGTTCACTAGTAATTCTTGCTCAGCATCCAATTTCGGGCCGTATTTTTGTGCAGCAAGACCAGCTGCTAATAGAGCGATTTTCTTCGCATTTTTTACTAGATATTTTTCTTGTGCTAATGGCTCATCAGCTATTTCTTCAGGCATTAGCATTAATAGCTCTTGTTGTAGGCTCTGCGCTTGTTGTAATAAAGGTAACTCACCTTTCATTGCTTTTTTCATAAATGTGCCCGGTATGATGAAACGGTTAATTTCATTTGTTCCTTCGAAAATTCGGTTAATACGTGAGTCACGGTAAATGCGCTCTACTTCATACTCTTGCATGAAACCATATCCACCATGTAATTGCACCGCTTCATCAGCGATATAATCAAGTGTTTCAGAACCAAAAACTTTATTGATAGAACATTCAATAGCATATTCTGCAATTGATGCTGCAATCGCTTTGCCGTCTTTTTGTTCGTCTTCACTTAATTGGCCCATACGATCTTCAAAGTATCCTACTGTACGGTAGATTAAACTTTCAGTAGCGTATAATTTTGAAGCCATTGTTGATAATTTTTCTTTCGTTAAATTGAAAGATGAAATAGGTGTTTTAAATTGTTGACGTTGGTTTGTATACGAAATCGCTAATTCAAGAGCACGCTTTGATGCACCAATTGAGCCAACACCTAATTTGTAACGACCGATGTTCAAAATGTTAAATGCAATAATGTGACCGCGACCTATTTCACCAAGTAGGTTTTCAACTGGCACCTTTACATCTTCTAATATCAGTGTGCGAGTTGAAGAAGATTTAATCCCCATTTTCTTTTCTTCTGCACCGACAGAAACACCTGGATAATTGCGTTCTACTATGAATGCTGAGAATTTATCGCCATCAATTTTCGCATATACGACGAATACATCAGCAAAACCAGCGTTTGTAATCCATTGTTTTTCACCGTTTAATACATAATGTGTACCTTCTGCATTTAATTTGGCTACTGTTTTAGCACCTAATGCATCCGACCCAGAACCTGGCTCTGTTAATGCATAAGCTGCAATTAGCTCTCCAGATGCAAGCTTAGGTAAGTACTGTTGTTTTTGCTCTTCATTACCAAATAATACGATTGGTAATGAACCAATTCCAACATGTGCACCGTGTGTAATAGAGAATCCGCCAGCTACTGACATTTTCTCAGCGATTAATGCTGATGTTACTTTGTCTAAGCCAAGACCTTCATATTCTTCAGGAACATCTGCAGCTAAAAGACCAAGTTCACCAGCTTTTTTCAATAATCGTACAGAATGATCAAACTCATGATTTTCTAAGTTCTCAACGACTGGTAATACTTCATTTTGCACATAGTCCTCTGTCGTTTTCGCAATCATTTTATGCTCTTCAGTGAAATCTTCTGGCGTAAATACACGATCAAGTTCTACATCTTCAGTTAAAAAGCTACCGCCTCTAATGATATTCGCTAATTTCTCTGTCATAATAATCGCTCCCCTTTTGTGTGTTATTTATAGAATTTCAAATACGCCAGCAGCTCCCATACCGCCACCGATACACATTGTTACTACACCGTACTTTTTACCTTGACGTTTTAACTCATGAATTAATTTCAGTGTTAGGATGGAACCTGTAGCACCAAGCGGATGCCCTAATGCAATTGCACCACCATTAACATTAACTTTTTCAAGGTCGATACCCAGTTCACGCACCACTTGAATTGATTGTGAAGCAAAAGCTTCGTTAATTTCCCATAGGTCAATATCTTCAATAGATAGGCCAGCAATTTTCAGCGCCTTCGGTACAGCAACTGTTGGGCCAATCCCCATAATTTCAGGAGGCACTCCACCTACGGCAAAGGATAAAAATTTCGCCATTGGCTTTAAACCTTGTGCTTCTGCCTCTTCACGGTCCATAACAAGTACTGCTGCTGCACCATCTGAAGTTTGTGAAGCATTACCTGCTGTTACACTTCCAGTTACTGAAAACGCTGGGCGTAATTTCGCAAGTGTTTCTTGAGATGTACCAACACGTACACCCTCATCCATATCAAAAGTGAATTTTCTCTCTTGCAAATTATTCCCCGCATCCACGTATCGTTGCACGACTTCCACTGGAACGATTTCATCGACGAATTTACCTTCTTGAATTGCTTTTGCCGCTAATTCATGTGAACGAACAGCAAAGGCATCTTGATCCTCACGACTAACATCATATTTCTTAGCCACTTCTTCCGCTGTATGCCCCATACTCATATAATATTGAGGGGCAGTTTCCGCTAAAGTCGCATTAGGTCTAATCACATTGCCCATCATTGGTACTAGACTCATAGATTCAATACCGCCTGCAATAATAGCCTTTGAATGTCCAAGCATAATACGTTCTGCAGCATAAGCGATTGATTGTAAACCTGATGAACAGAATCGATTAACTGTTACAGCTGGTGTTGTATCAGGTAGCCCAGCAAGTGCTCCTATATTACGCGCAATATTCATCCCTTGTTCTGCTTCTGGCATAGCGCAGCCAAGAATTAAATCATCTATGTCCCCTTCATAACCCGCTCTTTGTAATGTCTCTTTCACAACTAATGCTCCAAGATCATCAGGACGAATAGTTGCTAAAGATCCTTTTTTTGCTTTTCCAATAGGTGTTCTTGCACCTGCTACAATAACAGCTTCACGCATAGTAGATTCCCCCTTAATCACTTCTCTAAAACTAGTTGCGAAGTGGTTTACCTTTCACTAACATATGTTGCATTCTAGCTTGTGATTTTGGCTCTGCTACAAGGCTTAAGAACGCTTCACGCTCTAAATCTAGTAAGTACTGTTCATCCACTAATGTGCCGTATGGAACTTTGCCACCCGCCAAAACATAGGCAAGCTTTTTCGCTATTTTCAAATCATGCTCACTAATGAAGCCTGATTGATACATTCCTTGTGCTCCTAACAATAATGTTGCATAACCAGTTTCACCTACAACCGGCACCTTAGTTCTAATTGGCGCTGTATAACCACCTTCATATAATGCCAATGCTGCTTGTTTGGCGTCATATAGTTGGTGATCAGAGTTAACACTAATACCATCTGCAAAGTTTAAGAAATTATTTTCTCTCGCTTCCTCAGCAGATGTTGAAACTTTGGCCATTGCGATAGATTCAAATACTTTGTTTGCGATATTTTGATAATCGACTTGTACTCCATTTGGTAATCCTTTTAAATGCTTTAAGTACAATTCTTTATTACCACCACCGCCAGGAATTAGACCTACGCCTACTTCCACTAGGCCCATATACGTTTCCATTGTTGCTTGAATATGAGCTGCTGGTAAACAAACTTCAGAACCGCCACCAAGCGTCATCGCAAATGGTGCTGCTACTACTGGTTTTGAACTGTACTTAATTTTCGTCATCGCATTTTGGAAACCACGTATCGTGAAGTCTAACTCAAAAATGTTGTCATCTTGGGCTTCCATAAGAATCATTCCTAAGTTGGCACCAACGCAGAAGTTCTTCCCTTGGTTACCAATAACAAGCCCTTTGTAATTTGCTTCTACCTCATCAATGGCAAAATTAATCATTTGTATAACATCTAAACCGATAGCATTTGCTTGTGAATGGAATTCCAGTAATGCAATGCCATCCCCCATATCGATTAAGCTTGCTCCTGAGTTTGATTTAATAACACCATGTTTTTTCTTATAGCGCTTTAAATCAATTGCTTTTTCATTAACTGGTACTAACTTGTAATCTTCACCATCGAAGTATGCTAATCCATCCTCTAGTTCTTTATAAAAAGTTTCATAGCCTTTAGCTAGTAATCCTTCTACGAAACTAGGAATTTCTTTACCTTCAGCAGTCATCTTCTCAACTGATTTCTTAACACCTATTGCATCCCAAATTTCAAATGGTCCTTGTGCCCAGCCGAAGCCCCATTTCATGGCGTTATCGATTGCGACAATATCATCGGCAATTTCACCATGTAATTGTGCTGAGTAAAGTAAAGTTGGTGCTAGCACATTCCACAATAATTCTCCTGTACGGTCATCAGCATATGTTAACAACTTCACTTTCGCTGCTAATCCTTTTTGTTGCTTTGCCATTTCAGTTGAAGGAGTGCGGAGTTTTTTTACTGGTTCATATTCAAATGTATCTGTATTTAACTCTAATATCTCTTTTCCCTTTTTAATGAAGAACCCTTGACCTGACTTGGCTCCAAACCAGCCATTATCAACCATCTTCTGAATATAAGCTGGTACTTCGAATACTCGTTGCTCCTCACCCGTTGTTTGATCATAAACGTTTTTTGCGACGTGAACGAAAGTATCTAAGCCGACAACATCTAATGTGCGAAGAGTTGCTGATTTTGGACGGCCAATTAAAGGTCCTGTAACAGAATCTACTTCACCAACCGAATAACCACGTTCTTGCATTTCACGTAAAGTAACAAGCAAGCCATATGTACCAATCCGATTAGCGATGAAGTTTGGTGTGTCTTTTGCTAGAACGACACCTTTTCCTAGTTTGTCTTCTCCAAATTCCTTCATAAATGCCACTACATCAGGACAAGTATTCTTTGCCGGAATTACTTCAAGCAGTTTCAAATAGCGTGGTGGATTGAAGAAATGAGTGCCTAGGAAATGCTTTTGGAAGTCTTCTGAAAGACCTTCAGCCATTGCATCAATACTAATGCCAGATGTATTTGAACTAATAATTGTGCCAGGTTGACGAACTATATCAATTTTTTCATATAAACTCTTTTTAATAGCTAAGTTTTCAACGACAACTTCTATAATCCAGTCCACTTCTTTTAGTTTTTCAAGATCATCCTCGAAGTTCCCAACTGATAATAACGCTAAGTTTTTCTTTGCAGTTAATGGTGCTGGTTTTTGTTTCAAAAGCTTTTGTAATGCCGTATCTGCGAATCGATTACGTACGACCGAACTATCTAAAGTAAGCCCCTTTGCTTCTTCCTCTTTAGTCAATTCCATTGGTACGATATCAAGCAAAATTGTTGGAATACCAATGTTTGCTAAATGGGCTGCGATCCCCGAACCCATTACCCCCGAACCTAATACAGCTGCTTTTTTTATTTGATAAGCCATGAGCAAATCCTCCCTTTTCCCCTTTTTGAATGAATGCTCATTCATTTTAAGAATAAAAAAAATAAAACTTCCTTATCTGCTTCTTAGTTTAGACTATTTTCTGTTTTTTCGCAATAATCAAATTCACATATTTTACAAATATATGGATTAAATTTTGTTTTAATCCCTTAAAAATACTATCATCACCTTTTTTAAAACAAGTTGCTTTCAGCGTCACCAAAAAACGTGTACACTATTTTTATAGGAGGGATTTACTTATGAAACCAATTACAACTATTGAACAATTTACTGAAACTACTTCGACAGCAAAACCTGTTATCGTAAAATTCCACGCTGGCTGGTGCCCTGATTGCACACGCATGGACATGTTCATCGACCCTATTATCGAAGAATACAATCAATATGATTGGTATGAATTGAACCGCGATGAGCTTCCAGAACTTGCTGAAAAGTATGATGTTATGGGTATTCCTAGCTTACTGATCTTCAAAGAAGGCGAAAAGTTAGCGCACCTTCACAGTGCAAATGCTAAATCACCAGCTCAAGTAACTGAATTCTTAGAAGCACAAAAGGCAAATGCGTAACATTTTTTAACAGATAGACTGTAGACAACTCGAAGAATTTCGAGTTTGTCTACAGTCTTTTTGTTTTAAAAAATAAATAGATAGGACTGTTGATTTCCGCTACGGTGGACGCTTTCCGCGGGCGGGCGCCATGTCGCTTCGTCGCCCCGCTTTTCCCCCAGGAGTCGCCACCTCCGCTCCAATCAACTACACATGTAATATACATAAATCTTTTGAGTTGATGGGAAATAAAAAAATCTCGAAAGAAATCAAATTGAAATGATTGCTTTGTATCAACTAGTACCCAAGAACATCTTATGGAGAAAATTGAGGTTGCGGTGGCCAACCTTAAGAGGTCTTAAAAAGTGTCCATGCAGAAGATGCTTACTTTTGCTGTTGTGAATTTAAAGAAACTCGCCAATTGTACTTGGCAAGTTCAAAAATGGAAAGCAAGTTAGTGTCTATCCGTTTTTTCTTATACATTTTGTAATATACTATGTATTCTATTCATGAAAAGTTCTAACAATTACATACCCATATCCATGATTGTTATATTAATGATTAAACTAACGCTTCATATATTGTAACTAGAGATAGGTTTGTATTTTTCTTATGGGTATCTACAAGCGGAATCCTATCTCGTATAGATTCATACATTCTTTTTATGGAGGCGAATTATATGCGCATTCAATTACCTGTAAATGGGCAATCCCAACATGCCGATAATGTGCTTAAAAAATTCCGAAATTCTGCATGTGGACCAACAACCGCTGCTATCATGTTAGATTATCTGTTACCTCATGAAAAAACAAAAAGCATCAATCAGCTTTATAAACAGCTAGGAACAACACCAATTGGCCTTTTTAAATACCGCTTCATTCATAATATGCGGAAAATAGTTGGGCCAGATTGGTCTATTCAAAGCTGTAGCTTTCATGATGCTTTGTTTGAATTGCGCGCGGGAAGACCGGTTGCAATGAAGTTTGATAAATATTTTTCTTTTCATTTTTACTTAAAGCCCAAATACGCCTATCACTGGGTACCGCTCATTGGTTATGAAGAGGTTGAGAACGATGTCATTCTCATTATCCATGATAATGGTGGACAAAATCGTGATAGTCAAATAAGCGAAGTCTCTTATAAAGCCAATCAAAAAGTACTTAACTTTGTAAAAATGACGCCTTTAACCGTTCGGGAATAATGATTTTGCATGGCGTGAAATCAGTGAATAACCGTCCATCGTTAATTGATCAAGCTTCTCTTGCGTTAGTAACGGCAATGATAAATCATCAATTGTTGCATGAATAGGTACTTCTGTATGAATTTTTGCTAGTTGATGTGACAACCTTAACATTTCTTCATACTCTGTGATTTTCGAACGTTGTGCTGGTTTAAGCTCATCAATCGCAGCTAAAACACCATCCACTGTTCCATATTTTTGGATGAGGCTCAAAGCAGTTTTAGGACCAATACCTTTAACCCCAGGATAACCGTCACTTGAATCGCCCATAAATGCTTTAACATCAGCAAATAATGCAGGTGCAATTGCATATTCTTCCTCAAAACGTTGAACATCATAGACATTGTATTCTGTATAACCTTTTTTCGTTAAGGCAATAGTAGTTGAAGGATTTAATAACTGTAATAAATCCTTATCGCCACTGACAACTGTTATCTTCGCATCATTCTTCCATTTTTCAACGATTGAACCAATTGTATCGTCTGCTTCCATTCCTACTTCACCAAAATTTTTCCAGCCAATCATTTCGGATACTTCCTTCGCCATATCAAACTGTGGCTTCAATTCATCTGGTGGACTCGGACGATTTGCTTTATAGCCATCAAATAGCTCATTTCGGAAAGTGTGTACTCCCATATCCCAACATACTGCCAAATGAGTCGGTTTCATCATCGATTGTGCAGTCAAAACATGACGTGCAAAACCTTGTACTCCATTTGTCGGTGTACCGTCTTCTTTTCTAAAAAATTGGTTCATCGGGGCTGTTGCAAAAAACGAACGGAATAACAGTGCCATTCCATCTACTACTAAAATATGTGGTTGCTCATTCATTATATATATCCTCTCAATCTATTCAATTTAATATCTATCAAGCATTCATTATAACAAATATCTAGATAGAATGATTATGTTGTGCGTTCTATGGGTAAATATGAATAGCTTTGTAAGGGGGTATTAAAAAGTGCATATACATGAAGGTTCTTTATATTGGCCAACAACAGTTACTAAACGTTTTAAAGTGCTACCGGTAGAAAAGTCAGATTGCTATGATGCTATTATTGTTGGTGGTGGGATGTCAGGTACATTAACTGCATATACACTCGCTAAAGAAGGTTTAAAAGTAGCGATAATTGATAAAAGACCGTTTGGTACAGGTAGTACTGCTGCAAATACAGGTTTGCTACAATTTTCAAATGATATTATGTTGCATGAGCTTGCACAACAAATTGGTGAAGCAAATGCCATTCGTTTTTATAAACTTTGCTATCAAGCAATCGAACAACTTGAAGAAATCGCCATTACTTTACAGGATCGTGCGGACTTTATACGTAGACCGAGTATTTACTATGCAAGTTCGCAGGAAGATGTATCAAGACTACAAAAGGAATATGAAGCGTTATCTTCTAATGGCTTTCCTTGTGAATTTTGGACAGCTAAAGAAATAATAAATCATATGCCCTTTCAAAAACCAGGTGCGATAGTTACTCAAAATGATGCAGAGATAAATCCTTATAAATTTGTTCTAGGGTTATTGGAAAAACTGCAAGAAGAAGGAGTACATTTACTGGAAGGAATTGAAGTTCTAGATACTCCCCAAGATGAAGAGACAGGGATCATTACTGTTCATACATCGAAAGAGGAACTATGTGCGAAAAAGGTTATTTATACGACTGGTTATGAACCATTACCATTCGGGAAGCGACAAGGTGCTGAGATAAATCGTTCTTATGCTATCGTGACAAAACCAATGAAATCATTAAACAATTGGTATAAGCGCGCACTCATCTGGGAAACAAAACGCCCTTATCTTTACCTTCGTACTACTGTTGATAATCGAATTATCGCAGGTGGATTAGATGAGGATTCTCCTGAAGCACCTTCAACAGATAACATTGTCCATCAGCACGCAGATAAGTTAGTGGACGAGCTACAAAAGCTATTCCCCCACGAACTAATAGAGGCTGAATATATGTATGGTGCTACTTTCGGTGAATCAATCGATAATTTACCATTTATCGGTGAGCATTCTAATCAGCCCAACCATTTCTATTTACTAGGATATGGAGGGAACGGTACAGTTTATAGCATGCTTGGATCCAATATTTTAATAGATTTAATACAGGGTCATGAAAACGAAGATGCCCATTTAGTCACTTTAGATCGCCCTAATGGTGTCATCTAATTCATATAAAAACGCGTCTATTATTAGCAACTAATAGCTACTAAATAGACGCGTTTTTATGTTTGTTTAATGATTGATTGGTGATAACCAATCAGAGAGCTTTTCTACATCTTCGCTAAAAATTCGATCCTCATTAATTGTAGGAACAACTGCGCGCACTTCTTGCCATTTAGTATAAAGCGCTTTAGACATTTTCTCTACGCCTCTATATTCAACTGCTTGTGCTGCACAAATAGCTTCTATTGCTAACACTCTTCTAGCATTTTCAATTATTTGATAAGCATGTCTTGAACCTATTGTTCCCATACTGACATGATCTTCTTGATTGGCTGAAGATGGAATAGAATCTACGGATGCTGGATGCGCCAATGTTTTATTTTCAGATACAAGACTTGCTGCTGCATATTGTAAAATCATTGCTCCAGATTGCAAACCTGGTTGTGGGCTTAAAAATGCCGGTAACCCTTCGCTTAACTGAGGATTTACGAGACGTTCAATTCGACGTTCAGAAACGTTTGCTAATTCGGCCATACCTATTTTCAAGAAATCCATTGCAAACGCGATGGGTTGACCGTGAAAATTCCCACCTGAAATAATTGTATCACCATCATCGAAAATAAGCGGATTATCCGTAGCAGCATTTATTTCAATTTCAAGCTTCTCTTTCACATAGTTGAGTACTTGCCAGCTAGCCCCGTGAATTTGCGGAATGCAACGTAGAGAATAAGCATCTTGCACTCGCTTCTCCCCTTGTTTAGTCGCTAATTGACTACCAGCTAACCAATTACGCATACGTTCTGCAACGTCCATTTGTTCCTGATAGCCACGCGCCTCATGAACCGCTGGATGGAAGGCATCGACAATTCCAAATAAAGACTCCATCGTCATTGCTGCAATCCATTCGCTGTCATAAGCCAATTTACTTGCTGCTAAATAATTGACAACGCCTTGAGCTGTCATTGCTTGGGTACCATTTATTAATGCTAATCCCTCTTTTGCCTCTAATGTAATCGGTTCCAAATTATGAGTTTGCCAAACATCAGCCGCTGGTACTTGCTCATTCTTTTGCCAAACATAACCTTCACCAATTAGTACTAAAGCTAAATGTGATAATGGCGCCAAATCACCCGATGCACCAAGCGACCCTTGCTGTGGAATGACGGGATGAATTCGGTTATTTACCATATACGCAAGACGTTCTAGAACTTCTATTCGAATACCTGAAAAACCTTTTAACAATGCATTCAAACGAAGAACGACCATTGCTCGAGAAACGACTTCAGCAAAAGGCGCACCTATACCACAAGCATGTGAACGGATTAAATGGAGTTGAAGATGTCGTGTATCTTCTTCTGCAATTTTCACATCACTAAACTTACCGAAACCTGTATTGATACCATAGACAGTTTGATCTTCACGTACAATTTTCTCAACAGCTAATCGGCTTTTCTTAACAAGTTCTATCGCATCATTATCTAATTCAACTTTGACGTTCTCATTTAGAATGACATTTAAATCCGCCAATGATAAGTTCTTTCCGTCTAATATAATCATTCAACAGTCACTTCCTCTTTATCATCGTGAAAATTCCAGTAAACTTTTCGCCTTTTATGAACAACCAAGAAGACGAACTGAATAAGAAATTTCCCTAATATACTACATTCATTCTACATAAAATCAGACTGAAATTAAGTACTTTTTGTAAAAAAGTAAAAATTTCTCATGTGCTATCAATGTAGTATTTTAGCAGGATAAAGTTGCTGAATAACAATAAACTTTTATCTAGTTTCTTTATTTTTTATACAGGATTATGATAGAGACTAAATAGTACCTTTTTTACCGAACGCTTAAAACTTCAAGAAAAATTTACTTACGATGACACTCCTTTAATTATTTCTCTTCCACTATAAATGGTTCTATTACCTTCTTTTCATGCGATGATAATACAATATTTGTTGAAGGTGTACCATATTGCATGGAGTCATCAATAAATTGCTCTAAACTCTCTACAGAATGCGTTGCTATTTTGACAATATAACTAATCTCGCCCGCCACTCTGTAACACTCAAGTACATCAGGATGATTATGACAAAAATTCGCTAATGCTTTACAGTCCTTTGACTCGAACAAAATAATTGCACGCATTGGACGATTTATTTTTTTCAATGCAACACTCGCATGATAACCCTCAATTATTTGCTGTTCTTCCAACTTTCGAACTCTCTCTATAACTGCCGGAGCCGATAAATGAACGATTTCTGCTAATTCTTTCATAGAAATTTTGGCATTTAACTGTAATTCCCTTACTATCTTTTTATCTATTTGATCCATTTTTCCACTCACCTTTTTTTATTAAATAGAATAACTCAAAATCCTTATAATATAAATCCATTTAAAGATATATCCTTTTTCAACTCATGTAATCCACTTATTTGGTCAATTAAAATAAAGGTATTGGAGGGATTTAAGAAATGAAAAAAATATTATTGTTATTAGCAGATGGCTTTGAAGCAGTAGAGGCTAGCGTATTTACAGATGTGCTTGGTTGGAACAAATGGGAAGGCGACGGCTCGACTGAGGTTGTGACAGTCGGTCTTCGAGATAAATTAACTTGCACATGGAATTTCAATGTCGTCCCTGAAAAAACGATTCATGACATTCAATTAGACGAATTTGACGCATTAGCTATTCCAGGAGGATTTGAAGAGGCAGGCTTTTATAACGATGCATTTAGTGAATCATTTTCTAACATAATCCGTCATTTTGATGCAAGACAAAAGCCTATCGCTAGTATTTGTGTAGCATCGTTAGCACTTGGTAAAAGTGGCATTTTAACAAATAGAAAAGCTACAACTTACGATCACCCAACAAGTATAAGAAAAGAACAGTTAAAGAATTTTGGCGTAAATGTACAAAATGAGAGAATTGTTCAAGATGGCCATATCATAACATCATCAAACCCAGGTACTGCTTTTGATGTCGCGTTCCTATTGCTTGAAATGCTAACGACAAAAGAAAATACTCATCATGTGAAAGACCTCATGGGATTTGCCTAAACAAAAGTAAATTAAGCTGATATGTTCTCAATTCATAAAAAAACTGCTAAGTAATCGATTTTTAACGAATACTTAGCAGCTCATCTTACTCTTCTATTTTTAAATGCACTTGCAATTCAAGTGCAACATTCCCTTGTATTGCCTTACTGATCATACATGTTTTTTCTGCTTTTTCTGCAAGCTTTTGCGTTAAACTAGCATCTCGTACCGTTGTGCCGCTTGATAAGGTGATTTCTGGTTTGTGAATAATCTTCTTATACGTAAAGACGCCATTCGTTACATCAACGATTCCTTCAGATTGCATCGATAGGCTCTCTACATTAATACTTGATCGTTCAAGCATTGCAGCTAATGTAATAATATAACAAGTCGCAGCAGCGCCTAACAGCATCTCATCAGGATTAGTGCCAATTCCTGGCCCGTCCATTTCATGGGGAATAGATACTTTTGTTTGTAATTGACCTGATGCGATTGTGCCGACATCATTACGACCACCTGGCCAATTTGCAGTCAAATGAAAACTATGTTCTGCCACTGTCAAACCTCATTTCTAATTCGCAAATGCATAATATTTTTCAGTATATGGATCAAATGCATAACGCGAAACTTCTTTATCCTTTTCAAGCGTAATAATATATACTTCTAGTCCAGAATAGTCGACAATCGTCCCGCTAAATTTGCGGTCTTTCACAACTTTCCCGCCCTCAGTTCGCGAAATAATTTGCGTTGCATCATCTACATTAAAACTCGGTACATGCTTTTGGAAATAGAACGGAGCTATGATTAAAAGTGCATAGGCAATAATGATAAGTGCATTCTTTTTTCTAATGTTACTTTTCTCAACCAATATAAAGTAAGCTACAAATAATAATGCATTACCGCCAATAATGTAAAAAGGCATATCCCCAAGACCATTTATGAAAAGATATTGTTTCCCTATAAAATAATAATACAGCATCTCTAATGCTGAAATTACAAGTATTCCTTGTAAAAGTCGTTTTCTCTTATACATTTATGTTTCACCTCAAAAAATTTATAAATCCTATTTTCAATAGAACAGCATTCGAAGCCCACGACAAATTATGCCATAATAGATTGCAGATTGATAGAAGGAAAACCGGTCACTCTATTGAAGAAACATCGGACAGGCATTTTCGTTTTCACAACGATCCTATTACTATTTACACTCTATGTACTCTTTTCGCCTAAACAAATTGCTTATCTAATGAAAAAGATGTTTGATGGTGGCGTTGCAGTTTAGCCTAAAAAATATAATGCCATCGAGAAAATAACAAAGAGCTGGAATACTATCGATTATGATTCTTAGTATAAAGACGGTTACCTTGATATCATTGTTCCCAAAGACACGTCAGAACATGTACTCGTAATTTTAAATTCATGGCGATGCATCGGTGCATTCGTTATTAATTTTGGTAAGCGAAAATAGAAAGGATTTATAACTATGGTTTTAGGACAAAAAATTATTCTTATTATTGTTCAAAACAAAAAAACGCCAATCGATTTTTCGATTGACGTTTTACAATTATAATTCGTCAGCAAGACCAAGGATGACAATACCTAGCATAATAATTGCAATGACGAAGTATTGTTTCTTTGTTAGTTTTTCTTTTAAGAAAATACGCGATAGTATAATTGAGAAAATACAGTATGATGAAATAATTGGCGCGGAAATAAACGCATATGCTGAAATTGCGTACACATAGAAGAACTGACCAATAGTTTCTAAAACTGCTGCGTATGTACGATCACGCTCTTTAAATACATTGAATTTAACTTTTTTATAGAAGCGAAGATAGATAAAGCATACAACTGCTACTATAAAGAATGTATATTCATATGCTAGTAGAGCAGCATCTTCAGTCATAATTGTTAACTCATCTAAGTAGATACCGTCAGCGAAAGTTCCAACCCCATCTATTAATGCGTATAAAATCGGGAATAACATTGCGAAAAATCCAAATTGATATTTACGTTCAATTTTAACTTTTTGAGAACGTAATAATGCATCGTCCTGTTGTTTTTCAATAACAGCAATCCAAATAACGCCGGCTGTAATAGCAATGATACCTGCAAAATGTATCCAAGTAACTTCTTGTGGAAAGAACATATATAGTAAAATCGTTGTAACCGCACCTGAAGCATTTTGCACTGGTGCTGCAATGGATAACTCTAAATAACGTAACCCAACATAACCAAAAACCATTGAAACAATATACAATGTTGAAACAGGCAAATACGTTAACATATCTTGTGGATGGAATTCTAAACCTTTCACGAACATATAGATCGTTGCGTGAATCCCCATAACAAGACCAACCATAATCGTTATTTTAATATGACTATTTTTGTCATTTGTATCTGAGCCCTTTTTATAAAATAAGTTCGCTGCTCCCCATGAGAGCCATGTTAATATTGCAAATAAAAACCACATAATCTAAATAAACTCCTTTTTAATGGTAACCTAGTAATTTTGAAAGAATAATAAGGTAAATAACCATTAAAATTATGGAGAGTAATGCATTTTGAAAGCCTCGGTTACTTCTTGCTTCGTAGTAGCAATTTCACCATTCTGAAGTCCATTAACAAATAGATTGCCTAAACTGAACAGACTGTTGGCTAAATAAGCTTTTTTCATGTAGAAATACCTCCGTTCTGTCTAATTGTATGTATTTTCTCACCCATTGACAATAAGTATTTTTATAATAGCGCTTCCAATTACCCAAGGACTTTAAGCCCTCTTAAAAGTTAATTTAGGAAGGCTCATACTGTAGACAAACTCGAAGAATTTAGAGTTTGTCTACAGCCTTTTTCTTTTTACAATACATATGTATGAATAAGGCCGTTGATTTCCGCTGCGTGCGGACGCTTTCCGCGGGCGGGGCCGAGCCGCTTCCTTCGCTATGCTTAGTCTAGGGTCTCGACTATCCCGCTTTTCCCGCTGGAGTCGCCGCACTCCGCTCCAATCAACTGAATGTGTAACTATGACAGCCTACTATAAACAGTATTTTTGAGATAAGGAAAATAATTAAGCTCGTCACTTAGACATGGCGAGCAGCTTAATAGTGGGAAGGTTATTGAAAAGTACGGTTAATTAAATGAATTATCCTATTGTTTAAACCTAAAAAAAGAATGTAAAAAAGACAAAAGGCAATGAGAATTGACTTCTCGATGCCTTTTGTACACTCTGAGCCTTCTTAAAAGTATTAATTTAAGTGGGATGTTTATTTAGCAGATATATTTTAAAGATAAAAAACATGCTGTCCTGGATTTAAGCTATTCGATTAAATAATTCTCTGTACTTCTTCAAAGTTCGGTATTCCTTTTACTAAATTATACTCTGCCCATTTCTTTACTTCACTTTCTACTGCTCTATTCTGCCATTCAAAACAACCACATTCCCTGCAATGACTTTCCATATACGTGTTATTATTACGTCTTTTTTGATACACTGTTTCTTCCTTGCAGTTGTAGCAATATAGTTTTTTCTCTAATTCCATCGGTAGCCACCTAACCTTCCTTGTTCGTTGGTTTTAATTGTGGCTACAGCTTTCTCTATTTGTGCTCTATTTAATCTCGCTAATGGATACTTTTTTATTTTCTCCATATCGAATCATTCTTTTTTATAACCTACAATAAGAGTTATATCACTAACAACTATATAGACACAAAAATAAATAATTGACATTTGTTAAAGCTGTAACTATAATAGTTACAACAGAGAGGTTAAATTTTTAATAGTAGTCGATTTTCAATTGCTGTTCATATTTTATTTATCTTAAATAGAAACATCACTACAAAATAAAATACATTATACTCTGTAAAAGTGTAAGAATATTTATGATTTCTATATTTTTTTAAAGATGTTGTAACTTAGTTTGTTACAACATTGTACTATTACTACTAAAAAAGGAAGGTAATATACGATGACTGTAAAAATTAAAGCTTATTCGGATTTTATATGCCCATTTTGTTTTTTAGGTAAAGGTCCTTTAGATGAGATTGTAAAGGAAAAAGACGTAGAAGTAGAATGGATGCCATTTGAATTACGTCCAAGTCCACATTCTAAAATCGATCCATGGAAAGAACCTGATAAATTAAGTTCATGGGATTCCTTTATCCTACCTACTGCAAAAAAACTAGGAGTTGACATGCGTTTACCACGTGTTTCTCCACACCCATATACCAACTTGGCATTTGAAGGATGTCATTTCGCAAAAGAACATGGAAAAGGAAATGAATTTCACCATAGAGTATTTACTGCGTTTTTCCAAGAGGAGCAAAACATAGAGAACGTAGAAGTATTAACAAATTTAGCAGGTGAAGTTGGTTTGTCTATGGATGATTTTAAGGACGCTTTAGTATCACGCAAATATCGCGAGGTTCATCAAAAAGCTCTAACTCACGCTTATGAAGAAGCGCAAATTATGGCTGTGCCAACGTTTATTATTGGTGATGAAGTGATTCAAGGATTAGCCAGCAAAGAAAGATTAGCTCAAGTCATTGATAAGGAATTAAAAAAAAAAGCAAACAAGTGACTTTGATGGCATGCAATGCGATATAAATGGGAATTGCTAATACTAGATTTAAACTACAGTTGAGTTTTGTAAGTATTTCCTTACTTTAAATAACTGCTTGCTCTGTCAGAAAAATCTATGTGTTTATATATTATTTTAAAATTAAACTTATTTGGAGGAATTAAAATGTCAGTAACTACAACAAACTTAAAAGAAGCAATTATTAACCGTCGTTCTATTCGTAAGGTGAAAAAAAATGAAAACATTACAAAAGAAAGAATCAGTGAACTATTAAAAACAGCTTTATATGCTCCGACATCATTTAATATGCAAAGTGGACGTATCGTTGTAGTAATGGAAAATGAACATGACAAGTTTTGGGATATCGTAAAAGAAACACTTCGCTCTCGTGTACCAGCAGAGAATTTTGAGGCAACTGCAGAAAGATTACAAGGGTTCCGCGATGGAGTAGGAACAGTACTATTCTTCGAAAACCAAAAAACAATACAAACAATGCAAGAAAATGCACCATCTTATAAAGAACAATTCCCATTTTGGTCTCATCAAGGCAGTGCAATGTTGCAATACGCAACATGGATGTCATTAACTGCTGAAGGAATCGGTGCATCATTGCAGCACTATAACCCAATTATTGATGATGAAGTAAAACAAACTTGGGATATCCCAGCAGAATGGAGCCTAGTAGCACAAATGCCATTTGGTGAGCCAAACGAACAACCAGGAGAAAGAACATTCTTACCTTTTGAAGATGTTGTGAAATTTTATTAATTGGCGGGCTCTTCTGACGCCATATCTCAGGAATATTTAAAGCGTTCAACAACTTCGACATCTGATAACTCAAAAATAGAGAGTAGTAATTAATTGGACATGCAAACGGATAACAATACATTGCGACCACTATAGAAACAAAATTTCGTCGAAAACACTACCTGGAATTAGTACATCTATTATACAGAAAAACAGATAGCTCATCCTCGAATTTAGCGAGAATGGGCTATCTTCTATATACTATATGGACTTTGTCAGTGGCATTGCTATGACCAACTTGATCTTTCCCTCGTAGTGAAATTAACGGCCTCGGAGAAAAAGCCATGGCAGAAACGATTAATCGTTTCCGCCATGGCTAAAATTCATTTTATGGACTTTTTCAGTGCCTTCGCATAAAGCTAGGCGCTCTTTTTATTTACTTCGCTTTTTTATGCGATTTCTTTTTCTGCAGTGGAATACCAGCCTCATTAGCATGATTAATAATTTTCTAGTTTAAATTTATGTTTACAGTTTCTTGACTTTGATTTACATATTGAACTGATACATAAGGTGCTTGATAGCTATTGAAAGAATTCGTATGTACTCCAGACCAAACTGCATTTGAAGTAGAACTTGTTCCTATTGTAGCGTCTGACCAATACACATTTTTCATATAAGATTTAGAAGCAAAATTATCTCCACCAATTTGTGCAATTGACGTTACACGTTTTAATGAATTGCCTGTTCCACTTTTTTTCCATCCTTTTGCAGTAGCATTTAACACAACTGTACGCTTAACCCCATCTGTAGCAATTCCACTTACACTAAGCTCCACAGTATTATCAGATGTTACATAAAACTTCATAAAAACAGTTTGTCCACTTTTAAAACGAGTTGTTGACGTACCACTTGAAGGGCGAGTACCATTCACAGAAATAAACGGGGCCCAATTATCTAGTGTTGGACTATGTTGTAATCCCGCATCTACTTCTACCGAACCATTATGTCCACCTAAATAAATATAACCTGTGTCAGTAGTATTACCATAACGTACGTCATTCCCACCAGGTATGTAAACATTTGTAGACATCCACGAATAACCTGAATTTGATAATGCCTTTCTGTATGGTCCCGTACCAGTTGATGCAGCATCAGCTTGCGTTGGGATTAATAACACAAGTAAAGAAAAAATAGAAAAGATAGATAAAATACTAATTAATTTTTTCAATTTTATACCCCCTAATTTTTATTACATCTTACATTTTATATCATAATAACGAATTTGTAAATATTTAGTATAAATGTAATATTATATTATATTGTTTGAAATCCTATACAATCTGAAATGGGCTATAATTTTAAGTTATTTCGTTTGGCTCATTTATTTAAATTTTAACTTAGTAAGTAAGTTTGTCTAAGACTAAGTCACATACATCTCTTATTATCCAATTGCTAAAAAATCTTTTACTCTTCGAATATTTATAGGTTGACAAATAAACCCCATTCTGCAGAATAGCTGCGCAAACAGGAAATAGGCTCAGAATTGTTACCTACTGTCTAAAACTCAAAAAAAGAGTAATAGACAATAAGTAACTACGATCATTCAGCGTCGTAGTGCTTGACGAGGTTTCTAGTCGTCTTGTTTCGTAGAAGGCTTTCACCTTAAAAAGTTATCCTTTATCCAATTGTTGAAATACAGGAATTGTCCGCGGTCTATTAACCGTTAACTGCATTTGTTTAAATACAACTTCCATTCCAAAGCTTATAGGCGTCCAACTTTTATTACCCTTAATGACTCTCGATTGTATTTCTTCAATAGCATAACGCCGTGCTTCCTATTTTTAGACAATAAAAAACCCCCTAATTCAAATTGGAATCAGAAGGTTTATAAACAGATTTCATATAAATAATGTAATTTCCTTTAGTAACAAAAAAGGGCAATTCAATAAGAGTATAACTCCTATCAAATCACCCTAACTTTGTTTAAACGTTGATTTAACAGCATTTCTACTGCTAAATTTAAATATGGAGACGGCGGGAGTCGAACCAACCGTCTCAAAGTACTGATATATCAATAGTTGTGGGGGCAATTGATTTTTTTGACTACGTTTTTGACTACGTTTGATTAAACTAATATTAGATAAGTCTCTACTTCAGCTGAAATTTAAGCTTGCACAGCAGCTTTGAACACAGTTTTCTTACAATTCCCAATTAGATGTAAAGTCCTTTGCTTATCTCTACTTTTAGTTTGATTAACAACTTTCTCTAAATAATTTAATAGTGAGATTACATAAGTAATGTCACTATCTTTCCATTTTCGAGAAAATTTATTAACAAATACCTCCAATAGTTGAAATTGCTTAAATACATAATCTGATCTTTCTTTTTTCATTTTTATTGCTCCTAGCCATAATGCTTGCACTTCTTTAAGACTTTCAATTGAATTTTCAAGATTATCTTCATTAATACATCTACTTAATTTATACCTTCCATACTGAGTATCAATTTGATAGGTATTAAAACCATTAGCTTTTGTTGCTAGATTATAAGAATTACTAAAATACTCTTCTGCCCTCAAATAAGATTTTGAATCTATACATGCCATAGCGTATTGTAGCCAAAAGAATATATTACCTTTAAACTCTTTGTAATCTTTCAAGCCCTCAAATAAACTCAGAATTTGTTTATTTATTTGCAATGTACTTACCCTTTTATTTTGAAAAATTAATTCCCTTATATTTGATAAAGATATTAATTTTTCACGTATATTTTTGCACTTATACTCATTAATCAAGTATGCATTAACTGCTATTTTTTCAATAATTTTCATTAATTCACTATTAAAATCATTTGAATGTAGTATATATTTAGCTAAGATTGAAGATTTGATTAAAATTTTATTATCATGAAAATTCACTATTTCTTGAAGGTTTTTATCTCTTATTAAAGCTGTAAAATTCAAATCAGACTCTAAAATCGTAACTAATTCATCGAATTTTAATCCTAGTTGACAAGTATTATTTATAATAATTGCTAATAACAATTCTTTTTGAGCATCATTTTTCAAAATTGGATTTATGATACCATTGACTCTTTCTTTAATCTCTTGGGAATTTATAAGATCAATTAAAATATTTACCAAATTAGATCTACAATCTACTTTAATAAATCTGATTATTTCTTCGTCATTTTTGCCAAAAACATTTCTAAAATTTCTATCTTTTAAGTATTTAGCAAAATTAATTATTTCTTCCTCTACTAATACATTGATATCATATTCCTTGATATTAAGAGAGCTTGACAATCTTTCTTCTATTCTATGATAAACACTTAAATTAATAGAAGTCCTACAATTTAGTAATAATTTAACGTTACTACCTGTAAGATTAATAGCTTTAAAAATAAAGTCTAGATTGTTTTGGTAATCATCAACAAGTATGATAACTTCCTTCTGCATATTAGCTATTTTTTCTAACTCTAATTCCCAATCATAATCATAACCTATAAATTCAAATACTTGCTTTTTATCAACTAATTCATAAGCTATCTGCTTAGATAGTATTGATTTACCATTCCCTAAATAAGAATGAATGATACCGATTTTCATATCTTTAGATTCAAAGTCCATTATAATATTTTGAATCCATTTTCGATTTACTAAATATTTCCCCTCGTTTTTATGAAGATAAAGTAATCTTTCATCTAAATTACCATTTATCAACAAATCCCAAATATTTTCTTCATTCAATTCTTCAAACTCAGTATTGAACTTTGTAGAAAGTTTAATAAAGCTTAAAAATTTTTCATTTTCAGTTGACTTTATAAAGTCTTTCTTTTCTTCTTCAACCTTTTGTACTAGCCCTTCCATTCCAATTTGAATTATATCTCCAATTAAATTCTTTTTATTTTTTTCGACCTGGGTGAATACTTTATCTTCCCTTTCAATAAAAAATACTTTTTGTTTAATATTAGGGAATTTGTAAAGTAATCTTTGAATATCTAAATCATACCTAAATGAGGCTCCTATTATTATTATTACTTTTGCTGTCTTTATATCATGATCGAAAGCTTGTTTAGAAGGACTTTTCTGAAAATCAGTTAATAAATAACTACGAGTAGTTAATTTAAATTGGTTATCAATTTTATCTGTATTTACAGTTCTAGCATATCCATTAAGGTGAACTATAGATTTATCTTTTAATATCTCTTTCATAGGAGAATTCAAATGATATGTTCTTATATTAAAATTATGTGCATACTCAACTATGTCATCATAATTAGTAGTGTAAATTCTTTTCCAAGGTAATAACGAGATTTCCTTTTGAACTTCAGTTATTTTTTTTGTATAAAACAAATTTTGAATAACTCTAACTAATTCTTGCTTACGATGAATTAACTCATCCTCATCATCACCTACCTGTTGTAGATAAATATCAGAAATAATATCTAATGAATCTTTTTCATCAAGACCCATATCTTCAGCTAATTTATCACTGAATTTTTGAGCATCTGACATCTCAGTATCTATAATATTAGTAGCCTCTCTAGAAAATCCTGCTCCTAAAAATAGAACAGCTTCACCATTTAAAATATGATAAATCATTTCCTTAAAATCCATAAAAAAACACCCTCTCAAAAATATTGAATTTATTTTACGTTATCACACTTAATAATTTAATCAACCTTATATAAAAAGGTTTCAAAACAATATAATTAACCACTAATCCATAACTTATTTAAATTTACAGTCTCAGAATAGAATCCATATTCTTTCCCTCGTATATTTAGCTCCATCGGAACTGAAAATGCTTCTCCTACCGCTAAGACTGTTCCAGTTCTTAAATAGGATAATCTAAATAACTGCATATCGTTTAAATATGGGATACTTTTTCTCATTTGTTCTAAATCGATATTATTTCGAATCCTATGAAGTATAAAGTTATTACATTGTGACAATACGGTTTTCGATAGCTCACCTGGACGTTGACTCGCTACAATTAAGAATAAGCCGAACTTTCTTCCTTCTTTTGATATTCTTTCGAAAATTTTCAGTGATTTCAAAGAATCCTCAGTGTTAGCTTCAGACAGATATCTATGAGCTTCATCTAAAATAAAGTGAAAGGCACTATCAACATATGACCTTTTATTTCTTATTGATTTTTGCCTATTAAAAACTTCTTTAAGTAAATACCCACTAAAAAATAATAAATCTGAATCCTCCATAGTAGAGCAATCTATTACTGTAAATCCTTTTTCAAACTTCATCATTTCTTCAAACTTAGCCTTCTTTGGAGGGGATAAATCAAATAAAGTTTTAGAATAAGTATGAATAATATTTTCAATACGAGTTATCAAAGTAGAGCAATAAGATCTAATTTGAGCATTCCCTTTTGCTTCCTCCAATAAGATTACTAATTCAATTCCTAACCATAAATCTTTGATTGATTGAACCTCGATTGTCTCCTCTGACAATAATTTTATTAATTGCTCTTGGCATTGTTCATATTCATAACCAAAGCTTTGAACTATATATTCTTTAATTTCTTGTTTGAATCTAATTTCTCCGCCATTTGTAAAATTTCCATATTGTGCATTATACGAAGTAATTGTTGCGGCAACTTCAGGAGACTGTAATTTTTCTAATAACCCTACAATTTTTGCTCTTTTAGTAACTGCATCAGTCTGCTGGTTATTATAGAGTTCTAGGGCACTGTATGCTCTAATCCATAAACTATGTTCAGAACCATCTTTCAATAAACTAGCCATGCGTAAGCCATTCATTAATATTGGAAGTTGAGCTGCTGAAGAAGGCTGAACAAGGTTAATCCAATCTTCTGTTGTAAGTGTCTCGGTAGGAATAGCTATTTCGTTAATCGAAAGTTGATTCACGTATTCATCAGAAAAAATTTGATATTCATTATGTATATCGAAAATCAAAAAATTCATTTGATTAATATCAACTTCTCTACCTTGTAATTTTACCAACTCTGATAATAGCTTTCTAATAGTTGTTGACTTACCTGAACCTGTATTCCCCAAAATACTCATATGCGTAGTTAAAAGTTTATTAATATTGATACTTGGTAAATAATCGTTAGTTGAAAGTTCACCTAAAGTTATTGTTAAGGCTTCACTATCTGAATGAAATATTTTTTCCAAATCTTCCATAGATGTTAAATAAACATCTTCACTTATCATCGGAAAAGAAGCCAGACCATATTCAAATCCATTATTAGTTATTTCTCCAATAGGTATTGCTTCAAAATAAGCTTTTTCTTTAAATTTAGATTCTTCCGCTTCTAAGTATGGCTTTTCTTGTTCATATAGACCAATTACTTGGAATATATATCGTTTATTTACCTCATTGAAAATTGTGATGTAATCATTTAAACCTCTACCTATATACAAATCACCCAAATAGTTATACCGCAAACTTTCAAGGTTCGGCACTTCGAAAACAATTTTATTAAAAAATACTTTTGTTATGTGTCCTATCCATTTTCTATTCAACTAAGTCACCTACCATATAATTAAAAACATTTGAGAAATGATGTCCATCGCCATCATTATTTACAGTACCCCCAATAAAATGTAAATTAGGTTTATGCTGATGACTTTGTAAAAATGTTGCTACATTAGACTCCTCTTTATTTCCAAAAATAATTAATGAAAAGTCTTCATTTGATAAAGCTTGCGAAATCAATTGATTGATATGTTGATCAGGAAATCCATAACCTAAAATTAATAATGTAGAATCAGGCTTTTGTAAACTAATAGATAATGCTCTAAACATTTCTGAATAGGGTGTTTGTTGAGTTTCAAAATGTTTATTAATTGTAGGATAAATTACAACATTTTCAGTATCTGCATTTGGACTTTTTTGCACTACTTCGTCATTATCAAAATACCAATCTATCGAACCATGAATTTTGTATAGTTTTACATAGTTTCTAATAACACTCCATCTGTCTTTATACCGATGTTGATCGTCCACTAATCTTAATTGAAACACGGTAGGATCAAAAATTCGTTTTACATTCCCCCTAAAGCCATTTGTATAATGGATAGATAATGATTCAAGAGCAACTTCATTAAATAAATCATAGTTAGTAGTAAAAATATTAGCTGGAGAATAGTTTTTTATACCTCTGATTGAAAACAATAAGTTGTAAAAGGTAATATAATTCTTTTTCACTTCCTCTTGAACCTTATTAACCTCATTGTATTCTCTAGGTATAGTATCTAATAATGCTTGTTTGGTAGTTAAAAATGAACCTTTATATTTTTCCAAATTAGTATATTTTCCACCATATTCCGGGTAATCTTCAATGAACTTAATACCTGTATTAAGCCAATTTAAATAGCCCTCAATATCAGAAGACTCACCATCAAAATTTCCTAAGAATAAATCCTGATTAGCTGCTTTAATTTTATTAAATGTACTTCCCATTAAAGGTACAGCGGGTACTGAACAACCCGAACCTATAAGAATATTCAAATTTTTACTCATTAGACAGTCATTTAATAACTTTTTAACTTGTCCTTTTTGATCTAAGAAACTAAGCCCTTCTAATTGATCACTCCCTGTTCTTAAATGATATAAAACTCTTTCATCCGACATTCTCTATTCATCTCCTCACAAAATGTAAATTATTTACTTCATCTAAAACCAATGATAACATATCAAAAGTTTTAAAATAATTAGTATATTATTTAATCGAGTTACTATAGGAAGATTTTATTTATTTTTCCTATGTACCTAGTCATGGATATATCAAAAGGGGGCACCTCTGTTTCATGCCCCCCTCTATACATAAGTCATTATGTATCCATTTGGATATGTAGCGGCTTTTTTGTTTTCCAGCGAAAAAGGACGTAGTGAGAAGAAGAACGTCAGCATTGAAAGGAGGTGAAAACGATGAATAAAACATTGTTGCGTATCTTAATTCGTGCGAAGGAGGTAAATAAATGGGTTGCTACTAAGCATCTTGTAGATGTCCTATTACAACGTTCGATTCTACTGCATTTTGAAGATCAAGGGTTGTTATTTGTAAATCATCATCAAGAAAAAGACATTCTCATTAATTTTTAGTGGTCGAAAATTAGAAACAGTCATACATCATAGATTTGCAGATAAGCAATTACAAATCTCTGTTCCAACAGCAAATGGAAAAATTGAAAATCCGAAAGAAAGGTATATAGTCTTTGGATGAAATTGAATAGTTAATTCAAATTTATGATTTTTCTAGTATAGAAAATAAGAATTGGTAAATTACAGTATAATACTGATAACGATTACTTTTGGGTGGGAATATTATGAACAATAAATATTAATTTATTTAAAGAAGTAAACATTTAATTATTAACAAAGTTCATAATTTTTTAAATGTTGAATTCAAAAATGATGGGCAATATTATAAACTATCAGTGTTTGAAGAAGTTATAAAAGAAGGACCGAATTCCGGTTTTTATCTTACTTTATTTATTCAAAGACCTGCTGACATCTTTCTCAAACACATAACTATATGACTCATCACTTGGTTAATAAAAAAGATTTAGAAAATACAATGCCAACACTGGATAAAAGCTCCCATCAATCGATACCAAACCTAGGGTATGGAGAAGCAATCGTTACAGGAAACGCAATACAAGTCACTGTATTATTTATTGAATAATCTTTAAAAGAATAGAAAGTAGGAATTTTATGATTGATTTAGAAAAAAGTTTAGCACCTTTAATTGCAGAGCGATGTAAAAAGTTGCGAGAAGAATATAATTTTTCAATGGAAAAAGTATCTGATAAATCTTCTGTTAGTCGTATAGAAAAAGCAGTAATTCCTAAAAGTGGCAACTTTATTACTGAAACAGTTCTTTTTGACTATACTAACGCTTTTGGTAAATCTTCGGAAGAAATAATTTTTGGAAATACAGATGAATTTGAACAGACATTATTATTGATTTTTGAACAATCATTTAGATTAATTTGCCTCAAAAACCTAGCTACTGATTCATATTTATATGACAATATAGATAATTTTGATTTAGAGCTTCAAAAGTCTTCAATATCAATGGCTGAAGCTTTCGCTGAATTTTACTTAATGCGATATAACTTTCTTAAAAGCAATGAAATTTTTATGGATGTCGTAAGCAAAGAATTCGATCGTCAAATGCTTTTTAATGGGAAATTTATCAATATTGAACGTGATTTTAGAACTAAGCCAATTAATGAAAGCATTGTAATTGACCTCTACGACATGAGTGATAAATTATGGTTAATTTGTAGAGAAAAATTTATTCGTTCATTTAGAGCTGAGATATTAGATAACCTTTTTGAAGATTTTAAATATTCAAGTATAAATTCAAAGGTTAATCAATGGCTCATTCAGCAGTTCAAAAAGATAATTGTTCCCGATGTAGTAGAGAAATTGAAAAATAATGGTGTTTTCAAAATTGGTTTTATGGTTAAAAATTTGATAGATGAATTTTTAAACGAAGATTTATCTAAATCATTTCAGAATACCATTCCAATACAAACAACAAGGGAGAAGCATTATAAAATATATGTTAATAATTTTGATGGATTTGAATCAAAGAAGCTATCCAATCAGGAAATAGAAGAAAGAACGAAGCTAATAGAAGAAGCCTTTGAAATAATACAAAAGTCTGAATTACCTGATTCAGAACTTAATGCTAAATTTTTAAAGCATGGAATAATTTTAAAAGAAGTCCCTGAAGTTAATTTCACTAGAGAAATTGAAGTTGACGAACTCTTAAGTCGAGTTATCAATACAAGAGGTGTTGGACGAACACTCGAAGACACACCAATATTTGAAGAAGGTCCTATATTTGAAGTTTCAGGCTACAATTCTAAAGAAGAGATATGGGGAGCTACTGAACAATGGTATGAAAATATTCATTTTGAGAATCAAAATATTCCAGGGTATTTCACGAATAATAGTCAAATTATTCAACGATTACAAGAAAAGATGAATGAAGAGATTCATGAATCCATTGAAAAATTTATTGATATTCAAAATAATCTATTAAAACTATTAACTGATGAGGAATTGGGGAAATTCGCAAAATAGGATGTGTAAAGAGCAGAAATATTTCTGTTCTTTTTTTGTGTCTAAATTTGTTGATAGATTTGTTTGTAAATTCATATAAAATTACATCCTCAATGACAACCAAGTATAAATATAAATATCATAAACTAAGGTTATCAAAGTTCAGCAAGACTTTGATAACTATTTAACTAGACGAGTTGCAAATCGTTTAGTTCGCAAGTTAGGAAGTTGCTGATTCCTAATTCTATCATACAGGAGGTTTTTATTATGAAAACAGCATTTACACAATCCAGTCAATATTCAGAAGCTACTGCTCGCAAATTTATCGTAACAAATGTACCAGCAAAATGTGCAACTACATTTATTGAAACACAATTTGAGTATGTTGATAAACAACGCACCGACACCATCAAAGGTTATAAACTTTGGTTTGTGCAAGAAGGACTCAACCCATTCACTGTTAAATTTGATAAAAAGCCTGAACTTCCCCCATTTCTTTCTATTGTGGAATTTGAAAACCTACAAGGGATTGAGATTCGTACCAATGTTTATTTTAAAGCTGATGGTTTGAAAGTCGTGAAATAATGAATAAAACAGAAATTGAAAAATATCTGAGTCAAGCTCTTAATATGGCTCTCTCAATGAATGGAGAATCGACTTACACAAATTCATTTTTTGTTGAGGTCCAAGAGGATGGATTTTTATTCGTCCCCCGCACTCCTGCGGGTTATTTAATTGATGATGAACTGTATCTAAAGATTTTTATTATCGCAAATGCCAGTCTTTATCCCAGATATACTCTCTTAAAACAAAATTCTGCTTATTTTGTACCAATAAAAACAGAAGATATTCATGTCCAAAGAGCCTTATTCTTTCCTTGGTTCAAGGGAATTAGTGAGCGTTTAGTTATATCAAACCTGACGGAATATATACTAAAAAATAAAGCTAATCAAATCAAAATTATGAAAAATTTATGTGTTGATTATAACAAGGTAACTGGAATAGTCATAGCAGGAAACTCAGGTAGTGGGAAATCTTACTTTTTAACCTATCTATTAGAAGTTTTGAATTCCATGTCTGAGTTAATTATTGTTGATCCTAAATTTGATAGTCCCTCAAGATGGGCAAGAACACATAATATCCCTGTGATACACCCTGTAAGCAATCGCTCGAAAAGTGATTTTGTCAGTCAAGTAAACGATGCTTTAAGTTCAGTCTTGAGTATCATTTATGAAAGACAAACAATTTTATATGAAAATCCAACACATGAATTTAAACATTTAACCGTTGTGATTGATGAAGTTCTAGCTTTATCAGAGGGTGTGAATAAGCAAATCAAGGATTCATTCATGTCGTTATTAAGTTCTATTGCACTACTAGGACGTGCAACACGATGTCATTTAGTTCTTGTTTCTCAACGCTTTGATTTTAATGCTGTCCCTGTGAGTGTACGAGAACAAGCAAACGTGCTAGTTCAGATTGGCAATATTAGCAGCAAAACTATTCAATTCTTGTTCCCTGATTTGAACCCTGAGGGAATTGTAATTCCAATTGGCAAAGGAACAGGACTGATTCAAATTATTAATAGTGAACATCCCTATCAAGTTTTGCCACTTCTTACACCAACGTTTTATACGGAAAGAGGGATTTTTTGATGAAGAAAACTTATTTCATGAGAATCTACAATTTAATTCAGTTTTTAGCATTACTACTTTCCCTAAGTATTGTGTTTTCAATACTATTAAAAATCCTATATGGAATGTGGTTAAAGATAGATAAAAATATCCCATTTGTAAGTCAGATTCTTTACGGAATTGAACTTGCTTCTAGAACAGTAGAGATAGTTAACATTCTGCTTCCAACTCTATTAGTCGTTTTGATTTTTCAAGAAATTATAAAGAGAATCTTCAATGATTCCCTAATCAATTTAGGAAAATCTTTTGTCGGAACTCTTCAATTCAGACGATTCTTGAAGCAACATCAAAAAATTCCAATGAGTGATACAGATAGACAATCCCAATCGGAGAACCTATCAATTTCAAGGTTCAATCGTTCAGTAAATAAGTGTGTGCTTGACTTAACTTATAAAGAATTAAATCTGTTTATCAAAGTTCCCAGAGAAGCACAATCGCAAAAAATTCTTAAAGAGTATGAGGAGCAAATAAAAGAGCATATTTCAAGTTTGTACCCTGAGTACATTATTTCAACTTTTGAACGTAATAAATTAAGTTTATGGCTCATTGGTACAAAACGAAAATAAATTCGTGGTGCTTTGGCTCGGAACGAAAAGCCAAAAAAGCACCACAAAAGATAAATTATCAAATTTAATAGCCAAATATATAAAGAAATCTATATTTAACGCGGTGGTAGGGCTTGTTATACCACCGCTTAGTAGATAGCCAAAAATTCTAGCAAAACCAATGATGTCGGTAATTCACAGTCTTTTTATTCAAATTTAATGATAGCTAAAATTTATCAAGAAGTGTTATTTAATCTGGCAAAATAACAGTTAAGGGAGATAGTCAAATGGGTAGCCCAAAGCAATTAATGTAATGTATCAGCAACAACTTTCACATTTGCCATCGTCTATTAAACGGAAGACACTAAATAGTATCGTAAAATCTTTGGTAGAACGTTTGGAACCTTTAAAAATTGCTGCAATTATACATGATAAAGATGTGAATGAAGAAGGCGACTCGATTGAAAAACACGTTCATGTAGTATTACAGTTTGAAAACCAAAGGAGTTTAGAAAGACTTGCAAAGGTTTTAAATGAACCACAAATATCATCCTTTCAACAGTGGAGAGGAAATGTTAACAATGCTTACTCTTACCTTGTTCATCAAACAAAAGAAGCAAAAGGTAAATATCAATATCAGCTTGAGGAAGTAAAAGCTAATTTTGATTATCCTGCATTGATGAGTGATATAACAAAAAAAATTGAACAGAAAATTAAAATGAAAGATAGTGAAATTATTAAAAGTTTGCTTGATCAATTAGGAGCTGGCGAACTATCAAAAGATGAAGTTATCTTAAATTTGACAGGTTCACAATTTGCTAAGGCAAAAAAGCAGATCAATGATGTCTATCAGCAGGTACAAGAACAAAAATCCAAATTTTGGTTAGAAGAGCAGAAAAGTAAAAATGAACCGATAACAGTTATATGGATATATGGTAGTTCTGGAACTGGAAAAACAGCTCTAGCTAAAAAATATGCAGATGAACAAAATGTAAAATATTTCATTACAGGTTCATCTAGGGATAGTTTTCAACATTATGATGGCGAACATCTTGTGATTTTGGATGAGTTGAGACCAACTACTTTTAATTATGATGATTTATTGAAAATGCTTGATCCTTTTGGAGAAAACCCCAAAGCTCCAAGCCGTTTTTTTGATAAATCTCTAATGATTGATATATTCATCATCACTTCTCCATATAGCCCAAAACAATTTTATGATGAAATTTTCAGACATAAAAAAACGGTAGATTCATTTGGACAACTTCAAAGGAGAATTACTTTCGTTCAATTTATCACTCAAGATTATTTTGAAATGCAAAATTATAATGACTTAGAGAAAAAATATATTTCTGTTGAAGATACTAGACAAAAAAATTATTTGCTTGAAAAACTTAAAAAGAAATACAATACCAATGGTAGACAAACTTATGATAAATTCAATCAGTTATTAACTAAATAATACCTAAAATACTATAAATTAAACGCTAGGAGTGGACTAATTGAATCAAGGATATGAATTCACCTTTCCAAAGGAATGGTTCTCGTTAAAAGAAGCAGCTATTTACGCTGGCGTCTCATACAATACATTCAAAAAATTTCGTTTACTTGGCTTAAAAGTATGCGAAATTGAGGGCATAAAACGAGTAGCAAAAAAAGAAATCGATCGCTTTTTAGAAGAATACAGCTCTTAATCAAGTTCTACAAGAGGATTTTTCCCCAGTTAAATTATATATTATAACTGTGAGGATTAATCCTTTCTTTTTATCTTGCCCCCGCAACGATATTAGGAGGATCAATATGAAAAAAAATAATTCTTCACCTATCAAAAGTTATCAAAATAAAGATGGTAAAACATTATATATGTTTCGTGTATTTTTAGGAACAGATGAACTAACAGGAAAAGCTAAAAACACTACACGCCGTGGTTTTAAAACAAAAAAAGAAGCAGAGCTCGCATTAGCACGTATTAAACTTCAAGTATCTGAAGGAACATTCAAACAAAAGAGCGCAGAAACCTACCAGGAAGTTTACAATCTTTGGATTAACCAATATGAAAAAACTGTAGAAGAAAGTACGTTTGTTAAAACAGCTGGCTACTTCAAAAATCATATCTTACCTGCTATGGGCAATTATCGTATCGAAAAAATCACGATTGCTATTTGCCAAAAACATTACAATGAATGGGCTACAAAAGTTCAAAAAGCGCGTACAATTAAATCCTATGCAAAAAAAGTTTTAGATTACGCTATTGTACATGGCTTTATTCAAACTAACCCATTCACTCATGTTGAGACCAAAGTAAAGAAAGCCTTTACTGAAAGTGTAGAAGAAGGCAGCGAAAATTTTTATATTAAAGATGAGCTAATTACATTTCTAGAAAAGTCAAAAGAGCATCTTAACTTTAAGGCATATGCCCTATTACGTTTAATTGCTTATACAGGTTTACGAAAAAGTGAGGCATTAGCATTAACCTGGAATGATGTAAACTTTGTTGAAAGTGAACTCACAATCAATAAAGCAATTGGTCGTGGTAAACAAACACAACTTTATTTAAAAACAACCAAAACCGGCAAGCCACGCGCAATAAAACTAGATGAAACAACTTTATTGATCTTGAAAGAATGGAATAAGCATCAGAAGCAGCAATATATAAAACTTGGGATTAATACTATGAAACAGAATCAGTTGATATTTAGCAACACTAAAAACGAATTTCTTCAACCTGCGCAAGTACAAAAATGGATGTATAGTGTACAAAAGAAATATCAGTTCAAGCGTGTATCTCCACATGGCTTACGTCATACACACTGCTCACTATTATTCGAAGCTGGAGCTAGTATTAAAGAAGTTCAGGATCGCCTAGGTCACTCTGACGTAAAGACTACTTTAGACATTTATACACACGTTACGAAAAAGGCAAAAGAAGGCGCTATTCAAAAGTTCGTGAGCTATTTAGAAGGTTGAGTCACTGACTATTTTTTGACTATAAATTGACTATTTTTATAAGACATTCAATGAAACTGTATGAAACGAAAAAAGTGTCAAAACCCTATCATATCAAGGATTTTGACACTCTATGAAATCATAAGATTTCGTAATATGGAGACGGCGGGAGTCGAACCCGCGTCCAGAAACTCCAATACTCAAGCTTCTACGCGTGTATCTTGCCTATTTAGGATTCACGCATCATTAGCCAGCAAGCAGGCATCGTGAGCGCTAACTTGGGAAGCTCTTGTTACTAGCTCAAGTGGCACTAGTAACCGTATCCCACTATAAGTGAGCCTGAGCTATGCTACATGGGCGATAGAATAGACAGGCAGTTTCATCAGCTTACGCTGCGAAAGCTAAGTTGTTTTGTTGTTTGCCAGTTATTATATAACTTCCGTTGATGACGAAGCCGAGACCTCCGACGCGCAACTCAAGCTCAGACCATCCCTGTCGAATCCGTAACGTCCCCTTAATATAGGCTTTACAAGGTATTTCTACTACTTGTAGTTAAATGCCTTAGAGATCCTTATGACAATAAATGTCTTAAGGCCGTTCGGAAATACTTTTAGAAAAAGTATTTATACTGGCTTGTTTACTTTATAAATTATAAGGCAAAATTGGTGAAACTTCAAGTTTGAGCATCTCAATTAGATTTGATTTTTTGCCTTGAATGTACGTTCCATATCACGTTTTGCTTCTTTTTTACGTAGGTCATCACGTTTATCGTAGTTTTTCTTACCTTTACCGACACCGATTAATAATTTCGCATAACCGTCTTTTATGTACATTTTCAGCGGTACGATAGTATAACCGTCACGTTTAACTCTACCAATTAGCTCAGCAATTTGTCTTTTATGAAGCAATAATTTACGTGAACGTAATGGATCATGATTAAAACGATTTCCTTGTTCATATGGACTAACGTGCATGTTTGAGATCCAAGCTTCATTACCACTGACGCGGACGTATGAGTCTCTCAATTGCACTCTACCGTTACGAATTGACTTAATCTCTGTTCCTTGTAATACCATTCCTGCTTCGATCGTTTCCTCTATAAAGAAATCATGTCCTGCCTTTTTATTTTGTGCCAGAACTTTTCCTGACCCTTTAGCCATTATCATTCACCTCATTAAATAGAGGAGAAGCGACTAGCGCTTCTCTTTATTTTTCTTTTTACCATTGCTGCCTTTTTTCTTTTTAGCAATACCTTCGTAGAACTTTTTCTTTTGGCTACCACTTTTACCGGAAGCTTTACGCTCTTCCTTGCGTGTTTTACCATTCACTTTTGCACCACTTGGTTTTCGAGTTCCGCTCCCGCTTCCACTTTCGCTTCTGCCTTTTCCTCTGCCATCTCTAGTGCCCTCTTTTTTCTTCGCATGAATGACACGTGGTGCTTCTTTACGAGTACGGCCGAATTCGCGTTTCATACCGACGATTTCAAAATCAACAGCTGATTCTTCAACGTTGACAGCCTTAACTTTAATTTCTACACCATCACCAATACGGAAAATACGACCGGTACGTTCGCCAATCATCACCATTTGACGGTCGTCAAAACGGTAGTAATCATCTGTCATATTACTTATATGAACAAGACCTTCAATTGTGTTTTCTAATTCGATGAACATACCAAAGTTTGTAATTGAACTAATGATACCTTCAAATTCATCACCAATTTTATCAGCCATATATTGTGCTTTTTTCAGTGCATCTGTATCACGCTCTGCATCGACTGCACGACGTTCGCGCTCAGACGTATGCTGTGCAATTTCATCCATTATAGCATTCCAGTGTGCAATTGTAGCAGATGAAACGTCACCGTTTATTAAGTACGTACGGATCAATCTGTGAACAATTAAGTCCGGGTAACGACGGATTGGAGATGTAAAGTGTGTGTAAAACTCTGTAGATAAACCAAAGTGTCCTAAACATTCCGCACTATATTTTGCTTGTTGCATAGAACGAAGCATCATAGTCGAAATAACAGGTTCTTCAGGTAATCCATCAACTGATTCTAAAATCTCTTGTAATGCACGTGGGTGGACTGTGTTACCAGTACCTTTAATCACTAACCCAAAGTTTGTTACAAATTCAAAGAATCGTTGAAGTTTTTCTGGCTTAGGATCTTCGTGAATACGATAAATGAAAGGTACATCCATCCATTTGAAATGTTCTGCAACTGTCTCATTGGCTGCTAACATAAACTCTTCGATTAGACGCTCTGCGACTGTACGTTCACGTAATACAACATCTGTAGGCCAACCATTTTCATCTACCAGTACTTGAGATTCTTTAAAGTCAAAGTCTACAGCACCACGATCCATACGTTTATTGCGTAGAATTTGCGCTAATTCACCCATATCCTTAAACATAGGAACAAGATTTGCATAACGTTCTTTTAACTCTTCATCATCTTCTTCTAAAATCTTATAAACATCTGTATAAGTCATACGCTCAGTCGTATTAATGACACTTTGGAAAATTTCGTGTCCTATTACTTCACCACTACCATTAATCGTCATCTCACAAGATAACGTTAGTCGGTCAACTTGTGGATTTAATGAACAAATACCGTTTGATAGACGATGCGGAATCATCGGAATAACGCGGTCTGTTAAATACACACTAGTAGCACGATCATACGCTTCTTCATCAAGATCTGAACCCTCTGTTACATAGTAGCTTACGTCAGCGATATGGACGCCTAGCTTATACGTACCATCATCATTTTTTGTCACAGTAACAGCATCATCTAAATCTTTTGCAGTTTCACCGTCAATTGTGACAATCATTTGATCACGTAAATCAATACGACCTTCTAAATCTGCTTGTGTTACTTCATCAGGAATAGCTGATGCAGCATCAATCACTTCTTTTGGGAAGTCGATAGCGATACCATGTTTATGGATAATCGATAAGATATCAACACCTGGGTCATTTTTGTGACCTAAAATTTGCGTTACAATTCCTGTTGCTGAACGATTATCATCAGGCCATCCAGTAATTTCAATGACTACTTTATGGCCGTCCATCGCGCCGAGAGTGTCTCCTTTTGCGATAAAGAAATCGATTGATAATTTCTTATCATCTGGTACTACAAAGCCAAAACCACGATTTGCTTGAAAGACGCCGACAACCTTCGTTGTTCCTCTTTCTACAATTTGAATGATTTTACCTTCTCGTCGATCTCCAGAAGTTGTTTTAGATACACGGATTAATACCGTATCACCATTTAATGCACCATTAAGGGCATCTGGCGGTATAAACACATCATCCATTCCTGCTTCTTCAGGTGCAACAAAGCCAAACCCCTTTGCATGACCGATGAAGCGTCCTTTTAACAAATTCATACGATCTGGCGTACCATAACGATTCGTATTAGAACGTACTACCTGCCCTTGCTGTTCCATTCTTACTAGTGTTTTCACTAGTTCTTTAAATTCATCCGCATCTTTAAAACCAAATTGTTGTTCCAATTCGGCAACAGTAAGCGGCTTATATTGTTCTTCCTTCATGAAACTTAATAATCGTTCTTGTAATGATAATTCTTGATTGTTCATCTTTCTTCCCTCCTTCTAATAGCGTTTGCGAAGAATGCCATTTTTACTCTTGCCAATCGAGTTTTTCTAAAAAAGCATATATATCTTCATGTAATTGTTTTTTCTCTTTGTCAAGAGTAATAACGTGCCCAGACTCTTTATACCATTTTATAGCTTTATCATTGGACTCCACCTGATCATAAATGATTTGTGCTGAATTTTTATCAATCACGTCATCTAATAATCCTTGGGCAACGAATATTGGAGCATAGATTAGATCAATCTGATTACGAACCTGATAAACAAGTTCTCGTAATTCTGAAAGTGAAGGCATCCCTTGTTGCTTCAGTTCAGATATCTCTTGCTCGATTTCATCTGGTTTTTTTCCAATAAACTTTTTAAAGTCACGTGCATATTTCAACACACCTTCGAACATTAAATCCGTAGTGTGCATTGACATTGGTGCACACATTGTCGCAATCCCCTTAATAGGTAGTGTATACCCTAAACGCAGTGAAAATACACCACCTAAAGATAAACCAGCAACTGCAATTTCTTCATAACCAGCTTCTTTTAAAGTATTATATCCCTGTAGAACGTCTTCCCACCAATCTGATGGTCTTGTATGGATTAGTTCCTCTGGTGGTACACCGTGGCCTTTATAATGAGGAGCAAACGTAGTATAGCCCTTTTTCTCCAAAAATCTCCCTAACATTCGCACATCAGAAGAATTCCCAGTAAATCCATGCAACAGTAAAACTGCACGTGGACCTGCTTTAAAAAAGAAAGGCTGTGACATTAAAACTTCCATGAAGCAAACCTCCATTAATAATACAATTCATGTATGTAAGTGTTCTATTATTAATTATATGCTTTTATAAAAGAAAACGCCTAACCATATGGTGGTCAGGCGGTTCAAATATCGCTCATTAAATTTTCGCAATAGCTAAAGCTAGTACAAAAAATAAAATTGATAATACTACCGTAATGCGGTGCAAAATAAGGTCCATGCCTCGAGCTTTTTGCTTACCAAAAAGTTGCTCAGCTCCACCAGAGATGGCTCCCGAAAGACCTGCACTTTTACTTGATTGTAATAATACTAAGACAACTAATGCAAGAGAAACAATGATTAATAGTGTCATAATCACAGTATGCATATGTTCCACCTCCTGATTCGAAACATCACAACAGTCTTATCTTACCAAAAACTGTACGTAATGACAACGTTGTTCTAATTCAATCATGCTATGTAGCCTGTATATAGACTAGCGCTTAAGTTATATTCTAACATTTCCATACAATTTTGACGACTACCTTATGAAAAAATAGAGCTATTTCTACTGTCCTAATTGCGACAGTGAAATAGCTCTCTGTTATTTAGGGCTTAAGTAAATTTCTAACTTATTTTTTTAAGTTGTAGAAAGATTTTAAGCCATTATATCTTGCTGTTGAGTGTAGTTGATCTTCGATGCGAAGTAATTGGTTATATTTCGCAACGCGGTCAGTACGTGAAGGTGCACCTGTTTTGATTTGACCAGCATTTACAGCTACTGCGATGTCAGCAATAGTTGCATCTTCAGATTCACCTGAGCGGTGAGAGATAACAGCTGTGTAGCCTGCTTGTTTAGCCATTTCAATAGCATCTAAAGTTTCTGTTAAAGTACCAATTTGGTTAACTTTAATTAGGATTGAGTTACCAACGCCTTCTTCGATACCACGTGATAATTTTTTCGTATTTGTTACGAATAAGTCATCACCAACAAGTTGTACTTTCTCTCCAATACGTTCTGTTAATAATTTATGACCAGCCCAGTCATTTTCATCTAAGCCGTCTTCAATTGAGATGATTGGATATTTATTTGTCATTTCTTCGTACCATGCAACCATCTCTTCAGAAGTTTTAACAACACCTTCACCATCTAAGTGGTATTTACCATCTTCTTTGCTGTAAAGTTCAGAAGATGCAACGTCCATTGCTAAGAATACTTCTTCTCCTGGTTTGTAACCAGCGCGTTCGATTGCTGTCATAATTGTAGCAAGTGCTTCCTCGTTAGAAGAAAGGTTTGGCGCGAAGCCACCTTCATCACCCACTGCAGTATTATGTCCAGATTCTTTTAATACAGCTTTTAAGTTGTGGAAGATTTCAGTACCCATACGTAATGCGTGACGGAAAGATTCAGCGCCTACAGGCATTACCATAAATTCTTGAATATCTACGTTGTTATCAGCGTGTTCGCCACCATTTAAAATGTTCATCATCGGTACTGGCAATTGTTTTGCATTCACACCACCGATATATTGATAAAGAGGAACTCCTAAATAATCTGCTGCTGCATGTGCAACTGCTAAAGATACACCAAGAATAGCATTTGCTCCAAGTTTACCTTTGTTTTCAGTACCATCTAATTCAATCATGCTGTTATCAATTGATACTTGATCAAGTACAGCATAGTTACCGATTAATTCAGGTGCAATGACGTTATTTACATTATCAACTGCTTTTAAAACACCTTTTCCAAGGTAGCGACCTTTATCGCCATCGCGCAATTCTACTGCTTCATATTCCCCTGTAGATGCACCAGATGGTACGATTGCACGACCAAATGCACCGCTTTCTGTGAATACTTCTACTTCTATTGTTGGGTTACCGCGTGAATCTAATACTTCACGAGCTTGTACGTCTGTAATAATTGGCATTGTTTTAACTCTCCTCAGTTTTAAAATAATGGTTTTCCTGTCATTTCAAGTGGTTGTTCCACTCCAAGTAATTTTAACATGGTTGGAGCCAAATCGGCTAAAATTCCACCATCTCGTAAAACGATATTCTCTTTTGTGACGATTACTGGAACAGGGTTTGTTGTATGAGCTGTCATCGGTTGACCTTCCAAAGTAGTAACCTCGTCAGAATTCCCATGATCAGCAGTTACAATTGCTGCGCCGCCTTTTGCAATGATTGCATCTACAATTTTACCTAAACACTCATCAACGACTTCAATTGCCTTAATCGTTGGTTCTAGCATACCGCTATGTCCAACCATGTCAGGATTAGCAAAGTTGAGAATAATGCCATCAAATGCATCAGATTCAATCGCTGCTAGCAATGCATCAGTTACTTCATAAGCGCTCATTTCAGGTTTTAAATCGTATGTCGCTACTTTTGGCGAGTTTATCAAAATACGCTCTTCACCTGCAAATTTCTCTTCACGTCCACCACTCATAAAGAATGTGACATGAGGATACTTCTCAGTTTCAGCAATACGCAGTTGAGTTAAACCTTCATTTGCTATGACTTCGCCAATAGTATTGACCAAGTTATCATTTTCAAACGCAACCTTAGCATTTACTTCATCACTATAATGCTTGAACGTTACATATACGATATCAGTAGGATGTTTTCCACTTAATTCAAAACCACTAAATGCAGGATTCGTAAATGCTTTTGAAAGTTCAATCGCTCGGTCAGGGCGGAAGTTGAAGAAAATGACTGAATCATTTGATTCAATCGTTGCAACAGGTTTGCCGTTTTCTTTCACGACAAAAGGTACAACAAATTCATCTTTAATATCTTTTGCATATGAATTTTGCACACCAGTTTTTGCAGAACTTGCTTCTTCTCCTTTAGCATCGACAAGTGCTTGATACACTTTTTCTATACGATCCCAACGATTGTCACGATCCATTGCATAGTAACGGCCACTAATTGATGCAAATTTCCCTACACCGATTTCAGCTATTTGACGTTCAGTTTCTTCAATATAAGAAACTGCTGATGTTGGTGCTACGTCACGACCATCTAAGAAACCATGAATATAAACTTCATCTAAACCATATTTCTTAGCTAGCTTTAATAGCGCGAATAAGTGCTCATAATGACTATGTACACCGCCATCAGAAAGTAAGCCCATTAAATGTAGTTTTGTATTATTCTCTTTTGCATGTTTTACTGCTTGCACTAATGCATCGTTTTCGAAGAAGTCACCATCTTTAATAGACTTGTGGATTCTCGTTAAACTTTGATACACAATACGACCAGCACCAATATTCAAATGGCCAACCTCTGAGTTACCCATTTGGCCATCTGGTAATCCGACTGCTTCACCTGAAGCAATTAGAGTTGAGTGAGGGTACGTATTCCATAAACGATCGAATGTTGGTTTTTTCGCTTGTGCTACAGCATTTCCGAACACTTCACTACGTAAACCTAAACCGTCTAAAATAATAAGTGCTACAGGTTTTTTAGGCATTTGCGCCCGCCTCCAAAAGTTTCAAATATGAATCTGATTGTAAGCTTGCTCCACCTACAAGAGCCCCGTCAATATGCTCCATTGTTAGTAGTTCCACAATATTTTCAGGTTTCACACTTCCACCATATTGAATGCGAATTGCAGCAGCAGCTTCTGCGCCAGCAATTTCTTCAACAGTAGCACGAATCGCTCCACAAACTTCATTTGCATCTTCTGCAGTTGCCGTTTTACCTGTACCGATTGCCCAAATTGGTTCATAAGCGATAACAGTTTGTTTTACTTGCTCTGTTGATAATCCTTCAAGCGCTACACGTACTTGACCAGCTACTTTTTTAACTGTATTTCCAGCTTCACGCTCTTCTAGAGTTTCACCAACACATACAATTGGAGTTAAGCTATATTCAAATGCTGCATGAGCTTTTTTGTTAACTGCTGCATCCGTTTCGTTATAATACTCACGGCGCTCAGAGTGGCCTAAAACTACATAAGAAACAGCAATGTCTGATAGTTGAGAAGGACTTACTTCACCTGTAAAGGCGCCCTCTTTTTCAAAGTGCATTGTTTGAGCACCAATCGCCAAATTAGAGCCTTTAGCTTGTTCGACAAGTGTTGGCAAAAATAAAGCTGGAGCGCAAATAACTGAGTCCACTTTTTCTTTGTTTGGGATTGATGATTTTACTGCCTCTACAAATTCTACAGCTTCGCTTAAGTGTTTATACATTTTCCAGTTACCTGCAATAATTGGTTTACGCATGTGAATCATCCTCCATTATTTATCGTTTAATGCGACAACGCCTGGTAGGGCTTTGCCTTCCATAAATTCAAGTGATGCACCGCCACCTGTTGAGATGTGGTTCATCTTATCTGCTACATGGAATTTTTCGACTGCTGCGGCTGAATCTCCTCCACCGATAATAGTGTAGGCAACAGTATCTGCCATAGCTTGTGCCACACCCATTGTTCCGTTCGCAAAAGCGTCCATTTCAAATACACCCATTGGTCCATTCCAAATAACTAACTTAGAGTTTTTAATAACATCTGCATAGTTTGCTGTTGTTTTAGGACCAATATCAAGCCCCATCCAATCAGAAGGAATTTGATCGATATCAACTACTTTTGTATTTGCGTCTTTAGAGAATGTATCCGCAACTACTACATCGACAGGCATATGCAATTTCACACCTTTAGCTTGCGCTTTTTCGATGAATGATTTAGCTAACTCAATTTTATCTTCTTCTAGTAAAGATTGTCCGATATCATAACCTTGTGCTTTAGAGAAGGTATACGACAGACCGCCACCAATGATTAAGTGATCTACTTTTTCTAAAAGATTTTCAATTACACCAATCTTGTCTTTTACTTTCGCTCCGCCAATAATCGCCGTGAATGGACGTTCTGGAGTAGATAAAGCTTTACCTAATACATCAAGCTCTTTCTCCATTAATAAGCCCGAAACAGATGGGATATATTCAGCGATTCCCGCAGTCGTTGCATGTGCACGGTGAGCTGCTCCAAATGCATCGTTCACATAAATATCTGCTAATTTAGCAAAGCTTGCTGCAAGGTCGGCATCATTTTTTTCTTCTCCAGCATGGAAACGAACGTTTTCAAGTAATACAACGTCACCATTTTCCATTTCTGCTACCGTTTTTTCTACCGTTTCACCAATTGATTCGTCTAATTTTGTAACAGGTTTTCCTAGCAATTCAGCTAGGTGTTTACCAACTGCAGTTAGACGTAACTCTTCTTTCACTTCACCTTTTGGACGTCCAAGATGACTAGCTAAAATTACTTTAGCACCTTTTTCAACTAGGCTAGAAATTGTAGGAAGTGCTGCTCTAATACGAGTGTCGTCGGTGATTTTACCATCTTCCATAGGCACATTAAAATCTACGCGCACAAAAACACGCTTTCCGTTTACTTCTACATCATTCATCGTCTTCTTCTGATACATGAAGAGAGCCTCCTCCAATTGTTTATATTGCTTTTCCAACTATGTGAAACAAGCATCTTATTTATAATTTTTTGATAATACAATAGGCTATTCGACAATACCTTCGAAAAATTCATTCCAATAGTACTAGTAGGCAAGCACTTACTCTTTATAGGAATAAAAGAAGGAGAAGAGTAAACCCTTCTCCTTTTACCCTAATACATTATAAACGCTCGGGTTCATAAAGGCTACGGTTTTTCTATTACAAACCTTGATCATACATGTAAAGCGCTAAGTCGATACAACGAGCAGAATATCCTGACTCATTGTCATACCAAGATAGTACTTTAACTAGGTTATCTTCAAGGACCATTGTTGATAAGCTATCAATTGTTGATGATGCTTTATTACCATTATAATCAATTGAAACTAGTGGTAAATCTGTGAAATTTAAAATACCTTTTAGTTCGTTTTCTGAAGCTTCTTTTAATACAGCATTAATTTCTTCTACTGATACCGATTTGTCTAATTCAGCTACTAAGTCAACTAAAGATACATTAGGAGTTGGTACGCGTACAGCCATACCGTCTAGTTTGCCTTTTAAATTAGGTAAAACTTTTGCAACTGCTACTGCAGCACCTGTTGTTGTAGGAATCATTGATTCACCAGCTGCACGTGCACGACGGTAATCAGAATGTGGTAAGTCTAAAATGCGTTGGTCATTTGTATATGAGTGAATTGTAGTCATCATTCCACGTTTAATACCAAACTTCTCATCTAATACTTTTGCTACTGGTGCTAAGCAGTTTGTAGTACAAGATGCATTTGAAACAACATTATGCTCTGAAGCATTGTATTCTTTATGGTTTACACCCATAACAAATGTTGGCATACTACCTTTACCCGGTGCAGAAACGATAACTTTTTTAGCACCTGCTTCAAGATGTTTGCTTGCTAATTCTGTTTTAACAAAATGTCCTGTAGACTCGATAACAATATCGACTCCAAGTTCTTTCCAAGGTAAAACTGCTGGATCTTTTTCAGCATAAACACGTACTCTCTTACCATTAACAATTAGGTATTCGCCTTCAGAAGATACTTCTGCATCTAAAATACCGTGTACGGAATCATATTTTAACAAATGAGCTAACATCGCTGCGTCTGTTAAATCGTTTACTGCTACTACCTCAATATTCTCATGCTGTACCGCATTTCGAAATACTAATCGTCCAATACGTCCAAATCCGTTAATAGCTAATTTTAAAGTCATGTTCTATTCCTCCATTTTTGTAATTACTTAAGTAATTTAATCATTTCTTCTGCTGCGCCTAAATCCGTAATAAGAATAGTTTGCGCTGCAGGGTTTTTAATATACGAAAGAATTGCTTTAGCCTTTGAAGTTCCTCCCGCTACAGCTAAAATAGACGGGCATTTGTGAACTTGTTCCAGCTGGATACCAACAGTACGAATTCTATGTACTGCTTTACCCGTTTCATCAAAATAATAACCAAAAGCTTCACCGACTGCTCCAAAACTTTGTAGCGCTTGTAAATCTTCAGGTGATGAATTTCTGCGAACAGCCATTTCCTCTGCAGAACCGATACCATGTATGACAATATCAGTCTGTTCATATAGATCCATCATTTCTCTCACAATAGGTTCTTGCATCATTGTAGAATAAGCATTTTCACTTAAATATTCCGGTAAATACAACGTACGATAAGTACCACCTGTTTTACTAGCAAATACAGATGCAATGGTGTTTGCTTGTAACTGCATTTCTTCACCAATACCGCCTCTAGCTGCTATAAACTGTAATTGTGAAAATTTATTCGATGGAGTTAAACTTTCAGCAATTGCACTAACAGTACTTCCACCAGTGACAGCTACAGTTTTTTTACCATTCGCTAGACGTTCTAGCTCATTCGCAGCTTCCGTACCCATTAATGTTTTGACAGAAGGCTCAATATCATTATTGCCCGGTACAATGATTACTTTTTGAATTTTGAATTGTCTTGTGAGTATAGTTTCTAATGATGATATTCCTGACCATTCATGTACGAGAGATTTTAGTTTACTGAGTACATGTTGCCCACTATCCGAAATACTCATACCTAAACGGCTCGTAAATATCAATCCTTGCTCATTTAACAAATCAGTTTCCTTACGCACTTCACGCTCAGTAACTGATAGCTGCTCAGCTAATGCTCTACGGCCAATCGGACCCATCATCTGAATCGTTTGAAGAAGTCGATATCTGATTTGAAGGATGTCTGACATTTCGGGTAGTAATTTTAATTGTGCCTCCGATAATGTATACATATTATTACGTCCTCCATCAGCGGTGGGTTAATTATTGTCCCACTGGTTATAATTTTGTCCCACTTGGGGTAAAAAAATTTATTTCCTGCACATAGTATACAATTGCCTTTCAAAATTCGCAACTAAAAAGTGAATTATAAATCAACTTTTTTTGCTAAAAAAGAGGGTAACTACCCCTCTTCAATAGCTAATCCCTCTAATAAAGTTACATAATCGAGCAATCCATATTGAACAATTTCTCCGTTCTTTTCAACAACCGGTATCATTAACATAAATCGCTCATGCAATGAATCATCTGTTTCAATATTAATTTCTTCTATTGTAAACGGAACATCTTCTTGTACTATCTTTAATAGTTCTATCCCTTCTTCACAAAGCCCACAACCCGGACGACTATAATATTTAATGTTCATCTACTCACCTCATTACTCAAACCTTTTTCGTTTCGTTGAAGCAAGTATACCTAATTGCTCCCGATACTTCGCTATGACACGTCTTGATAATACCCATCCCTGTTGCTCGAGCAAACTTTTTATTGCTTGATCAGATAATGGCTTTGTTTTATCTTCAGCTTGAATTAATTGTTGTAACTGTGTTTTGACACGATCTACAGAAACATCTTCGTCCTTGACCATCGTTGACCGCTGTGAAAAAAATCTACGTAATGGTAATGTACCCAATGCAGTATGAATATATTTTTCTTTAATTGTCCTGCTAATCGTCGACTCATGTAACTCTAGCTTTGTAGCTAATTCTGTCATTGTGTAAGGAACAATGGCGTCGTAGCCTTTTGAAAAAAATGCTGATTGCTTTTTAACGATTTCTTGAATAACTAGGCGCAGAGTTTCTTTTCTTAGCAATAATTGCTTATCTATAATACGTACCTGTTCCTTCATTCCATTAATATAAGCAAATGAATCTTGATCTCCCTGGATTTGCTTAACATACTCTTCATCTAACTCGACAGAAGGAAATGCTTCTTTGGAATATCGTATTAACAATTTACCATTTTCCATAAAAACGTCTGCTTCTGAAATTATATATTCTGTTTTAGGTGTTCTTAAATAGTCTATAGGTGATGGATTCAACGTACTAATTGCATCAGCTGCTTGTTGGATTTGTTTTAAAGAATAGTTAGAAATACGCCCTAACTCCTGCCACCTTTTCTCAATAAATAATGTGTAATAATTGGATAAAATATTGCAAACGACCTCATCCATTTGCCCTTTTTCTGCTTGTAATAATAAACATTGCGACATCGAACAAGCGCCAATGCCAGTTGGTTCGCACTGTAATATGTATTGTCTAGCCTGTTTTATAGTAGGAATATTCAGACCTAGCCATTTAGAATATTCTTCATCTGTACTTGTTAAGAAGCCAAAATCATCTAAATCATTAATTAACCAATTGATAGCTTTTTTACATTCAGGAGATAAGGATTGGTTTAATAACTGATCCATAATAGAACTTTGAATTGAATCTGATTCTGCTGAAGCTGTCCATTCTGCCCAATCTTTAGTTTGTTGATTCTTTGATGATTTTACTTTTATTTTTAAAAAGGGATTTTCCACTTGTTTTTCTTGTAGAAAAGCGTGTAATTCTTCAGAGGAATATTGCAGTAAATCTAATGATTGCCGCATTTCCTGCGTTAGCGCTAGCTTTTGAATTTGTGTTTGTGATTGCTCAAAGCGAAATGACATTTCTCAACACCCCCACCTCAATTATAAAGTTTATGCGATGAGCATGCCAATCGAAAACTCATATACAAAAAAATGGTTCCGCAATTTTGCGAAACCATTTCATCTACCATTTACGCCCTGCTCCTCCACCAGCTGATGAGCCTCCACCACCGTTGAATCCACCAAAACTTCTGCCACTAGATCTACCACTACCACCGGAATTAAAACTCCCCCAGCCACCACCATAATCATATATACTTCTTCGGCGACCTCGTGAACCACCAGATCCACCTCCACCTTTTGAAAACATACTATATACGATTAAAAAAAGGATAACGATGATAACAATCGTTATTGGCGATAAGCCTTCTTCTTCAGGCTTTACAGGATTGTCTACTGTCCCATCCCAGTTATATTCCTCTGCAACGATATTATATATAAGTTTATATGCAGAACTAAAGGCGGCGTCATAATTTCCAGCTTTTAAATTCGGTACCATATATTCATCTAAAATCCGTCCAATTTTAGCATCAGGTAATGCGCCTTCCAGACCTTGACCAACAGTAATATGTAAATCCCGATCACCTTCAGCGTCACCAAAGCTTGCTAAAATAAGCACGCCATTATTCTTTTCTTTGCTTCCAATTCCCCATGCACGCACAATTTTTGTACCATACGATGCAGCATCCAAACCACCTAAAGTATCTACAGTTAAAATATAAATTTGTGCACCGGTTGCAATCTCTAGATTTTTGGATAGCTCATTCAATTCTTCTTTGGTGTCTTTTGATACAACATTTGCAAAATCCTGTACGTACCCATCCTGCTCAGGTTTCGGTAAACTTGCGGCTTGAGTCGTTGCAGAAGTTATAAAAAATAACCCCAAAGTAAATAATACACCTAGTACAAGAGTGATTTTTTTCATTTTGAATCATTTCCACCAAAGTCTACTGCTGGAGCATCTTTGGCATTAGGATTTGCTTTAAAATATTCTTTTTTCTCAAAATTGAACATTCCAGCAATAAGGTTCCCTGGAAATGCTCTTCTTAATTTATTATAACTATTTACCTCTTCATTATAATCTTCACGCGCGACAGCAATACGATTTTCCGTTCCAGAGAGTTCATCCATCAATTGACGGAAATTCGCGTCTGCTTTTAAGTCAGGATACTTTTCTACAACAACTAATAATCGATTTAATGCACCAGTCAATTCATCATTTGCGATAGCTTGATCTTGTGGTGTATTCGCCCCAGCTAATTTCGATCGAGATTCAGCAATGTCCGTCATAATCTCTTTTTCATGATTTGCATATCCTTTAACTGTATTCACTAAATTAGGTATTAAATCTAAACGTCTTTGTAATTGATTTTCAATTTGAGCATACTTCGAATCCACTTGCTCATCCGCATTCACTAACTTGTTATAGCGTGGCACAATCATCATCGCTAAAACACCAAGAATTACGACAATTATTATTAAGGGTGTGACCAATTTTTTCAAATGAAAGACCTCCTCATTTTTTAATTATTCTTCCCTTACTTCCTTATGAAAAAACATACGACTTATTATACGCTTCAAACATTTGGAAGTTTCATTTTCATCGTATAATGTTTTGCTTTAAATCCATACTACAGTTGCGGTAAACGCTATTTCATTAAGGAGGCCAAACAATTGACTAATAACCAATTTGGACAAACTGAATCCGGTAATATGTATCAACCACAGTCTGCGATGATGAACCATGGTGGCCACGAAGTTTTAGATATGCACGAAACATTATCTGAAACAGTTGCTATGCTTAATCACGCTGTACTTTTGCGTCCACACGTACAAGACCCAGAATTACTGGATATTTTAGACCGCCAGTACAATTTCAGCTTAGATGAGTACAATATTACAGTTGAGTCATTTAGGACAGGACGTGACCCATCTCACCCGACTGGTAGTTATCAGATGAAACTTAACCATGATTTCATCTACGGGTTAGAACCATCTCAACCAAAAAAGCCAATGTCAAACGCTTCTGAGCTGAATGACGAAATGATTTCAGGTTACTTACTAGGTGGGCATAAACAGCTCGCTTCATGTAAGGTAACGACTGCCCTCGAAACAACTAACCCGGTGGTAAGACGTGTACTAGCCGATTCAGTACCGAACTGTATTGAAATGGCTTACGAATTATCCCTGTATCAAAACAAACATAAATATTATCAAGTACCTCAATTAGATGGAAAAGATATGCAAGAGTTATTAAATGCTTTTGCCCCCGCTCCAAATTCCCGCCTACAATAACAAAAAAACGCTCAGTTATGACTTTACGTCATAACTGAGCGTTTTCTTTTATTATGCTTTAACTTCTTCTTTTTGTTCTTGAGTGTTTTCAGTTGGGTTCATTGATTTTCCATTAACAGGAACACGTTTAACAAATAGCGCTAAGATAAGAGCAACTATCGTAATACCCATTGCAACAAAGAATGAGAAGTTAATACCATCAATCAACGCTTGTTGACCAACTTGAGCTTTCATTTGAGCAATTTCTGTTGCACTTGGTACATTACCAGATTGCGCAGCTGAAGCCATTTTTTCTTTCATTTCTAAACCTATCTCTTTTGCACGAGTAGCTGTATGCTTTGTCATAATTGTGATTAATACAGCTGAACCAATTGCGCCAGAAACTTGTTGTAGCGTATTATTCATGGCAGTACCATGTGGATTCATCTTCATTGGTAATTGGTTTAAGCCATTTGTCATAATCGGCATCATAACCATAGACATACCGAACATACGAATTGTATATGCAAACATTAAGTAACCATAACTAGTATCGGCAGTTAATTTTGTTAACTCGTATGTTGCAATCGTAGTAATTGTTAACCCAGTAAGAGCCAATGCTTTAGGTCCAAATTTATCAAATAACTTACCTGTAATTGGTGACATAATTCCCATCACAAGTGCACCTGGTAGCATTAATAATCCTGCATCTAAAGGCGAAATACCACGAACTGTTTGAACATAAATTGGTGTAATAATCATACCTGAGAACATTGCCATAGAAACGACGATTGAAATCGCTGAAGATAGCGCAAACATCGGGTGTTTGTAGATTCTAACATCTAGCAAAGGTTGTTCTAAGAACAGCTGTCTAATAACAAATGCAGCAACACCTAAGACACCGACAATAATTGTACCGTAAACGATTGGGCTATCCCATCCTTTATCTCCAGCTGAACTGAAGCCATAAAGTAAAGAACCAAATCCAATAGTAGATAAGATCAATGAAAAGACATCTAGGCTTACTTTTCTTGTTTCCATTACATTGCCTAGTTTAAAGATTGCTAGCAATAATACAAGAATTGCGAAAGGCAAGATGATTTCAAATAACATACGCCAATCATAGTGCTCTACAATCCAGCCTGATAATGTTGGTCCGATAGCTGGAGCAGAAATCATTACTAGACCAAAGATACCCATAACAGATCCACGTTTTTCAATTGGGAAACTTGTTAACATAACATTCATTAATAACGGTCCTAATACTGCTGCACCTGCTGCTTGAATCATACGAGCTGCAATAAGTACCCAAAACTCTGGAGCGAATATAGCTAATGCTGTACCTATAGAAAATAATGTCATTGATGTAATAAATAAATGACGGTTTTTAAATCGAGTGATAAAAAAGGCACTTGCTGGAACTAGAATACCTCCGACAAGCATATAACCCGTTGATAGCCATTGAACTTGAGAAGCCGCTACATCAAACTCCTTCATTATCGTTGGTAATGCCACATTTAATAATGTGTTGTTAAGAAAAGAAACAAAAGCACCTATAAACAAGATTACTATCATTGCGTAAGGTGGCTTTTTCTGTAATGCGTTACTATTCATATTATATCCTCTCTACTTTCATTATATTTCGTATATAGAAGTTTACTTGATTTATTTTATACTCATGGTACAACTTTTTCAACTAAAAAATTTTGTCATTTTATAAACATTGATATTAAAGCGTTTCCAAGTTAGAATGATAGTACACTAATTGAAAAAATAGGTGATGTTATGAACAATCGTAAACGTCAAGTTATCGTTGCCTCTCAAAAGCTCTTCGTGGAAAAAGGTTTTCAAAATACCTCCATCCAAGATATTCTAGATGAATCGCATATTTCTAAAGGCACTTTTTATAATTATTTTGCTTCAAAAAACGAATGCTTAATCGCAATAATAGCTAAAGGTCGCGAAGAAGCGGATGTTCGCAAGCATGAGATGCTTATAGGACAGGATCCAAAAGATAAAGACTTACTAGCTAAGCAAATTGCTGTATTGATGCAAATAAACCGTGATCAAAATTTAATCCCTATCTTTGAATCGATTTTCCATTCGGGTGAACCAGAACTTAAAGAAGTAGTAATGCGATTTCATCTAAACGAGTTAAATTGGCTCGCAAAAAGAATTGTCGATATTTATGGAGAAGAATCAAAGCCGCACTGTTACGATGCTGCCATCCTAACTTTTGGTATGATACAACATATGTTGCATATTTGGAAAATTACACGTGAAGATGCTCTAGACCCAGTACAGATTGTGAAATACGTAATTCAACAGCTAGATGCCGTTTTACCTGCTCAAATTGAGAGAGGTGAACATTTCTTAGGCTGTGATTTAGCAAAGTACTTACATGAGAATTTCAAACATAAATATGTAACGAAAGAGTATTTAGCAGAACAGCTAACTGGATTTTCAGAAGGCCTTATTGAAGATGATTTACAAGCTGGTAAAGAATATACAACCTGCCTTATAAAATCTTTACAAGAAGAAACTACCCCATACTATATAATTGAAGCAATTGTATTACCCTTTAACACTAGCTTTAAAGGTACTAAACATGCTGCAGAAGCCCAAGAAATTGCAAATCTTATATGGCTATTTATAAAACAAAATAACAACCTAGACATATTAAATAGTAATTAATTGGACACAAAAAGTCGCTTTTCAATATTAAAGCGACTTTTAATTTCTATATGACAGTTTATTATTCTATTGATTTGGGCATATTATCATTATTGGAGCCCATCATACAAAAACATCTATGTCGCTATTTAAATAACGACATAGATGTTTAAAGTGCAGTTATATACGCCCTCGGAGGGAATCGAACCCCCAGTCTAAGAACCGGAATCTTATGTGTTATCCATTACACTACGAGGGCAATTCATCAATTGCGACTTTTCTATTATACAAAGGAAACCAAAACAATTCAACCATAGGATTATTGGATTCGAATCATTTGACCTTCCTTGACCATAATGTGTATGATAAAGGTGCAATAGAAGCAAATTGCTTTTATACAGGAAAATTGAATTTACCTTTTGAGGAGGATATTCTTATGAACTTAATCCCTACAGTTATTGAACAGACAAACCGCGGTGAACGTGCTTATGACATTTACTCACGCTTATTGAAAGACCGTATTATTATGTTAGGTAGCGCTATCGATGACAACGTTGCAAACGCTATTGTTGCTCAACTTTTATTCCTAGAAGCTGAAGATCCAGAGAAAGATATCTCTATATACATTAACAGTCCTGGTGGTAGCATTACAGCTGGTATGGCAATCTACGATACTATGCAATTCATCAAACCAAATGTACAAACAATTTGTATCGGTATGGCTGCATCTATGGGTGCTTTCTTACTTGCCGCTGGTGAAAAAGGGAAACGCTTTGCATTACCGAATGCTGAAGTGATGATTCACCAACCACTTGGTGGCGCACAAGGTCAAGCGACTGAAATTGAAATTGCTGCAAAACGCATTTTATTCCTTCGTGAAAAACTAAACAGTATTTTATCTGAACGTACAGGTCAACCAATCGAAGTTATAGCAAAAGACACAGATCGTGATAACTTCATGACAGCTGAGCGTGCGAAAGAATATGGTCTAATCGATCAAATTTTTGAACGTAACGAAATTAAATAAACATCTAAAAAACCGCTATTCTCGTAAGATGAGAATAGCGGTTTTTATATTTTATTCATTTAATCCTCAGATTGAATTAGTTTTACTAGACCATTTAATGCAAGTGCTTCATCGGCACCATCTGCAGTTAAAATGACTTTAGATCCTTTTGCAACAGCCAAACTCATAATACCCATAATACTTTTAGCATTTACTTTTTTATTATCTTTCGTCAAAAATACATCCGCAGAGTAGCGATTTGCTTCTTGTACGAACAAAGCCGCCTGTCTTGCTTGTAGTCCTGATTTAAGTTTTACTTCTACTTGTTGTTCTGCCATTCGTTTTACTCCTCCTATAATTACTTATATATTCATTATCCGTGCGTCTTCATTCCATTAAAGTTTAACCACTTCGCCTCTACGCAATGATTCAGCAATATCATCAATTTTACGTAGGCGATGATTGACACCTGATTTACTAACAGTACCTGCTGATACCATTTCACCAAGTTCTTTTAATGTCACTTCTTGATACTCCACACGTAATCGAGCAATCTCTCTAAGCTTCTCAGGTAGTTGATCAATCCCAATACTATGATCGATATATCGGATATTTTCTACTTGACGAACAGCTGCTCCAATCGTTTTGTTTAAATTAGCCGTCTCACAGTTCACAAGTCGATTCACGCTATTTCTCATATCACGTACAATACGCACATCTTCAAATTTCATCATGGCTTGATGTGCACCTACTAAACTTAAAAAGTCTGAAATTTTCTCAGCTTCTTTTAAGTATGTGACAAATCCTTTTTTTCTTTCGATTGTTTTTGCATTTAAATCGAATTTATTCATTAAATCAGCCAGTGCCTCACCATGCTCTTTATATAACGAATACACTTCTAAATGATACGCGGAAGTTTCCGGATTATTGACAGATCCACCAGCTAAAAATGCGCCTCTTAAATATGAACGCTTACTACTAGTTGTATCGACTAAACCTTCTGCAATTGTATGATTGAACAAAAAGTTTCCAGAGACAATTTCTAAATCCTCTAAAATTTCTTTTGCCCCTTCTCTCACACGGCAGATATAAACATTATTCTTCTTTAAACGCATTTTCTTTCGCACAAGAAGCTCCACTCTATAACTATAGAACCTCTTCATTACTGTATAGATTCTTCGTGCGATTGCTGCATTTTCAGTTTGAATATCAAGACTAAGTTGACGGTTTGCAAATGACAGAGAGCCATTCATTCTGATGAGGGCAGATAATTCTGCTTTTAAGCCTGTATCGCCTGCTTCAACTTGTGTTAATTCTTTTTTTGTTTCTGAAGCAAATGACATATTAACCCTCCTCTCTATCATGATTTATATAAAACAACGGATTTTATATCATTTTTATGTCACTGTTAAAAGAATGAGCATACTCTACTAACCATTCAGCAACCTTTGAGGCTTCATGACGTACAACGCCATCATGAGTTGTAGCAATTTCTTTTTTCACTACTTGGATACCCATTTTTTCTAATACTCCAACATCAAAAAAAACTGGCTCTGCTTCTTCTTCTTTATAAGCCGCTCTTACAGATGCTGGTACCTCTTCTTTATTAATTAATATCGTTTCGATAAAAGGTTGCCCTAAATGATCGTTTAATGCTTTTACATGGTCTGATGCTGCAAAGTTTTGTGTTTCTCCTGCTTGCGTCATAAGATTACATATATACACTTTCTTTCCTTTAGCACTAATAATGGCCTCTTGAATATCATCCACTAACAGATTCGGTAAAATACTCGTATATAAACTTCCAGGTCCTATAATAATAATATCCGCTTTTTTGATTGCGCTTACAGATTCTGGTAGCGGTTTCACATCCTCAGGCGATAAAAAGATTCTTTTGATGCCTGTATTGAATGTCGGAATTTTAGATTCACCTTTTACAATTGTACCATCAATTAGCTCGGCAAAAAGGGTAATTCTTTGATTTGCTGCTGGCAATACTTTACCGTGCACATTTAAGACACGACTCATTTCTCGAATTGCATGCGAAAAATCGCCAGTAATCTCAGTTAATGCGGTTAACATCAAGTTACCTAGTGAATGACCACTTAAATCTTCAGATGCTGAAAATCGATATTGGAACATTTCTTCTACCAGAGGTTCGACTTCAGATAGTGCAGCGATGACATTTCGTACATCGCCTGGTGGCGGTATTTCGTAGTCATCTCTTAATCTACCCGAGCTCCCCCCATCATCCGCTACCGTCACAATGGCAGTTATATCAATAGGGAACTTTTTCAAACCTCGTAAAAGAGTAGATAATCCAGTCCCTCCACCAAGAATGACGATACGCGTATTTCGTTTCCCCATAGAATTAGCCCTTTCTTTTTGCAATATCGCGATGCGTAATAACCGTTGGCACATCTTTATTCAAATAATCACCAAAATATTCGGCTAATGTAACAGAGCGGTGCTGCCCCCCCGTGCAACCAAATGCAATAATGAGTTGTGTTTTACCCTCTTTTTTATATAGAGGCAACATAAATTCAAATAAATCTGTCAGTTTTTTTATTAATGTCTGTGCTTCATCATATTTTAGAACATATGATGATACGTCCTTCTCTAATCCTGTTTTAGGGCGTAAACTCTCCACATAATAAGGATTCGGTAAAAAACGCACATCAAATACTAAGTCTGCGTCAATTGGAAGGCCATGCTTAAAGCCGAATGACATAACATTGACTGTGAATCTTCGAGAATTTACACCTGAAAATTGCGCAATAATTCGCTCACGTAACTCTCGAGGTTTCATACTTGATGTATTATATATAAATTGTGCTTTTTGTTTCACTTCAGCAAGTAATTCTCTTTCGTGATGAATTCCTTCTAACGGCAATCCACCAGCAGGAGCAAGTGGGTGTGAGCGGCGTGTTTCTTTATATCGTCTCACTAATGTTTCGTTATCTGCATCTAAGAACAAAATTTTTGTCGCAACTAAATCTTGCTTCTCGATTTGTTCTAATGCATCAATTAGTGATGAAAAGAAATCACCACCTCGTAAATCCATCACAGCTGCGATACGAGAAAATTCTTTTTTAGATTCTTTCATTAGAGTTAAGAAAGTTGGTAGTAATGCAGGTGGTAAATTATCGATGCAGTAAAAACCTAAGTCTTCAAAACTTTGGATTACGACAGTTTTTCCTGCTCCAGACATCCCTGTAATAATGATCAATTCGTTAACCGGTTGAGTGCTAGGCATTGATGCCATCTCCTTCAGTTGAAATTTGAATTGTTTCATTTAATAGTTCAAAATCTTCTGTATAAGTAAAAGTACCGTATTGCATGCCTTTTTCGTTTACGGCAAACAATAAATTAGTACGATCTCCTTCAGCCATCGGTAAATGGTTCAAGCTTTCAATTGGATGCCATTCCAGAACACCTTCAACTGTATCTTCATAAGGCGTACCTTCTAAGCCATCTGCAACAAATGTAAAGAGCATCCACTCATTTACAATATCTTGATCATTTTTTATCACCATTGTATATATACCTTTTAAATGCGGGTTTAAAGGGATTGTCCCCGTTTCTTCCCTGAATTCCCGGTTAGCAGCTGTAAAAATAGACTCCCCACTCTCTATTTTACCACCCGGCGCAACATACCAGCCTCGTCGTGGTTTTTTTAGTAAAAGAACTTTGTTATCTTTTCTAACAATCAAATTTGCTATTCTCTGCACACACGACACTCCAAATCATTGTAAACTTATAATCATTATTATACATTGTTACACCTTTAGCGTACAAAAATATGTCCGAAAGGACAGTGATTTCACTAATCTAGTCCCTTTTCAATAACAATATAGCCTCCATATATAAAAAAGAGGCTGCTTCAAACGGCAAATTACCGCGAAACAGCCTTACCAATATATCTATCTTAATAGGGGGTTATTGCATTTACAACTATACCCTTATTATATTGCAAATGAGTTACAGCTATGTTAAGAAGACGTTAAAATCAGCAATTAATTACTAATTTTTTCTTTTAACATTTCAACATAATGTTGAACCGCTTGAGCTGCGATACTACCATCACCAGTTGCAGTTACGATTTGACGTAATGTTTTTTCACGTACGTCACCAGCAGCGAAGATACCAGGAATACTTGTTTCCATCTCTTCATTTGTTGGGATATATCCAGCTTCATTTAAGATTCCTAGACCCTCAAATGGTTTTGTTAATGGTAACATGCCAATATATACGAATACACCATCAGCAGCAAATTCTTGTTCAGTACCATCCACAGTAGAAACAAGCGTTACACTGCCTACTTTTCCGTTCTCTTCATTCACTTGTTTAACAGTGTTGTTCCAAATAAAATCAATTTTCTCGTTAGCAAATGCACGATCTTGAATGATTTTTTGGGCACGTAATTTATCACGACGGTGAACGATTGTTACTTTTTCCGCAAAGCGAGTTAAGTAAATTCCTTCTTCAACAGCAGAGTCTCCTCCACCAACAACAACTAGGTTTTTATTTTTGAAGAATGCCCCATCACATACTGCACAATAACTTACACCACGGCCACCAAGTTCTTTTTCACCAGGTACGCCCATTTTTTTGTATTCAGCACCAGTTGTAATAATGATGGCACGTGTTTTAAATTCTTTTGAGCCTGCTTTAATTGTTTTATATTCTTCACCATCGATAATTTCAGTAACATCGCCATAAGCATATTCAGCACCGAATTTTTTCGCGTGGTCAAACATTTTAGTAGATAATTCAGGTCCTAAAATAGAATCGAAACCAGGATAGTTTTCAACTTCTTCTGTATTAGCCATTTGTCCACCTGGAATACCACGTTCTAGCATTAATGTAGATAAGTTGGCACGTGAAGTATAAACGGCAGCTGTCATCCCTGCTGGACCTGCACCGATAATAACTACATCATAAATTTTCTCTTCTGACATATCTGTTCCTCCTAGATCTGTATAAAGCATTTCATTATATTCAATATCCATGGTAGAGGATAACTGGTGTACGTTCAATATTTCTGCTTACCATTTCGACATTTAAGCGTCGAATCCAGGTAAAAAATGTATTAATTCGTTCACATATTTCGTCAAAGTAGTTGTTGTAACCCCATACGCTTCTGCAACTGACTTTTTAGTAACACTTTTCATACGAGAGGATTTATACATATAATCCACTGCTGCTACAAGTGCCTTTGGATTCTTGAATTGATAATTTTCCTCTAACGCTCTTTCGCATAATACGAACCACATTTGAAATAGAAATGTGTTAGGCATTGAAATAGGCATCGATTGCATATATAAAATATCTGAAGCTTCCATAGCTCTTAAAAACGGTAGAATACTTTTATCCTGCGCATCAAATTCATGCTCAAGTGCATATGCTAGAAATAGTTTTTCCATCGAAGAATATTCATCGACATCAATCCAACCTGGATGTGCAATAATTTCCTGCTTGTGTACTGTTTTACCTAATAAATATAGACCAAATAATCGGTCACTACGGTATTTACTTTCAAGCTTTTCAACGATAAATTCTCGATTTTGCTCGATAGCATTTGGGTTTGTCACACGGCTCTCATGTGCCCATGGCTCAAAGCCGTCCTTATCAGGATCGATTTCCAATAGTTTTTTCCAAGCACTTTTCCCAACAGCTTTTCTACCTGAGAAATAAGCTGCATGGGATAGCCAAAAGTAAAATCCAGGATCGCCTTCAAACCCACGTTTTTGCAAACTACGTAACCATTTATAAGCTTCTTCATAACGACCAACGAGAGCTAATGTAGCCCCTAATTTATAACGGTGGTCAAATGAGTATGGTTGGATTTTTACTAATAACTCAAGTAGCTCGTCCAACTCTTCTTTATTTTTTTCGTAGTAAGCCATGACCGTTAAATTACAAAGGGCATGTAAATTACCAAAATTCCCTTTTAACACTTGATGCAATAACGCTCTTGCTTGTTCAGATTCTCCTAGATAAAAATAAGCAAGTGATAAGTTATTATAGGCTGCCCAGAAATCAGGGTTATCTTGAATAATCTCTTCAAATTGCTCAATGGCCTCTTTAAAATTTCCCTCTTCCATCATACGGCGAGCTTTTTCTTGTAAATACACAGCTTCTGAATCTTGCGGTTCATCAGATGTTGGTTGCTCTTTCATCTGTTCAGAGAAATCAATAATTTCAAGCGCTTCTTCAGCATAAACACCTTGTTGATCTAACTCTAGATAAAGCTTTGCGTATTTTCCTGCTTCATCTGACATACCTAGATGAGCAGAGACTTCAGCTAAAAACAATACTATTTCCGGTTCATCAGGGTCAATTGAATGAGCTTTTCTTAATAGCTCTAAAGCATGATCATGCTGTTCAAGCTCCATTTTTATAACACCATATTGCATAAGTATAAGTGAATCTTCAGGACTAAGTTCCACTGCTCTTTGTAAGTATTTATGCGCCTTATCAAACTGCTCTCGATCTAACGCTTGTAATGCTTTATTATAATAAAAATTCCCATCTGGAATAAAAGATACGACATTTTCTCGCGGTTTTAGTTTACGTTTTTTCTCCAAAAAAATTCCTCCGAAAAAAATAAGGAACGTATAGAAACGTCCCTTATACTCTAGTATCCTTCATTATAACATATTTAATGTTGCTCATGCCGTTTTTGAAGTACACCTAAAACTTCAAATACATCCATCTTTTGTTCTTGTAATAGAACCAATAAGTGATAAATTAAATCTGCTGTTTCCCATTTCAATTCTTCGGCATCGCGGTTTTTTGAAGCTATAACAACCTCTGTTGCTTCCTCACCAACTTTTTTACAAATTTTATCGATACCTTCATTAAATAGATAAGTTGTATATGCACCCTCTGGCATTTCCTTTTCGCGGTTTTGAATAACACTACGAAGCTCAGTAATAATTTCTAAAGAACCCAAATTTTCCGTTTTTTCTTTTATGGTTTCTGTAAAGCAACTTGTCGTACCATTATGACAAGCAGGTCCTGTTGGTAAGACTTCTACAACCAGAGCATCTTTGTCGCAGTCAGCACGAATAGCTATCACTTTTTGTGTGTTACCACTTGTAGCTCCTTTGTTCCAAAGTTCTTCACGAGAACGGCTATAAAACCACGTTTCACCTGTCGCTAATGTTTTTTCTAAAGATTCTTTGTTCATGTATGCAACAGTTAGTACTTCTTTCGTTTGTGCATCTTGTACTACTGTAGTAATCAAACCTTTTTCGTTAAATTGGAGATTTTCTATCATCTCACAAACACTCCCTTTTGTCGCAATTCATTTTTCACTTCTGCGACACTTGTTTCTTTATAGTGAAATATAGAAGCCGCTAGTGCAGCATCTGCATCTACATGTTGTAAAACATCATAAAAGTGATCCGCGTTTCCAGCCCCACCACTCGCAATAATTGGTACGTTGACAGCTTCACGGATTGCTTTTGTTAAAGGTAAATCAAAGCCACTTTTCTCTCCATCTTGATCCATACTTGTAACTAATAATTCACCTGCTCCCAGTCTTACTGCTTCTTTCGCCCAAGCCACTGCTTGCCAATCCGTTTTGTTGCGCCCACCATGCGTATAGACCATCCAAGTACCGTCTTCTTCGCTCCACTTAGCATCGATTGCCACCACGATACATTGTGCTCCGAAGTAATCGGAGCCTTCTTTAATAAGTTCTGGACGTTGCAAAGCAGACGAATTAACTGATACTTTATCTGCACCAGCACGAAGCAGTCGTTTCATATCTTCAAGTGTTCGAATACCGCCTCCTACTGTAAAAGGAATCGCTAATGTAGAAGCTGTTTGTCGTACGACATCAACCATCGTTTCACGTCCTTCATGCGAAGCAGAAATATCTAAAAAAACAAGCTCATCTGCGCCTTGTTCATTATAAAACTTAGCAAGCTCTACAGGATCACCAGCCTCTCGTAATGAGACGAATTGAACGCCTTTTACAACGCGTCCTTCCTTCACATCAAGACATGGAATAATTCGTTTTGTAAGCATTATTCCGCCTCCTTAAGTGCCTCTGGCAATGTAAATCGACCTGCGTAAAGAGCTTTACCAATAATCACACCTGCAACTGACGAATTTTGTGCAGCTTCTTTTACTCGCTGAATATCTACAAGTGAACTGATACCACCAGATACGATAATCTCGGCATTTGTTGCCTCAGCTAATTTCACATTCGCTGGAATATTCGGGCCAGCTAAAGTACCATCTGTTGCAATATCAGTGAAAACAAAATATTTTGCGCCTGCCTTAGCAAAATATTTTCCTACTTCAATTGCAGCCTTATTAGACGTCTCAAGCCAACCATGTGTCGCTACCATGCCATCCTTTGCATCTAGTCCAATTACTATGCGTTCTGCACCAAATTCTTCTATAAAGTTAGCAACAAGCTCTGGTTCACGAATGGCTAGACTGCCAATAATCACCCGATGAACCCCATTTTCAAGATAGTAGCGTACATCCTCCTCAGAACGAATACCACCACCTATTTGCACTTTCACTGGTAATTTTTTTGCAACACGTATAACTTCAGCTGCATGTGTACGTTCACCGTCTTTAGCACCATCTAAATCGACCATATGTATAAAGCTTGCACCTTCTTCTACAAAGCTTTTTGCCATTTCAAAAGGAGAGTCTGCGTACACTGTTTCTTGTGCGTAATCGCCTTTAAATAGGCGTACGCATTTGCCACCTCTCATATCGATTGCTGGGAAAACTTGAATTGAACTCATTACAATACAACTCCTTTTTTTACACCATCTAACCACCGCTTCAATAGTAGTACACCGAATTCACTTGATTTTTCAGGGTGAAATTGCATACCTGTAATAGAACCTTTTTGTACAATACCTGGCACTTGTTCATTGCCATAATGAGCAAAAGCAACTAGATCCGCTCGATCCATATTAGTTGCGAAGTATGAATGAACAAAATAGACGAAACGATTGTCTGTCATTTCATCTTCTTGTAACCATTCTGGACGTTGAGCAAATTGTAGTTCGTTCCATCCCATATGTGGTACTCGATAGGCACTACCATCATCATTAATTCCAGCAAAGCGCTCAATCTCCCCATTGAAAATACCTAGTCCTTTACCACTGCCATTCTCCGCGCTTCCTTGAAATAATAACTGCATACCTAAACAAATACCTAATAAGGGTATATTGCTTTTTTCCACCTCATTTATTAGTGAAACTAAATTCGTTTCTTGTAGTCGTTTCATAGCATCTTTAAAAGCACCTACCCCAGGTAAAATAAGGGCATCTGTTGCTAATAGCTCTTCTTTGTCAGCAGATACTATAACTTCATAACCTAGGCGTTTAATAGCCTGTTCAACGCTAAATAAATTCCCCATACCATAATCGATTATGCCAATTTTCATGTTAACAGCCCCTTAGTTGAAGGTACACCTTTCACACGTGGATCAATCGATACCGCATCATCAATCGCTCTAGCTAGCGCTTTGAAGATTGCTTCGATAATATGATGAGCATTGTGTCCATAAGGAACAATAACATGAACATTCATACGAGCCTCTAATGCAAATTTCCATAAAAATTCATGTACTAGCTCCGTATCAAATGTACCAACTTTGTCTGTCGGGATATCTACTCGGAATTCTAAGTGTGGACGATTTGAACAATCAATAACAACTTGTGCTAATGCATCATCCATTGGCACAAATGCGTTACCATAGCGCTTAATACCTTTTTTATCACCTAACGCTTCTTTAATTGCTTGACCTAACACAATTCCTAAATCCTCTGTTGTATGGTGATCATCAATATATGTATCACCATTTGCAGTAATAGAACCGTCAAATAAACCATGTTTCATAAATAGATCTAACATATGGTCCATAAAAGGAACACCCGTTGAAATAGTAGATTTCCCTTCACCATCTAAATTAATTTCTACTGCAATCTGAGTTTCATTTGTTTTTCGTTCGATTTTTGCAAAACGTTTTTTAGTTGCTTCCACTTGATTCGTCTCCTTTATCCCAACCTCTAGACTCCACTGCTCTGGCATGAGCTTCTAACCCTTCTAATCTGGCAAGCCTAGCTATTTTCGGTGAATTTTGTGCCCAAGTTTCTTTTGTATAATAAACAACACTTGTTTTTTTAATAAAATCATCAACATTCAAGCCACTAGCAAAACGCGCAGTACTATTTGTTGGTAACACGTGATTTGTGCCCGCAAAATAATCTCCTACTGGTTCTGAACTATAGCGTCCAATAAAAATAGCGCCTGCATTACGAATTTGCTCAGCAACAGCTTCCGCATTGTCAGTAACAATTTCTAAATGTTCTGGTGCTAATTGATTGATCGCTTGTACTGCTTCAGCGAGCGTTTCAGCTATATAAATACTGCCAAAGTTTTCAATTGCCTTACGCGCAATTGCTTCTCGCGGTAATGATGTTAGCTGATTTTCAACTTCCTCCGCTACTTCTTCAGCAAACCTTTCACTCGTTGTAACTAATATCGCACATGCCATAGGGTCATGTTCGGCTTGAGATAATAAGTCTGCTGCAATCTCATCTGCATATGCATTTTCATCTGCAATAATAGCAATTTCACTTGGTCCAGCGATCATATCAATGGCTACTTCACCAAACACTTCACGTTTAGCTAATGCAACAAAAATATTTCCTGGCCCTGTAATTTTATCAACTGCTTGAATCGATTCTGTACCGTAAGCAAGAGCACCAATTGCCTGTGCACCACCAATTTTATAAATCTCTGTAATCCCTAAAATGGATGCAGCAGTTAGAACAGCAGCTGGTAGCTTACCGTCTTTTCCTGGAGGTGAAACTAAAACGATGCGCTCAACACCAGCTACTTGAGCTGGAATAACATTCATTAAAACAGATGATGGGTAAGCAGCTGAACCTCCTGGCACATAAAGACCAACAGACGCTAACGCTGTAATACGTTGACCTAACCATGAATTATTTTCCAGATTTAGTTGATAACCTTGGCGCTTTTGCTTGTCATGGTATGCTCGAATATTCAATGCAGCTTCTTTTAAATCCTCAACTAATTGTGCATCCATACTGCTGACTGCTTCGGACATTTCTTCTGGTGACACGCGCAATTCATTGAGCAAAACACCGTCCCATTTGGCACCATATCCTTTGACAGCAGCATCGCCATTTTGACGAACATTGGCAAGTACTTCCCTTACTGTTTGTAATTGCTCCTCGTTGCCGCTCTCTAATGGACGTTTTAAGGTTATATTATTTGTTAAGTTTTGAATCTTCATCGTTTAAACCTTCTCTCATTTCACACATTTTTTTAAACGTTTTACGAGATCTTGAATACGCTCATTCTTCATGCGATAGCTCACAGGATTGGCGATCAATCGAGAGGAAACATCCGTAATGTGTTCATATTCAACTAGCCCATTTTCTTTTAAGGTTTGACCAGTTGAAACAATATCCACAATGCGGTCAGCAAGTCCTATCATTGGAGCTAATTCAATCGAACCGTTTAGTCCAATAATTTCAACTTGTTCTCCTTTTTCACGGTAATAGTGGGAGGCAACTGCTGGATATTTCGTCGCTATACGTGGCGCAATATCATTTAACTTAGTATTTGGTAATCCCGCAGAAGCGATATAACATTTACTAATTTTCAAATCAAGTAATTCATGTACCGCTCTTCCTTGTTCTAGCAAAACATCTTTTCCTGCTATACCAATATCAGCTACACCATGTTCAACATATGTAGGTACGTCCATTGGCTTTGCTAGTATGAAGCGAATTTTTTCAGATGGAATTTCAATCATTAATTTACGTGATATTTCAACATCTTCTGGCAAGTCAAAACCTGCTTGAATGAGCATTTCATATGCTTCTTCGAAAATGCGCCCTTTAGGCATTGCGATTGTCAATTCAGTCATGTTCGATTCCTCCTTACCCAATACGTACAACTTTTGAAAAGAGTTGCTCAAATACTGCTATATTCTCTATACCTTCAATCGATTGCAATGTCGTGCGTTTACCTTCTTTACGAAGAGTAGCTGCCTTTGCTACTGCTTTTGGAAACTCATTCTGCGCAAATAATACGAGCACCTCTTCTTGATCCTTTTGAAATGAAGGCATGACTTCCAACAGTTGATCGACACGTAACCCAAAACCAATTGCTCCAACCTGTGATCCAAATTCATCAAGTAATCCATCGTAGCGTCCACCATTTCCTAACGGAAAACCTGCTCCTGTAGCAAATACTTCAAATAGCATGCCACTGTAGTAATTCATATGACTCGCTAATGTGAAATCAAAATAAATGTACTTTTCCACTTCAGAAATAGCTAAAATCTTTTGCAATCTTTCCATATATATAAAATCATCTTTTTCTATTAAGTATTTATCAATTTGGTTAATGTTATTTAGATCTGTCGCTTCTTCAATAAAAGTTAATAATGTTTGTTTGTTTTTCTGAGGCAACTCAAAAAACTTAACCGCTTCTTCAAAACCTACAATATTCTTTTCTACAAGTAGTTTATGTAATTCTTTGAATTGCTCTTCTGTTCTGACATTTTGAGTTAGAATAGCATTTAGAATACCTACATTTCCGATTGTTAACTTAAATTGTTTTACTTCTAATGCTTTTAGTAGTTCAATCACCGTCAATAAAACTTCAGCGTCAGCATATACAGAAGGATCTCCAATAATTTCAACACCCATTTGTTCAAATTCTGCTGGGCGTCCACCTTCTGTCTCTTGAGCGCGGAATACATTTGAAAAATAAGCTAAACGTAATGGAATCTTTTCTTTTAATAACTTCGATGATGCAACACGTGCAATTGGTGTTGTCATATCTGGACGAAGCACTAATGTATTACCTTGACTATCTACTAGCTTAAATAAAGAAGACTCAACGATTGCAGAGGCTTTACCAACCGTATCGTAATATTCAAGCGTTGGTGTTTTTATAAAGTCAAAACCTCTCAGTTGTAGAAAGTCTCGACCGGTCTGTCTGACAACTTCTTTTTTTTCAAAAATCTTTGGAAACGTATCGCGCATTCCAAGTGGTTTTTCAAACATTCGAATCGGTGACATAATGACACTTCCTAATCTATATACTTTAGTTCACTAGAGTGATAGAGTGATGATGCATGAAAGTATTTTATCTCAATTCTTACATGCCGTCAATAGAAAAAACTCATAAAGTATACAAACTTTATGAGTTTTTAGAATTCACTGACTTTTTGACATCCATTTGTTCCTTCGTGTAAATGATTTGCATCGGATTACCTCCAACAAAAGCGCCAGCTGGAACATCTCTATTCACTAATGTTGCAGCAGAGACAATTGCGTCATCTCCAATGCTAATGCCAGGCAATATTGTTGAATTTGCACCAATCATTACACGATCCCCAATAATGACATCGCCTAATCTATATTCTTCTATTAAATATTCATGCGCTAAAATCGTCGTATTATAGCCAATGATCGTATTACTTCCAACTTGAATGCGTTCGGGAAACATCGTATCTGGCATTACCATTAAAGCAAAAGCCGTCTTATCTCCTATTTTCATTTTCAAAAATGTACGATACAGCCAGTTTTTCATCGATAAAAATGGCGTATAACGCGCTATTTGAATAACGATGAATGTTTTTGCTACCTTCCAAAAGGAAACTGTTTTATAAATTTGCCAAAGAGAACTTGCACCTTCAACAGGATATCTCTCAGTTCTCCTCATAGGTGACTTCCTCAACAATCTCTAGTAAGTCACTCAAATGATGCAACATATAATCAGGTTTGAATTGTGCCAAGAATGCTTCACCCTTCAATGACCATGCAACGCCCGCTGTTTTTACTCCAGCGTTTTTACCACCTTCAATATCGTGAGTATTATCGCCTATCATTATCACTTCATCTTTTTGTAAACCCATCTTCTCAAGTGCTAATAAAATTGGTTCTGGATCTGGCTTCACATTTTTCACATCATCTAAACCAATAATGACTTCAAATAGTCCTTCTGCTTTTAAAACACGAAGTCCTCTTGATAGCATATCTTGTCGTTTTGTTGAGACAATCGCAAGTCGAATTCCAGCTTCTTTCAGTGCTAGTAATGTTTCTAAAACACCGTCAAATTCTCTTACAAGTTCATCATGATGAGCAATATTCCATTTTCGATAATCTTGTACTAGCTCATCTACACGCTCTAAATCGACATTTGAAAATGTTTCTTTTAAAGATGGCCCTAAAAATGGTAAAACATCTTCTCTGCTATATTTCCCGGGGAATTTAGTCTCTAATACATGTAAAAAAGTTTGTATGATAAGCTCATTTGTATCTAATAAAGTACCGTCAAAGTCGAATAATAGTGCTTTAATTTTTCTATTTGTCATACGAATGCGGCTCCTTTTTCTTTCTTTTCTTCATTTCTTCGTCAAAGTGTTGTTACAGCTACAAAAAAACGAATGGGGTCGTAATACGATTAAAAATAACGACAATTTAGGGATTCTAACGCCCCGCCCAAAAATGTATATAGCTTCATCAACTATCTGATAAGCATTAATGACCAAGCTAATTTCAGCCTGGCCATTAAAACTCTTTTAGCGTTCCATTCGCTACTCTTCAATATTACTTATCTAAATACTTTACAACTGGTTTTACTTTCATTCTTCTGTAGATGAAAAGTGCAACACCTATCACTAAACCGATTAATGATACAATTTGTGCCATGCGCAAATCACCTATTAATAAACTATCAGTACGTAATCCTTCTACGAAGAAACGACCAAACGAATACCAAATAATATAAGTTAAGAATATTTCACCACGTCGTAAGTTCACTTTTCGTAAGGCTAGTAACAATACGAGACCAACTACATTCCATAGTGATTCATATAAGAAAGTAGGATGATGGTAAATACCGTTCACATTCATCTGCTCAATAATCCAATTTGGCAAATACAATCCTTCTAAGAAATCGCGTGTCACAGCATCGCCAAAAGCCTCTTGGTTTATAAAATTACCCCAACGACCAATAATTTGACCTACTATTAAGCTTGGTGCTAATACATCTGCAATCTTCCAAAAACTAACCCCATGCTTTTTAGCAAAAATATATGTAGTAATAAATGCACCGATTAGTGCACCGTGTATGGCAATCCCACCATGCCAAATCTGAATAATCTCACCAGGATTTGCACTATAGAAATCCCATTTAAATATCACGTAGTAAATTCTGGCACAAATAATAGAAATTGGTACTGCCCAAATCAATAAATCTGTTAAAAAATCATTATGAAATCCACGTTTCACCATTTCTCGTTGCCCAATCAAAAAGGCAATAATAATGCCTGTCGCAATAATAACACCGTACCATCTAATTGAAATTGGTCCTAACTCAAGTGCTACTGGGTTAATTTGTAATAATATTGAATCCATACTCTTCTCCTTCCAAATTACGAAGTTCGCCTACATCAATTTTCTTTAGACTCAATCACACTATCAAGCCTTTTAGAAAACTCTTCTGCTGCGTTAACACCAAGTTTTTTCAATCGATAATTCATTGCTGCTACTTCGATGATAACAGATAAATTTCGTCCTGGTTTAACTGGGATTGTTAACTTCGTCAATTCCGTATCAATAATTTTCATCGTCTCTTCTTCTAAACCTAAACGATCATAGGTTTTATCAGAATCCCATACTTCTAAATCAATAACAAGTGAAATGCGTTTATGACTTCTAACTGCACTAGCTCCAAATAAGGTCATAATATCAATAATACCTATACCACGAATTTCAAGTAAATGTTGTATTAATGCAGGTGCATTCCCTATTAATGTATTTTCTCCTTCTTGACGAATTTCCACACAGTCATCCGCAACAAGACGGTGTCCTTTTTTCACAAGCTCAAGCGCAGTCTCACTTTTACCTACACCGCTTTTCCCTGTAATCAAAACTCCAATACCATATATATCAGCCAAGACACCATGAACAGCAGTCGTAGGAGCCAATTGACTTTCAAGATAATTCGTTAACATACTAGAGAAACGAGTTGTTGCCATTTTTGTTGATAATACAGGTACATGGTGCTCATTAGAAGCAACAAATAACGCTTCAGGTACTTCCATGTCATGCGAAATAATAATAGCAGGTGTATCTTGTGAACAAAGTTTGTTCATTCGATCAAACTGCACATCCCTTGGCAACATATCAAAAAATGACAGCTCAGTTTTTCCTAATAGCTGAACACGTTGAGCTGGATAATGCGTAAAATAGCCTGCCATCTCAAGGCCTGGTCTAGAAATATCACTTGTTAATATATGTCGACCAATTCCCTCATGACCACTGATAAGCTTCAAGTCAAACATCTTAATAACATCTTTCGTACATACTTGATCCAAAACTAACACTTCCTCCCATAAAACTACCCTTCAATATAACAACACTTGGAATATATTTTAACATAAATTTAATTGCTGAGTGCGTTCGTCAAGCTACGGCAAGTACTGAAGTAATCGAAGAAAATGCTCGTTTACCCATGAAGTTAAAAATTACTTCTCTTACCTCAACTAAATTTTATAAAAAAAGCAATCCATATGCTCCATGGGTTGCTCTTATTCTTTCTGTATTATCCACAAAAAAACCAGCTTTCCTCTAAAGAAAGCTAGTTTTGATATAGATATTATTTTTGTTTAGATAACCATTGAGCTACTGCATCAGCATCGTCACCTGTTATGAGTCCCCCAGGCATTCCATTTTTACCGTTATTAATTACATCTAAAATTTCTTTTTTGGAAAGCGTAGCACCAATTTTTGAAATGTTAGGGAAATTACCTTGTCCTTCAAGATTTTCACCGTGACAAGAAATACATTTTGATTGGATAATTTGTTGTGCATCAACGGCTGCTGTTTCCGAACCATTTTTTTCATTTGTAGTTTCTTCTTTTGCTTTATCGTTACCACCACATGCACCAAGTACAAGGGCCGAACCGAATAGCATAGCAAGTAGAGTTTTTTTCATTTGAAGACCTCCTCATTCATTGTATTGCTTACAGATTAATTATACCGAATAAAAACGTTTTTAAAACCTTACACAAACAGGTATACCCGTTAAAAAGCTCTGTAAACACATAGACAGCAATGCTTTCGTCTAGTTGTTTCATCTTTGTGAATTTCACTATTTCAGCATTCCCCAAAATAAAAAGCTTATTCAACTGTTTTAATCTTCATTTTACTGTTGCATCTTTTCTTAACACACTTGTCTCGTTCACATTAAAGAATATTATCTGACCATTTATTTGCTTCTTGGTATATAGCATATAAATCTTTTCCTCTAATCCCTATTTCAACCGCTAATTCTGCAACTTTATCCCAATTTAGCTTATCCAAGGCAATAGCCATTTGTAAATATGGTGCCATCTCTGTTTCACCTTCTAAAATGGTTTCAATAATATTATCTGATAAAGGAAGTTGCAATAAAATACTGTTCATAGATCTCTGCAAAATTGCGTCAATTAATGAAAACATTCCAACTAAGAAATATTCGGAATAATTCTCTTTATGTTTAAAACGGGCTAACATTTCGCAAATTTTCGCTCTACATAATGACGCCTTCATCAGCTCATCATACATATCTGCCTCGGCATCCTTCTGCGATTCACGATACGCTAAAATATATATCCATTTACGTAAATCCGCTAAGCCTAATAATAAAATAGCTTGTTTAATTGAACGAATTTTGGATTTTCTACGTTTAGATGATGAGTTGATTAATTTTAACAACTTGAATGACATCGCGACGTCATGCTCAATTTGCTTAGTAATATCATCTATATCCGGATCTTTCCCACGTAATAAAGAAATCACACGATAATATTGTAATACATTGGTTGGAATATCATTACCTCGGATAATTTGAGGTTGTTTGAAGAAATAACCTTGAAAAAGTTGATATCCATTATCTTTTGCTATCTGACATTGTGAAAGTGTCTCTACCTTTTCAGCTAATAAAATGATTTTGGGGAAATCATTTCTAATGCGCTTCTCTATCTCTTTTCTCTCCTCTTCTGAAGTAAGAAGAAAGTCTACTTTTATGTAATCGGTATATGTAAATAATTCATTATATAATGTCACATCTTTTTGCAATTCAAAATCATCAAGAGCAATTTTATAGCCTTGACTTTTTAATTGCTTGATTTTCTTGACCAGTTTCTCTGTAATGGGAACATCTTCCAAAATTTCTATTACTACTTGATCTGGTTGTAAATGATCAAATATGTTACTCATTAAAAGGTTTTCAGTAAAGTTTATAAAGCATGGTTTGCCATTTGTAAGCTCATCAAAACCAATTGAAAATAATGAATTGATCAGTACTTCGACAGTTGCCTTATCCGAATCAATAGCTGGAAACTCGTTCATGACAGCCCCGTTTCGATATAATAATTCATATGCGAAAACTTGCTTTTGCTTATTAAATATAGGTTGACGACCAATAAATACTTCCATATGGTTTCTCCTTTAAAATCTATTTCCATTTCATTATATCAGCAATTTTACTTAAAGTATTTAGTTCAACACATTACTTTCATCCTTTAATTTTACCTTTAATTCCAAAAAGATACGTATTTTATAATGAAATTATTCGTTTTATTGGAAATATAAATAAAATAAGTAAAGGTTAATAGCTGGAAATGATAATTCAAAGATGACGAAAAATCATAGACATGCTATCGTTTATTTGGGAGTAATTTTTTCACTATAAGGGGGAATTTCTATTGGATACACTTATTTATAAACAACAGGAGCATTTGGCATTTGTAACATTGAATAGACCACTGGCTATGAATGCGTTCAATTATGATTTACTAGCTGAATTAGGACAAGTTGTTGAATCTATTCGTATTAATCCCGATATTCGTGTAGTCATTTTTACAGGCGCAGGTGATAAAGCTTTTAGTGTAGGTGCTGACTTAAAAGAACGAAAAACATTAACTGAGCAACGTGTAAAACGTAATCTCTATAAGATAGGTGAGGTTTTTTCAGCTATTGAAAATTTACCACAACCGACTATTGCAATGATTAATGGCTATGCTTTCGGTGGGGGTACCGAATTAGCATTAGCATGTGACTTCCGTTTTGCCGCAGATGATATTTCACTCGGCCTAACAGAAACGAGCCTTGGTATAATTCCAGGGGCTGGTGGAACTCAACGACTTCCTAGACTCATAGGAGAAGCAAAAGCACTAGAACTGATTTTAACTGCAAAAAGATTACAGGCTAAAGAAGCTCTAGCATACGGTCTTCTGACTAAAGTCGAAAAGCGTGAGGAACTTCTTGCAAAAACAATCGCCTTCGCAGAGTTAATGCTAGCTAACGGTCCAATTGCATTACAACAAGCAAAATTTGCTATCAAGCATGGGATGAATACCGACTTACAAACAGGTCTTCATATTGAGCGAAAAGCATATGAAATTACCATTCCTACTGAAGATCGTATTGAAGCACTCAATGCATTCTCTGAAAAACGAAAACCCAATTTTACAGGAAAATAATAATAAAGAGGCTGCTAGTATACGCAGCCTCTTTCTGTTTATTCTTCTATGAAAATTTGTGTCCACTCATCACGTTTCGCTAGCATTTCTTTTGCAAGCTCCTTCGCACCTTCTAAACTATGACTCGCAGCCCAACCGCATTGTACTTCGTTGCATGCTGGTACTTCTGTTGCTGCCAAGACATCATTAAAAGTTTTATCTAAAATATCTAGTACCTCATCAAAGTTATTATGATTAATCATTGATAAATAAAAGCCCGTTTGGCATCCCATTGGACTAAGATCGACAACATGGTCCGTATGATTACGAATGTTCTCAGCCATTAAATGCTCTATTGAATGCAACGCAGGCATTTCCATATGCTCTTTGTTTGGTTGTTTAAATCGAATATCATATTTATAAACTTCATCACCATTTACACCTTTTTTAAGCCCCGCTAATCGAACAAATGGTGCGACGACTTTTGTATGGTCTAAATTAAAGCTTTCAACATTCATTTTCTCCATGATATCAAACTCCTTTAACTATTAGTCTTCTAGATAAATCAATATTACCATCTTCCAAATACTTTTTCATTAAAAATTCCAACAATTCTTACTATTTTAATTGGTTTTCATAAAAAAACACTTTAGCCAATTAACTAAAGTGTTCTACTACTATTATTTATTTCTTTACTCTGGATTTCAATAAACCAATGATTGCTGGTAAAACTGAAACAAAAATAATAATTAATATTACTTTTGAGAAGTTGTCTTTAACTATTGGGATATTACCAAAGAAGTAACCTGCTAATGTACAAATACCTACCCATAAGAATGCACCTATAATGTTATACATTAAAAATTGACGATAATGCATTCGGCTAGCACCGGCTACAAATGGGATGAACGTTCGAATAAATGGCATGAAACGAGCGAAGATAATCGTTTTCCCACCATGCTTATTAAAGAAATCCTGTGCTTTTTGCATACGGTCTTGATTAATAATACGTCCTAAAAAGCTCTTAGGTGAAATAGCCGTTCCAACTTTTTGTCCAATCTCATAGTTTACCGAATCTCCAAATACAGCTGCTACGAAAAAAACTAAAAGAAGAATCGGTAAATTAAATGCTCCAAGTGCAGCAAATGCTCCGCTGGCAAATAGTAATGAATCACCTGGTAAGAACGGGAATATTACAACACCCGTTTCTACAAAAACAATGGAAAAGATAATACCATATGACCAAACACCAAATTGTTGAATTATTTCAACGAGATGTTGATCAATATGCATTATAAAGCTAAATAAGTTCTGTATAAGTTCAATCATTCAATTCACTCACAATCTTTTTTTCTCACTTGTTTATCATACTGTTTTCTCACTATACTGTCACGGATTTATAAATATGTATGCTTTTAATAAACGTTGTGAAATATAAAAAGTTCCGCAAATCGTGCGGAACTTTTATATTTATTATGCACTCGTTATGAAGTTATTTGTTTACTTTAAGTAATGTACTCATAACAACTTAGTTTATAGAAATTACTACCCTTATTCTTACTTTGTAGACTTGTCATCAAATCAAATATAACCCTAAAACGTTAATATTATAAATATTTCTCGAACCAGCCTGTAATTTGCTCAAGTCTTTCTATACGTAGATTCGGTAATCCTGCTCGAGATAAGTTATGATCTGCGTCTGGGAATCTCACAAACTGGGTTTCCTTCCCCATAGACTTTAACGTAATATACAGTTGTTCTGCTTGTTCTATTGGACAACGGAAATCCTTTTCACTATGCAAGATTAATAATGGCGTCTCCACATTTTCTGCATATTTAAGCGGTGAATGTTGCCATAGCTTTTCTACATCTTTCATATCTGTACCGATTTGCCAATCACTGAAATAGTAACCAATATCTGATACACCATAGAAGCTAATCCAGTTCGAGATTGAGCGCTGTGTAACAGCTGCCTTAAAGCGATTTGTATGACCTACAATCCAGTTTGTCATAAAACCACCGTAGCTACCACCAGTAACTCCAAGTCGATCTGTATCAATCCAATCCTGATCCGCAATAACCGCATCTAATCCAGCCATAATGTCTGCATAATCTCCACCACCATAGTCACCACGTACGGCATCTACAAATTCTTGGCTATAACCGTGGCTTCCTCTTGGATTTACATAAAGGACGCCATAACCTTGCGCTGCAAGCAACTGCAACTCATGGAAAAATGTATTAGCATACATCGCATGCGGTCCACCGTGAATTTCAACGATTAGTGGATATTTATTACCTTCTACATACTGAGCCGGCTTCATCAACCAACCGTATACATCAAATCCATCTGAACTTTTATAAGAAATTGCTTCAGGTTGAACAAGTTCAACCTCGTTCACAAAAGCATCATTGAAATGAGTCATTTGCTGTCTTTCACCTGTAGTCACATCATATTTAAAAAGTTCACCTGGCATTATAGGATTGCTAATCGCTAACAGCGCGAACGAACCATCACGCTCAACATCGTAGCCATAAACATGTTCATTTTCAGGACTTGCTGGATAAATCGCACCATCCAATGTTGCATAATATACTCGAATATCTCCCATAGTAGAGACTTGGAAATAAAGGTCATTCGCTTTCGTCCACACAACAGTTGGTGCAGTAGCTCCTTGCTGATGATCCGCAACAGCAAGATCTCCAATTGGCGCATCAAAACCTTCAGTTAAGTTTCTATAATACTGCTCTTCTGTATCGTAAATATAAATTGCACCATGTGTCGCGTTTTTGTATGAATGATTACCACCATAAAATGCTATGTACCGATCATCATATGAAAAATATGCATCTCCATAAGAACCTTCTTCATTTAGAATGGTCGTCTCTTCCTTTGTTTCAATATCAACTAATAGCAGGTGCCGACTGAAATCAAAATCTTTATTTTCTGCACGATTCACTGATAAAACTAACTTTTTACCATCATGGGATACTGCTTCAATGCTGTAATTATGATTGCCTTCAGTAAACAATTCAATATCAGCAGATGCTACTTCAATTTTACCAATATGATTATAACTATCTTGAGGTAGTAACCCTATACTATCAGCTTTATATTTCATACCTTCTACTACATAAGCAGTTGGCTTTTTCTTTTCTTCTTTTTCAGCTACATCTGAGAAGTTTTTACCTTCCTTAAGTCGGCCACTAAACCAAATACTCTGACCGCACGGTGACCATTTGAATTGTGAAACACCATTTTCTAATGTTGTAAGCTGACGCGCCTCTCCACCATGTTTAGAAATAATGTAAATTTGATTTTTTTCATTGCGATTCGATAAAAATGCAACATTTCGCCCATCCGCTGACCAAGTGGGCGATGAAATACGATCTTCCCCATACGACCACTGCGTTACTGCTCCACTTTTAATATCTAAATGAAATAAATGCGCTATATATTTGTTTTTTTCTTCATCAATACTTGTACGAACAAAAACTGCCTCTTCACCACTTGGAGATAATTGTGGATTTGTGATAGAGTGCAAGACATATAAATCCTCTGCTTTCAATAAACGCTTTGACATAAAAAAACTCCCCTTTCATTTATATGAAAACCTCTTTAATTTTCAATATATTTGCATTAATCAAACATATATATGTATTGTAACCATAAATTACTTATAAAGACAAAGAGTTTACATATTTTTTCTTATTACCATGGCGTCTGGATTTTTATTCATTAAATTTTATGATAATATAGGGGAGTTATCATTAGCATCGAAGGAGTCTTACATTATGAACAAGAAACCAGAGCTCCAACGTGGGTTGGAGCAACGACACATTACGTTGATGTCGCTCGGTGCCGCCATAGGAGTCGGTCTATTTTTAGGTTCTGCAGGAGCAATAAAATTAGCTGGACCAGCTATTTTAATTGCTTATGCACTTGGTGGCGCTGTTATTTTCATTATTATGCGTTCGCTTGGCGAAATGGCCGTAAACAATCCAGTTGCCGGTTCATTTAGTCGCTATGCTAGAGATTATTTAGGTCCTCTAGCTGGATTTATAACAGGCTGGAACTATTGGTTCTTGTGGATTGTTACTTGTATGGCAGAAATTACAGCAGTTGGCGTGTATATGCAACTTTGGTTCCCAGATTCTCCAAAATGGTTATGGGCTTTAGCAGCGTTAATTGTCATGGTTATGGTAAATTTAATTGCTGTAAAAGCTTATGGTGAATTTGAATTTTGGTTTGCACTCATTAAAATCCTTGCCATTATTTCAATGATTGTACTTGGATTAGGTGTTATTTTATTTGGTATTGGCAATGGTGGTATTGCTGTTGGCTTTAGTAATTTATGGAGCCATGGTGGATTTTTCCCGAATGGTATACAAGGTGTTTTCATGTCCTTACCAATAGTAATGTTCGCTTATCTAGGTATCGAAATGATCGGGATTACGGCTGGTGAAGCTAAAAACCCTGAAAAAGTTATTCCTAAAGCAATCGATACTGTTCTTTGGCGTATTTTATTATTCTACGTAGGTGCATTACTTGTAATCATGTCGATTTATCCATGGAACGAAGTAGGCTCTACAGGTAGTCCGTTCGTTTTAATGTTTGATAAAATTGGTTTACGTTATGCTGCAGGGATTATTAACTTTGTTGTTTTAACAGCCGCATTATCTAGCTGTAATGGTGGTATTTTCAGTACTGGCCGTATGCTATTTAACTTGGCTGAACAAAAACAAGCACCAAAATTATTTGCGAAAATTAGTAAAGGTGGCGTACCGGCTACAGCCATTATGGCATCTGCATTCGTATTATTAATCGGTGTGGCGCTGAACTATTTTGTCGCTGAAAAAGTATTCGTATGGGTGACTAGTATATCTACTTTCGGAGCCATCTGGACATGGGCAATTATTTTAATTACTCAATTAAAATTCCGGAAATCATTATCAAAAGCACAAGTATCTAAACTAAAATATAAAGCATTTATGTATCCAGTCGGACCATATTTAGCTCTTGCCTTTTTATCACTCGTCATGATTTTAATGGCTTACTTCCCAGATACTCGAATCGCACTTATTGTCGGTCCGATATGGATTTTATTTGTCTATATTATGTATCAGGTAATTTATAAAAATAAAAAGTAAAGAAAGGAGATGCCTTATAGGCATCTCCTTTTTATTATTTATTTAGAGCATGTTCCTTCAAAGAACGACGCAAAATTTTCCCCGTCGTATTTTTAGGTAGCTCTTCAATAATTTCAATTTGCTTTGGTATTTTATATTTCACTAGCTTTTCTTGACAATATTCATAGATATCTTCAGTAGTTAGATTCGGGTCTTTCAACACCACATACGCAAAGACTTCTTCACCAAAATTGAGATCCGGTAAACCTATTACTGCAGCTTCCACGATACCTGGGTGTGCATATAGTACTTCTTCCACCTCACGCGGATAGACATTATAGCCACCGACTATGATCATATCTTTCTTTCGATCAACAATATAGAAGTAACCTTCCTCGTCCATTTTCGCAAGGTCTCCTGTATATAACCAACCATCACGAATAGTTACTGCTGTTTCTTCTGGCATTTTATAATAGCCTTTCATCACATTAGGACCTTTGACAACAAGTTCGCCTACTTCACCAACAGGTAATTCCTCTCCTAATTGGTTGAATACTTTGTTTTCTACATTGACGATGTTGGTACCAATTGAACCAGGCTTTCTCTCACGATCTAGTGGGTTAAAACTTGTTACTGGTGATGCCTCAGATAAGCCATAGCCTTCGGAAATATTCACGTTAAACTTGTCTTCAAAGTTATGTAGCAATGCTACCGGTAAAGAAGAACCTCCAGATATAGCTAAACGAATTGATGAGAAATCTTCTGGATTACCGTTTGGGAATTGATATAAGAAATTGTACATTGTTGGTACTCCCGCAAAAACAGTAGCCTTATGCTCTCTTGCAATTTCGAATACATCTTTTGGACTGAACCTAGGTACAATCAATAATGTTGCCGCATTTAATAGTGGTGCATTCACTACTACCGTAAGGGCAAACACATGAAAGACCGGTAAAGCCGTAATCACACGATCTTCAGGAGAAATAGTCAAATACTCCGCTACATCACGCGCATTTGAAAAAAGGTTTTTATGTGTTAACATAGCACCCTTGGGTTGTCCTGTCGTTCCCGAAGTATACAAAATAATAGCTGTATCTTCTGGATTTAATTCTGTAGGTTCAAAATCTGCTGAAGATGAAGCAAGCAACATTGAAAATGATCTTACTTTTTCTTTTACAGGGCTTTCTAACTCTGTCAACTTAGCTGCTGTTTCAGGAGCAGTTTCACATACAATGAATGCTTCTACATTCGGAAATGCAGTTACGCCTACTTTAACTAATGGCAATAAAGAATCTAATGCAATAACTACTTTTGCATCTCCATTACGTACAATATACGTAATCTCATCTGGTGTGTAAATTGGATTAATCGGAATTACAGTTGCCCCTACGCGCATTGTTGCATATAAAGAAATTAAAAAATGAGGTGCATTGCCAAGTAAAAACGCAACATGATCCCCATTTCCTACCCCTAATCCCTTTAAAGCTGAAGCAAAGCGTGCAACTGATTCTTCAAATTCACCATAATTCGTATCTTTCCCCATAAAATGATACGCAATCTTTTCTGGTTGCTCTTTTGATGTTTTATGAACTGCCGAAACTAAATTCATATACTCATCTCCCCTTTGTTAGAATAGAATGAATAGTCATTCATTTCTGTCTTCATTATATAAAAATTTACAAAATAAAACAACAAACAGCTAATTTTAGCGAAAAGTAGTATTTAGAATTTTCACCACCAAAAAAGCCTATCAATCACCAGAGGTAATTGATAGACTTGCGTAGTTCTATAACATTAGAGGTAATTAGCATTAGCGAATATGGGATAAATAACGCCAGCGAATTAAATAGAAATATAAAAATTGAACACAAGTGATAGCTATTAAAACGATTAATATTTCCCTCAATATTGAAAGCTCTGCAATACCTATCCAAAATGCCTGTAATGACATAAATGCAAATGTACTGTGCAACATTGCTAGACCCCAAGGTAAAAAGAACTGTGGTATCAACTGTCTATTCACAATTTTCCGTAGTTCTCTTTCCGTAATCCCCATTCTCCTGAGTGCATTAAATTGCTGCTTATCTCGCTCTAAACCCGTATATAACTTAAAGTAAATAAAACTACCAGATGCTAAGAAAAACACAGAAGCTGCCAATAAGCCAATAAACAATAACAATGCAAAAGTCGAACGAATGAATGAATAATCTAAGCCGGAATTCTCAAAGTAAAATGGTAATTCTCCTTGATGATTATTCAGGTAAGCATCTGTCACCATCGCATCTAACTCTACTCCAATGTTCTTAGTAGCTGTCCACTGTGGTACATGAAATACATACAAGTGATTTGTGGACTGTTCGGCATTTGCTCCAACCATTGCTTCATCAATTAAATTGAAATCATCATCATTTATCACAATGACATTCGTTCCAAGCTCAGTAGGGGAAAAAAGAACACGTGGATAAACTGAATTGATGTAGAGTGGAATACTATTTTCTTGTAAAACTGTCCTGACCTTTTTGTTCTTTAATTCTTCCAGAGACTTCTCAGAGTAAGCTAAAAAGATGGCCTCCCCTTGATCCAAATTGACAACAGGATAACCAAATACAAGTGCCAGTCGATTAATATCTGATTGTCGAATAATTTTTACCGGTTGTTGAGTATTAGAAGATGTTTGACGTTTAACAGTAAACTTATTTAAATGATAAGAAAGTCCTTTAGCTTCTAATTCTTTCGTCAAACCATTAATATGTGCTTCTTCATAAGGGTTGTCTATTTTACTGGAATAGACGAGGCCTAATGGATTTAGCCGATGAAACTGATGAGTAAATGTCGACATAGAGATTAGAGTACCCATAGCTAAAAAAGCCAAGGTGGAAACCATGCAAGAGATAAAAAACATACGCGCATTTTCTCGCATAATAACAGACACTTCCGAAACAGTTATTAAACGATACTTATGCCAATACATTTTCTTTCGAGCACGTACAAAAGACATAAGCCACTGCAGTGTATCCGTGAAAAACAAATACGTCCCCAAACTTGCTAAAGGTGGTAATATTGCTGATAAAACCATTAACCGTTCTTGTGTCGTTAATGAAGCTAACACATAAGAAAGAATTAATATCAACACACCTAAAATAGCTCGCCATTTTGAATAAGAAGCTGTCTGTTCATTACCCCAGTAACCTTTTAGTAAATCGATAACATCACGATCTCGTATGAACATCACACTAACAAACGTAATGATTACAAATAAACTTGTAAACGTTCCAATTGTTAATGCAAATGGCTCCCAAGAAAAATACAAAGGAAGGCTATCAATTTGTAATATTTCACGAACAATCATAAAAAAGAATTTCGCAAAGGCATAACCAAATACAATCCCTAGAATAATGGAAGTTACTCCAATAATTATCGTCTCAAGTAATACCAACTTATTTAGCTGACGTTTTTCCATTCCTAGATGCATGAGTAAACCAAATTCCTTGGAACGTGCCTGAAGAAATGCACGCATCGAGTAGAATAAAAAGAACATCATAAATAGCACTAAAATGACTTCAGCGATAAACATTCCTTGGAACGCAATTTCCCGTAGAAACTCATCCTCTACCTTCGGATGAAACATAAGCATCGAGTAAATAAAAAACACCATAACTGACGATACGCTCGACATAAAAAACGCTGCATAAACTCGATAATTTCTTATAACATTACGGTAGGCGAACTGTCGAAAAGTCACCGACATGACCTCCCAATAGACTGAGCACATTCAAAATTCCTTGGAAAAATGTCTGACGATGATCATCTTTATAGATTTCATTGAAATACTCACCATCTTTGATAAATAACACACGATCACAATAACTTGCTGCAATTGGATCATGCGTCACCATTACGATTGTCGTACCCTCTTTTTTATTTATTCTGCCTAACAGCTCTAACACATCTCTTGAAGAATTGGAATCTAAATTTCCAGTTGGTTCATCTGCTAAAATTAGAGATGGTTTATGAATAAGAGCTCGTCCAATTGCCGTCTTTTGGGCTTGTCCACCAGAAATTTCGTTTGGACGTTTCTCTAAAATAGACTGAATGCCTAACTGCTTGGATACATTCTGCACCCGCTCTTCCATTAGCTCAACATCCATATTATCCAAAGTCAAAGGTAATACCATATTCTCCTCAACCGTTAGCATCTGTAATAAGTTGAAATCTTGAAACACGAAGCCAAGTTGACGACGTCGAAAATAAGCCAGTTCGTTTTTTTTCAACTCATGAGGCTTAATGCCATCTACGGTGATTTCACCTGACGTAGGTGTATCTATCGTTGAGACAACATTTAACAACGTCGTTTTGCCGCTGCCTGAAGGACCCATGACAGCCAAAAATTCGCCTTTCTCTACTTCAAAACTCAGCTGATTAAGCGCTCGATGCGTAACTTTTCCTTCATAAACTTTTGTAACTTCATCAATTTTCAAGATAGACACAAATCCACCTCACCTTCTATGAAATGTGGCCGGCTCCCTTCCGTAACCAAAGTTCGTGTCGTCCTGACACAACGGTTACGTGATCCACACCCTTTGGCGCGCGCCAAGCGTGGAAGGCTCGAATACAAGACGCTATATCAGTCTTATGCCGAGGACTCGAGCAACTGGCGTCCGAAGCCGAACCCTTTGAAATACTGAAAACGCCCTACGAACGGTTAAACAAAACCTTCATCTTCGTCCCTTTCCCAACCTCAGATTCGATTAATAACTGGTGTCCCAATTTATCACAAACCTCTTGGGCTAAATACAAACCCATTCCTGTTGATTCACCTGTTTTACGTCCATTCTCACCTGTAAAAAATGCACGTGTTACACGCTTCAAATCTGATGAAGGTATACCTATTCCTTCATCTCTAATTGTCAGTTCAATATGGTTTTCTACAACTTCCGTGGATAAATATATTTTTTTACCCTCTTCAAACGTATATTTAACTGCATTTGTAATAAATTGACCAATAATAAATTTCATCCATTTTGAATCAGTTGGAACCATAAGTTTTTCATCTATCGCAATATCAGGATAAACACGATGCGCAATAAATAACCGTTTATGCTCATTAACTGCCTCAATCACCATTTGACGAAGTTCAACCTGTTCGATTTTCATATCCTCTTCAAACGTATCGATTCTCGCATTCATCAATACTGTTTCAAGACTACGTTTCATACGATCAACTTCTTCTTGCACACTCTTCTTATCTAATTCACCATCTTCTTGCAATAGTAATTCTAATACAGCAAGAGGTGTTTTCATTTGATGTACCCATTGATTCATGAATTGTAAATGTCGATTTTGTTTTGCATATAAAGCCTGTACTTCTAGTTGATATATTTTATAAAGTGTATGGATGAAAATCTCTGTTTGCAAATGCTCTGGTGTTTTTGCATTTTTTTGTAATGCATCTTCCATTGCTCTAGGCTTAACAGATATCTTTTTATAGAAAGATTGACGCATAATATAACGAGTCGCTAAATATGTGAACGTTAATATTAATGTAATCACAATGGAATACACTGCTGTATCTACATTTCGGAAGCCGTCTAGCCAATATAACACTAAAATAAATAACACTAATAGCACTTCAAAAAAGACTAATGTAATATTATCCTTCAGAAATAATCTGACATTCGGCATTATTAAGACTCCTCTGAGTGTAATACAAACCTATATCCCGCGCCTCTAACTGTTTCAATCGTCGACTGAACTTCATAATCTGACAACTTCTTTCGTACACGTGTCATGTTCACATTTAACGTATTCTCATCTACAAATGCTTGATCGTCCCACAGCTCTTCTAGTAACTGCTCTCGAGAAACAACTTTAGGAGCTTGTCCCATCAACAATTCTAGAATTACACATTCTTTTTTTTGTAATGGAATTTGAGCTTGTTTTGTATGCAATTCCATACGTTCTAAAAATAGATGCAGCTGACCTTGTTTTACAGTTCTCTCTTCTTGCTTAGTAGCATATTCTCCATATGACCGACGTAAATGACTCTTTATTTTTGCTAGCACGATTTCGTAATGGAACGGTTTCGTAATGAAATCATCTCCACCATTTTCAAGTGCAAAAATTTGGTCCATTTCGCCTGAACGAGCTGATATAAAAATAATTGGACAAGTCGTCAACTGTCTAAGCTGACGACACCAATAATATCCATCATAAGAAGGTAAATTAATATCAAGCAAAACAAGATGAGGATCGAACGCCGTAAACTCTTCAAGGATGCTATCAAAAGATTCTACAGTTTTTACTTCATAATGATATTTGCGCAAAGTATCAGCAAGTAACGAAGCAATTTTCAAATCATCCTCTACGATTAATATACGATGAGTATTCATTCCACTCTCCCCTTCATCTTGACCGCAATTTCAAACATTATGCTGTCAAATTTAATTAATAAATTAATTGTATAAATTGTTCTTTCGTAACACCACCAAAGTATGTTGGTACATCGATAGCATTTAGTGCTTCCTCAATAACATTGCGTTCATAATTTTTCCCTACTAATGCTTGTTCTACATCTGCCATATCACCAACGCCAAAGAAATCGCCGAAAATATGCACTTCCTCCATAACGCCTTTTTTCACTTCTAAACGCACATCAATACTTCCTGAAGGGAAACGTTGAGAGCGTTGTAGGTTGAATTTTGGAGATTGACCGTAGTTCCAATCCCATTGTTGGTAACGTTCTTCAGATAATTTGTAGATATTAGCCCAGTCTTCATCAGTTAGCTCATAATATTGTATGTTCTCTTCGCCACCGAAAATTGATTTTAAGATTTCCAGGCGGAATTCTTCAACTGTCATTGGTTCATTCATAAATTCTGTAATATTCGCTACACGTGATCGAATCGATTTGATTCCTTTTGATTCGATTTTCTCTTTTTTCACTTTTAAAGCTGAAACAACTGCATCAATTTCTGTATCAAACAATAATGTCCCATGGCTGAACATACGACCTTTTGTTGAGAATTGAGCGTTACCTGATATTTTACGACCTTCAGCCATAATATCATTACGACCTGACAATTCCGAGTTAATACCCATTTTTTGTAATGCATCCACTACTGGCTGAGTGAATTTTTTAAAGTTTTGGAAGCTATCTCCGTCATCTTTTGTTAAGAAACTGAAGTTTAAATTTCCTAAATCATGATACACGGCACCACCACCAGATAATCGACGTACAACGATAATGCCATTGTCTTCAACATAATCAGTATTTATCTCTTCTACTGTATTTTGATTTCGACCAATAATAATTGAGGGTTGATTGATATAGAACAGTAAAAAAGAATCTTTCTCTACATCCATCGTTTTTAACGCATACTCCTCAATGGCTAAGTTAATGCGTGGATCTGTAATACCTTTATTATCTATAAAAAACATTCATTTCACTCCTCTTTCGTGTCTCAACAATTATTTTAACTTAAAATTAGGTTTTTGTATTGACATAAATGTCTCTGTTATAATACAATACATAATAACAAAACAGTAATATAACAGATTACTTAGGAGGCGAAACACAATGTTAGAAAATGTCGTTGAATTTTTCAAAAATTTACCCGCAAAACAATGCACTGTATGCGGTGAGAAAATAGAAGAACAAAGCGAGTGCTATTCAAACACTTGTGAACATTGCAATTCTCTTTAATCGTTAATTATTGATCAACCGAATTCCCCATTCGATTGATAGCTCACATTCATCACTAATTGAACCTTAGAGATGAACCTATATTAAATCGCTTACTTTTGAAAAGCGAAGAGAGCCTGAACCACTCTCTTCGTTTTTTCTTTTTACATAAAATACTTCACAAAAAAAGGTTAAAGAGCATATTGCTCTTTAACCTTTTTCAATATTATTCAGTTACTGCATCAGTATTTGAATGACGTTTTTTAAATATTAATGCAAAGTATCCAAAAGTAATGGCTAAGCAAACAACCATGAAACCTACTAGAATACCTCCATTTGTCCAGAAGAAGCTCATATCTCCAGTAGAAATCGCAGCTTTAAATCCTTGGACAGAGTATGTCATTGGTAATAATGTATTGAAAATGTGCAATGGTTTCGGCACTAATTCTAATGGGAATGTACCTGCACTAGTTGTCAATTGTAGGATCAAGATTAGGATAGCTACAAAACGACCTGGATCTGAGAAAATTGATACTAACATTTGAGTTAATGATAGGAATGTATAACTTGTAACTATCGCCATTAAAATGAACGCACCCATATTAACCGGTTCAAGTTTTAGACCCCAAACGACTATCGCAACAGCAGCCAATGATTGAATTAATCCAACAACTGCCAAAACAGCTACTTTACTAGTAAACCATGAAACACCGTTAATCGGTTTTATCGCTGGTTCAACTAATGGGAAGACGATTGTGATTAATAGCGCACCTACAAATAGACCAAGTGCTAAGAAGTATGGCGCGAAACCTGTACCGTAGTTAGGTACTGCGTTAATTTCTTGTTTCTCAACCGCTACTGGTTCACCGACCATGTCATAAGTTTTTTGCGTTGCACTTACTTCAGCAGCTTGTTCATTCGCTTCTTTTAATTTTCCTTGTAATGTGTTAGAACCATCTTTTAGTTCAGATGTTCCGTCTTTTAATTGACTTGAGCCATCTTGTAGTTTATCTAAGCCTGTTATAAGTGATGTAGTACCACCGCTTAATGTGACTAAACCTGTTGATAGTTTACTAGAACCATCTTGTAATTGACCCATACCACTTGTTAATGATTGTGTACCATTTGCAAGTTGTGATGAACCATCAGCTAATTGTGATGAACCTGATTGTAATTTATTGAAACCACCAGTTAGATCAGTTAAGCCAACTTGTAATTGGCCTGCTCCAGCATCTAGTTTTTTAGCGCCAGCAATTGATGTACTCCAATTAGAAGCCAATTGATTAGTGCCTGCTGCTAATTGTTTTGTACCAGGAGCTAATTCTCCACTAACTGTTTTATTCATTTTATCTAAACCAGCTGCAACTGTTGCTGCACCTTGTTTTAATTCTACTGCCTTATCAGACGTAGGTATTTTCATAGTAGAAACTTGATTATTTAGTTGTGCTGTTCCCTCACTTAACGCAGCAGCATTTTCACTGACTTTAGTAGCAGTTGCATTGATCTTTCCTGCTGATTGAAGTAAAGCACTTTTTTGTTCTTCAGAAATATTCATAGCCTTAATTTGATTAACTAGCTCTTTTGTATCCGCTGCTAAAACTTGTGATCCTGCATTTAAACCAGCAGCTCCATCTTTTGTATCCTTAACGCCCTGTTGCAAGGCTGGCACTTTTTCAGTCATAGTACCTAGACTATCTACAAGTTGCGTAACTCCTGCAGAAACATTTTGTGCACCTGGTGCTAATTGACCTAATCCTGCACTTAACGTACCGACACCTGTATTTACTTTTTGTGCACCGTCGTTTAGTGCATTAATATTTGCTGTATTTCCTTCTAAACCTTGCACTAAAGTTTCGGTACCTTTTTTCAATTCTGTTGAACCAGATTGTAATTGGCTTGAACCGTCTTTAGCAGATAGAATACCTGCATTCAAATCTGCAGATCCTTTTGCTAAAGATAAAGCACCTTGGTTTAAAGTACCTGCACCATCTGCTGCTGAATCAATACCATTTTTTAAATCTGTCGATCCTTTTGCTGCTGTTTTAGCACCATCATTTAATTGAGTAGCACCATCTGCTGCACTTCCAATACCGTCTTTTAATTGACTAGCACCATCTTTTAATTTGTTAGAGCCCTTTTCAAGTTTTACAGCACCATCTGCTGCTTCACCGAAACCGTCTCCTAATTTTGCAATATTATTAAATAGCGTTTCAGCATAAGTAGCAGAAACTTTTTTATTTACTTCAGCACGCACAAGCTCCATTGCTGTATTACCGATTTGTCCACCTAAGAAGTTGTATCCTTCATTTGGTCGATAAATGATTTTCATTTGTTCAGGATTATCTTCTAATAAAGTACCAGCATTTTCTGAGAAGTTTTCAGGAATTTCAATTAAAATATAATAATCGCGATTCTTTAATCCTTCCTCTCCTTTTGCCTTAGATACTTCAACAAATTTAAATTCTTTACTATCTCGTAAATTATCGACTAACTCATTACCTAATTGCTGTTCTTCTCCTTCTATTTCAGCGCCTTCGTCATTGTTGACAAGAGCAACTGGTAAATCCTGTAAATGTGCGTATGGATCCCAGAAAGCCCATAGGAACATACCTGCATAAAGTACAGGAACGAAAAGAACTGCGATAATAGCAATCAGCATTTTTTTCGTGCGGAGAATTTTCGCAAACTCTGCCTTAATCATTCTTCATTCCTCCTACAAAACTGTGTGACCGAATCTCTCAATCAGTCATTTTTATTCAAAAAAAGAGTCTCACGGTAAGAGACCTCGAAAAATGGTATCTCGAAACAGTGAAGCTATTTTCTCTTCTGACAGTTCAAAATCATGCGTTTCTCCCCAGTCAGCAACAAAACCAAAATAAGCTTTTAATAATAAGTATGCAACTAGATCTGGTTCACATTCCCGAATTTCACCTTTGCTAATGGCTGTTTTAATTTTGTCACCAACAAAGTTAACAATTTCTTGTTCAATTCGAATGAGCACATGTTTCACTGCAGGTGTTCTAAGTTCCTTTTCTTCTTCTATCAATTTTGCATACAGAAGATGTACTTCTCGAAACTCTAATACTTTCATCAACACCGCGTGTGCATTTTGCTGGAATGGTTGTTCTGCTGAGATTGCTTCGTCTGCTGCCGTTTTCATCTCTTGAATCATTTTCACGACAATCTCTTGAAAAAGGATTTCTTTATTACTAAAAAAAGTATAAATTGTTCCTTTCCCTACGTTCGCGATTTTCGCTACTTGATCCATTGTTGTAGCTTTATACCCAAAAAGAGAAAATGACTTCGAAGCCGCTTCAAGTATTTCTTGTCTGCGGTCCAATTTGTTTCTCACCAACTTTCATTTTGAATAAAAATGACCAGAAAACTAATTTAGTCATCTGGTCATTTATTCTACACGCAACAATTGAAAGTTGCAAGTGTTTTCCATACAAAATAACGAGCTATTTTATTTTGATGAATCATTAGACGATTCTTCATCTTCTTCATCATTCTTATTCATGTGATCCATACCTTTCGATCCGTCATTTGATTCTTCTTTCACTTTACTCATATCTGGATTACCCACAATTATTTTTTGTTTCGGCATAACATGTAGACCTCTTGCATTTGTGTGAGCATGCATGTAGTAAACTCCATCATGTTCAAAAGTGATAGTCGCTTTGTAATTACCTTTTTCATCCAGTTTACCTTCGATCATTTGCCCATCTTCACGCATACCTGATTCCCATACTTCAAATTTCACGTCATCTGCATCGTTCACATCTTCTCCACCTTGTGTTACATGTGCAGCTAATTCAATCTCTTTATTTGCCTCCACTTTTTCTGGTGTTAAAATATCAACTTTTACTTCGACAGTTGTTCCTTCATTATTTGACACATGGTCTTCTTTCTTTTCATCATTATTACATCCTGCAAGTAAACCTATAATTACTAATAAACTCATCATCCATTTCTTCATTATTAAAACTCCTCTACCATTGGTATTTGTATTGTAATTGTTGTTCCTTTTCCAAACTCACTATCAATTTGCCAAGTACCTTCATGCAATTTAACAAGCTGATCAACTATTGAAAGACCTAATCCACTTCCGCCATCACTACGGCTTCTCGCTTTATTTACTCTATAAAACCTCTCTGTTACATGAGGTAGATCCTCCGCCGGAATCCCGATGCCATGATCTTCTATTTCAATGTTTACAAAACGTCCATTTGTTTCTGCAGTTATTTCTATTGATGTCTTCTCATTAGAATAACGTAATGCATTTTCAATTAAGTTTATGAAAATTTGCTTTAATTTCTCCTCATCTGCATTAACTATAATATCCTCACTAACATCAATATTCACTTTTATGTCCTTTTTAAGCGCTTGTTGCTCTGTTAATAACACTACCTCACGAATTGTTTCTGCGAGTGGTAACGGAAATAATGCAATCGGTTCAGATAAGTTAGTTGCTCGTGATAATTGTAACAATTCATTTGTCAGCTTTTCCATACGATTAGCTTCTCGGACGATTAAGGAAATCGTTTCATGCTGTTCTTGTTCTGGAATTACCCCTTCTTGTATAGCTTCTCCGTATCCCTTCACATAACTAATAGGAGTTCGTAATTCATGTGACACGGTAGCTAAAAAACTCTTTTGCTTCTCATCATTTTGTTGAATAGCGGTCGCCATTTTGTTAAAGGTTTTTGATAACTGGCCAATTTCGTCTTTTGATGTAACTTGGACTCTCATTTCATAATTTCCTTCAGCCATTTTCTCTGCAGCATTTTGCAACGCATTAAGAGGTTTCATAATATGACCTATTCCCTTATAAATACCAAAACCTACAATTATTAAAAATACTGCTGCACTACCTAATAAAAAAGTAACTTCTTTAGATGCCAATTCCGATATTTTCGCTAACGGGAAATATATATAAATAATACCTTCTAAACGGTTTTGATCTGTCAGCGGAATAATAACAGAAATAATTTGCCGATCAAAGCGCTCCTCATATCCCATCTTGGTGACAGTTTGTTCTTGTAAAAGTTTCTGCCGCTCCTCTGCACCAATCAATGTTTTGTAATCAATATCAAATGGTACACAAGCACTTAGTTCACGTGGATTCTTAACAGCAAATACAGAGACATCTGAGTAATTATTATAATTATCAATTTGCGCGATCAAATCTTCGGTTACTTTACCGCCTTCATAAATCGTTGCCAATTTCTCCCCAACTTCAATCATCGACTGTTCCGCATCTTTAACATACAATCGTTCATATAAAAAATGGGTTAGTATGTACATAAAAAGAACGGTTAGTGTTAAGAAAATTAAAATCATTGCCCAAATTCGTGAGGACAGTTTTTTCATATCCTTACCTCAAAGCGATAGCCTAGCCCCCATACGGTGTGAATAAATTGACCAGCTTCTTTTCCTAATTTTAATCGAAGTGTTTTAATATGCGTATCTACCGTTCTGGTTCCCCCTGCATAATCTAGACCCCATAATTTCTCTAATAATTGTTCACGTGTGTAAACCGTATTTTCATTTGTCATAAACAAATGTAATAAGTCAAATTCTTTTAACGTTAGGGGAATTACACTTCCTGCTACAAATACTTTTCTAGATACCTCATCCAAATCAATTGTCCCTTTACATAAATGCTTTACTTGCACCTCCACTGGAGCATTTCCGGTGCGACGCAACACGGCTATTATTCGAGCCACAAGTTCTGTTGATGTAAATGGCTTTACAATGTAATCATCTGCACCAAGCGTTAAACCTTTTACCTTGTCCTCATTTGCATCCTTTGCAGTTAGGAAAATGATTGGTACATTCGAAGTTTTACGAATTTCTTCGCATACTTGAAAGCCATTTATACCTGGCATCATAACATCGAGCAATACTATATCGACTTTCGCTTGAGCGAGGGTTGTTATAGCAACGTAGCCATTTTCAGCTTGTAGTGTTTGAAATCCTGACTTTTTTAACATCATATGGATTAAATTCCTCATATCTTGTTCATCATCTACAATTAGAATGGATGTCATTCGCTCATCTCCCTTACAATCAATTGAAATGGTCCTTTATCAACTTTCACTTTTTTTGTAACATCATTATTTTTCATAAAGTATAATGTTTGATCATCGTACCCTGCTACTACGACATATTGCTCAAAAAGTTGCACTGCAAATGGATTAGCGCCAATTTCTTGTGCACTCAATACACGACCTTCATCATTTACTTCATATAATTGACTTTGCCCATGACTGACAACATATATTCGGTCATTGTCAATCGCAAAACTAATTGGCATCATTGGTAGTGAAAGTTCACGATCCTTCTGCCCCTTATTTATATCAAAAATATCGACAGTCGTATTCGGTTTCATACCCGCTCCGTGTCCACCAAGCCATAGTTCTTTTCTTTTTTCTAAAATAATCATCCCGTGAGAGGATTTTGGAATTTGCCACTTATCTTTCACTTTAAGAGACTCTGCATCAAGGACAGAAAGTTTTGTATCTTTATAATTAACTACATATAAATTTTGTCCGTGGGTAACCATCGACATCGGATAATTACCTACCTTCTGCTCAGCGATTTGCTCGCCTTTATTAGTATAAGCCGTAACGCGATTCGTTTTGCCATTTGATATGTAGAGAATTTTCTTATTTGGTGCATAGATGGCATTCGTTACTCCAGCACCAGTTGCAATGGAATACGCCACTTCACCGGTACTTAAATTATAAACGTCCGCACTCTCTAGCTGGTTACCATAAAGCAGTAAATATTGCTGACCAATCAAAGTGGCACCTGTGTATGCTTTCTCTAATTGCCAAGTAGCAAAAACCTTTAAATCTTTATTTACAAAAGTGACTGAAGGCTGCTGTATATTGACTGCTGCGATAAAGGAAGTATCTGCTGGAATTGCTGGGTACGCATCCTTTCCACATCCAAAAAGGAGTAATAAGAAAAATAATATGATGACCGTAACACGCTTTCTCAACTCCATCACCCCTTCCCTTTTCATCATACTGTATAAATGTGAAATAATAATGAAAGAAAGGGAAGTAAATTGTGAACAATTAGAAATGTGGAATAGAATCGTCTAAAGAAATATAACCTAAGTTCACTACACGATAAATTGAACTCAAGGGGCTTGAGCTTGAGACTGGACACTCTGAAATGACAAAAGCGCTCTTCTAAGGGAACATAACCAGAGTTCGCGACGTCATGTATGCCTCAAGAATTACATAAATATATTGATAAAATGGCAAAAAAAATCGCTCTTCTGTAGGTATCTTTAAACCAACGAAAAGAACGACTCCATTATTCAAATAATTTTATTAATAACTCATCCACTGCGCTTCGAGCCTGGTCAACACAATTAGGTAAACTTGTTCCTTCATAAGAACTTCCTACCAACTTCATCGTAGGGAAGTGTTCATATAATTCTTGTTTAACTAATTCTACACGTTGAGTGTGACCAACTGTATACTGAGGCATAGCTTCTTTCCATCTCGAAACAACGGTAAATAATGGACTCCCTTTTAGCGGGGTCACTCTATTTAAATCTTGTAAGACAATCTTTTCAATCTCACCATCCGATAAATCGACAATCGCTTCATCACCTGAACGTCCTACATAAACTTCCAATAAAGCATAGCCCTCTGGAACAAATGCCGGCCATTTTCGATGTATCCATGAACAAGATGTAATTGAGAAATCGCTATTACGCGCAACAGTGAATCCAGAGCCATTAAAACTTTCATCCATTGCTTCTATGGGAAATGCCATCGATACAGTAGCAACAGTTGCTAGTGGGATATCTTGTAAATTTTGTAATAAACCTTGTTTGGCAAACATTTTTTGAGTTATAAGATGTGGTGTAGCTAAAATTACTGCGTCTGCGGCAATTGAGGTCTTATTATTCAAAGACAATGTGACTTGATGCGCTGCTTTTGCAATCGATTCAACTTTGACACTTTTTAAAATAGTCGTATCTATTAGTCGTCCCTCTAATGCCTCTATCAACGTTTCAAGACCATTTATAAAAGTTTGGAATGAACGCTCTTCAATGCTCTTTGAGTCATCATGAGAGGTCTCAGAAAGTGCCTTTTTCATACCTGTCATTAAACTTCTATATTCTTTTTCCATTTCAATTAGTTCTGGAAAAGTTGCTTGTAAACTAAGCTGTTCTATATCTCCAGCAGAAATACCTAATAAAAGCGGCTCTATAATATTCTCAACAGTTTCCTTACCGAATCTTCTACGTATAAATTTCCCTAAAGGCTGATCTTCTTGTACTCGAGAACGAGGAAACCATAGGTCACATGTAGCACGCACTTTACCGCTCCAAGACACAATATCAGAAGCTAAAAATGAAGATAACTTTGTGGGAATCCCTAAAATTGACCCTGCTGGTACTGGATATAGTTTTTCATTGACAGTAATGTACGTTTGACCTGCTTCACTTCGAATGAGCTGGTCTTCGATACCTAAGTCTTTTACTAATTTGGCCATACTATTATTGTTATCAATAAATGAGTTTGGACCACGTTCAATGATAAAATTTTCCTTGCGTACAGTTTGAATCTTGCCACCTAAACGATGAGAAGATTCAATCAGTACTATTTCTAATGGAAGTTTTTTCTCTTTAGCCTCTTGTTGCAAATAGAACGCAGCAGCTAAGCCTGAAATCCCACCACCGATAACGGCTACTCTTTGCTTTTGTTCAGTCACATCAATCATCACTTTCTATTAGGCTTGAGATAACGTTTTATTAATAACATCAACCATTGCATCGATGAATAATGGATCATCGTTTGGCATAGCTGGACGACGATAGTTAGCTCCTAATTCTTCACAAACTATACGACATTCATAGTCATTGTCATACAATACCTCTAAATGTTCCGCAGTAAAGCCTACTGGTGTATAAACAAATGAACGGTAGCCTTTTTCGTTGTATAGTTCGCGGGTTAAATCTTGAACATCTGGTCCAAGCCAAGGTTCCGGTGTTTGACCAGCACTTTGCCAGCCCACTTCCATATGTTCTACTCCTGTTTCTTTCTGAAGAATTTCAGCTGTTTCATGTAGTTGATCTGCATAAGGGTCACCTAATTTAACAATCTTTTCAGGTAATGAGTGGTTAGAAACAATTAGACAAGCTGTGTTACGTTCTTCTTCTGACATGTCAGCAAACGCTTCATTGATTTTTTCAGTCCAATATTGGATGAATTTTGGCTCTTTGTACCAGCTTTCAACTGAAGTGATTGTTAAACCACCTAATTCTTCTGCTTTTTCTTTCGCACGGCCATTGTACGATTTAATAGAGAATGTTGAGAAGTGAGGGGCAAGTACGATGGAAACTGCTTCAGTAATACCGTCTTTATGCATTGCTTCTACTGCATCTTCTACGAATGGTGCAATATGTTTTAAACCAATATAAAGTTTGTACTCTACTTCATCTTGAACTTCATTTAAACGAGCACATAATGCTGCTGCTTGTTTACGAGTTGTTTCTGCAAGAGGAGAAATACCACCGATAGCTTGATAACGGCTACGTAGGTCTTCGATTAACTCTTCGCTAGGTTTGCGACCATGGCGAATATGTGTATAGTATGCCTCAATTTCATCTTCGTTGTTTGGTGTACCATAAGCCATAACTAATAAGCCCATTGTTTTTTTCATTGTAAATTCACCTCAAAAAATTATTTACTACTTATTAAGAACGTACTTTAACTTGCTCTGCACTGTATTCATGAATAAGTGTTGTTAAACGTTTTAAAACATCTGGATCTACTGAAGGGAAAACGCCGTGTCCTAAGTTGAAAATATGACCCGGTACTTCTAAGCCCTGGTCAATAATTGCTTTTGTGCGTTCTTCAATAACAGACCAATCAGCTAATAATAATGTTGGATCTAAGTTACCTTGAACTGGTTTAGTCATCCCCATAGCGCGCGCTTCTTTAATCGGCAAACGCCAATCTAAGCCGACAACATCTACCGGTAAATCATGCCATTCCATTGCTAAGTGGCTTGCACCTACGCCGAATGTGATCATCGGAACATCTAACTCTTTTAGCTCACTAAAAATTCTTGTCATAACTGGTTTAATGAAGATACGGTAATCTTCTTTGCTTAGTGCTCCAACCCATGAGTCAAAAATTTGGAATGCCTTAGCTCCTGCTCCAACTTGAGCTTTAATATCCACAATAATCATATCCGCTAACTTGTCCATTAACATGAACCAAGCTTGTGGCTCAGATACCATGAATGATTTTGTTAAGCTGTAACTTTTAGAAGGACCACCTTCAATCATATAGCTCGCAAGTGTAAATGGAGCGCCGGCAAAGCCGATTAAAGGTACATCTAATTGTTCTTCAGTTAAAAGTTTTATTGTATCAAGCACGAATGGTACATGTTCTTCAGGATTAAATTCGCGTAAAGCTTCTACATCTTTTACAGAGCGAATTGGGTTTGAAATCACTGGACCAATACCTGCTTTTATTTTCACATCAACACCCATACCTGGTAGTGGTGTTACGATATCTTTATATAAAATGGCTGCATCAACATTATAATTTTGTACCGGTAAATGTGTCACATAAGCACACAATTCTGGTTGATGTGTAATTTCCTCTAATGAGTATTTCTCTTTAATCTTACGGTATTCAGGCTGTGAACGTCCTGCTTGACGCATATACCAAACCGGAGTATAGGCTGTCCTCTCTCCACGTGCTGCGCGTAAAAGCGTATCATTAATCTTTCTCATGAATAGATTCATTCCCTTCATATATAAAAGTTATTCGTTTCGACTTTCGTATCCGTTTTCACTATAGTCGTTTCCCATGTTATTGTATAGTTTTCCGCCCGAAATGTCATGAAATTGTTTGTAATGTTGACATCTTTTCGACAAAGATGTCTGACAATCTAAAAACCCTCAAATTCTTTTAATATATTTTACTTATTATCGATATATCAAACATACAATTATTAATTGTGCACATTATAATGTTTAATTGATATAAACTATGGCTAAATATTATATACAAAGGAATGATAAAAGCGCCGGCTCGAGCAACTAGCCACTGAAACTGGTTATATTTAAGAACATATAAATTAAATAGGAGGCGTTATTATTGAATATTTATTTAACATCTGGAACTCCAGAATTTATGGTAAGCTTACGAAAAAAATATCCCAACGAAAAAATGATTGTATTACATGGCTCTGGCAACTCTATGTTGCTACATGAGACAGAGGGAAAATCTGTTTTTCAAACCCCTCGAAGCTACGAAGTAATCGATTCAATTAATGAATTAGAAGATAAAGGTTTCTTTGTATTGAATCATCTACCTGTTTCAGATGAAGGTCGTCCTATATTTGAACATCGTTTTTTAAGTCGTTCGCATGTAATTGATTCGGATCCTGGTTTCAAAGCATATCGCTTACTTAAACCGCTCAATTCCGAAACTTATATTGTCTTAACAGAATGGACTGGTCCAACTTCATTTGAAGCTTGGAAAGTATCAAAAGCATATAAAGAAGCTTTTGATAATCAAGTTGCTGCAGTAGGTATTGAAAATCGTAACATTTTCACAAGTAAAGCATATGTAACAACTTATACCACTGCAAAAAATGAAGAAACTGAAGATTAATTAGTAAAGTCGAGTCAAGCGCTCGGCTTTTTTTGTTATAATAAAAGCAAATCAATAATACTAACTATGAGTGAGGTATAGCAGATGAAACTACAACTTTTTGATAAACTAGATGCTTCTTATAAAGACATGGTACAAATTCGCCGCCATTTACATATGCATCCTGAAGTTTCTTTTAATGAGACTGAAACAGCTAAGTATATACAAAAATTTTACGATCAGCTCGGCGTTGTTTATGAAGCTAATGTTGGTGGCAACGGGGTTGTTGCACGTATTAAAGGCGGAAAAACTGGTAAAACAATTGCATTAAGAGCAGACTTTGATGCACTTCCTATTCAAGAATTAAACGATGTTCCCTATAAATCAACTGTCGCTGGTGTTATGCATGCTTGTGGTCATGATGGTCATACTGCCACATTACTACAACTTGCAAAAGCACTTCATGAAATGCGCGATCAGCTAGCTGGTGAATATGTCATCATTCATCAACATGCTGAAGAAATAGCGCCTGGTGGAGCAAAACCTATGGTGGAAGCGGGCTGCTTGGATGGTGTCGATGCTGTTTTTGGTACACATCTATGGTCACAAACACCGTTTGGCACTATTGAACATCGCTCAGGACCTATGATGGCTTCAGCAGATCGCTTCGAAATTTCTATACAAGGCCGCGGTGGACATGGTGCAATGCCACAAGATACGATTGATACAGTAACAATTGGTGCACAACTCGTTACAAATTTACAGCATATCGTCTCTCGCAGAGTTGATCCTATTAAATCGGCTGTAGTAACAATTGGTTCCTTCCACGCTGGAGATACTTTTAATGTTATTGCTGGGGAAGCTAAAATGTCAGGTACTGTCCGTACATTTTTACCTGAAGTCCGTGATTTAGTGGAAGCTGAAATTGAACGTATTATTAAAGGTACTTGCCTTGCCGCTGATTGCGCCTACACATTCGAATACATTAGGGGCTATCCAGCTGTTGTCAATCATGAGAAAGAGTCTGCTTTCCTTTTTGATATCGCGAAGGATATTCCTGGTGTTAATGAAGTACTTGAATGCGCTCCACTTATGGTTGGGGAAGATTTTTCATACTACCTAGAAAAGGTACCTGGTGTATTCTTCTTTACAGGTGCAATGCCTGAAGGAACTGCATATGCTCATCATCATGCAAAATTCGATTTCCGTGAAGAAGCAATGTTGATTGCTGCTAAAACGTTAGGTGCAGCAGTACTTGATTATCAAAATATATAAAAAAATCCTGAGACATTCACACTGTCTCAGGATTTTCTTTATTTCGTCATTCGTAATGTAAGCTCGCCAACGATTAACATAATCACAGGTCCGACATAAAATAATGGGTTACCTATGCCACAAATTAACACGATAATTGCTTGTACAATATTTACCACTCGAACAATTTTATGAACTGCTAGTTTACGATAAACTGTTGGTAATGGATATAACATATACATACTAAAATCTGTTGAAGAAATTAATGCTTGCTTCAACTGAATTGTCGTCGCAAATGCTAGCGCTGCTAAAAAGACGCCAACAGCAACAGGCATATTAATGATAAAAGCACCTATGCCCGCTATCGCCGTTAAACGCACCCATAAATAGAAATGGTCATCTGTACGGACAAAAGTGCGGAACACTAAATAGGCTTGTGTATTTTCTTTTTTAAACGCTACCATTTTATATAGCGCATCCAACCACTGACGTCTTTTAATGCTACCATGTATATGAGGTACGTCTGTAAAATAATTAGCAAAACGATAAAGACGCAACATACGATTTTGCTCTAGTTTTACGAAATGCTCATAAGGAAAGGGATGCATAGTCTTTTGTTTCATCCAAGTAAAACCATAATAGATTACTGGAATAGCAACAATAATCATCATCCATATGTTCATCAATAACACTGATGCCAAAACAATAATAGAAATTAATATTCTTACAAGGCGATCTCCCCATACTGCTTGTCCTCGATTAGCCCAACGAAATGCAAAATCGACTTGTACATTCCACCATTTCATCAACACAACAACTACAAATGTTAATCCAATTGTCACTGTAGATACTTTTCCTATTTGTTTTAGCATAGGTAGGGCTATGATAAACGGTAAAACAACGACAAGAATCTGTGACCAAAATGTCCAATTTAGAGCCTTCTTAAAATAAATTGGAAGCTTTGTCTCAAGTGGCAATAAGTAAACTTGGTCAGGCTCACGGATTAAAGTCGTAGGACTACTGAATGCTAATAGAAAACCTATTACGATTGCAGTTACTAATATAGAAGGAAAATCAATTGGATTTGTTTTCAGCCACTCACTATATTGATAGCCACCTGCGCCGATGATGAATACAAGTACGATTGCCATATGCCCCGTAAAGACATATTTCATATACTTTTGCACTTCATTTATATAATGAAAGAAGCGTGTACGCCACACATCATGCAAGTTATTCATGATCTTGCTCCTTTGTCATCGCGATGTATAGGTCGTCCAAAGTTGCACCTGGCATATTGAATGCTTGGCGTAAGTCATTCATCGTCCCTTGTGCGCGAAGTCGGCCATTATGTAACAATAAAATACGGTCACAATGTTTTTCAGCCGTCGATAAAATATGTGTAGACATCAAAATAGATGCTCCGTCTTTTTTCTTTTCATCCATGTGATCTAATAATGATTGAATCCCTAGAGGATCTAGCCCTAAAAATGGCTCATCAATAATATATAATGATGGATTAACTAAAAATGCACACATAATCATCACTTTTTGACGCATTCCTTTTGAGAAATGAGACGGAAACCAGTTTAATCGCTTTTCCATTCGGAATTCTTTTAATAATGGTTCAGAGCGTTCTTTTAATGTTTGTTCATCCAAACCATATGCCATTGCAGTTAATTCTAAATGTTCTTTCAAAGTTAACTCATCATATAATACAGGAGTTTCTGGAATATATGAAAATGAGGAACGATATTGATCCATATTTTCCTTTATTGTGATCCCGTTTAGAAGAATGTCTCCACTTTTTTGAGTCATTAATCCGATAATGTGTTTAATTGTAGTACTTTTCCCTGCCCCATTCAGTCCAATTAGTCCGACTAGTTCTCCAGGTTGAATTGTAAAGGATAAATCATGAATAACAGGTTTTCTCGTATAACCACCTGTTACGGATTGTAATTCTAATACTGTCATTCCTCGTCACTCCTATTCTTCTTACAGTTTATCAAAATTTTCGCAAACTAGCAGTTACCAATATGGTAAAATAAAAAGCAAAATGATGAAAGGTGTGTATTTTATGAGCGATTGTTTATTTTGTAAAATTATCGATGGTTCAATTCCTAGTATGAAAGTTTACGAAGACGAATTTGTCTATGCCTTTATGGATATTGGTCCCCTATCAAAAGGTCATACATTATTAATTCCTAAAGAGCACGTGGCAAACATTTTTGAAATGTCTTCTGAAGTAGCTTCGAATCTCTTTGCTGTTGCACCTAAAATTGCTAATGCTATTAAAGATACCTTCAACCCAGCTGGCATGAACTTAGTAAATAATAACGGAGAAGCGGCTGGCCAAACTGTATTTCACTTTCATTTACACTTCATACCAAGATATGATGAAACTGACGGATTTAAACCTACTTGGACCACAAAACCAGATGAATATACGCCAGTAATTTTAGCTGATTTAGCTGAACAAATTATTGAAAATCTAAATAAGAAGGGTTAACTTTCTTATTAATACTATTATATAATAGTATTGATTTCCCGATAATTTACCTGTAATATCATGTATAAGTTTCGCTTCCGATCACGAGGATACGGAAGGAAATAACAAAAGTTGAGCTCAGTGTAGCTATAGGAGAGATGAGAAATGAATACGAAGAATTTAGTTTTGATGGCACTTTTAGTTGGTGTAGGTGCGGCATTATATGTCGTGATTCCAGGAATTAATGGTGGTATGAAGCCAGACTTCATGCTAACTATGATGTTTATCGGCATCTTATTATTCCCTGGTATTAAAGAAGTTTTCTTACTATCAATAACTACAGGCGTGATTTCAGGCCTATTTTCAACATTCCCAGCTGGTTTTGTACCGAACATTATCGACAAATTAGTCACAGCATTTATTTTCTATGCAGCAGTTGTATTATTACAAAAGTTTGCTCAGAAAATTGCAGTATCGGCTGTTCTTGCCGGTGTAGGTACGATAATTTCAGGAAGTGTTTTCTTAGGCTCAGCAATATTAGTTGTTGGTGCGAAAATTCCATTTACAGCATTATTCATAACAGTAGTACTACCTGCTGTTGCCATTAACGTCGTAGCATTTATTATTATTTACCCAATCATCATTAATTTGGTTAAACGTTCGAAATTTAATACATCTTTAACACATGCCTAAACATTAATATTAAAAATAATATATTCAGAAGGTCACTATCTACAATACTATAGATAATGACCTTCTTTTTAATAGCTACAAATAATAAATAATTTTTGTTTTAATTTCTTTTATTGGATATCATGTTTTATTATAGTAAAAGAAGGATATACATAGTTTAAACTAGGAAGGAGAAACGATATTATGAAAACGTCTACATTTTTACTCGGCTTAACAACTGGAGCAATTGGGGGTATGGTAGCTGTTCTTTTATCTACACCACAATCAGGTAAAGAATTTAGATCATCACTGCAAACTACTAAAGAGGATCTTCAAAATAGAATAGCTGATATTAAAGGGTCTATTGAGAACATAAAAAATGAAGCTCAACAAACCATTCCTAAAGTTATTGAAGAATCAAAGGAATCTTTTGCTTCTTGGCAAGCTGAGACAGCGCCTATTCAAGAGAATCTACAACAAGAAATTGCTTCTTTACAAAGCTCTGTTGAAGAAATCGAAAAACATCTAGCAGAATTCCAAAATCGTAAGAATCCAAAAAATAATGAATAAAATTATACGATAGAAGTATATTTTTCGAGAAAAATAATTAAACTATTATAAAAATATATTTTTTGTACTATTTTATATTGGAAAACGATTGTTTATTATTTACAAATAATGTTATAATGTTAGAAAATTGCGAAAGTTGGTGATAGCTATGTCTGAAGACTTATATACGGTTCGTGAAGCTATGCTTTACAGCCAAAGAATCGCCCAGCTATCGAAGGCCCTTTGGAAAGCTGCTGAAAAAGATTGGCAAGCATGGATTAAACCATATGATTTGAATATCAATGAGCACCATGTATTATGGATTGCTTCTAATCTTGAAGGCGCATCGATTTCTGATATAGCAAAATTTGGTGTAATGCACGTATCGACCGCATTTAATTTCTCTAAAAATTTAGAGGAGCGTGGATTGCTTGCATTTTCTAAACGTAATGACGATAAGCGAAATACATATGTTGAGCTCACCGAAAAAGGTAAGTCATTACTTGTTGAATTGACAGAAAATTACAACCAATCGAAGCATAGTGTTCTTGAAGGTTCGCTTCCTTTAAAAGAAATGTATGGTAAATTCCCTGAATTGTTAGACCTTATGGCTATTATTCGTAATATCTATGGGGATGATTTCATGGATATTTTCGAAGGTTCATTACGTAAAATTGAATAATATTCAAAACGAGTTCAACCTGAGTATTGCTCCAAATGTTCAATACTCAGGGATGAAAACGCTATCTTTTTTTTAATATAAAATGACTTGATTTTCCTTATGAAAAGCATTAATGTTAGGTTTCGAAGATTATCATATTTTGAAATTGGAGATGCTAAACCTTGCATTGCTGGAAAACAATTAATGTACAGAAACAATACGGCCATGATCGTATTTTTTTATTGTCTACTATAATCGTCATTAGCGTATTTTCTGTTTTTTATATAGTTTTAAATATATTTAAAGAAGATCCGTTATCAGATCACTTATTCCCGCTCTTTTTACTGGTCTTTTTTATGATTTACCCTGCTCATAAGCTGCTACATTTTATGCCATTATTTAGTTATCGTAAAAGTTTGCGCTTTTCCATTGAGAAACAATATAGCTTTTTACCTGTATTGTCGATGCGTATCCATGAGCCCATTTTAAAAAGTCGTTATGTTTTTGCATTGCTCGTACCATTTATTCTACTGAACTTAGTTTTAATAATTGGCGCAATAATGTTTCCACCCTTTAGACATTACTTTTCGATTTTGTTGGCTTATCACTGTGGACTTTGCTTAATTGACCTATTGTATGTCAAACATCTTATACATTCGCCTAAAACGGCATTAATTGAAGAAACAGATAAGGGGTTTGAAATTTTAGTTCCATCATCTAACCAATGATGATTAACTTGTCATTTCTGTTCTTTGTTTGTTATGCTTATGATGTAGATAGAGGGGAGGAAAAGACTTGATGATTGCCATTGTCGTCCTATTCTCGGTGTTTTATTTATTTCAAATCAACCGGATGACGTATGCACTTTGTGCGCAAAAAGAAATTCCTGAAGAAAAACAACCAAAAATATATCGAACTATAAATGTATTGATTACTATTTTGTTAATCTCATTTTACTTGGAGATTCTGTTCACTGTGTAAGCAATATTCATTTTATATCATTGAAAATAGCTTGTTGGATAAGTTAAGTTCTATCAACATTAAGTTAGTTCTTCCGTCCTCAAATTAATGAATTTAATAAATAAAAAAGTCCATTCGCATGACTGCAAATGGACTTTCTTATTGCCAAAATTCAGCAAATAAATGCCGTGCCAACAATAATTAACAAAATAAATAACACGACAATTAAAGCAAATCCTGAACCATTAGAATATCCACCACCATTACCCATTACCCACACCTCCCTTCTCTTTGCTATCTTATGCATATATGTTTTAGGGTTTTAGGCTAAATGAATATGGAACCTTTTTCTTTTTTTATCGTTTTGTGTTATAGTTACAAATACATTAGTTAGAAGTAACTAAAGTTGGGAGAGATTTTAAAGATGAAGAAAACAGTATTATCACTTACACTAGCAGCATCTGTTCTTGCTCTTGCTGCATGTGGAAATAATTCAAGTGACGAAGTAGTAGTAGAATCAAAAGCAGGTAATATTACAAAAGAACAACTGTACCAGGAAATGAAGAGTGCGGCTGGTACACAAACACTTCAAACATTAGTTATCAAAAGTGTATTAGAAGATAAATACAAAATAACTGATAAAGAAGTAGATGCAGAATTCAAAAAGCAAAAAGAAGCAATGGGTGAAAGCTACGAACAAACTCTAGCTGCTCAAGGCTTAACTGAAAAAGATTTCAAAGAAGATTATATCCGTATTCTTTTATTACAAGAAAAAGCTATGAATATTTCTGAAAAAGAAATCGAAGCATACTACGATCGTATGAAAACAGAAGTAAAAGCAAGCCATATCCTAGTTGCTGATGAAGAAACAGCTAAAGAAGTAAAATCTAAACTAGATAAAGGTGAAGATTTCGCTAAACTTGCTAAAAAGTACTCTACAGATCCAGGTTCTAAAGAAGCAGGCGGTGAACTAGGTTGGTTCGGCCCAGATAAAATGGTTGCTGAATTTACAGATGCTTCATACGCTCTTAAAAAAGGCGAAATCAGTGAACCAGTTAAATCTACTCATGGCTATCACATTATTAAATTAGAGGACAAGCGTGATGTTAAAGACCTTCCTTCTCTAGAAGATAGCAAAAATGATATTAAACAAAAAATTGCTGCAACTGAGGCAGCTCAAAATAAATTCATTGAAACAACTACTAAATTAATTAAAGAAGCTGACGTGAAGATTAAAGACAAAGATCTAAAAGACGCACTAAGCCAATTTTTAAATGAAAATACTACTACTGAAAAATAAGTAGCAACATTAAAGTACTTGATCCATTACGATGGATCAGGTATTTTTTTATTTTTACGGGCCTCTGTCCTCTTAATGTTTTACTTTGTCGCATGTTATAGAGTTAACAAGTTAGAACGGAGGTGATTCCTTTGAAATGTCACAACCATCACCACAGACATGGTTTTGGTCACGGTCACGGTCACGGCCATGGTCATGGTCATTGCCACAATCACGGCCAACAACCCATCGTATGCCCTACACAATATCAGTTCAATGATTGCTACGTTGAGAGAGAAGTTCCCGTTATTCATCCAATAGTTACTGTAAACAGAAAACACATTGTTAATGTACCGCGTCATTACTACACACAATCTACTGAAAACGTAGTAGTTGATCCAGGTGATCCAGGTAGACCAGGTCACTGCAATATGAATAAGCCATGTCATAAACCATTCCATGGACTGTTCCGTAACTGTTAACAGTAATACTCTTTAGTATGTAAAAAGGACCTTTCAGCATCGCTGAAAGGTCCTTTTTCTTTATTTTATTAATCAATTGTTGGTTTATAGAATGCACGATTATCTAATGGGAATAATCTTTCTGTGAATTCACCAGATGCTGTCTTACCTAATGCACGTTTTAGCATATTCATTTTGGCATCGATATTATCGATGTAGTGAAGCATCTCCGCTTCTTGCAACATTGGCTTTTTAGGGCTTCCCCATTCTTCTTTACCGTGATGAGATAATACCATATGTTGCAACAACATGACTTCTTCACCTTCGATTTGAAGTGTATCTGCGGCTTTCGCAATTTCTGTCACCATAATCGAGATATGCCCTAGCATATTACCCGTGACAGTATATGATGTTGCAACTGGTCCAGATAACTCAACTACTTTACCGATATCATGTAAAATAATACCTGCATATAATAAATCCTTATTTAAAGTCGGATATAAATCAGCAATTGCTCGACCTAATTTCAACATCGATACAACGTGATCTAGTAAACCAGATGCATAATCATGGTGATTTTTTGTCGCAGCTGGGAACGTCATAACCTCATCTTGGTTTTCTTTTAATATATGTCTAGTAATGCGTGAAATTTGTGGATTTTTAATTTCGAAGAAGAACTGCATCAATTGCTCAAATAATTCCTCTTTTGGTGTTTCTGCAGATGGTACTAAATCCACTACTGAAACTCCCTCATCATTCGCTACTGGACGGATTGCTTTTATACGTAGTTGAGCTTTACCACGGTAATCATGGATCTCTCCACCAACACGTACAATGCCCTCAGATTGATATAGTTGTTCATGTTCTTCGCCTGTATCCCATAATTTTGCTTCAATACTACCGCTCTTGTCTTGTAAAATTAACGTCATAAATGGTTTCCCCATTGTTGTAACGCCTTTTGTAGCTTGCTTAATTAATAAATAATGATCGACTGGCTCTCCGACTTGAAGTGATGCTATACCATTCATATGGAAGTCAATCTCCTTTCACTTTTTAAATTTGAAACATGAATGACGAATGATTTTGACCATTGATCTATCATATTTTCATGACATGTAAAATAAAGTATCTGGTGTTTCGTTTGAATACTATCAACTAATTGTACCATGTTACCAATACGCAAACGATCAAAATGAACAAAAGGATCATCCATAATAATCGGAAATGGTGCAGATTGTTGTAATGAATCCGCCAATGCAAATCGTAATGCTATATAGGCTTGCTCTTTCGTCGCTTGGCTCAATTCATCTATTGTATAACGCATACCATCCTCAGCAACTGCTTCAAAAATACTTTCTGAGTTTATCTCTAATGTATCATAGCGGCCACCTGTTAACTGTATAAAATATCGTTCTGCATTTTGCAAAACTGCTGGCAGTCTTTTTTCCTTTAAGTTACGCATAGTTTCTTGTATTGCTGTTGCAATTGCTTGATTAATAGCCCATTCACGAGCTTGCTCCGCTAAAGCGGCTTTTTGCTCTTCAAACCTTTGAATCTGAATACCATATTTCTCATCTGATAATAGACCTATTGTTTTCGCTTGTAGCTCCGCATGTTCACTGAGTAACTTATCTTTTTTCTCTTGTAAAGATAGCAGCGTAGCTGATATCTGCTCAAGTAGATTTTGAGATTCTATATCGTTTAATTGAACGTTGACTGATGCCTCATCGAACATTGCCAATTGTTCCTCTACTTGTTTTAATGATAGGAAATTGTCTTTATAAAGTTGAAATTGTTCGTCAGCCCTATAGAAATCCTCGGCTGTTTCAACATCAGCTTCTTCAAATAAATGTAAGATTTCATTCGTATAAGATTTATGCAAATTCGTCTTCTCATCAATAATATTTTCTAATTGTTGTAGTTTTTCTTTAGCTGTTACAACAAGCTGCTGTTGTTCAGTCATATTGAAATAGACTGATTGAACGGTAGCTGATAAATTTTCTCTCGTACAGATTATTTCGCAAGCTGCTGAGGCATCCTTTATACGCTCATTTACTAGCGCAGAAAGTTGCTCTAATTGATGTTCTTTCATCATTATACTTGAGCTTTTTTGTTGGAACTCACGTACTTGCCTGAATAACTCTGTTAGAAGTTCGGGTTGTAATGAGCCGCTTATTTGAAAACGCTTTAAAAAAAGTTGAAGTTGCTCTTCACTTTGTTCGACATACATATTGAATTTAGATACAGCTTGTTGAGCTTCTTTCATTTGTACTTTTTTATCATCATACTGTTCTTGTAACAGAGTAATACGATCTTCAAATTGGCGAATTTTTGTCAGTAGTTGTTCCATCTCAGATTGCTGTGATTCAAATTCGCGAATTTCACGTAGCAGAGCTTCTTTATTTACAGAATTATCTTCATTTGTCACTGTACCATTGTCCAAAATAAACCATAGTGCAAAAGCTACAATAATACCTATTGCGATTACAAGCCAATTAGATTGACTAATGCCAATTAGAATAGCTATTATTGCAATCGCTACACTGAAGAGTTTTACTGATTTTGTACTTTTAGTTACTTTTACTTCATGATTTAAGGTAGCCTTCACTTCAGCTATTCTTTGTATTTTTGCTGACCAATTGGCTGCTCGTTCTATCTCATAGTCAGACGGTTGCTGTTCAAAAAGATTATCTAATTTTTGTTCATCTGTTGCTAACTCCTTTTGAAGCTGTTCTAAAGTACGTTGACCAAATCGATACTGTTCTTCGTTTTCTTCCAATTGCTTTACCAATTGACGAAAATAATCTTCCTGTTCAAGAGAAACTTCCGTTTGCTCTAAAGCTTGTTGCTGTTCATAATCCGTAATGCCCAATAATCGATATTGAGCTATTTTTTCTTGTTGTAGTATTTCAATATCATTTTCTAAACTTTTCACCTTAGAGTTCCACTCACGCCATTCACTGTCTTGATCATTGAGGTTCTTTAATCTTTGGTATCGTTCATCATCAAAACCTACTTTGAGTTGCTTTTGGATTATTTCTTTTTCTTGCTGAACTTGGTTTAATATAGCTTGTACTTCGATTTTTTTGTCTTTGTACAACTCATAACGATACACTCCATTTGTCGGAAATCCTTTCTGTAAAATAGAATGAAGCTCTTGTTCTAACTGTTCCTTCTTTTGTAGTAGAGGATAGAGTTGACGGAATATATGTAAATTCTGCTGTTCTTTCAATTGCATAGATTCGGTTGATTTAATATCATCTAATTCTGCTGTAATTTGCTGTAATCTTAAAATAGTAGGATCATATTCCTCAAGTTTTTTACGCTCTTCTTTTAGAATTTGATCACTTTCACGAAGTTCTTCAATCTGCTTATTTATCGTTGGGTTTTTACCAGATTTCTTAAAGAGCTCTCCAATTTTCTTATCTAGATCCTTTTCAAGTTTAGTTAATTGATCAACACCTGTTGTTCCTGAAGCTAATAATACTTTGCTCAATTCATCCTCAGACATATACTCTAGCTGTTGCAATTGATGAACAGAAAATGAAAAAATGGCTTCAAAGCCTTCGCGATTATAGCCATGTACTATTTTCGCTAGCGCCTCCTCATACCCTCTTGTACCATCTTCAAAATAGACCGTAACATCCCCTATTGCTTTCCCCTTCACACGTTCAATAATACAATTTCCAAATTCATCGTCTATTATATGCACTTGGCCACCATATTTACCGCCTGCTTTCGGTTCGTAGCGGAGCTGTTGCGCATTCTTTTGAGGAAAACCAAATAATATATGAAGTATAAATTGCTGAATCGTCGTTTTCCCCGCTTCATTGAGCCCATAGAATACATTGATACCTTGTTTCAAATTAATCGTTACATTCTCATGTTGCCCGAATCCAAAAATAACCAATTTGTGGATATACATATTGTTCACTCCCTTCTTTACTTCAAAGTTAAAGTTTCTTTGATACTAAGTTTTTAAATAAGTCTTTTGTTTGCGCTGAGATTTGCTCTAAATCTAAATCAGATAGAGGTTTTAAATAACGGCCACCTTTAGGATGCTGATAGAGATCTTTTAGCTTTTCCTTCCATTGCATTTCGTCCCAATTATCAATAACATGAAGTACTGCTTCTGTCGCAACAGTTGCTTCATATTCTATGAAGTCTTGCCAATTGACGTGAACAGACTGTACCCAGATGGAAGGAGATTTCAACTCTTCTTTCTCTCGTATCAGTTCAAGCCATTCTTCTATAGTACTCTCTTCAAATAACATCTTTGCGCTAGGCTCTAATTGCTCAAGCTTTAATTCTACAACTCCTGCACCATTAATATCGCGAAATTGCTGCAACACCTTTTCACATGCTTGTAAAATTTCATTGGCATGTATAAGACCCTCACAATTAACTTCAAATTCATCATAAACAATCACCGATGTCGGTACAAAATCCAGATTTGTGCTATGCTTTTCCATCTCTACATCATAAAACCCTTTTATACCTTGCTCTTTACGATGGCGGCTTTGAATATTACCTGAATAAACAATCGGTGGATGTACATTTATTATTTGACGTAAGTGAATATGCCCTAGTGCCCAATAATCATATTGTTTCGAAAGTAAAGCTTCTTTTGTAAAAGGTGCATAGACATCATGAGTTGTATTTCCCATCAAGCTTCCATGGAGCATACCAATATGAAAGGCATCCTTATCTGTAGCAACTGGGTATGTATTTATCATAGGCTCTGTCACATGCCGATTAGGATAACTAAAGCCATATATATGAACCTCAGTTTCGCGAATTTGTAAAGTCACTTGCTTTGTTTGCTTAGGTAGTACATAGACATTGGGAGGTAATTCGAAGCGTGTCCATTTTCCATTCAAATGATCATGATTTCCATAACTCAAAATGACTGGTATATTCTTGTCACAAAGTAGTTCCATACCTTTTTGGAAATGAGCTTGTGCACGTAAACTACGGTCTTCTCCATCATATATATCTCCAACAATGACAATAAAATCTGGCCGTTCTTTTACTGCATATTGGATGAATCGATCAAATGCTGCAAATGTGCTATTACGAAGTTCCTGTAAACGCTCCTTTGGGAGTGCCGACATCCCTTTAAATGGGCTATCTAAATGTAAATCGGCAGTATGAAAAAATCGAATAGTAGACATGATTTCCTCCTTCAACAGATACGAATATTTGTTCTTATTTTATCACAAAATTCCGGTAATTTATAGCAAAAGCTCTAACATAACTCATAGATTACTATTAAAATCCCATTACTGATTTGTATGTTTTTTCTGACTCTTCTAGTATAATGAATACACATTCATAAAAAAGGGTGATGAATATGAAAACGTATCGATTTACAGCGTTCGAAAAATCAGGTAAAACACTTTTTGACGAAGCATGGGAATTTGCTGATGATGTAACTGCCAAAACTCAAGGGCAACAACAAGTTGAAGAAAAAGGTTTGGCAGATCAAACACATCGCTTAGTAAATGCTGCTGGCAAATTAATATTGTTCCATTCATAATGAAAATGCCTTTCACAAAAGTTAAATTGTGAAAGGCATTTTTTTACTGTCCATTGAAAGCGGGTGTACGTTTCTGTACGAATGCTTGAATACCTTCTAAATGATCTACTGTTTTACGCATTTTAGATTGAGCAACTGCTTCCATTTTGAGAACATTCGTTAGCTCTGTACACTTTTGCGTATGCAAGATCTCCTTTGATGCAATCATTGCAGCAACTGGTGATTGTAACAATTTTTGTGCTATAAAATTTGCCTGTTCAGAAGCTTTCCCTTCAGGTACTACTTCATCTACCAAGCCTAGTTTTTTTGCTCCAGTGCCTGTCAATACGTCACCTGACCAAATCATCTGTTTAGCAAGCGGAGTGCCTAAACGCTCCTTCATGAAGAAATGCCCTGCACCATCTGGTATAAGACCAATCCCAATGAAATTCATCGCTAGTTTACTAGTTTCTTCAGCAATAATAATGTCACTAGCCAGTGTTAAACTAAAGCCTAATCCTGCAGATGCCCCGTGAACTGCTGCAATTGTTATCATTGGCAACATATATATTGCCTTCACAAAGCGTGTAATATCAACCATAACTTCATCAATATCCATCGGGTTGTCCTCATTCAGCATCGCTTTAATATCTCCACCAGCTGAAAATACTTTCCCTTCCCCTTTAATAATAAGTACTTGTATATTCCCATCATCATTTAACGCTTCAAAGCAATCAGCTAATTCTCTCATCATCACTTCATTCATAGAATTCATAGCGGCTGGCCTGTTCAAAGTCAACGTCGCCAATCTACCATTCTTCTCTAGTTTTAATGTTTCAAATGTCATTAAAAACACCCCTTTGTTTAAAAATGAACAGTTATTCATATAGTAATATTCTCTACTTCCTCCAGAACACCTTTATTTTTTGAAAAATTATTATTTTTTATATCTTTCAAAACTCCACGCCCTGCCTGTCTACCGCTAAATAAGCAGCTCCCTAAAAAGGTCCCTTCTAATGCTCTATAGCCATGAACGCCTCCGCCACCAAATCCAGCCACTTCCCCAGCGGCATACAACCCTTCAATCGGCTTCATCGATTCATCTAATACTTGGCCATCTAAATCTGTCTGTAAACCGCCTAATGTTTTACGTGTTAGAATATTTAGCCGCACCGCTATCAACGGCCCCTTACTGGCGTCTAATAGTTTATGTGGTTTAGCAACACGAACGACTTTATCCCCTATATAATTTCTAGCTCCTTGAATTGCCTTTGCTTGCAAATCCATCGTAAATTTCTTTTTTATCTCGTCATCTCGTTCTTTAATTTGTTCTTCAATATGTTCATACTGGATTAGATCATTTCCTGCAATTTTATTCATACCATCCACTAATTCTCTTAAATTATTAGCTACCACAAAATCTGCTCCATTCTCCATAAATGCTTTTACAGGTTTTGTCGGACCAGGTAATATACGTTGGAGCACTTTCCTTACACTTTTCTCAGTTAAATCTGGATTTTGCTCTGAACCTGACAATGCAAATTCCTTTTCAATAATCTTCTCTGTCAATATAAACCATGAATAATCATAGCCTGTTTTTTGAATAGCTTCCAACGTACCAAGGGTATCAAAACCCGGGAAATTCGGAGCCTTAAAACGGTTCCCCTCAGCATCTAACCAAAGTGATGACGGACCTGGTAGAATACGAATTCCATGGTTATTCCAAATGGGATTCCAATTTTGAATTCCTTCTGTATAATGCCACATTCTATCTTTGTTGACGATGCGACCTCCCACACGTTCAGAAATGCCTAACATTCTCCCATCTACATGTGCGGGTACTCCAGAAATCATTCGTTCAGGAGCCTTCCCTAAACGTTGGGGCCAATTTTTGCGTACCAACTCGATATTGGCCCCAATTCCACCACTCGTGACAATGGTTGCTTTCGCTTTATATTCAAAATCGCCTATTGAACCTCGTGCACTTTCTTCTCCACGTTTAGCACTACTAGGTACTAAAATCTTTCCCCTTACTCCAGTTACAGCATTTATAGAAGTTATCAATTCATCTACTTGATGACGTGGTTTATAGTCTACGAGCCCAGCTTTAATAGCGGCCCTTAACTTCTTCTCAAATGGCTTCACTAACCCGGGGCCAGTTCCCCATGTTATATGAAAGCGAGGAACTGAGTTACCTTGACGTTCTGCCCACCCTACAACAGGAAAAAATCTTATACCTAAACTATGCAACCATTCGCGTTTCTCCCCTGATGCAAAATCAACATACGCTTTTGCCCATTTTATAGCCCAGTAATCTTCGTCTTTCTCTCTGTCAAACTTTGCAAAGCCTAGCCAATCTCTCCAGGCTAAATCTTTTGAATCCTCTACACCAAGTCGCCTTTGTTCCGGTGAATCAACAAGAAATAATCCACCAAAAGACCACCAAGCTTGACCGCCAAGAGAAGCTTTTGGCTCTTGATCAAGTAATAATACTTTCTTTCCTTGATCCGATAATTCTGCTGTAGCAACGAGTCCAGCCAATCCTGCTCCTATGACTATTACATCATAAGTCATAATTCTCACCCTCCCCCACTGATAAAGTAAATAATATTTCGTTTCATTGTATTTCTTCACCTAATGTTTAAACACCTCTATTTACAATAGATATTGCTTAGAAATTAGAATTCCAAAAAACTAAAGTCAAGAATCATTTTATAAATCCGCTGTTTCTATCACCCTATTTTATAAGTTTCATGATTTTCTTTATTAACTCTATTCCGAACGATTGACTATTTCAGAAATTAATTTTCAAACTATAGTTCACTATTTTTGAACAATAATTTAAAAAGACATGTCTTTTCATGAAAACGCTTCACTTTATTACACTACTATCATAAATCTTCTAGAATATGCATTCTGTAAAGATTTATAAAAAAATGACTTCGCCATATTAAAATGAATCCCCCACTATAATCAGTTCCAAAAACACAATTTCTCACATCAACATGTCCTCTCCAGTAACACGAACTTTTTCTTTATTATATTTATAATTTATTCGGTTTTAGGTTAATTTATACCTCGTTTAAATCGATTTTATATTAATTTTTCAAAACAATGTTGACATTACCCGAATATAGCATTAATATTGATTTAAATTTAAAACACAGAAAAAATATAATGACGGAGACATGCTTCCCGATTTTGAAATCTTTAGAGAGCTAATGGTTGGTGAAAATTAGCGGTTTCAGCGGCAGGTTCCACTCCCGAATAGATAGGTTGAACATTCCAAAGTATGCCTATACGAATCATGCACGTTACGCATATAGCAAAGACTGTCCTTTTAGAGTGGACAGTAACCCAAGGGTGGTACCGCGTCTGTTAATTTAGCCTTTCGCCCCTTACATAATCTTATGTAAGGGACGGAAGGCTTTTTATATTTTCAAATACTTTAATTGTTTTTCAAATAAGAGAGGAGATTTAACATGTTACAAGATTATCAATTATTAAGAATTCCAGGTCCAACTCCAATTCCACCAAGCGTAGAGCGCGCTATGGCACAGCCTATGATTGGTCACCGAGGTTCAGAAACATCTAAAATGATCCAAAACATTAAACCGGGTTTGAAAAAAGTATTCGGTACAGAACAAGATGTTCTTATGATTACAGGTAGCGGTACATCTGGTTTAGAAGCTGCAATCGTTAATGTTGTAAAACCTGGTGATAAAGTGTTAGTCGTAGCAACTGGTGTATTCGGTCAACGTTTCACAAAAATTTGCCAAGCATATCAAATTGATGTTGAAGAATTTGCAGTTGAATGGGGCACATCGTTAAATCCAACTGCAGTAAAAGATTACTTAAAAGAACACCAAGATATTACTGCTGTATTCTCTACTTATTGTGAAACATCAACAGGTGTTATCAACCCAGTTGACGAATTAGCAAAAGCAGTTCATGAAGTATCTGAAGCGCTAGTAATCGTTGATGGTGTATCTTGCATGGGCGGCATTGAAACAAAAATGGACGAATGGGGTATTGATGTTCTAGTAACCGGTTCACAAAAAGCATTTATGCTTCCTGCAGGCTTAAACTTTATCGGTGTGAGTGATCGCGCTTGGAAAGTCATCGAAGCTAACCCTAAAAAGGGCTTCTACTTAGACTTAACAAAATACCGCGACAACTTAGAAAAAGATACAACGCCGTTCACACCTGCTTTATCTTTACTATTTGGTCTTGAACAAGTACTTAAAAACCTTGAAGCTGAAGGATTTGAAGAAGTATATAAACGCCATGCATTAATGCGTGATATGACACGTGCAGCATTTAAAGCACTCGATATTCCATTATTTACAACAGATGCTGATGCTTCTCCAACAGTAACAGCAGTGAAACCAGTTGATTTTGATGCTGAAGCATTCCGTAAAGTACTAAAAACTGATTTCAATCTATCTGTAGCAGGCGGTCAACAACACTTAAAAGGGCAAATCTTCCGTGTTGGTCATATGGGCTACTGTGCACCAACAGATGTTCTACAAACATTGGCAGCAATCGAAATTGCACTTGTTAAAGTTGGTAAAGAGATTGAGCTTGGAAAAGGTATAGCAGCAGCACAAAAAGTTTATCTTGAAGGAGCGAACAACTAATTATGGCTATTAACATTTTAATCAGTGATTCACTAAGCGAAGATGGTATTTACCCTCTTCGCCAAGAAAGAAAATTAGATTTAAATATCGTTATTGATACTGGCTTAACTCCAGACGAGTTAAAAGTTAAAATTAAAGACTTCGATGTATTATTAGTTCGTAGCCAAACAAAGGTTACTCGTGACATCATAGAAGCTGCTGATAATTTAAAATTAATCGGCCGTGCTGGTGTTGGCGTAGATAACATCGACCTTGATGCTGCTACAGAAAAGGGAATAATCGTAGTAAATGCACCAGATGGTAATACTAACTCTGCTGCTGAACATACAACTGCAATGATTATGGCTCTTGCTCGTCATATCCCACATGCACATATGTCATTACAAGAGGGTCGCTGGGATCGAAAAAAATTCGTAGGCGTTGAATTAAAAAATAAAACATTAGGTGTTATCGGTTTCGGACGTATCGGGCAAGAAGTGGCGCACCGTGCAAAAGGTAATCGCATGGATGTTATTGCTTACGACCCATTCTTAACTGCTGAAAAAGCTGAAAAACTAGGAGTAGACTTCGGTTCAGTTGAAGATGTAGTTAAAGTAGCTGACTTTATCACAGTCCATACACCCCTATTAAAAGAAACAAAACATATGATCAACAAAGAAATCTTTTCATTAATGAAAGACGGCGTTCGTATCATCAACTGTGCTCGTGGTGGAATCATTGATGAAATAGCCCTCTATGATGCAATCGTTGAAGGTAAAGTAGCTGGTTCTGCTCTTGACGTAATGGAGGAAGAACCATTTGTAGGAAACCGCCTGTTAAAATTACCACAAGTCATTGCAACACCACACTTAGGCGCATCGACTATTGAAGCACAAGAATCAGTTGCAGTTGACGTAAGTCATGATATCTTAAGCTACTTCAACATTGGTACAGTTCGTAATCCAGTAAACATGCCTTCTATTCCTAAAGACATTATTGCAAAAATCGAGCCTTTCTTCGATCTTGGTGAAAAATTAGGTGCTTTCGTGTCTCGCCTATCAGATGCGGCAGTTGAAGAGATCAATCTATACTACGCTGGTGAGTTAGCTAACTTCGACGTTCGTCCATTAACAAATAATACTATTAAAGGATTATTAAAACGTAATTTAGGTAACCACGTAAATAACGTAAATGCTCGTTACTTAGCGGAACGTAACACAATTAAAATTAACGAACATAAAACTACTACAGCAAAGGGCTTCTTAAACTCAATCGCTGTGGAATTAGTTACTGCTACTGAAACGCATAAAGTAACAGGAACTCTATTAAACGGCCTTGGTGCTCGTATAGTAAAAGTAGATGATTATGTAATCGATGTAGTACCAGAAGGCCACTTACTATTTATCAAACATACTGATAAACCAGGTGCCATTGGCCGTGTTGGAACACTGTTAGCAGAAAAAAATATCAACATCGCAACAATGCAAGTTGGTCGTTCAAACCAAGGTGGAGATGCCATCATGATGTTATCAGTAGATAATCACATCGAAAACGTAGACTTCCTAAAAGCACAAGAAAACATCTTTGACGCAAAAACTATTGATTTATAATAAATGCTGAAGACGCTCGTCTAGCTGCGAGGTCGTTGGAAGACGGAAGCCAAAGTCGCTCTTTGACTTTGTGCGCCCAACTGAAACGATCCGAGAGTCTAGCGGCTGCAACTGAACTTCTTACTTTAAAGAAATCCACATTTAAAACATAGATACACTTGTTCCTATATCTTATTTAATCACTTCACATGTAACTCAAAAACAACCCGACCCTTTAAAGGATCAGGTTGTTTTTTTACTTGTTTATTTAAAAAGAACTTCAAAAAAGCTGTCTAATATAAAATATAGACAGCTTTTTTGAAGTATTAGATTGTTTTAATTAGAGGTATTAATTCACGTAATGATTTAATCTCATAGTTTGGTGTAACGCCTTCGATTGGTGTTTTTTCTTCACGATTAATCCAAGCTGAACGCATATTAACACGCGATGAGCCTAAAATGTCGGTCATCAAATTATCACCAACCATAATAGCTTCATCCGCTTGAATGTTAGCAACTTTTAAGACATGTTCAAAAATAGAAGCATCCGGTTTGCCACGACCAAAATCACCAGAAATAACAATATGATCAAAGTAAGGAGCGATTTCAGGTGTGATTTCCAATTTTGTGTGCTGTAAACTAGGTGAACCGTTTGTTAATAAAATTAATTTAAAGTTCCCTTTTAATGTATCCAGTACTTCAAATGTTTCTTCATAAACATAAGGACTTTGCTTACGCGCATCGATAAAATAATCCCCTAATTCTGCACCAAGTTCCTCATTATCTATACCTAATTTAGCTAAACCTATTGTCCAAGAATCTTTACGATAAGTTGGAACTACTCTTTTTAATTGTTGAAATTCATCTGTTGGATCATCAAATGTCCCCCAAAGACCTTCAAATGGGTTAATGCCAATCATTTGTGTATATTCATATGTAGGATAAGATGCATAGAAATTACGTGCGGCTTCTCTCACTGTTTCTTCAAGCTCAAAAGGATTTACTGTCACTTGATCTGCTGCCTTTTTACAAGTAAGTTCAAATGCAGTCGCAATACTTTTCTTATCCCAAAGTAAAGTATCATCTAAATCAAATATTACCGTTCGAATCGTCAAAATAATCGTCTCCCTTTTCACAAAAAAAGTTTATGTATTATTACTATCCTAGCATATTTCAAACTACATCCAATGAGAATTCTTCAAAATAAGTCGACATTTCCATCTCAATAATACAAAAAGATCATTAGCTTGAAATTCTTTGCTAATGACCTATTATAAAGGGTTTCAATTTTCTTCACCGATATCATCTAATGCATCTGGATAAATTGTTTCATTAAATATTTTACCATTTTTAGCATCTTTCATTTTGACAGTAACCTTCAAATCTTCCTCGGCTGTTCCGTCAAAGACTTGATAGAACATACTCGCAATCCCTAAAGAGAATACCGCAAAACCATCGAAGCTATTTTCAAACTCTTTTTTATCTACTGTTACTATATACTCAGAGAAATTACTGTTATAGCTAATTTTAAGAACTGAAGGTATTTCCGAATCTTCTTCAATTTCTTTTACATTTGAAGCTGTATTCTCCTTCATTTCCTTCATCAAAGTATCGTGCTGCTCATGTGACATAATGTAGGTCACAGAACCATCACCGTTCTTTTCAACTTTTATATATTTGTTTTTTTCCTTTGCATCTGCAATAATTGCATCTATATCTTCACCTTCATAAAATGAAGCTGGGACTTTTATTTCGATATTCATTAAGTCTCGATTTACTGCAACGTCACTTTTATCTTGCTGTTTATTCTCTGCTATCTCACCAGATGAGCAGCCTGAAATCACTAATGTACTAGCGATTATTCCGCCTGCTAGTAAAACTTTGAAATCCATAACTCCCTACCTTCCGAACATATATTTCTCAATAATTGTACCATATTACAGGTAGGCATTTTAGGTTAATTATATTAATTTTGATAGTATTCGCTTACTTATGGGCATTTTATCTCACATAAGAAAAATGTTCATGTAAGGTAGTAGCTTTCTGTTCAAACCATTTATGCAGTTATTATTCTACTTAAAATACAATACAAACTACTACATGAAAAATTACTCAACTAATTTCTGTCAAACAGCGTTCAATCTTTCTTTCGATAAAAGCATACTTTTTATCTGTAGACGCTATATAATAGAAGCTTTTTAAAAACATCTTGCAATTGGCTTGTAGAATAACAAACTTTTTAGTAGATGCTTTCTCTTTTTGTTTGGCTAAAAAAGGAGGAATCCTCTCAAAAAATCCTTTTGCTATATCAATAGATAATCCATTTTCAAGCATCGTAAGTATGGGCATGATTACTCGCTCATCCTCACTCGAAAGATACACTGCTTTTGAAGTAAAAATTTTATTCACTAATGACTGAAAGATTTCATCATAATCTGCTACTTTTAATTTTGGGTTCTTTACTAATTCATCAACTGCATATGCAGTATTTACAACACTATGAGCCCACCCCTTATCTGTAACATAGCCCCTTATATCTTCTTCCAAATCTAAATATGTAACTAACTTGTCCTTCACTTTTCCAATCATTTCTTCTGTCAAAAATGGATGCTGTAAATCTTGATTTAATAGTAAAGCAATTAATAATGCTGTGTAGGAGCGTTTAAATACACTATCCACACCATTTCCACCAATTTCATCAAATAAATAAATGTCACTTAGAGCAGTATTAAGCATATCTATCATTAGCTCGTTTGATAAATGCCTGTTATGAATTAGTCTCCAAAATACTTGATAAATTAAGTCATCACGAAGTTCTACATCTATTGACCCAATATGCTCCATCATCGAAAACACATAACGATGCTCAGCCACTTCTGCCCAACTCTTCTGACCACTTTGCAACTCTAATAGTAGACTCTTTACTTCTTCCTCATTCATAGCTACACCACCTTTAGTGATAATTCTCTTTCATTAACATATTCACTGGCGGCGCTATTCATGATTAATCTTTTTTATTCCAATATCTATATACCATTAAATTTTATAAGCCAGAAAATAATCTTAAGTAAGATAAAGAGAATACCTAAAAAAATTACTAGAAATAATCTGTATTACACCCTATATTTCTTTTATGATTTGTTGCACCGTTTCAAACGTCCTCCTTCTTAAATGAATCGCTGCATTTTGAATTGATTCTTGCTGTGTAACTGTTTCATTTGCTACGCTTCCGATTGCTAAGAAATGTTCAGATAGCTGTGCGCGACTATCCTCATCAACATAACCCGAAATTAAGGCAACTGGTATTTGCAATTTTTTTGCTGCATTTGCGATGCCGATGGGTGCTTTCCCCGAAAGTGTTTGAGAATCTGATTTTCCCTCTCCAGTTATAATCAATGATGCTCCTAAAGTTTCACCATGAAAATCAATTGCTTTCATAACGACTTCAATCCCTGGTTTTAATACTACTGAAAAAAATGCTAAAAACGCTCCACCTAGTCCGCCTGCAGCGCCTGCACCGGGTTCATCATGCAGTGCAACACCTGTCATAGCTTCGATTTTATTTGCTAATATCGTTAAATTATGATCAATTCGTTGCACCATTTCTGGTGTTACCCCTTTTTGTGGTCCAAAAATAGTAGTCGCCCCATTTGTCCCAACAAATGGATTATCAACGTCACATGCGATAACAAACTCAGATACTTTTATGCGTTCATCGAAAGAGGAATTATCAATTTTATGTAGCGTACTAAGTGCTTCTGGACCAAGTTCTAATTCCTTTCCTTCAACATCTAAAAACCTCATACCAAGTGCATTAAGCATACCAGTACCGCCATCGTTAGTAGCACTTCCCCCAATACCAATAATGAATTTACGGAACCCAGCATTTAATGCATGACGGATTAACTGTCCAGTTCCATAAGTTGAAGCGATAAGTGGATTTCTTTCGTCATTCGTCAAAAGTGTTAAACCAGACGCCTTTGCCATTTCAATGACACAAGTCACTCCATCCCCTAAAATGCCGTATTCAGCTTCAACAAGTCGACCTATTGGATCTTGTACCTTTACACTAATAATTTGGCCATTTGTAGCTTCCACTAGTGGCTCTAGTGTTCCCTCCCCCCCATCTGCTACAGGTAATAGTACAGTTTCAATTTCTGGATCTATTTCATGAATAGCAGCTACCATTGCTTTTGCGGCATCGATAGCTGTAAGTGAACCCTTAAAAGAGTCAGGACTAACAACGATTTTCACAACAATCCCCCCTAAAATAAAACGCTTACAATAATTATAGTGATAAATTTAGTATTTTACATTATACTTAACGTATAAATTCCCTGTATTATAACAACTAGTTTTTATACACTTCGGAGGAAAATTATGATCTCAAAACAATTAGCAAACCAAATAGTAGAACAGACCATGCTACGTTTGCACCGTAATATAAACGTTGTACATACAAATGGTAGAATTTTGGCTTCAGGAGATCGGTTACGTGTAGAAAGTATACATGGAGGGGCTAGAATTGTTGCGGAAACAGAAAAAACGCTCATTATTACAGAGGAAAACGCTCATCTTTTTCAAAATGCAAAGCCTGGTATTAACTTACCCATCTTCTTTCAAAATGAGCTTGTAGGTGTAATTGGTATTACTGGTAATCCAGATGATATTGCAGAATGGGCCCCGCTTGTTCAGTTAACAACTGAAATGATGGTGCACCAAGCACTTATAGCCTCACAAAGCGAATGGAAACGTAAATTGCGTGAAACTATTTTCGAAGATTTGATGACTCAACAGCCTTTGCAAAAAGTAATGAAAGAACGTTTATCTAAAATTGGCTTCTTTCATGCACCGCCCTTTTATGGAATTACATTGGACATCGAACCAAAACTAACAGCATACCAATCTTTTGTCGAACATATGGAGGATTTTTTCATCCATGAATCTGTCATCTTTGGTAGATATCAATTAAATGAGCATTTCATTTTATTATCTGGTATGGATGCTAAAGCGATTGTAGACAAACTAACGCTGTTGTTAACTCAAGTAAAAAAATATTTCATTGTTAAAATGGGCATCGGTCAACCAGTTCAAACATTAGAAAAAGTATTTAACTCTTATGAAACAGCAAGAAACGCCATTGAGTACGGTGACAAAACAAAAACGATCAACTTTTTTGAAGAAGTTGAAGTTTTTTCTTTGCTAAAAAAAAGTGATTCTCAGGAAGCTTTCCTCTTCACGAATCGTACATTAAAAGATTTAAATAATAAACTTATACATACGTTGGTTGTCTATTTTTCACATAATCAACAACTCACAGTTTGTTCTGAAGAATTAGGTATTCACCGACATACACTGACATATCGCTTAAATCAAATCCATGAAATAACCGGTTATAATCCTGCCATATTCCAAGAGGCAATCATTCTTCAAATCGCCCTTTGGTTAAGAAATAAATAAAAATAGGTGAACATCACTTGATTAGAGATGTTCACCTATTTTTTTATATTAATTTAGGTTCTTCTTTATATAGTTCATCAAGAATTTCTAGCTTTTTATCAATAGCATCTTCAAATGTCATAATATAAGCTGCAGGATCTTTAGGATTATGGAATTGTGTAATCTTCCCTGTTTCTGCATTAACGAATTTACTTGAAGCTCCACAACCAAGTCCTATAATCGTTTGAACTTCTTCCATAATCACGATATTATATATACTTTCTTCACCTTTTTTAGAATATCCAACGTTTTCAAGATTCCCTAAAATATTTTTTTGACGATATAAGTAATACGGCTCGTAGTTATTATCTGTAGTCCATTCATGAGCACGATGCATCATTTTCTCAGCTGTTTCACGGTCCGCAACTTTATATTTCTGTTTGTTATGTGTCATTTCTGAAGCACGTTTAAATGATAATGTATGAACAGTTAGTGATTCCGGTTGCATTTTTTCTGTTTCAACTAGTGAATTCTCAAATTCTTCTAGACCTTCATTTGGTAAGCCTATAATTAAATCCATATTAATATTATTCATTCCCATATTACGAGAAAGCCAGAACTTATCAATAGTCTCCTGAACTGTATGGTGACGTCCAATCGCCTTTAACGTTTCATCTGTGTAGGATTGTGGATTGACACTAATACGGTCAATTCCCCATTTTTTCAAGACTTCTAATTTTGCAGGCGTAATTGTATCTGGCCGTCCTGCCTCCACGGTCACTTCACGAATTGATTCAGCGTGTGGAAATGAATCATACATCGTTTGATATAATGCATCCATCTCATCAGCTTCTATAGATGTTGGTGTTCCTCCACCCCAATAAATAGATGTAATTTTCATATCACGTTCCTTTAACCATTTCCCCATTTCACGAATCTCAATATGAAGCCCATCTAAGAACGACTCTACTCGGCCATTTTTACGATGGATAGCATACGCAGGGAATGTACAGTAAGCACATTTTGTAGGACAAAATGGAATACCAATATAAATACTCACTTCATTACCTATTGTATCTAAATCTGGAATAGTCGTGAGCTGACGATCTACTATTTTTTTCATTAGAGTTATTTTTTCATCTGATAGTCTAAATTCTTCTTTTAACTTAGTATGAATTTCTAAATCAGTTAATCCACTTTTTCTAAATTTATGATACAGCTTTGTAGGACGTATACCCGTTAAGATACCCCATTTCTGGTGAATACCCGTCAGTTTTTCAAGTGTGTCTAAAAGTACATGAGATAATGCTCTCTTCAGTCGAATGTTTTGTTCCTTTTCATTAGCTTCATCAGCGTACTCTTGAACAAATTTACTTATATACGTTTCACCATCTGAATGTAATTCAGCGGTTGTTGTTACTGTATGATTGGCGTCTATATGCCATTCAAAATAAACATTTAAATCAGTGTCTTTATCCGTTTTCGAAACTTTCGAATCCTCAAAAAACAAATTTGTAATATGATTGAAGACTCGCACCCAATCCTGAGGGTAATTTCCATTAATTCCAAGGACTTTCATATCAACTATTCACTTCTTTCGTTTTTACTTTCATATACAATGGAAAAACTTTATACCATTCTTATTACAATGTTAAAGGAGCGAGTAAATTGTCTTTTCTCACAAGAAAGTCAAAGCCTATAAATACATCTCTAGAAATATTAGTTTTTCAAGAACTTTATAACATCGTTATATCTAATTCGCTCAACCGATCCATTTATATACAGATGGATATGATTCAGCTAACTAATAGCTACTTTACGCATTATGAAACCTACTCTAGTCAAAAACATTGAATCCATTGTAGCAAAGTTTTATGAAAATCTCGAAAAAGAAAATTCATTAGGTAAAAATATTAATCAAAAATAATCAAAACAGTTCCATTAGCAGTTTAAGAACTGCTTTGAAGGGACATATTTCATCAATGTTCAATGGACACATTGATGAAGATTTTTGATAAAACGTTAATAATTGCTTTTGTCCATGCAAAAGTTGGGCTCGAACCTAAGTGGTATAAGAGTGCTTTCCAAGATTTACTCAATGGCTTTTTCTCAATTGTACAACAGACTCATTTTAATCATGAGGAACAACTCAAAATTATTAATGCTATAGGCAAAATTATTAACTTTGAACAACAAATTGTATTAGAAGCCTATGAAAAGCACCATCAAGAAGCACTAAAAAAATGACTTCACAAAAATTACAGCATCTTGTTGATGAATCTTGTACTCAAGTTTTAGCAACAGATTCATCCTTCGAGAAAATTGTTGGACTTATGAATACTATAAAATTTCTGAATAACGAATTATTTATAGGCGTGCGAGATATAAACGGAAACCTAAATTCTATTCAGAAGAATTCTGAACGCATCCATAACGCGACTAAAAATTTAACTGCTATGTAAAATTGAAACCATGTACTGACAATTGTCAGTACATGGTTTTAGTTATATATATTTTCCCCTTTAAGAGATACATCTAAAACTGCAAATCGAAGAAAAATTATTTCTGAATAATGCAGAAATCAACTTCCACAAGATAATTTATGTTTTATTAATATCCATAAAGAAATATACACAAATGTCTATATAACGGTTATTTTACTGACCTGTAGTACTTAAGATGCTAAGTTGACTGTGCTTATTTTGCTGTTGCTTTGTGTTCCCCAAATGAGCTTTACCCATTCAGGATGATCAATGAATGGATTACGGTTGCCTTGCCATTCTTGAATGACATTATTTCGGTTCATTTCAAACTCATCAACTGGATCTTGTAAATGCCATTGTAACAATACAGAAAGCTTGCCATGATATGGGGCAGTTCCATTATTCAATTTTTCATTTAATTCGAGATCTACTTTATCACCTTGTTCATAGCGTGTTGCCATATATAATAGTATTCTGGCAACGTCACCTTTTACTCTATTAGGTGGTTCGAATGAATTAGAAGTCTTAAAACAACCATTACACCCTGCAACTGGACTACCGCCGTTATCAAAATCTAGATTACCTCGGCTACTGTTAACTTTAACGTCAGTTGGACGTAAATGGTGGATATCTGTACCGGGACCTTTAGTTGTACCAAAGTTTCCATGTGATTTTGCCCATGTATGTTCTCGGTTCCAGTCACCAACATTTCCTCCGTTACGGGTTTTAGAGCGTGATTCTCCTGAATAAAACAAAATCACATTATTTGAGTTATTTGGATCTTCATCTGTTTCTCTTAACGCTTCCCATGCTTGGTCGTAAGTCAATTGTTTATGCTCATCTATAATGTCATGTAATGCTGTTTTTAAAGCTTGACCAGTTTTCCCCATTGCGTCTTTATAATAATCGTCAGTTGGAACATCGGCTGCAGTAACTGTTACTGAGAAATTGGTTGTTACTTCTTTTTTACCATCAGTAGCTGTAACACCAATAATATAGCTTCCTTCTTCAAGTGAAAGTGTCAACGTGGCAGTCGCTTGATTGACAGTACCTTTTGTTGCAGTGAATGTTAGTTTGTCACCATCAGGATCAGAGAAGTGGTCTGTAAGTAACACCGACACAATTTCCCCAGTCTTTAACGTTTTGTTTGGAATTTTACTCGTTACAACTGGTGCTTTATTTTCAGAAGGGAAAGAAGGAACCTCAATGGGTTCCCCTTTTGTATTTGTAAATTTAATTTGTTCTGCTTTGGCACCGTTAATAAACTCAATGCTTTGAATATTTTCTGCACCTCTTATTTCGCTAACGTTTTGTCCATCAATAATTATCTCTTTCATTTCTGTACCTTTTAAATCTATTATAGTCCCTTCTTTGTTAGGGGCTATTATGACTTTTGTTGTTTTGAATCCAGCACCATTCAGTTCTGCATAATTACTTTTTAATAAGACACCTTCTGTGATGATAGATGCCCCATCTAAATTTACGGCAACACTTGGTTTCGTAATAGTCAATTTCTTTGTTTTAAAATTAACCAAATCATACGTTTTTTCTGGTTTCACTGGTTCAACTTCTGATTCTTCATCGAAATCTACTTGTACCAAAACAGGGTCATGATCACTTGCCCGACCAGCCATATCTGTAAAATCAGCATTGATATGAAGGATATCAATTGCGGTTTTGCTTGCTAAGTTGTTAGAAACTAGAATATGATCTAACACTTGGGAATTCCCTTGGTAAAGATATGTGTAACGATCGGATTCTTCTACTTTATTAATCATATTGGTCATATTCTTACCTTCATGAATTTTTAGAGATTCAGTAAATTGGTAATCATTGAAATCCCCAAGAGAAATAATATTTTCTTTTGGATTTTTTGCCTTAATATCATTTATAAAATTTGAAACAATTTGTGCAATTTTTTTACGTTGAATTTCACTTTTATAAACAGGTGGTTGAATAGAACCAAATAATGGTGTGTCACCTGATTTAGAATTCCAATGGTTTGCAATGACCACTACATTCTCACCTTGGAAATTAAATTGTGCTGCTAATGGTTTACGACTACTATTAAATGCCTCATTTGTTGGATCAATTCGACCTGGATTCAACGTAAGCTTTCCATTTTCATAACCTACTGCAGTCGCTGCATCCCCTTGTGGATTCCCCTGAGTTAATGTCACACGACTTGGATTATATAAGAATCCGACACGTATATTAGCATTTGGCGCTCCACCATCTTGATTGTTTACTGGGTCAATGTTTACATATTTATATTCCACACCACTTGCAGCTTTTATAGCTGTAATCAATCTTGCATAACTTTGATCTGCCTTGCTATCTCCTGCAGTTTCACCATTATTATCTTGTACTTCAGTCACACCAACGATATCAGGGCTCTGCATATCAATACCAATTGCTCTAGCTAATTTACTAGCTTTGCTATCAGAAGTTGATGTCTTATTATTAGAGAAGTTTTCCAAGTTATAGGAAGCAACCGTTAACTTGTCATCTGCTTTGACAATCGTTGTTTTTTCAGGTGTTGCATTTCCTTTTTTATGTGCTGCTTTCATTTCCTCTAAAGAAGCATAAATTTTAAAGTTTTGATATGAATAACCAACTATACCCGTAATCGGACCATTAAATCGATCTCCTGTCGCTACTTCAAAATCACGTGCAGTTCCATTTGGCTCTAAACGGAATTGGATACGATTTGGATTTTGGTTCTTTTCCTCAAATAAAACTCCGCCGTGAAGTGAATTTGTTTTTGCACTTTCAAGAACCGTCACCAAGTCACCATTATCTTGTGGAGCTACAGCTTTCACGTTTCCGATTTGTACACGCATACCCTCAATACTTTCCCAGAAGTCAATTGCATCTACTGTTGGATTAAAAACGGATAAATTATCACTATCGATTGCTTTTAATGACATCTTATCCTCATCAATAGTGATTGGCGCTGGCAGCTTAATACCGCTTTTAATGACTGTAACCTTTCCACCCTGATCATCACGAACATTTATTTGAGTTGTTTTCAAGTCTGTATCTTGACGATCACTATATCCATCGTATGCATATTCACTTACTTTTCCTGTAACAGATACTAAATCACCCACTTTGATCGGCCAAGCTTTGTTACCGCTATAAAGTAAAATAGCTTCTGATGTATTCGGATTGTTATCCGCCATATCATCTGGCGTTTGGATCGAATAATAATTTGCAGTGCCTAGCTTAAATGAATAAGTTACAACACCTTCAATACCCTCCACAATTTGATTATTAAATGGAGTAACATGTTTATCTCCTTGAATATCATGAATTTCAAACCGATCTGCGATTGTATAATTGAAAGTCGACACTTCACTTAATTTACCATCTTGATCTTTCACAATGGCTTTAAGTGTTGTAGTTTTAGTAATTTGGATTGGCTTTTCATATTTGGTACTAGTAATAGTTGGATCAGTACCATCTAGCGTGTAATACATCTCTGCATTTGCACTAGTTGTAGATAAAGTGACAGCTGTATCTTTAACATATGTCCCACTTCCTGGAGTAGCGACAGCAGGCGCTAATGTTGTACTATCAACAACGATATCTGTTGTAGAACGCGGGATAATTTGGTAGTCATTATCGAATTGTTGAACAATCCCTGTAATAGACTCATATTTCGTATTGGCTGTTAAACCTAGAGCATTCGTTTCGTCCCGTACGATGAATTCTGTTCCATCATTCCCAGTAAAGTTTGCCCAACTACCTCCATCTTGTACTGTGGTAAGTGAAACGTTCTTCACTGTCACAAGTTGTGATTCGTTTTCTTCCTTAACATCTGCACCTGTAATTACTTTTGGTTGAGGTTCTCCTACATTTTCCTTATTTTCTACAATGGTTGCTCCATCTAATTGAAGCAATCCACGATAATCTGCTAATTTACCTGTTAATGTAACTTCATCTCCAACCACTGCATTTAAACTTACCGGACGAACTGCAATACCACCAGTCGCATCTTGAACTGAAATAGTATTCTTTAACTTTGCAGCGACGATACCTTTAATCATTACAGTTTCTCCCATTGCTTTAGCATGTGCATCAGCAATTGAAATGACTGTATTTTCCCCTGGATTTCCTGGTTCTCCAGGCTCTACTGGAGTATCCCCCATTGTATGAGAGCCTAAATACTCAGTTGTATCAATTGGATAAGTTGACCACTCTGCATCTCTATTAAAGGTATCATTGATAATCTTGTCCCCAGTCGTTACGGAGCTCTTCCGTACAAGTGTCATGTTCTCTCCAAATTTAATTTGTGAACCAACTTGTCCGATCGAATCAACGATTTCACTAGATTTTTTTAAAACAATTGGATCATCACCATTAAAATTAACAACAGAAGAGTTTTCAAGATCCCCATTACTCTTTATAGCCGTATTTGCATCTTTATGATATACAACATACGTATCGTTATTTTCCAAAGTTCCTACCAATTCCACTTTTTGAGCTGCCGCCGCAGCTCCATTAATATGAAGCTCTAACGTATAGTCATTTAAATTAACTGTAGCACCGGTACCATTGTAAATTTCAACTGCTTTGTTAAAACCACTTCCTTCAATATACTCAGAAATAATTAAATCCGTCGAAGTAGTTGCAGCTTTTACAGGTGTTGACAGTGAAGGCAATATGAAACTTGTCACTAAACTTACCGACAACAAAGCATTAAATGTCTTTTTCCAGTTCCCTTTACTCATAGAGTCAGTCTCCTTCTACACTTATAGAGTTTATTTGTAGCGCTAACATGTATTAAATGGGGGAAGCCAAATCGTTCACTTACTGACGATTTCGTTAAAAAATCATATGTTTGTTTCACCAGTTACTTCGATATTTTCAAAACTATTATCACTATCCCCTTTAACAGCGGATAAATCTAAGTTACCTTCCACTTTAATATTAGAAATGATAATATCTTCAGATACTGTGCCAGTGATGATTAAGTTTCCTTTAATTATCGCATTGGATATAGAAGCAACATCTGTAATATCAACGATCACATTCCCATTGTAAACTTTTGGAGATTCAGTAGTACCAGAGAATTCCGCACCTGGTATTCTAATATCTGGATCTTCACCCTTTTTCACGTCTACAATACGTCCTTCTAGTGTAGGTTTGATTTTTTTAAGAGACGCTAAATGTTCCGCTAAATTTTCCCAATCCGAAAGTCCCAAGTCTGTTACACGACCTTCTTCATAGGCTTTTTTAAAGACATCATACTTATCTCCACCCTTTGCAGTGAAGGCATTTGTTGCTACTGTATAACTCTCTTGGTCTTTTATATCCACGTAAGTTTCATTTGTATCTTTGTACTTGATCGATACAACTCGTTCGCCCACTGGTTTTAATGAATCAAATTCAACTTTTGCACCAGATACGTGAAGGAAGCCTCCACTTTCTTTTGGAGATTCCTTAAAGCTTATTTCAAATGCTTGCTTTAATTCAGCTCCTGTAAGCTTCATTGTTGCTAATGTGTTTCCAAATGGTAGTACTGTTATAACTTCTCCAACAGTGATCTCACCTGCATTAATGCCTGATCGAATACCTCCACCATTTTGTAGTGCCATAATGATATTATTATTTTTGGTTTGTGCTCTTGCCTTTGCTAACATACCATCTGTAATGATATTTCCAAGTGCTGTTTCACTATTACGGACACTTGGACCCGTGTCTGATGTTCTTGGGTTACTCAGTTCACTTAACGCTTCTGCTCCGATTGGTTTATTAGATACTTCTTTAATCTGATCAGAATATTTCTTAAGTATGTTAGCCGCTTCTACGTCGTCTGCAAGGCTGCTAAGTTTAATCAATTCTCCATTTGTTGTAATAACTTTACCTTTACTATCAAACTCAACATCAACATTGCCTAAATAATCACTATATTGATACGCCTGAACAATAACAGTTGGATCTTTTGTTTTATTGTTATTATCTTGATCTATAACGACTGGCTCATCTAACTGTGTATGACTATGCCCACCAACAATCACGTCAATGCCCTTAACTGTTGAAGCTAATGTTAAATCATTATCGATTTTCGCATTGTCATCATAACCGATATGTGTCAAAGCAATAATTTTATCGACGCCTTGCCCTTCAAACGCTTTAACTGCTTTTTCAGCCTCTTTAATATAATTTTCAAATACTATACTGCCAGGGCTTGAAATATCCTTAGTTTCTTCCGTTGTTAAACCAAAAATCCCTACTTTTTCGCCATTGATTTCTTTAATAATTCCATTATAAATTTTACCTTTTTCAGGCTTACTCGAGATTAGATCTGTAAACAGACCTTTAAAGCGATCATCTGCAGAAAAGTCTACATTGGCACTAATGAATGGGAAATTTGCACCTTTGATGAAATCAGCTAAAGCCTGATGCCCTTCTTTACTTGAGCCTAAGTCGAATTCATGATTACCAAAGGTCATTGCATCATAACGTAATAAATTCATGAATTCCAAATCTGCTTTTCCTTGGAATTCATTGAAATATAGCGTGCCACTAAAAACATCACCTGCATCTAGTAATAATGAATTTGGCTTTTTAGCTCTAACATTTTTGATGGCAGTTGTTCTTTTCGCTATATTATCTAAATGTGCATGTGTGTCGTTGGTATGCATTAATGATAAAGTAAAGTTTTCTTCGCTATTCCCGTCTTATACCACATCTTGTGGATTTCGTTTCGGGCCTACACCGTACAGGCGACTTTCATCGCATACGGCGTGCTATCAGTAGAATGATTGTCTTTTCACTTTTTTTCTACCTCATTAAATACTCATGAAAACTGAACATTCTGAATTATTTATTGAGGAGATTAGCAATTTAGAGAATACTCTGCTGACTGGGTTCCTTCGCTCCAGCTGGTTTTATCCTTTTCGTATGTTACCATACAAATCCAAACGGCCAGCAATCATCACTACTACGAACCCGCTGCCGTTCTTCTTGCTTCTTCAGTGCTGATTCACCTCGTCAAGAAGAACTTCAAACGTTCCGTTATATCCATCCCTTATTTTGACAGCCTTAGGTCTCCACTATTCAGTTGTGAGAATGGTTAGTTTAACAGTCAATTTTACTAACCCCCATTACATCATTTCATCTATAAGGATGAATGTTGAACTCCTAGCGTTTCGCAACATTCACTACCTCACACTGCCTACATGGATTCGTCTGCCTAACCATAGCTGTCTTTTAAAGAGCCCCGCCTCGTTTTTTTCGAGTACGACTTCACCTGACTTAACCCCTTCTGCTGATCAGCGCATCACTGGGTCCAGGAGGATTAGGCACTTGCTTCAAAAGACTGTTGTGCAAGAGTAGGAATTACACCTACCAATTGGAAAATAACAGTTAGAAACATTCATTATGAAGGTTTTTTCTTATTAAATATTCTATTCATGAATGATTATTTCTACTTATTTCACTAGATATTTCTCTAGCTTATAAAGTAACGTTTCGTTTAATTTTATTGAGGAGTTACTACTACATTTGGTAAAGTTGCTGTTACGGCATTTCCTATCGCTTTATCATTTTTGGGTGTCACTTGTACAGAGATTACTTTACCTACTTGATCTGTTGTCAGTTTAAATGTCGAAGTTGTTGCGCCAGTAATTGCTTTTCCATCTGCATACCACTGGAATGTTGTACCCTTTTCTACATCTTTATCTATATCTGTATAAGTATAAGTAACTTCTAATGTTACACCTACTTTTGCAGCTCCAACAATCTTGACACTTGATGCAGTTGGGGCATGATCACTTGTTCCGCCATTATTCCCTGATGACGATCCGTTACCTGGTGAACTTTCAACACCATTCTCAACCTGTATTGTTTTTCCGTCTGGGGTTGTAATAGTTCCAGACGCTAAGCCAGAGCCGTTGTACCATTTACCTCCATACTGTACGATGCCTACATTTAACGCTGCACTGTTATATAGTTTACTTTCAAATAGTGCTAAACCTTGATTTAATGCCGTGCCATTGTATAGTTTACCTTCAAAAAATATTAGACCTTGATTTAAGGCTGCACCACTATATAGTTTGTCTCCATATAGCTTTAGACCTTTGTTTAAAACTGCACCATCGTATAATTTATTTTTGTATAAATACTTTCCAGTGTTTATAACACCATTAACGTATAAATTTCCTGTATTTTTCCCTAGTCCAGTTAAAGCTTTTCCGTTCTCATACCATTTACCTTTATACCAATTACCCATTGCGAGCTTTCCATTAATATATAATTTACTAGTGTTTTTACCAAACCCCGTTAATGCTTTACCTTTTTCGTACCATTTGCCTTTATACCAACCAGTCCATTTAACACCTTTTTTGTAATAAACCCCTGATTTTAAACCTGTTAGTAACTTGCCATCTTTGTAAACCTTACCTTTGTAAGTCTTAATCCCTTTTACTATTTTGCTAGTTGATTTTGAAACTAGCTTCCCTTTGATAATTTTGTAGCTAGAAGACACTGCTGCCTCCGCACTGGTTATCGGAGCAATGACGGCGCTTGTTAATAAAGTTGCTCCTAACACTAATGATGTTAAAGGTTTTACAAATTTATAACTGTAATTCCTCACTATCCCACACCTCTCTATTTTTAGGGTTGTATTTGCCTAATAGAAAATCTATTAAGTTCAACCACTTCGATTATATGGTATGCCTCTCATAGATTCTATATTACCTCGGCAACATTTACATATTTTACAAAACCCATCCAACACGGCTATTTATTTTACAAATAATACATAATATAATACATTTGAATACTCTCACTATATTAATTGATTAAAAAATCATGCTAATTATAATCATTGCACCTAATAACTAAGTCTTTTTAAAATTGCAATTATATATTTTTTGGACACTATACATATGTAATTCCTTCAGCCTGAAACTAAATATTTAAGTACATTCATTGTCACATCTAAAAAGAGAAACCTATTAATATCTTGTTGTTTGTAGCTTTCTTAATAAATTGAAATTACTAAGTCAATTAAATTTACTTAAAAATAAAAAAAGGAGATACTACAATTCTTGTAGTATCTCCTTCTCAATTTTCTTTATTATTTTGCATGATCTAATGTATTGATGTATTCTTCACAAATTATATTTGTGATTAGATTTCAGCGTATAGTTCTTGAACTGGTTTAATTAGAATACGATTTACTTCTTCAATTAAACCACTTAGAGCCATTTCGGCTTGAAGCATTTTTTCTATCTTACTATTTTGTTGAGCAAGTTGAGCAGTTTTTCCAGCATAAGTTAATTCATCTTCTTGGATTTGTTCACCTTTTGCTTGTTTTTCTTGTAAATTCAATTGGACTTTACGGAAGTTTTGAAACAACGTCAGTGCCTCTGAATCGTTTTTCACTTCTTCAACAGCAGCTTTTAATGTGTCAAATTCTGCCGTTTGGCGGAATGTTGCTTCTAATTTGTTAATGTCATTATAAATATTAATCATTTTGATACCCTACTTTCAATTTTAATTAATCAGCGTCATAATAATCCCTTGAATAACACCAATAATACCACCAAGAACGAAACCTAATACTGTAATCATTTTAAATTCTTTTTTTGAAATGCCCAGTACTAAATCTTCAAGTACTTCAACAGGGAATGTATCTACTTGTTCACGTACTACTTCTTCTAAATTTAATCGTTTTAAGACATCTTCCAGTTTCGCTTCTGCTTGTACAAAAGCATTGTCAACTACCTGTGGTACAACATTTTGTTGCATCCACTCAGCACCATGTGCCCAATAATGTACAATTGGCTGGTCTAAACGATTTTCAATTCTCAATTCATTCTTCACATAGTTTTGAACCGCTTTTGTTGTCGAATTAAAATCTAAATCGCCAACTAGTTGAGTAACCGTTTGATCTTGTAATTTAACCCATTCATTCGTTAACATATTCGAAACGAGCACAAATGTGCCATCTGCATTAAGAAATTTTTTAATTTCTTTTTGAGCTTTGTTAACTATTGATGAAGAATCGCCTAAGAACATTTGAATCATACCACCAAGCGTTCCTTTTGTATCAAGGAAATCATCAATTAATCGTTTAATCGTTTGATTGCCTTCTTCTGATTCAAAATAAACATCGCCTTTATTTAAAATATAGCGAGCGATATCTGGAATTTTCGTATTCGCCTTATCTTGCCATCTTTCAGGTAAAAGCTCGCGAACCGTTTTTGTAGATAGGACATTTTGTACTTTATCTACTTGATCAATGATTAAAGCATCAACTTTTTCTTCAATCGCTAAGTGGATGTTTTCAACACCCGCTTGCTTCAGCCAGTCATTGATTGTTTTATCGTCTGTAAACAAAGTTGTTTCTATTTTTTCATTTAACCATTGTTCAATTTTCAATCGAATATCATTTGAAAAGAACTTTTTACGGAATGTCTCAGGTGTGAGTAAATAATTCACTACTGTTTTTCCTAGTTGTTTTGCTAAATCATCTCGGCGTTTTGGAATTAAACCTGGTGTAAATGGTACACGCCAAGAACCAATATAAATTGCTTTATAAGGTCTAAAGAGCATTTTAATCGCTAAATGATTCGTAAATCCACCAATAACTGCTCCAATGACAGCCATGAATAGTATTGTTACGAACACACCCATATTCTTCACCCATTTCTTCAAAAACTCTCCTACATTATAACAGACAGTCAAGTAGGTGAGAATTAATAGCTATTGAAGTTAGGGATTTCATTCAATTTATAGGGAATTGTAAATTGTTGAAAAGCGTATTGCATGTTCCATATCATCTTGCATAGCAATAAAGAATGGGTATTGCCCTTGTTGAAGTGGAGTATTTAAGAACATTTCTTTATATAAATCCGTCGCCTCAAGTTCTTCACCGATAGCCTCTTTCGCACAAGCCTTAAGATTTTTGCATGGTGGTCTTTTCGTTAAATTTTGTACATATTCTCCAGTCATCATATAATAAAGTTGTTGGAACATCTCATAATGACATTTCTCGTCTGTTATTGCATGCTCGATATAAGATTTCCATGTAGGATCCTTCGTCAGCCCAAGCATCGATTTGTACCAAAAATACATCTGATATTTATCTTGAATCGCTTTCTTTAGCTGTTCTTCAAACATACCGCCATCTCCTATACGCTTTTTCACACTATATGCGAACGGGACCGGCACTATGAAAAGGGGTATACATATGATTCAACATTTCAGTTTCAAACCTTTGTTCGAAAATACAAAATTACCAGGCTGGCAAATCGCCTTCTTCTACAAGCATCAACGATACGAAGGCGAATATAAAAAAGACGGCTCCATCATCTGGTCCGGGTCAATACCACCAAATGAAGAAACCGTAAAAAAAATGATCCATGAACTAATGCTTTATCATGTATATGACTAATTAAATGCTGAAGCGGCCCGTTTAATGGAAGATAGCCTAAGTTCGCCACGTCCTGTGGCAACGGCTACATAACCAACTTCCTGTTGGCCCCTGACAAGCACTGGAAGGCTCGAATCAAAAGCATCACTTTAACTTTTGACCGAGAGACTGAAGTGACCTCGAAGGGCTGGCCGCTGAAGCTGGATATCTAACTAAATGCTTCAGGCGCTCGTTCAGCTGCGAGGTCGTTGGAAGGCGGAAGCCAAAGTCGCTCTTTGACTTTGATCGCCCGACTGAAACGACCCGAGCCGCTAGCGCCTGAAGCTGGATATCTAACTAAATGCTTCAGGCGCTCGTTCAGCTGCGAGGTCGTTACTTCTCATATCTATTTAAATAAGAAAAATCGATACTACGCAGAGCAAAATGACAAAATCCAAACTGACCTCAGACTAATTTCTCCTACATATTTTTTTCAGAAAATGAGCAGAGTACAAAATAGACAGCAGGATACTTTGACGTTTTTTCTGCTAATTCATTAGGATTATTATATAAATTCCAATCACCAATAGAAATATTTTGATCTTGCTTAGAATAAATCACTTGTGCTAACACCATATCTTGCCCTACCTTTACTTTTTCTGAAACAATATTTGCTGAACCAGAAGAGCCTGTTTTTGGCAGTTTGATATTACCTTCACTAGAATAAATCGCTTTATCATCTATTAGAGAGACTCTAACAATGGCGTTAGGTTTTCCATTTGGAAGTCTCCTGAAACTTACGACAAACTTCCCTTTTTCTTCAATTCCCACGCTAATAGCTACTGCATCCTTTTCTTTTAGTTGACCATATTCATATTTCTCTACCCATAATTTTACTGACTTCCACTTCTCATCAACTTTAAATTCATGTATAAATGTTGGATTATCACCATCACCAGTGACGGCTTGAATTAAACTTTTTTCACGTTTTGAGAGCTCTAAATGTTGAATATAGTTCTCGCTTAATTCTTTATCTACTTTCTCACTACACCCCGTTAATACAAAAACAGACAAACAAGCAGCTAATACTAATAGTATCTGTTTCATAAATATAACCCCCAGTTCATTGAATAGCCTTCCTTAATTCTCCACCAAAGTACATAAAAGGTAAATATTTCATTTAATTTATTGATATTTAAATAGGCTAATAAAATCATCGATTACTTAACTACAATTAAATATTTATGCCACAAAAAAAAGCATTATTAATAGAGAACTCCTCCAAGGAGCCCCAAATAATAATGCCTTTAATAAGGCTAACTTGTAACTAAACTTTCAAATACTCTTCTCGCCACATAACAACTTCTTTTTCAACTAGTAGCTTCTCCAACTTATCATCCCATTGAGATAATAATGTATTCCATACTCGAACAAAAAGAAGGTCCTGTTCACGGTTGTATAAGATATATTCAAGACAAGGCACATCATTAATCTGGCGTGCTTCTTTTGATAAGATATCAGTAATGACTGTTTGTTCTTCACCTTCGTCTTCAGATGTACGGCTATTTTGCAGAACTTCTATTAACTCTTCCTCTACAAACTTTAATGTCTCCTCTGGTTCCTCTAAAGCATAACGAAACAGATCTGGTAACTCGTCATACTCATCCATCTGATCAATTTCCGCAGGCAAGAATGCTTCGTGGCAAGCACTGTAAAGCAACTGCTGTGTTTCTATTTCTTGCTCTTCTTCAAACACGCCATTTTCAAGTTGGATTTTACCTTTAGATGTTAAATGATAGTATTTCTCTCCTCTTTCAATTAGCCCTGTTTTCGTTAAATTTATGAGAAGGTCTTGAATGAAGAGATCCTCTACTAATAGTAATTCACCCAATTCGCTAGCATTTGAAATTTCAGCTTGTTGGAAAGTGAGTAGCATCATTTTCATCAATATATCCATCTTCAATCGCTTTACTGGTTGATAAGTGACATCAATTGATTGCACTGGCACGCACCAGATTGAGGTTTTTAAAATCTCTACTTTGCCATTTTGTAAAACTTCTCTTTTCAATCGTTTTTCTAACGCTTTCATACTTGGCTCTCCTTTCCACTTTACTGTTTTACATTGCCGTCTTGGTCACGGAGGCCATTTTGTTCTCTCACTGTTATTAATAATTGACTATACATTTCTCGCGCATTTTTCTGCTTCGCTCTTTGTGTAAACATTTCTGTACTACCTACAAGAATAAGTAGCTCCCTCGCACGCGATAGCGCTACATTTAATCGACGATAATCATTGGCGAAACCGATATCTCCACCTTTATGTTGCGTATTACGAACCATACTTACGATAATAACGTCCATTTCCATCCCTTGGAACTTATCAACAGTACCGGTGCGTAGATGTAAATGTTGTAGATTTAGCTCTTGCTGAATAAGGCGGTCAATTTTCTTAACTTGCTCCCCGTAAAAACTTATAACACCTATGCTTTTGCGTTCATCTTGTTTTATTTTCCCTGCCGCTTTAGCCATTTCAGTTGCATGGTCTAAATCTAATAGCATATGGCGAATTGTATCTAATTCACCTTGATTGAAACGACTTTTACCATTTTTCATTTGTTCTTCAAAATAAGGCTTTTCATTTGGCATATCTAGCCATAATAAGTGATCAGACCGTTTTACATAATGCCCCTCTAGGAAATGATCTCGAACGGTATCTGAATTGATTAGACCACATTGCAGTTGGTCATCTTCATTTTCATAAAAAGGGGTGATTGTCTTCATTATATCCTCGTGCATACGATATTGTATCGCTAGCATTTGTTTATTATCTCTAGGGAGGTTTTTGAAAAGGCGTTCGAATAAAGACTCTTTTAATAATTTTTTTAGTTCAGCACTTTCTTCTAGTGCGTCACTTTCTTCGATAATCGCTTTTAACGTTTCCTCTAATGTATCGTCTCCAACTAATGGCGGTAGCTGATGATGATCTCCTACGAGAATAATTTTTTTCCCTTTTAACATTGGCAGCAACAATTCTGGTGGTGTTGCTTTAGACACCTCATCGATAATAACGACATCAAATGTTGGATAATTATCCATGAATTCTTTTCGAGCTGAAGCTACACATGTTGTCCCAATAACATTGGCATGTCGTACATACATTTTTCGAATTTCATCTAAATCATGTTCATTGGCTTCTTGTAGTAATGTATACCATTGTTTTTGTAGCGCTTGTTTAATAGGTAGCTGTGCTTTGTTATGCTGGAGTTTTGTTTTTTTCTCTGTAAGCTTTTTAATAGCATAGTCTGCTTGTAATTGTTGGTCTTCATAATCTTGATCCAGGATTTCTTCCAAAGCTTTTAAATCCTTTTCCTGCTGTAAGCCTTGTGAATTAATCTCTTGAATTGCTAGTTTCTTTTCTTCAATGTCACTAGCTAAAGAAGTTCTTTCTTCCATTAACTTTTGGTGCTGTTGCTGCATTTGCTCTAATTGAGGGATGGTTTGTAAAACTGCTTGGTAGGTTGATTTAACATGCTGCTCCTCTATTTCTAACTTGTGTAATATTGCTGTTAGTTGCTCTGAATGGCTAGAGATAGGTACATCAGACAAACTTAACTTTAATTGTTCATATCTTTTTTGGAGCTGAGTTTGCTTATCTTTTAGTAGCATCCCTTTATTCGTTAAAGTACTTTTCTTTTGCTGTGCGTTAGCTAATACTTCAGTTGTTTGTTTAATCACTTCTCGCTTGATCATCTCAAATAATCTGACTGCTTCTTGTTTTAGTTGTTGTAGAATTGTACCTTGTTCCCATACAAACTTTCTTCTTAAATAAAGTCTTTCTAAATGCGGTTTTAACTGTACAGGGTTAACAACTTTTTGTGTTATTAAAAATTGCTTCATATAATCTATCGCTTCATGCACTTCTCGAATCGAATAGGATGAATAGCTATCTTCTGGACGTGCGTTAACTTGTTGCAAAATAATTTGAGAAGCTTGCCCCATTTGCTTCTCTACATAGTCAATCGCTGCTTTCAACTTATTATTTACAGCCATCCAATCATGATAACTTACCATTTGATTTTTAATTTTCTCTAATGCATTAATCTGGCGTTCAATGATAAAACCCATTGGAATGTCGTACTGTTGCATAAAATCAGTGAGTTCATCAACTTTAGTAAAGTCTTTCAACTCATGTTGCAATTGATGTAGTTCTAAAATGTTTTTTTGCCAAGTCATGTATTCTTTACGAGAATTGTTTAACTCTTCGTTAACTGCATTCAATTCTTCTTCAGCTTGACGATAAAGCAATTGATTTCTAGTAAGCCCTATTTCATCCGCTAATCGATTAGTTCGCTCAAGTAATTTTTCACTGGATTCATTTGCTTCAATGAAACGCTCTAACTCCTCTACCTTCAATAAAACATGCTCATATTTATTTGCTACTTCTCCAAAATGTTCTTCAAGGTCCCGAAGTTCTCTTCTATAAATACCCAACATTTTTTTTAGTTTTTGAATTTCGTTAGTTATTACTTCATAATCGAGTTTTGCCTGTTGTTGTTCTACTATTTTTTCCTTTATAAATATTAGCTGGGCTTTGAATTTTTGAAGTTCTTCCTCACATTTCTCTAATGTTGCAGTAAGCTCCGATTCTTGACTAGCATGCAACGTTAGCTCCTGCTCGATATCTTGTAACGTTTGCTCTCTCCAATACTCAGCCACATTTTCTTCAATAAATTTTTTGCCTTCTTCTTCAATACTTTCTGTTCGACCAAAGCGTAAAATGCGAATGTCTTTATTTGAAAGCAGTCGACTTAATGCATTATCAACAGCTAAGTTAGACTGAGAAGCTACTAATGTACGCAAACCTGCCTTCGCATTTTGCTGGCATATTTCTGAGATAACCGTTGTTTTACCAGTTCCTGGTGGACCTTGAATAACAAATAAATCTTCAGCTGACATTGCTCCAATCACAGCTTCTTGTTGAAATTCATTTAACCGGTTATGAAACTCTAGTTTAGCTCGCTTCTTCGGTGCTTGAATACGAGGTCGATCTTCAAATAAAATCTTTTCTAGATTGGCATTTGCAGCTAATCCTTTTTCTAAATCTGCAAACCCTCTACGTAGTCTACGAATCTGACTTAAAGTAGCAAAATTACTAAAGATGACTTCCTTTGTTTTTGGTTTTAGCTGATTTTTGCGCAGTTGCTCCCTTATATATGGACGTAGCTCAATTTCTACTGTTCTATTCGCGCGATTCACTTTCAATACTTCACCAAGTTCATCTCGAGAGCCTTTAAATTTCGCACTTAATCCTTTAGCTTTATTCCATTCATTATCCTTTAAACCACTACAATTTAATGTCATTCGACTGAAGTCTTCATTGACCGAAAGCTTTGAGAATGATGCTGTCATATCCTCAATCGTGGCATCACGCTCTTGTATTTTCAAATAACCTTCCCAGCTAGAAATACGTTTTCTAACATATTCTGAACGTTCTTCTGCTATTGGCAACTGGCGAATTTTAGAATGGAGTTCAATTGGTAATCCTACGGTATTCTTAGGGGCTGTCACGAACTCTAACTGTGTTGCAAATCTTCTATTTGTACGAACAGGGACTCTTGAACTGATAACACGGAAATTAGTTGCCAGTAGTCCTTCATATTTCACAATACAATTCATCACTACAACTTGACTATCTAGCTTTTCGGCAAGGTTCGTGTTGGCTACATTGTCAAAATAGATTGTAATCGCTGTCTCTCCTTGTGCAGAATTACTCATTCTTTCAATATGTACTAAAAACGATTTTTGAATATGAAAAAAAGCATGCTCATCTTTTGACCATGCTAAAATTCCTTCACGTGCTTTGTTTGTCATGATTAGGTTTGTGCGCACCGTTTCAATTTTAGCTACTACTTGTCCCATGAACATATCTTCCTCTCTTCGAAATTGGTCCCTTTTTAAAAACACTAATTTCTATAATAGCAGTTTTGCCATCGTATTTGAATTTTCGAATGTTAGAAAGGCGATGGTAATTGATGTATTAAAGAAAAATTAATGAAAGAACTATAAAAAACACCTACATGTTGTTTTTATATCAAGCACAACAAGTAGATGTTCTTATTCTTATGTTTTCCTCATTCCACTGAGAGTTTTTTTTTGCGTCCAAACACCAAATAAAAATAGGTAGAAGCAATCAGATACAATATGCCTGTAATCGTAAAGGTATAAGCATATCCCCAATAATGCCCAAACTTCGTAACAAAAAATGCAGCTGGCAGACCCATTGATGCCCAGCCAACTTGGAATACCATCTGATTGACTGAATTCCCTAACCCTTTATATTTATCATGCACAATTTCCATAGCAATGGCTGATTGGATCGGGTTCGCTGCATTCATCAATGCTTGGCGGAATAAAAAACCAATCGATGCTACAAATAAAGAATTTGTAAACGCAGTTAAAAATAAAAATGGAATGGATAAAAACTGAAATATGATAATAGCTCTAACTTCACCTACACGTTTAACTAATGCAGGTCCTATCAACATTGCAACAGCTGTCATTGCTGATCCTAATGCTAAAATAAGTCCTATGTATGTATTGGATGCATTAAAACGATTAGCGAAATACAAATTTAAATATGGAATGACCAGCCCTGATCCTATACCAATAATCAATTGAGCTATCCCAAATAGTACAATGATTCTTATATTTTCTTTGAAGCTCGCGCTTTTTTCTGATACTTTTACTATATTTTTATTAATAGATGTTGATTCTATAACAACTTTACTTTCCATCTTCAAGCGGAACAATGGAAATAATCCAATGACGAAGAATGCGACACCACTATAAAGCGATACCCGAATTCCTTCAACAGCAGACAATTCCATAAGAAAACTTGCGCAGTCAGCTACAACTCCACCAAGTAAATTCCCAATAAAACCTGCAATTGTCATGATTGAAAAGTGAATACTAAATAATTTCATTCTTTCTGAAGCCTTGGAGTTTTCAGCTAAAAATGGTACCCCTGAAACTTGAGCTACAGCCCACACAATGCCTGTAGCGAATGCTGACCAAAGCATCGGTTGTTCAACAGTGACAATGCTTCTATAGAAAAATGTAATTGCTGTTAATCCTGTTCCGATAATAAGCGCCCACTTACGTCCAAATCGATCACTTAGGAGACCAGCTGGAATTAGCATAATAGCTGTTGCTAACGCTGTCATCGCAATAACATTTCCATTAACAGCTTCCTTCATACCTAATTCCTTAATATATAAATTGTACATTACACTGAATATGCCCATTCCTATTTGGATTAGTATATTCCCAACCATGAACAACTTAATATTTCGATTAAAAGATTTGATACTATGTAACCAATCTTGCCACCAGCTCAGGATTGACACCTACTTTCACATAGCCAATTAATTCGTCTCCCTAAATATACGAGTATCGGCAAACATTTGCAATAGCTACATGCTTCAAATACACTAATCTTAATAAAAGTACTTATTACAGTTCTTGAATCGGAGGAAACGTTTGTATGCCAGAAGTAGTTTATTATTTATTCTTCTCCTTTTTCGTGTCACTACTTATTAGTGGCATATTAAATGTATTTTTGGAAACCACTTCAAAATTGAACTGGCTTACCTCTATTACCTTTTGCGCCGTTCTTTCTATTTTCATCGCCACTATAATGCACTGATTTTTCCATTAAAAGAGACCCTTCAATTGCTTGAGCATTTGAAGGGTCTTCATATTAACTAATATTTTTTTCACCTGATTGTAGTTTATACATTTGTTCATAACGTCCACCTTGTTTCAGTAGCTCATCATGAGTACCCTGTTCTACAATTTCACCACGGTCTAATACTAAAATGCGATCTGCATTTTTAATAGTAGAAAGTCTATGTGCGATGATAAATGTCGTACGTCCTTTTTTCAATACATCCATTGCGTGCTGAATGATTTCTTCAGTTTCCGTATCTATATTGGAAGTTGCTTCATCAAGGATTAATATCGCAGGGTCAAAGGCAAGCGCTCTGGCAAATGAAATTAACTGACGTTGTCCCGAAGATAATGTACTACCTTTCTCAATCACAGGTTCATCTAAACCCTTCGGTAAATTTTTCAAAACGCGTTCACCACCAACTGCATCCAATGCTTTCTGTACTGTATCACGCGTAATTCTAGGATCTCCTAAACTAACATTCGATTCAATCGTACCTGTAAATAAATAAGGATCTTGCAATACAATTCCCATATGCTCTCGAATGGTTTGACGAGAATGCTCTTTAATATTGATACCGTCAATTGTAATCGCACCTTTTGAAACGTCATAAAAACTGAAAAGTAAATTCATGATAGAACTTTTCCCAGAGCCCGTATGACCAACAAGCGCGACTGTCTCTCCTTGCTTCGCTTCAAAATCAATATCCTTCAGCACATATTCTTGCTCCTTATAAGCAAACCACACATGCTCGAAGCGAACATTTCCTTTATATCGTGGTATACGTTTATCGACTACAGGCTCCCCTGGTTGATCTAATAGTTCAAAGACACGCTCTGCTGCAACGTTTGCTCTTTCTAAGCGAGCCAACTGATTGACGATACCAGTTACAGGATTAAATAATCGTGTAATATAATCAACAAAAGCGTATAGCATACCGACTGAAATAGCAGCTGCACCATTCATTTCAGCACTGCCAAAATACCAGATAAAAAGTACAAATGTAAGCGAACGAATAACGCCTACTAAATTGTGAGATGTAGCTGCATCTAATATAAGCAGCTTATTTTGATAACGATAATGCTCTTCATTTAGTGCCGCAAATTCATCTTCAATTTGTTTTTCGCGACTAAAAGCTTGAATAATAGTCATCCCATTAATCGATTCGTTGATCATACCGTTCATATCAGATACTTTTCCTCGTACAATATGATTGTACTTAGAAGCATACTTACGATACACAATCGTCCAAACAATTAAAATTGGAATAACAAATAATGCGATTAATGCCATCTTCCAATCAAGGAAGAATAACGCGATATAAATCCCGAAGATCGTCATAAAGCTCGCTGCAAACTGTGAGACTACCGTTACAAACAAATCACGAATAGCTTCCGTATCATTTGTAACACGCGCAACCACTTTTCCGGCAGGCAAATTATCAAAATAACGAATCGGCAATGTTTGGATATGCTCATAGACTTCATTGCGCATTTTTTGAATTATACGATTTGCACCCATTTGAAGTAAAAGATACTGACCGTATCTAAAAATAGCGGCAACAACTGCTAATCCGAAGAATACAGCCAATAAAATTGCAATCGGCTGAAAATCAATACCTGCGACTTCTGCTTTTGCAATATGATCATCAATAATTTTCTTTGCTACTAATGGTCCCGCTAAATCTGCGGCAACTGCAATAGCTAATAATAACAGGCCTGAAATAAGTAGCTTTTTGTACATTAAAGCATATTGAAATAATCGTTTACCAGTACCCATTATTTCACCCCCTCAACTTGCTGACGGTCATGCTGTTCTTTGTACCAGCCCTCTTCTTCAAGCAATGTTTGATGTGTACCTTCTTCAACGATGCGACCATCCTCTAATACAATGACCCAATCCGCATGTTGAATTGCCGATAAGCGGTGTGTCACAATTATGGTCGTTTTGTCACTTCTAGCTGTTTGGATATTTTGAATAATTGTTGCTTCTGTTTTAGCATCCACTGCTGACAAGGAATCATCTAAAATTAATATTTCTGGATCACGAATTAATGCGCGAGCAATTGAAATACGTTGCTTTTGCCCTCCCGATAACGAAACCCCTTTTTCTCCAACTAATGTTTGCAAACCGAGTGGTAGCATTTCTAAATCACGCTCGAAGTTTGCTAAACGGATTGCTTCATGTAATTCGTCCTCTGTCGCATCTGATTTACCAAACAAAATATTCTCTTTCACTGTTCTAGAAAATAGTACGTGGTCTTGAGGTACATAGCCTATCCAGTTACGAACCTGTTCCTTTGTTTGATCATGAATAGGACTATTTGAGACAAATAGATCTCCTTCACCATTTGGATATTCACGTAATAGCTGTTTAACGACAGTCGTCTTTCCACTACCTGTTTTCCCAACAATTCCTAGCGTTTGCCCCTTTTTCAAAGAAACTTCAAGGTTTGCCAGGTTAATAGAAGATGATTGTGGATATTGGAATGTCACATCTTTGAATACAATAGACTCCGGATTTTGAATGATTGTTGGCGTTTTTGGATCAACAACATCTTCTTTCTCGTCTAATGTTTCTTGTACACGATCAAGTGATGCATTCCCACGTTGCATAACATTGATGAGTTCTCCAATCGCAAACATTGGCCATACGATCATACCTAGATATACATTAAATGTAACTAGCTCACCTAAAGTCATTTCTTGCTTAGACACTAAATAAGCACCAAAACCAAGACCAATCATATAGCTAAGTCCAGTTAAAATTTTTGTAATTGGATTAAATAATGCATCAATTTTCTCAACATGCATATTTTTTTTGTAAACGTCTTCTGTCATTTCACTAAATTGTTGCTCTGTAGCACGTTCTTGAACGTATGCACGAACAACACGGACACCCTCTACAGCTTCAAGTACGCTATCATTCATTTCACCAAACACGTCTTGGGCTTTCATATAACGCTCATGAATTCTCTTACCAAGAATTTGCATAACGACTGCTAATATCGGTAATGGCAATATAGCTGCTATTGTTAGCTTCCATGAAACAAGGAATCCCATTGTTAGTAAAATTGTTAATAAGTATAAAGTCGAATCAATTAACGTCATAATACCAAAACCAGCTGTTTCTGAGACAGCACGTAAATCATTTGTCGCTCTCGCCATCAAATCTCCTGTACGATTTCGTTCATAAAAAGGTGGAGACATTTTCAAAAACTTTGTCATGAGCTTTGATCTCAGCTTACGTTCAATTACATTCGCTCCACCAAACAATTGATATTGCCATATAAAGTTGACGACATATGACAATACCAAAATGACTAGCATAGCAGCAATATAAAACATAAGGGAATGACTTGTTAATGTTTCTGAGTGGATAGCATCAATCGATTGACCAATAATCCACGGTGGCGTCACTTCAATTACATTAGCCACTAGTAACAATGCGATGGCTATTGCGTAACGCTTTCGATTTTCTTTAAAAAACCATTTTAATTTAAATAAGACCTCAAACATTTATTATTCCTACTTTCTTATTCTGTTTTTACACTAACCGTCTTCAATCGAATCCTTATTAAATTTCTTTTTCCGCTTTTGAATAAACATATTCAGCTCTCCTTTTATAATTTGGCACTCGTAATTCACTTAAAAAGGCAACAAAAAAAGCGCACACCCCTTTCAGAGCATACGCTTTAAAAAAGATACAGGTATCTACACCCATACCAATTAGTTATAAAAGTTAAATTACAGACTTAATTGCTGAATAGGTAGGTGTGGATTCATTATTTAATTGTTTAAATAAACTTCTTAACTTTTTCATAATCCATACCTCCTTTTCCATAAATTATTTAGTGCCTCTCAATATTAGCACTCCGAATTTTGAATTGTCAATACTTTTAGAATAAATTGAGTAATTTAATTATATTCTTACTTTTGACGATATTTCTTACTTCAATAAACAATTATTATTAATAGTCAAAACAAATCATGTAGATGATTTGTTTTTTCAACTTAGTTGTCATATCATTGTATTACTTAACTATTTTTTATATTACAGGAGGTGTACACTTTGTTCTCTCCCCTCATTTGGGTCTGGAACAAAGGAAGTCTTTGGACATAGCCATACGGTTGACAGCATTTGCTGTCTTGATCGCATGTTCGGCTTTTTTCGTAGCAACTGAATTTTCTATCGTTAAAGTCAGAACAACTCGAATTGATCAGCTTATAGCTGAGGGTAACAAAAAAGCATTAAAAGCAAAAAAAGTAGTATCTAATTTGGATGAATATTTATCCGCTTGTCAGTTGGGAATTACGATTACTTCTTTAGGGCTTGGTTGGCTCGGTGAAGAAACAGTCTCGATTTTATTGAGACCGATATTTGATTTGTTCGCACTTGAAGGAAGTGTGACATCCGTTCTATCCTTCGTGTTGTCATTCTCTATCGTGACATTTGTTCACGTTGTAGTTGGTGAATTAGCACCAAAAACACTAGCCATTCAGAAGGCAGAATCTGTAGCATTAGCAACAGCTGGTCCTTTAATTACATTCCACAACATCATGTATCCATTTATTAAAGCATTAAACTTCTCTGCTCGTTCATTGTCTTCACTTTTCGGTTTAAAGGATGTATCTGAATCAGAAGTGGCAATGACAGAAGAAGAATTACGTATGATTTTATCGGATAGTTTGAAAAGCGGTGAAATAAATCAGTCTGAATATAAATATGTGAATAGCATTTTTGAATTCGACGATCGTATTGCCAAAGAAATTATGGTACCTCGTACTGAAATCATTGGTATTGAAAAAGAAATGACTCTTAGAGAAGTCTTCGAAGTGATGGGTGTTGAGCAGTATACACGCTACCCTATTATTGATGGAGACAAAGACCATATTATAGGTCTCGTCAATATGAAGCACCTTTTAACTGCTTACATTAAAGACCCAACTAATGGTTCAAAATTAGTAACGGAATATATGCAACCTATCATTCGCGTCATCGAAACAATCCCAGTTAGTGACTTATTGTTGAAAATTCAACGAGAACGTATTCATATGGCCATTTTAATGGATGAATACGGTGGTACATCTGGTCTTGTAACAATCGAAGATATTATCGAAGAAATTGTCGGTGATATTCGAGACGAGTTTGATGCAGACGAGATTCCTGAAGTTCGTAAAGTAGATGAGAACCATTTTATCTTTGATGCCAAAATGTTAATTGAAAACGTAAATGATTTCCTTAAAATTGACATCAATGAAGATGATATCGATACTATCGGCGGTTGGTTTATGACCAAAAACTTCGATGCCGTTAAAGGCGAAGCAATTACTGAACAAGGTTATGAATTTATCGTAAAAGAAGTAGATGGTCATCATATCTTATACTTAGAAGTTATTAAGTTACCAGATGAATCCAACAACGAATCACTAGAAGATGAAAATTCATCTTCTGAATAATATTTATGAAAATTTAACAAGAAACGACGCACACTACTATAAGTGTGCGTCGTTTTGTATTGCCTAGAAATTTTGCAGGGGGGAAACATTGTGGAGTTATACACAAATTTAAGACAAGGGGAAAGAGGCGCTTGGCTAAGTATTGCCACTTATCTCATACTCAGCACCGCGAAGCTTACCATTGGTTTTATCGGTGCATCCACTGCATTAAAAGCTGATGGACTAAATAATACTACAGATATAATCGCTTCTGTTGCCGTTCTGATTGGATTACGTATTTCACAAAAGCCACCAGATGGGGATCACCACTACGGTCATTTAAGAGCCGAAACGGTAGCTTCCCTTGTAGCATCATTCATCATGGCAGTCGTTGGACTACAAGTGTTATTCAATTCAGGCAAAAGCTTTATCGAAAACAACCACTCTTCCCCTTCCCTGCTAACAGCAGTTGTCGCTATTATTAGTGGTATTATTATGTACATTGTTTATCGATATAATTTAAAGTTATCTGAACGCACTAAAAGTTCAGCTGTAAAAGCAGCTGCTCTTGATAACCGTTCAGATGCGCTTGTCAGTTTTGGTACTGCAATTGGTATTTTAGGTGCTATCGTTGGGTTTCCGATAATTGATTCCATTACCGCCATTATCGTTGGTATTATCATAATTAAAACAGCCTATGAAATATTTTTTGAAGCTGTTCATACATTAACTGACGGCTTTGACGAAGAAGAGGTTGAAACGTTATCCACTCTTGTCCGTAATGTTGATGGTGTTATTCATCTCATAGATTTAAAAGGACGTAATCATGGGAATATGGTGTTTGTAGATTTAACGGTCACTGTTAATCCTGAGCTAAATGTTTGGAAAAGCCATCAAATTACCGAAGATATTGAAAATACGATACGTCTAGTAAAACCATTGACAGTAGTACTTGTTCATATTGAACCAGATGGTTTAGTACATGAGCATAATACTGGTTTAATGTAATTTTTTGATAATAATTGAATATTTATGTTGACTTTATTTTTCCATTTTGTTAATCTAATAACAACTTTAAGGAAAGCAGGTGAGGTTTTATGACAAATTTAATGAGCATTGCATCAACGCAAATCGGTTTGTTACAAAATACTCGCCATCCGTATGCTTTTTAAGGATACTTTCTTTTATTGTGCGTGTATAAACTGTAGCTGCCGATTTGCAGCTACAGTTTTTTTATTTTTAATGCTGAAGGCGCTCGTTTAGCGGCGAGGTCGTTGGAAGGCGGAAACCAAAGTCGCTCTTTGACTTTGAGTACCCGACTGAAACGACCCGAGCAGTTAGCGCCTGAAGCTGGATAACTAGATTAAATGCTGAGGACCCTTTCAAGAAAATTAATCGCCTCAGCTCAATATCTCTACACACACAATAGGAGGATTTACAAATGACAAAATTACAAGATTTCGGTTGGAATACAACTTGGGAAGAAAAATATAAAATTGCCCAAGCTTCAAATAAATTAGCAAAAACAATTCCCGGACGTGTATTGCTAGAGCATAAGCACTCCTACCGTGTTATCACAGAACAAGGTGAATGGCTTTCTACTCCATCTGGCAGCTTCCAACATACTGCTTTTGAACGTCGTGACTTCCCTGCAGTTGGTGATTGGGTTTTAGTTGAGCAAATGCCCGGTGAAGAAAAAGCGATTATTCATGCCGTATTACCGCGTACCTCTTTGTTCTCCCGCAAAGCTGCAGGATTAACTACTGCGGAACAATTAATAGCGGTCAATGTTGACATCGTTTTTTTAATCATGAGTTTGAACTTAGATTTTAATCTTCGACGTTTAGAGCGCTATTTAATCGCTGCTTGGGACTCAGGTGCCACACCAATCATCGTATTAACGAAAAAAGATTTATGTGAAGATGTCACACCCTTTATTCAAGAAGCAGAATCTGTTGCTTTTGGCGTACCCATCTATACAGTAAGTAGTTTTACTGGTGAAGGCATTAATGAGCTTCAACAATTATTAGTTGATGGTAAGACAGCTGCACTTTTAGGTTCATCTGGTGTTGGTAAATCATCTTTAACCAATGCACTATGTGGCACTGAAGTAATGTTTGTCCAAGAAGTTCGTGAGGATGATGATAAAGGTCGCCATACGACAACACACCGAGAACTATTCAAAATTCCAGGTGGCGGCTTATTAATTGATACCCCGGGAATGCGTGAATTCCAATTATGGGATCAAAGTGAAAGCTTAGATAGCAGTTTTAAAGATATAGAAGAACTTTCATCTCAGTGCCGCTTTAGAGATTGTGAACACAAGCGTGAACCTGGATGCGCAGTACAAAATGCAATTCATGAGGGTACACTAACTAACGAACGATACAATAGCTATATAAAGTTAAAGCGAGAATTAGCTTATATCGAAAGAAAGACTAACGCTCAAGCACAAATTGCTGAACGTAATAAATGGAAACAGGTTTCAAAAACCTTACGCCAAAAACCACAGAAAAAACGTTAAAAAAAGCTGTCCTATCAGTCATTTCAATGACTAAGGGACAGCTTTTTCTCTTATTGTTGCTCACTCGATTCAGTTAACCCATGTTTGACTGCATAAAGTGCAGCTTGAGTACGATCTTGTACTTCCAATTTTGAAAAAATATTCGAAATATGTGTCTTCACAGTTTTTTCTGTAACAAAAAGTGAGGATGCAATTTCTCTATTACTCTTTCCTTTTGTTAATTCAGCTAGAACATCACGTTCTCGAGGTGTCAAAGTATGCTTCATATGTGGCAAATCTTCTTGCATCTCTCGACTTTTAATAAGTTGAGTTGTCGCTTGTGGATGCAATGTATTTTCTCCTGCCATTATTCTACGGATTGATGTCACCAGTTCATCTGGTTCAATATCTTTTAACTGGTAACCTGCAGCCCCTGCTTCAATTGCAGGAATGACATGGTCACTATCCGAAAAACTCGTCAGCATTAGTACCTGTGTGTCAGGAAATTTTGCCTTAATACGTTTTGTAGCTTGGATACCATCTAATTCAGGCATAACTAAATCCATTAAAACGATATCTGGCTTTAATTCCGACGTTAATGCTACTGCTTCTTTACCATTTTGTGCTTCACCAATAACCTCGATGTCCTTTTGCGTTTTCAGAAAAAATAATAATCCTCTTCTTACAACATGGTGATCGTCTGCGATTAATACTCTAATCATCGAAATCCCCCTTAATATGGTAGACGGATTAAAATTTCCGTTCCTCTTCCAATATTACTCACCCAATCAACTTTACCGCCAAGTGCCTTTGCACGATCTCGCATGCTTTGCAAACCGATTGATGGCAATTTCACAAGAGAGTCAACTTGGAATCCTCTACCTTCATCTTTAATAACTAATAGCACATCTGACTGTGTAATAATGACAAAAATCTCTGCGTCCTTAACACCCGAATGCTTACGCACGTTATTTAGTGCTTCCTGTGTAATACGAAATAACGTTTCTTCCACCCGGGAAGGTAATTGTAAAACACCCGATACATTCACAGAAAGGTTTATACCTAACATTTCAGCATAACCTTTAATCGCCTCCATTAGACCACTCTCTAAACCTTTAGGGCGTAACTGCCAAATTAAAGCACGCATTTCTGTTAAGGCTTCTTGTGTTAAATTCTGAATTTCCTTAAACGTTTCCTTCATTTCTGGTTGCTCAGCCATTTCAATTCCGGCACGAGATGTTAACGTAACAGAGAATAATAATTGATTCACTGAATCATGTAAATCTCTCGCCAATCGATTTCTCTCTTCAACTAGTGCCATCTGCTGTTCTTGTTTTGTTAGTAAAATTCGTTTTATTGCGGATCCCATTTGGAAGGCAACTGATTCTAAAAGAGCTAGCTCGTCATCAGAAAAACTGACAGTATTTGGCGTAGCTACATTTAATAGCCCAAAACGCTCTTGTCCAGATTGCAAGGGTACTGTGGCATGATGGGTAATGCCCCCATCACCCTCTAGTTCAGCAGCATTGGCGCTTTCAATGCGCTGACATTCAATAATATTCGAAGCTTTTTTTAATTCATTATTTCGATAACGTGATACGCACCAACAACCGCCTTTTTCTAAAAAGTGACAGTTATTATGCTTTAAAGCTTGTGGCAAATTTTCATGCGCTATGAGCTCATGTCTTCCTTTTTTATTGATAAAAAATACCCAACCTGTTTCAAAATTCGTACCTGCTAAAAACTTTCTCAGAGCACCTTGTAACATTGCTTGAATTTCAGTTTCTTCATTTAGAAGTTCGGCAATTTCCTTGAGTAAACTAATGTTCGAATGATCATTTTGCTGCATGTAATTGCCGCCTTCCTTTTTTCATCTATAAATATATTGTACCTACTATGATACCACTGCCTGTCATACATTCGCATGAAATAGCTCTCATTCTTTTGACCGAGAAAATAAAAAAAGCACCTTTTCTGTTCATGAAATAAAGTGGTATAAAATTATTATTCTTTTGAATATTGTTAACGATATACATCATGAGGAAGGTCTTACATATGAGCAACAATACTATCTTGGTTTTGACGACGCAAAACTTCGAAATCGACATCATCGATGAACACTCAGCCTCATGCTTATAATAATTAGTACCAATAATGATGGATGTCAAATTAAATTGACGAGCCGAATCTTTTCGTGCATCATAAAGACGTTGTACTACCTTTAAGCGGTAATAATCGGGATCGTCTACTATAACTTCTATTCCGTATAAATTATAGCCAAATGGATTATCATTGGTAATATAATAATAATCCTTGTATGACGGTCATCATATTCATCAAGGTTAATTATGAGACTTGAGCAAGAACCAATTATGTTAACTTCTAATTCCGGAGCGCTTTTAGGAAAAATGCATAAGTTCCTATTTAATTGTTCATGCCCCATGGTTCCATTCCGAGAAATGATCTTTGTTTAATTTCTCTTGAAATGTAGTCATACTGTGTCATTGGACGAATAATCACACTTTTTTAAAATTGTAACAACCGATCTAGTTGTTCAGAAGTTGAAATGCCTCTTTCACAAGATTGCCTTTTTTATAAAAGAGAAGTTTTTGTCAAGGATAAAATATTTTACATGTATATTCATTCCCTCTATAATTCAAAGGGAAATACTCTAATACTAGGAGATTTTTTTATGACAAAAAAAGTTGAGAATAGTTTACTATTCATATGGATCGTCTCATTGGTCGCAATGCTTGGCTCCCTATTTTTTTCAGAAATTCAACAGTACGAACCTTGTAAGCTTTGTTGGTATCAACGTATTTTAATGTACCCAATTGTCCTCATCACAACAGTAGCTTATATTCAAAAAAATGCACGTATTGCTGTAACTTTAGCTGTTTTTTCTATAATCGGTGGCTGTATTTCCATCTACCATTACGCTATTCAAAAATTCGAATTTTTAACTAGCTCTGCAATAACATGTGGCCGTGTACCTTGCACAGGGGAATACATCAATTGGTTTGGCTTCATCACCATACCATTCCTTGCTTTAACAGCATTCGTCTTAATCGCAGGAGCAAGCTTTTACATGTTAAAAGCATCTAAGGAGGAAAAATAATTGAAAAAGCTACTAATCATTGCCGGCGTAATTGTTGTCTTATTTGGACTAATCATTGTCTTAAACAACCAAGGAAACGAAGCAAAATTAAAAGATAATCCTTACGGTACTAATGATTTAAAACAATCAACAATTGATTTACTTAGCGATAAAAACTATCAAAACATCATTACACCGACAGAACTTGAGAAAAAGCTATCTAAAGGCGACCCAACAGTGGTATACTTCTTCAGTCCAGAGTGTACACATTGTAGAGCTGCAACACCTAAATTAATGCCATTAGCAAAAAAATTAGGTGTACACATCGATCAATTGAATTTACTGGAGTATGAAAACTTATTTGACAAGTACGGTATCGAAGGCACACCTACACTTTCTTATTTTAAAGATGGTAAGGAGATTCAACGTATGGCAGGCGATGCAGACGAGGCTACTTTCGAAGCATTCCTAAAACAAACTGATCTCGTGAAATAATACAACTAGAAAGGATTATGTTGTACAAACAACATAATCCTTCTTTTTAATGGAGGAATAATAATGAAACAATCTTGGACATTCACTATTCTACAAGATAACCAAACTATCGAAGAACTACTACGTGAACAATGGAAGCTAGGCAAAAAAACTGTACATGAATTACGCATGACAAAAGCCATTTCAGACACAAACGGCGAACTTCTACAATGGAAAGACCCTCGTCCAAAAGGTATGGAAATTGTCATAACTATGGATGTACCAGAATCTTCATATGAAGCAACTCGTGAATGCGAAGTTAAAGTAGTATATGAAGATCCACATTGCTTAATCGTTTCTAAACCAAAAGGTATGGCTACACATCCAAATGACGTTTGGGATCGTTTTACTTGCATGAATCATGTTATGAAATATATACAAGAACAAGGCGGAGTATACGCAGAGCATGTGCATCGACTAGACCAAGGTACAGCTGGACTTTTACTTGTTGCAAAACACCCAATCGCAAAATCTATTTTCGATCGCTTACTAGAAGAGAAGAAAATCCTTCGCGTATATGAAGCAGAAGTTCAAGGTCATATGAAAGAACGCAAAGGGACAATTCGTGAAGCAATTGCCAAAGATCGTCACCACGGTACCCGCCGACGCGTAGCTCCCGAAGGTCAAATGGCTATAACTAATTTTGAAGTCGTACGTCATCTGCAATACTCAACAATCGTCAACCTTGTATTAGAAACTGGACGTACTCATCAAATTCGTGTACACCTTTCACATATCGGTCATCCAATTGTAGGAGATACTTTATATGATGCAAGAGAAACTGCTTCTGGCGATTATTCTTTACACGCAAGAAAACTCCAATTTACTCATCCATTCACAGATAAGAAAATGGAGATTATTGATCAATAAATATTTACATAGTATCTCTGAGCAGTTTATTGCTCGGAGATGCTTTTTTATTTGGAGATTTCGGTAGGGATTGGTGTTACTTGCTTTAGCTTTGGCGCTTCTCGTTCTGGCTTTAGCTCTACTCACTTTGGCTTTAGCTCTACTCGCTCCCGCTTTGGCGCTTCTCACTCTGGTTTAGCGCTTCTCACCCTAGCTTTGGCGCTTCTCACCGGCTTTGGCGCTTCTCACTCATGCTTTAGCTCTACTCACCCTAGCTTTGGCGCTACTCACTGGCTTTAGCTCTACTCACTCTAGCTTTGGCGCTACTCGCTCTTTCTTTAGCTCTACTCACTCTAGCTTTGGCGCTACTCACTGGCTTTAGCTCTACTCACTCTAGCTTTGGCGCTTCTCACTCTGGCTTTAGCTCTACTCACTCTAGCTTTGGCGCTTCTCACTCTAGCTTTGGCGCTTCTCAAGCAATAAAATAAAAAAACGCGAGAAGAAAACACAACATTTTCTTCTCGCGTTTTTTATTCTTCTAGCACATTTCCTAAAACATACCTCTTTAGAATTCATGCTAAATATACGTTTTCCCATGTTTCAACTTGGCGAACGCCTTCAACATTAAAATTTAAAACTAAAGTTATCTGGATCTGCTCCTGTTCTTTCGTCTTTGTTTAGTGCGCTGATTAATTGCATGTCTTCGTTTGTAAGTTCGAAATCGAATACTTGAGCATTTGCTTTTATACGACTTGGTGTTACTGATTTCGGAATAACAATATTACCCAGTTGTAAATGCCAACGAATTACTACTTGTGCTGAAGATTTTCCGTATTTTTGGCCAATACTAGTGATAGTTGTATCATCTATAATTTTACCTCTAGCTAATGGAGACCATGCTGTAACGGCGATGTCATTTGATGTACAGAAGTTACGTACTTCTACTTGTGTTAAGTATGGGTGCACTTCAATTTGGTTGACCATTGGTTTAACATTAGCTGTAGCAAATATTTCTTCTAGATGGTGAATCTGATGGTTAGAAACACCCGTTGCGCGAAGTAGTTTTTCATCATATAAGCGTTCAATTGCACGATATGTGTCTTTGAATTTATCAGGTACTGCCCAGTGAGTTAAATATAAATCTAAGTAATCCATATCTAATTTCTTTAATGAAGTCTCGAAAGCGCGTAAAGTTTCATCATATCCCTGATCAGCGTTCCAAACTTTTGATGTAATGAATAAATCTTCACGTTTCACATTAGAAGCTTTGACTGCTTCCCCTACTTCTACTTCATTGTTATATAGTGAAGCTGTGTCAATTGCAATATACCCTGTATCAATTGCAGTGGTCATCGCTTGAATCGCTTCTTCGCGATCAGTCATTTTGTACACACCAAGTCCAAAACGTGGCATTTCCACGCCATTATGTAGTGTTTTTGTAGATGTAATATTCAACACATCGCACAACTCCTTCTAATTGATTAATTTCATTATACAAATGTAATCAAATTATTTCGAGAATAAAGACTTTGGGAAAACAGTTGATTTCTCATATAGAAATCATTAATATATTCTTGTTATTTCTCTAAAATGCATAAATATCATATTTAATGTCATAAAAATTGTTTTTTTCCAAGGAAGAGGGTATTAAAATGTTTCGTTTAAAGGAAAATGGAACGAATGTTAAGACGGAACTTATAGCAGGAATAACCACATTCTTTACTATGATATACATTGTTGTTGTGAATCCAAGTATGTTATCTGCATCTGGGGTTCCACTTGACCAAGTTTTCATAGCGACAATAATTGCCATCGTTATAGGTACTTTATGGATGTCACTATTTGCGAATTATCCACTCGTTATCGGGCCAAGTATTGGGTTAAATGCATATTTTACTTATTCAATCGTCGTATCATCAGAAGGCAACATTGATTATTTAACCGGGTTTGCTGCTGTGTTTGTATCTGGTATTATTTTCGTTCTGTTATCACTAACACCACTACGTGAAAAACTAATTTTAGCAATTCCTGAGAATTTAAAACGTGCAATTGCTGCTGGTATTGGTTTATTTATTGCTTTCCTAGGCTTGCGTATGGGGAATATTATTGTCGATAGTGAAAGTAACTTAGTGATGCTAGGTGATTTAACTTCTCCAGGCGTGCTACTAACATTATTCGGTTTATTTGTTACAGTAATATTAATGGTACGAAATGTTAGTGGCGCCCTATTTATTGGTATGTTTATTACAGGTATTGTTGCAACTTTAACAAATCAATTGCATATTGAAAAGGTAGTTGCAGTTCCTCATCTTCCTGAAGGCATATTAGTCTGGAACCCGATTGAAGCAATCGGCCAGGTTATTTCTTATGGATTATACGGCGTTGTATTTTCGTTCATTTTAGTTACACTATTTGATACGACTGGTACTATGATTGGGGTTGCGAAACAAGCGGGTTTAATGAAAGATGGTAAATTACCACGCGCTCGCAAAGCATTGTTAGCCGACTCAGTTGCTACAACTTTTGGTGCTATGTTTGGGACAAGTCCAACTACGGCATTTATTGAATCTTCTGCCGGGGTTGCTGCTGGTGGCCGTACAGGTTTAACGAGTTTAACTGTCGCTATTCTATTTGTCGCTGCTTCATTCTTTGGACCTTTAGTTAGTGCTATATCAGGGGTTTCTGCGATTACTTCACCAATATTAATCATCGTTGGTACGTTGATGATTGGTTCTATTAAAGAAATCGAATGGGAGAAATTCGAAGAGGCTTTCCCTGCATTTTTAATTATTTTAATCATGCCGCTTACTTCAAGTATTGCGACAGGAATTGCCTTCGGATTTATCTCTTACCCTATTCTAAAAATAGCGAAAGGCGAGGCAAAAAAAGTACATCCTTTACTTTATGTATTTGCTATTTTGTTTGCATTCCAATTAACTTTCTTATCTTAATCATACAAAAAAATGCCCACTGCATATTTAGATGCAATGGGCATTTTTTTAATCACGTGGATGAATTGATGGTGCTTTATCTGATTGTACAGGATCTTGTACGCGACCATCACGCTCAAGCTCCTCACCATCACGCATTTTATCCATCTGCTTGCCTAATTGTTTTAGCTCCTCCATAGAAGTTGCCATTGAGCCGTTTTCTGGTTGCTTTTCATTGTTATCCATATTATCCGCTCCTTTAACAAAAATGCATTACTTAGGAATTATTAGCACCTTTCTTTCATCCTATTCGATTAATATGTACATTGCAAATAATAAAGAACGATTTCTGCCATAATTTTATAACTGCTAATATTTCATTTTTATATAAAGTAGGCTATACTTGATAAAGAACTTTTTATAACCATGAGGAGGGTACTTCCATGAAATTAATTTTAATTCTTGGTGTTTGTGTAGCATTTTTAACTGCAATCTTCACTGGTGGATATGAAGACAAACAAGGCACTTCTGAAAAGTAATCCATCGTATAAAAAAGGACAACCTACTTACAGGCTGTCCTTTTTTTATTTTAATCCAGGGAAATTTTGTTGGCGCATTGCTTCATAGATTAAAATAGCTGCAGTATTTGAAAGATTTAATGAGCGTATATTATCACTTTGTGGAATACGCAAGCAACGATCTTGGTTTCCTTCTATTAACTCCATCGGAATTCCTGTCGTTTCCTTTCCAAAAATAAAGAAAATCTCTTCATCTTGGTTACTAAAATTAAAATCTGAATAGGCTTTATCACCATATGTTTCAATATAATAAAATGATCCACCATCATTCTTTTCAAAAAATTCATCTGCTGAATCATAATACGTAATATTTACGCTATGCCAATAATCTAATCCAGCTCTTTTCAACATTTTGTCGTCCGTTGAAAACCCTAATGGTCGAATTAAATGTAAGCTTGTATTTGTACCTGCGCAAGTTCTGGCGATATTACCAGTGTTGGCAGGGATTTCTGGTTGATATAAAACGATATGCAAAGACAACTTTGACACTTCCTTTATTTTTGTGCTAAAAAGGCTAATCCTTTTTCTATTTCTATTATAACCTCAGGATCCTGTTCTTTTTGTAATGCTACTTGTAAAATTTCTTTTGCATCTACTACACCCATTTTACCAATAGCCCATGCAGCTGTTCCTCGAATTACTGGACGTTCGTCATTCTGTAAAACCTCAATCAGTTTTGGTAGGGCTGACTCTTCTTTGAAATGAGCGAGGGCAATAATAGCATTACGCTGAATTGGCTTCTTCCCTCTCCAAGAACCAGAAATATAGCCGAATTTCGCTTTGAAATCCTTATTTGAAATAGTCAATAACGGTTCCAGTAGAGGTTTCGCAATTTCAGGATCTGGCTTAAAGGAATCGTGTAGCCAATTTAGTTTACCTTTGTTTTTTGGACAAACCGTTTGGCAAGTATCACAGCCATAAATTCGATTACCGATTTTTGTACGAAACTCGTCAGGTAAAAACCCTTTTGTTTGCGTCAAAAATGCTACACAGCGGTTCGAGTTCAATTGACCTGCTTGTACTATGGCACCTGTTGGGCATACATCAATACACAGCGTACAATCCCCACATTGGTCAGTGATTGGTTCATCTGGAGCGAATGGGATATTCGTAATCATTTCTCCTAGATAAACGTAAGAACCGAATTCTGGAGTTATGATTGAGCAGTTTTTTGCACTCCATCCAATGCCAGCTCGTTCGGCTACAGCACGATCAGATAACTCTCCCGTATCAACCATTGAACGCATTTTAGCGTGCGGAACTTTTTCCTGTAGAAATGCTTCAAGTAACGCTAATTTTTCGCGAAGCACTGTATGATAATCCATTCCCCATGATGCTCGGCAGAAAATACCTCTGCGCTCACCTCGCTTACCTTTAGGTGCATTTTTCATTCGTGATGGATAAGCAATTGCGATAGCAATAATACTCTGTGCCTCTTCTAGTAAAAGGGTTGGTTCAGTACGTTTTTCAATATCAGATTCTTCAAAGCCCGATTGAAAATTGAGCTCCTGCTGGCGACGTAACAAGTTCTTTAACTCAATAAATGGTGCAGCGGATGTAAAACCAATTTTATCTATGCCAATGGTTTTTGCGTACTCAATCAGCTCTTCTTGCAAGACGTTGACAATCACTTGGTTCTACTCCTTTCTATATGTTACACTTGTGAAAATACAAGATATAGGTGATGTTCATGATAAAAGTTGCATTAGATTCTACTTTACTTAACAAAGTACCAGACTTTAAAATCGGCATTATCCATTATACCAAAATTGTTGTGTCTGAATCTCCTCAAATGATTAAAGGACGTACACAGTTATATCAAGAAAACTTATTTCTAGAATTACAGGTCAGCCCTGTAACTGAGCGTGCTGGCATTTCTGAATGGCGTAAGCTTTGGAAATCGCTTGGTGCTGATCCAAATCGCTACCGTCACTCCGCTGAAAGTTTGATGCGTCGTATTGCCAAGCAGAACTATATAGCCCCATTTCACTCAGCGGTAGATTTAAATAATTTCTTTTCATTACAATACGAAATGCCAGTTGGAATATATGATATTGAAAATTTAGATGGTAATGTGACCGTATCTCTTGGTGATGAGGAAACGGGCTATGAAGGATTAAATGGCCGCTTTAATTCGTTACATAATATTATTGTTACGTCAGATGCAAAAGGACCTTTTGGTAGCCCCTTTGTTGATTCGAAACGAACAGCTGTGACAGAGAACACGACCAAAGCACTTCAAGTGTTCTATTTACGTCCATCTTTGTCTATTGAAAATAGCAATGCATTATTAGCGGCTGCAGGCAAAATGTTCTCACAAGTGCATGGTGGCGACTTCACAACGGGTCTATTATTCAATACTCAACAATCACTTGAAATTTAAGGAGGTTCTATAGTGGGTACTATTACATTAGCAGAAGCAGTAAAACTGAAAAGCATATTAACGAAAAAAGTACATGAGCTATCCTCTGAATTACAACGTGTAGCTTTTGTTCAAGTGGAAAAAGGTGAAGAACCAAAACCTTCTAAGCGTTTACTTACAGAAGTAGATACTGAACTTGAAGATGTTCGCAAAGATATTCGCTTACTAGATAAATTAGTATACCGTGCGAATATTGATCATACTCTTCCATTTAAAGGTGAAGATTATACAATTGTTGAAGCAATAGAATTTGCAACACAACTTCGTGCTAGAGCAGCTACCTATAAAGAGTTTGCTCAATCAGAAAAAGAAGAAATTCAATATGGCTATTCTGACGGTACAACTGTTTACCGTGTTGCCTTATTTGACCCTGAGGAATACCGTTTGAAGGCAGTAGAACTTGAGAAGGACGCGCATAAGTTATCTAATTTAATTAATGCAAAAAACTATACAATCGAAATCGATTTTGATGATAGCAAGTATTTCTAACCTTGAGGCAGTGAGACTCTTCCTCGAGGCGTAACTGGCATGATCACCTCATTCATTAGTTGAATTCAAACCGATGACCGATGACCATTTAACATATTAACTGTGACCAATGACCAACCAATGCAAAGGCCCACAAATTATTAGTTAAGTATCACCCGATCTGCCGTTACGAAAAAATGCGCTTCTCCTTCATGGAGAGCGCGTTTTTTATATGTTATTTAGTGGGCAATCTTCTCAAATTGCTCCATCGCAAGCACTTCTTCATCATATAAATGGCAAGCTACATAATGCCCTTCACTTTTTTCTAACCATTTTGGTTGTAGTTGTGAACAAACTGCTTTTGCCATTGGACAGCGGGTATGGAAAACACAGCCTGTTGGTGGATTGATAGGGCTTGGCAATTCCCCTTCAAGAATAATACGTTCCCTTTTCTCCTCTATATCCGGATCAGGTATAGGGATAGCTGATAATAAAGCTTGTGTGTATGGATGTAGAGGTTCATTGTACAATTGTTTACTTGTCGTCAATTCTACCATTTGCCCTAAATACATAACACCAATTCGTTTTGAAATATATTTTACCATCGATAAATCATGTGCAATAAATAAATACGTCAAACCTTTTTCCTTTTGGAGCTTCTGCAATAGTTTTACTACTGAGGCTTGGACAGATACGTCCAAAGCTGAAATCGGTTCATCGGCAATTATAAACTGAGGTTCAAGTGCTAATGCCCTGGCAATTCCGATTCTTTGACGTTGACCACCTGAGAATTCATGAGGATAACGATTGGCATGATCACGATTCAGACCAACATCCTCTAGTAACTCATATACTCTCTCTTTTAGTTCTTCTTTCGATTTATTTAAATGATGAATTTCTATTGGTTCTGCAATTATTTCAAAGACAGTAGAACGCGGATTTAATGATGCATATGGATCTTGGAAAATCATTTGCATCTTTTTCAAGAAGTTGTTGCGCTCCTTCTCTGTCATTGAATGGACATCTTGATCTTCGAATAAGACTTTCCCATCTGTACGATTATACAGCCCTAAAATTGTTCTTCCTGCTGTAGATTTGCCACACCCAGACTCGCCAACTAACCCAAATGTCTCACCTTCCATCACGTCAAAGCTTATACCATTTACCGCCTTTAATGTGGTACCTTTGCCTAAATCAAAATGTTTTTTCAAATTTTGCACCGATAAAATCACTTTTTCTGTCATGTTGTTTTCACTCCCGGTCCATAGCGTCTAACAGCACAGATTTCTTCCTCGAATATTGTGCCTGCAAGTTTTATTAGTTCAACCGATTTACCGGTTTGTGGAGAATGAAGCATTTGTCCTTCACCGTAGTAAAAACCAACATGCCTCACCGGCTTGGTACCCTTTTCATCTGCAAAGAATAATAAATCTCCAACTCGCCATTCCTCTTCATTGTCCTTTGATATAGCCATACCATATGTAGCTTGGTCACCTGCATCCCTCGGAATTCGTAGACCGCAAGCTTTTGCCATATTATAAGTAAAGCCAGAGCAATCATATCCATACGATGACATACCACTCCAAATATACGGTAAGTCCAAATAGTAAAGACCAAACTGTACAGCCTTATTCATCGACTGTACAATGTCTCCTGTATATTTTACTGCACTCGATTTTAATACTTTTCCTCTTCCTATTGGTGTATCAACGATAAAATATTGTGCTTTCTCGTCTAATACAGGCAATATTGTATTAAAAGTTAAGACAATTTGTGGTGTACCATCTTCAGACCATAATTGTGTTTTGTCCACATTCACAATAATACTTTCCGTTGAATCCAAAAGTTTTTGTTTAGATAATTGCGCCAAAGGTACCCAACCTGGATAGCCTCTTTCATCCTTATGAGTAGGTTGTAAGATGGCAATCACTTTTGCCCATTCTCCTTGAATTTCCTCTACTATTACAGGTTCTCCAAACAATAGCTGCGTTTGAACTCTATTACTGTCACATAAGTCTAAACGTTCTTTATAAGGAAGCGCTTCTAACCATTTAACCAGATGTACGGGGTTTGTAATAGCTGGTTGATCAATATCTCGAGCTGATTCTGGTTTCGTCCAAATAGATGCTACTGCAACTGAGCAATGCCAAATATTATGTAATGTGGTCATTTAGTCCCCCCTGTATATACTTCTTCAATGCCTAATCCACTACGTTCTGAGAAGCTAATATTTCTTTCTTTATATGTTACGCCGCCCTTGATTGTTTCAAATTTCAACATTAGAGGGGCATCAAAATCGTAATATTGTATATTTGGTTGACTAGCAGCAAAATGTGCTGCGGCGGTAATACCAATTTTGGTTTCTATCATACTCCCTGTCATACATTGCACCCCATAGCTTTCTGCTAATGCATTGATTTTCAGGGCTTGATAAATCCCTCCTGCTTTCATCAATTTAATATTAATTAAATCTGCTGCACGCATTTCTAAAATAGTTTTTGCATCATGAACTGAAAAGACACTTTCATCAGCCATAATCGGTGTTAATGTATGATCCGTTACAAATTTTAACCCATGCACATCATGTGCTATTACGGGTTGTTCAATCAATTCTATATCTAGACCTAAGTCTTCCATTTTAGAAATGGCGTACACAGCTTCCTTTGCATTCCAACCTTGATTGGCATCTAGTCGAAGTTTCGTTGTATAGCCAATTTCATCTCGAATTGCTTTTATCCTAGCAATATCATCAGTTATTTCACCGATACCCACTTTTACTTTCAATACTTGAAATCCATTAGCGATATATTTTGCTGCATCAGCTGACATTTCCTCGGGAGCATTTACGCTTACTGTATAATCGGTTTCTATCTCCTTTTTATTTCCACCCAAGAATTGATATAGGGGTAGATCTGATCGTTGTGCAATTAGATCATACAATGCCATATCAATTGCCGCCTTAGCACTTGTATTTCCAACCAAAGCAGTATGAAGCTTTTTAAAAACCTGCTCATAAAATCGGAGATCCTGCCCGTTTAATAATGGTGCAAACACCTCTTCAATTGCATATTGAATACTAGCTAAAGTTTCACCTGTGATGACAAATGTTGGTGGTGCCTCTCCCCAACCTACCCGCCCATCTTCTACTGTTACACGTACATAAATGGATTCTGCGACCGTTACTGTGCGTAACGCAGTTTTAAATGGTTTTTTTAATGGTACCGCAACTTGAAATACATCAATAGCTTGGATAATCATGACGTGTCACCCCTTCACTTATTGGACCCCTGGTAAAATGGTCAGTGTTTTATCATTCGCATTCAAAATAGCTTCTGCGCCTAGTGGTATTGCAAAATGAGGTTCACAATGCCCAATTTTAAAGCCCTTTACTACTGGTACATTTAAAGCGCCTAAATAGTGAGTTAACACTTCCTCCAGATTCAATGAGACTTTTCTCTTTTTCGGCTCAGTATTGCTAAAATCACCTACAATAATGCCTGCTGCATCTTGCAATTTACCCGCTTGTCGTAATTGATTTAGCATACAATCTATTCTATAAGGTTCTTCATCTACATCCTCAATTAATAGAAGTTTTCCTTTCGTATCGACTTCAAATTCTGTTCCAAGTCCGTTTGATAAAAGACTTAAGTTACCACCTGTAATTTCTCCTTTTGCCACTCCTGCAACCATTGTCTCTAATGGTGAGTAATCCTCTGTATACTGTAACTCCATTGGTTGGAAAAGTTGTTTGAACATTTGACCTGACTTTTCTTGGAATGTATGTCTTCCAACATCCGAAGCTAGCATTGGGCCATGAAAGGTAATGAAATTAGAGTACTTTCCTATCGCTGTATGTAGAAATGTAATATCCGAATAACCCCAGAGGATTTTAGGATTATTTGCAAGGAGCTGAAAGTCTATTTTATCCGTATAACGTGCTGAGCCGTAACCACCACCTGCACAAATGATGCCAGCAATTGTAGGGTCCGCGAACATAGCATGTAGATCATTTAGTCTCTCTTCATCAGTACCTGCTAAATAACCATGAGTATTCTCTACGGATGGACCAAATTTATAATGCAACCCAAGCCCTTCAAGAAATGTGAGTGAATGTTGTAAACTTTCCAGGTTTGGTGGACTTGATGGCGCTATAATTCCGATCGTGTCACCCTTTTGAAGTCTCATAGGTCTATTTTTCATCATCATTTCCTCCCTTTCTAAAATAAATCAAGGAACGTAATATATACACTCCCTCACTTATTCAAGAAAGTGCAGTGCCTATAATAGGCACCGCTACTCTTTAGTTTTTGTCTGCCCATTTCAGTTCCGTATATCCAACTGGATGGCGAACAATACCTGATACATTAGATTTCTCTAATGACACTTGATTATAGAAATATAATGGTACAATTGGCGCTTCGTCGATTAACACACGCTCTGCTTCTTGTAGAGTTTCCCATCGTTTTGTTGCATCTGTTTCTTGTTTAGCAGATTTAATCAAGCTATCAAATTTTTTGTTTGACCATGCTGTACGGTTCATAGGGGAATCTGTAATAAAACTTTCAATTGCATTGATTGGATCTGCATAGTCATATAAGAATGATGAACGAGATGTTTGATGCTTCAGCTCTTTTTGTTCAGCTAAGAATACACTAGCTTCTACGTTTTGTAGTTTTGCATCTACACCTAGTGCATCTTTAATTTGACTTTGTAAAGCTACCGCAATATTTTGATGTTCTGGGCTTGTTGAATACGTTAATGTCACTTTTGGAAGCTTAGACCAGCCTTCTTCTTTCATACCTTCTTGTAATAATTTCTTTGCCTCTTCTTTATCTAAAGAGACTAGGTCTCCAACTGATTCTCGGAATTCTTTACCGTCTGGACCTGTGAAGCCATATGTTACAAAACCATGCGCTGCTTTCTCACCATTTTTCGTTACATATTGCACGATATTTTCTTGGTCTACTGCCTTAGCAAAAGCTTGGCGAATTTTTTTGTTAGTAAATGGCTTTTTCTCTACATTAAATCGGTAGAAGTATATGCCTGCTTGGTCTTCTACATGTAACTCTTTATCGTTTTTTAACTGTTCTGCTAGCTCAGCAGGTACACTCGATACATCTAGCTCATCTGATTTGTACATTTGATATTCAGTATTCGTATCATTCACCATTGCCCAATCAACTTTATCAAGCTTTACAGTGTCTTTATCCCAATAATGATCATTCTTTTTAAATACAAATTTCACATCATGCTCCCATTCTGATAAATTGAATGGTCCATTACCGACAAATGAATCTGCTTCTGCAAACCATTTTGGATTTTCCTTTGCAACTTTCTCATTTACCGGGAAGAAACTTGGATTAGTAATTATGCTCAAGAACGCATCAGTTGGTGCATTCAGCTTCACTTCAAATGTCTTATCATCAGTCGCTTTAATAGCTACTTCCTCCGCTTTACCCTTTCCAGTGTTATAAGCTTCAGCGCCATCAATTGGATAAGCTAAGAATGCGGCTGGTGAAGCTGTTTCTGGATCAAGCATATGTAGCCATCCAAAAACAAAATCTCCCGCTGTTACTGCATCGCCATTTGACCATTTTGCTCCATCTCGGATTGTAAAAGTATAAGTTAATCCATCATCAGAAACAGCAATCTTTTCAGCTGTCGCTTCTACAGGTTGATCTTTGTCATTAAAGCGAACTAAACCTTCCATCAAGTTATTTAATGCATTCCAAGATACTGCATTAAAACCGACAGACGGATCGAAAGAAGTTGGTTCACTACCGTTATTTAAGTAAAGTACTTTTTCCTTGGCATCTCCCCCACCCTCAGTGGATGACGGTTCTTTGCCTGCTTCTTTATTTGCCGTACAAGCTGATAAAACAATTGCAAATACTGCTACGAATAAAACTGTTAACCACTTTTTCATAAATAATCCCCCTTTAACTCTTTTGTGAAATATATTAAGCACAATGTGCCCCTCACCATTTTCAGTTAAATAATCCTTTTGCACGTTCATCTTGTAACCAACAATCTACCTTATGCTTCTCAGATAGCGATGTTGCCACTGGATATACATGATTACATACTTCCATCGCATATGGACATCTCGCTGTAAAAGCACAGCCTGCTGGTGGTGCAAATAAATCAGGTGGTGTTCCTTCAATCGGCTCTAATTCTTCCTCTACTAAATCTAGTCTAGGAACTGAATTTAATAATCCTTTTGTATAAGGGTGTGTAGGTTCATAAAATATTTCTCGCTTCGTACCTATTTCAATAATCTTGCCTGCGTACATAACTGCAATCCGATCGGCTATTTTAGCAACCACACCCAAGTCATGTGTTATTAAGATAATGGAGACGCCTGTTTTCTTTTGAATCTCTTCAAACAGTTCCAAAATTTGTGCTTGAATGGTTACATCTAAAGCTGTTGTTGGTTCATCCGCTATTAATAAGGTAGGTTCACAAATTAATGCGATTGCTATAACAATTCTCTGCCTCATACCACCAGAAAACTGATGGGGGTACTGATTTAATCGTTCACTAGGGTTTGATATTCCTACAAGTAAGAGCATTTCAATAGCCTTAGTTTTAGCTTCCGCCTTACTTATCTTATGATGCGTACGTAGCCCTTCAGTCAATTGTTCTCCAATTGTCATCGTTGGATTTAATGCGGTCATTGGATCTTGAAAAATCATAGACACATCTAGCCCTTGGATTTTACGAAGATCAGATTTTTTAAAAGAAGTTAAATCTTTTCCTTTAAAGATTACTTTGCCGTTTGTAATTTTCCCGGGGGGTTGTGGAATTAATCCCATAATCGCATTTGATGTAACGCTTTTACCACAACCAGATTCTCCTACAATGGCAAGTGTCTCACCTTTATGCAAATCAAATGTGACACCCCTTACAGCCTGAACTACGCCGCCAAATGTAGTAAAAGTCACTTGTAAATCTTCCACTTGTAAGATTTTTTCTTTCAATCTCTCTTTTCCCTCGAATGTTGGCTGCCCCATAGAATTGTTGTGCAGCGCTTGTTCACGTACCATGCCACTCACCCCCTTAATTTTGGATCAAGTGCATCTTGTAGCCCATCACCAAGAACATTAAATGCAAACATTGTTAATGAAATAAATAGTGCTGGGAAAAATAATCTCCACCAATGTCCCGACAAAATAACAGGCAATGCATCGTTTGCCATTACACCCCAGCTAGCAAATGGCGCACTAATGCCTAAGCCTAAAAAACTTAGAAATGCTTCTGCAAAAATTGCACTCGGCACTGTCAGTGTCATCTGTACAATAATTGGTCCCATAGTGTTTGGTAACAGATTTTTTCGTATGATGCGTGAAGTCTTAGCCCCAAAAGACTTAGAAGCTGTTACAAATTCATAATTCTTTAATTGCAACACTTGACCACGTACAATACGTGCCATTCCTACCCATCCTGTAATTGTTAAGGCAACAATAATTGTCGTTAAGCTAGATCCCATTACGACCATTAACAAAATAACTACAAGTAAATGTGGAAGACCATATAAAACTTCAATGATACGCATCATAATTAAATCCACTTTGCCGCCCTTGTAACCACTAATACCTCCATAAATAATACCTATAAAAAAATCTATAAGTGCTGCCATCAAACCTACAAACAAAGAAATTCGTGCGCCGTACCATGTTCTTGTAAACACATCTCGCCCTGCTTCATCCGTTCCAAACCAATGCGTCATAGAAGGCGCTTTATTTTGACTAGGGTAATCAGTTGCTGTAACTAAATACGGAGAAAATATCGGAACAAATATCGCCATAATGGCAAGAAATATTAAAAAAAACATCCCTAACATTGCTAGCTTATTCTTTTTTAGCTTACGCCAAGCATCTGCCCAATACGATAATGACGGCCTTACAACCATTTCAGCGTTTTCCAAGTTCTTCGCTTTAGGCTTAAACCACTCGTCTTTTATTTCAATGTCTTTTACATTGGTCATGATGATTCACCTTCTTTTTTGTGCAATTTAATACGCGGATCTAATATGCCATATACAATATCGACTAGGAATAACATGAATACTAAAAATGCACTATAAAAAACAGTTGAGCCCATAATTACGGGATAGTCACGATTATTAATACTTTCAACGAAGTATTTTCCCATACCTGGAATTGCGAAAATACGTTCAATAACGAAGGTACCTGTTAATATTCCTGCTAGCATCGTCCCCATAATTGTCACGACAGGCATCATGGCATTTCGTAGTGCATGCCGGATAATAATTCTAGACGGTTTCAAACCTTTTGCTCTCGCCATCTTTATATAATCCTGTGTTAGTACCTCTAACATGCTAGAGCGAGTAAGCCTTGCAATAATCGCCATAGGTCCTGTTGCTAATGCTAAAGTAGGCAATATCATATGAAGCGGGCTTTGCCAAGTTGCCGCGGGTAACCACTTCAGTTCACCTGCAAAAATTTGAATAAGTAAAGTTGCTAAAATAAAGTTTGGAATAGAAATACCTATAACCGCAAAAGTCATCGCAAGATAATCAATTATTCCGTTATGCCGGAGTGCTGCTAAAGTGCCTAACGTTACCCCTGATATAACCGCTACTAGTATCGTTATGATTCCTAGCTCAAATGAAATAGGGAATCCCCTGGCCAATAAGCTATTAACTGAGTCATTTGGTTTCTTAATCGAAGGACCAAAATCAAAGGTAACAATAGCCTTTAAATAGTTCGCATATTGCACCGGCAATGGCTGATCTAGCTTATAGTATTTTTCTAGATTTTCTTGAATTGTAGGATTTGAAGTACGATCATCATCAAATGGTGACCCTGGAATTGCATGCATTAAAAAAAACGTCAATGTCGCAATAAGCAACACTGTTAAAATCATCATGAAGAAGCGCTTTATTATATATTGAATCATTCAAACCCACCTCCTCCTTGTCAGCAATAACGTGTTTGGTATGCCAACTCTGCCATTACTAGCATTGCTCTATATGCCTCTAGAATATCTTTTGCCTTAAACTCCACCATTGTTGTTCCTTCAATAATCCTCGTTCCTGGCATTAACGCTGCCCATTCGGCCTGTCCATAATTTGTAAATTCAATGCGTAATGTTGGTGTAGCTGGTGGTACAAGTGGTTTAATTGAATCTTTTTTCGCAATCGCTTCAGCCGTTTTTTCAGCTAACAATGCTCGTGCTTTTTTAGGATGTAATGTCTTCACAGCCGATCTTGAAATTGATTCTTTTACTGCTGCAGTTACAACACCAGGAATAAGTGCCTCAATCTCACGACAAGCACAATCATCACCAGCTAGAAAAATAACTGGCACTCCAAAATAACCAGCCACATATGAATTAAAGCCAATTTCACCAATTTCCACATCATCAATGAAAATTGTTCGAATACTAAATGTCATTGAATGGCTCATTACTCCAGGTTGTCCTGCTCTCGCATGATATCCTGCAAACATTACACCATCAAATGTTTTATCTACGTTTTGAACCATTGAGAGCGGCTTTAAATCTCCCGTGATCAAATCTGCATCCTCATGCAATTCCTCAACTAACAAATTATTCATTTTGGAATGGCTATCGTTTACTAGCACTTCTTTCGCTCCACTTTTAAAAGCAGCACCAATTATTGCATTGGCCTCATCTGTCATAATTTTTCTAGAGTGTTCATAATTATTTTCTGATTGAGATACAAATGTGTAATCCGGTAAACCCGTAATCCCTTCCATGTCTACTGATAAAAAATACTTCACTCTATCACCCCTATCATTTTTATAATATTCTGATAATATTATAAAAATACATTAACAGATTTTTACTTTAATATCAATTATTTAAAAAATAATGTATTTACTTTTGCATTCAATCATTAACTGGATATACTAATAGAAACAAATAAAAAAACTCACCTCTATGAGAGATGAGTTATATTGTAAATGTTTTTTGTGTAAATCGAATTTTATTAACAAGAAGTTATTGTATTATAAGGTAACGATTAAAGAATTATGCCTAAGAGCATTGAATTTCCAACTATTATTTAAGCTGTGAAATTATTTAATTGTAAGGTATCACTGAACACCCGGTAAAATAGCTAAATGCTTACGATCTGCATCTAAAATAGCATCCACACCTAATGGAATTGCTACATTTGGTTCACAATGTCCAATTTTGAAGCCTTTCACAACTGGTTTACCTAACTTGCCAAAATAATGAGTAAATACTTCATCTATTGTGAGTGAATCTACGTATTCTTTAGGCTCTGCGTTCGTAAACTCTCCGATAATAACACCTGCTACTTCATCTAACTTGCGTGAAAGCTTTAACTGATTGAGAAGACCATCAATTTGAGCCGGCTCTAAACCAATATCTTCAATAAGCAATATTTTTCCTTTAGTATCGATTTCATACTTAGTACCAATACTGCTGACAATTAGTGTTAGATTTCCTCCTGTTAGTTCCCCTCTTACAGCCCCACCAGATACTGTTGTAAGCATAGAGATATCTTCTTCATAGTGAATCTCAGCAGGTTCAAACAACTGCTTAAACATATGCTTAGAACGTTCTGCTACATCTTCTCGCCCCATACTTGATAAAGTTGGACCATGGAAAGTTACAATATCAGAATACAAACCAAAAGCGGTATGTAAATACGTAATATCTGAAAATCCCCAGAAGATTTTAGGATTCTCCTCTAATAATTGATAATCAATGCGTTCTGCAATACGTGCAGCACCATACCCACCACTAGCACAGAGAATAGCAGCAATATTAGGATCTTCAATCATTTCGTGTAAATCAGATAAACGCTCCTCATCAGTTCCTGCCAAATAACCATTCTGCAGTTGTACAGACTTTCCAATAACATATTTCAGGCCAAGCTCCTCTAAAAAAGCGAATGACTTTGTTAACTTCTCAAAATTTGGTGGACTAGCAGGTGCAATAATCCCAACCGTATCTCCAACCTGCAATCTCTTTGGACGTATTTTCATTTCTTAAAACTCCTAATAATATATTCTGTTTCTTATCTCTACTTTATCAAACTCTATATATGAAAAGCGAATAAAGAAGCATTCCTTGATTTACTTATTCACGAAGTATTATAAGTCTGCTGGAAGTACACTTTAATTAAGTTACAATATAATACTTTAATTCCATTGAGAACTGTTAACCTCAGAACTTCTACCATCTAGTAAATTGCTAGGGGGGTCTATATGTAGAAATGCACAAAAAAAGAGGAGCACTCTTTCCCCTCTCTCTTCTAAACATCTATTTCTTAAAATGTTACAGGAACCTTCTCAAATTCCTCATTACTCGCGATTATAAATTTGCTTATAATTCCACATGTACCCCTGCTTTATTCGCAATGGCCTTATCATACAAATATTTAGCGACAACTATATCCGCAATCGCAAGACCCACAGATTTAAAAATGGTAATTTCCTCATCCTTTTCTCTACCTGGCCGCTCCCCACTTACCACTTTTCCAAGCTCTGCATGAATACCAGTTTCAGAAAATACTCCTTCTTGAATCGGCACATGTAAATCTCCTGTTTCTTCCAGAGCTGCGTCTTTTGCTTCTACAATAACTTTATGTGCTGAAGCAATTGCACTTGACGGTAATTCCTGCATCGTTGGACGGAATGAGCCCACCGCGTTTACGTGCGTACCTGGTTTCAATGCTTCGGTGAAGACCGGGATTGTCGAGCTCGTTGCAGTCACTAGAATATCTGCTTTTCGTACCACTTCATTAGGATTATCACAAAGAACTGCTTTCACTTTAAACTTTTCTTCTAAGAATTGAGCAAACTCTTTTGCTTTTGAATCGCTACGATTAAATAAATGAATTTCTTCAATATCTCTTGCAGCTAAAACTGCTTCACACAAACCTTTTGCTTGCTCACCAGTTCCAATAACACCTAATACTTTCGCATTCTCACGTGCAAAATACTTTGTCGCAACACCTGATAAAGCACCTGTTCGAATAAGAGTTAAAAAAGAGCCTTCAAGCAAAGCTAACGGTTCACCAGTTTCAATATCAGATAATAAAACAACACCCTGAATGGTTTTGCCAGTTTTCTTATTATCGGGAACCACCGTTACATATTTAACACCCATTGTTTGCAACTCTTTGGCAACGGAAGGCATGACAAGCCCTGTATTTGCTAGGCCAAAAGGAAGTGACAACCGAATTGGTGTCTCTGTTCTCGAGGCGGAAAACTCATTTAATGCTTGCGCAACACAGTCCATTACCTCATTCATATCCATCAAATTCTTTTGTTCACGTGCACTTAAAATCAACATATCTTTTCCTCCAGTACTGAACTACCTAACAAATACATGTTGCTCTGCGAGATTATTGAACCACCATATTTGATTCTGGAAAGGATGCATCCTTAGCTTCTTCAAGAGATTCTATTTCATCACCAAAACGTGAATGCACAATTGCGGTTCCCGTTAAATCATCCTCAATATTATTTACTATGTTTCCAGTATCAATAAGTGATGATACAGCAACATAAATAGTTAATTGAATAAAATTATTCTTCTTTTTGCACCACCCCTTCTTTCTTTAAAGCTACGAAACTATCAAATCTCTTCCAATAAGAATCCTCTTGGCAAAGTGTCGCGTGGATCAACTAAAAATTGGTGGAAACCTGTCAGGAAAGCTTCTCCTGTAACTTTTGGAATAACCGCTTCATACCCCGCTACATTGCTAATCGATAATATCTCACCAATGAATTGGCCATCTGTGATGCTTTCGTGAACAAAGCTTCCCTTATCTTCCAATTCACCATGTGCATAAAGGCTTGCCAGTCTTGCGCACGTACCTGTACCACAAGGTGAACGGTCGATTTGTTCATCAGCAAAAATTGTAACATTACGCAAATTTGCATTCTCTCCTACTGGATCATCTGAGAAAATAACACCATAAATGCCACGAAGGCCACTTTCAAGTGGATGAACTACATCTATTTTATCTTCGATATATCGTTTGATTTTCGTTCCCCATTTTTGAATTGCAGGTAAATCTTTGGTATTTACTTTCAAACTCATCTCTTTGCTTTTAACAACTGCGTAGAAAGCACCTCCAAATGAGATATCAACATTGAATTCATAACCATCAATACTTACAGGCATATCCTTTTCCAATACAAATGACGGAACATTTTCAAAAGAAACCGCTTCTACAATAGAACCATTGCATTTTGCATAGGCTACTATTTCACCTGCAGGACTATCGATGATAAATTTCTGATTTTCTTCTGTCACGATGAAACGACCTGTTTCTATCCCCATCGTGATTACACCAACAATTCCATGTCCACACATCGTGCTCCAACCTTCATTGTGCATAAACAGTACTCCAAAATCTGCATGAGGGCTCGCAGGGGGCGTAATAATACATCCATACATACCGTGATGCCCCCTTGGTTCAAGCATCAGTACTTCTCTTATGTAATCAAGATGTTCCATGCAGTAAGCACGTCTTTCCAATTGAGTATCACCTTTTATCTCGGGTAGCCCATCCGTTATAATTCGTAATGGTTCGCCTGCAACATGTACATCAACTGTTGTATATACTTTTTTAATGATCATTTAAATCTCTCCAATCCAATTTTTAAAATACTATTTCAAAATGACTTATAAAAAGAGACTCTAGTTATTTATTAACATATGTTTTATAATTTAAGTGAAAGTTCAATATATTTGAAGTATTACTTAAATTATAATAACCTAATATTAGATTAGAGGTAATATTCTGTCAACTTTATTTTTTAAAATATATAATGATGTATACTTTACATAAATTGAGATGAGGTATTGTTATGGACAAAACAATTGGAGATAAAATTAAAAGCCTACGAAAAGAAAGAAAATTGACCCTTAAGGAAATTGCAGACAAGACTGATCTATCCATCAGTTTTTTATCACAAGTTGAGCGTATGAAATCATCTCTAACACTAGAATCGCTTAAGAAAATATCTGAAGTACTTCAAGTAAATCCTAGTTACTTTTTCAGCACAGAAACAAAACAAAAGCAGCCAACTGTCATTCGTGGAATTAATAGCAGTGCGGATTTGACCGTCAACCAATTCATTTACAAGGACTTGTCCGGCAATCATACAGGACTTGGCTTTAACCCACTTTTTATAATTCTAAATCCCGGAGAAAACAAGGGGAATCAATTTACTCATCACGGAAAAGAATTTCTGTATGTTTTAGACGGCATACTGACTGTACAAATAAATGATGAAGAATATCATTTAAACGAACATGACTCCATTATCATCGACTCTAGTAGTCCACATTATTGGTTGAATCTCACAAGTACACCTGTTAAATTTTTATGTGTTTCTTCAGAATGAAAATAAATAAATCCAAATTTTGTTTCTATAATTACTAATAATAAAAAAGAGGAGGGAAATTTCCCTCCTCTCTTTTAGTACTTTACCCTCTTCTTTAAAATTTGCAGATACCTACTCAAACCCCTCATCAATCTCAATTATAGATAATTCCTCTACCAAGTTTGCAATATCTAATTTAGAAAGCCAGCACCTTCATAGCTAACATTGAACGACTGTGGTTCTAGAATATTTTGCACCTTAAATTCCATCAGGGTTCTTCCCTTAATGAAAGAAATTTTGACAACAAAAAAGAGCCCTCATTAGATGAGAACCCTTGATATACTTGCTTATTTAGGATACCGGTGGTCGGGGTCGAACCGACACTCTCGAAAGAACACGATTTTGAGTCGTGCGCGTCTGCCAATTCCGCCACACCGGCATAATATTATTATAGATTATATGTAGTTATTTTAAAAATAATTGGAGGCGGCAACCGGATTTGAACCGGTGGTAGAGGTGTTGCAGACCTGTGCCTTACCACTTGGCTATGCCGCCGTAAATAGAAAATGGAGCGGAAGACGAGGTTCGAACTCGCGACCCCCACCTTGGCAAGGTGGTGTTCTACCACTGAACTACTTCCGCAAATTTAACTGGGGTACCTGGATTCGAACCAGGGCATGACGGAATCAAAATCCGTTGCCTTACCGCTTGGCTATACCCCAATAATATGGGGCGACTGATGGGAATCGAACCCACGAATGCCTGAACCACAATCAGGTGCGTTAACCACTTCGCCACAACCGCCATAATATTATTATTATATCT
>NZ_MSPW01000005.1 GCF_001955655.1 Viridibacillus arenosi | reverse complement strand
TTTATGAGCCATTAGCTCAGTTGGTAGAGCATCTGACTTTTAATCAGAGGGTCGTAGGTTCGAATCCTACATGGCTCACTTTCATATAAAATTTCAACCTCTTTCTACACTTTGTAGAGAGAGGTTTTTTTGTGGTTAGTAGTGTAAAAAAATAAGGGATCCCCTATACTTTTCAAGGGGTATTTTTAATAGAGTGCGTAACTTTGTATAACTACTGATAAATTCAATTTGAACAATAGTGTAGTACTTACTTTTGTTGCAACTTTGTTCTCTATTTAAGTGTTTAATATTTTGTATAAATATTCAGAATTTTGTGGGGTTGAGCCAACATGATTCTAGCATTTACAATATAGGTAATACACAAAGGGGGAATAAAATAATGCATAAATTAAATGTTTCATTAATAGGTGTACCAATGGATCTTGGTCAAACACGTCGTGGGGTTGATATGGGACCAAGTGCGATCCGATATGCGGGCGCTGTAGAAAGATTAGAAGCAATGGGCTATGAAGTGATAGACGAGGGTGATATTGAGATTGGGATATCTGAGCGTGAGGTATCAGCTGATACAAACTTACGAAATTTATCAGCTGTAACTGAAGCCAGTACAAAGCTTGCAAATAAGGTACATGATGTCGTTTTACAAAATCATTTTCCGCTTGTGCTTGGTGGAGATCATAGTATTGCAATAGGCACACTTGCAGGTTTATCAGACCATTATGAGAATTTAGGAGTTATTTGGTATGATGCACATGCAGATTTGAATACAGGTGATACTTCACCATCTGGTAATATTCATGGTATGCCACTAGCTGTAAGTATTGGACTTGGTCATGAAAAGCTGGTAAACATTCGTGATTATGCTCCAAAAGTGAAACCTGAGAATATTGTAATTATAGGTGCTCGCTCGGTGGATCCAGGGGAACGTGAATTAATAAAAGAAAAAGGAATTAAAGTGTACACCATGCATGAAATTGATAGAGTGGGAATGACTAAAGTTATTCAAGATGCAATTATTTATTTGAGAGGGAAAAATGTAGATGGATTGCATTTGTCACTGGATCTAGATGGAATAGACCCGCTTTACACGCCAGGAGTTGGGACGCCTGTTCCAGGAGGTATTACATATCGTGAAAGCCATTTAGCGATGGAGATGTTATATGAATCAGAAATGATTACCTCAGCTGAATTTGTAGAAGTAAATCCAATCCTAGATGAAAAAAATAAAACAGCAGATGTAGCAGTTGCTTTAATGGGATCGTTATTCGGTGAAAAATTAATGTAATGTAAAAGGACGGGCATGCCCGTCCTTTTATAATTGCTGAAAAGTTTAGGTTTTTTTGAAATGGGAACTTATTGGCAAGTAATTAAGTCCTGAAAAGAAGAGTTTCTTATGAATTTGAATCATTTTTACTTACATATTTGTTATAATTATGGAAGAAAGATTTTTTAGAGCTTTAAAAAATTTTTTTCAAAAAAATGAAACTTACATTATGGGCGACTCGTATATAGAATAACAGCCGCATGGGCGGAGGGAAATCACAATGGACGCATTAATCAACAAGAGAATAAAACAAGTGCTGAAAGGCGATCAAAGTGCGTATTCTGATATTGTGAGCCTCTACCAGCAAAAGCTGTACCAAGTTTGTTATCGCATGCTTGGCAATCAACATGAAGCGGAAGATATAGCGCAGGAGGCATTTGTCCGTGCGTATATTAATCTTCATACTTTTGATTTGAATCGAAAATTTTCGACTTGGCTGTACCGTATAGCGACGAATTTATGTATAGACCGTATAAGGAAGAAGAAACCGGACTATTACTTAGATGCACAAGTTGCTGGAACGGACGGTCTAGATATGTATTCTCAAATTTCCTCATCAGATAGGCTGCCTGAGGAAGAAGTAGAAAGAATGGAGCTGCAGGAGCGAATTCAATATGAAATTAGCCAGTTGCCAGACAAATATCGAACAGTCATTGTCTTAAAGTATATAGAGGAATTGCCATTGCAGGAGATTAGCGAGATTTTAGATATGCCACTTGGGACAGTCAAAACTCGAATTCACAGAGGGCGTGAAGCTCTGAGAAAGCAATTAGGCAATCTGTAGGAGGGATTTCACTATGAATGCGTGTCCAAAACATATTGGTGAATACATGCATGAATATTTAGATGGTGATATTAGTCGTGAACATGAAATCGAGCTAAAAGCACATTTGCAAAGCTGTGATAACTGTCGACAACATATGCAGGAGCTAAATAGCACAATTGCCTTTGTCAAAAGTGCTGCCGTCGTTTCAGTACCTCTGGATTTCAAGCAAAACGTTATGGTTCGTCTACCTAAAGGAAGATCAGGAGCCGGTGTCCAAAGATGGCTACGTCGCCATCCTATATTTGTTGCAGCAGCAATGTTTTGTATCTTAATGAGTGCCTCGCTTCTTACAGGCTTTAATGATAATAAGGAATTTTCAGTGACCAAACAGCCAAACTTAGTTGTAGAGGGGCAAACAGTCATCGTACCTGAAGGGAAGACTGTGACAGGTGATATCGTAGTCAAGAATGGGGATATCCTTGTAAAAGGTTCGGTAGATGGTAATATCACAGTGATTAATGGTCAATATATGGCTTCAACAGCAAATGTCACAGGTCAAATAGATGAGATTAATCAAGCATTTGAATGGCTTTGGTATAAAATTAAAAATGGTGGAAAAGAAATACTTTCATTTTTAGGGAAAAACGAATAAAACAAATGAAAAAGTCTACTGTTTGAGGTAGACTTTTCTGTTTCATCTAAGCAAGTAAAGTAAGAGTTGTGCTATACTGAACACATATGCACTCGCTAGAAAAGTGGGGGATCCACATGTCTTTTATTAATGAAATTACACAATTTACCGACAATGTATGGATTAGAATGTTGATGAACATTCTGGACATTCTTTTAGTATGGTTTGTTATTTATAAAATTTTAACCTTAATAAGAGGAACAAAAGCTGTCCAATTATTAAAGGGAATATTCGTCATCATTATTATTCGTATTATTACTGTATATGCAGGCCTTAATACACTGGGATGGATGATGCAACAGGTTATCAATTTTGGTTTCCTCGCTATTATTATCATATTCCAACCAGAGTTACGTCGAGCACTAGAACAACTTGGTCGTGGTAAGCTATTTGCTCGTAGTAATTTACAAGAAGATGAAGAGCGTACACGCTTAGTAAGCGCGATGTCAAAATCCGTTAGTTACATGGCGAAGCGACGTATTGGAGCGCTTGTTTCTATCGAACGCGAAACAGGTTTGAATGATTATGTAGAAACAGGGATTCCGATGTTCTCTGAAATTTCGTCTGAATTACTAATTAATATCTTCATACCTAATACACCATTACATGATGGAGCAGTAATCGTTCAAAAGAACAAAATTGCAGCTGCAGCTTGTTATTTACCATTATCAGAAAGTCCATTTATCTCGAAAGAACTAGGTACACGTCATAGAGCCGCTATAGGTATTAGTGAAGTGACTGATGCCATAACAATTATTGTATCAGAAGAAACGGGAGCAATTAGTTTAACGGTTAATGGAGATTTACACCGTGACCTTTCAATTGAAGAATTTGAAGCGCGTTTACGTAAAGCGTGGTTTGGCCCCGAGCTAGAAGCAACAAATACCTCTAAGTGGAGCTGGAGGGGGAATAAAAAATGATGGATAAATTGATTGAAAGCCCCTGGTTTTTAAGAATTACAGCCCTAACATTAGCTATGCTCCTATTTTTTACGGTTCAGCCAAAAGAAAAAGATAGTTCTGATGGCTTTTCATCAGGGACACAAGCGGACGTGCTTCATAATGTACCCGTACAGGTTTACTATGATGATGAGAGTTTAATCGTTACAGGAGTTCCAAAAACCGTAGATGTTACGATCAAGGGTCCAATGGCCATCGTCTTACAAACGAAAGCAGTGAGTGATTATACTGTATTCGTAGATTTACGTAAGCAAACAATTGGGGAACATAAAGTAACGATTCAACATGAAAATTTTTCTGATAAATTATCAGTACAAATGGACCCATCAACAATTGATATTTCAATTGAAGAAAGGGTAACAAGAACATTTAAAATCGATCCGGAAATTAATGAAAGACTACTGGCAGAAGACTATTACGTGAAAAGTATGACAGCGAATCCTAATACGGTAACAGTTACTGGCGCTAAAAGTGCAGTAGATAGCATAAGCTATGTAAAAGCGACAGTTACTGGTGAGCAAGGACTGAAGAGTTCCTTTGAACAGGAAGCAAATGTAAAAATACTTGATCGTGAAATGAACAAATTAGATGTCCAAGTGAAGCCAGGGAAGATTAAAGTGAATGTTGACATTGGAGAGTATACTAAGGAAGTACCTGTCGTCTTAAATCAAAAAGGGACGCCAGGTAAAGATATCACGATAAAGTCATTGACGCCCATAACGAGCAAGATGACTTTATTCGGATCAAAAGCTGCTCTTGAAAATATGGAACAACTTAATGTTGATGTAGATGTATCTAAAATCAAAAAATCTGGTATCTTTAATATTGATATTGATAAGCCAGAGGGCATTTCACGGCTGTCTGAAGACAGCATAAAAGTCCAAGCTGTAGTTGAGAAAAACGAATCGAATACTGATGAAGAAGTAATTAAAGACGAAGAACAAGAGACTGACGAGAAAGAAACTTCATCAATTATAAGCTCGAAAGAATTTAAGAATGTAGCTGTTGACGTTCGAAACCTAGATGAGGACTATAGTAGCGACTTTATCACACCAAAGAATGGTTTAGTTACATTAACTGTTAAAGGTGATGAAAAGGATTTAGCAAATCTAGATATCGATGATTTCGATATATATATTGAAGCAGCAGATAAACACATTGGAAATCATAAGCTATCTATTCAAGTTGATGGACCAAGGGATCTTACCTGGTCACTTTCTAATAACATCGCTAATCTTCGAATAGAACGAATATCTTAAACGAATTTGATTGAAGGATCGTAGATAGTTTTGAAGGAGAGAACAAAATGGGTAAATATTTCGGTACAGACGGCGTCCGCGGAGTCGCCAATAGTGAGCTGACGCCTGAGTTAGCATTTAAACTCGGTCGCTTCGGTGGATACGTTTTAACGAAAGAAGCCACAGGACGTCCAAAAGTATTAATTGGTCGTGATACACGTATATCTGGACAAATGCTTGAAGGAGCACTTGTAGCCGGTTTGCTGTCAGTAGGAGCAGAGGTAATGCGCCTAGGCGTCATTAGCACACCAGGAGTGGCTTATTTAACACGTGTTATGAGTGGTCAAGCAGGAGTTATGATATCAGCATCTCATAACCCAGTCGCAGATAATGGTATTAAATTCTTCGGTCCCGATGGTTTTAAACTTACTGATGAACAAGAAGCAGAAATTGAAGCTTTATTAGACCAAGAACAAGATGATCTACCTCGCCCAACAGGTGGTGACTTAGGATCATTAAGTGACTATTTAGAAGGCGGTCAAAAGTACATTCAATACCTGAAACAGACAGTAGAAGAAGAGTTTACGGGTATCCATATTGCATTAGATTGCGCACATGGTGCAACATCTTCACTCGCAGCACACCTATTTGCAGACTTAGAAGCAGATTTATCAACGATGGGTGCTTCACCAAACGGCTTAAACATTAACGAGAGTGTAGGTTCTACACATCCTGAAGACCTAGCTAAAATGGTAGTTGAAAAAGGCGCAGATGTTGGACTTGCATTTGATGGTGATGGTGACAGATTAATCGCTGTCGATGAAAAGGGTAATATCGTTGACGGAGATCAAATCATGTATATTTGCGCTAAACACTTCCAAGAAAAAGGACGTTTAAACAAAGATACAGTTGTATCTACGGTTATGAGTAACATGGGTTTCTATAAAGGTCTAGAAGAACATGGTATGCAAAGTATTCAAACTGCAGTAGGTGACCGTTATGTTGTAGAAGCTATGCGCGAAGGCGATTACAACTTAGGCGGAGAGCAATCAGGGCATATTGTTTTCCTTGATTACAACACAACAGGTGATGGCTTACTAACAGGTTTACAACTTGTTAATGCGATGAAATTAACAGGTAAAACATTATCTGAGCTAGCAGCTGAGATGACGATTTTCCCTCAAAAGCTAATTAATATTCGTGTAACAGATAAATACGCTGTTACAAAAAATGCACAAGTAGCGGCAGTAATTACTGAGGTAGAGCAAGAGATGAATGGTAATGGTCGTATTCTTGTTAGACCATCAGGAACTGAACCATTAGTTCGTGTAATGGTCGAAGCATCGACAACTGAGAATTGTGAAGCTTATGCAGAACGAATTGCAGCCGTTGTAAAAGAGGAAATGGGATTAACTGAATAATAGAAGAAAAAGGGCAAGCATATTTCGAGATGCTTGCCCTTTTTGTATTTTAAATCATATTAATTTAACTAACTTCTTAATCTCATAACTCGAAGTTTATCAATGGAGTAATGTATAATGCTATTTTTCGTAGAAATAGTAGTACTAATCACCAGCCTACGTTGAAATTAAATGTTAATGTTTAATTTACTTCAAATGTGGAATAGTTTTAGTGTAGGGTTGATAATGTACCCTTATTCAACAAACAACTTAGGAGTGATTGGAAATGGCAAAAGTAGCAACAGTCATAACGAATATGTTTGAAGATGTGGAATTTACGGATCCTGCAAAAGCTATGAGAGACGCTGGACATGAAGTATTTACAATTGAAAATGAAGTAGGCAATCAAGTAGAAGGTAAGCATGGTGAAAAGGTGAAAATTGATTACGCCATTGATAATGTGGAACCAGAAGATTTTGATGCATTATTTATTCCAGGTGGATTTTCACCGGATTTACTAAGAGCTGATGATCGATTTGTCAATTTTACAAAAGCATTTATGGATGCAAGAAAGCCTGTATTTGCAATATGTCATGGTCCACAATTATTGATATCCGCGAAGACTTTAGATGGCCGTGGGGCAACTGGCTATAAATCTATTCGTGTAGATATGGAAAATGCGGGAGCGATTTATAAAGATGAGGAAGTATTCGTATGCCAAAATCAATTGGTAACAAGTCGTACACCCGATGACATACCAGCATTTAATAGAGAATTACTAAAATTATTAGATAAATAATAATGAACTAACCGTTAATGTATACACATTAACGGTTGATTTTATGAAAGTGGGGAACAAAAGGTGCAATTTGAACGTATAATATAGTGGGAAATATTATTTTTCCTTGTAAACCTTTTCAAAGCATGTTTCTGATTGACTATGAATAGTGATTTAAGTATGATGAAGGTGCTGCTGTATAGAGAATTAATCTTTATACTAAAATAGTAGCTGCGCAGAAGGAGAAATCAAAAGTAGCGCATAAAACAAAGGAAAACAATTATAGCGCCAGCGCTGAAGAAATTGGACGACATAGATCTTCAGCAGACGAGGTGGAGGAGTATCGAAAGTTTCGGCGGATGCCTCCCGATCGCCATTGCCCGATCGAAATTTTGCTTATAAAACGTTTGAGTAATCGAACGGACAAAGAAGCAAAATGGCAAAGACACAGCAGCATAAGAATGTTTCCCCGACTTCTTAGGAAGACGAGGTATACTTTCTTGCGGCTAATTTTGCAAACTTCGGAGGAATTTAATATGTGTGGAATTGTTGGATATATCGGCTTTATGGATGCGAAAGAAATCCTTTTAAAAGGCCTTGAAAAATTAGAATACCGTGGATACGACTCTTCAGGAATTGCACTTCGTAATGAAGCAGGGATTACAGTCTTTAAAGAAAAAGGACGTATCGCTGATTTACGTGCAGTAGTAGAAGAAGACGTTCTAGCTAACACAGGAATTGGTCATACACGCTGGGCAACTCATGGCGTGCCAAACCAACTAAATGCGCATCCACATCAAAGTGCATCAGGTAGATTTACACTTGTGCATAATGGTGTTATTGAAAATTATCATTTATTGCAAGAAGAATTTTTACAAGGCGTGGACATGAAATCCGATACAGATACAGAGGTTATTGTGCAGTTAGTTGAAAAGTTTGTGATTGATGGAATGACTACAGAAGAAGCATTCCGTCATACATTAGCTTTACTACACGGTTCATATGCTATTGCTTTACTTGATGCAGCTGAAGAAGAAACAATCTTCGTCGCTAAAAATAAAAGTCCGTTACTAGTAGGTGTGGGTGAAGGTTTTAACGTCGTGGCATCTGATGCTATGGCAATGCTACAAGTAACAGATCAATTTGTAGAACTCCATGACAAAGAAATCGTAATCGTACGAAAAGAAGCGATGACGATTAAAAACCTAGATGGCACAGTAATAGAACGGTCTCCATATACAGCTGAGTTAGATATGAGTGACATTGAAAAAGGCACATATCCTCACTACATGTTGAAAGAAATCGATGAACAACCAAGTGTTGTTCGCAAAATCATTCAAGCTTATGAAAATGAACAAGGTGAACTGGCTATCGACCCTGCAATTGCAGAAGCATTGCACGAAGCAGATCGCTTATATATTATTGCAGCTGGCACAAGTTATCACGCTGGTTTAGTAGGTAAAGAATACTTCGAGAAAATCGCACGTATTCCAGTTGAAGTGCATATCTCAAGCGAATTTGGCTACAATATGCCACTACTATCTGAAAAACCTCTCTTTATTTTCATAACACAATCTGGTGAAACAGCAGATAGCCGCCAAGTATTAGTGAAAATTAAAGAGCTTGGTTACCCAACGTTAACAATTACAAACGTACCTGGTTCAACACTGTCACGCGAAGCAGATTACACAATGCTCTTACATGCAGGTCCAGAAATCGCTGTAGCCTCTACTAAAGCATATGTAGCCCAAGTAGCGGTATTAGCAATTGCAGCTTATGTAGAAGCAAAATCTCAAAGAATTGAAGTAAACTTCGACCTGAAAAAAGAGTTAGCTATCGTGGCGAATGCAATTCAGTCAATTGTCGATTCAAAAGAGGTCTTTGAAATAGCATCTAAAGACTATTTATCAACAACACGTAACGCATTCTTCATCGGTCGTAATATCGATTATTGTGTAAGTGTAGAAGGTGCACTGAAATTAAAAGAAATCTCTTACATCCAAGCTGAAGGTTTTGCTGGAGGAGAACTAAAACATGGCACAATAGCTCTTATTGAAGAAGGTACGCCAGTAATAGCACTTGTTACGCAAAAATCAGTTAGCCTGAACATCCGAGGGAATGTTAAAGAAGTCACAGCACGTGGTGCAAATCCATGTATCATCTCTATGGAAGGTATGGAACAAGATGGCGACGCTATTGTCCTGCCACAAGTACACCCATTACTAACACCACTTATGTCAGTAGTACCATTACAGCTTATAAGCTACTATGCAGCACTATACCGCGGTTGCGATGTAGATAAACCACGTAACTTGGCTAAATCAGTTACGGTTGAGTAGGAAATTGTTATTATAAGGATGAATTGTTGCTTTATAAAAAAGTTTGATTATTTGTAATAAAGTTTGATTAAAATCATCTCACCTCTTTAGATTTTTGGAGGAGAGATGATTTTTTTGTTGGATATTTATGTTAATATCACTATAAAGATTGTGAAGAAATGTACTTAAACTAACGGGGCAGTTTAGTTGAAGAAGGAGATTTAAAATAATCATACTCTTCTTAAAAGAAGAATCAAAGAAGTATTTCATACATAAAAAAGCGAGGTATTTGACAATTTAATCGTCAAATACCTCGTATTTTGGAACAATACTTTTTAACAAAATGATTAATGAATATATTTAGAACTTACAAGATCATTTTTTAGGACACCGGTTGGGATTTCGAATTCTACTATACCCATATAGCCTTGTGCTACTTCGTATTTATCGAAGGAAATAACAAGTTTACCTTTATCTGAAATATAGAATTGTTGATTAGCTTTAATAGTTGTAAATTCATCTATAACTTCTTCATCAGGGTGACCTCCTCCTTTTACCCAGTACGTTTTATCTGGGTCGGATGCAGCTTGTTCACGCATTTGTTCAATAATGTTTTCACTGATCGTTTTAATATAACTATCGTCTTTAAATAGCATCGGTAGTGTAATTAAAATTTCATTTTGTTTATCAATTGTATCGTAGTGCATAGTTGTAGAAGATGATCCAACTGTATTGGCGGTATAACGGCCAATTGATAAGATTTGGTCAGTAACTGTTTTGATTTCATAACCACTATCAATCCCTGCATGACCGCCTCCAATTTCCTTTACATAATCAACCTCAGAAATAAAGTCATCATAAAGAGCCTTACCTTCTGAACGGTATTTTTCATTTAAAGTATTGGCAAGATCTTTATTTTCTAAGTTTTCAATAGAAGGTACTTTAATGTCAGCATCATATGTGTCTTCTTTAACTTCATATTCAGTCCATGTTAAAACTTTTACGATGCTGCCAACAACAGGAATTTCTGAAAGTGTTTGTGCCATTGCAGGACTGACATTTAAACTAGCTGTAAAAAGCATTGCTGCCGCTGCAGATCCAAGTAACCATAGTGGTGCTCGGTTTTTTCTCTTCTTTTTGCCTTGCTCTAGTGCGTTTTCAACCACAAAATCAAGCTCTTTTGGAATGGGTACCTCATTATATTGCTTTTCTATTTCTTCTAATTTTTCATCCATGTGTTGTTTCTCCCTTCACATCTTGCAATTGAATTTTTAAGAGTTTTAACGCTTTATAAAGGCGAGTTTTGGCTGTACTCAACTTAATGTTTAGGATATTGGCTACATCAGCGAGCTTTAAATCTTCAAAATAGTGTAAAATGACAACTTCACGATACATTTGAGGTAACTCGTCTAACGCATGCTCTAAATCAACGTCTTCGTAGACATCCTCTTGTGCAGGTGTTAAATATTGCAATGTATCATCGTCTGTCACATGTAAGCGTTTATGCTTACGTAAAAAATCAATGGAAGTACGTACGACGATTTTATAAAACCAGCTTTTCATATACTCGACATTTTCTAGTCGATCGAGAGAAAGCATTGCTTTTTGAATACTGTCTTGTACAACATCAAGTGCGTCCTGTTCATTTTTCGTATAGTTATACGCGAGCAAATAAAAACGTTCTTTCTGTTCACGAATAAACTGGACAAATTTCTCTTCATGTTGAAATGCATTTCTTGTTTTCATGTCCAAAGAAGCTCCTTTTTAACATTTTCAAATTGTATACAACTACTAGACGTGTGAAATGAAGAAAAAGTTGATAGCAATAAAAAACTTACCCCAATATGAGATAAGTTTTATCATTCCAAAGTAGTTACATACCAAAACAAAATAAGCCCGTATTCAAACAACGTTTATAAACAATAAGACCCCTTGGTACGTTGAACGTATCAATTAAAGGAGCTAATATGATGGTACTAATAATTTCAAAATGTATGGCTCTTTTTTCTTTATTGAACTAACGGGGCAGTTTAGTGGAAGAAAGAATTTGATTTTCATAACCAAAAATTAGAGTATAAACTCAAAGTCTTTAGTAATAAGGCTATAACCTGCTAATGCAAAAGCAATAACCAATGAGATAATTCTTAATATTTTTAATATTCCTTCTCCCTCCATTTAAATCACATCATTGTGAAGCCATATATGCTGTTGTTCTTAAGTGTGTCTTCTTTGGTTACGGGGTTTTTGGAACTAAAAGCAAAACGGAAAACAAGTGCAATAATTTCTATCATTGCTGCAGCATTTGGATTTTTTGTCGCCATTTATACTTTTTAAGCTAATGGGTGCTTTACTTCAAGAAGGAGTGAAGCCTTTTTCTTATTGAACTAACGGGGCAGGATAGTTTAAGAAGGTGTTTCTTCATTCAATAAAGAATTTGATGTAAGGGGTGAAAACATTGAGTAGAATTGAATTTATTCGAAATGAAGAGAAGAAATATCACGATTATTGTTATGATAAATATAAATTATTTGTAGAAGGTTCTTGGTTACACAAACCTGTAAAAACGGTAACCGATTTATTACATTTATTTGATGGTAAAGAGAACGTAAAAGTCCTAGATTTAGGTTGTGGGGTCGGTAGAAATAGTATTCCGAAAGCTGAAGTAATCAAGAGTAAAAACGGTAAAGTTGTTTGTGTTTATCGGAAATAATTCTTATTGATGACTTAAAGTAGAGTCAAAGGTTAATTACAGCTCATGAATCGGGAGTAAAAATAAGATTGCAAAAAATTTTTAAAAATAACAACGTAGGTTTAAGAGTATTTGAAAAAACAATCGACCGAATAGATCGAATGATGAGAGGGATGGGAAAATGAGCGATACAAGGACCAAATTGATGCTGGATTTGCAAAGAATTGAGAAGGATGAGTATCAGTTACGCGAAGGTGAGCAGCATCAAGATTTCTTACCTTTGTTACTTCAATATATTGGCGATCCTCAGCCAGAATTACGGGATAACCTGATTTATCCGATGTTTTATATGTGGATTAAGGAAGAGAATAGGTTCAGTGGAGAGGAGCTGCGTAGTCTCTTAACTGTTCTGACTGGTGAAAACCATTTGTTCTATAATATTGGCAGCGAGGATGATCAGTCAGTTTTTACAAGGACGTTCTCTGCCTTGCCTATCGCTTTGATTGTGCAACGCCACAGACAGAATCCGTTTTTCAATCTAGCCGAAATTGAGCAATTAATGCATGCAATGCTACGTTATTATAAAGAGGAGAAGGATCTGCGGGGTTACCTTTCAGTAGGAGGCTGGGCTCACAGCGCGTCTCACGGTGCGGATGTTTTTGTCGAGCTGGTGCAGTGCGAGGAGAGCAGCGTCACACTGCTGCGTGAGGTTCTTGTCGCTATTTCTGGCATGCTTCATAATGGTAGACACATTTTTAGCGATGAGGATGATGAGCGGTTGGTCAACATCGTGGATACGATGATTGACAAAGAGTTAGTTCCACATCAAGAAATCGCTGATTGGATTAACGGCTTAGCGCAATGCTGCAATTTGCCGAGAAGTCGCAGTCAGGTGATTGCTCGCGTGAACAGCAAGAATTTTTTACGCAGTCTCTATTTCAGAAGGGGACAAGATAGCCGAGGGAATGAGCTTAATACTGTCATGCTTGGTACTGAGGCAAAATTGAACAGGTTTTCTATCAGTTAAAGGATTAGAGTAGCGGTCCCAAAAGCCATGGGAGATATCATAGAAATAATCAAACTTTTTTATAAAAGAATGATTCAATAAAATATATTAAGAGCGTGTTTTGATTAATCTTTTTTAAAAAACATGCTCTTTCTTTTTGCTTGTTTATCAAGGCTATTAGTATTAATTTGATTAATCTTTATTATAAATATACATTTATATCAATCTTACGATTTGACCTCGTTCTTTTTCCTGTCTTTTTTTCTGGCTCTTTTATCACTCGCCCGGCTTCTCTCTCCATTTTTCCTTATTTCACTTCCTAACTTTACTCTTGGATACAATCATTTTGTTCTGGATATAAAAGTGTATGAAAACCGGTAGGGGAGTAGGCTGAAAGCGATTAAAATTTTCATAATTGGGCATACTATATTAAAAACGGAGCTATAGTCGATGGGATATAAAGTGAAAATGACATCAGAGGAGTCGAAAAAAATTATGCAAGGTTGCAAGATCAAGGGGGAAAATACGAATTACCAGGGAATAAAAAAATCAAAAGCTATAAAAAAATAACGAATTAAATGGGGAAATAATCATTGGCGTTTTATATGTATTTAGAATGCTTGTCTAAAAAAGTGGGATTCCTACTAATAATTTATTAGAAGTAGAAAAAATTTCTTTGAATTATAAAGCCGATTTATATGTAATGAGGGGCTAACTCGTATGCTGGTTGGGGTACTACTTGGAAGAAAACATTTATAAGTTGGGCGAGGGAAGTTATTGAACCTTACATAGTTGCTGGCAATACCGCTTCCGATACAAAGAAGCACAACGAAACATTAATAAGTTGTTTTGTAGGCATCATGACTTCAGTAATGGAGGTGCTGAATTGCATATAAAAGATACTCCGTCTTCTATTGTGTAGATTTATAATAAAGTTTGATTAAAATCCTGTATTAAAATAAATAAAAGACTACTGTTCGATTTAAATGATCCACGATATAATGGTGAGAGTTTGTTCTTAGTAAATATTTCTATAAGCAGTGAGGTAGTATATGAAAAAAAGAACCACAGACATTATTTTTATCATTATTGGTGCGTTTATTTTTGCGTTAGGTGTTAATTTATTTGTTATTCCGAACGAGCTTGGTGAAGGAGGAGTAACTGGTATCACGATTATTACCTATTATTTATTTGAGTGGTCACCAGGTTTAGTCAACTTAATTCTGAATGCATTTTTGTTAATAGTCGGTTATAAATTTTTGAATAAAATAACAACGATTTATACGATTATTGCTGTAGTTTCGAACTCGCTTTTTCTTCATCTGACAGAAAGCTGGGATATTGCTTCTAATGAATTGATGGTAAATGCCATTTTTGGAGGAATATTTGTAGGGTGCGGGATTGGCCTAATCATTCGGGTTGGGGGAACAACAGCAGGTACTACAATCTTAGCAAGGATAACACAAAAGTATTTAGGATGGAGCATCAGCTATGGTCTATTGTTTTTTGATTTAATAGTTGCTTTTTCATCTTATTTTATCATTGGTGCGGAAAAGCTGATGTTGACAATTATTATGCTATATGTAGGCACGAAAGTAATGGAATTTGTAATCGAAGGCTTGAATCCGAAGAAGGCCATTACGATTATTTCTGATAAACCGAATGACATTGCCAAACAGGTGACTACATTAATGGACAGAGGGGTAACCGTATACTCAGGTCATGGTTATTACACAAAAACCCCTAAGGAAATTCTTTATATTGTTATTAGTAAGCAAGAAGTTATAAAGTTGAAACGGATTGTTCAATCTACTGATCCGAGTGCTTTCATCGCTATACACGATGTTCGTGATGTGTTCGGAGAAGGATTTATTGATATTTCTAAAGCTTAGTAAGAGGTTGTTTTAAAAGGGGTATAATTTGTAGAGTTGGTATTAGATAGATACAAAGTTTGATCAATCTTTATAATTAGCTTATACAAATAATTGCTCAAATAAAAAAGGCTCAAGAACTTTGATACGTTCTTGAGCTTTTTGGCATTTCCTAAAAGATCATTATGTAAGCATATTTTCTTGGTGTCATGAAATCAAATGGGGAGACTCAATTATTTCTATTACAGCATAACCCACCACTTCTTCTTCTATTTTGCTACTAAGATTTCACTATTAGCCCCTTCTAATAATTCGTAAAAATAACTTTGTGGAATAACTTGATCTACTGCTTGAAAATAGGTGGTAACGCTTTGGAATGTTCATCCTGTCATTCTTTAACAATGATATTAACAGCATTGAAATCTTTTATATCAGCATTAACAACTCTTATATCCATTGAGTTTTTTTATTTAACAAAAATAATTTATCCATATTAACGCAAAATTTTTTTGTTATAATATACAATATGATGTTTTTTTAGTAAATAAAGGGAGTGTTAATATGATGAAATTGTGGTGGATAACTAGTCTATTTTGGTTAGTGTTATTTGCTGCTACAGCAATATTTATTGGGGTTAGAAAAGTAGATGGTTCTGGCGTAGAACAAACACCGGAATTAAGAATAGTAGCATTAATTGTATTGGGAGTTGTTTTCGTTTTTATTTTATTATTTCAATTACTTCTTCTATACTTTGCCCGAAAAAACAAAAAAATATCTACCCAATAATAAAAAAGCACCCAAATTCACCTAAAGCTACAGAACTTAAAACTCTTAAATAAAGTTGCAATGTTTTTGCCTTAGATTATTTTTCTAAGGTTTTTTTATTTAACTAAACCAGATAATAGCTTATGGATAAATATACTTAAACAAACGGTGCAGGTTAGTTCCATAAGGAATGCGTAAGTTTGTATTAGAAACACAAGGGGATATAGAAATGATGAAAAAAGTAAACACAATGCTTAAAAAACAGTTATTTAAAATTCTTAATTTCAAAAATTTAGGAGGAATTTAGCGAAAAGAATAGAATAGAATAGACACAGCAAAGAATAGCGGAGTTTAGAAAATCTTTTCAACTTCACCGTCCTAAATGCGCCTAGAGGATGGGTGTTTAGTTCTAATAATATATTTGAGTGGTTTTAAAAATTGGTGATGCTATCGAATATTCAAAATAATAATCATTACATACCGATAATACTGCGTGGTTAATTCTCAACTTACCATGTCTAGTCCACACACAGTAAAAACTGTTGGTATATTTCATATCTACAGTTTTGGTATGTTGATTGACTTTTGAAAATATAATATTTCGATACTACTAAATATAAAAATTTTAGTACTAATTATTATGTTCGTATTTAATACAGAGATTAAAATAAATTGTTTTTTACAATAATTTATTTGGGGGATGCTTATGTGGAAGATGTTAAGGACTTTTTTAATCCTAGAGAAATCAAATAAAAAAAATATTTTTGCTTGTATTATCGTTGCATTATTTGTTTTTGGCTTAGTTTTATTTGTGAAAACTGAGGATTTAGGAAACTCAGTCATAGAAAAATCGGGTGAATATCAATCGCTTTCTTCAGCTTTGAATAGATTTCAAAATGTAGATGCTACTGATAGTGGGAATGGTAGTGACTTGTATAAGAACTTAGTACTTCAGCAACAATTTGTAGCTAAGCAACGTATGGCACTAACAATGAATCTACCAGAATTGTTTTTGGATACAGCAATAGACCTTGCAAATTTAAGAGCTCAGTCATTTGATATGGAGGGGTTTGATGATGTCGCGATTTATCTACCTTCGAAAGTAGAAAATCAATTGGGTAGTGTATTTTATCAATATATGAAGGAAACAGGGATTTTACTAACTATTGATTCATTATCTTTCTTTCAATTTCTCGCTTACCTATTTGGTGTGTTAGGTTCGGTTTGGTTTATTTTCATGTGTATTTATTCATGTGGAATCATGATAGAAGAATTCCAACATACATCTCTGATTAAGGGTTATCCTATAGCTTTTGATAAATACGTTGTAGCTAAATGTACTTCATCGATGCTCATAGTAGGTGTATTTCTTCTAGAGTTATTTGTTTGTAGCCTGCCATTGGTTTATTTTAAGGGATTAGGAAATCCTTCTTATCCTATTGCCATCTTTAATGGTATTTTTGAAGCTTATCCAATATACAAATACATAGGTTTATCTATACTTTATATGATTAGCATTGCCATTTTTGCAATTCTATTATCAGTAATTTTAAATGTTTTATTGAAGAATATGTATTTGACGCTATTTTTAGAATTGTTATTGTTTATTTTCCCTATGTTATTTCCAAATATGATGAATCTTGTTCCATATAATCCATTTAACTATTTGAACTTTCCTAATATATTGAATGGGCAGACGCTCGATCTTGAAAACCCAGTTATCTTAAATAGCACATATGGACTTCTTTATATCTGGATGAGTATTGCCATAATGGTAATTGCTGTAAAGCTATTCTTGACTACTGGAAAACTAAAAAGGGTATAGGGGATGAGATCATGTGGGCGTATTTTAAGTTTGAATTTTTACAATTTATTAGCAATAGAAAAAATATTGCAATTTATGTCATTTTACTTTTCTTCTCGTGTGATTTTGCACTAAAAATAGCTCCAACATATAACCCAATTGAAAGAGTAGATGTAAGTGAAATTGAGGCACGGTATCTAACGAGGGAAGCATTTCTAAATAATGTTGTGATTGATGAAGGGACGCACTATTTATCGAGTTTTGCGGTTTCAATATTTCAAGAATGGAATGAATATGAAGGAGAAAGATTAGAAGCTATCAAACAGCACAACCTGAAAGAGTATGCTGAGGCTACATCTAAGTGGTATACGTACGCTGATAAGTTGACTTTTCCCAATGCAATGGGTGTCCTATACTACAATCCGGGTTACTATACGTTTGGAAATATTTATGCAACGATGGACGGACACTATGCGTATTTATATTCTGCAAGTCGTTACAAAGCATATACAGAAGGGAAATCTAATTTATCTGTAAATGTTTTCGAAGAAAGGACAGCGTTACAAACATTGCAACGCCTGCTAAACTCTTATCTGCCGCTAATTCTTATTGTTAGCTGTATACTCCTCACTGTGGATATCGTGTTGAAGGATCGACGGAATCCTACATTGTTACAAGGTTTGCCACTTTCAGATTGGAGAAAGTTAATTGTTAAAGGATTAGTTTCCTTATTAGGAAGTCTCATATCGATTATCCCACTTTCTGTAGGTCTATTGATAATTGGTGGTCGAAATGGGTTTGGTGATTTTGATTTACCTGTTCCAATTTATTCTTCTGGTAAGGATGCATTTTCAAATATATTGATGGGGGAATATCTAGTTCAAAACATGCTATTCATTGTTTTTTGGTTTTTGTTCATCATTTCATTGTTACTATTTGTAAGTGTGTTGTTGAAAAACGAGTTTGCAAATTTAGTGGTAGGTTTCATGTTTGTTATTGCTGAATTTATTTACTTTGAAAGAGGGCTTGGTGCTGTTTGGAATGTTCAATGGTATCCAACGAGCTATGTTCAAGTAGGACAAATAATTTCAGGGTATCGGAACTTTCTCTATGGCTCTGAAACACTCACTTTTGGAAGTGGAATCTTGGTAATGGGATTGTGTACGTTTATTTTTCTGGTCTTCACTTTCTTGATAAGTAATCAAAGAAAATTTAAGCTACTTTAGTTTAACAGAGATGGAGGAAAGTTATGATTGAATTAAAAAATATTGCTGTTCAGTTTTCGGGGAGAGACATTTTAAAAGACATCTCTGTAATGTTCAATTCAGGCGAAATTATTGGTTTGGTAGCTCCCAATGGAACGGGGAAGTCAACGCTTATGAATGTCATCATGAATTACATCAATCCAAATACTGGAAAAGTCATTTTAAATGATGAGTTAGAATATACAAATAAAAAGAATGAAGTGAAAATGCATCAATTAGTATCCATGATGCCTGATCAAAGTGACTTATATAATCAGATTTCTGGAAAAGAGCATCTAAAAATTTATTCCTCAATGTGGAATAGTAATCCAAAATTGATCGACAATACGATACAAGAACTAGGAATGGCATCATATATACATAAGAGTACAGGGACGTATTCTTTGGGAATGCGCCAAAGGCTGTGTTTTGCGATGCAAATTGTATCAGATACCCAAGTCATGTTAATGGACGAAGTGATGAATGGGTTGGATCCTACTCATGTTGAGCTTATTTCGCAAATACTAGTTAAAAAGAAGTCCGAAGGGAAAACGATTATTGTAGCTTCCCATTTATTAGAGAATTTAGAGAAATATGCGGATCGTATTTTCTTTATAAAAAATGGAGAGTTAATACTTGTTAATAGCATATCTCCAGGGTTTGAAGAAAGAGAAATCACAATAGTTCGAATATCAGAAATGACCGATAAGTTAAAAGAAGAGATTTCAAAAGAGTTTCCAGAAACAAAAGTGCAATCATTGTCAAACGGCACTACTTTACTAGATGTCCGCGGATATGATTCAGGTGAATTAGGAAATATTTTAGCATTTCTTAAAGAGAATCAAATAACAGAGTTTAGTTTTGGGAAAGTAACATTAAATGATTTGTATTCAATGTTTTATCAAGAAGAATGAGGTTAGATGAAATTTAGACGTTTATAAATAGTTTAACCATTTTACTCCTTTGGATAGAAATATCTAAGGGAGTATTTTTATATTTAATAAAAAAAGAACATCTGTATTTAAAAGTGAATGAAGAAAAGAACGGTTCTCTAAAAAGGTTGCTGACGAGTGTTTGTGCTCATCGACAACCTTCTTTTAATGTTTGATTATATATTTTCTTTTATTCACTTAGCTTCATTCACTGTTAAAGCAGGTCTCGTAAGTGAAAATATTGCACATAGTAAAGCTATAATAACAATTGCTCCTCCAACGGGTGCTGTACTTGTGACGGTACCTGTTTGTTCCAGTACAATACCTCCGATTGCAGATCCTAAAGAAATCCCTATTTGCAAGGCAGAATTGTTAAAGCTTTGCTGTATATCAGAAGTATTAGGATCCGTTTGAATAAGATAATTTTGTTGAGGTGGAGCAAGACTCCAACTTAGTGCGCCCCATATCATCATGACCACTAGGAATAGGAAAAGCGAAATAGTCGAGTAAGGGAGCAAAAATAATACTAAGGCGAAGGAGCCAATAACCAGTAAAATACTTTTAGGTGCCCCTAGCCAATCTCCAAGTGCTCCCCCAAATGCCCCGCCAAATACTGCTGAAATACCAAACAGTAAATAACATATGCTGATCCAATATTGGTTAAGATTTAAAGTGGATTCTAAGAAAGGAGTGAAATAAGCATAAATTGTGTAATGCCCTGCTAAAGTAAACATTGTTGCAAGATGTGCACTAGCAATTTTAAAACTTCCAAGTGCCTTTAGTTGTACAGATAGCGGCTTAACATCTCCTTCTGTAGGTATCGGTTCTAAAAATGTGTGAATGAGAATCATAGATCCGATTGATAAGAAACCAATCCCAAGAAATATTACTCGCCATCCAAAAGCATTGCTAATCAAAATACCAAGAGGTACTCCTAAAACAAGTGAAGAACTAATCCCCATATAAATAACGCCTATAGCTTTAGATCTATGAGCAGGCGAAACAATTTTTGCTGTAATAGTTAGCGATAGTACAATAATTAGTGCAGTACTCATTGCAGTTATAACCCTTGAAACCATTATTAAAGAAAAGTTAGGACTAAAATATGTCATCAAATTCCCAATGAAAAATATAAATAGTGCAATAAGATACAAACGTTTCCTTTCAATTCTTGCGGTTAGTGTAAGAAGTATAGGCCCAGAAATAGCGAATACAAGTGCAAATACGCTAATAAGCTGTCCTGCGGTACCAAGAGTCACATTTAAATCATCAGCGATAATTGGTAATATTCCACCTACAATTAATTCAACGAGTCCTACTGCGACAGTAGAAGCTGCGAGTATAAAAACTTTAAAATTCATTATAAAATTCTCCTTTTCCTACTAAATTGATAAAATAGAATACTTAGCTATTGACGGTAAAAGTAAATGAATTACTTTCCAACTTTACTCATCAATGATAAATTGTCATTATATTCATCTCCGAATTACTCTTCACAAATTGGTCATCACCTAATATTGGAAAACAAAAAAACTCCTGACTACAAAAAATGAAAAGACATTTTCTGTAATCAGGAGTTTACGGTTCCTGGTAGAGACCCTCAAGCCGTATTATTGAGGTTATACATATAATTTCAATTAATTTCTAAGAAAATTTATCTGTTTTTCAGATTATCACACCATTCGTTATTACTCAAGCATAAATTTCACATCATTCGACACGAGTATTGATAATAACATTAGAAAATTGCGCTAAATAAGGATGTTTCCATTCCAAATCTGACAAGTATGTTACGAGCTTTCTGTTCATTAAGAATAAAATATGCTTTTGCTGAGCACCTTTATTGAACTAACGATTCCTGTTAGTTTAACGAATGTTTACTTCCGATGTATTCGGTTTGTAAATTTGTATTTTTACCATGATTAGTATGAAAGCAAGTAGTGAAAATGCAATACCAACCCAGATTAAATTATGTATTCCAAAGTGAGAGATAAACCAACCACTGATAGTAGTTCCAATGGCAATACCAAGATTGGAAAATGAGACAAACAAGCTATTTCCGAATTCCGGAGCTTCTCTTGCCTCTGTCGTTAACCATGCTTGACTGACAATAAGCCCCCCAGAATGCACAGCCCCCCAAATGAATACGATCACAACCATCGGAATGGAATAAGAACCGAGATAATAAGTAAATAAGTATATTACTACAAATAGTAGAGGGAACATGATAACGGTCTTTGTAATACTTTTGTGTAAAAAACCTCCAAATAAAAAATTCCCGAAAATCATAATTGTACCAAAGGCCATCAGCATGATGCTAATCCATGACCCGTTCATATGAGTCACTTGGCTTAGATATTCAGCAAAATAGCTGTACACAGAAAACATAGCTGCAAAGATAAAAATAACTGTTACGATATTTAGCCACAATTGGGGCTTGCGTAATATCCCAAGCTGTTTACCATAAGACAATTTGTCCTTAACAGGCATGGAGGGAAGCCAAGATAGTATTCCTATGAAAGCAATTATACTAACAACGGCTCCAAATAGAAAACCCGCTTCTAGTGAAATCTTTTCTGCGAGATAAGAAGTCAAAGGAACACCAAATGCAAATCCGACCGTTATTCCAGAGAAAACTTTTGTAACTGCTTTGCTACTTTTTTCCGGAGAGACAAGTTTAGCTGCTGTCACGAGGGCAACTGAAAAAAATACAGGGTGAAAAATAGCAGGGATAATGCGGAAAACTAACATCACATCGAACATAGTTGTGTAGGCATAAACAATATTTGAAATTGCAAAAATAAAAACGGAAGTTAATAGAATGACTTTACGGTTAATACCAGAAGCAAGTAATGTCAGGAATGGACCTGAAATGGCAACGACTAAAGAAAATATACTTACAAGCAATCCGGCTTGTGAAGTCGAGATATTAAATTTTTCAGTAATCTGTGGAAGTACACCTATAATACCCATTTCTGTGGTAATAATGCCGAATACGCCTAAAGCTAGAATAATGATAAGCAACGGGTTAATTTTTTTCATTTTAAATGTAATCCTCCATTCGTATATACATATCTGTATTTGTAGATATGTTAAAGTAAAAAAAGACCCCCTTCCTTTTATAGTTTCTTTTTGATGTACTCGGAAAATTCTTGTATAGTTTTTTCGTTCCGACGATAGTACGTCCACTTTCCAATTCGCTCAGATTCCAACAAGCCAGCTTTTTGCATAGTCAATAAATAACTGGAAATAACAGATTGTGCAAGTCCTGCTTTAGCTTGAATATCTCCTACGCATACACCAATTTGGAAATTGAGGTTTTGTTCTAAATAAGGTTTTTCATCAAAGAATTCCTCTGGACTTTTTAACCACAACATAATTTGACTACGAGTTTCATTAGATAAAGCTTTATAAATCAATAAAGGTTCCATGTATTTCATTATATCTATTTTTATAGATTTGTAAATGTAAAAAAGAAATTGGGAAAGAAGTAGTAAATCGAATAAGACCTCATTATATGTGCGTGAAAACTTGGAATCATATTGACGTATTCTATGAAGCAATAGAACAGCATGAATTTTTTAAAAAATGTAGTGATAGGAATTCGATAAAAAAACGATTGCTCAAGGGCAAATATAGTGTTTTCGTATATGTTCTTTATCGATTGACTTGCTCCAGTACAAACATAAAATAAAAACCTCTGCTCAATTAAATGTTAGCAGAGGTTTTATTATATCTTTTTATCGCATTAGAGAAGGGAGAGTATTTCTGAAATCTATCAACCTTCAATCTAGTTACTTTATTTAATACTAGGTAATAACTTATTTAACACTATCGCTACTATTGCCGCTGTTGCAACAGGTGAGCCAAATAAATATTGCACTGTAGTTGGTAAAGAATATAAGAAATCGTCAGGAAGTAGTGTTAACGCTAATGTCAAAATCATTGGTACAGCGATAACGTACATTTCTTTTTCATCAATTCTCTCATTCTTCATCACTTGTAAACCGCTAATCGCAATGATGCCACAAACAATAACGAATACACCACCTATTACGGCTGATGGAATCGCAGAGATTAAAGCAGCTAATTTACCTGAAAATCCGAACAATACAAACCAAGCACCGGCAGCCACAAAGACACGACGGCTTGCAATACCTGTGATAGAAATAACACCTGCATTCGTTGAGTATCCTGTCACGGGAGTTGAGCCTAATAATGAAGCGATAAAACAGCCAATTCCTTCCCCAATAACCCCACGATTAATTTGTTTATCTGTTAATGGTTTATCGATTACATTACTTACAGCAAACCAAGTACCTGTTGTTTCAGCCATTAAAACAATATAAATAATAACCATTGTAATAATCGCAGAAATGTTAAAAGTGAAACTGAAGTCTGCAAAAGGAATTTGGGGCATGCTAAACCATTTTGCTTGAGAAACTGCCGATAAATCTAATACACCCATAAATTTAGCAGCAACACTACCTGCGATTAATGCAATAATTACAGAAGTGATACGGAAAACGCGACCTTTCTTACGGAAGAAAGAACCTAGCATAACACAAATAATTAGTACTATAGCGGATATAAGAGCCAAATAGATGTTTTGGTTGATCGTAGCGCCTGCCCCTTTATAGATATTATCACTTAAACCAACAGGCATTAACGAAAGACCAACGACGAAGATAATTGTACCTCCGACAACTGGTGGAATGAAAGTTTTCACAATCTTATTGAAAACCCCAGTAAAGCCTAAAATGATTACTAAAATAGCACCGATTAAACTTGCTCCTAAAACTGAGCTCCAACCTAGTTCACCACCGCCACTAGCGACATAAATACCAACAATTGCACCAAGTGGAACATAAGATGGACCTTGGGCAATAGGTAGTTTCATACAGAAATAAGTTTGGACAATCGTTGCGATCCCTGCCGCTATAAAAGTCGATTGAATCAAAGCAGTTGCCTGCCCCGATTGTAAACCGATTAACATTGCAATCAGGAAGGGTACTACATAGACGTCCATAGCCATTACATGTTGTAAACCTAGAAGGGCTGATTGACCGAATGATACTTTTTCATCGGGTAAAACGGTTAAATGCGGGGTATTGATTTTATCTTTAGCTAGCTTATTATTTTGCGTTTCCACTAAGATGCACACCTCAAAATTTTAAGTTTGTCTAATGCCTTCATTCCACAAATAATATTTCTATTTTAACGTTAATTATGTTTCAGATTACTTTGTTCTTTCATGAACTTTGTTTCCTTGAACCCAGACTTCACTAATGTTTTCCGGTCGAACAAGATACATAATCTTTTGGAAGATATCGTTTAAATCTTCATTGACATCAAAAATCGGTAGTTTTGCAGATGCTATTTTTGTATCGATTATTTGTGCATCCCAAGTATAGTTTTCTTCTAAACGACCAATAGGTAAGCTTAAACTTTCTCCACCACCAGCAGTTGCTAAATAGAATGCTTCATTTATCGTAATACGAGAATTTGGTACACCACGTTTTTCAGCTGGAAGAGACGCATCAACACCATCTTCTAACATTCTCGATGACATGACTGCTTGTCTAGCATTATCGAATAGACTTGGTGAAAAGCCGCCAGAAACATCAGAACCTAAACCAATATCCACACCTTTTGAATGTAGGTGAGCGATTGGAATGACGCTGTTAGCGAAATAGGCATTGGAGATTGGACAATGACCTACAGCAGTACCTGTTTCAGCAAATAACTCTGCATCTTCATCATTTAAGAAATTACTATGGGCCATCACGGATTTATCGCCTAATAGACCGAAATCATGTAAGGCGAAGGCATCATTCTTTTTGAATCGATCTTGTACATAACCATGTTCCCAGTCACTTTCACTGCAGTGAGATTGAACATGCGTATTGTACTTAGCAGCTAATTCCCCTAAACCTTTTAAAGCACCATCCGTACAGCTTGGTATAAAGCGCGGTGTCACAACTGGGTACACACCTTGTTTTGTTGATTTTGCTAACGCTTTAACAGCTAAGATAAACTCTTCTGTATCTGCTAATGCTGTTTGTGTATCTGCATCACGATAAAAATCTGGGTTTTGTTCAGGGTCATCCATGACAACTTTACCAACTAGACCGCGTTGTCCCTTTTCAGCACAAATTTCAGCTAGCAATAAGCTCGCTTCTTTATGAACAGTTGCAAAATATAGTGATGTAGTTGTGCCATTAGCAAGTAGGGTGTTGACTAAGTCTTCATAGACCTCTTTTGCAAAATCTAAATCAGAAAACTTAGATTCGATTGGGAAAGTATATGTGTTCAACCAGTCATATAGGGGAATGTCTAATGCAGTTCCAGATTGAGCCCATTGCGGAGCATGAACGTGTAGATCGATAAATCCAGGTAAGAAATACTGACCATCAGTCAATTGATGAAAGTTTTCTTTATCTTGATATGTATCTAATAAAGATTGATAATCGATATGTTCTGGTGCAACGACTTTTTCAATCATGCCGTCAGCGTTAATGAAGAATAGATAATCTTTTAGAATTTGTACTTCTTTTGGTGACGTACTAGAAAAAGCCGTCCCCTTGAAAATTTGCGTATATTCAGTCATAAAAATCACCTTAATGTTCGTATTTTATTGATTATATCGATTATTATAGGGCATTCATAATGTTAAGTCTATAAAAAAACGAATATATTGATAACTGTATTTATGAAATCTAGATGATAAATTATTCTGTTTTAGATAATAAATACTTTTTTTGTAAATTGATTTAAAATTCCCTACTCAAATTATGGCATTCTAGATTCTTATTGCGACCTTTTATTTCTTTTAAAATTGAAAATTTATGTTAAAACACAAAAAAGGGATTGTCCCGAAATTAGTGAGGTAGAATAGTTAGACTTATTTTTGATTATTTAATGAATAAGAATAAAAATAGAAAGTTAGTATTCGTGATTCAATAAAAATTATTTAGTGTAGTGATATGAATATAAACAAAAAAGCACCCCCTAACTCCTTAAAATTGCATATCTCATGTTCATTTCGATATGATAAACTTGTAGAACATTATTTAGCATAGGAGTGAAGAATATGTATCGTAAAGTAGAAGATTTTCTCGAAGATTGGTCTGCATCTTCATCGAGCGCATTACGTGTATTTAAAGAATTGACGAATGACAAGTTAGATCAAAGTATTGTGGAAGGGCATAGTACACTTGGATGGTTGGCTTGGCATTTAGTTGGTGCTGGAGCAGCATTTGGTCATTTTGCAGGACTACAAATACCAGGACCTGGCCGTGATCAAGAAGCGCCTACAGACGTAGCTGAAATAGTTGATGCATATGAGCAAGTAATAGAGGCTTATAAAGTAGAAGCAGCAAAACTAACAGATGAAGCATTACTTGAAGAAGTAAATGGTTTCGGAGGGCCGATTGCACGTGGTAAACTATTACGTGCAGTAGTTGACCATCAAACACATCATCTTGGTCAAATGACAGTGCTATTACGCCAAGCCGGATTAACAGTGCCAGGTGTAATGGGACCAACAAAAGAAATGCAATCATAATAATAAAATTGCTTGATGATCAAGCCCACCTTTATAGGTGGGCTTTTGTTGTACAATCAATTACGCTACATAATTTGCAGCTGAAGATGTAAATTGAACCATTCAGGAAATTTAAAAGTTGCCATTATTAATGATTTAACTATAAAATAGGATAGATAAGAATTGGGACTATATCCGTAGACTAATCTACTTATCTATTATTACTTATATGGTTTATGCACCGTACAATCACTTCTACCATCTTCTAGCTAAGAAATTGCCTACCTTCTATATAGGCACAAATGTGTAATACCTCCTGTAACAACACCTGTCAGAAAGACATTATGGACATCTTTGTTATTTATAGCTTAATTAATTGAATATAGTTTTTTGTGTTGGCTATAGGTTGGATTTTAACTATGGAAAGCTTTTTTAACCTGTCAATTTATTCCTTATTCTATAAATAGGTAAGGTTTTTTTGGAGAGGAATTTTTTATTATGGGGTGAGTTCAATGAAAAAGAAATTATTTAGTGTGTTAGTTTTAGTTATTTTTATGTCTTCTTTTACATTAGTTGGTTGTAATTTATTTAAATCCAATCCGTCAAATGAAGAAAGCAAAGAAGTTAATGGGAATAAAAAGGACGAGCTCGTGTTGGCGTTTGATTCTGAGCCAGAAGCTGGCTTTGATCCAACAACTGGATGGGGGCGCTATGGCTCACCTCTATTCCAAAGTACGCTTTTAAAAAGAGATGACAAACTTAACGTCGTGAATGATCTGGCGACAAGTTATAAAGTTAGTGAAGATGGTAAGGTTTGGACGGTGAAAATGCGTGAAGATGTGAAGTTCTCAGATGGTGAGCCACTAACTTCCGCTGATGTTGTTTTTACATTTGAAACAGCTATTAACAATGGATCGGTTGTTGATCTTAATGGTATGGTCAAAGTAGAAGCAGTAGATGATTATACAGTGGAATTCACATTAAAAGAACCGCAATCAACGTTTGCAAACTCTTTGGTTGCAACTGGAATTGTGCCGAAACATGCATATGGCAAAGACTATGCTGAAAATCCAATAGGTTCAGGTCCTTTTCAGCTCGTACAATGGGATAAGGGGCAGCAACTTATTGTAAAAGCTAATCCGGAATACTATGATAAAAAGTCGGATTTGAAACAGATAACGTTTTTATTTTTAAATGAAGATGCTGCATTTGCTGCTGCACAAGCAGGGACTGTAGATCTAGCATATATACCCGCTGCATTTAGTAAGCAAATAGTGAAAGGCATGAGGCTAGAAACAATACAAACAGTAGATAATCGAGGCATTGTCTTCCCGTTTGTAAAATCAGGTGAAGTAAATGAAGATGGTTTACCGATTGGAAATGATGCAACAGCAGATCCAGCTATTCGTCATGCAATTAATATTGGAGTAAATCGACAAGCGCTTGTAGACGGAGTGTTAGAGGGACATGGTACGCCAGCGTATACATCAGTAGATGGTCTTCCTTGGTGGAATTCTGAAACAGTGATAAAAGATGCTGATATGGATAGTGCCAAGAAGTTGTTGAGTGATGCGGGATGGAAAGATACAGATGGAGATGGAATTCTTGAGAAGGGTTCTTTAAAAGCTGAGTTCACACTATATTACTTAGCGAATGATGCAATTAGACAATCACTTGCCATTTCTGTGGCGGATATGATGAAACAATTAGGAATTAATATCAAATTAGAAGGCGGAAGCTGGGACATGATTGCTAAGAAAATGTATTCGAATCCTGTTCTAATGGGATGGGGTAGCCATGACCCACACGAAATGTACAATATTTATAGTAGTGAGTCTGCTGGAATAGAGTATTACAATACAGGTTATTATCAAAATAAAACGGTAGATGAATATTTTGAAAAAGCCCTTAGCTCGAAAGATGAAAAAGAAGCAATAGAGTATTGGAAAAAAGCACAATGGGATGGCACAACTGGTTTAAGTGCAAAAGGTGATGCTCCTTGGGCGTGGTTAGTAAATATCAATCACTTGTATTTGGTGAAAGATGGACTTGATATCGGAGATCAAAGAATCCATGTTCACGGTCATGGTTGGCCTGCTACAGATAACATCGTCGATTGGAAATGGACGAAATAACCATGCCTAAATCCAAAGGCGGAAAGCTTGGGTTATTTATATTGATGAAAGGTGTACGAATGGCTACATTATTGGTAGCCATTTGTTTTATTTCCTTTTTATTAGTGAAAAACTCTCCGATTGATCCAATTCAAGCCTACATTGGTGCTGATATGTTGAAAGTAGGTCCTGAGCAACGAGAGAAGATAGCTGAGTACTGGGGGTTAGATCAACCAGTTATGGTGCAATTTTTAAGTTGGGGCTCTGCTGTATTAAAAGGTGATTTAGGGACTTCGATGATTTTTAGAAGGCCTGTAAGTGAAATTATTGGTGAACGATTTTTAAATTCTCTCGTTCTTATGCTAGCAGCTTGGCTGTTATCAGGTGTTATTGGCTTTGTCATGGGTGTTGTAGCGGCTATGAAAAAAGGGACTTGGATTGACAGAATGATTAAGTGGTACTGTTTCACGCTAGCGTCGACTCCTACTTTCTGGATGGGACTTCTCATTCTTATCGTTTTTGCAGTATGGCTAGGTTGGTTTCCAGTTGGAATGGGGGTGCCAGCCGGGGTACTTTCAGAAAATGTTACTATGATCGATCGAATCCAGCATCTAATTCTACCAGTACTGACACTTAGTATATTAGGTGTTGCTAATGTAGCGCTTCATACTCGCCAAAAGCTAATAGATGTTCTTGCTAGTGACTATGTATTATTCGCAAGAGCGAGGGGCGAGCAAGGTTTTGTCTTATTTTGGAGACATGGATTACGCAATGTTGCTTTGCCTGCAATTACCTTACAATTTGCGGCTTTTAGTGAATTATTTGGTGGAGCAGTGTTGGCAGAGCAAGTGTTTTCTTATCCTGGCTTAGGACAAGCTACCGTAGAAGCGGGGCTTAGAGGGGACGTTCCTCTTTTATTAGGGTTAGTTATATTTAGTACAATATTTGTTTTTGTAGGGAATTTGCTGGCTGATTTGAGCTATCACGTATTAGATCCGAGGATGAAAGAGGTGAGGAAGTTATGATTCCAAGCCTGAAAAATGCGAAAATGAGATGCCCACTCAATCGAAAACAACGAACGTTATTTAAAATCCTAATTTCAATTGTATTTTTAGCCATTGTTATATTAGGTGGTGTTTTACTTGATGAGGAGAGAATTATAACGAATTTGAATGAACGCAATTCAGCGCCCTCGCTAACTCATCTTTTTGGTACGGATTGGTTAGGAAGAGATATGTTTACGCGAACGGTAATGGGACTTTCTTTAAGTATAGGAGTTGGCTTGATTGGAGCAATTGGAAGTACTTTGATTGCTCTATTCCTTGGTATGGCGGCAGCAACAATGGGCAAAATGGCAGATCGTCTTATTTCATGGATCATTGATCTATTTCTAAGTGTCCCACATCTTGTAACCCTAATCCTTATTGCATTTACATTAGGAGGAGGATTCAAAGGGATTGTCATTGGACTAACCTTAACTCATTGGCCAAGTCTTGCACGAGTCATTCGGGCAGAAGTTATGCAAGTTCGTTCCGCAGAATTTGTTCAGGTTTCTCAGAAGATGGGGAAAACCAGGTGGTGGATTGCGTTGCATCATATCCTTCCGCATATTGCACCGCAGCTCCTAATTGGATTTATGTTACTTTTCCCTCATGTCATTTTACACGAGGCTGCAGTTACGTTTTTAGGCTTAGGATTATCACCGCATGAGCCAGCAATTGGAATTATTTTATCAGAATCGATGAAATACTTATCTTCAGGTATGTGGTGGCTCGCTTTCTTCCCAGGGCTTTGTCTGTTGATTGTCGTGAGAACATTTGATCAAATTGGAGAAAACCTTAGAGTGCTCATGGACCCTACTCGGACGCATGATTAATCATAAATACTACGTGTAATATTAAGAGGAGTTAACAAATGTCTATTCTTGAAGTAGAAAATTTATCAGTATCTTTTAAACAATATACAGATGGATTTAAAGAGATAAATCATAAGGTGATTTCAAGTTTAAATGTAACTCTTGAAGCAGGCGAAATTTTAGCAGTTGTAGGTGCGAGTGGATCGGGGAAAAGTTTACTTGCACATGCCATTCTTGGAATCCTTCCGAGCAACGCGAATGTTAGTGGCATCATTAAATATGAAGGTGAGGAATTAACACCTACTCGCCAAACTGCTTTTAGAGGTAAGGAAATCGCTCTTGTTCCTCAATCTGTAAATTTTTTAGATCCTCTTATGCGTGTTGGAAGTCAAGTTCGCACCGCTGTTAAAAATGGGGATGCAGTATCTGCCCAACGGAAAGTCTTTGAACGATATCGCCTTGGAAAAGAAGTTGAAGGCATGTATCCGTTTCAACTTTCAGGGGGTATGGCAAGGAGAACGCTATTATCGACAGCCATGGTAAGTGACGCAAAGGTGATTATTGCGGATGAACCAACTCCAGGACTAGATCCTATTGTTGTAAAAGAAGCATTAGATAATTTTAGGGAATTTGTCGATAACGGTTGTGCTGTCATGTTGATCACACACGATATTGAATCAGCTCTTCAAATTGCAGATAAAATTGCCGTGTTTTATGCAGGGACTACGGTAGAGATAGCACCTGTAGAGGACTTTGTAGGTAAGGGAGAGGCGATACGTCATCCCTATACTAAGGCGTTATGGAGAGCGTTACCTCAAAATGAATTTATCCCAATTCCAGGTTCGCAACCGCATCCGAGTTCATTGCCACCGGGCTGTTTGTTTGCGCCGCGCTGTGAAATGGCAACAGCTGAATGCCAACAAGCACCACCTGAAATGAGGGAACTTCGTGATGGAATGGTGAGGTGTATTCATGCAACTTGAAGCAAAGGACATTGGATTTAGATATAGTGATGGACCATGGCTATTCCAAGGAGTTAATTTAACGTTAGAACCCGGAGAGATTGTAGGTATCACAGGCCCAAGTGGACGAGGTAAAACTACCCTTTGCCGAATATTAGCAGGTTTTGAATCACCTATTGAAGGCGCTGTGTATTTTAATGGAGCTCCATTACCAAAGAACGGATACCATCCTGTTCAAATGGTCCTTCAACATCCAGAAAAAGCGATCAATCCACGATGGAAAATGCATAAAATTCTTAACGAAGGATATCAACCTGATAAAGAGTTGTTAGATTTACTAGGGATTGAGCAAGAATGGCTAACACGCTGGCCGCATGAATTATCTGGAGGAGAGTTACAAAGGTTTTGCGTTGCTAGAGCATTGGGACCGAATACTCGTTTTCTCATTGCAGATGAAATGACAACAATGTTAGATGCAAACACACAAGCACAGATTTGGCATGCTGTTATTGAAATTGCTAAAAAGAGAGAGATGGGGATAGTAGTTGTTACACATGAATATAAGCTAATGCAAAGACTTTGTCATCGTGTGATTGATTTTAATAAGTAATAGTAGAAAAGGAGGTCTCCCTTTAATGGAGACCTCCTTTTTTCTGGAAATTTTTGTGTTACCAGCATTTATCGTTAATCATTTTCTTGTTCTGCCACTTTTTCATGGATTTCTGATTCAATTGCCTGAACAAGGTTATCTTCGAGCTTTTGCTTAGGTTGAGGGTGAAACCATTGAATTTCTCCTTCATGTACAAAGCCTTTGAATTTTTCACCCTGCACTTGCAATGAAAATTGCTGCCGCTCATGTACGCGGTCCTCAAATGCAGGTTTAATTTCAAGGTCTTTTATCTCTTTTGAAATACCATATTGTCTCATTAATGAGTGTATGGTTTTTTCAATGATTTCTACTTTCTTTTCACCAATCATTTGCTTTGGGTGAGGGTGGAGCCAATGGATCTCACCTTCATGAAAATGTCCCTTAAATTCATCCCCTTGAACTTTAAATGTAAATGCGTGTCGTTCGTGAATACGATTTTCAAATACGGTTTCAACTTCAAAATCTTCAAGTTCAGGTTTTGCATTATTATCTTCAGGCATGCGTAATCCCCTCTCACGTAAGTTTCTATTTTTATTTTTTCTCTAGATTATTATGGATATTCGGTACTTATTGAACAAGTACGATATCGAAGTAATCTATTCGTTTTATTATATAGGCTTTAATTGAGACTGTTGTTTAAAAGTGTACAGTTTAGGAGAATCCGATTTTATCTGCACAATGTGGCATTGTAAGTTGTGAAGCCCTTATAGATATCTATTTATGAATATGAAATTATTTTATCGTATTTTTAAAAGAAATAAATGACACCGATTATGTTAGTACTTCCGTAAAGAATTAGGAGTATGATTAGTCCACTTTTCACTAATAATCTTATGGCAGCTATTAAAGATTCGTTCAATCAGTTGTGTTGAATTTGCTAAGATTCTAATGCTGAAGCCAGGCACAGCTAGTCTAGAAATTCCAACTTTAAAATCGGCTTCCTCAATTTGAATTGTTTCATAAAGTTCATCAAGGAGAGCATTATCTGTATTTTCGCTGACCGCAACCATAGAGCCTAAGTGAGTGTAGCCTTCCATAAAACCTAGACCTGACAAGTTTTGGTTATGTGGAGTTAACTTAATATGATCAAACATGCCAAGTTTTCCATCTAAATGAATCTCAGTGACTAATTGAACGGTATCATAGCTAAATCTTGTGCCACTAGGAGACCATCCAGGGGTAAGAATATCTGTATATAGAAAAGTTGCACCACTTTCCATATGAATTACATTCTTTTGCTTATAACGAGCATTTTCATAAGCAATCAATGGATCAGGCAGGTATTCTAAGTAACTTCCTCGCTTTAAAGAAATAGTTGTTTCCTGATAAGCAAAGCTTTTCGGTGTTTTATACACTTTCGTAGCGGATTGCGTTGTTAGTGTTACCTTAGCACCTTCGTTGGCCGATATCTCCATCTTGTATCGATCACCATCTAAATAACCACCGCCGGGATTTAAAAGATAATAGCAGACCTGTCCTGAATTATCGTGGTAAATCGGTCGCATAACTTTCAGTGCACCTTGGAAATACACATTCTTAGCGACGGTTTTTCCTCTTCGTTCTTCTAGGTCTAGAGATAAAACACCAGTCCAGTCTGTCATTTTAATCTAAACCATTTAAGAAAGCGTGTTTCTTAATCCAGTCAATCACTTCAGGTAAACCTTCATCGTTTTTTAAGTTAGTGAAAACAAAAGGCTTGTCTCCGCGGAAAACCTTTGTATCTTTCGCCATTACTTCAAGGCTAGCACCTACATGCGGAGCTAGGTCTGTTTTATTAATGATGAACAAATCGGATTTAATCATTCCTTGTCCACCTTTACGAGGAATTTTCTCACCTTGTGCAACGTCAATAATGTAGATAGAAAAGTCAACGAGTTCAGGACTAAAAGTAGCAGCTAGATTGTCACCGCCGCTTTCAACAAAAATAAGTTCAACGTCTGGATGACGTTCTACTAATTCATCAATGGCAGCGAAGTTCATAGAAGCATCTTCACGAATAGCAGTATGAGGACAGCCGCCTGTTTCTACACCGATAATACGATCTTCAGGAAGAACACCATTTTGTATTAAAAATTTTGCATCTTCTTTTGTATAAATATCATTTGTAACTACTGCCATTTTTATTTCATTTTCAAGATGGCGTGTTAATTTTTCTACAAGCATTGTTTTACCTGCACCAACAGGGCCACCAACGCCAATTTTGATTGGTTCCATTAAAACACTTCCTTTTTTTATTCGTTTTTAAACCTTTAAGACATGAATATACGAATGTTGACACGTTCGTGATTCATTTGAGATAGTTCTATTCCTGGAGAAACTATGCCGAAATCATCTTCTGTTAATTGCATAATACGATCAACGGCACCAGTTATTTCAGGTATAAATTTATGAGATATAGTTTGTCCTGCTGTTTGTCCGAGTGGTATAGCTCGTACCGCATTTTGAACTTGACTAGAAATTGCAGAATATAAATAGTACTGAATAGCTTCTGACTTTGTTACTTCGAGTCCGTGAGCTACCATTGAAAAGACAATAGTAGGGTGACCAAATGAATTCTTCTTTTTAATTTCCTCTTTGTATTTAGAGAGGGTGGGCATTTCATAAAGTGAATCTGTCAGTTGTAGCATTCTCTTTCCAATCATTTGAGTACCTTCCCGTGTTTCTCTAGGTAGGTTTTGAACAGTTAAGAGACGATCGAGTTCCCAGACCTTGTGGAGGTCATCTTCTAAAAGTGCTTCAAAAGCGAAGCGACAAGCAAGTCCATCAGAGTAGATGAGTTGCTCATGTAAATATACTTTAAGCCACTCGAAAAATGATTCCTGGTCATGTACTTTATCTTCCTGTATATAGCTTTCCAATCCAAAAGAATGACTGAAGGCACCAGTAGGGAAATTAGAATCACATAACTGGAATAAAGAAAGAATCTTACTAGTCATGACTATGACCTATATGACGGAAGGCCTGTTTTACTTTTCGTTCTTCGCGTTTAAAAGGAATACCTAGTTCTTGAAGTAACTCCTCAACTAAATAATCGTATTGAACTAACATATCATTTTCTTCAAACTGAGCTGGTAAGTGACGATTGCCAAGTTGATGAGCGATTGTCCCCATCTCTTTAATGTCTCGAGGACTGATGACAAGTAGATCATCAGATAAAACATCTATTACGATCATATTGTTTTCGTCCATATACAATACATCACCAGCAACAAGGTCACGAGGGGCTTTTAAGCGAATGCCAAGTTCGTTACCGTGATCGGTTTTAACACGTTGGATACGCTTCATTAAATGCGCGCTTTCCAAATAGACTTTCTCCATATGGCGTTTTTTTATGTCATTTGGATTCATCTGTTCTAAGTTTGTTACGATTTCTTCAATTATCATTATTTTTCACCTCAGAATAAGAAATAGCGTTGCGCCATAGGTACCGTATCAACCGGATCACAAGTCAGCAACTCTCCGTTTACTTTTACTTCATATGTTTGTGGATCCACTGTAATATTTGGTGTTTCAGAATTTAATTTCATATCTTTTTTAGTTAACGTACGAATTCCGCCAACTGGGAGAATGATTTTATTTAGACCAAGTTTTTCATGAACGCCGTCATCAAATGCTGCTTGAGAAATGAAAGTTGCTGAACTTTTTGCTAAAGCTTTTCCGTGTTGAGCATACATAGGGCGGTAAATATAAGGCTGTGGAGTTGGGATAGAGGCATTCGTATCGCCCATTAATCCAGTAACAGCAAGTCCATTTTTAAGAACCATTTCTGGTTTCACACCAAAAAACTTCGGAGACCATAGTACTAAATCGGCCATTTTGCCAACTTCAATAGACCCTACATGTTCTGATATCCCATGTGTAATGGCCGGGTTAATCGTATACTTAGCGATATAGCGCTTTGCCCGGTTGTTGTCAGCGTGTTTGCTATCGCCTGATAGAAGTCCTCTTTGTTTTTTCATTTTGTCAGCTACTTGCCATGTGCGTAGAACGACTTCGCCGACACGCCCCATCGCCTGAGCATCGGAACTAACCATACTAAATACACCCATGTCGTGTAGGATATCTTCAGCTGCAATTGTTTCTCTTCTAATTCTTGAATCTGCAAAAGCAATGTCTTCCGGAACGGAAGGATTTAAATGATGGCAAACCATGACCATATCAAGATGTTCGTCGATAGTATTTATAGTATAAGGGAGGGTGGGGTTCGTTGATGATGGCAGAATGTTATGATAACCTGCCGATTTGATTAAATCTGGTGCATGACCACCGCCAGCGCCTTCAGTGTGATACATGTGAAGAACTCTGTCTTTTACAGCAGCCATAGTATTTTCCATAAAACCACTTTCATTTAACGTATCTGCATGAAGGGCAACTTGAATGTCATATTCATCTGCTACTCTTAATGCGTAGTCAAGCGATGAACCAGTAGCACCCCAGTCTTCATGCACTTTTAAGCCAATGACACCAGCTCTAACTTGCTCAGTTAAAGGGTCAATTGAAGCTGCATGGCCTTTACCTGTAAATCCAACGTTTATAGGAAGTCCTTCTGCTGCTTCTAGCATACGATGAATATTCCATTCACCTGGAGTAACTGTAGTAGCTTTAGATCCCGCTGCAGGACCTGTACCGCCGCCGATTAATGTTGTTGTTCCAGATGTCAACGCAGTTTGAACTTGTTCTGGATTAATAAAGTGAACGTGTGTATCAATGGCTCCAGCTGTAACAATTAACCCTTCGCCGGCAATTATTTCTGTTGATGCGCCAATGATAATATCTACATTATCCATGACAAGAGGATTACCACTCTTACCTATACCGAAAATTTTGCCATCACGGATAGCTAAATCAGCTTTGCAAATGCCTGTGTAATCTAAAATGATAACGTTTGTTATAACTGTATCCGCAACACCTTCTGCGCGGGTTGCAAGAGGGTGTTGACCCATGCCATCTCGAATGACCTTTCCTCCGCCGAAGACAACTTCTTCTCCGTATGAAGTGTAATCTTTTTCGATTTGAATAAACAAATCTGTATCAGCAAGACGGACTGAGTCACCAGTAGTTGGTCCGTACATTTCAGCATATTGTTTTCGGGACATTTTAAAACTCATGATGCATCCTCGCTTTCTAATTTGCCGTCTACTTTATTATTAAATCCATATACACGGCGTTCTCCTGCAAAATCAATAAGTGGTATTTCTTTCTCATCTCCGGGTTCGAAACGAACTGCCGCTCCAGCAGGGACATTCAATCGCTTGCCGTATGCTTCATTTCTATTAAATTGAAGTGCGTCATTTACTTCGTAAAAGTGGAAATGTGACCCGACTTGAATAGGGCGGTCTCCTGTATTGATGACATTAACAGTAACTACCTCGCTGCCTTCATTACAGATGATCTCTTCTTCTTTTAAAATATATTCTCCTGGTCTCATATAGCAACCCTCCTTTTATCTTATTGGACTGTGGACAGTTACCAATTTCGTACCGTCTGGGAAAGTTGCTTCAACCTGAATATCTTCGATCAATTCAGGAATTCCATCCATAACATCATCTTGAGTTAAAATGGTAGCACCGTATTCCATTAGTTCTGCAACAGTCTTTCCATCCCTTGCGCCTTCCAGTACTTCATACGTAATAAGGGCAACAGATTCAGGATGATTCAATTTTAGACCTCTATCCTTTCGGCGCCTTGCAAGGTCAGCTGCCACTACAATCATAAGTTTATCAATTTCACGCGGCAATAAATGCATAGTTCAAACCTCCTATTATAAAATTCAAATAATAAAACTGTTTTTATTTGAAAGAAAGGTGAAGATTAACTAAAAAATAAAATAAATATTTATATGTTTATTTTCTCAAAGAGCCCAGTAGTTAAACCTTTCTAAAGAATTTTAACATACAAATAATTTAAGATGAAGTTTAACGCAATGATGCTGGAACTAAAAATCAAGTTGACCGAGTTAAGCGTCAATTTAAAATGATATCAAGTTAGAAGTATGAGTTCATACCTATATAGATATAAGGAAATATATATATTTTAAGAGGTATTAGCCTCGTTTAAATGACTCTATTTGAGGCTTGTGAAATTTAATGCGGGGCAACATACAGCAACGCTTATCCCGGATTAAGATAATAATGCGGATTTCTCACAGTTTTTGTGTGTGCTGTTAGTATAAAAACGCATTTAACATAAGCACTAAGTGAAGGTCAATAGTAATGTAAAAGAGGATTATGTTGATACGATACCGAAATAGAAAATGAAACATAATTTAATTCATAGTGCTTCTAACCTTACAAAAGAGAAGAGGTAATTATGAATCATAACAGTGGGAAAATTGTTTGATGAAGAAGATATTTAAATTAGAATGAGAAGAGGTTTTGCTATTGAAACAAGCATTATTAGTAATTGATGCTCAACAAGAATTAATTGATGGTAACGAAAAAGAGCAATGTGTTTTGAATAAAGTAAACCTATTGGATAGTATTAATTCAGTTATAGATAAGGCGATAGATTCGAATGCATTGGTTGTCTTTATAAGAGATAAAGATGTGGCTCAAGGTGAAGGTAAAGGATTTCAAATCCATAAGGAAATTAAAGTCCCCTCCAATTCAAAGGTATTTGATAAGAAGGCTACAAACTCGTTTTATGGTACGCCATTACTGGCATTTTTAAAAGATTATGAAATAGAGCATATTGTAATTATGGGATGTAAAACAGAACATTGCATTGATACTGCTGTTAGAACTGCAACAATAAATCATTTCGATGTTACTTTAGTAGAAGATGGTCATTCAACAACAGATTCTTCAACCTTATCTGCTGAAAAGATAATAAACCACCATAATGAAATACTTCATGGTCATTATAATGTAGACAATTTTTCTGTTGTTAGAAATAGTAATGAGGATCTGTTTCAACCAACACATAACAATTATAGATAAAAAACTTAAGTTCGATGTCTCTTCATATGGAATAATGAGGGAATGGTGGAGCTATCGTAATGTATGGAGTAATTAATTTTTAGTAGGGAGAAGTATTAGCCAGCTGGTCCTATACCATTTATCATTTTAGGACTCACATTTACAATCACTAGTTTTGTATGGTGTATATTTATTACTTATTTTTCCGCATTTATTTCCCGGAAAATTAGAGATGGCGAAAGAATGGGAATATATTTGAACAAGATTACAGGCATAATATTTATCGGGATGGGTTTGAAATTGCTTCAGACAAAGGCCCCTCAATAAATATATTGTAGATTATAGTTAATGTTTTATAAATCAAGCATCCATTTCGAAATGGATGCTTTTTTAGTGTTTAGAGTAAAGTGGGTTTAAGATGGGGTAATTTGTATGTTTTCGTGATTGTAATAAATGATTTCTTAATTTTTTTAAAAAAATATGAGAATATCGATAAGTGGAGTTCGTTGTATATATTGAAAAAGCTTTTTCAATTCAAAAGGAGATCATGCCATGAGAGTTTCAGAGAAAAATTTCGTTAAACGATTAAAGAGGCAAGATGAAGCTGCACTTGAATATGTTATCGATACTTATATGCCTCTTATAAAAACAATTGTTTATAAAATTTTACACCCCCTTGGAAAAGTGGATTTAGTCGAAGAGTGTGTGAGCGATGTTTTTTTATCAGTATGGCAAAATACGATGCAATTTAAGGGTGATGCAATCGAATTCAAAAAATGGATTGGCATGATTGCAAAGTATAAAGCCATTGACCAATACCGAGTATTAGAGAGGCGACAAGCGAGAGAGCAGGTGCTTGATGGGACAGCTAATCTTACTTCAGGAAATTTAATCCAAGATCAGGTTTTGCAGCGTGAAGAGAGAAATGAATTGCTGTTTGAGCTAAGTAAATTGGAACCAGTAGACAGAGATATATTCACAATGAAGTATTTCCTAGAGATGGCGAACGGCGAAATTGCAGACGCTCTTTTTATATCAAAAGCAGCAGTAGATAACCGCTTATACCGTGGGAAGAGAAAGCTAGCGTATTCCTTAACAAAGAGTTTGGAGGAGCGATGGACATGACAGATCAATATAAAAAGTGGGCAAATTTAAATGTGGAAGATATTGAACCAATGGATGTAACGGATATTGAAAAGGCTCGTATGAAGCAGCGTATTATTAATAAAAAAATACCTAAAATTAAACGTCCAGTTTGGGGTATTGCAGCGGTAGCGTTAATGATATTAGTTGGAAGTGCAACTACAGTTAGTTTTGCGATACCGAGTGTAGCATCACAATTCCCATTTATAAAAGGTATCGTCAATTATTTTACTTCTGACAATGATAAGTTTTATGAACAATATTCAGACTACGCAACGGATATTGAGCAATTAGAAATAAGTAATGGCATTACAATGATGATTGAAAACGCTGTATATGACGGTAATACAATTACAATTACTTACGCATTAGAAACAGAACATGATTTAGGAGTAAATCCAAGAGTTGGACAGTTCATAGACGTTGAAGGTAGTGTTGCAATTGGTGGAGGAGATTCGCTTCAACAAATTAGTCCAACGAAATATGTAGGTTTAGCACGTGTAACGCCAACATTCAAAAAAGACCTAGAAAAAGTTCAAGTGCAGTGGTCTCCTAAAAGTTTTACAAATGATACAACGGATGAAACGGTTAATGGAGATTGGAAGTTTAATTTTGAACTAGAGAAAGTCCAAGATGAAATTCAGTTAGTAAATCAATCTATAACAGATGCAGGCATGACATTAATTATAAATGAGATTCGCAAAACAGATGTTTCAACGATTATTAAGATGAAACAAATCACTGAATCGAGATTATTAAAAAAATGGCATTTGGCAAGTCCTGCTCTTGCTATTCGTGATGATGTCGGCAATGTATATCACGTTGTAGATAATGGAGGTTCAAGTATGGATAATGGTGTAACTACTGAATGGAGTCAATCAATAGGAGTCATTGATAAAAGGGCTACAAAACTTTACATTGAACCGACCATGATTTTGAGTTTAGGGGAAGCAAAAGGTAGCGAGAAATATAAAATGAAAACAATTGAGGTTTCCATTGATTAAATAACTTGATAATTGTACAAAAGTAAGAATCCATTTCGATTAATTTTGAAGTGGATTTATTTTTATTTATGCCTAACAATTTTTATATTCAAAACATAAATTATAATATTGCAAAAACTAATCACATTAGTTATTATGATAATAAAGTTAGTTTTTGAAGAAGGAGTTTGATAAATGATGAGAATTACGAAAATTGGTACGGTATTTCAGTTGTCTTTTATGCCAAGGATTTTTCCGGTTAATTGCTATTTAGTGGAGGAGGAAAATGAGCTTACATTGATTGATGCTGCACTACCTTTCAGCACAAAGGGAATAATAGATGCTGCCAAGAGTATAGGAAAACCGATTACAAGAATTGTACTTACCCATGCACATAATGATCATATAGGTGCACTAGATGCGCTAAAAGAATTGTTGCCTAATGCTCAAGTAAGCATTTCTTCTAGGGATGCCCTATTATTGGATGGAAACTCCACCTTGTTACCCAATGAAAAAAACACACCAATTCGTGGTGGGGTTCCAAAGAACATTAAAACCAAACCGGATTTATTATTAGAGAATGGAGATCGTATAGGTTCATTAGAAGTGATCGCCACTCCAGGACATACACCAGGTTCCATAACTCTTTTTGATACACGTAATCGTAGTCTAATTGCAGGTGATGCCCTCATTACTAGAGGCAAAGTAGTAGTGTCAGGTTTAATGAATCCTTTATTTCCTTTCCCAGCTTTAGCTACATGGGATAAACATATAGCTCTTGAAAGTGCAAAGAAATTAATTGGTTATAAACCTAGTCTACTTGCTGTTGGGCATGGTAATATGCTGGAGCAACCAAGAACTAAAATGGAGCAAGCAATAGCTGAAGCAGAAATGAAATTTTAATAAACCAAATAGGAAGTGATATTGAAATGACTCGACGTATGAAATTAGATTTATCAATTATTTTAGAGAAAACAACAGAACTAGTTGACGAGAATGGGGTAGACCAACTTTCACTAGGCTCGTTAGCAGAGAAATTGGGGGTACGACCACCTTCTTTGTATAATCATTTTGAAGGATTAAATGGATTGAAGCAGAAGTTAGCCATTCATGGAGTTGAAAAACTACATGAATATATGCTGCAAGCAGCAGTCGGAAAAGCAGGTGATGATGCAGTACGTGCAGTAAGTGAGTCATATATTCAATTTGTCAGAACTCACCCTGGGCTGTATGAAGCTAGCAATCGTTTCGTGGATGCTAACGATAAAGAATTACAGCGTGTCCAGGAGTCAGTAGTACAGCTAGTTGTTCAAGTGTTACAAGCCTACAACTTGAACGATGAAACGGCGATTCATATGGTTAGAGGGTTGCGAAGTATTTTACATGGATTTACATCAATTGAACAAATGGGTGGCTTCGGAATGCCACTTGATATTGATAAAAGCTTTTTAGTTCTCATTAATACTTTTATAGAAGGAATTCATTCCGTTATAAGTAACGGGGATAAAGATTTTCAAAAATGACATCTAAACAGGCGTTATTATTTCCAAATTGAAGTAAGCTTTGCTCAAACTTCTCTTGATGAGGTGGATCTATGTATTTCTACATTTGAAAAGCTGATGGTTCTGCTACCGTTTATGGTTATGAACAGTTCACAGGAAGTTTAGGTGATCGCTCAGGAACTTTTGTATTAGAACATGTCGGTAAATTTGAAAATGGTGTACTTACATCAAAACGCAATGTTGTGATAGGTTCAGGTACTGGAGATTTAAATGGTTTCAAAGGTGAAGTGAATTTCCAAACTGGTAGTGCTGAACAATTCGCAATCATATTAGAGTACCGCTTTGAGTGAAAGTGTTCTATCTGAAATATTATTAAAGCATTTTTTTACATGTCTCTATAAATTTTGTTACGAGTGCGCTTTGTTTCTCACTTTTTCTCGTACATATAGCAATTTTATGTGTCACATGGATACCTTGGACGTACACCCTAGCTAATTGATTATTTTCTACATAATCACGTACAACAAGAGATGAAATAAAATTTGCACCGTAACCAGCCATTACTGAACGAATAGTTTCATTTAATCCGTTAAATTGCAAAGCAACTTTTGGTGGCTTCACTTGGTAGGTATGACATAACGCAAAAAGGTGGTCTCTCATTGAGCTACCTTCTTCACGCATAATAAAGGGTTCCTTAACCATTTCAGCTAAAGAAATGCTCTGATTTGCATATGGATGTTGAGGTGAAACAACAAACCAAAGCTCATCTTCAAATAATTCTTCCCATTCAACTTCCTCTGGCCTTTCTGAAATTCTACCACCATAAATAGCAACATCAGCTTTATATTGTTTTAATTGCTCAAAGGCTTCTTTCGTATTTGTTGTGGTAATGACTAAATTGATATCTTCATTTGCAGATTTAAAAGTAGCTGCCCATTTAGGAATTAAGAAATTAGCGGGTAGATAGGTAGCCGCAATATGAATTGTCCCCGTTTTGGCGAGAAGGTGGTCTTCAATAAACGATTCGATATGTCCTTCAAACGCAAAAAAATTCTTAGCTTTTTCAGCTAACTCCTCTCCAAATTCCGTTAAAATTACACCTCTCCCTTGTTGCTTCAATAAAGGAGCGCCTATTTCATGTTCGAATTTTTTGATCTGGCTAGAAACGGCTGGTTGACTGATTCGCAATAATTCCGCTGCTTTAGTGAAACTGCCAGTCTGGGCAACTTGGTGAAACAACCTTAGTCCGTGTATATTCATATTCTCCTCCAACTCATAAATAAAATTTATAGATTAGTAAAAATAATATATTTTTTTTATGGTTTATTTTAACATACACTAAACCTATAAGCATGAAAATATGGGAAGGAAATGGGGTAAAAATTATGGGAAATGATTTAATTTGGAATGAAGTAGATGAGTATTTTATTGATAAACTAATACCATTTGATTCAACTCTGGAACGCGTTTTACATGTAAATAAAGAAGCGGGCTTACCTGAAATTGATGTCGCTCCAACTCAAGGAAAGTTATTGTATCTATTAGCTAAGATTAAAGGGGCAAAGAACGTATTAGAAATTGGTACACTCGGTGGATACAGCACTATATGGCTGGCACGTGCTCTACCTGAAAAAGGAAAAGTATACACACTAGAGGCAGAGGAAGAACATGCAAAAATAGCGGAACGGAATATCAGACAAGCAGGGTGTCAGGATAAAGTAGAAGTAATTGTGGGCAAAGCACTTGAAACATTGCCAAACATAAAAGAAAGAGTAATAGCCCCATTTGACTTAATCTTCATAGATGCAGATAAACCCAATAATCCTCATTACTTAAAATGGGCATTAGAATTGGCTATGCCAGGGGCGATTATTATTGCAGATAATGTAGTACGCGATGGAGAGGTAATAAACGAGACAAGTAAAGATGAACGAGTACAAGGTATACGCAAATTTATAAGCTTACTAGAAAGCGAACCTAGAATCGAGTCTACTGCCCTTCAAACAGTAGGATCTAAAGGATATGATGGTTTTGTGATTAGTGTTGTAAAATGAGTGTTAATTTTTAGTATGATTAAGAAAGGGAACGCTTGTACGTATTGGAAGTGTTAACATATACGAAATTCATTTTTAAATATTTAAATTCAAAATCGTAACAATCTATATATCCGTAAGAATCCTAAATGCTGTCAGAAGTTGATAGCATTTAGAATTTTTTTTTCTTAAGACTTTATGTTGAAAAATGGACATCGTTCAATTATAATTTACCTAACGATAGGTAAAAAATGAAAATATTTTAGTTTCTTAATAGTTATGAGAAAGATGTTGATATCACCATTTAGGAGATGGGTTATGTGAGTAAAACTATAAGGCGTATTACAGGCCTCGATTTCGCTCGTTCTTTAGCAATGTTCGGTATGTTCATTGTGAATTTTACTGTTATTACTGGAGCAGGGACGAATGGACCTGATTGGTTAGTTCATTTGACTGCACTTTTTGAAGGGCGAGCGTCGGCACTTTTTGTATTGCTGGCGGGTATCGGTATCGCGCTAATGACTCGTAAGGCAAGAGAAGGAAACAATGATCAATTGATTGGGGACATGCGAATCGTCATTTGGAAACGAGCATTATTTTTATTTATAGTAGGTTTGGGATTGTATTTAGTAGGGTGGACAGGTGATATTCTCCATTATTACGGTGTCTATTTATTTTTCATCGCATTCTTAATTAGTTTCCAACAAAAAATACTCTTATACATTGTGCTCGCAGTTGTTACGATTGCACAAATTTTACAGTTAACATTTGATGTGTTTGTAGGGTGGAATCCTTATGCATTGTACATGGATTATATGGATTTTTGGACGATTAATGGATTTTTGCGTAATCTATTCTTTAATGGTTATCATCCAATCTTCCCATGGTTTGCCTTTATATTAGTTGGATTTGTCATTGGCAGTTTTGATCTGCAAAGTAATCGTATACGTCGCAAAGTATTAATCGTAGGCGTGATAATTCTTGTGTTCTCAGAAGCTCTGTCGAAGATATTGATTTCACAAACTGCCTCCATTTTAAAAACCGAAGTAGCGGAGTTTTTATTTAATACAGGTCCTATATTGCCAAGTATTCTTTATATTATCTCTACAAGTGGCTCAGCCTTTATCATTTTGATCATCTCCTTATATATCACTGAGCGATTTTCAAAAAGTAAACTTGTTACATCAATCATTGCTTCTGGGCAAATGACGTTAACACACTACATCGCACATATTCTGATTGGTGTAAGTTTTTTAGAATGGATTGGTCGAGCTGAGCATCAATCACTATTCTTTATTTACAGCTTTTGTATTGTATTTTATTTTTTATGTATTTTATTTAGCGGACTTTGGAAACGAAAATACTCAAGGGGACCAGCAGAGTGGTTAATGAGATATTTAACTAAATAAAAATAGAACATAATTAAAGGCGACATTTCTTCATATTGAACAAAATGTCGCCTTTAGATTTGCAATTATCATCGATCTTACATTTTAAATTTGTTAACCAAGTCCTGCAATTCAACTGCAAGGTTTGACAACGATTTTGTAGAAGAAGAGACTTCTTGCATCGCTGCTAATTGTTCTTCCGTTGTTGCAGCTACTCTTTGAGAATGCTCAGAAGCTTCTTTTGTAGCATGTGAATTATTGACGACGGTAGCTGCAACTTCTTGAGCACTAGCGGACATTTCCTCTACAGTAGCAGCCATATCAGTTACTTTTTCTTTCATATTTTCTAGCTTACCGACGATTTCTTTAAAGCTTGTATCAGTTTTGCTGACAATATTTAGTCCATCTTGTACTTCAACTTTAACATGGTTAATGGATTCTGTTGACCGAGACATGTTTTGCTGAATATCTTTTATTAAATTTGAAATTTGCTGAGAAGATCTTTGAGATTGTTCTGCAAGTTTGCGAACTTCCTCTGCAACAACGGCGAATCCTTTGCCATGTTCGCCTGCACGTGCGGCTTCAATTGCAGCATTTAACGCAAGTAAATTTGTTTGATCGGCAATATCAGTAATTACCTTAGAAATTTCACCAATTTCATTTGAACTTGAATCAAGTAATTGTAGCACTTCGCCACTTGCATTCACTTTCTGATTGATTGAGTTAATTTGTTGTACAGTTTGTTCAACGTAAAGATTACCTTGTTGTGCTTGAGTCATAATCATTGTGCCTGCCTCAGAAATATCTGCAGCATTTTCAGCTAGATTTTGAATGGCTACAGTTACTTCTTCCAGAGATTGTGAACTCTCTAGTAGACTATTAGTACTTTCTTCTGATCCGTTCGCGATAAGCTGAATTGAATTTGTTATTTCTTCTGTTGCTTTGCGTGTTTCATCTGCGATAGCTGTTAACTGTTCTGATGATGATGCCACATGTTCTGTTGATTGACTGATTTGGGTGAGAAGTTCTTTCATGGTGGATTTCATGGTATTAAAATCATTCGTCAGTAGACCAATTTCATCATTTGTAGTTACTTCCACATCGTTCCCAGAAAAATCACCAGAGGCTGCTCGGTTTAGTTCGTGACTAATTTGAATAACTGGCTTCGTTAATCTTCTAGAGAAAAAGTAGGCAGCGATAATTCCTAGGATTACAGATAAACCTCCAATAATGCCAATTGTGATCGCTACTTTTGAGGCACCGTCATTAAATTCCCTTTCAAATGATTTGGCAGCAACTGTCCATCCCCAATTAGGTTCTTTCTGAGCGTAAGCTATATTTCCTTCAATTTTATTGGTTTTTGCATTCATCCATTTGTAAGTAAAATAACCACCTTTTTCTCCTGCTTTTAAAAGTTCTTTTCCTATGAATACACCGTCTTCTGTTTCTGTATTTATGAGTTCTGTTCCTTCATTTCTAGGATCCATCACGTTAACAGCATTTTCGTCGACGGCATAAACAAAACCGGTACCTCTAATAGTATATTCTTCTTTAATTGGTCGTATATTGTCGGCGTCCTTTTTCCCGAATAATTCAACTTTTAATTTTTCTTGAGCTTCTTCTAGTGTCAGATTTCCCGCCTCAACTTCTTGATTTAATAGAGCAATCATAGCAATAACCATATGTGTACTTTGCTGTAGTTCCTCTTTACCAGAAGCTGTTAGTTCCTTTTTTGAAGTAGAGTATGTACTGATTCCAATGATTGATGTAGGAATAATCAATAGAAGCGTACATAGTATTATTAATTTTCTTGTAAGTGTTATTTTGGCCTTTTTCATGTTTCATCTCCGAGTATATTTTTTCTTTTACTTATATCTATATCGATTTAATTTTTATAATAATAAGTGCAATTTTCAAATAGTATCGAATTTTTTTATTAATAGTTAAAAAAAATTATAGGTTCTCTGGATAAATGGAATAGAGTGATTTATTTTAGCAAATGTTTGTACAGAGCATTTTTGCAAAATTAATTTTCCGTATGTTTGTTAAAGTAAGGAATAAACAATTAAAAATAGTGCAACCTAACCTCACTAACTTATAAAAGGGAGGATTTTAATTGAGTAAAATTTTACAACTATCTATGGTGGTACTACTTATGGGTTCTTTAGCTGCATGTGGAACGAATAGAAATTCAAATGAAACGGCCACAAATGAAACAGTTAAAGATGAAACGACGAATGGCGCAAATGAAACAGTTAAGGACGAGGAAACAACAACAGAAAAAACACCGACTAATGATGAACATAGACTAGAATTGGCAGATGACGTTGCAGACAAAATTGCTAAAATGGAGGAAGTAGAAAAAGCAAATGTTATTGTAACGAATAAAAATGCTTATGTAGCGGTTACGCTGAAAGAGGGCGTTAATGGAGATAAAACGCTTGAGGATAAGATTGCAGATCAAGCAAGAGCAGCGAATGCTGATTTCAAAAATGTATATGTGTCCCTAAATCCTGATTTTGTTAAACAAATGAATGAATATGGGGAAAAAATCAGAGCAAATGAGCCGGTTGAAGGGATTTTTAAAGAATTTTCGGATACGGTAAAAAGAGTATTCCCTGATGCCCGTTAAGTATTACTGTAAGGAAGTAATTTAAAGGATAACAAGTAATTAGAGCTTGTTTTGATGATTCTATTCAAAACAGGCTTTTTCTTTTTGAAAAAATGAGAAAGTAAAAATCGACAATCTTTAGTTTCAGTAATTGTTAATAAAGTTTAGTTCATGGCAATAATCTATAATTCAATCTGTTGACAACGTAAAAAATCTCTGTTAAATTTATCTTAAATTCAAGATAAATGAATTCGAGATAATTATATTCTTCGAAAGGAGAAAAATATGATGCAAATAAATAATAATCTCAAAGCACTGACAGTATTACTTCGAGCATCACAATCTGTTCAAGATGTTGTGAGAAAAGACATGCAACAGTATGGTTTAAATCAAACCGAATTTGCAGTCTTGGAATTGCTATATCATAAGGGTGAACAGCCTATACAACATATTGGTAAGAAAATTTTAATTGCAAGTAGTAGTATTACTTATGTTGTAGATAAATTAGAGAAAAAAGAGTTAGTACGTCGAAGAGCTTGTCCTGATGATCGTCGAGTAACTTATGCAACGATTACGGAATTAGGAAAAGTATTTATGGATAACACGTTTCCTAAGCATGAGAAGAAAGTCAATGCAATCTTTGAAGAATTATCCGATCAGGAATTAGAAATTTTCATTGATCTTCTGAAGAGAGTTGGCATTCACGCAAAGGATATATAAATTTTTTTAACCGTATATCTCGAAATCGAGATATATTTAGTGGATAAACTAAATATAATTATGGAGGAATATAATATGAACCATTTAAAGGGAATTCACCATGTAACAGCTATAACAAGTAGTGCAGAAAAAAACTACGAATTTTTCACATATGTTTTAGGAATGCGTTTAGTGAAAAAAACAGTTAACCAAGATGATATTCAAACGTATCATTTATTTTTTGCAGATGATAAAGGGAGTGCAGGAACGGATATGACTTTCTTTGATTTCCCTGGCATCCCTAAAGGGGTACATGGTACAAACGAAATTTCAAAAACATCATTCCGTGTTCCAAGTGATACAGCATTAAATTATTGGGTAGAACGTTTTGATCGATTAAAAGTAGCACATACTGGTATTATTGAACAATTTGGTAAAAAGACTCTTTCTTTTGTAGATTTTGATGATCAGCGCTACCAACTAATTTCTGATGAAAACAATAAAGGAGTAGCTAGTGGTACACCATGGCAAGATGGGCCTGTTCCTTTAGAATATGCAATAACAGGATTAGGACCGATCTTTATCCGCATTGCTAACTTTGATTACTTTAAAGAAATGATGGAAAAAGCACTAGCATTTAAAGAAATTGCTCAAGAAGGGCCATTCCACTTGTTTGAAGTTGGCGAGGGAGGTAACGGTGCACAAGTTGTCGTGGAGTACAATACAATTCTCCCTCAAGCACAACAAGGCTATGGATCAGTTCATCACACGGCATACCGCATAGAAGACCGTTCTGTTTTAGAAGAGTGGATCCAGCGTATGGAAGGTTTCGGATTTAATACGTCAGGTTACGTTAATCGTCATTTCTTTGAGTCATTGTATGTAAGAGTTGCACAAGGAATTTTATTTGAGTTTGCAACGGATGGTCCTGGCTTTATGGGTGATGAACCTTATGAAACACTTGGAGAAAAGTTATCTTTACCTCCATTTTTAGAACCAAAACGTGAGCAAATCGAAAAATTAGTTCGTCCAATTGATACAGTAAGAAGCACAAAAGAGTTTATTAAAGAGTAAGAGAAGGGCAAGTATTATTCTATGAGGTGAAAGAATTGGGTTTTATTGATAAGTTGTTTGGAAAAGCTACTAAAAATACAGAAGAAGATTTAGGAGGAAAAAAAATGTTGAAAATAGGTATTGTTTTAGGAAGTACACGTGAAGGTCGAGTAAGTCCACAAGTAGGGGAATGGGTGAAGGGTCTTGCTGATCAACGTGGGGATGCAGACTATGAAATCATTGATATCGCAGACTTTAAATTACCGTTTTTAGGAGATCCAAATGGTGATACTCAAGGAATTAGCGGTTGGTCGGAGAAAATTAATGGCTGTGATGGATTTGTATTCATTGTTCAAGAATACAATCACAGTATTACGGGAGCATTAAAAAATGCATTGGATTTACTACGTGCTGAGTGGAATAACAAAGCAGCAGGTATCGTAAGTTATGGTTCAGTAGGCGGTGCGCGTGCAGCTGAACATTTACGTGGAATTCTTGGAGAATTATTAGTTGCAGATGTTCGTGTACATCCTGCATTATCATTATTTACTGATTTTGAGAACGGTAGTGTTTTCAAACCAGCCGACGTTCAAGCGGCATCTGTTAACGATATGCTAGATCAAGTCATTGCTTGGAGTGGCGCATTAAAACCTTTACGTAAATAAAAGAAATGATAGCAGTAAGAGGAGGGAATAAAAAATTCTCTCCTTTTTTAACAACTAAAGTCAATCAAATGATAAGTTCAATTACTTGATATTTTATCACTTGCGTAGTAAAGTGATAACAAGAACAACGATTCGGAGGAAAACATATGCGTAATAATACAATGGGGTCATTAATCTGGCTGCGTTTAATGCGTTTTACGAATCAAAGTAATCAATTGTCGAATGACTTTTTAAAACGTTTTGATTTAACAACTGCTCAATTTGATGTACTAATGCAAATTCGTATATATCAGCCCCTTACACAAAGTGAATTAGCTGAGAAGGTAACAGTTACGCAAGGTGGTATTTCGCGTATGCTAGCACGCCTTGAAAAAGAAAATTACATTGTACGTAAACAAGATTGGAAAACGAAAACAATTAACCTGACTGCGAAAGCAGAAGCTATTTTAGATCAAGCAATGCCAGAGCAACTAGCATTTCAAACTTCATTTTTTGATGATGTACTAAACGAAGAAGAACAAAAAACTCTATATGAATTAATGACTCGTGTTCATAAATATAGTCAAAAAAGAGAATTACCGCCTGAGTAATTTTTTTTTACATCATCATTTGACTAGTCAAGTTAAGAGGAGGAACAACTTTGCATACAATTTCTGGACATCATCATATTTCGATGATTACAAAAAATGCTCAATTAAATAATCAATTTTATCAAAAAGTATTAGGGCTACGTAGAGTGAAGAAAACAGTTAATCAGGATGACCCCAGCATGTATCATCTTTTTTATGGAGATTTAACAGGTAGTGCTGGAACAGAGTTATCGTTCTTTGAAATGCCTATTGCAGGAAGAACAGTCCGCGGTACAAATGCAATCACACAAATTGGTTTACTTGTACCTTCATTTGAAAGTCTTGAGTATTGGCAAAGACGCTTTGAGCTATTGGATGTAAAGCATGGAGAAATTACAAGTTATGCCGGCAGAGATGCGTTACATTTCGAAGACTTTGAAGGCTTACGAATGATTCTAATCAATAATGATGGCGAAGAAGTTCCTGAAAAATGGTCAGAATGGCAAGATTCTATCGTCGAGCCAAAGCATCGAATTTTAGGGATGGGTACAGTAGAAATAACGGTACGGTACTTAGAACGTTTAGCGAAAACTTTAAAGGATATGTTTGGTTACGTGGAAGTATCGCGTTCTGAAAAAGAAGCAATATTTCAATCTAAGGCAGGACAGTCATTTGGAGAGATTGTTATTAAACAACAGGAAGGACCAAGTGAAAAACCAGGGCGAGGGAGTATTCATCATCTAGCGATACGTGCAAAGGACGAAAATGAGTTGCGCTATTGGGATGAAGTCATAAAAGAACGAGGCTTCCACTCAACAGGGATTGTAAATCGTTTCTATTTCCAAAGCTTATACTTCCGCGAATCAAATGGGATTTTAATTGAAATTGCGACAGATGGTCCTGGTTTCACTGCAGATTCGACGGTAGAAGAGCTCGGAGGAAAATTAGATTTACCACCTTTTTTAGAAGAAAAACGTTCAGAAATAGAAGCAAAGTTAGTGCCACTTGATTAAAAGGAGCGAATGAAAATGGAACAATATCGTATTGATAAAGATAAAGGGATTGAATTTGGTTTATATTCGATTGGGGATCATTTAATGAACCCTCATACAGGTACTTTGATAAGTGCTGAACAGCGTATTCATGAATTGATTGAAGCAAGTAAATTAGCTGATGAAGCGGGACTTGATGTATTTGCAGTTGGTGAAAGTCATCAACAGTATTTTACCACACAAGCACATACGGTTATTTTAGGTGCGATTGCTCAAGCAACAAAAAACATTAAAATTGCTAGTTCTGCAACGGTATTAAGTACTTCTGATCCTGTACGTGTATATGAAGATTTTGCCACACTAGATTTAATTTCTAAAGGTCGAGCAGAAATTGTTGCTGGTCGTGGTTCACGTGTTGGAGCATATAGTTTACTTGGATATGATGTACGCGATTACGAAGAATTATTTGAAGAAAAAATGGAGCTTCTATTGAAGTTAAACAATGAGGATAAAGTAACGTGGGAAGGACAGTTCCGTGCACCGCTAAAAAGTGCTTCCATTTTACCTCAACCCGAGGGTGGACATATGCCGATTTGGCGTGCAGTAGGTGGACCACCTGCTAGTGCAATTAAAGCTGGGTATGCTGGTGTACCGATGATGCTGACAACACTTGGTGGTCCTGCTAAAAATTTTAAAGTTTCTGTTGATGCATATCGAGAAGCAGCAGAGCGCAGTGGCTTTGATCCTGCGGCGTTACCAATTGCGACAACAAGTCTTTTCTACACAGCCGAAACTACTCAGGATGCACTTCGTGAGTACTATCCACACGCTAATTCAGGCATGCTTGCTTTACGTGGTGGTGGCTATCCAAAACAACAATTTGCGCAATCGACTGATTATCGTGACGCATTAATGATTGGTAGCCCACAACAAATTATTGAAAAAATGCTCTATCAATATGAATTGTTTGGGCAACAGCGTTTTATGGCACAAATAGATTTTGGTGGCGTACCATTCGATAAAATTGCGAAGAACATTGAACTTATTGCAACGGAAATATTACCTGCCGTTAAGAAATATACAGCGAAAAAATAAGGAGTGTATATGATGAAAATTGTAGGCATCGCAGGCTCCAATGTAGGGTCAAAAACAAGAACAGCTATGGACCATACACTTAAAATAGCAAGAGAAAAATATCCGGATGCAGAAGTAACATTAGTAGATCTTGCTGAATATGAAATGGTCTTTAGTGATGGGCGAAATTATTGGGACTACGAAGGAGATACAAAATATGTAACGGAAACAATAATGGCGGCAGATACAATTATTATTGGTACACCGACATTCCAAGCGTCTATCCCAGCTACATTAAAAAACATTTTTGACTTACTACCAGTTAATGCTTTCCGAGATAAAGTGGTAAGTATGCTTGTAACAGCGGGCACTGCAAAGCATTACTTAATGTTGGAGCAGCAGTTAAAACCAATATTAGCGTATATGAAAGCACATATCGTCCAAACATATGTATTTATAGAGGAAAAAGATTTTCATAGAAAAGAAATTGTGAATGATGATGTACTTTTTCGTATAGAGCGTTTAGTAGATGACACAGTACAGCTTGCAGATGCATACGCGGAAATTCGTAAAGCAAAAGATGCAGAATACGATTTTTAATAAAGTTAATTGTATATTACACTAAAGTACTTTAAATAAAATAATAAATTTTCTAATATTCCATATAAAACATTAAGTGTTTTATATGGGATTTCTTTTTTTAAAAGAGAATTTTCATTTGTAATGTAAAAAAATTCGCCTCCATAAAGTTTATTGATATCCGATTGAACTCTTAGGTTACCTCGTTTAACAGGTAAGTTCCTAGGGTAGAGAAATAGTATATTAAAAAATTAAGGAGGAGATTTCATTGAATATTTATGAAAGCCAAACAGATGGGCAACCGGGGCAAACACAGCAGAAGCAACCGGGAATAGAATCACAAATGAACCCTCTACCAGTACAACCGACTAATTATATTGGAAGTGGTAAATTAAAAGACCGCATTGCTTTAATAACGGGGGGAGATAGCGGAATTGGGCGTGCAATTGCTATTGCCTATGCAAAAGAAGGGGCACATGTAGCCATTAACTACTTTGATGAAGATAGTAATGCAAAGGATACAAAGAAACTAGTAGAAGCAGAAGGTGTTCGCTGTCTCTTACTTCCTGGAGATGTTACAGATGAAGAAAAGTGTAAAGAACTGGTTGATACAACTGTAAGTGAATTTGGGCAACTTGATATTCTCGTTAATAATGCAGCAATACAATATACTGCTGAAAATATTGAGGATATAACTGCAGAACAATGGGACAAAACGTTTCGCTCCAATATTTACTCCGTATTTTATATGAGTAAGTTTGCAGTACCACACTTAAAACAGGGGAATTCTATTATTAATACGGCTTCGGTTAATCCTTACGTAGGCAATCCAACGCTCATGGATTATACAGCTACAAAAGGTGCCATTGTTGGTTTTACTCGTAGTTTAGCGCAGAATCTCGCCAACAAATCGATTCGTGTAAATATGGTAGCCCCAGGACCCATTTGGACGCCTCTTATTCCAGCATCATTTGATGAGGAGAGAGTTGCAGAATTCGGCATAGACACTCCACTGAGTCGTCCTGGTCAACCAGCCGATCTTGCGGGAGCATATGTTTTATTAGCTGCAGATGAAGGAGCTTATATCACAGGGCAATGTATTCATGTGAACGGTGGTATGGTCATGTCATCTTAAGTATTAATATGTGGTTTTAAAAATGATTTTCTCAGGAAGCTATAAATGAATATATTAATTTTAAGTTAAAAAATCATGATAATAGGAGAGCATGGTGCAGCCGTTTTTCCCAATTAAACCCCAACTTTTTATGGATAGCAATCAGTTAATTTTAATTGTATTCCTAACAGAAGTTGGGTTTTTTGTGAGGATTTAAAGAATCTTTTATACATATAAATTATTGAAAAGTGTTTGTTTAGCATGTAATCAAATGATTGTTAGTTTTTAGAAATAAAATATATAATGAAGGAAGAATAAGGAGGTTTTTTATTTTGCAAAATTTCACTTTTTGGAATCCTACGAAACTAATTTTTGGACAAGGACAGTTAGAGCAGTTAAAAACTGAGGTGCCGAAATTTGGTAAAAAGGTATTAGTTGTTTATGGTGGCGGAAGCATTAAGCGTAATGGCCTATATGACAATGTAATGAATATGTTAAATGAAATTGGCGTAGAGGTTTTTGAGCTATCTGGAGTAGAACCAAACCCTCGGCTTTCAACAGCTAGAAAAGGAATTGAGATTTGTAAAGCTGAGAACATTGACTTCATTTTAGCAGTTGGTGGCGGAAGTGTAATTGATTGTACGAAGCTTATTGCTGCAGGTGCAAAATATGACGGTGATGCATGGGATTTAGTAGTTAAAAAAGCATTTGCAACAGAAGCACTTCCATTCGGAACGGTTTTAACTCTTGCTGCAACAGGATCTGAAATGAACGCTGGTTCTGTTATTACGAATTGGGAAACAAACGAAAAATATGGTTGGGGAAGTACTGTCACATTCCCACAATTTTCAATTTTAGATCCAGTTAATACGTATACTGTTCCTAGAGATCAAACGATTTACGGAATGGTAGATATGATGTCGCATGTGTTAGAACATTATTTCCATCTTGAAGAAAACACTCTTTTCCAAGATCGTATGTGTGAATCATTACTGTTAACTGTTATCGAGACTGCACCAAAGCTGTTAAATGACCTTGAAAATTATGAGTATCGTTCTACGATTTTATATAACGGTACTATGGCATTAAATGGTATTTTAAATATGGGCTACCGTGGAGATTGGGCATCTCATAATCTTGAGCATGCTGTTTCTGCAGTTTATGATATTCCTCATGGTGGTGGACTTGCGATTCTATTCCCTCATTGGATGGAACACAATTTAAAAGTCAAACCAGCACGCTTTAAACAGTTAGCTGTAAGAGTATTTGGTGTTGATCCTGAAGGGAAAACTGATGAAGAAGCGGGATTAGAAGGTATTCAAAAACTTCGCGAATTCTGGAACAGCATCGGCGCCCCATCACGACTAGCTGATTATGATATTGATGATAGCAAGCTAGAAGTTATGGCTGACAAAGCGATGATTTATGGTGAATTCGGTAATTTTACAAAACTGAATAAAGAAGATGTAATGGATATTTATAGCGCATCATTGTAATGATAGAAAATTAGATTTTATATATTGAGCCATTGAGGGAATTATCTCTCAATGGCTCTTTTTTATTTCTTCGAATAATAGATGAATGGATAAAATATTTTTAACCTTACTTACGAAGAATACTATCTTAAGATATAATAATGGATACCAAAATAATAGATAGATGATTCTAAAAAATCAGGTAAATATATTTGGAACATTGTTAAAATCAAAGGAGATACAGGGATGCAGAGAGAATCACGTGCAAAAACCGCTTTATTAATCACATTTGTGGTCATCGCTTGGGGAATGTGTTGGCCGATATACAAAATGGCTCTTAATTATACACCGCCTTTGTTATATGCAGGAATGCGCACATTATTTGGTGGTATTCTATTAGCCGGAATATTATTACCACAATGGCGCAAAATCGAATGGAAGAGGAATTGGAAAGTTTATGTGATAGTTGGTTTGTTGAATACCGTTATATTTAATGGTGTACAAACAGTTGGTCTACAATATTTACCATCAGGTTTATATTCCGTTATTGTTTATTTACAACCAGTGTTAGTACCAATTTTAGCTTGGATGTGGCTAAACGAATCATTATCTGCCATTAAAGTAGTGGGGCTTGTTATAGGTTTCTTAGGCGTAGCTGCAGTATCGTTGGATGGTTTTACAGGTAATGTATCATTATTTGGTATCATGTTAGCGCTTATTACAGGTATTGGATGGGCAGTTGGTGTTGTTTATGTAAAAAAAACAAGTTCACAAGTACATGGACTATGGCTCGTCGCAATTCAAAGTATTATTGGTGGAACAATCTTAAGTATGGGGGGTATAGCAACAGAACAAATTTCAGATATAACATGGAATATTAGTTATATTAGTTGTTTATTATTTGGAACGGTTATCGCAGTCCCAGGTGCAACGGCAGCTTATTTCTATTTAATGAGTTCTGGTGAATCAAGCAAAGTAGCTTCTTTTACATTCTTAGTACCTTTAATTGCAGTTGTCATTGGTACGCTGTTCCTAAATGAACCATTTACATATTCTTTATTGTTAGGATTAGTATTGATATTAATAAGTATTTATTTAATAAATCGTCCTGAAGCAGGATTTTCTTTTGTGCGGCGTGTAGAGCATAAGCATTTATAAAGTGTGGTTTTAATTAATATAGTAAACATTGCCTCAAATTGTGGATACTTAGTAATCCCTTTTTGAGGTTTTTATATGGAATTAAATAATCAAACGTTTTAGGGACATATGTCCTTCCCAAAATTAGTGCATGTGTTTTTTAATAGAGAGAACAATTTAAATAGGGGGAGTGAAGTATGCGCGGAGTTCTCTTTGCATTTTTAGGCGGGGCTTTTATTACGCTACAAGGGGTAGCTAATGCACGAATTAGCCAAGATATTGGCATTTGGCAAACTGCGACAATAACGCAATTAACGGGATTTGTCATGGCTTTGTTGATCTTCCTTTTTGTCCGAGATGGCAGCTTGCAAATGTTCAAGAAAGTAAAACCTTACTATTTGGTTGGTGGAGCCTTTGCCGCCATAATTATCTTTAGTAATATTTCGGCGATTCATCGAATTGGTGTTACGCTAACTATATCAGTAGTGCTCATTGCCCAGCTTGGTTTGACTTTTGTTATTGATATTAAAGGTTGGTTTGGTGTGGGAAAGCAACAGATGAAGTTACCACAATTTATCGGTATTGGAATGATGGTAGTGGGAGTAATTATTTTAGGTTTCTGAGAAACGTTTAGAATGACTAAGGTGGAAATATAGGAGGTGGAATCGATTCATGAAGAAATTAGATAATCGTGAGCAACTTAATTACTATTTAAAAGAGTATCAATTAGAGTCCATTTTTAATAAATCTTTAATAGAGCATTTATCCTTGTATAGCTTCGACCAGGGGGAAGATATTTGTTCACAGGGAGATTCGTCGCAATACCTTTATATACTTGTAAAAGGGAAAATCAAAATTTTTACAAGCTCCTCGGAAGGTAGAAAATTAATACTCTCTTTTAAGACCCCACTTTATCTAATTGGTGATATTGAATACGTTCAAGATGTAGATATTATTAATACAGTTGAAGCTGTTTCTCCTGTTGTTATGATTGGTATTCATTATCAATGGCTAAAAAAATATGGGAGTGAATATACGCCATTACTACGATTTTTACTTGATACCATCACAAGAAAATTCCATATAAAATCCAACTTTTTAAGCTTTAATTTGCTATATCCAGTAGAAGTGAGATTAGCTAGTTATCTATTGTCCATTTCTTTTTATGATTCTGATGCACAATATGATGGAGGACTAAGTACAAATCGTTTAGGAGATGTAGCGGATTTAATCGGAACGAGTTATAGACATCTCAATCGAGTAATCCAGCAATTATGCGCAGAAGGGCTAATTGAACGTACTAAGGAGTCAATTATCGTGACAAATCGTGAAGCATTAAGCACCCTTGCCAATCACAATATTTATGAATGAATCAAATATAGATGGGAGTAGTGATGATGATTGTAGGATTAATATTAGCGCTTGTGGCAGGTGCATTAGTTGGCTTGCAAAATATTTTTAATAGCAAAGTGAATGAACATACAGGTTCTTGGGCTTCAACGACATTAGTGTTAGGAATGGGATTTTTAGCTTCACTAACGATGGGACTAATTGTTGAAGGTGGAAACGTATTTAATTTACATAATATGCAGCTATGGTATTGGTTCAGCGGATTAATAGGTGTCGGCGTCGTTATTTGCATTTTGAATGGAATCAAATTGCTTGGTCCGACGTACGCCATTTCAATTGTACTGACATCACAACTTAGTTTTGCATTATTATGGGATTCACTAGGGTGGTTTGGTTTAGAGCAAGTTCCTTTTACATTCCGGCAGTTACTAGGTGTACTAGTCATAGCTGGTGGTATAATTGTCTATAAATTTGGTGGTAGAACAGCAGAAGTGGGGGAGCAACTTTGAAAAAATATCAGACATTATTATTTGATGTAGATGATACGTTATTAGACTTCGGAGCAGCGGAGAAAGAGGCATTATACTTACTTTTTAAAGATCAAAACTTACCTTTAACGAAAGAGATAGAAGAGCGATATAAGGAAATTAATCAAGGCCTTTGGAGTGCTTTTGAAAAGGGTGAAATTGGTCGTGATGAGGTAGTAAATACGCGCTTTTCTCTTCTATTCAAAGAATATGGTAAGGAAGTTGATGGAACCTTATTAGAAAGAAATTATCGAATTCATTTAGAAGAGGGACATCAGCTTATAGAGGGTGCCTTGGAATTAATCATAGGCCTACAAGACAAATATAATTTATATATAGTGACAAATGGTATTTCCAAAACACAGGACAAACGTCTACGAGCTTCAGGATTACATACGCTATTTAAAGATATTTTTGTTTCAGAAGATACAGGTTTTCAAAAGCCGATGAAGGAATACTTTGATTACGTCTTTGCAAGAATTCCTAACTTCTTGGCAGAGGATACTTTAATTATCGGAGATTCTCTAAGTTCAGATATTAAAGGTGGACAGCTAGCAAACATTGATACATGTTGGTTTAATCCGCATATGAAGTCAAATAACACTAAAATTATGCCAACGTATCATATTCAAAAGCTTGGTGAGTTATATCAAATACTAAATAGTAAATAAAAAAATAGTAATAAAATTATTGTTATTAGTACGTTCGAAAATGCAGCCTTAAAGCTGGAAAATCGGGCGTTTTTTATTTGCATAAAAATGGGGATATAAAAGAATTATAGAGGAGAGAATAAATGATAATTCATTTTGGTGAAAACGGGAATTGAAGGAATGCTTGTAAATCTGAAAGGACTATGACAGTATATAAGCATGCAAGCAACAACTTATATAATTTTAGTATGTCCAGCTCGTAATAGCTATTTATACGGAGCACTATAAATATTTTTAGGGGAAAATGGACCGAAATGAACGGAGGAAAAAACACGATGTTAGATTTACCAAACTGCCCGAAATGTAAATCAGAATACACTTACGAGGATGGAAGTCTTTTTGTCTGCCCAGAATGTGCGCATGAATGGACTTTAGAATCTGAAGAGAGTGAACATACAAAAGTCATCAAGGATGCTAATGGGAACGTATTAAACGATGGTGATTCGGTTACGGTTATTAAAGACCTTAAAGTAAAAGGTAGCTCTTCTGTTTTGAAAATAGGGACAAAAGTAAAGAGCATTCGCTTAGTTGAAGGCGATCATAATATTGATTGTAAAATTGATGGTTTTGGAGCAATGAAATTAAAATCGGAATTCGTTAAAAAGATTTAATATCAGATTGCTTATAGGAGAATTCATTTTGAGAAGTAATTTATCAAAATGAGTTCTTTTTTATTTCACTAAGTTAAATTATTATAAAAGACAACAAATGCAGGCATAGCCATGATAAGTGCCCACTACATATTAGCACCAACATAACTCGTCCTTTGTTCGTTGCCTTTTTCGGAGATTATCCATCTTTAACTCAATTGTAGGAAGACTTATCAGCAATATGGACACGTTCCCTCTTATTTTTAAATTTTGGGCTTACCAAAATGATCTTGCGGATTCTTTACTAGAACCAAATCATGAGCATTTCGTAAAGAGGGACGCTTATGATTATGAAACTATAGAATCAGCTCATATCAAATTAATCTACATGATATTCGATAAACTCAAAAAAATCCGGTGTTCTTATTTCTTGCAAATAACTTAATTTCTCTAGGATTTTCATACTGATCTCTTGTTCCAAATCTTCTCGCTCTTGCATACGAGTGTTAATCAAACTTTTCTTAATAGCAGGTCTAAAGATTTCTAGTATGCGTTCTAGGTCTTTGTTTTCTACTTCATGCAAGATTTGGTTTTCCATCATGTTTCCCCATTTCTTTCTGAAATCTAAATAAAGGGTATAAGAACAAAACATAATATTTTACGTGAAAAATGATTGCGATTTTAAGTAGATTATCACTATAACAAACGTGAATTGAACAAGTAATTCCTCATTTTATTTTTTCTGTTTACATGCATTTCTTAATTTTTTTAAAGCAGCTTGATGGTTATATGAAATAGTTTGTTCTGATTCGTTTAATATTTTTGCGATTTGTTTGTTATTAAAATTATGAATGTAGATTAATTCCAAAATACGTAATTGCTTATTTGATAGCAATTTCATCTTAGAGTTTAGATGAGCATTAGCAATATAGTCACTAATGTTTTTTTGTTTTCGTTGAAAGTTGATAAAAGTCGTATCTTCATCCGTCGACATTAGAAGGTCCATTAATAGGTGTTTTTCCTGGGTGATGGATTCTTCAGTTACACCGGGAATAGGAAGGTTTTTTTTATAATAGCTACGTAATTTTTTATCAAATTCAATTGCAGAAAAGTGGATGGTTTTTGAGATATAAGAAATAAGAATAATGTTTTTATAGTATCTGCGAAAGGATGCATTTAGTTGTTCGATACTTTCTTTATCCATGTCATTGATTGCCTTATGAAAAATATGTTGATTATCACCACTTTTTAAGAATTCTTTCATAATAGGTTGTTTCATCATAGCATCATATTTCTTGAAAAATTCTTCTTCTCTAACTGTCATCAGCTACACTCCTCCTTTCATGTGAAAGAGAAATATAAAACAAATTGATCGAGAAATAGTATTATGAATTTTAGAATTTTTAAGGGAGCAAAAGTGGTGTTTGAATTATCGCTTATATTACTAGTTTATGGGTTAATTTAGTAATTATGTTAATTTTAACGATAACACACATATTTGAAATGAAAATGTATCTTTTTTATCATTTTTGGTAAAAAACACATATCATTATTAAAAATAAATAACGTTTTTTTGTAATGGGACTTCCCGCTTTTTATAAGAAAATTTATAATTAGTAAATTTTAACTACTAAATTACAATGAAAGGGTCATAATTTATCTATTTTGCACCTCTACATTATGAATTTTCTAGTATTCGTCGATGTTGTTTTCATATATTATGACCCTTTCCATAATCATGGCCAGATTAGTTAAGACAAGAGATTCGATTGTTTAATTCACCCTTTTTTCTTCTGAACAATTACTTCACGGAGATAGTCTAATCCAACTGTTAATCGTTCTAGTTTTTTTTCAAAACGTATTAAAAGGTATATTGTCATTACAATTGGAAATCCAAAATTTGAGATTAAATAAACCCAATCCGCATCGGTTCCCATACTAACCCCTCCTATTTTAATTGGATAAAGCCATTACCCACTTGGCTGATAGGGAAATCTATTTTTCTCGAATGACTACTAAAATATCTTTCAATTTGTGATGGGAGTAGCATTTGATCATATTTTTGTACGAGATTTAAAACTAGTGCAACTGAACCAGAAGCATGTGGAGCTGCCATTGAAGTCCCGGTTAATTTCACATATTGCCCATTTAAATGAGTCGATAAAACATCTTCACCAGGTGCCATGAATTTTAGGTTTAGATTAGTATGAGAAAAGACAGAAGGGACTAAATCGTTATTTACAGACCCTATCGAAAGTGTTTCTTCATAAAAAGCAGGATATGAAATTTCGTATGTTTCAGAATCACCATCACCGCCGTTGCCAGCTGCAGCAACGATAATAATACCTGCATCATATACATTTTTTATCGTTTTATATAATTCATTTGTATGTGTAGGACCTCCTAGCGACATATTAATCACGCTTACTTTCTCGCCATTAGGACCTGTCCACTTCATTGCATAATCCAAAGCTTCGATTAATTGATCATAAGAACCAGCCCCTCTTTTATCTAACACTTTTAGGATGAGTAAGTTACATTTAGGTGCTACACCTATAACACCCACTCCATTATTTCTAGCTCCTATAATTCCAGCAACGTGTGTACCATGGCCATTATGATCTTCAAAGATGCTTGGCTCACCATTATCATCATCTGTAAAATTATATCCACCGATAATGGCGTCTGTTAAATCAGGGTGATGTGTGGCAATACCCGTATCCAAAATGGCTACAACGACTCCACTACCTTCGGAAGCCTCTGTCCAAACTTCTCTCGCTTTGATGAGATCTACTCCAGGAGGAACAACCTCTAAATCACTATAAAATGATAAAATTTTGTATTTACCTAATTCGATTTTCGGCATATTATCCATCCTTTTCATATTAGTTTTTTGTACAAAAGAAATGCACCCGACGTTTGGCCAATCATAATGAATAAAGCAATGTCTCCGCCAATATTACCTAGGCAATGTTTAATTTGTCCCTTTGAATTCCTCCTTTATAATCCGTTATATTCTATAAAGAGATATTTAGAATAAATTATCAAAATAGTTAATCAATTTAGTTCTAATATCACTATAGTAAAAGTAAAATTGGATGCTTACATAGAATGCCCAGGAAATTTAGGGGGGATAGAAGAAAATAAGCTGCCGTTATCTTCGTTTTATTTGTGATAAATGTAGAGAATCCATTTTGTTTAATCGTTTTCCAAATGTAATCTTTTCTTGAATAATATACAAGTTGTCATGTGTTTTATATAATTGAATGTAATTATATGACATTAGTTAGGGTGGATGGTGATGATAAATGGAACCTAAATGGCTTGAATGGGCGAAACAGCTTCAATCTATCGCGCAGGCGGGGTTAACTTATTCAAAGGATGTCTACGACTTGGAAAGGTTTGAGTTAATAAGGGAAATTAGCGTGGAAATGCTGTCGTATCAAACAGGAATAGATAAGAAGAGAATAAAGGATCTATTTGCAAATGAAACTGGTTATGCCACTCCGAAAGTAGATATTAGAGCAGTCATTTTTCAAGATAATAAATTATTAATGGTTAGAGAAAATACTGATGGTTATTGGGCACTACCAGGGGGATGGGCTGACATTGGGCTGACGCCAAATGAAGTCGCAGTAAAAGAAGTAAAAGAAGAAACAGGGTTTGATGTAAAGGCAGTTAAGTTATTAGGCGTACTAGATAAGAAGTGCCATCCACATCCCCCATCTCTTTATCATGTTTATAAAATGTTTATTCGATGTGAAATAATTGGCGGGGAACCAATGAAGGGTATTGAAACCAATGCGGTGGCGTTTTTCTCAGAAGATGAATTACCATCCTTATCAAAAGCTCGGAATACACAATCTCAAATTGAATGGGTATTTAAAAGTTTAAATAATCCACAAGAACCAGTTTATTTAGATTAATTTATTTCTGTAATGGTAATTTTATAATTAATCGACTTAAGAATTCGTCATAACTTTGGAAATGCAAAGCAAATATTGAAAGTAGATTAAAAATAACTGGTAAATAAGATTGTTTTATAGCAAATGGAAGAGGTGATTCAATGCAAGAATTATTTGTTGGTAAAATGAATGTAAATTTTGCAAAGGAGATTTTAAGTTGGAGATATGAAGCACCATATGATTTTTACAACAATGATTTAGACACAGACTCATTAAATGAGATGCTAGAAAATCCTTATTATTCAGTATTAGACAGTGATGGAGAATTAATCGGATTTTTTTGTACTGGACAGTCCGCGCAAGTACCAAGTGGTTCTATGTTTGGCGCCTATTCAGAGGGACGAGTTGATATTGGTATAGGAATGAACCCTGGATTAACAGGTAAAGGGTATGGTTATACCTTCTTTTCATTCATACTTAATCATATTCAAAATGAAAATTCTTTACCAATCCGTTTAACTGTTGCTAAATTTAATCATAGAGCTATTCATCTATATGAAAAACTCGGTTTTACTAAGTTGATGGAATTTAGTAACGACTCAACAGAATTTATCGTAATGGATAAATAGGGGGAATCTATAATGGTTAAGGAGATAAAAATAGTCAAACTTTATATCGGTTCTTTACAGAAATGACTATATTATAAAAGGAGTAATTTCAATGGATAAAGAAAAATTAAAAGAAATTTGTGAGAGACTACCAGGTATAACGCATGATTATCAAGTGGATTGGCAAGCGGATCGTTATCATGTAGGTGGAAAGATGTTTGCAATGTTAGGTGGAGATGCTGAAAGAAAGCCTATCATAACTTTAAAATGTGAGCCTAATCGGGCTGTAGAGTTACGTGAGACTTACAAGAGCATTGTTCCAGGGTATTATATGAACAAAACACACTGGAATTCATTGTATTTGGAGTCGGATTTATCTGTTGATATATTTGAAAATTTAATTGTACATTCATATAATTTAGTTTTTGAAAAATTAACTAAAAAAGCACAAAAAGAAATTGTTGCAGAATAATCTATATAAGAAATGTCACAAAGACATGTAGAAATGATATGGAAAGAGAATAGTTTTTCGAATAGACTGGCTAAAGTAGGTCAGTTATTTACTTTTGATAAATCATTTTTACTTGTTCATAAATATAGAGGGTACTTTGACTTCAATACATTCAAACCGTAAAATAAATTATTACGGGAACCGAAAAATATTGGATGTTAGAGGGTAGAGTAATTTGAGAGATAGCCAGTCGGGAAAGGCACAGCGCAATTTGTATACCTTTCTAGTGAGTAAGATGTTGACGTCACTTGGTTTTGGCGTATTCAACTTTGGAATGAGTTTATACATATTATCTGTTACGGGTTCAGCACTTAGCTTTGCAACAAATATTCTATTTAATGTACTCCCACGTGCTCTAGCAGCACCAGTTGCGGGGTATGTGGCGGATCGTTTTCCAAAGAAGCGTGTAGTTGTGACAAGTATGGTTGGTATTAGTTTGTCAGTAGGTATTTTGATTGTTTATACGTTGATGTACGGAATATCAGTACCTGCCATATATACAATTACGGCGGTTTTTTCTACATTCGGAGCATTTAATGGTATTGCTTTTTCAAGTTCTATACCGAATTTAGTTGGTAAGGAACGTTTACAGAAGGCGGTGTCTTTTAATCAGGTGTCACATTCTATCGGAGCAATTGGTGGGCCGTCTATTGGAGGCATGTTATTTGGATTTGTCTCAATGGAAGTGTTCCTAATGACGATGTTTATAGCCTATGTCATCGCGCTATGTTTAGAAGCTACGATGGATTTTACATTGTTTGAAGTACCTATGAAGAAGAGAAAAGAATCGATGGTAGCGAGCATGAAGGAAGGATTCCAGTATTTACGTACAAAGCCACTTGTGCAAACTTTATTGATGACAACACTATGGATGAACTTTTTCTTTTCAGCCGTCAGTGTGGGGCTCGTCTTTATCTTAGTTGAAAAGTTAAGTATACCGTCAACTCAAGTAGGTATTATTCAAGGAGCGGGAGCGATTGGTATGCTTGTAGTTTCTATTTATTTATCTACTCGTAGCGATTTGAAATCACCGTTGCATTTTGTAAAGCGTGCTGCGTTTATGATGTGTGCCGTCGTTGCTAGTATTACAATTCCTTTATTTATGAATTTTAATGGTATTAGCACTTTCATTTTTTATATGGTGTTGATGATCGTGTTTTCTGCAATGGGTGTTTGTGCGAATACACCGATTGGTATAGTGCTTCAACGATCGATCGATGATGAGTACCGCGGTCGAGTATTTGGTATTATCGAAACGTTATCGGTTGGTACAGGTCCTATTGGCGCATTAATTTTTGGTGCGTTATTTGATTACGTCGATGCTAAAGTAATCTTACTTTGTGTGAGTATAGCATTGACGCTATGTATTACATATCTAATGAGAAAATCTAATATTGGCGTTCCTGGAGATGAACTTGTTTAGTATGGATTAATAGAAAAGTTAGAGGAATGTCTATTCTTCAGTAGAGAACGAAAAATTTTCTTATAAGTATTTAAAAAACGCTCCAAAATAGACGAGTAAATTAGAATAGTAGGTCTTCAGTTTAAAGTGACTTCTCATTGAGAAAAGTCACTTTTTATTTGTAAAAAAATATTTATTTACTTTTTTAAAACTTGGGAGTAATATTACATCAGTTTCAAATTTCTAAATCGCTGAAGTGAAATACACGGGGGACCCGTTTATATGGATTGCAATGTAATCCTAGGGGTGAATCCTTTAAAGAAGGTAGGGCTACTCAAGGCCCGAATCCGACAGCTAACCTCGTAAGCGTTATATGAGAAGGAAGGTGGAGCTTGTTAGACATGAATCCTAATGTCTACAGGTCTATTTGTTGATGACCTGTAGGCTTTTTTTATTCTCTAAAAGTAAAAAATCCTCTAGATTGGGTGAGAAAAATGAAAGCCTCATTGAAAAGAATGTTGATAGGTAGACCTTTGAAATCGACTGAATTGGGTGAACAAAGGTTAAATAAAACGAAAGCATTGGCGATCCTTTCATCAGATGCGTTATCTTCTGTAGCGTATGGTCCTGAGCAAATATTGATCGTTTTAGTGACAGTTGGAGCAACAGCGCTTTGGTATTCGATACCCATTGCATTTGGCGTCATCATTCTTTTAACAGCACTTATACTGTCATATCGTCAAATTATTTATGCTTATCCTAATGGAGGAGGGGCTTATGTTGTATCGAGGGAAAATCTCGGGGTTAATCCAGGTCTTGTTGCTGGTGGTTCATTATTAGTCGATTATATATTGACGGTGGCTGTTAGTGTATCTGCTGGAACAGATGCTATAACATCAGCGCTTCCAAGTCTCCATGATTATAATGTGGAGATTGCCATTGTATTCGTTATCTTACTAACGATTTTGAATTTAAGAGGCGTGACGGAATCCGCTTCTGTTTTAGCATATCCAGTGTACTTATTTGTATTAGCGTTATTTATCTTGATTGGTGTAGGAATCTTTAATGTTGTGACAGGTAATGTTCCATCGAATTTGCATACATCAATTGGTACCCCTGTCGCAGGGCTTAGCTTGTTTATTTTATTAAAAGCTTTTGCTTCAGGTAGTTCTGCTTTAACTGGTGTCGAAGCCATTTCGAATGCTATTCCAAATTTTAAAGAACCTGCACCTGTAAATGCGGCGAAAACTTTAATGGCAATGGGCGGTTTGCTAGCGATTTTATTTTCAGGCATTGTTTTCCTAGCTTATTATTACGGTATTACACCGAGTGCGACATCAACTGTTGTATCCCAAATCGCTGAAGCAAGCTTCGGGCGTAATATGGTTTATTACTTCATTCAAGGAACAACAGCGTTGATATTAGTGCTCGCTGCAAATACAGGGTATTCTGCGTTCCCATTACTAGCTGTGAATCTATCAAAAGATAAATTTATTCCTAGAATGTTTCAAATAAGAGGAGATCGTTTAGGGTACTCTAATGGAATTATTTTATTGAGTTTGGCAGCAATTCTATTAATCATCGTATTTAATGGTAATACTGAGAATTTAATTCCTTTATATGCTGTTGGGGTTTTTATACCTTTCACATTATCTCAAACGGGAATGATTGTGAAATGGATAAGAGAAAAACCTCAAGGCTGGGTAACAAAACTAATCATCAACTCGGTTGGAGCGACGATATCATTTGTTGTAACAATTGTGTTTTTCGTGACAAAATTGCCTGCAGTATGGCCAGTGTTTATTTTCTTACCAATCATTATCTTTGCTTTCCATCGTATAAAAAAACATTACGATTCGGTGGGTCCACAGCTCAGATTAATAGCTGATGAAGAAATTCCACAAATCGAAGGTAATGTTATTATTGTTCCTGTCGCAGGCATTACGAAAGTTGTAAGAAATTCATTAAATTACGCCAAATCGTTGTCAGCTGATCAAATTATTGCGGTATATATTGCATTTGAAAGAGAGGATACGAGAAAGTTTGAGGAACAGTGGAAGAAGTGGCAACCCGATGTGAAGTTGGTGACACTGTACTCTCCTTATCGTAGTATTGTGCAACCACTAACGAAATTCATAGACAAAGCTGAAAGATTAGCGAGTAAATCAAACTATCAAGTCTCTGTCATCATTCCGCAATTTTTGCCTAAGAAAGGTTGGCAAAATATTCTCCACAATCAGTCGAGTCTGTTAATACACACCTCTTTGCTGTATCGGAGAAATGTAGTCCTCATCACAGTTCCATATCATTTGCAAAAATAAAAGAGGATTTTTTAAAGTTTTATTGAATATATAATACAAAGAAAATCCTTATCCTTATAGCTTAAATGAATTAAAGTCCTGTATTTAATTACAGGGCTTTAATTTTATTTGTAAATAAAAAAGTCTAAAGATAAAAAGGAGAAACTATGATTATTTTAATCAACGGCGCCTTTGGTGTTGGGAAAACAAGCGTTACTGAATTATTGCATGAGAATTTAGAAGAGAGTATTATTTTTGACCCGGAAGTAGTGGGATTTATGCTCAGACATATGTTACCAAATGATATAAAAGAAAAAGAGGCTCCTAGTGGAGATTTTCAGGATTTTATTTTATGGAGAAAGTTATTTGTGGAAACAGCCAGATGTCTTCATGAGCAGTATGGGAAGACATTGATTGTCCCAATGACTATTAGGAACATTGAATACTTCACTGAAATCATGGATGGCTTATATCAAGTAGATAATGAAGTGTATCATTTCTGCCTAACAGCCACTAAAGAGACAATTCATAAACGTTTGTTAGAGCGAGGAGAAGTTTTGGGGGATTGGTGTTTTCAGCAGACAGATAAATGTTTAGCAGCATACGAAAACAATGACTTTTCGTATTATATTAATACGGAGAACAAAGATTTAACTGAAATAATTGAGCACATTGTTGAGAAAATAAATTAATGTTTATATATGAAAATGAATTGGAAAAGGGCGGTTTTCATGAATATTCAAGGTATAAATCACCTCTTATTTTCAGTTTTAAATTTAGAAAAATCAATTAAATTTTATCAAAATGTATTTGATGCAAAGTTATTAGTAAAAGGGCGCTCTACAGCATATTTTGATGTCGGTGGGATATGGCTAGCATTAAACGTAGAAGAAGATATATCACGCAATGAAATACACCAGTCTTATACTCATATAGCATTCACAATAAAAGATTCGGATTTCGATGAAATGTATGAGAAACTTAGAAATTTAAATGTAAATATACTATCTGGTAGACAAAGAGATCAAAGGGATAAGAAATCTATCTATTTTACAGATTTAGATGGTCATAAGTTCGAATTTCATACAGGTACATTACAAGACAGAATGGATTATTACTTACAGCATAAAAAGCATATGGAATTTATTAATGACGGTAAACAAAAATAGCAAGGGAAGATGCTGAGATGACAACAAATGTTTACTTAGTAAGGCATGCGCATTCAGTGTATACACCGGATGAATTAACACGACCATTATCCGAAAAAGGGCTAAGAGATGCCAAGAGTATTTTGGAAAAGCTTGAATTGGAGGGAATTGATACATTCATATCTAGCCCATATAGAAGAGCGATTCAAACAATTGAGCCTCTAGCAAAATACAATAAAGCTGAAATTAAACTAAATAAGACTTTTCAAGAGCGTAAGCTAGCTCATGGAGAAGTAAAGGACTTTACTGCAGCAATAACAAAAGTTTGGCAAGAACCAGATTTCGAATTTGATGATGGAGAATCCAATCTTAAAGCTCAAGCCAGAGGTATAGAAGGTTTGATGGACGTCTTACATACTTATCAAAATCGTAATATTGTGATTGGAACACATGGGAATTTGATGGTGTTGATCATGAATTACTTTGATGTAAAATATGATTTTGCTTTTTGGAAAGAGCTACAAATGCCAGATATCTATAAGTTGTCATTTGATGGTGTGAATTTTATGAAGATAGAACATATTTATTAGAAGGAGGTTAGTAGATGAAAATAATCGATACGACTGAATATTTTTTAGAAAATTACAAGCCAACGATTAGCTTTTTAAAAGGATACTATGACAAGTATCCTAAAGTATTTCAAGAGTATTTTTTGTATCACTGCAAAGATACAGAAGAAAGGCTTTTACAATCGATTAGTAAATATGAACATGATTTCGAACGTATTAGATTAGTTAGAGAAACAATCGTTTCAATTATTGAAAGAGTTGAATTAAGCTATAAAGAAAAATATGACGTTGAGTACCCATTGGATGTAAATTTATTGATTGGTGGTTATGGTTCTAATGCTTATACATATAGAGAAATTATTCCTGACATCAGTTTTGCGCTAGAGAAATTATCTCCGGAAATTAATCATCTAGAATATATTGTGGCACACGAGTTTGGTCATGCTACACACAATATTGTTTCAGATAAGAACAAAATCGATTGGACAATTATCGATTGGGGTAGCCCCATCACTTGGTTAAACCAAGAAGGCGCCGCTACGCATTTGTCTCGCCGAGCTGTACCAAATCTATTGCCACATCAGTATTTTTCTTATGATGTGGATGGAGCAGAGTGGTTATCGTTTGCTCGGAACGATTATAATGACATTAAAAACGCATTTCGTGAAGATTATCAACAACTAAACTTCAAAGAGTTGTTTTACGAGTGGTTTTCTATTAACGGTGGAAAGCGATTCGAACACACGCGCCTTGCGTACTTTTTAGCAGATGATTTCTTTCAATATCAGATAGCTACTTTAGGAGAAATAGAAGCAATTGCTGCTTGGGGAAGAGATGATTTTAAACAAATGGCTGAGAAATGGTTATATGAATTATAAAGAGATAATCGTAGGAATATCTAAGTCACCTATCAATGTTCGAATGGTAGGTGGCTTTTTAATTTCTAATGCAGCTGTTTCGATGTTCATGGCATAATGTACACAGTGACAAATGAAGGTAATTAATGGAGGATGTTATGGATTTAAAACAGATTTTAATTGATTGGGTATCGATGTCTATATTAGAACGTAAAACTTTGATTGCTAATAATGGTGACGAGTTACTTTTCAATATGCTGCAGGAAATAGGTGCTGTCGATGCAGAATTACGTGATCAACTGATTTATAGAACATTTATAGAGATGCTTGGGGAGCAGTTACTTTCACATGAGCAAATGCAATATTTGTATAAAGAAATTGTATCGGAAAAATATTTATTTTCCCAAATCGGTGATGAACAGACTGATACAGTATTAACGCGTTCTTTTTCAGCGTTGTTGTTGACAGGTCTTTTAACAACAGATGCAGAGTTGAGATTCTTACCTAATGCGGCATTGACTACATATTTAGAAAAAAGCGGTCATTATTTACAAAAAGAGCGAGATGTTCGGGGATTTATAGATGGTAAGGGATGGGCACACAGTATAGCGCATGGTGCGGACTTAGCTGCCGCAACGGTACGTCATCCAGCCTTTGAACTACGCATGGCACCACCAATACTGCAAGCTATTAAAGCATGCCTATGGAAAAATGCAGTTTATATAGATGATGAAGAAGAGCGTTTAATGATAGTGATAGAAGAAATGATGAAAAAGGGTGTTTCAGAAGAAGTACTCGTTGAATGGACTGAGCAAATTTTCGATAAGTTAGATCATCATCTATATAGCATAGGATATGATCCATCATATTTTAAAGCGAGAACTTGTACACTCCATTTTATGAAAACATTATATTTTGCATTGAAAATTAATAAGCGTATGCCAAAATTAGAAGGTGTTGTATACATGCAAATCGCTAAACATTTTAAATTAGGTTAAATAGGAAGGATTATTTAACTATGATAGCTTAAGGGAGTTCGAACTAGACAATGATTTTAAGCTTTTATAAATTGTGTTAGAAAGTTTGGATTTTGCTATATAGGGAATGGTACATACTAGTTGGGAAAAATATATAATACTAATTTTCGACTAGGAGGATGCAGAGTAATAATGAAAAGTAAAAAAAGTATAATAGGAATACTATTACTAGTTTTTGCATTAACATTAGCTGCGTGTACTGGTAATAATGAAAAAACAAATACGAAGGTAAATGATGAAGATATGAGTATGGATCATTCTGTATCAGCAGAAATACCAGCTGATTTAAAAGAAGAAGAAAATCCAAAATATAAAGTTGGAAGTAAAGTGATTATCGAAACAAGTCATATGGATGGTATGAAGGGTGCAGAAGCCATAATAGTAGGAGCTTTTGATACAAATGCATATGCTATTTCATATACACCTACAAATGGTGAGGAAAAAGTGAAGAACCATAAGTGGGTTATTCAACAAGAACTTGTTGATGCGGGTGATAAATTACTCAAACCTGGTAAAGAAGTTAAGGTAATGGCTTCACATATGGAAGGCATGTATGGTGCTAATGCCAAAATCGACTCCGCGGAGCCAACAACAGTATATATGGTTAACTACAAACCAACTACGGGTGGTAAAGCAGTGGAAAACCATAAATGGTTAACAGAGAATGAAATAAAAGCTGAATAATATTTGCCCTTTAGATTTCTAAATCTAAAGGGTATTTTTTGTTTAGGTAGAATAATAATTATAGGACTTACAAAGTAGAGGAAGTGAAAACTATAAAATGTATCAATTTTTTACGCCTCTATAGATTGTTACAGTTAAGCTCAAAATAAAGGAGAAATTTTTATATAGAGTATTAGAATCTAAATGATTCTGCAGAAAATATTATAGAAGTTGAGATTTTTTATAAAATTTGAATCGCTATTTTGGGGTTAAGATGCTAAATATGCATCTTTTAGAAGGATGGGGGATGTATGAGCGCATTAAAAAGAGGAGCAGCATTAATAATAGGCTGTGTTTTATTACTTTGTGCTTGTAGTATTGCAGAAAAAGTTATCGATAAACCGATTGAACAGCAAGTTATGTTTACAAAAAAAAATATGATGATATATCCTAAACTAACTAAAAGAGAGGAAACTATATTAGATAGAACTACGGAACAATATCTCATTTATGAATACCAAATAGACAAATCGTACAATCATTTAAGATTATGGGTTGAGGCATATGAAAAGGGGAATTTAGCAGATTTAGAAGTTTTACTCCTTAACTATGAAGTAAAAGGTAGTGGTACCATCATTATGAATACAATTAAAAAAGCTGAATCCAATGCTGACAATATATTAAGTTTGAGTGTAACCTCTGGTAATGGGAGTAACTCAAGTAGTATAAGAACACAGCTTCCAAAAATGTCATCAGATTCTACTTTTACGGTATGGAAAAGTACAATTGCAGGTGAGAAAAATATTGAGTCTGAAATGATTTTAGGTTATATGATTCATGGATATTCTAATGAAACAGAACCTCACAATTATGAGGAACTTAGCGAGAATCCCCAAAAATTGATCAAAGAGCTATCAGCTAATAAAGAAGTTTATATATTAAAAAGTAAATTTATAAAAAAGTAGAATGACAGTCAATTGAAAAGGAGACACGGTAATGAACCGTGTCTCCTTATTTAAGTTGTTCTTAATGCTAACTGTCCATTTTTCATTTCATAAATTTTATCGCAATAAGATAAGATGCTTTCATCGTGTGTTACCATCACAGCTGCTTTATTTTTTTCCTTTACTTCTTTTGCGATGAGTGCAACGATTTCGCTACTACGCTCAGAATCAAGGCTAGCAGTTGGTTCATCGGCAAGAATAATATCAGGGTTGTTCATTAATGAACGTGCAATCGCCACACGTTGTTTTTCACCACCAGATAGATGCTGTACAAAGTGATTTGCGCGGTGAGCAAGACCCACTGATTCTAATAATTCATCTGCTCTTTGTTGTGCTTCCTTATTCCAAGAGTCTGCAAGATCCGCTACTAATTTAAGCTGATCTTTTACTTTTAAATAAGGAACTAGATTAGAAGCTTGGAATATATAGCCGATTGAACGTAAGCGTACTTCTGCTTTTTGTTTGTCATTATAGTTTGCTATGTTTTCACCGTTAACAATCATTTCACCGCCATCTGGGCTCAAAAGTGCGCCTGCTATAGATAGAACTGTACTTTTACCTGAACCTGATGGGCCGAGTATAGCAATGAGTTCACCTTTAATTGCTTGGAAATTAAGGTCGTGTAAAATCTCAACTTCCTGTTCACCGTCCTGAAATACTTTACGAACATTTTTTAGTTCTAATGGAATGTTAGTCATTATTCTGCCCTCCCCATAGCTTGTAACGGATCCGCTTTTACAATGCTAGCACTTGAAAGTAGCGCACCGAAAATCGATACGATAAATAATACACCAGAGTATATAAGAATTAAACCAAAGTCAAAGACGAATGGAATACCCTTTGGCATAATCGCTTGCAAGATTGCTGCAAAACCGATTGCTGCACCAATACTTACAATGGATAGGATAATTACTTGGATAATTGTAGAACCAATGAGGAAATTGTTTTTTGCACCAATTGCTTTTAAAACACCAAATTGGTTAACTTTTTGAATCGTCATAATATAGAAGAATGCTGTTAAAACGAATACTGCTATTACGATTAGAAATGCCAACATCATGAATAATGATTTTTGTTCAGCATCGTAACCAGGTATGCCTTTAATAACATCACCTTTTTCTACCCAAACCCCATCTTTTATAGTAGATGAAACATCTTCTTGTAATTCTTTATTAGCATCCTTTATAACAATCGCGTTATAAGATACTTTTTGTGTTGAAGCAAAAAGGTTTTCCCAGCTTTCTTTGTTTACAAAAGCTACTGGTGTATGACTGAACGTTTGTTTCTCAGTAAAACCAACTACTGTATAAGTAATATCTGAGTTTTCTTCGTATAACTTATCGCCGATTTCAATTCCTTGTTTTTTTAATGAGTCATCGGCAACAATTGTTGGTCCTTTAGAAGATTTAATAGTTGAGCCTTCAGTTACTTTAGGCATTAGGAAGCTATTTGGGTCAATCCCCATCATGCTTACGTCGACTTTTTTATCTGAGTTTACTTCCTTTAAAGAAAGCATTTGTAGACCGACTGTTTGCAGATTTTTATTGTCTTTTATATCCGATAACACTTTTTCATCAAAGCGAGAGCGATCGAGGCGATTGTCTGCATCTTTGTCTAAGTAAAATGCATGTGCATTCATGTTCTGAATAGAAGATGCGTTATCTGATGACAAACCGTTTGCCAATCCACTAATGATAAACACCAACGCTGCAACGAAAAACATGATAAAACCGATCAATAAATATCTAAGTTTGAAAAACCGAATTTCTTTTAATGAAAGAGAAAACATATCTACTTCATCCTCCTGTTCTTGGTTACATCCATAATGTACATCTTGAATATGAACGGAAGATGAATAAGAAATTACAAAAAAAGCCAGTTATTATTTATGGAGAAGTCCACAAGATAATAACTGACAATATTATTGAATGGGTAATGTCACAGAAAAGATCGTACCTTCATTTTCTTCACTTATAACATCTATTTTCCCATTATGCAATTTAACGATAGATGAAACGATGGATAAACCAAGTCCAGAGCCTTCAACAGAATGGGTTCTTGAAGTATCTACACGGTAGAACCGATCGAATATCCTATCAATTTCATTCTCAGATAAACCTATCCCTTTATCTTGGAAAGTGACAATAATGGATGAATCTTTTTTGGCTATTGCTATATCAATGCTTCCATTTTCTTTATTGTACTTTATCGCATTCGTTAAGAGGTTGTCCCATACGGTGTTAAGTAGTAAAGGGTCACCTACTATTTCGAAGTCAGGTAGAGAATAGCTGAGCATAATTCCCTTTTCTCCAATTGCCCATTGATATTGGCGGACAAGTTCTTTAATTTGCTCTGCTATATTGAATGATTTTTTCTTCATAATATCCTCATTCTGATCTAAAGATGAGAGGAGAAGTAATTGCTTGGTTAGAGTAGAGAGTCTTTCAATTTCCCCATTTATAACTGCAATATATTTTTCTTTATCTTCAGAGGGTAAATCATCTTTTCCTAATAAGTTTGTATAACCTTTAATATTCGAAAGTGGAGACTGAATATCATGGGAAATATTTGAGATGAATTCTTTTCGAATATCATCAAATTGTTCTAATTGGTTTGCCATATGAGAGAAGCTATTTGCTAGCTTTCCTAATTCATCACTACGGTTTATATCGAGCTCGACGTTAAAATTTCCTTCGGCCAACGAGTTCGTCGCTTTTGTTAATTTAGTAATAGGTTTTACTAAATATTTTGTACTAATGATTACCATTAAAATACTTAGTATTATTGTTAATGCAAATAGCCAACCAAATAAAATATGCATCTCATTGAAAAGTAACTTTATGTCTGGTCTAAGGAAGAGTGCATATTGTTTGTTATCATGTGTTAACGGAACTCCAATCGTATTTCTCAACTCATTTGCAAAAAAACCAGTGACAAATGTTTCTTGTGGGAAATGAAGAAGGCCGTGGTAAATCTCATTATTTAATACTTGATCGATTGTAGAATTTGGCAGTTCCTTTACACGAAATTCTGCACCAAAATAAGTACCTTCCCTAGATGTATCAACCAAGTACAGTTGATAACCGATGTATGACAGAGTTTCGAGATAGTCCTTCAAGTCAGTGGTAGGGTGTTTTTCGGCAAATTCAGCAATGTCTAAAGCAATTTGTGTATTCTTTGCATCGTTAAATGGTTTTAGCTTTTGTTGATAATACGTATTGGATATAAAGAATGATAGCACGCCACTTAGGAGCATAATGCCAATCGTCACTATAATGAATTTAAAGTAGAGGGATCTCATATACTTTTGTCCTCCAATAAGTAACCGATTCCCCGTACAGTTTTAATATGAATGGTATCTGTTAAGTCTGAAAAGCGCTCACGCAGCCGTTTAATATGAACATCTACCGTACGATCATCACCTGCAAAGTCTAATCCCCAAACTTGTTCAATTAAATGCTCTCTAGAAAATACTTGTTTAGGGTGAGACATTAAAAAATACATTAATTCAAATTCCTTTAATGGCAAAAATATTGTACGAGTGCCAATTTGTACTTCATAATTTGCTTTATTTATTGAGATATCACCTAGACGAACGACAGAATCATCAACTTGTTTATCATAACGACGTAATAATGCTTTAATACGAAATAGTAATTCTTGTGGTTCAAATGGCTTTACAAGATAATCATCAGTGCCAGAATCATAGCCTTTTTCCTTATCGGTAATTTGGTTTTTTGCAGTTAGTAAGATAACAGGAATATCGTACTGCTGACGTATTTCTTTTGTTAAAGAATAGCCATCCATATATGGCATCATCACATCAATAACTGCTAAATCACAGAGCGTACCTTTAAGAATGCGCAATGCTTCTATACCATCATTTGCCTTAAATACATGGTATCCAGCATCTCGTAAATGTACCTCTACCAAATTTAGAATATTAACATCATCATCCACAATTAAAATGTTGGTCATCTATTTAGCCCCCCTAATTAATAACAGTCCCTTTGACTAATAATCATATAGTACTTCGGTAAATAATTGAAATCACAAGATTAGGTTATCTATTTTATTGACATGAAACCAAATGGTTTTATATAATCATGATACGAAACCAAATGGTTATATAATTTTAGTCGGAAAAGGAGAATATTAATGACAAACAATAGTCAAGAGAAATTACAAGATATAAAACAAACAGTGCTCGTAAATGCCCCTATTCAGAAGGTGTGGGATTATGTATCGACAGCTGAAGGAATTGAAGCTTGGTTTATGCCGAATAATTTTAAATTAGAAAAAGGATATGAATTCCAAGTGCAATCTCCATTTGGCCCTTCACCTTGTAAAGTAATCGAGATCAATGAACCAAATCGCTTATCTTTTGAATGGGATATTGATGGCTGGGTTGTGACTTTCATTTTAAAAGCATTAGGAGAGAAAACCGAATTTACGCTTATTCACGGTGGATGGAAGTATGCAGATACTATTGTAACGAAAGCACAACAGCCAAGCTCTATTATTCGAGATACCATGGAACAAGGTTGGGTTGGTATCGTTCAGCACAAATTCAAAAAAGTGGTTGAAGGCTAAGTATGGCAGCTGCAGAAAAGTATGATGTGTTCCAAGCAATTGCTGATCCAACACGTAGAGAAGTATTACATTTATTAGCTACAAAGGAACGGTCCATTGCAGAAATTACTACGCATTTTGATATGAGTCGTACAGCAATAGCAAAGCATCTTCATGTACTTGCAGATGCGGAGCTTGTACGTGGTACAAAAGTGGGTAGAGAGAAAATCTTTATGCTACAACCAGAACCATTGACAGAATTGAAGCAATGGCTAGCCTTCTATGAGCAGTTTTGGAATAACAAGTTAACAAAATTGAAGTATGTTGTAGAAAGTGAGACTAGGAAAGATACAGAGTAGTTGGTAAATGTAATAACTATTCAACTGATAGTAACAGTAGCGAAAGGGTGGTAAAAATGACAAAAGTGACGCCGTTTTTAATGTTTCAAGGGAATGCTGAGGAAGCCATGAATTATTATGTTTCTTTAATTCCAGATTCAAAAGTTTTACATATTACCCGTTATGGGGCTAATGAAACTGGAACTGAGGGTAGTGTAATGAAAGCTGCATTTTCATTGAAAGGTCAGGAGATTTTGTGTATCGATAGTAATATAAAACATAATTTTACATTTACTCCAGCATTTTCTCTTTATATTACTTGTGATTTAGAGAAGGAAATAGATTATTTGTACGGCAAGTTATCTGATGGAGGTAGTGAGTTAATGCCAATAGGTAATTATGGCTTTAGCAAAAAGTTTGGTTGGCTTGTTGATCAATTTGGTGTTTCTTGGCAACTTACATTTGAGTGATTGTATAATGATTTTAAAGTAGATATTAAAATTTTCAAGAATAGTATTTAAAGAAAAAAGGTTTTGCCCAAACGTTGTAGTGGGGGCAAAACCTTTTCTTTGTATCAAGCTTGTAAAAGAGCTTTATCTTTTCGACCGTGTAGAAAATAATATAGAACAATTGAAATTAAGATGACTATTACCATTGAAAGAAATAGATGACGATAGCCAAATACAGGTACTAGGAAGCCGAGTAAATATGGTCCTACACCTAGACCAAAATCGTAAAATATAAAATAAGTGGATGTTGCTAATCCTAATCGATGATTGGGTGTTACTTTAATCGCAAGTGCTTGGGCAATGGAATTAAAGTTACCATAGCCTAGACCGATTAATGCGGCAGCTAAAAGCAGAATAATACCTGAGTTTGCTTGACTGAATAATGTCATTCCAACTGCAAAGATGATTAGACTTGGATAGACGATTATGTTGGCACCTTTAGTATCCATTAAGCGTCCAGTAAATGGTCTTGAGAGTAATATAACAATTGCATAAATAAGGAAGAAGTAACTACCTGCAGTGACTAGATTAATAGACTCTGAATAAAAGGATAAGAATGACATAACTCCTGAATAACTAAAGCCGATGACTAGAGCTACGAATGAGATAGGAACAGCTTTCATTTCGATAAAGTTTGAAAGTTTAAATCCTGAAGTAGAAGCTCTTTCGTTTTGTGAAGATTTAGTTGCTGCTGGCTGTGGTACTTTTACTAATAAGAAAGTAGCTAAGCAGATGAAAGATAATCCTAAATTGATTAAGAAAATCATATAGAAATCTGTGAAGATTTGAGTGAGTAAAATACCTACAAATGGGCCTACTGCAGTTGCCATAATGGCGCTCATACTGTAATAACCAATACCCTCACCACGTCGTGTAGGTGGAATTAGTTGGGCAATGATTGTACCCGTTGCAGTACTTGCAATTCCAACAGAAAGCCCGTGTAGAAAGCGGTTTGCTAGTAAAAGAGGTAGATTAAATGCACCGAAATACAATGCTGTAGTAGCTGAAAAAGCAATTAGTCCGATTAATAATGTTTTTTTACTTCCTACGTCGCCAATAATTCGACCAGTAACTAGGCGACCGATTAATGTTCCGATAATGAAAATACTAGATACTAAACCGGCCATGCTAGTTGAGGCGTTAAATTCTGATTTTGCAAATGATGCAATAGTGACCATCAACATGAAAAAAATTAATGTAATTAGAAAATTAATTAATGAAACAATGATAAAATCCTTTGTCCAGAGTTTTTCTTTAGACATTCGTTATTCGCATCTCCTATTTTAATAGATTATTTCTAACAGTCTCGAGGACTTTACTTACGATAATTTGTTCTTCTACACTTATACCCTCTAATGCATCAAGTTGAAATTGTTCAATTGTTACTTGTACATCTTTACATACATCGTGTCCAAATGGAGTCAACTGTACTTTTTTTTCACGTTTATCTTTACCTGGTACGGTAGTTACATAACCAAGTTCGATTAATTTTTGAATCATTCTAGTAGTAGTTGGTTTTTCTACATTCAAGGAATTAGAAATTTCAACAAGAGTAAGTGATTTTTCACTAATGAGTAATCGTAGGATAGCCCATTGTGAGCTATAAAGTTGATGGCTCGCCAAATAAACGTTCAATTTGTTAATGAAGGGGCGGTACATCATTCGGTATTCATGAAAAAAAGCTTGATGTGGTTGCATATCGAAATATCCTCCGTATAGTTAGTTAGGTTAAGTAACTATTAAAATAATAAACCTTTATTAACCATTTGTCTAGATATGGTTTGAAAAAGTACAAAAAAGATGCCAAGACTTTTTAAGACCTTGGCACCTTTCTATAGTTTTACACTTTAAATTCTTGGATCATGTCTTGTAATTCTTGAGCGTTTGTACTTAAATCTTCAGCAACTGAGTTAACTTGGTTCATCGAAGTAGTTTGTTCTTCAATAGATGACGAGATTAATGTTATATTATCCGATGAATCTGATGCTCCGCTTGCAATTTCAGTAACAGATGCGGAAACCTCTTCAGCACTAGCTGAAATTTCTTCTGAAGTAGCTGAAATTTCTTCTACTTGGACAGTGATTGATTCAATAGCAGAAGAAATGGTTTTGAAAGCTACTCCTGCTTCTCCAATAACTTGAACACCATCTTTGACAGAGGTTAAACCTTCACTCACAGCGGAGGCAACGTTTTTAGTATCAGTTTGAATCTCTTCAGTAAGTGTTACAATTTGAATCGCTGATTTTTTTGACTCCTCGGCAAGTTTACGGACTTCATCTGCTACAACAGCAAAGCCTTTACCATGTTCGCCTGCACGAGCTGCTTCGATTGCAGCATTTAGTGCAAGTAAATTTGTTTGGTCTGTAATATCCGTAATGACATGCGTAATGGCGCTAATTTCTTCAGATTGTTTGCTTAGTTTTCCTGTTAGTTCAGCAATTAAGTTAGTTGAATTGGAAATGATTTGCATTTGATCTTGAGCTACATCAATTGTTTTTACACCATCTTTTGCAGTAGTAGCCATATTAACGGTATTTTGATGTAAAGTTTGTGTTGCTTCAGCTATACGCTGAACACCAGCTGCTGTTTCGTCCATTGCAACTGCACTTTCTTTCGCTGCCGAAGCAGAAATAGAAGCGATATCTGCTGTTTGGTGGATACGAATTGCTACTTCGCCCCCAGCTGCAGTAATTTCCTCAGTACTAGCTGACAATTCCTGTGAAGAAGCAGAGAGATGCTCACTGTTTGTTTGAATATTATGGATGAGTCCTCGTAAATTGATCTTCATATTGTTGAAGACGTTTGCCAATGTACCAATCTCATCTTTAGATTTGTATGTAATATACGATTGAGATAAATCACCCGTAGCAATAATCTCAGCAGATTGAACTACTTCTTTTAATGGCTTTGTTATCGACTTTCTAATGAAGCTAATGAAAAATACACCTAGAGCTAAGCTAATTATTAAAGCAGCTATTGAACTCCATAGAGATTGTTTAAGAAGAGTTTTTAATCCATCACTAGTAATTTGTAACTTCTCTTTTTGGTACTGAATAATATTGTTAGATGAGTCTAGAAGACCTTTACTTGCGCTCGTAGCAGTTGTATCAACTATTTGGATTGCAGCGTCTTTATTGCCGTTATCAAATTCTTTCAATGCACTTGCAACTGCAATATTAAAATCATCGTTAAATTTAGTCGTTTCTTTTAAATAGCCTTTCATTTCTTCGGAACGGACTATTTGAGATAATTCAGCAATTTTATCGTCTACTAAGTTTTGATACGTATGTAAATTATCAAGTCTTACGTCAATGTCTTGTATGAAATAAGAACGCAAAGAAGAGTCTTGCATTGCTAGACCAAATTGAATATCTTTTATGATTTCTATTTGAACAAAACGGTGATCAAATGCTTCCTCAACCTGTGATTGGATTTTAGAATATTGATAGTAAGATAAAACAATTATTAAAGCTAATAAACCAACAATACTGAGGAATCCTATATTTAATTTTTTTCCGACAGACATATCTTGGAACCTTCTCCCTTTTTTAGATTTAATATAATAATTACTTTGATGGAAAAACAGTAAATAGTCAACAAGTATTAGTCTAAAAGACATAAAAACGTGAAGATGGTAGGGAAATATAATTAGTTTATTGTCATATACTTTTATCGTTTTAAAAGTCTTAATTTGAAGTAGCTGCTTTAAATATTCCTTATTGCTCGGAAAGATGCTACTCTAACATATATGGAATATTCTAATAATTGAAGAGAGTGGGATATATTATGTCTATAGATAATGGGAATCGTGTGTTACCGTTTGAACAAGTTGTGAACTTCAGAGATATGGGAGGATACCCTGTAGCAGATGGTCGCAAAGTGAAATACGGTGTGTTTTATCGTTCAGGCGAGTTACATAAGATGACTACAGCTGATCATGAACTATTTAAAACTTTAGGGATTAAAACGATTTTTGATTATCGAGATGATAAAGAAGCAGAAGCAAAGCCGGACCCGCAATTAGAAAACGTACACAATGAGCGAATTCCAGCAAAAGGTGATGTAGGTTTTAAAATGCCGACTTCTTCTTTGAAGGAAATGGATAATCGAGCGTTTCTACAAACTGTTAATGCGGACGTTTTTACTGAACTCTATGGACATTTACCATTGGATAATCCTTCGTATAAGCGTTTAATGGACATTATTCAGAATCCTGAAAATCTTGGATTATTACATCATTGTGCGGTAGGTAAGGATCGAACAGGTGTGGGTGGGGCGCTTATCTTACTTGTTTTAGGTGTAGATGAAGACATTATAATGCAGGATTATTTAATAACAAATGATTGTATGAAGCCAGTGCAAGATGCGATGATTCCTATGTTGTCGCAACATTTAAATTCAGAACAATTACAGCATTTTGGTGACATCATGAGTGCTAAAGAGAGATATTTACAAGCTACTTTTGATGCCATTAAAAAGCGTTATGGAAATTATAGTACATTTTTTGAAAAAGAATTTGGGCTGACAGAGGAAAAAAGGAAGGCAATACAAGAATATTGTTTGGAATAATTTTATTAAGCTAAATTAAAACTCTCTATTACCAGAAAATTAATAAGGTAATAGAGAGTTTTATTATTTTTAGATTTTAAATTTATGAACGGTGCGGTGTAATGTTTCGGCCATTTGAGCAAGATTATTTGAAGAAGTGGTAATTTCTTCGATGCTAGCAGATTGTTCTTCTGAGGCAGCAGCTACATTTTGAATGCTGCTAGATGTTTCTACAGAAATGACGCTTACCTGGTCCATCGACTGTGCAATATCTTCAATACCTTTATTCATATTCTCAATGGCGTTATTCACTTCAGTCATTTGAGCATTTACTTGGTCTACAGATGTAACAATGTTCTCAAAAGCTTCGCCTGCATTTTCGAATGTTGTCGCACTGTCTTTTAAGTTGCCATAGCTAATAGCCATTGATTCGGAGGCGTCTGTTGAATCGGTTTGTATTGTTTCAATCCGTGTTCTAATTTCATTTGCTGCTTCGCGAGATTGCTCAGCTAATTTACGGACTTCTTGTGCAACCACAGCAAAACCTTTACCGTGATCACCTGCACGAGCCGCTTCAATTGAAGCATTTAGAGCAAGTAAGTTGGTTTGATCTGTAATTTCAGTTATGAGTGTCACGATATTACCGATTTCTCTAGTATTATCGCTTAGACGTTTCACTACTGCAGATGTCTCTTGAATGGCATCATAGGTAGTATTCATCTTCTCTACAGCACTGTTGATAGTTGTGTTTCCACTTGTAGCAATTAGCGAAGTTTCTTGAGCTTTGGCAGATACATCTTCAGTACTTGAAGCGATTTGATTCATTTTGGTAGAAATCGTTGAAACGGTCGTATTCATTTCTTCTACAGCACTTGTTTGCGTTTCTGAGCCAGCTGCTACTTCTTGCATTGATTCTGTAATTTGTTTAATCGATTCATTCGTTTGTTCGGAGCTAGCAGTAAGTTCTTCAGAAGTAGCTGCGACTTGTTCAGCATTTTCTGCAATCGAAGTGATTAAAGATCGTAAATCGGTTGCCATATTATGAACGCCTTCGGACAATTGTGCAACCTCATCTTGCCCTTTAGTCTTTAAACGTTCCAATGTAAGATTACCTTGTGCAATTTCCTCCACATATTCTACAACAGCAACGATTGGAGTCGTAATCCGTTTACTTATGATGTAAGCGATGAGTGCTCCAAGTATTATAAAAATAAGTGTCAAACCTACTGAAATCATTAGAACGGTTGATTGTAGAGAAGAGATAAAGGAAGCATCCATATCAATTCCAAAAATAATATCTGTACCAATAAAAGGAACAAATATCGATTTATGGATCCCGTATTCATCTTTGTAAATTTCACTAGTTTGAGTTTTTTGATCCTTGACTGTCTTGATCATATTGTCATTGAAAGTATAGTCAGCTTGTTGATCATCTGTATTACTTAAAGCAACGATATGTTCTTTACCATTTGAATTTGAAAGAACATATGTATTTTCAACACCAAACGCTTTTTGTTTTTTGTTCAAAATGCTAAGTAATTCATTGTATTTTTCAGCATTATTGTTATCTGCACTTATAACAAGTTCTTTATCTATATCTTCCAGAATTTCTTGGGATATTAAAGTAAGGCTTTTTTCAAATTGTACAATCACATAGTTATTTATGATATGTGTTGAGAACGAGTATAGTGCCAAGCTGAAAATGATCGAGAAAATCGCAATTGGTATTACAAAACTAAATACATATTTATATAAAATTGAGCTTTTGAATTTAGTAAACAATTTCAATGTTAGACTCCTCCAAAGTGTGAATTGCACTTGAAATAGAAGCTACCATTTCATCTAAATGTTGAACCTCTGTATAAGGTGAAATTGCAAAAAGTTTCGCAGCTGCAACAGGAATCATATCTTCTGAATTGATGACAGGGATAGTGCAAACCTTCGTTGTATCACCAAAGAAAACATTTTCACGGTTATGACCAAGTATTTCGAATAGAGATTGATTTAAATTATTTATTGCTTGAACTTGCTCCAAAGTAAAGGTACCTGTTTTTTCTTGAGACCAATCTAAACCTTTTGGATATAGACGGAATGCTGTTACAGGACCAATATTTGAATCATTCACAACGGATACATTAGGAAGTTGTTTTTGGATTTTATCTCTGAAAGCTAGGTTTACACGGACATAGTTAGCTAATATTTGCTGATAACCTTCTACACCGAAAGCATTTAAAGCAGCATAGATAGCTATTGAGCTACCCATACGAGAGCATTCTAGCGTATAACCTGTATGATAACTACCATACCCTCTATTACCGACATAAGGTGTATCAAAGTCTTCTAAATCAAGTAATCCGAAGTGTTTCCCTTCTTTGACTAAAAATAAACTTGTTAAGTAAGGTGTTTGTCCAAGCTTTTGGAAGTCAAAGCACAAGCTATCAGCCAAAGAAATATGTTGCATACGCTCATTAATGCTTTGCAAGCTTGCAACTACATTGTCCTCGAATTTAAGTGGGTTTGTATTGAAATCATAAGATTTAAAGAAAGAATAAAATCCACCCAATGCCGAGTCAGCGTGAATATGGATTGGTTTCAACTCGTATTTAGCTTCAACTTGAGAAGTGATGTCTTTAATAGCTTTGACATCATCAATCGCAAAACTATCTGTTGCTCCAGTAGTAGCAACGATATAGACAGGAATACCGCCTTTATGAATAACTTCTTCCAATTTGTTTGCTAAGTCTTTTAAATCCATCGAATGATCGCTAGTCGCTTTTACACGAATAAGGTTATTACTACCGATACCAACAGCTTCAGCAGATTTTAATAGACTATAGTGGGCGTTTTCAGAAGCGAAGCAATATAAATTGCGAGGGACACCTTCTTCTTTTGCATGCGGGAATTGTTTTGCAATTGCAAGACGTAATCCACTAAATACTGCCCCTTGTCCTCCCCAAGTTGTATAACCCCAGCTTTGTGTGAAATCATAGCCAACAAGCTTTGACATCATGCCAATAACTTTTACTTCACTTTCAGCTGCAGCTGGTCCATAAACATCCCATAGATTATTTCCATTTAATAATGTTGTTGTTAATAATCCGATGATGCCAGGAATACTAGCCATTGGTAGAACGTTTGTTACAAACTTTCTTGTATGGTATGGATGGCCTTTCATTAAGTCGATTAAATCATTTACTACATTATCCATTCCAGTTGATTTAACAGGAACTTCATAGTTTTCAATTAGTTCTTTATAGAAATTAGCGGATCTTTCTTGCATAGGACCTAGTGTACTTTTTTCTGGGTCTTTCAATTCGTCAAGTGATGTGAAAATCTTTTCTATATAATTTAAAATTTCTTTACGTTGTTCTAGATTCCCGTCTTCACTAGGGAAAAGTTGTTGTATTTGCTGCATTTGTTTAACACCTCTAATTTGAATTTTAAATAAAATAGTCAATAAAGCATAATTATAGCACATCAACTTTAGTTCTTAATACACTAAAAGTAAAGTTTGTTAAGTAGGGATATATAATCAACCTAATAGATTAAATAGTAATTATATATAGAATTTTCAATGTTTTAAAACTATTGATAACTGAAGGTAGGTTAAGAATATGAGAAATGTTATGATATAAAATAATTAACATAATATTAAAAATATAGGAAAGGTTGTATTATTATGAATATAGCAGCAATGTTCAAGATGATTATTGCGATGGCGTTATTCGGTTCTATCGGTTTTTTTACAGTGAATACAGGAATTCCAGCAGAGGAGCTAGTATTCGTCCGCTGTATTTGTGCGACATTATTTTTAGGAGGAATATGGTTTTTTACTGGCGGTCATAAAACAGAACAGTGGTCACGTAAGGAAATAATCCAGACACTTATTTGTGGTGTGTTTTTAGTATTAAACTGGGTGTTTTTATTTAAAGCATTTCAAGACATGTCTATTTCAGTAGCTATTACGATTTATAATTTAGCGCCTATTTTTGTGTTGATTATGGGAAGTTTATTTTTAAAGGAAAAAATGACGGTTCAAGCGACCTTAGCCGTTATTGTATGTTTCCTTGGTAGTATTTTTATTATCGGATTAGATCAGTTTACATCTTTTAAAGCATTGTTCACTTCAGGGTTTGTCTGGGCCATGTTGTCTGCAATTTGTTACGCATTAACGATGTTTGTAGGAAAGGGCATAACTCACTTAAGTGCCTATGCAATGACGTTTGTACAGACAGCGGTTGGGATTGTCATTTTATTACCGTTTATGGATTATGGGGTATTTGAAGGACTGACAACTTCAAATTGGATGTACATTTTAGGGACAGGATTAATACATACTGGTTTTGTTTATTATTTATTTTTTGATAGCTTGCGTAAGTTGCCGACGATTGTGGTTTCTGCGTTAGTTTTTGTTGATCCAGTTGTTGCAATTTTATTGGATGTTGCAATTTTAGATTTCCGACCTACTTTGATACAAACTGCTGGAATAGTGCTTATTTTCGCAGGTATTATTTATACGCTAGTTAAGCCTAGTAAGCAAATTTCTGAATTGTCACAAGTATAAAAAGAGCTGTCCCAGGTTACATGGGACAGCTCTTTATAGTCTTAAACTTCTTTTATCATTAATACATGTTCAATACCTGCATCTAGGAAAATATCAGATGCCACGTGATAGCCTAGTTTTTCATAGAAACCTTGTGCTTGAACTTGGCCATCCAATTTTACTTTTGAAGCACCTAATTCTTTTGAAGCAATATCCTCTAAAGCTTGAATAATAACTCGGCCTAATCCAAGTTTACGGCATTCTTCAAGAATAGCGACACGTTGTATTTTGCCAACACCTTCAACTAAGCGGATGCGGCCAGTGCCGACTGCTTGATTTTCATCATTTGTAACAAGAATATGGTGGCATTCTCCGCCCAGATGATCGAATTGATCGATTTCTTCTTCAGCAGGTACTTTTTGTTCCTCTACAAATACTTTAACTCGAATATCAAATGCTTTTTGTAAGTCTTCTTGAGTTGTGATTTTGTGCGTTTTCATATAATTCAGCTCCTCTATTTTTTCTATTCTGAAAATGGGTTTGTTCTATAAGTTATTTTAACAGGTGCTGTGTTAAGAATCTCTATTAATTGTTCTGCCATGTATGAGGATGAGTATTGAAACCCCTCTTTCACCCATTCTATCATCATGCCTAAAATAGCATATGAAGTATAACTAGCAAGTAAATTATTATCTATTTTATTGTTAGTGTTAGTGTATATATTCGAAAGATCTTCTAGTGCTAATCTTTTCAACTCAATGCAAATTCTGTTTTGAAAGCCATATAAAACATTTGATTTAACTATAAGCGTGTAGAAACTTGCATGTTTTTCAACATGTTCGAAAATTTTCACAGCAGATGAATTGAGTTCTCTAATTACAAAATTTTTCACTTGTTTATACGGTTCACGATAGGAAATAATTAAATCTGCCACGACATCCTCAATAATCTCATTCAATAGCTCTTCTTTATATTGGTAATGTTTATAGAAGGTACCACGGTTGAGATCTGCAAGTTGTACAATATCAGTTATAGTGATAGCTTTGAAATCCTTATTTTGCATTAAAGAAAGCAAGGCTTCTTTTAACGCTATTTTAGATTTAATAATTCGTTTATCAACTATAGTGTTTTTTGTAGACATAAACGTGCCTCCGCTGTTCAATATTTTGGCTTAATGAACAAATACCTAATCAACTGTTGGTTATTCAACAAAAGTTCTATGATTTGCTGATTGAATGGCGTATCTAAACCACATTATACTATAAATGGATGAGGTGTATTAAACATCTGTTGATTACTATAACAGTAGGGGGAAGTCTATATGAAACTTCAAGGACAGGTTGCAGTTGTAACAGGAGCTGCTTCAGGGATGGGTAAAGCAATTGCGGCTTTATATGCACAAGAGGGAGCAAAGGTAATCGTATCAGATATTAATGCAGAAGCTGCGGATGTAACGGTAGCGGAAATTAAAGCTAATGGTGGAGAAGCTACAGTAGTAGTGGCAAACGTTGCTAAAGAAGAAGATATTCAGAACTTAATTGATACAACAGTGAATCTTTATGGAACAGTTGATATTCTAGTAAATAATGCGGGAATTATGGACAATTTCGAAGCAGCAGCTGATATTGAAGATAATCAATGGGAAAGAATTTTTGCTATTAATACAACTAGTGTAATGCGTGCGACACGTAAAGTACTACCTATTTTCTTAAAAAAGAAAAAGGGAACAATCGTGAATGTCGCATCAGCAGGTGGCTTAAACGGAACTCGTGCAGGAGCAGCTTATACAGCTTCCAAACATGCAGTTGTCGGTTTCACGAAAAATACGGCGTTCATGTATGCAAATGATGGAATTCGCTGTAATGCAATTGCACCAGGAGCAGTAGAAACAAATATTAATAGTTCAATGACGAATATTAATGAATTTGGTGTTGGACGTGCAATGTCAGGATTAAATATTAACCCTCGAGTTGGTCAACCGGATGAAATTGCAAAAGTAGCATTATTCTTAGGATCTGATGACTCTAGCTTTGTTAATGGAACAGTAATTGTTGCAGATGCAGGTTGGACAGCTTACTAATATATAAAAATAAGACACCGTTTCATGATAGAAACGGTGTCTTATTTATTCTTGACCCACAATGGTACTTCTTCTATCAAGTAAGGTAACGTCTCTCCACACACCATTTAACTGACCAAAGCGTACGCGTATGCCAACCTCCTTGAAGCCGAATTTCCGATGTAGATGTATGCTCGAGGCATTTTCAGAGAAAATTTGTGACTGGATTGTCCAAATACCGCACTTTTCACTTTCTTCGATGCATTTTTTTAATAACTTAGTACCAACGCCCAATCCTTGAGCACGCTTACTAATATATATGCTATCCTCTGTCACACCCTTGTGGAATATATTATTGGAAAAGGGGCTAAGTGCAATCCATCCAACGATTTCTCCATCCACACGTGCGACAAAACGACATTCTTCTAAATGTCCAGCGTCCCATTGCTCCCATGTAGGTGGAGTGGTGCGAAATGTTGCATTACCGCCTTCAATCCCTTCGATAAAAATAGCTCTAACTTGGTCCCAATCAGTGGGCATCATTGTTTCAATCTTGACTTGTTCTGCCATATGGTTGCCTCATTTATAATAGATTTCAATGCTTGGAAATATTATATTCTATAAAGCATAGAAATAGTTTAATTATCTGAAAATATATTAAGATACGAGTTTTAGTCCGACTGCTGCACTTAGCACCATTGTAATAAAAACAATACGTTTCCAGTCTTTTGATTCACCAAAAAAGAAAATGCCAATTAATGCTCCACCAGATGCACCGATTCCTGTCCAAATAGCATAAGCAGTACCCATAGGAATTGTGTTCATAGCATAAGAGAGACAAGAAAAACTAATTGTAAATCCAGCGATTAGGCTTATCATAATAGTTGCTTTCTTTTCATACTGCCATTTGTTCATCATAGCTACTCCGAAAACCTCACAAAATCCTGCTACAATTAACGCGATCCAAGCCATTATTCTGCACCCTCCTTTTTATCATCTGTGACAATCTTCAAGCCCATTACACCGACAAGCAATAAAATAATGAGTAAAATTTTTGAGATTTTAAATGGCTCATCGAAAAACAAAATGCCTGTAATGACAGTACCAGCAGTACCAAGTCCTACAAAAACGGCATATACCGTGCCAACAGGAAGATAACGTCCTGCTACGAGTAATAAATAAAAGGTAAAGACGATAGCAAACGCAGTACCTCCCCAAGTCCAAACGTCATATGAGTGTTTTAATCCGACAACCCATAACACTTCAAAAACAGATGCAACAATTACAATTAACCAATGTTTGTTCATCTCATTCATCCTTTCTAATTTCCGATAAAAAAGCCCAGGAGACACTGAATAACAGTAGTCTCCCAGGCTTTTATCCTTCCGTGGCATAGCAATATAGCTATGAGATTTCTCTCGGACCAGGCTAGCAACATGCTACGGAACCCTAGAAATCATTGTTGTATCAAGTTAATTAAATTGTAATAAAAAGGAGAGGAAAGTTCAAGTGAGAAGGTTATTTATCGAGATAACCGCGTTCGCCAAATGGCTCTAATTTAGCAATCCATTGCTCTTCAAGTTTTGCTAATTCTCTCTTCGCATCGAAGAATCCTTCTTCTTTTTTCTTCAACACTTCAAGAATTTCAATTTCAAATGCAGATTCACCGAATTTGTTCCAATCTTCTTGTAGTGCTTTATTTGTATGATTACTCATTTTCAGCATGAATTGTACACCATTTAATCTCTTTAAATTATTTGTACTGCCGATATAGATTTTATTATTTGTAGTGTTAGTAATTTTATAAACACCTGATTGGATAGGGGTTTCTTTATAAATTTGTTTGAGTTCTTTTTGACGATCCATTATGAGCTACCTACTTTCTTTATTTTTTAATCCAATATGCACTGCCATCTGCTTTACGATCTAAAAAGCCGTATTCTATTAAATAACGACGAATCATAGCATAGTCATCATGAATTGGCATAAGAATAGAATTAATTTCTTTTTCTGTATAAGTACTTTCGCTATCAAAGCGGTTTGTAATTTCGCGTAGGATAATAAGTTTTTGTTTTTCCTTTTTCGGAAAGCGTAACAAAGGTCCATTTGTACCTTCAGGGAAAAGTTTATTTAGAACTTCATCCTGTTCTTTATTGGTGATATTATAACGGTCATCAACCATCGTAGCGGTTTTGTGTACAGGTACGAATGTAGGTGCATTCATATCTTTTTCTTTTAATAGCTCCATCATGACTAAAAACGTTTTCGCTTGGCGTTCCTTTTCCTTTAAGGCAAATCGATGATGACGGATCGTAGAGGTACTACCGATTTCCAATTCTTGCTGTACTTCAGCATCTGTCATTCCTGCATAAAATAGACGTAATAAATTGTTCTGATGCTCAGTAAGCCCTGTCATCTTTTTGTTAAGTCCGATTAAATATGCAAAAACAGATTGATGAGTTTCTTTAATGTGCATTTGCATATATTTCTCTGCTTCATACAGTACGTCATTTTGAGGATAAATAATGCCTTTTTCTATTTTTTCACCACAAAGGAGGCAAGTGTAACAATGTGCATCTTCAGAATAGCCTTTTTTTAGTTGATCAATTGATGCATTCCAAAATAGTTCTGAGTTCTCCATATATAAACACCTTCGATTCCGATATTATTTCCAAACTTTAATATAAAACGTTTGTTTATTTATAAACATAATACATTTTGGTTTGTTTTTTGTCAATGATTAACAGTCTTATTATAATGAAGAGAATAGATTGGGGTTTTTGTAATGCGACGATTTAAAATGGAATTGGAGAAGTTATGGGAAGGGGAAATGTTTTTTCAGCGATGCTGGCAGTTGGCTAACGAAGTATGTTCTTTTACAGTAGATGTATATACAGATTATGAAGATTTAGAGGAATTAAGGGATGGCGTTTCTGAATTTGAAAAATTTAAGTGAAATGAGTTTGAAATGTTATTTGGTGCCGATACAAAAACATCACTAGATTATTTACGACTATGCTTTTTCAAATTAGATCGTCTGGGGCATATAGGTGTTGAGATTGAATTGAAGTAGACAATAAGGGAAAATTCCGGATAGGACGAGGATCAATTTTCACATCAATGCTGAGTTGCATGAAATGGATATTATTGTAGATGGATTGAGTAGAATTATTCAGGAAGAGATTAACGAGATAAAGTGTATAGCTAAAAAATAGAAGCATGAAAAGAGCACGCAGTATCTGCGTGCTCTTTATTATTCAACAATCTGAATCTGATAATCTTCAAACCAAGTATGAATTTGAGCTAAATAAGCGAGAAGCTGTGGTCCCGCCATTAATTGCCCAAACCAAGGGACTTTGAATGACGTACCCCCAGACTCTATAAGGCTATCTAGACGTTTACGTTCAAAAAATTCATGGAGGATTGAGTTTTTGTCTTGGAGAATTTCTTTAAGCCATTGTTGAATACCAGCTGTATAAGCAGGGTGATATGTTTTTGGATATGGATTCTTTTGTCGATAGAGCACTTCTTTTGGCAAAAGCTCTTCCATTGCCTTTCGCAAAAGGCCTTTTTCCATATTACCTACTGATTTCATTTCCCAGGGAATATTCCACATATATTCTACGAGGCGATGGTCTGCAAAAGGAACCCGAACTTCAAGACCTGCCCCCATACTCATACGGTCCTTGCGCTCTAATAATGTCGTCATAAACCAAATCATGTTGAGATAGAACAATTCTCGTCGTTTTGCGTCTTCTGGTGATTCTCCGTCAAGTCGAGGCGTTTCGGCAATGGATTCTTCGTAGGCATTTTGCATATAGTCTGGGATATTGAGTTTTTGCTGCCATTCTGTGCGTAGAACAGATTCGCGTTCACCAATTGATCGAATCCATGGGAAGCTGGAGAAAGACTGTTTAAACCAAGGATAGCCTCCGAATATTTCATCGGCACATTCACCTGACAAACCAACAGTGAAGTCTTTTTTAACTACTTTTGCAAACCATAATAGTGATGAATCTACATCAGCCATACCTGGGACATCGCGTACATGTACTGCTTCTTTCAAATAATCAATTAGCTCCTGTTGTGTAATTATTTCTGAATGATGTACGGTTTTAAACGTTTCAGTCATTTTTTGAATCCAGAAAGCATCTGTGGAAACTTGAAAATCATTCGATTCAAAAAACTTAGCATTATCTTCGTAATCGATGGAATAGGTGTGAAGAGCTTCTCTACCATCTTTTTTATATTTATTTGCTGCTATTGCTGTAATAATACTGGAATCTAATCCTCCTGATAAGAAAGTACAAAGGGGTACATCGGAAACGAGTTGTCGCTCCACTGCATCTGTCACAAGGTCACGTACATTGGTCACTGTTTGTTCAAAGGAATCTGTATGCTCTGAGCTTTTAACATTCCAGTATCGCCAAATACGAAGGCCGTTTTTGGTAAATGTAAGTGCGTGAGCAGGGCGTAATTCATGTATATTGTTGAATACTCCTTTACCAGGAGTACGAGAAGGCCCAAGACTAAAAACATCAGCGAGTCCTTCGTGTTTAATGATTGGTTGAATATCTGGGTGTGCAAGTAGAGCTTTTACTTCAGATCCAAATAATAAGCCACTGTTTTGTTCTGTATAGAAGAGTGGTTTTACGCCAAGCCGATCTCGTGCAATGAAGAGTTTTTCAGAAATATCATCCCAAATAGCAAAGGCGAAAATACCATTTAGATGATCGACACATTGTTCCTGCCATTCAATATAGCTTATAAGTAAAACTTCAGTATCTGAATTAGACGAAAAGTGATAGCCGCGTTTTTGTAGCTCCCGGCGCAACTCATCTGTATTATAGAGTTCCCCATTATAGGCCATTGTGTAGTTAGTACCGCTTTTTGAACGGGTCATTGGTTGCTCGCCACCACTTGGATCGATGACGATGAGTCTTTGATGTCCAAATGCTGCATGTGTTTCAGTCCAAATGTTTTCCGCATCTGGGCCACGTTTTTTTAATGTTTTAGTCATGGTATGTAAAACATTTTGTTGCAACCTTAAGTCCTTTTTGAAATTAACCCATCCTGTGATACCACACATCATTTCACATCCTCTGCTTCTAGTCGTTACCTAGTGTATGCGAACTGGGCGGAGGATGTGCGCATGTTATTGTTCTTTTTCTTTCATATGTTCAATATGTTTGGCGCCCCACTTTTGCATAGTTGTTAAAATAGGTTGTAGTGTCATGCCATATTCGGTGATTTGATATTCTACTTTTGGAGGTACTTGTGGATATACAGTACGTGTTAGGATGTCGTGTTCTTCTAATTCACGTAGATGCATTGTGAGCATTCGTTGAGTGATATCCGGAATGAGTTTTTTTAGTTCATTAAATCTAAGTGCATCTCCATGTAATAAGTGATCTAAAATAATAGGTTTCCATTTGCCAACAATCATGTTTAATGCAACAACCATTTGGCATTGACTCGGATTTTTTTGTCCGTTTAACATGCGTAACCTCCCATTAGTATCTTTTTTTATACTATGTTTAATTAATGTGCCTACTTACAATTCGTAACTAGATACATCATAATTGATTTTAGTTAAGAAATATACATTAATTGGAGGATTTAAAATGACTAAAAAAGATTTTGCAACAGCTGTAGAGGAACGTCGTAGCATATATGTAATTAATAATGAAGCCATCGTATCTGATGAACGTATACAGGAAATCGTTGAACATGCAGTAAAACATACACCGTCTTCTTTTAACTCTCAAACAGCACGTGCAGTTGTTTTGTTAGGTGAGCAACATTCAAAATTATGGAGCATTACAACTGAAACTTTACGCCAAGTTGTACCAGCTAATGATTTCGCGCCGACTGAAGAAAAAATGAATATGTTCGGTGCAGGCTATGGTACAGTGCTATTTTTTGAAGACCAATCAATTGTAAAGGGCTTGCAAGAGAAATTCCCTTCATATGCGGATAACTTTCCAATTTGGTCTTTACAATCGTCAGGTATGGTGCAATATGTAGTATGGACTGCACTTGAACAAGAAGGTTTTGGTGCCTCATTACAGCATTACAACCCATTAATTGATGATGAAGTGAAAAGCGAGTGGAATATTCCTTTAGACTGGAAGTTACTAGCTGAAATGCCTTTTGGTAAACCGGTTGTTGCAGCTGGAGAAAAACAATTTTCTCCTGTTGAAGACCGAGTGAAAGTCTTTAAATAAGTTATGGATTTTAAAGCTACTCTTAAGTATGACTTAGGAGCAGCTTTTTTTGTCGTTTATGCGAATCAAGTAATCTATAAGGTTTCTACTCATTTGATTAGAAATTTCTCCTTTGGCGCGATATCTGAAAATCAGTTAATATAGAGTAGTTGTAGTTTAATATGAAAGGAAGTCGATTATGAGTCAAAATCGTAATCAAAATATAGAAGAGATTAGTACAGCGAAGTTGATGTGGCAACTTACTCGTCCACATACATTAACGGCGACATTCGTACCAGTCATTCTTGGGACAGTACTTGCTGTGTTTGATGTAAGAATAGACTTGCGATTATTTGTAGCAATGCTTGTGTGCTGTTTAGCACTACAAATTGCAACAAATTTATTCAATGAATACTATGATTTCAAACGTGGATTAGATACAGCTGATTCTGTAGGGATTGGTGGTGCACTTGTACGTCATGGTACTAAACCTTCTACAGTACTAGCTTTTGCACTATCGTTATATGGAGTTGCTGTTGTACTTGGTATTTTTATTTGTATGAATAGTAGTTGGTGGCTTGTTGCAATAGGTGCGGTAGGAATGGCAATCGGTTATTTATATACCGGTGGACCTTACCCGATTGCATATACACCGTTTGGGGAGTTGTTTGCAGGTCTTAGTATGGGAATTGGATTTGTATTAATTTCATACTTTATACAAGCTGGAACGGTTAGTATGACAAGTCTTTTGGTGTCAATTCCACTTGGGATATTAGTTGGAGGCATTAATATGTCGAACAACATCCGTGACATTAAGGAAGATACAATTGGAGGACGTAAAACATTAGCAATCCTTTTAGGTCGTGAAAAGGCTGTGAATTTACTAGCGCTTTCATTTATCGTGTCATATCTATGGATAATTGTACTTGTTATTATTGGGACGGTTAGTCCATGGTTACTTGTTGTATTAATAAGTATTCCGAAACCAATACAGGCAATTAAGGCCTTTAAAGAAGGCGTAAATGATCCAGCTAAACAGGGGATTGCAATGAAATCCACTGCACTGACGAATACATTCTTTGGATTTTTATTGTCGGTAGGACTAGTTTTAAGTTACTTATCCTAAATTAAAAACTGTCTAACAATCAAATGAGATTGTGGACAGTTTTTTTGTGGCATATTTAGTGCTTTTGTAGTTGATGAGCAAATTTTGTTTCTTTTAGGCGAACCGAGATAATGCAACCAAGCAAAGCACCGCTAACACTTGATACAAGGAAAACGGGCATAAAGAATAGAGCAGTAACTGAAGTGCCCATTAAAATTTTGGCATATGGTACTGCAACAAATGAAGCGAGTATGCCAGTACCAATAGCTTCTCCTACAGCTGCTAGCCATACTTTACCGTAATGTTTGTAGAGCACACCTGCTAAAAAAGCTCCAATCATACTACCGGGAAAGGCGAGTAAGGAACCAGTGCCGGTTATTACTCGGACAAGCCCAGTAAGAAATGCAATAAGAACAGCTGGGCCAGGTCCTAGCATTACAGCAGCTAGAACATTTACAGCATGTTGAACAGGATATGCACGTGCAATACCTGCTGGAAATGATACAAAAACAGATCCGGCAACGGCAATAGCGACAAACATGGCTATAGTCGTTTTGCGTGAAGTCATGAAATTTTCGCCACCTGTTGTAAGACATGAAGTAGTTGTCGTGTGGCTACAAATGGTTCTTCATGTGTTGCGATAGCAGAGATGAGTGAAACGCCATCTGCTCCTGCTCTGATAACAGTTTGACAATTATCTATTGTTATACCACCAATACCAACAATAGGTAGAGAGGGATAAGTAGCAGCTGTTTGTTCAATTAATATTGTACCAGCAGGGGAATTAGCGTCTGACTTAGAGGTAGTAGCGTAGACTGGACCAATGCCTACGTAATCAGCTCCTGCATTTATTGCAGCGGTTACCTCTGTTAATGAATGAGTAGAGACACCTAGAATTTTATCTAGACCAATCTTTTCTCGGATTGCAATTGCGTTAGCGTCATCTTGGCCGACGTGCACACCATCTGCATCTAGAGCGATTGCTAAATTTACATCGTCATTGATAATGAAAGGTACATTATATTTTTTACACAGGGCTTTGCATGCTTTAGCAAAATTTATTTTATCTTCCCCGGTGAGCGCATTTTCTCCTTTTTCTCTGAATTGAAATAAGGTAATGCCACCACGAAGAGCTTCTTCTAAAACAACGATTGGATCGTGTTCTTCGACATTTTGACTCCCCATAATGAAATATAATTGAAGTTGTTCTCTATTCAATGATCATAACTTCCTTTCGGGCCTTTTCTGAAATTTCACGATAGGCCCAATGATTTGTAGGTCCATGGCCAGCACCCAATTGTAGTCCATTCTTTATAGCGGCTTGGATAAAATATTTCGCATCAATTACGGCATCCGAAGCAGTGAAACCTTGTGCCAAACGAGCTGCAATAGCTGCTGAGAATGTACAGCCTGTACCATGTGTATCTTTCGTGTCGATTCTTTCAGAACGCATAATGAATCGTTCGCCTTTTGCTGATAAAAATAAATCCTCTGCATAATCTTTTGTATCGCGGTGCCCACCTTTTAAGACAACGGCTTTAGCGCCCATTGTAATTAGCCGATTTGCAGCATTCTCTACATCACTATCTGAGTGAATCGTTAAACCTGTGAGTACTTCAGCTTCAGGAATATTAGGTGTAATAATGGTTGCAAGTGGTAGTAGCTCAGTTTTCATAGAGTGTACAGCTTCATTTAATAGAAGTGATGCACCACCTTTTGCAATCATGACTGGATCAATGATGAGCATTGGTAGATCATAACTTTTTAATGTTTCAGCTACTCCGTGGATGATTTCTGCTGAAAAAAGCATGCCTGTTTTAATAGCTCCTACTTGAAAGTCATCAAGGACAGCTTTTATTTGGCTGATAACATTGTTAACTGCTACGGCATAAACGTCGTGAACGCCTAGTGTATTTTGTGAAGTCACTGCTGTGATTGCAGATGTACCAAATGCACCAAGTTCTTGAAATGTTTTTAAATCTGCTTGGATACCAGCCCCACCACCACTATCAGAACCTGCAATTGTCATAGCAACACTTGTCATATTTGAATATCCTCTTTTTCTACGATTTTCATATTGTTACGTAAATTTTCTGAAGTAAGAGAATATAAACTGTTAATCATTTCAACTGCAAAAGTGCCTGGAGCAATGGCTGTTTTTGCAGCTCTTTCTCCAACTTGTTTGTAAAATGATAGAGCATTAGCTGTTGCTTGCAAATGATGGCCATCTGAAACAGCAAGAAATGCACCTGTCACCGCGCTAAGCAAGCACCCGGAGCCTGTAATTAGTGGCATTAAGTCATGCCCACCATCAATTTGAATTGTCGTTTGGCCATCGGTTACGGTATCCTCAAACCCAGTGACTGCAACAATACAGTTAAGCCGTTTAGCAACTTGTTTAGCAGTTAGTTGTACATCTATTTGACCTTCACCAGCATCAGCTCCCCTTGATTGCCATTCGATATTACCGAGTGTAGCAAGTTCACCTACATTACAGCGGATAGCCGTAACTTGAACTTCCTTTAAAATGGTTGTCACGGATTTCTTACGAAACACACTAGCACCTACGCCAACTGGGTCAAGAACAACAGGAATACCTTTTTTATTGGCACTTTTACCTGCCTCAATGATGGATAAAACAGTTCCTTGATCAAGTGTACCGATGTTAAGAACTGTACAGTCTGCAAGAGCAGCCATTTCAGCTACTTCCTCGATTCCCTCCGCCATCATAGGAGAAGCACCTAGTGCGAGGAGACCATTAGCTTGGAAATTGGAAACAACGATATTGGCAATATTATGGACTAGCGGTTTTTCGACACGTAACTTTTCAAGAAAAGGTTGTTGACCCATTATTTAGTCAGCTCCTTTTCGTAATGTCCAATTGTCCATTGTTGTTTCGTCCAAGCCATTTCCCAGAAATGCCATTCATAATAACTACTTTTACGGAAATGTTCTTTTAGTTGTTGAATACGTGCAGGGGGTAAGTCTTTGGCAAGGTCATTCATGCGATTAATTTGTTCTTCTACTAATTCTCCGAACCACTCAGAGCCATATGTTTGAATCCATTTATCATAAATAGGGTGATTAGGTTTTGAATCTTTTAGGCGTTCGCCAATTTCATAGTAAAGCCAGTAGCAAGGAAGTATTGCAGCGAGAGTATCAGCTAAATCACCATTGTTTGTAGCGCGATACATATGAGATACATATTCATATGCTGTCGGTGCGGGCTCAAATGCAGCAAGCTCTTCATCTGTAATTTCTAACATAGTAAAAAATTGCTCATGAAGTGACAATTCAGCAATACATGTTGATTCAGCATGTTTGGCAAAACGTTGTGTAGTATGTAAATCATTTGCCTTTACTGCTCCTAGTGCTTGCACCTTTGCAAAGTGGGTTAAATAATAAGCATCTTGTTGTACGTAATATTGGAAAATGTCGAGTGGTAAAGTACCTGCTGCTAATGATTTTACAAACGGATGTTGAAAGCTACCTTCCCATAAATCATTACACTCTTGTCTTACTTCTTCACAAAATGTCATCTTTATGCACCCCAAATTCATTTGTTTTTGAAAACAAAAAGCCGCCCCTGATCTGTGTCAGTAGGCGGCGAGCAATCATTTTCAATAAAACAAAATAGACTGATAGCGCCACTTCCCTCCGCTGGTATGAGCCAGATCAGGTTCCAAGGGTCCGCAACACTCTGCGTCTCAGCCAATTATATGACTCCCCTAGTGGTTAAAAAGCGATTTAGTTTTCAACATCAATATAACATAAATAATGGAATTAGCAAGGTGTAATTAAGCAAAGTAAATAGATTGTAATAAATGGCATTAAGCCATAGATATGAGCTGATTTCTATGTTAAGATACAAATTATCTGAATTTTATAGTGGGAAGCAAGGTGTTTAGATGGGCACAACGGCAACAGTGAAAGGGCCTGAAGTGAAATTAAATTTATTTCATTTAACTTGGCCGATTTTTTTAGAAGTATTTTTATTTATGTTGATGGGGCTTGCTGATACATTTATGCTGAGCGCATTGTCTGATGATGCAGTATCAGGAGTAGGAGCAGCCAATCAATATATTCATATAGCAATTTTAGTTTTAGAAGTAATAGGAAACGGGGCATCGATTGTTGTTGCTCAATATTTAGGGTCTAAGCGTTATTTGGAAGCAGCCAAAATTTCAGCACTAGCCGTTTCCTTGAATTTAGTTATTGGTTTAATAATGAGCGTCGCTTTCGTGATTTTCTCGAAAAATATTATGATTGCAATGAATTTACAAGGTGATGTGCTTGAGTATGCTAGTAAATATTTATTCATTGTTGGGGGAGCTATTTTCCTACAAGCAATCATCAACTCGTTAGCAGCGATCATTCGTGTGCATGGTTGGACGAAACAGACTATGTATGTATCACTTGGAATGAATATTTTTCATGTAATAGGGAACTATGTTTTGATCTTCGGTAAATTTGGCTTCCCTGAACTAGGGGTGCAAGGTGCGGCAATTTCATCAGTCGTCAGTCGTGTTTTGGCTCTACTAGTATTCTTCTGGCTATTGTACCAAGCACTAGAGGTACGTATTAAATTTCAATACTACGTGTCATTATCAAAAGAATATATCGGTAAGATTTTGCAAATTGGACTTCCATCTGCATTTGAGCAAGTGATGTACCAAGGTTGTCAAATTGTCTTTTTATACTACGTGACGTATTTAGGTGCAGAATCACTAGCAGCTCGGCAATACGCTTATAATATTTCAATGTTCACCTATTTATTTGCCATAGCGATTGGAACAGGAACTGCGATTATGGTTGGTCGATACGTTGGTGCCAATGAAAAGGATGTAGCGTATAAACAATTGTGGGTTAGTCTGAAATGGGCGATTATATTTACTTTAGTGATGGTCACAGTGGTGGTTATTTTCCGCTATCCACTAATGCGTCTCTTTACTGATAATCCAGAAGTTATAAAAATTGGTGCGGCAGTGTTAGTGTGTAGTATTTTATTAGAAACAGGACGTACATTTAATATTACGATTATCAATTCATTGCGTGCTTCAGGTGATGCTAAATATCCATTAGTCATCGGATTTTTCTCAATGGTTTGCATGAGCTTACCACTTGGTTATTTACTTGTATTCCAATTAGATATGGGTTTAATAGGTGTATGGTTGGCAATTGCGGCGGATGAATGGTTCCGAGCTATTCTCGTTTTCTTTAGATGGAAAAGTCGTCGCTGGGAAAGATATGCTCTCGTTGCGCCTGATAAAACGAAATAATGGCATTAGAAGTGATTTTTTTAGCGATAAATTAGTAGTCACAGAAATAGGTAGCGTTATAACACATGCTAGTGTAAAGGACTCTAAACAATAAACTATTGCTATTATCGTGTTTGGTGAACTCACGTTTGAAGCGTTATTTTAAACTTAATAGATAGAGTAAATCGCTGATGACTTGGAGTTATCAGCGTTTTTTAATTGTAGGAGGTTATTCATTGTTATAAAGAATTACTGTTATCTAGATATTTACCTATGATAATTTGGAGAACAATCGACATGATCAAGCCTATGTACACCCCTTCTAATTTTATCCTTAGCCAAGCAACACTTTGTTTTGTATACTTGGTAAAGAAGATTAATGAACGAGGTGTTTGGCATGGCATTGCCGAGAAAAGTAGCGAGTGCTAATTATATGAGTGAGAATCGAGCCCTGTTCGCTTGTCCAGTTTGTGGGGATGAGATGACGGTGACCGAGGATTGTAGTGTTGCTTGTGATAATCGACATTCTTTTGATATTGCAAAGCAAGGCTATGTAAATTTCATGACGCATGCTGCGACTTCAATGTATGGCAAAGATTTATTTGAAGCGCGTAAGCTGGTTATTGAAAGTGGATTATATGCACCGATGCATACAGCTATTTGTGATTTACTAAAGCAGATGAATACTAATGTTGCTGTACTCGATACGGGTTGCGGGGAAGGGTCACATTTAGCAAGTATTAAAAATAAATTCCAAGAGCAATCTGATACCAGTTTTGTTGGAGTAGGTATTGATATCGCAAAAGAAGGAATTATTGCAGCAGGGCGGCATTATACTGACATGATTTGGTGTGTCGGTGACCTAGCAAAAAGTCCATATCAACAAGAAAGCTTTAATGCGATATTGAATATTTTATCACCTGCCAATTACACGGAGTTTAAGCGACTTTTGAAGCCGAATGGGTTGGTTATTAAAGTCGTACCACAAAGTGGATATTTACAGGAATTACGTGCTTTATTCTTTGCGGAATCTGAAAAGGAATCTTATTCAAATGAGCTTATTGTCGAACGGTTCAAGGAGAATTTTCTTGAGGTTGAAGTAAAGCGTATTACACAAACAATAGAAATAAATAAAGAATTGGTGCCATTATTAATGCATATGACACCAATGGGGTGGCATCAAAAAAGTGATGTAGCTGCTACAAACTTAACCGAAATTACGATTGATTTAGACATATTAATTGGGAAAATGTAAAATCGTCCTCCGCTGTTTTTTAGCGGGGGATATTTTATTTAGAAACTTTTTCCTTATATAAGACGTAATAGTAAAGAAGGAGTGGTTGGATGTATTTAAAGATTGAAGCGCCACAGCGATGTATTTCTAGAGAAGCTGTAAAGGTTTGGCGTATGACTGAAACATTAACAAATGCAGGAATTATTGCTGTACTTGGAGTCCTCTACTATTTACATATTCACTTTGAGTGGAAAGAATGGATTGGTTGGATTGTCTTAGGTTTGATAGTATTAACTGTCTTTACTGCAATTTGGGAAATCTTGTTTAAACCAACTTTTATGCAAAAGTATTGGCGTTATGATGTAAATGAGGAATTTATTCAATTAAAGTACGGGGCTTTTAAAGAAGTTAATGAATTAGTTCCAATGACAAAGGTACAGTCTGTAGAGTTAATTCAAGGGCCATTAATGCGCAAATACGATTTGTTTTCAATTCAGATTGGTACTATGGGAACAGAACATGTAATCCCTGCCATTTCTGAGAAAGAGGCATTTGAATTGCGTGATCAAATTGCGCATTATGCAAAAATTAAGGAAGTGGAATGATGACGCAACCATTGAAAAGATTACATTCGCTTGTACTAATATTCGATCTGTATAAACTAATTAAAAGTAATATAATCTTTTTTATATTTCTTTTTTTATTAAATATGGGTTCTGAAAAATGGTGGATTCAAACAGCGAAATGGATATTCTTGACCTATGTTGTAATCATGCTTTTTTTAAGTATTGGTAAATGGATAACATATAGATATGTGATAAAGAATGATGCTTTCTATATTAAGTCGGGAATTTTTTCGAAAAGTGAGCGGACTATTCCATTTTTAAAAGTGCAGAATGTCCAACGCCAAACGACTGTTTTTCATAAAATTTTTAAAGTGACGTCATTAACTCTAGAAACAGCAACTGTTGGTGATGAAAGCTCCATTACATTTGACGTAATTTCTAGAATAGAAGCAGAAAGTATAGAGAGCGCAGTTACAGAAACTCGTGAACAGAAGAAAATTATTGGACAATCATCGGATGGATTGCCTGAAGAGCAGGTTGTGGTTTTAGAGCCAGAGAAGAAAGATGAAAAAATGATTCATTTTACACCGACAAAAAAAGATTTGGTGAAGGCGTCTTTTACTTCACTTAGTTTTTTAATTTTAATTCCAATGATTTTTAAACTGGATGATGTTGTTAAACTCGATGTATTTAGAGATGAAGTGACAAATGCTTTGAAATGGGGTTGGGCAATCTTAGCAGCTATTTTAATTGGCGTTCTACTTATTTCCATTGCAATTGGTATGGTTCATACCTTTATTAAGTATGGCAAGTATGAAATTTCATCGGATAATCAGAAGGTTTATATTAAAAAAGGTGTCTTAGATGAATCAATTTTTTCAATACGTAAAGAGAAGATACAGGCTGTTGAGATTTCGCAATCTTTCATGAAGAGAATTCTCGGACTAGCTGAGGTAAAGCTAATTAGTGCTGGAAACACTACAATTGGGGAGGTAGAGTCGAATACGCTTTATCCATTTTTACCAGTGAGAAAGGCATATACATTGATAAGTGAGTTACTTCCAGATTATCAAGTAGTAGAAAGTATGCATGAATTGCCGAAAAAAGCATTTTGGATTCGTATGATTCGTCCAAGCTATATTTGGCTTATTGCAACGGCATTAATTTGGTATTTCAAGCCTTCATTGTGGTGGGTTTCTGTAGTATTACTTCTAATTATATACTCTTCACGAATATTAGATTATAAAAATAGCCGATATTTACTGAATCAGTCATTTATTCAAATGAAAACAGGTGGATTTTCTACCGTATTATTTATTACAAAGCGTAGTCAAGTTATTGAAGTGAAGACAGAACGGTCGAAGTTGCAACGGTACTTCAAGTTAGCTTCAATTAAAACGGTAAACCGAGCAAAACCAGTGCTGCATAAGGAGCTTCTTGATGTGCCTAACGAGGCTGCATCTGAGTTTTACAGCTGGTATGTAGATAGAACTAAAGAAGTCAAAATGCAATAAGTAGTTTTATTGCGCATAGAATGGGAATAATGGAAGCAGAGGTGAATGATTATGAAATATGTAATTATTGGCGGGGATGCTGCAGGTATGAGCGCAGCTATGGAAATTGTACGTCGCGATAAACAAGCGGAAGTAACGACATTGGATAAGGGGCATATTTACTCTTATGGACAATGTGGTTTGCCCTATGTTATTGATGGACGAATCCCATCGACAGACAATGTGATCGCACGGAGTGTAGAAACTTTTCGAACGAAATATGGTATTGATGCTAGAACAGGACATAATGTAACAAATATCAATTCAGAGGCGAAAACGGTATCTGGTGTTGTGCTTGAGAAGGATGAAACCTTCCATATTCCATATGACCGTTTACTTATTGCTACTGGTGCTAACCCTATCTTCCCTGACTTTGAGGGTTCTGACTTAGCTGGGATTCATACGTTAAAAACTATTCCTGATACAAAGGCGATTTTAAATGATTTGAATGATTCTGTTAAACAGGTAACTATCATTGGAGGTGGTTACATAGGCTTAGAAATGGCTGAAAGTTTAGCGGAACTTGGCAAAAAGGTACGTATTATTCAACTTGGTAATCAGTTAGCTAATATATTTGATCAAGATATGGCAGAGCTCATTCATGAAGAGGCAAGACAAAATGGGGTTGAATTAATTTTCAATGAAGAAGTGAAAGGCTTTAATGGTGAAGGTCATGTGCAAACAGTTGTGACGGACAGGGGAGAGTATGAGACTGATTTTGTACTAGCAGCAATTGGTGTACAACCTAATACAAACTTTCTTGATGGAACCGGTATGCATATGACACCTAAGGGTGCGATTCTGGTAAATCCGTATATGGAGACAAGTCTAGAAAACGTTTATGCCGCTGGTGATTGTGCAAGTCATTTTCATCGAATTAAGCAAAAGGATGATTATATCCCACTTGGCACTACAGCAAATAAGCAAGGACGTATTGCAGGCATGAATATGGCTGGTGGTGCAAATACGTTCAAGGGCATCGTAGGGACCTCTGTTGTGAAGTTCTTTCATCTAACTTTAGGTCGAACAGGATTATCTGAAAAAGAGGCAGAGACGCTGGGATTCGATTACGAAACACATAAGCAAAAAGCGAAAGATATTGCTGGTTACTATCCTGGAAACCAGGAAATGCAATTGAAATTTATCTATGAAAAAACGACGCAGAAATTGTACGGAGCACAGATTATAGGTGGAAATGGTGTAGATAAACGTATTGATGTATTTGCTACAGCACTTTATCACGAGATGACGCTGAATGACTTATTGGATTTGGATCTTGCCTATGCACCGCCTTATAACGGAGTTTGGGATCCGATTCAACAGATAGCAAAAAGAAAGTCATGAGATAAACAGTTGGTTTTAGTTCAGCTTCTATATAAAGTGAAAATCCGTAGAGGCATTAAGCTTCTACGGATTTTCTTCGTGTTAATACTAGTATGCATTTTAAAAGGATGAGAAATGTGACAGCACCAGCTGTATCTAACATTACATCTTGAAAAGTAGCTGTTCGACCGGTTGTAAAATATTGATGAAGTTCATCAAGTGCCGCTAATGAAAATGTCAGAAGGGCTGCGGTGAATAGGCGGAATTTATGTTTAGGTAAAGCAATAAATATTGTTATCGCTATCAATCCGAACATGCCAAAGTGTGCAGCTTTTCGGATTAAGAATTCTAAAAAGTAATAATAGCCGCGCTCATCTACTGATACAATTATGCCCCAATAGGGAATTTCCAATAGGGATAATAGAGGTCTTAATGGTTCATTTGGAAACCACTCACGTAATGTTGGTACGATAGTTTGCTGCTCATAGCTCTGACTAGATGAGATGAAAATGACTAACATTAATATGAGTAAAGGAATTAATTTTTTCATATAAGAACCATACCATAAATCGACAGGATTTTCAGTCGACGTAATGAAAATGCTAATTATAGTGTAACCTTTTGCAATTTCATGAAAGATGGTATGCTAAAAAAGCACTTAAATGATAAAGGACGTGTTAGAATGCCCGGACGTAATGAACCGTGTCCATGTGGTAGTGGTAAGAAATACAAAAAATGCTGTGAGAAGAAAGAAGCAGTCACAGTAGAATCCGTATACGCAGAAGAATTAGAACGAGTATTGCAAACATTTTATGATAAGTATCCGTTACGTAGCGACATTCCTGAGTTTGCTGAAGTAGCGAAGAAATGGCATGATGCAGTCGGCAAATATTTATTAGAAGATATGATTGAAGCCATTGCATTAGATGCATATTTCTTCCATGATAGAACGGATATTTGGCAAGGATATTTGCAAAAAATGAAAAAAGAAATAGTACGCCCATCGACTTTAACTGTATTAAACACTTGGGAGCATCCAACAATGATGGTTGCTGAAGTAACAGCAATTGAAGAGAATTATATGGTGGTACGAAATATTTTAACAGATGAAGTTGTACATTTGCGTCGGGAAAGTGACAAGCCTGTTCCTGTAGGTGTGCATGTATTTTGCTTTATCTTACCAGACGGCTCAAATAAAGAATCGCATTATTTAGCGGTATCTAGTATGATTTTCTTCCCGAAAGATCATCAATCTGTATTCGGAAATTTAGCAGATACTTTTAAAGCACAATCGACTTTAGACGAAGAAGCTTATTGGAAAGAAAATAGCCTGGACTTCTGGAGAGAGCTAGGTGAAGCTGGCTTTGAAGGCGGAGAATTTACGGATTTTGAAGCGGACGTATTTTTACGTGTGCTAGAGTTTTTAGAAGGCAAAGGACAAGACCCAAGACCAGTTCTTGAAATTGTAGAAGATTATGTTGTAGAGCGCCAACCGAAAGCGCGTAAGGCTGTTGCAATTGCGGCAGGTGCCATTCGTTTTGGTGAAGAACAAAAATTATTTGAACCACTTGGAATGACAGTGAAAGAAATCTCTGAAAAATTTGAGGTTTCCCCATCTTCATTAAACAAATATTATAATGAGCTAACTACTTATTATACTGAAAAAAACAACTGATTTTGAAGACCCAAGCCTGGTATTGTACCGAGCTTGGGCTTTTTAGTTTTTCATAATTCATCTGATGTTGCAGTAGGAAAAATAGTGCACTTTTTGTAGAGAAAAGTGGATGTTATGTATCTAAATTTAAAATACTAATTTAATTTAGGAGCCACTAGTCTACAAATTTACTTTCGTTATTAGAATGGTCAGACTAAATGTAAGCGATTTGCAGATAAAGGCGGTTATCTAAAAGTACAAAAAAGTAAAAAGTTTGCATTCTTTGTAGGTCTGTTATAGCTTTAAAATATGAGAAGTATTGTCCAACCTTCAGGAGGTTTTAACAGATGAACTCAAGTCAACCTTTTACAGATGCAGAATTTGATCGTATTTTTGAAGAAAAGTCAGAAGAAATTAATGCCCAGCTGGATCGTGAAATTTTGATAGCCATGATAGGTGATGTAAACGCTGGGAAATCCTCAACAGTAAACAAATTAATGGGTGACGATGTGGCACCAGTAGGAGCAAATCCTGGTGAAACACAACAAATTAAAAAGTATATATACAAAGATAAAATTGTATTCGTCGATACTCCAGGGCTTGACGATATTAAAAGTGAAAACTCGGATTTAACGATGAGTTTTTTCCACGAGGCAGATGTCGTGTTATTTTTCCTTAATGCAGCGGGTACTGTTCTTTCAGAGACTGAGCTTGCTTCACTAAAGAAAATAAGTGCGGTCAATAAAGACATTATTCTAGTACTTAACAAAATTGATGCTGCTGATGATATACCAAGCCTTGTGAAATATGTACAGGACCATACAAATTATGAGTATGCGGTGACACCGATTTCTTCTCGCACAGGTGAAAATATGTCCATGTTACAAGAAAAGGTGCTAAAGCTTTTAGAGGTCAAAAAAAAAGACATTTTAATGGCAGCTCACATGGCTGATAAGTCTGCTACTGCTAAAAAGTGGATTTTAGGAGCAGGTGCATCAGCAGCTGCGATTGGAGCAGTGCCGATTCCAGGTGCTGATTTCGTACCATTAACGACTTTACAAGTAGGTATGATGCTGAAGTTATCTACCCTATACGGAAAGCCTATCTCTAAAGATAAAGCTAAGGAAATGATTATCGCAACGATTGTTGGTAATGTTGGGAAAACAATTTTCCGCCAAATAGTAAAATTTGTACCAGGAGCAGGTACTGTAGCTGGTGCGAGTGTTGCAGGCGGAATGACAATCGCACTAGGCTATGCAGTGAAGTATGCGTACGAAAATGACATCGACGTCAATTCAAAAACACTTAAACCGTTATATGAAACGTTTTTAAAAGACCAAAAGAAAAAGTAATATTATATTTTGTGTTATAAATCCTTTGAAGGATTTATAACACGTTTTTCGTTTTATATAAAATATAATATATATTGAATTTTTAGAAATTTCTGTATAATATATGATAAAATGTACTAATATATTGTTTAATTTTATCCGAGTGGGGAGTAATGGATGATGGAAACAACACTAGTACAGGGAAAATACTTACCTTTATTCAATTATTTAAAAAGGCAGGAAGAACGTCGTGTTGTACTAACTTTTGAGGAGATTGAACAGATATTGACGGTGACATTACCTCGTTCAGCCTATACTTATCATGCTTGGTGGGGAAATACTAGAAGTGGTACATATGTGCAAGCTGCTGCATGGCTAGAGGCAGGGTTTCGAGTAGATGAGGTTCAATTTGGAAAATCTGTTGAGTTCGTGAAAGTATCTCGTGAAATCTTAACAAAGAAAAAGAATAAAGTAGTAAAGGAAGAAATGAGTACAAATAAAGAAAGAGCCTTAAATGTAGAGCAGGAAGAATTTGATTTTTTTCAAAGGATGACTGCTAAAATGGATTTGATTCAGACCTTCTTTGTACACAATTCACATCGTCGCTTTGCAGCCGAAGAGTTACAAGAGCAGTTTGATGTCGTTCGATCGTGGAAAAGAATGTTAGGTAATATTGAGCAAGACATGAATTTACTAGCCTCTCAGTTAGTAATAGAGTTTCTAATAGGGAAATATGATATACCATCTTTTTCAGCAGATAAAACTCAACAAGATTCAAGTACCTTTACATATGATGAAACAACTACAGAAGGTAATCGGATTTTAGCAACTTTAAGAACAGTTATACCCGCTTTACCTAATGATTTTGGTCCACACCAAAAGGGTGGGATGTTGCACGATTTTAGAACACTGAACAGTAAGCAAGCATATGCGAAATACTTTTTTGTGACAGAAGTACTTACCTTTAAAATTGTTCAGCAGAAATACGCCCAACAGTTATCGGGTATTTCCCTCGTCCTATTGCCACAAGCGTTGGATGATGAAAAGTGGGTAGTGAAGCTTTAAAAACCGATTATCTAAAGGGACTGCTAGGATGATTATATGACATTTTAGCAGTCCTTTTCTCATTCAATAGTAGGAAAGAGATTTCATCCAATTGATGGTATAAAACACTAATGCTATTAACATATGATGGAAGTATCGATTGGAGGGCATGTGATGATTATCCAAAAAGTGAGTTTGTATAGTTCAAATTTAGAAGAAACGAAGAATTTTTATGTGGAGAAATTAGGCTTTGGACTTTTAACCGAAAGTATTAATAGTTTTGAAATAGCTGTTGGTACAAGTATTTTAGAACTTAAAGAATATGAAGGGAAAGGTATGCCGTTTTATCACTTTGCACTCAATATACCTAGTAATTTATTTCGAGAAGCCAAAAAATGGATTATGCAATTAGTATCTTTAAATAATGATGAAGAAGGTAATGATGAAGTACATTTTGAATCAGCTAAAGCATTCTCATGCTACTTCGAAGATCCTTCTGGTAATATTGTTGAGCTGATTTCACGTTATGGCACTTCTCCACAAACCAAACTAACTGAACCTTTTTCAGCAAGGAATCTATTAAATATTAGTGAAATAAATGTTACAACAGATGATGTTTTGAAGGTTGGTAATGAATTACAAAAAATTGGTATTACCCTAACAGATGAGGAGCCATTAGAATCGAATGCTCTAAATTTTTTAGGCGAAAGGGAAGATGGGGCATTTTTTTTATTAGCGCCTACTAAGAGAATATGGTATTTTTCGACGAAAGAAGCAGTTAGTTATCCATTGTTGATTCAGTTGAAAGACGGCCGATTTGTTGAAGTGAACGAAAATGGAAAAATTTCTATTGGAACAAAATGATACTTTCAAAAAAAGCTGCTCTAGTGGTTTTTTTTATTTTGAAGTAGACTATTCTGAATTTAGTGATAGAATATGTAAAAGTATTTTTGTAGGGGGGAATTGTCATAGATAATATTAAGCCGAAAAGGTTAAAGGTAGGTAGTACAATCGGAATTATTGCGCCATCGTCAGGCATAGCAGCTGATTGTCCCGGTCGTTTGCAGAGAGGAATTGAAGCGATTAAGAAAATGGGCTATAAAGTAGCTATTGGTGAGCATGCGACAAAGAGCGACCACTATATGGCTGGCACAGTAGATGAAAGATTGGTTGATTTACATGCGATGTTTAGTGATCCAAAAATTGATGCGATTATTACGACAATTGGTGGAACCTGTTCACATCAATTACTAGATAAAATCGATTATGAACTAATTAAAAAAAATCCCAAAATATTGATGGGCTATAGTGATATTACAGCTTTGAATATCGCTATATATGAAAAAACATCACTTGTTACATATTTGGGACCAGCGATTTTACCTCAGTTCGGTGAATTAAATGGGTTAATGGATTATACATATAATTATTTTCAAAAAACATTGGTTGAAGTAGATACTGTTGAGATTAACAGTTCATCATACCGAGTATTGGAATCATTATCTTGGGACAAAGAAGATACGAGGGAGCGTGTTAAAGAGTTTAACTCTGGTATGCAAGTTTTCAAACAAGGGGAAGCAAGAGGCAAGATTATCGCAGGAAACGTTGGGGTTATGTTGCTTTTAGCAGGAACGGAGTACTTTCCAAATGTGGATGGAGCAATTCTCTGTTTAGAAGATGATGAAGGTGAATGTCCAGAATCAATAGATCGCTATTTTACGCAACTCCGACATATGCAAGTATTTGATAAAATTTCTGCGTTAGTCATTGGACGATTCCACCCATCGGTAGGTTTTGGAGATAATCACGATAATGGGTTATTGCACACTATTCTACAAAGAGCTACAGAAGGATATGATTTCCCGATTGTTTATAATGCTGACTTTGGTCACACAGATCCGATGTTCATTTTACCAAATGGTATTCAGGCTTCAATTCAAGCAAATAAAAACGGAATTGCATTTCGCTTTTTAGAAACAGCTGTACAATAATTATTAGAAATAACGGTGTATCAGTTGACCTAAAAGAGCAGATATAAAATTTCATGCAGAAACATAGTATTTAATAATGAAATAATAACATTCTTTTACTAGCAGGTTCATATTTATCATGGTACTATCGAAATAAATAAAACCGAAATTTTCAAATAAAGAGGCGAAGTAATTTGTTGAAAGGTTTACCATTATACATGGTGCTAATCGCTGTTGGCTCCCTTAGTATCACATTTGGTATGACGCGTAATTTACCTTTGACGATGCAATGGGTATTACTTATTAGTGGCACGATTTTGAACATCATTAGCTTAATCGGACTTTTTATATTTTTGGCAAAGCAAGACTCGAATAAAAAAGCATAACTGCTAAGAAGGCTATCCTGATAAAATGGGATAGTTTTTTATTTTTGGAAAATAATGTTGATTTAATATGTCGCAGCGTGATATAGTCGAAATGTGACATAGTTGGAGTAAAAAGAGGTATCGCATGAATATAGAGCAAATCATTAAAAGTTATAGCCCCATGACTGAAACTGCTTTTTATATATTATTGTCATTATCAAAACCGAGGCATGGTTACGGAATTATTAAGCATGTAGAAGAAGTCACAAATAATCGCTTAAAACTTGGATCGGGAACGATTTATGGAACGTTAACTAAGATGGAACGTGACGGTATAATTACCATGTATGCAGATGAAAAGCGTAAGAAAATTTATGAAATAACAGATGGTGGAAAAGCGTTGATGAGACATGAAATGAAGCGTTTAAATGAATTGTATGTGAATGTCGCAAAATACAAGGGGGCTTTTGAGTGACCATAAAAAGGTGGAGACCGTTTTGGAGTTATCGCATTGAAGAGACGGAGCAATGGTTAGCTGAAATGGCGCATGATGGTTTGCAACTATCGCATATACAACGATTTAGTCGCCTATTTCAATTTGAAAAAGTCGCATCAATTGAAACAATTTATCAAATCCAATATGGCAAGTCAGCTCAATTGGCAAAAACGCTACAAAATAATGGGTGGCATGAAGTTGTGAGAGCAAAGCATTGGCTTATCGTGAAGAATAATCATCCATCTATTTCCCTCTTTCCCTCAAGAGATGGTGTTTTGAGACGTATTAGTTTTCACGAGGATAAATGGAGCCGTTTTGCAATTATTAGCGCATGGATACTATTTATCATTTTCATGCCGTTTTGTTTAATGTTATTTATGTTGGACTTTGAAGATTTGGCACCTATTTGGTGGATGATTCCTATATCAATTATTATTTTAGCGGTTAGTAATATTAGGTTAAGTTTCTTTTTAAAAAGGCAATTAAAGGCTTTAGAAAAGAAATATTTTAATACATCGATCGATCAGGTGCAGGCAACAGGAAAGGTATTTAGAAAAAAGAAGAACAATTGGGTGTACTTTCCCAAAATGTTAGATAAGTGGTTAATGGAAATGGTTGCACAAGGTAATAGATTAGTAAAAGTAAATGGGGATTTCTTTATATTTGAAGATGGCCAAAATGAAAAAGTCTCTTATGTTTGCGAAATGAGAAAACGAGTAGAGCCTTCTTATTTCGATATGCATAAAGAAGCAGGATGGCAACTAAAACATAAAACAACACAACGTTTCGGTTCTTTTTTCATCTGGGCAAAGCAATATAAAGAGGGAGAAACAATACCAACCTTAGGGCATGATATTACTGAAGAGCGAAAGCAAACTTTTGGAACATACTTAAAGCAAAGTGCATCACTTCTGTTTTTGATAGTATTAAATTTAACGAATTTATTACTTCGTATTAAAGAGTATAAATTTGGTGGCGATATCGGTGACAAAACTGTTTTAGGAATATTAGCAATAGTAGTGTTGCTAAGCGTAAGTATATTAATAAATGTCTCATATAAGTATTTCTATAAAGAACGAAAGCTTTATTCATAGGCGGAGATATATATGTGGCTGTTGGTAGGATGTATTATTTTTAGTGTGATTACTTTATTACTTGTAATTTATGCTTTGTGAAAAAAGATTTTTTATTCAGTTCATATATGATGTTATCTCTAGGGTTAGTCATTGTATTTAGCGGGGTACAGGAATTCAAAAAAACCGAGCAAATGGCATGATGTTTTATTGTGTTTCGGCAGTAATAATTTTTGTTGTTTCTTATACAATAGTTTAGTTACGAGCTACCCTACAAAAAAAGGATAGCTTTTTTATTAAATTCAGTACCTTGCAATGAACAATAGACATATGTTATAGTACTGTTTAATAAACAATAGTGAAGGGAGGAAGCTGTATGAACGTGCAATTTAAAAAGGGTGTCTTGAATTTATGTGTGTTAGCTTTACTTGAAAATCAGGATCGTTATGGATATGAGCTAGTGCAAGCTATTTCACATCAAATTGAAATTTCAGAGGGCTCTGTTTATCCATTGCTTCGTCGTCTCACGAAAGAAGGCTATTTTACCACTTATTTAAAGGAATCAACTGAAGGACCGCCACGTAAGTATTACCAAATTACAAAGCAAGGTTTAATTTATCTAGAAGAATTACGCCAAGAATGGGATTCATTTATTGCTGGAGTAAATCATTTAATCCATGAGGGGGATACAAAATGAATGAGGAACGTTATTTGCAAGCACTAGAAAAAGAGTTGGATTGTTTAAAACAAGATGAAAGACAGGATATCATTCGGGATTTTCGTGAGTATTTTTCAAATGGACGTAGTGAAGGGAAAACAGATACTGCAATCATTGATGCCCTTGGGACGCCAGCACATATTGCTGAGGAATTATTAAAGGCTTATGGTGATGAGGATATGAAGGTGACGGAGGAACAGCCTAAAGGGGAGTACTTTACGAAAGTAAGTATAGAGGCTGATTTTGCAGACTTAGATATTATTCCATCACCAGATGACCGTGCATATGTTGATATGAAAGATCAACTAAGCAATAAGTTGATTTCAATGGATATTGTAGGAGATACACTTAAAATTGTTATTAAAGAAAAGAAAAAATGGTTCGCGTTTGGCATAATTTTAACATTCGGCAACGCACCTAAAGTGACGATTAAATTACCTAAACGTATGTATGATATGATTCGAATTGATAACGATAATGGTGTAACGAAAGCGGAACAATTACATGCTATTTTAATGCATATCGAATCAGACAATGGTCGAATTATATTAACAGATAGTGCCTCTACAAACTTACATGTAGAAACTGACAATGGCCGTATTACGTTAAAAGATGTTCAATGTAAAACATTAAAAGGTGAGACGGATAATGGACGTATAGAGTTACATCATGTACAAACAGAGACAGTTAAGGTTAAAACAGATAATGGCCGAATCGACATTCAAGAAGTAACAGGTACCATTGAAGCTGAAACGGATAATGGCCGTATTGAAGCTTTTATTCCTATTATCACTAAACCGATCTCTTTGGAAACGGACAATGGTAGCATTCAATTATACGTAAAAGAAAAGCCAGATAATGCTACGATTCAGACTAAAAAGGATATGGGGAAGAGTATAATTTTCGGTGAGAAAACGAAAAAATTAATCTTGGGCAATGGTCTATTACCAATCTCCTTAAAAACAGATAACGGTAGCATTACTGTTGCAGAAAAATAATATCTAGCCCCTTGTGCATTTTGTACAGGGGGCTTTGCTGTAGTTAAAAATATATAAATGACGAAATATTTGCTAAAATAAGAATGGTAGAAATTTCATAAGGGGGAGAGATTATGAAGAAAATTTTAGTACTAGGTGGCACGCGTTTTTTTGGCAAGAGATTAGTTGAATTGTTAGTAGAGGATGGACATGATGTAACTATTGCTACACGTGGAAATTTAGCAAACCCCTTCGGTGATAAGGTACGACAAGTCACAGTAGATAGACTAAATGCCAAAGTGCTTAAATCAGCAGTAGGTAGTGAACAATGGGATATTGTATATGATAATATTTGTTATTCACCAGATGATGCAGCGGTGGCTTGTGCTATCTTTGATAAAAATGTAAAGCATTATGTTTTCACTTCAACATTATCCGTGTATGCAGCAGATGGAATTGCTAAGATAGAAGAGGATTTTGATCCTTATACTTATCCAATTCAAATGGGAGATCAACATGCATTTTCATATAGCGAAGGGAAACGTTTATCCGAAGCTGTATTTTTCCAAAAAGCAACGTTTCCAGTAACAGCAGTTCGATTCCCAATTGTAATTGGTGAAGAGGATTATACAGAAAGACTACTTTTCCATGTGGAGCATGTGAAAAATGAGGAAGAAATAGGAATGATTAATACAGAAGCACGTATGTCCTTTATTTCATCTGATGAAGCTGGCACCTTCTTAAAATGGGTTGGGCAAGAGCATGTTACGGGGCCTATAAATGCAACATTAAAAGGCACCTATTCATTAGCAGAAATGCTAGAAATAATTGAAGAAGAAGTTGGTAAAAAGGCGATTGTTTCAGCTGAAGTGGAACAGGAAAATATTTCACCTTATAATATTCCGGATTCTTGGTATATGGAAACTTCAAAAGCAGAGTCAGCAGGTTATACATTTGCAACATTGGATAGTAGTTTTCCACAGCTTGTCCACAAGCTTGTACAAGGAATACATCACAAAACTAGATAAATAAATCATTTGATATGAAAGGGGCTACTATTTTTACAAGTAGCTTCTTTCATTTTTAAGTGTATAAAGCTATTTTTCGGGAACTATAAAAATATGTAAAGAATCTATTTCGAATGCGACTAGGAGTTGAAAACTATGATTGAAATGATTTTACTAATCATTGTGATTAACATTTCTTACATGACTTTAACAACGCTACGGTTAATTTTGGTCATTAAAGGCTATCCGAAAGTTGCGTCCCTGCTCTCGATGGTAGAAGTATTTATCTATTTGATGGGATTAACGATTGTATTAGACAATTTGGATAATCCGTGGAATATCGCTGCTTACTGCCTAGGTTGGGGATTAGGTGTTTATTCGGGAAGTTTAATTGAACAGCGTCTGGCGTTAGGCTATGTACTATTTGAAGTAATAGTAGATGCAAGTGAAGCAGCACTAGTTGGAGAGTTACGTGCTAAAGGGTATGGCGTCACTTCATGGTTTGCAGATGGTAAAGATGGCAAGAAAATCAGTATGACAGTAATAGCCAAGCGCAAAAATGAAGCAAAATTACGTGCAACAATAATAGGCATATCGCCAAAGGCATTTGTTATCTCTTATGAACCAAGTAAGCTCAATGGAGGATTTTTAGTAAAGCAAATGCGCTAAATGAAATAAAGAAGAAGCATCATATCATCTAGTTTTCTAGACAGTATGATGCTTTTTTAGTCAGTAGAATCATTATCCATAAGGATCCTCACAACTTCTATTGGGCGTACGTCTAGTTCATTTATTTTTGTGAGGGGTATCCAGACAGCTTCATATGTACCGCCTTCAATTGTAGATTTTGTGAATTCTTCACCTTTTCCTGTGCCAAATTCGCCAGATATTATTTGAGCTGTGAAATAATATTGTGTACCATTGAATGGAACGGTTGTGAGTAATTCTATGACCTTTACGTGAACACCTAGTTCTTCAAAGGTTTCCCTAATCGCTGCTTGTTCAGCTGTTTCGCCATGCTCAATTCCACCCCCAGCGAAAACATAATAGTTACCATGACCTTTGTTTCTTCTCAATAAAGCTACTTTATCTTCGCAGATAATGACAGCAGCTGCTCGATTCCGCATAAACATACCTCATTTAACTTAAAATGTTTGAAAAAACAATTTATTATAACCTTTTTTTGTACATTTGGTACAAATTTTATAAATATCGATTACAATAATAGGTAGGGGAATGTAGAATTATGGATTCAATGTATGAACCACCTATTCGTTGCTATCGTTTGAATATAATTTCTTTTGTAGATACTCTCTCTAGTATAGATTATTAGAGCTCTTCAAAATAGTAACAATCGCAATAAATGGATATCGCTGAAGATAGATATTCATAGTGCAAGTAAGGAGTAGAAAAGTGTATAGATTTGTAGGTCTTTTTGTAGTAAAGTTTTTAGGTTTATTTAATAAGGTGAGAGTTTTTGACAAGCACAATGTGCCAACAGAGGGTGGTTATGTTGTAGCTTGTACTCACACAGGTTGGATTGATATTTTGAATCTTGGTGTTTCTATATACCCGAAACCTATTCATTTCATGGCTAAGAAGCAACTTTTTGATCATAAGCTACTAGGTTGGTTTATTACGAAGATGAATGCTTTTCCTGTAGATCGTGATAACCCAGGACCAAGTGCAATTAAAATACCAATGAAGTTGTTAAAAGAAGGTGAAGTAGTAGGTATTTTCCCAAGCGGAACACGAAATGCGGAAGGAAACTCTTTAAAGCAAGGTGCGATTACAATTGCTCAATTATCAAAAGCACCTATTGTACCAGCTGCATATATTGGGCCGAATACACCGCGTGAAGTGTTTGCTCGTGAAAAGGGCTACCTTATCTATGGTGAACCCATTTATATTACGGCTAAAGGAAAAGCTGGAAGAGAAGAATTTACGCATCTTCTTGAAGAACAATTAGCTACGTTACAGAAGAAGCTAGAAGAGAAAATTGCTCATGACGCTAGCTGATTTTTTATCAGTTAGTGACTATAAAACAACATAGAGTATATCTACTTACTGCGGGGGCAAATCAACTTTAAAGTAGCTGAAAAAAGAATCGTTAATACACAATTTCTTTTAGGGGTGGAGCGTATGGTTACTGTTGATTTTTATGAAAGAGATGAGAAAGTTGGAGGTAAGTCTCCGTTAGAAGTAATGGCAGAAAAGCGTAGTCAGCTGATTTTCAAACAAAGAATGTCAGTTGGACTTACGCAATCTGAATTAGCGGTACAGGCAAATGTAACGCAGAAAACGGTAAGTCGAATTGAACGTGGAGATACAAAAGTACGTGAAACGACTTTACAAAAGGTTTATGATGTTTTGGGGATAACGGAAGAACATCTTATTGTATTAAAGGACCATCCAAATACATAAAGAAATACTTTTTTTAAGTGTCATATCAACTTTGATATGGCACTTTTTTTAGGCTCAATTACATGGGAGAGGGATTTAAGGGGTGATTTTTTAAATAGTTGTTGTGAAAAAATTGCGTTAATGGGATGGTAGATGGGATAATATAACTAATGCTGAGTGAATGAATATATGGAATACCTTTAGTAGGGGGAGAGTTTAAGTGGAAAAAAGTCAAAAGAGAGAGCTAATTTCATGGTTACGTCCCATTATCATCGCTGTTATTATTGCTGTTGTTTGTCGCCAGTTTTTGATTGCACCTATAACAGTTAGGGGAGAGTCAATGGAGCCAACATATGTTGATGACAATAAAGTGCTAATAAGTAAATTAAGTCATATTGAAAGATTCGATATAATTGTATTTGATGCGCCAGACTCAGACGAGAAATATATTAAAAGGGTAATTGGCTTACCAGGTGACCATGTAGCAATGAAGGATGACATTCTTTATATAAATGGTAAGGAATATGATGAGCCTTACTTAAATACGAAGAAAGAAAATTTATTGGAAGGCCATTTTACATATGATTTTACGTTAGAAGAAATAACAGATGAAAAAGTAGTACCTTCTAACAGCTATTTTGTTCTTGGAGATAATCGTTTGGAAAGCTCTGATAGTAGAGAATATGGCTTTATTTCAAAAAATGCAGTGAAGGGCGAAGTGAAGCTTAAGTTTTTTCCTATATCAATAGCTAAATAAGGACATGTGATGGATTATTTAAGATGTAAAAAGGTTTTTAAATTAAACTACACAAATGAAATTGAAGAGACTCATAGAATGAAGTCAAAAAGGTCGTCCTATAAAGGAGGATCTTTTTTATTTTGTGAAAGTCTATGAAAAATAATAAAAAACTATTTATATATATTTACATCTATCAAATAATTATAATAGATATGAAATATACATTAAAAAGTCAGCGGGGAAATTATAAGATAATTGAAGAAGTGAGCGTTTAATAATATGTGTTTTTTAGAATAAGAGGTGTAAAGAGTTGAAAAAGTACATAAATGTAAGGTCGGTAGCATTAGTAGCATGGCTAATCATAACAATAGTTATGATTTTAACAATGCCTAATATGGACCGGCTTGTTAAGGAAAAAGGTCAACAGCATGTAAGTAATGCAGTGCAAAGTGGAATTGCGGCTGAGATGATGAAAGAAATGAATGATAATAGAGGAGATCACTATTCCTTCACTGCAGTCTTCCATAGTAATACGGATAAAAAATTATCCGGTGAGCAATTAGAAGAAATTGATGCAATAATAACTCGTTTAAAAAAACACGAAAATGATTTAGGTATTACAGCCATGATGGCACATACAGACAGTAAGGAAGTGAAATCGCAGCTTGTTTCAGAAGATGGGACAACCATCTTGACACAATTTACAATAGATAAAAAGCAAGGTGAAATTTCAAATGTTGAGAAAGAATTAAATACATATATTCAATCAAAAAATGTAGATACATATTTAACTGGAAATGACTTGGTCATTAGAGATTTTGCGAAGTCTACACAAGATGGTGTTGCAAAGACAGAAGTTATTGCCATTATGTTTATTGTAGTTGTATTAATTCTAGTTTTTCGTTCACCGGTAGTTCCATTGATTTCTTTAGTAACAGTTGGTATAGCTTACATCGTTTCTTTAGGAGCTATCGCACATTTAGTGGATAAGTGGGATTTTCCATTCTCCAATTTTACACAAGTGTTCCTAGTCGTTGCGCTATTTGGTATCGGTACAGATTACAATATCTTACTGTATACCCGGTTTAAAAAAGAACTTAGAGGTACTAGCGATTATTTAGTAGCTATAAGAGCAACTTATAAAACTGCTGGGAAAACTGTTCTGTATAGTGGAGCAGCTGTGTTTATAGGTTTTATAGCATTGAGCCTTTCAGATTTTCCTTTATACAAGGCAAGTTCACTCGTTGCAATAGGTGTGGGGGTCTTATTACTTGTCCTTATCACATTGAACCCCTTCTTTATGAGCGTACTAGGTAAAAAAATGTTCTGGCCAGTTAGAAGTTTCGAAGGACATGGTGATAGCAAGCTATGGTCAATTTTAGCGAAGTATGCCTATTTTAGACCTATTTTAGCGCTGCTTTTAGTAGCCATTATATGTACACCGTTTATAATGAAAAATTCAGGTGAATTGAATTACAACGATTTACTTGAGATTGCCGATAGCTATGAGTCGAAGCAAGGGATTAAAGTTATTGAGGAGCATTTCCCACCAGGTTTCTCATCTCCAACAAATATCGTTATTAAAGGGAGAGAGACTTTAGATAACCAAAAGTATCTACAAGCACTTGATGAATTAACACAAGCTATTGCAGAAATAAACGGTGTTTCAAAGGTGTATTCATCAACTAGACCTGAAGGGAATCGAGTGAAAGAACTTTACTTGAACCGACAAACTGATCAAGTTAATAGTGGCTTAGGAAATGCACAGGAGGGCATCGAAGTTATTCATAATGGTTTATCAACGGCTGGGGATGGACTTAGTAATGCAGATGATAGTGGGATTGAAAATGTTCAAAAGTTAATTGACGGTACTACAGAAGTTAAATCAGGCATATTAGCATTGAATTCTGCAATGGAGAAAATAACGAGTGGCTTCCAACATGGTGTAACAGGAGCAGGTCAAATTCAAACAGGCTTACATGAATTGAATACCAATATTGCGAAACTGTCCGATGGTACTAGAGAATTACAGGATGGTTATGCAGATTTATATACTGGCCTAAATACATTTTCACAATATTTTTCATCCTTGAGTGATGCAATTATCGGCGCTAGACAAGGGTATACACAGATTGAAATTTCTATGAGGGCTCTGATTAAAACAAATCCTGAATTAGAAAATGATGAAAATATAAGAACTGCTCTACGTATAGCGCGAGCGGGTCAGCTAGAGTTCTTGGTATTAAAAAACCAAATGAATAGAATTGAGCCACAGTATAAGAAGGCGATGAATTCATTCAATAAAGCGAATATTTCATTCTCGAAAATTAATAATGCCTTAACGTATGTTCAGCAGGGAGTAAAGCAACTTGAAATTGGAGCACAAGAATTAAAATCAGGATTGGATAAAGGTGAAAATGGATCTGAGCAAATTGTTAGTAATCTACCCTATTTACAAACCGGACTAACTCAAATTAATAATGGTCAGGAGCAATTGAAATCAGGACTTTCTGATTTACAAGAAGACATGAAAACTTTACAAAAAGGTCTTGCTGATAGTACAGATGGTTTAAATGAAATTAGTGCAGGTCTAGCGAATGCACAAGATTATTTAGGAAACGTTAGTAACTCAAAATCAACTACGAAATTCTTTGTTCCTAAGAATGTTATAGAGGGGGAGGATTTCCAAAAAAGCTTGGATATGTACATGTCTGAAAATCGAGAAATGACAAGATTAATGGTCATTCTTGATGTTAATCCATACTCAAAAGAAGCAATGCATATCGTTGAAAAAATCAATGAACGTATTGAATCAGTTTCAAAAAATAGCGAGTTAAAAAATACGCAAATTGCAGTAGGTGGGAAATCTTCTCAAAATCTAGATTTACAAGATATTTCGAGCAATGATTTTACGAGAACTATGATCATTATGCTTATAGGTATTGGAGTGGTACTAGCTATTATTACACGTTCACTTTGGAGACCAATAATCATTATTGCTTCATTAATCATTGCCTATTACTCATCACTTGGAATTAGCGAATTAATCAGTAAATATATTTTAGATATCGATGCATTAAGCTGGAATGTTCCTTTCTTTGGCTTCATTATGCTAATTTCATTAGGAGTAGATTATAGTATTTTCATGATGATGCGATTCAATGAACTTGAACAGAACTCGAGTGAAGCAATAATAGAGGCAGCAAAAAATATTGGTGCGGTTGTATTATCAGCAGCGATTATTTTAGGTGGTACATTTGCTGCGTTGATTCCTTCAGGCATTTTGACATTGATACAAGTAGCGCTAGTTGTCATAGTGGGACTTGTATTAATGAGTCTACTATTGATGCCAATCTTCACACCGGCAATGTTTGGTCTAACTCATAAACTTAGACATTTTGGTGATAAAAAAAAGTTTAGTAATAAAAAAACTCTTTAAAAGAATAAAATGTAAGCTACTTTGCCATTTTGAAAGAGATGTGTAGAGTAGCTTATATTTTTATCTTGAATGGGTATTCTGACTATTCGTGACTAGGTGCATAAATAGATGGGTAAAAATATATGAAGTTAGAGTAATAAGGAGATGTATTACGATGAATTGGAAAGGAAGAAGGCAAAGTTCCAATGTAGAGGATCGAAGAGGAATGAAAGGCCCTGCCGTAATTGGAGGGGGCATAGGCGGTATCGGTATAATTATCGTCCTCCTTTATACATTGCTAGGCGGTGATCCACAAGATATTTTGAATGGTTCCCAGCAGTCTATTCCTACGGAGCAGCAAAGCTCTACTTATATTCCAACTGCCGAGGAAGAAGAACTAGCGAGTTTTGTTAAAGTTGTCCTCGCAGATACTGAGGATGTCTGGGCGGAAATCTTTAAAAAAGAAGGCATGACATATAAAAACCCAACGCTCGTGTTATTTTCAGGTAGCGTACAGTCAGGATGTGGGACAGCTAGTGCGTCTGTAGGTCCATTCTATTGTCCAGCAGATCAAAAGCTATATTTTGATTTAAGTTTTTATCAAGAATTAAAGAACCAATTTAAAGCGCCAGGGGATTTTGCCATGGCCTATGTTGTTGCACATGAAGTAGGTCACCATGTACAAACATTGTTAGGAACTTCTGAAAAAGTACACGAGATGAATGGTAAAGTATCGCAAGCTGAGTACAATAAATATTCAGTTATGCTAGAGCTTCAAGCGGATTACTATGCAGGTGTATGGAGCCATTATGTACAAGGAGAGGGCCTTTTAGAAGAAGGAGATATTGAAGAAGCACTTACTGCCGCGAACGCTATCGGTGATGATACACTCCAAAAAGAAGCTCGTGGTTATGTAGTACCTGAAAGTTTTACGCATGGTACATCTAAGCAACGTGTAAAATGGTTTAAACAGGGATTTCAGAATGGAACAATTGAAGGTGGCGATACTTTCAAGTCCAAAGACTTATAGGAACTAGAAAAAGGTATAAAACGCTAAAAAAAACGGAAGAAGACTAGTTTAGCACCATTTTCGCATTTGACGAATATATTAATTGCTATGAAAATAGTGTATAATACTACAGTAAATTAATGGCTTATCCTCAAGTGGGCAAGAGTAAATGCTCGCGCGTCATTTATATGTAGACTATTTGAAAGAGAGTGAAAATACATGGGACGTAAGTGGAACAATATTAAAGAGAAAAAAGCTGCTAAAGACCAAAGTACAAGCCGTATCAACGCTAAATTTGGACGTGAAATTTATGTAGCTGCTAAACAAGGGGAACCTAATCCAGAATCTAACGGTGCATTAAAAGTTGTTTTAGAACGTGCTAAAACATACAGCGTCCCAAAACATATTATTGACCGTGCAATTGATAAAGCTAAAGGTGGCGGGGACGAAAACTTTGATGAACTTCGTTATGAAGGTTTCGGACCGAATGGCTCAATGGTCATCGTTGACGCTTTAACAAATAACGTAAACCGTACTGCTGCAGATGTACGTGCTACATACGGTAAAAACAACGGGAACATGGGTGTCAGCGGTTCTGTAGCCTATATGTTCGATCCTACAGCTGTATTCGGTATCGAAGGAAAAGAAGCTGAGGAAGTACTTGAAATGCTGATTGAAGCTGATGTTGATGTACGTGACGTATTTGACGAAGGTGAAGCAACAATTATTTATGCTGAACCTACTCAGTTCAACGCAGTACAAGAAGCTTTAAAAGAGCAAGGTATTACGGAATTCACAGTAGCAGAATTAACAATGCTACCTCAAACTGAAATCCAACTTGAAGGCGATGACCTAGCAAAATTCGAAAAGCTAATTGATGCACTAGAAGAACTTGACGATGTTCAACAAGTTTATCACAATGTAGAACTTTAATATCTGAGGGTTTTCTGGTTCAAGAAATGCAATTTATGACTTGGATAACTTAAAGCCAGTGGCAATTTCGCCACTGGCTTTTTGCTGAACTTTTGAGGTAGGCGATAATAATATCAGTACAAGAAGTTTTAAAGGTGTTAAATAAAAATAAAAACTAAGAGGTATCTCATAAGTCGATTTTTTGACTTCGGGATACCTCTTTTTATATACAAAGATAGAAGGTGTATCTATATTTTTAATGTTACTGGATATTATCAAAGAGTATAACAATTTTTGCATAGAAAAATAATGTGTGTTTAAAAAAATAACTTTTTATGTAGTTATATATCCCTGATTTTTTTGGTGTAAAAACAAGGTGTAAAGCAGTAAAATAGAATTAAACAATAGAAAGTAATAGTAAATAATTGATTAATAAGGGTTTAAAAACGGCTTTTTTATATGCCGATATAGTAAAATAGTTGTCCGCCGCATTAAAAAAAGTAAGATATTAATAGCTTTATTTTGATAAATCATTTTTAATCTATAAATATAAAACTTTTTAAACAAGAAGAAGTAATGAAGATTGAAAAAAATATTAAATAACATTTAAGTTATAAAAGTGCTAAGGAACTGGTGCACAATTATATTATTTCAATATATCTGTATGAGGGGAAATCTAACGGACGTTTACTAATGACATAAAAGGGTAGCTGATAGACGTGGAAATCAGATTTCCTAATTTTGGTCATCTAGTAGACCTGATAGGAAGGGTATTATATATGAGAATACTAACTATGTTATTGCTATTTTCTACACTTATTTTAAGCTCGTGTTCTTCATTTGAACAATCGGATAAGCAATTAAAAGTGCTCCAAGCAGAGGTACCTAGAGTTGAAACAGAAGCATTTACTCAAAAGTACCTTATCCAAAAGGATGGACGTATACGCACTAATTTGACAGATCGATCTGATAACTATTTATCTGAGTCAGTCGGATTATGGATGCAATATTTAGTGGAAAGAGATAGCTATAATCAGTTCCATAATCAAGTTGAAGTGCTACGAAGCTATTTTTTAACTAACGATAATTTAATTGCTTGGGAGCTAAATGGAGAAGAGAAGGCAGCTGCAAACGCTGCTATCGATGATTTACGTATTGTGGATGCACTGTTTAATGCAGGTGTGCGATGGAAAAATCCAGCGTATACAAAACTCGCTCAACAGTTAGGGGAAAGTTTTGTTAGTGTCCAATTGAAAGATAACCTAATGGTTGATTACGTAGATTTAAAAAGTAAAAAACAGAGTAATGAAGTAACTATTAGCTATATCATTCCGTCTGGTTTTGATCATTTACAGAGTAAAGGATTAATATCGTCTGATGTATATAAAGCAAACCGTAATTTACTATTAAAGGCTCCGCTCTCTAAGAATGGATTTTACCCAAAGTATTACGATTTGGAAAAATCTACTTATTTCTATGATGAAGAAATCAACTTAATAGACCAGCTTTATGTCGGGTATCATTCGTCTCAATGGAAAGGTAATACGGACAAGCTAATGAAATTTTTGAAAATGGATTTTGCTAAAAACGGAGGAAAGCTATTTGGTCGTTATGATGCAGAGACGTTTAGGCCAACAGTCGATTATGAAGCTCCTTCGGTTTATGCGTTGGCGATCTTGTTTTCATTAGAACGTGGTGATAAGAAGTTTGCTCAGCAACTTTATAATAGAATGCTGATTTTACAACAAAGTAATAAGAAGCAGGAGTATTACGGAGGTTATATTGATGTAGAAACGCTAGAAACACATGCATTTGATAACTTATTGCCTTTAATTGCAGAAAGGAAGATTGAATGGAGCGGTTTTTAAACGCAAATAAGCAAACTCTATTGCTTATTACAATACTTATATTGTTATTACAAATTCCTTCTTATTTCATGTGGGATTATGGAAGTGAAGGAATTCTTTTATATGTTTTTTTAATCATTTTAATTATTGTGAGCTTGTTATTGGGAACAGTAACAGGTCTGATTTTTAGTTTAATATTCATCTTCATTATTGGTAGTGTTTTGATTTATTTTAATTACACCGAAAATGCATTTGTAATTAGCTTTACAATGCCGGTACAGCTGTTTTTGGTATATGGGCTAATGCTGATTGTTCTGGTGTTAATAGCAGGACGTTTGCAAGAAGTTATTATTGCCCGGGAAAAGCTGAATCAGCGTTTGCAAGAAGAAGTACGCAATTTTATCGCTGTCGATGTTGAAACAGGTTTTGATAACAACTATCGAATGGGTATAGCGATAAAGGAAGAGATGATGCGTGTAGACCGTTATGGTAAATCTTTTACTTTAATTCTATTACAGATTGACCACTTAAAAGATTTTAATAGACTTTATGGCGCTAAAGAAACAAAACATTTGCTTCAGGGGTTAGCTCAAACAATGGATAAAGCAATGCGTTTGACAGATAAAAAATTCAGATATGATACAGATCGTTTTGCCATTTTATTGACAGAAACCGGTGGCGATTCGATTGATTTAGTAATTGAGAAACTGGCTAGCAAGATCAAAACACATCAGCTTTTAAGTGGCAAATATGTAACTTTGACATTCCGTACTGGTTTTTCTGTATATGAGCCGAAACTAGATACTTCATATGAGGAGATTATCAGTAGGGTTGAAAGTGAGATGGTTTCTCATGAACTATAAACGGTTGATTTTAGGGATTTCCATCATAACGGTGATGTGCATTCAAAGTATACCTGTATTTGCTACAGTCTCTACAGAGCAGAAGAAACCAACAATATTGGTAGCTTATCAGTCAGCGAATGGTAAAGCGAATTCAGACACTCTATTACTTGAAGCGATTTTTGCAGGAATATCTGATCAAGTTCAGTTATCGAGTGTTCAACAAGTAACAATTGAAACCATAAAAAATATAGACGTCGTAGTATTTGTAGGCGAAGACAGAGGTAATTTACCAACGGATTTTTTAAAGGCTATAAATAATTTTAAAGGTCATTTAATTGTTTTTGGTAAAAATGCGGAACAACTCCCTCGCTTTGAAAAATGGCAATTCTTCGGTACGCAATCACTTCGGACTTTGGATGGAGAGCCACTTTCTAAGTTAATCAATATAGAATATGTCAAACCACCAAAAGGTAGTGAAGTGCTAGTTGAAGGTGCGAATCTAAATACTAAGTATCCTGTTATTGTGAAAGCCGGTAAAACATCTTTTATAGCAAAATCAAATTTTATTTCCGATGATAATTATATTTTGTCACGAGAATTATTTAGTTTACTAGACTTGCAGGAACCGGCAAAACATCTGGCATATATTCGTCTAGAGGATATCTCTCCTATATCAGATCCGAAGCTTGTGAAGGAAACGGGTGAATATTTAGCAGAAAAGGGTATTCCTTTTTATATGGCACTAATTCCTGTTTATGTGAATAGTGAGACGGGAGAACAAGTGCAATTAAAAGATAGTAAAAAGCTAGTGAAAGTGCTACAGCATTTACAAAGCTTAGGTGGTATGGTTATTGCCCATGGCTATACGCATACGTATCGACATACAGAAACAGGCGAAGGTTTCGAGTTTTGGGATTCAATCAACAATCAAAAAATTTCATCGATAAGCGCTAGCGATGAACCTATAAAAATGAAAAAAAGATCTGATTTTTCGGTAGAGAAAGCATATCAACAATATTTGGGATCGATTGATGAGATAGAGAAGAAATATATTGAAGATAAAATGGAGCACTCTATTGAAAAATTAACAGAATTAAAATTGTACCCAATTTCCTTTGAGGCACCACACTATGCAATGAGTTCAACAGGATATGACATCATTGCAAAACAATTCACATCCATGTTTGGGCAAATTCAATTATCAGATGATACGTGGAAGAGGATGGCTGTGCCGTTAATGATAAGTAAGCCGTCACTACTAAGTGGTATGACATTATATCCTGAAACGATTGGATTTATTGATCCAAGTAGTCCGGATCCCTTAAAAGATATGGAAGAACAAATAAATAAAGTGCAGCAGGTTCCTGGTTCAGTCATTGGCGGCTTTTATCATCCATATTTAGGAATGGAATATTTGCCTGAAATGGTGAGCTTAATAGAAGGGGTACCGAATTTAGAATGGTTGGATTTAAGAAAAACAAAACAAATCGTACAGTCTGAAAACATTATGATTCACCAAGAGAAAAATGGGGACTTAAACGTAGTATCTCACATTAAATGGACAGATAAGGTAAAGCAAAGGATGGAAGAAAATCCATTTGAAATGGTGTTATGGACCTTAGCAATTATTGTCGCTTTATTTGTTATAGCATTCTTTATTTATGTTGTGAGCTTACGTACTAAGCTGCGAAAACGATTGTTTGAGGAGCGAAATTTAAATGGCTAATATATTATTTTACATTGCGCTATTTTTAATATGGATTATGCTTTTATACCATATGTTCTTAATGCAAGGTGGCTATCTTCACTTTAGGACATTTGAGCGTGTTATTCCTGAATGGGAAAAGAAAATGGTTGAATTGCCAACCGTAAGTGTTTTTATACCTGCGCATAACGAAGAGGTTGTAATTGGGCAGACTTTACAAGCAATGTCGCGGTTACATTATCCGAAAGAGAAACTCGAAGTAATTGTTATAAATGATAATTCTTCAGATAGAACAGGTGAAATTGCAAGACAGTTTACAGAAAAACACCCCTTTATTCGTGTTATTGAAACTGAGCCTCCAAATAAGGGGAAGGGTAAGTCCTCTGCGTTGAATGAGGCGTTAAGAAAATCGTCTAGTGATGTGATTGTTGTTTATGATGCAGATAATACACCGGAGAAAATGTCAGTTTGGTATTTAGTAATGGGATTAGTAAATGATCCAAAGGCAGCAGCTGTGGTTGGTAAATTTAGAGTTATTAATGCGGCAAAAACCTGGCTTACTCGTTTTATTAATATAGAAACGATTTGTTTTCAATGGATGGCGCAAGGTGGCCGATTTAAATGGTTCAAAGTGGCGACAATTCCTGGTACGAACTTTGCTATTCGACGAAGTATTGTAGAGGAACTTGGTGGCTGGGATGTTAAAGCATTAGCTGAGGATACTGAGTTAACCATTCGCGTTTACAATAAAGGTTATCATATTAGGTTTTTCCCTAAGGCTATAACATGGGAGCAAGAGCCTGAAACACTAAATGTTTGGTGGAAGCAACGAACTCGCTGGGCCCGAGGAAATCAATATGTCGTCCTTAAGTTCTTGGGGCAATTTTTTAAGTTGAAACGTAAAAGTATTATTTTTGATTTATTTTACTTTTTCTTTACGTACTTCCTATTCTTTTTCGGTGTTATTTTATCAAATACTCTGTTTATCATTAATCTCTTCTATGATCTAAATCTATCAATTGGTAATGTAGCTCTTGCACTATGGATCCTGGCATTCCTTTTATTCTTAGCTGAGGTAATGATTACGTTAAGTATAGAGAAAGCTGAGATGAATCGGACAAATTTCTTTTATGTAATATTAATGTACTTTTCTTATTCTCAAATGTGGATTGTTTTAGTTGTTTATTCATTATTTTTAGAGATGAAAAGAGTGTTATTTAAACAAGAAGTGAAATGGTATAAAACAGAGCGCTTTGAACAAAAAGATAAAGGGGAAAAAACATGAAGCAATATCAGTTATTAATAGCTAGTTTATTATGCATAATTATTGTGGCTTTGGCACCAACCAAAAGTGAGGCAAATACTACAATTTCAGCCAATGGAATAAAAGTGAATAATGTTAAAGACACGAATCAACCTCAACCTTTTACCAATGCGCCAATTACTTTAAATGGCCCAGCAGGTGAGGTCACTTTCTACTACGAATTAGTAGCAGATGCAAAAGGAAAAGAAAGTAAAATTGTCTTGAATACTGAAAACTCTGAGTTATTAATTGCGCCATCATCACTATCAGTTAGTGTAGATAATAAAATGGTGAAATCAATCGCAATTAATGGGGACAAGCCTGTACGTGAAATGACTATTCCACTTAAAGGTGATGCTCTGAAAGAAGGAATTCATGCTGTAACTGTTAAATATTATGGTGTACTTAAAGAAGGAATGTGTGTAAAGCAAGGAACTTCAGCTAATTGGCTTACACTTAATATCAATTCATATTATCAGTTGGAGGGTCTAGTAAAAAAGACAGATGTTACGTTAGGTGATTATCCAGCTAATTTTGTAGGAACTGAGGAACAACCTGTATATATTGTTATGCCAGATAAGCCTTCAACAAATACGTTAAACAGTGCACTTCAGATGACTAATTTCTTATCAAATCAATCAGGTAGAAAAAATGCAGTACAAATTACTAGAGAATCGAAAATAAAAGAATTAAATCAGAATGTAGTTTTTATAGGTGTACCCTCTGAATTTTCAAATTCCAATATAAAAAAACTATGGCAAGATGCTAATGTGAAGCAAACGGCAGATGCACTTCATCTATCCATTCGCACATTAAAACATGGACAGCAAGAAACTTCAGCAATGTTTGTAACAGCTAACAAGGCAACTGATTTAGAAGATAGAATTGCTATTTTAACTAATCCGCAATTCTCAAAACAACTGAGTGGCTTAGATTTGTCGGTAAAGGATATACCAAAACAGTTGAATTTGACACAGAATGGTAGCGCCACATTAGAACAATTTGGTGCAGAGAATATTACGCTTGATAGTCAGAGTACTAATAGCGCGCATTATTATTACTATGTCTCACCTAATACGCAACTAAATAAGGCATTTACACTCAATCTAAAATTAAAAAAATCCGAAAGTATTACATCTATGAAAGAGCAATCGGAATTAGACAATAGTACAAATATCGAATTAATCGTAAATGTAAATAATATTCCGCATTCGGTGAATCTACGTACATTAGCAGATAGTAAGGATGGAATTTACAATGTAAGTGTACCAATTGATGCTAAAGCAATTAAAGATAACCGTTTAATAGATTTGCAGTTTCAAACTACTGGTTTGGGCGTGAATGATCCTTGTAAAGAAACAGATGAAAAACGTTGGATTTATATTGAGAAGGATAGTACTTTTACATTACCAATAATACAAAATGTTGATGAACAAAAGGGGATTACATTTGCTGCATTTCCTTATCCATTTGTAAGTACAGAAGGGATGCCTATTGTTGTCTTACCTAAAAAAACAGATGTTTTAGATGAGCAATTACTCAAGTTATATAATGCGATATTGCAAGGTGTTCAACAACCTACTATACAATTAAAAACTGCTGAGCAAGTAACAGCTAAGGATGCTGAAAAAGCAAATGTTATATTTATAGGCGGGCCGAATGAACAACCTTTGTTACAAAAAAAGGTGAATGATTTGATAGTTTCATATAAGGGAAATAAGGCAGTATTAAGTGATGAGGGCTTTGTTTCGGAAACGGTTCAACAATTTAGCTGGATCCAAGAAAACCCTTGGAGTAAAGGGAATCATTCAATTCTTGTTATTGATCATCAAGGGTCTACTCCCGATTTTATGGAGAATAAATTTCTTGATGAAATAATAAACTCAGATGAATTGGCAACGGTCGCTGTACAATCTAGTGACAAGCAATTTTTTACTAATGCTGAATATGTGAAAACAAACAAGCAATTAAATGTCGATAGTGAAAATGGGAAAATTAATAACTCAATATCAAAATGGTGGATTGTTGGATTTGCAGGATTACTCTTGATGATTGGACTTTTGATTTTTAGAATTAAAAGAAGAAAGAATAAGAAGTTGAGATAGATGGAAAAAGACTAGTTCACATTTAATGAGCTAGTCTTTTTTAGAGAATTAATTACTGATGAAACCAATGGAAATGCAATAAGAAGGCAGATATTAATTATTATACTTAGGCAATATTTAAATACCCTTGGAGCATTGATAGCTCTTAGGGTATCTTTATTATAATTATGAAAATGTTCAGAAGGAGGAAAATAGCATGTTTCTAAAGAAAGTAACTTTATTAAAAGACGGTACTGAAAATTTAAGTGAATATCCGTTCAATATTCCTTCATTACAAGTACTTGAAACATTAGAATTCACACAAAATGTAACGTTTTTAGTCGGTGAAAATGGCTCCGGGAAATCGACATTACTAGAGGGTATTGCTGATAAATGTGAGTTTAATACTGCAGGTGGAGGTCGCAACAATTTATATGAGGTGCATGCTGCAGAATCTGTATTAGGGAACCATTTACGGTTGTCTTGGTCACCAAAAGTAATGAATGGTTTTTTCCTTCGAGCGGAAACGTTTTATCAGTTTGCATCACATATCGATTCGGATCCTATGCATTTAAAAGCATACGGTGGAAAATCATTACATCAACAATCGCATGGAGAAGCGTTTCTTTCACTTTTTAAAAATAGATTTGGTAAAAAAGCTATATACTTATTAGATGAGCCCGAAGCAGCATTATCGCCTGCTAGACAATTATCATTAATGCGCATTATGAAAGATTTAGAGGGTGAAGCACAGTTTATTATTGCAACACATTCACCTATTTTACTTGGTTATCCGGAGGCGACTATTTATGATTTTGATAGTCAGCCTATTCAAGGAGTACGCTATGAGGAAACATTACATTATATCTTAACAAAACGTTTTTTAGATAATCGGCAAGCTATCTTACATGAGCTTTTTGCTGATGATTAGAAGGAGAGAGAAAAATGAATTATACATATTTCAACGGCATTCCTAATAAAGAGATTCTTATAGGCATACAAGATCTTCATAAGCATGTATTTGAAGGTGCAGAGCTAGAGGTGAGTGAGCTGAAGGTGAAGCCTCAATTGCTGTGCTGTGTAGCTATAGATAATGCTAGATTAGCTGGTTTTAAATTAGGGTATGAGATGGGAGAAGGGAAGTTTTATAGTTGGCTTGGTGGGGTTCATTCGGATTACCGTGGTCAAGGAATTGCTTCGTACTTAATGGAGCTACAGCATAAAATAGTACAGGAGAGTGGGTATAAAATAATTCGTACGATTGGGAGAAACCAACGTCGAGCGATGCTTGTTCTTAATATTAAGTATGGTTTTAATGTAATCGAAACATTTATAAGTAAAAAAGGTACCCATAAAATAATACTAGAGAAAGATTTATAATGGCTTTCGTTTGTGAATCTTTTCCATCATCTTTATCGGTAAAAAATAAAAAGTGGAAGAGGTTGATATATTGAAAAGTTTAATAAGGAGGCTTCTAATGATTGGAGGAAGCATTGTTGTCGTAGCTGGTTTAACGTTTTGGGTTGTGACAACTAGATGGCTATCAGCTGGAACAGAGCCGAAAGCGGATGGCTCGAATGAGTATGCACTTGTGTTAGGTGCAAAGGTGAAGAAGGGGAACGTACCGTCGAAATCTCTTTCTTATCGTTTAGATGCTGCGTTACAATATGCAAAGCAATATCCTCACGTCAACTTAATTGTGTCGGGTGGGCAAGGGCCGGATGAAGATGCAACGGAGGGATCTGTTATGCAAGCATATTTAGTAGAGCATGGTTTAAGCCCTAATCGAATTATAATAGAGGAAAAGGCAACAACTACTTATGAGAATATTGTTTATTCATTAGAGTTATTGGATCAGGATATTAGCTCTCTAACAATCATTTCAAGCGATTATCATTTAGAAAGAGCTAAGATGCTTGCTGATCGATTAAAACTTAAAGTGGATGTCGTTGCCGCAAAAACGCCGAAAATTATTGAGGCAAAGGTACGTTTCCGTGAACGCTTTGCATTAGTAAAATCGTATATACTAGGTAAGTAGTTAATAGGAGGTTGTTAAGTGAGTATTTATAAATGGCAAGGTGCAGCAGGGGTTTGTTTAAATGGCAATGGAGAAGTATTAATGGTACTTCAAGCAGCACCAGGTGAAGAGAAGAAATGGACAGTACCTAGTGGTGGTATCGAAGGTAATGAAACGTTTGAAGAGTGCTGTCGTCGAGAGTTTTTTGAAGAGACAGGTTATGAAGTAAAAGTGATAAGAGAACTTTATACGAAGTCAAACGAACTTAAAGCCCTAGGTATTGAGATTGATGTACATTATTTTCATGTGGAAATCATAGGTGGAGAGCAAGTTATCGCAGATCCCGACAATTTTATATATGAAATTGCCTGGAAAAAAGGGGAGGAGCTACCGTCTTTACCGATGTCGTATTCTGACGATGCACCGTTGTTGCAGGAATTTATTCGAGCATTAAAAAAATAAAAAAGGCAATCCATAATTGGATCGCCTTTTTATTATTGTGCTAAAAATTCGCTAATTTGGTCGCGATATTTTGACACAGATGAAGCGGATACTTCGTAGTATGCTGCAACATCTTTGACTTTCGATAAACCGCCTTCAGGAATGATAGCAGAAGCCTGTCCTGCAAGCACTGCACCTGCAGCGACAGTATTGGCTTTTTTAGCTTTAACTGTGTTTTGTTCTAAATATTGTTGTAGTAAGGCAGTGAATGTATCTGCAGATAGATTGTACTCAGTTACATATTGCTGTACTAGATCAAGAATTTCAGTTTGGAAGGGTGATAGCTCACTTTCCGTTACTGTTTTTTCTTTTTCGACAGCTTTAGTTACAGGTACATCTTCAACAACAGTAGCTGCCACTTCTGATTGAAACTCTGGAGCAACAGCTTCTAGGAACGTTTTGTACAATTCAAATGAATCAGTGATGTTACTTTCAAGCTTGTTGCGTAAAGCTTTTGTAATATTTACTTTGTCATTTGGAATGAAAATAACGCTACTTGTTGCAGTTAAGCCATTTTCACCTTTACGCTTATCTGGCATGAAAATTCCGAATAACCAGTTGCCGCTGAATTTCTTAGATGGAGAGCCAGTCATCAAATAACGTTTGTTAGATACCTCATCAATTAAAGTAATTAATTCGCCATTTTGCGACTCAACTTTTGCAAGTAAGAAAGCTGGTGTTAACCAAGCTGATAAAATATCTTTTACTTGAGGACGAATAGGTTGTGCTAATTGTTTATTTAAATAGTTTCTCCACAAATTCGGGCGATCAATATAAATATATGTTTCCATAGCAATAGTATCTATTAAACTGTCTGCAAATGCATGATTTAATGCGTTCTGCCATTGATGATTGCGTTTTTCTAATGCTTGATAGTCAGCTGTATTAAAGGATTCTTTTACAAAACCTTCCACGACGCGATCGATATCTTCACTTACTAGTGTTGAAATATCTCCTACTGCATTTTTACCACAACATTTTTTGTATTTTTTACCACTGCCACATGGACAAGGATCGTTACGACCTATCAATGTAAAGCACCTCACTTTATAATTAGGCATGAAAATAGGTTAGCACAAAATGAGCTAAAACATAAGTCTTTTAGACGGAGTATTTTAAATAAGTAATTAAATACCATTTTTTTTAACTAATTACGACAATAATAGTTGCAATATTTCTGAAAATATTGAACAATAAGTTTAACGTTTCGACTATCGAAAGATAAAGGAGAGAAGGATACATATGACAACTTTTAAAGACTATGAATATAAACAACCAGATTTAGCTGCTACTAAAAGTAAATTCCACGAACTTTTAGAGGAATTTAAAGCTGCTAAAACAGTAGAAGAACAAAGTTCAGTTATCAGTTCTATTAATGAATTACGTAATAATTTTTCTACTCAATCTACTTTAGTAGAAATTCGTGCTTCTATCGATACAAATAATGAATTTTATCAAAAAGAGAGAGACTATTTTGATGAAATCAACCCCGAGATGGATGATTTAGTCACTGAATACTATAAAGCTCTAACAACTTCAGCGTTTAAACAAGAATTACAAGAGAAGTGGGGACAGCAATTATTTGATTTAGCAGAATACCAAATTAAATCGTTCTCACCTGAGCTCATCTCATTGATGCAAAAAGAGAACAAACTAACATCGGAGTATTCTAAATTAGTAGCTTCAGCTCAAATTGATTTTAATGGTGAAGTATTAACGCTTGCGCAATTAGGCCCTTATGGAGAATCGACAAACGCTGAAACTCGTAAAAAAGCAAAAGAAGCAAGCTTTGGTTTCTTTAAGGAAAATGAAGTGAAATTTGATGAGATATATGATCAGCTTGTTAAAGTACGTCATGAAATGGCAGTGAAATTAGGTTATAAAAACTTTGTTGAACTAGGTTATATTCAAATGAATCGTATTGATTATAACGCTGAAATGGTAAAAAAATTCCGTGATCAAGTAAGAGATTATATTGTTCCAGTTGCAAATAAATTATATGAACGCCAAGCGAAACGCATTGGTGTAGATAAATTAAAATACCAAGACGAAGGATTAAATTTCTTAACAGGTAACGCAACACCAAAAGGAACACCTGAATGGATTGTGGAAAACGGTAAAAAAATGTATGAAGAGTTATCCCCAGAAACTGCTGAATTCTTCAATTTCATGATCGACAATGATTTGATGGATTTAGTAGCGAAGAAAGGAAAAGAGGGGGGCGGTTATTGTACATTTATCGATGATTACGAATCACCGTTCATTTTCTCAAACTTTAATGGTACTTCTGGTGATATTGATGTGTTAACACATGAAGCAGGCCATGCTTTCCAAGTATATACGAGTCGTAATATTGGTATCCCGGAATATATTTGGCCAACTTTTGAGTCTTGTGAAATCCATTCTATGAGTATGGAATTTTTCACATGGCCTTGGATGGAACTATTCTTTAAAGAGGATACAGAGAAATACAAATTTGCTCACCTTAGTGGTGCATTATTATTCTTACCATATGGTGTAGCTGTCGACGAGTTCCAACACGTTGTTTATGAAAACCCTGAAATGACACCAGCAGAACGAAAAGCTGCTTGGAAAAAAATAGAGGGAATTTATTTACCACACCGTGACTATGATGGTATTGAATATGTAGAGCAAGGTGGTTTCTGGCAACGTCAAGCTCATATTTATGCTAGCCCGTTCTATTATATTGATTACACGTTAGCGCAGATCTGTGCATTCCAATTTTGGAAACGTTCAAGAGAAAATCACGAGGAAGCATGGGCAGATTATATCCACCTTTGCCAATTAGGAGGTTCACAATCTTTCACTAATCTTGTAGCGGAAGCGAATCTAGTATCACCATTTGAAGAGGGTTGTGTTGAATCTGTTATTGATTCGATTGAAGAATATCTAAATTCAGTTGAGGATGACAAATTGTAAAAGGTATTTAGAAAACTGTTTACGGAGTGCTTTTAGAAGCAAATCAGAGTGAATACACAAATATATCTCTCGTCCTTATTAATTATTCTAATGATTAATAAGGACGAGTTTTTTTGCATTAATATTTAGTTTCAATAATAAAAAACAGAAGAAGACCATTTGTAACGTAGGGAAATTATTTATGCATAAAAAAAGCCTTATTGAATTTAAGTTTTCAATAAGGCTTTTTTTACTTATTGTCCGATTTGTTCTCGACGAAGTTGATCGGAGTATTGCAGTATTGATAGTGTATTATTGATGTTTTTTTGTGATCGGTTTGTAAGTTTTGCCCTTTTCATTGTTTCTCGCGTTAACAATGAGGCTGGGTGTTGAGCACTTGGTGCGATATACATCGTGTGATCGCTTATATAAGAGCCCCCAGGCAAGTAATAGCGCATGCCGAGTAGGTTATGTTCATATTGGAATAAGTTGTGTCCTATGAGCTGTGAAGTAGGTTCAATGCCAAGTAAATTTAAAAGTGTAGGCATTAAATCTGTTTGTCCACCAAGATGTGTAATTTGCTCATTGTCAAAAATTCCCGGTGCCGTAAATAGTACAGGTACTATGAATCGATCATTCAAATTGTAAGGATGGCCAAGTAAATCTTCCAATAGCACTTGGTCTTCTTCTGTTACAGGTTTTCCATGTAAACCAGAATGATCACCATAAATGAGAATAACGGAATTGTCGTACAATCCTAAACGCTTAAGATTAGCAACAAACTGTCCAATTTGCCTATCTGTATAACGAACTGATTGTAAATAGTCTCCAACATATGTGTCGTTGAATTTCGTTGGTAATTCTAGATATTTGTAGTCATCAGGCATTTTAAATGGCGTATGGCTAGTTAGTGTAATGATATTGGCGTAAACTCGATTGAATTGTCGTAACAAACTTTGTATTTGCGATTCAGCAAAACGAAATGTTACTTCATCTGCAGGACCAAAGCCGATAATTTGCTGCTCGGGAATATCATCTGAAGTATAGGTGTGGTCAAAGCCTAGAGCAGGATAAAGCTTATTTCGATTCCAATACGATATATCATCAGCATGAAATGTAGCTGTACCGTAACCTTCTGTACTTAGCATCCGAGGCAAGGAAGCAACCTCCGAATCCTTTAGTGAATTGACAGTAGGATCCATACCTTCAGGATAAAGCCCTGTATGCATAATCCATTCAGCATCTGAAGTGTTACCTGCACCGATTTGTTGGTAAACATTATTGAAATATGCACTATCCTTCAGTATCTTATTTAGATTTGGTGTAATTTCTTGGCCATTAATATCACGGTTAATAACAAAGTTTTGTAATGATTCTACTTGAATTACAAAGACGTTTCGGTTTTTAGCTACACCAAATGTTTTGTGTTTGTTAAATGGGACATAGTCATTGCCCTTTAGCCTTTCAAGATCGGCATCACTTAGCTTTTCTTGAGTAGCAAGCGCTACACCAAAGCTTCGCGCATACAATTGAACGATTTGGGATTGTAAGTAACCGTTTTCTTTGGCGAAATAAGATACATCGATAAGAGGCTGTCTAAATGCAAGTGCTGTCGTTACGATACCGATACAAGTGAAGGTAAATAGCCCTTTTCTTACGTCTGTGTAGGAAAGTTGGCGTTCTTTTGTGAAATAACGAATTAGGGGCAGCAACAAAACAATATCTAAGAAAAACAGGTAGTCATAAGGGGTTCCAAGTAAGGCAACGGTTCCACCGACTGAATGAGATTGATAAATTTGTTTGACGTCATAATATGAAGGTAATGTTGAAAAATATCGAGTGTAATACAATATGACGATAAATAATGCAGATAAAATGGTATTGAAAATCCATACAGCAAGCCATGTACGCTTTTTAAATAACACTACGACAAGAGTAAGTGCCAAAGCCCACATGGGGTACTCTAGTAACACAATTTGCGTAACCGAGCGGTTGTGGAAAATCACCGTACGAAATGCGATTATCTTCACAAGTAATACGATTAGAATGAGAGTATACGGATGTAGTAAATATTTCTTGCCCATATGAGCCAATTTGCTTTTCATTACACCATCACCTTTATGTAAAGTTCTACTAAATAACGTAACAACACCCAACTGGAAAATCAACTAATGTCACTGGAATTACTTAATTTTTTTAGAATATTTGTATTATAATATTTTTTGTTATTACTGTTTGATTTCTTTTCCAACATAAAATATCGTATACTTAATGATAAAATGGGCCTATTTAGGCTATAAGGAAGTGAAGTTTGTGACGAAAAAGTTATGGTTTCAAACAGGTGTCGGTATATTACTCGCTTTATTAATAGTTAAGTATTTTTTGGAAATAAAACATTTGTTTTATCCAGTGGTTATTATTGCAAGTGCAATTTTCACTCCACTTTTACTAGGTGGAATTTTATACTACATAACAGAGCCTATTCAGCGTTTTTTAGAGAAACGTAAATTTCCGCGATGGGCAAGTATTTTGACCATTATTATTGCATTAGTAGGAGCACTTGGGGGCTTTGTTTCGTGGATTGGTCCTTCTATTGCAGAACAGTTGAGTCATTTAATAAAGAGCACACCTTACTTAGCAAGTGAAATAACAGATATGGCTGATTATATCCAAGATAATCGTGGAAGTTTTCCATCTCAAGTAAATGAATTCATAGATAAGATGGCAAACTCTATTCAAAAATACGCAGTTATGACGAGTGTATTTTTAGTGCAACTAATACAAACGATTGTGTCGTGGGCATTTATCTTAATATTGGTGCCTTTCTTCTTTATCTTTATGTTAAAGGATCACGAGAAATTTGCACCTTCAATGTATAAACTGTTTTCTGGGAACCGTCGCGAATGGATAAAGAAAACACTGTCGGATATTGATGATGTGCTGCGTTCTTATATTCAGGGACAACTACTAATTAGTCTATTATTAGCTATTATGATGTATATCGGTTATTTAATAATTGGATTAGATTACGCATTGTTATTAGTTGTTTTTGCCTTTTTCATGAATGTCATTCCGTTTATTGGGCCATGGATTGCATTTGTCCCAGCTCTAGTTATCGGGTTTTTACAAGAGCCGAAGTTAGCCATTTGGGTATGTGTTGTAACATTAGTAGCGCAACAGATTGATAGTAATTTAATTACACCGAATGTTATGGGTAAATCATTAGATATTCATCCACTAACTGTTATTACAATCATTTTAGCTGCAGGTAATATTGCAGGATTCCTAGGTATTTTACTTGGTGTCCCTGCTTATGCCGTTGGGAAAGTAATTGTAAAAAATGTTTATGAACATCGTAAAGAAATACGTTCAGCTGCAACAAAGAATGTTTAGGTGCCAAATATGGACAGTGAATTATTAAGAATATTTAATGATGAACATGAACCTATTGGTGAGGCAACTAGAGAAGAGGTACACGCGAAAGGCTTTTGGCATGAGACTTTTCATTGCTGGCTTGTTAGTAAGGTAGAAGATAAGTATTATCTTTATTTTCAGCTTAGAAGTGCTTGTAAGAAGGATTATGCAAGTCAGTTTGACATAACGGCCGCTGGACATTTACTAGCGAATGAGCGAGCTCAGGACGGCTTTCGTGAATTACAAGAGGAGCTGGGTTTGCCACTTACGGTTGATGATATGAAAAAGATTGGGGTATTTGAAACGCGTATCCAACAACCACCAATGATCGATCTAGAATTTGCCCATGTGTACTATGTATTTAGTAACGCAGACTTTGAAGGATTTCAATTACAAGAGGAAGAAGTTGCTGGTATTGTTAGAGCAGAGCTTGGTACAGTGCAGGATTTCTACTCAGGTAAGCGTAAAACTTTATATGTCGAGGGGTTTGAAATCATCGAAGATGGAAAGAAGATACCTCTTGTAAAAAATGCTATACACGCTGATTTTGTTGAGCATAATGCATCCTACATGGATAATGTTTTATCAAAGCTAACGGAAGTTTTATAAGAGAAGCACGTTGCAAATGCAACGTGCTTCTTGTTTTGTTGAGAGACGTTTCGGCCGGACACTTAATGTCAAAGAGTGCCTTTGGTTCGAGCCTTACAGTGCTTGTCGAGGGCCGACAGGATGTAGGTCAGATAGCCGTTGCCACAGGACGTGGCAGTTTTAGGCTATCTTCATTTATACGGGCCGCTTCAGCATTTAAGAAAGATATTCAGCTTCAGCGGCCAGACTCTCGAGGTCACTTTCACTTTCTCGGTCGAAAACTGTAAAGATGTTTTCGATTCGAAAGTTACAGTGCTTGTCGAGTCTTGACAGGCCGCTTCAGCATTTAGTATATCCAGCTTCAGGCGCTAGACTCTCGGGTCGTTTCGGTCTCTCGGCACAAGACAAAAAGCGCCTTGTGTTCGAGCCCTCCAACGCCTGTCGAGTCTGGTCAAGCGCCATCAGCATTTAATATGCCTTTGCCCATACGACCATTTTTTCTGCTGGTTTGCTGCAACAGATACATGTTTCTGAGATATGTTCTTGTTCGAATGGCATACATCGGGAAGTTGCACCTGTTTCTTCTTTTATTTTATCTTCACACGCTTGGTCACCACACCACATAGCCTTGATAAATCCTTGTCTTTCTTCAAGTTGTGCTTTGAATGCATCAAATGTTTGAACGGTAAATGTATTTTCTTCGCGGTGATTTAGTGCTTTATTGTATAAATCATTTTGAATTTCCTCTAACATTGCAGGTAATTTTACTTCTAGTTCATTAAGTGGAACGATAATTTTTTCCCCTGAGTCACGACGGGCTAGAACCACTTGATTATTTTCGATGTCCTTTGGCCCTACTTCAAGGCGTACTGGAATACCCTTCATTTCATACTCATTGAATTTCCAACCTGGTTTTTTATCACTAGCATCAATATTAACTCGTGCCACTTTTCCAAGACGTTCTTTTAAATCATAAGCAAAATCCAGGACGCCTTCTTTATGTTGAGCAATTGGTACAATCATTACTTGGGTCGGTGCAATACGTGGAGGAACGACTAGACCACGATCATCACCATGAACCATAATAAGTGCTCCTATTATACGTGTTGTGAAACCCCAAGATGTTTGATGAACAAATTGTTGTTTACCTTCTTTATCAAGATATTTAATATCAAATGCACGTGCAAAACCATCTCCGAAATTATGTGATGTTCCTGATTGTAATGCTTTCCCGTCATGCATTAGCGTTTCGATTGTGTAAGTGGATTCAGCGCCTGCAAATTTTTCCTTCTCAGTTTTTTGCCCTTTTAATACAGGGATAGCTAAGTACTCTTCACAAATTTGAGCATACACATTTAACATACGTAATGTTTCCTCTTGAGCTTCTTCTTGAGTAGCGTGAGCAGTGTGTCCCTCTTGCCATAAAAACTCAAGTGTACGCAAGAATGGACGTGTCGTTTTTTCCCAGCGTACAACATTAGCCCATTGGTTATATAGCTTTGGTAGATCACGATAAGAATGAATAATATTAGCATAGTGTTCGCAGAATAGTGTTTCTGAAGTTGGACGTACAACTAAGCGCTCTTGTAGTTTTTCATCCCCACCATGCGTAACCCATGCCACTTCGGGTGCAAATCCTTTTACGTGATCTTTTTCTTTTTGTAAAAGTGATTCAGGTATGAATAAAGGCATATAAACATTTTCATGACCTGTTTCTTTCAGTTTTGTATCGAGTTCATTTTTGATATTGTCCCACAATGCATAGCCATAAGGACGTATAATCATTGAACCACGAACACTTGAATAATCGATTAAATCAGCTTTTGTTACAACGTCTGTATACCATTGAGCAAAATCCTCATCCATTGCTGTTACGTCTTTTACAAATTGTTTTGCCATTATAAACACCTCTTCTTTAAAATAAAAAGCCCCGCCTTAAATAAGGGACCCATTACGGCGGTACCACCCTTATTTAAAGCGAAGCTTTACTCTCAAACATGTTAACGACTGTCGCCGCGCCATTTTTCAATGACGAACTCGAAGGTAGGTTCAAGAAGCTGTTAATGAGAATCTTCCACCAATCAATTCTCTCTCTATAAAAACAGGTCATTCTTTACTAATCCTTGTCTTAGTTTCAATTATTGTTGTTTGTGATTATAGTATTGTCTAAATAGTATGTCAATACTATATAATATTATTCAAAAGATAGGGGAGTTGTTAATGAAAAAAATTTACATTATTCGTCATTGTAAGGCTTATGGTCAAGAAAAAGAGGCCACTCTTACAAGTGAGGGTATTGAGCAGGCTAAACAATTAGCAGAGAGATTACAACAATACGATATAAAGAGAGTTATTTCTAGTCCATTTACAAGAGCAATCCAAACGATAGAACCATTTTCCAAGAAAATGAAAATAGAAGTTGAACAGGATGAAAGACTAGCTGAACGTGTTTTAAGTACACAAAATTTTGATGATTGGTTAGAAAAGTTGGAACAAACTTTTCTCGATGAAAACTTAAGGTACATAGGTGGAGAATCAAGCAAAGAAGCAGTTGTACGAATTGAACAGTTAATCAAAGAATTACTCGAATCATCTATTGCTGATACTGCAATTGTTTCGCATGGCAATCTATTATCATTACTCATTACAAAATACAATTCGAAATTTGGTTTTACAGGATGGAAAACTATGAGAAATCCTGATGTATTTTTATTGACGAAAGATGGACAAGATGTTGATATAAAGCGAATTGATATGTAAAAAATGCTATACTAAAGGTTGAATGCAAACGAAAAAGGAGTAAATTATGTTAACATTTGAACAAAAACAAGCGATCATCGAAAGTTTCCCTCAATTAACTCGTAAAGAAATTTCGATGAAACGATTAAATTATCACTTTGATGGTAGCCAATATGAGAAAAAAATTGTGGTAGAAAAATTACACCCAAACGGTAACGGTTTTGTTTACGTAGGAGATTTACTACGTTATAAATCAGACGATCGTGGTTTAGTAAATATTCGTGATTTCTCTGAGCAAGAGCTACGTGAAATTATCGAAGATTCCCTTACGTACTTATCTGAAATTGATGAAGTAGTTCCTGAAGTGAGAATTGAGCAAAGCTGGCGTAACCGTAATGATGACCAACTTCTTTTAGTAGAAGAAGATCCTTTTTGGAATGTTTATCATGGCTTCAATTTAGAAGAAAGCTTCGGAACTCGTGATGATGCGGAAAACTATTTATATTCTGAAGGCTTTAAGCCGTCTAAAAAATGATGATAACAATATCGTTTATTGGCGGTATTTGAACGACCACCAATGGACTTGCTGTTACTAGCTGATCCGTCTGAGCACATGATTGCACAATATATTCGCGATGGTAATTATTATATCGCGAGTATGGCGGGTGAGGATGTTGGGGTGGTCGTTTTGTTGATTCATAATACAGAAGCCATCGATATAATGAACATTGCTGTAGTTGGAAAATGGCAAGGACAAGGGTTTGGTAAGTCACTTATTCAGCACGTCATAAGTGAAGCGACAGCCGGTGGTTATCGTCGAATTCTAATTGCTACTGACAACTCTAGCATTGGGCAACTGGCGCTGTATCAAAAATATGGATTCCACATGATCAAAATTGAATATGATTATCTTATTAATCATTATAAGAAGAAATTTTTGAGAACAGTATACAATTTCGAAATCGGATAGTTCTCGCAAAGGAATGCTAAAGGAAGTAGGTAATTTTATGTCTGGCAAAAAGACAGTTATTGCATTAATTAGTGTCGTAATAATTGCAGTTATATTGATTGTCCTTTCAATTCAACTATTTTATAAGAATCATCCTAAGCAAAGTTCCAAAGCATATTCATTGACTCCTATTACTGTTCAATCTATAATTATCTCGAATTCAAGATATTGATTATAGAATATAGATAGGGGGGTTCTCCATGCAACATATTTTCATTAAAGGTACTGACGATAGTAAGCCAACATTGTTATTGCTACATGGTACTGGTGGGAATGAACATGATTTAATTTCTTTAGCAAAAGAGATTGATCCAACAGCTTCTCTTTTAGGTGTACGAGGAAATGTTGTAGAGAATGGCATGCCACGCTTTTTCAGACGTTTAGCAGAAGGCGTTTTTGATATGGAGGATTTAGAGGTCCGTACAAAAGAATTGGCTGAATTTATCGACGAAGCAGCAGTGCAATATGGCTTCAATCGAGATAATATTGTAGCAATTGGCTATTCAAACGGGGCAAATATTGCAGGTAGTTTGTTATTCCGTAATGGGCCAATCGTGAAAGGTGCTATTTTACATCATCCAATGGTTCCAAGAAGAGACATTGAAGTACCGGTATTATCACAGTTACCAATCTGGATTGGTGCTGGTAAAAACGATTATATGTGTCCTCCTCAAGAATCAAAAGATTTAGAAGGATTGTTAACAGCAGCAGGGGCAGAAGTAGAAGTATATTGGAGCGACTATGGTCATCAGTTAACACATGATGAATTAAAAGCAGCAAAAGTTTGGTATGCAAATCACTTTTAATAAATATGAAAAGAGGCAACCTGATTATTAACAGATTGCCTCTTTTTTATTTGCGATTTTTCTTTTGAAATGGCATCCACCAGTTCCAGTCACCTAATAATTTCATCAGACTTGGTACGAGCATTAGACGTATAATTGTTGCATCAATAGCAATGGCAATGGCAATGCCGACGCCTATTTGCTTCACAGGCATTACATCTGTGAAGGCGAATGCACCTGTTATAACAATCATAATTAACGCAGCAGACGTAATGATTTTACTTGTAGAAGTAAGTCCATCAATCGTAGCGCGCGTATTACTCGCTCCTTTTTCATATTCTTCTTGAATTCTTGAGATAAGGAATACTTCATAGTCCATACTTAAGCCGAATACAAGACAAAATGTAATAACAGGTATGATTAATACAATTGTCCCTTCCTCTATTCCGAAACTTCCGTATTGGAAGATATATACAAGGATTCCGAAAGCTGATGATAAGCCAATAATATTCATTAAAATAGCCTTTATAGGAATTAACACCGAATGGAATGCAAGCATTAGAATAAAGAATGTAGAAACAATAATAATGGATAAGGCTATGACGATTTTATTTGAAATTTCATCGAAAATTTCTTGATTAAACTTCGCTTCTCCACCAAGTTTAAAGTTCATGTTTAAATCTTTATCCGACCACTTTCTCACCCAATCTTGTGCCTTTGTAGATGCTCCTTTAGCATCTAATGTAATTGGGATAAATAACTGTTTGTCGTGAATGAAAGTTTCCTTTAAAGGCTTAAGTTGTTCGCTAGCAGAAAGGTTTTTCATACTTTGCTGCCAGTCCTCTACGTGATTGATTTTAGATTCCGTGAAAATGGTCTTCACATCGAGGACTAAGTTATCTTTCTGTAATGCTTTTTGTAGCTTTAGGATGTCATTTAAACCAGCTTTGGAATCCCATCCATCTTCACGTTCTGCTAATAAATAAACTGTAGAATATTTACCTAAATCAAATTCTTTTTGTAATTTCTCAAAAGAAGTACGAGAATCATATGAAGTTGGTAAAGCATCCATTTGTGGAATAGTTAGTTTCATATCTTTCACAGGGACAATACCTATTCCTAAGATAATCAAGGAAATAATAGCGATTGTCACTGGACGTTTCATAACCAGTGTTGCAAAACTACGCCAACGAGATACACTATTCGGTTTCACCCGAATAATCGTCCATTTATTTAAGCGATCACCCAATAACAATATGCTTGCAGGTAACAAAGTTAATGAAGCAACAACTGCTAGGAAAACTGCAATCGTACCACCTAGTGCGATATTATGGAATATTTCTACTTGGATAACAATCATCGCACCGAGACCAATCATGACACAAAATGCAGAAAAAATAATCGAGCGTCCGGCAGTTTGAATCGTTGTTTGCACAGCTTGTTGAATGGTAGAGTGCAATCTTTCCTCACGATAACGATTGATAAACAACAATGCGAAATCTATGCTGAGTGCTAGCCCAAGCATAGGGATAATATTCATTATGAAGATGGATAAATCAAACTGTCCACTCAGCATAGATAGTATGCCAAACGCAGATACGACGGTAATGATACCAATTACAATTGGTAGAATTGAAGCAACAACGCTACCAAATGCTAGTAATAAAACAAGTACTGCAATGGGTAATCCAATTGCTTCTGCGTTAGCTAAATCCTTTTGACTGGCTGTATTAAGATCGGATGAAATCACCGATCCACCTGTAATAGTAATTCCTTGTTTATTGTTTATTTTATCTCGTATTTTCGGTACTACAATTGACATATCCTCTATGGTATTATCGAAATTTAAAATAGCATAGGAGATATTTTTTTTATGAAGTTCCGAGTTCTTTAAAGGAGATTGAATAGAATCGATTTCCTCTACTTCTTCGATTTTCTGTAAAGTCGCTTTAATATCTTCGTCTTTAACTTTATCAAATACGACAAATATGGTTTCAGCAGGTAGACCAAATTCTTCTGTTAGTTCGTTCATAACAGCTTGATGATCGCCATTTACTTTAAAACCATCGCCTTTTAATTGACCAGGTAATTGAATAGCAAAGTATGCAAAGATAATGAACAATGCACACCAAATCGTTGCAATTATTTTATAATATTTTGTTATGAATCGAGATAAACTTTGCAAATGTATGTACCACCTTTCTTAAACAACTCTATGTGATTAGTGTAAAGCATTCTGTCTTACTTTGTCGTTAAACAGTCAAAATTTTTACATAAAAAAAGTTCCCATCCTATAGCGAATGGAAACCTAATAAGGTAATTATTAGATAAATAAGTTGAGAACAAAAAAGATAGCTGCTCCCATTATTGCAGATGTTGGTAAAGTGATAATCCACGTAAGAACGATTTTCTTTGCTACGCCCCATTTAACACCTTTTACACGTTGAGCCGAACCAACCCCCATGATAGAAGAGGAGATAACATGTGTTGTACTTACAGGTAAATGAAGTTGTGTAGCTCCGAAAATAACAGCGGCAGAAGCTAAATCAGCAGCTGCTCCATTAACAGGTCGGATTTTCATGATTTTACCGCCAACAGTTTTGATAATTTTATATCCACCAATGGATGTACCTAATCCCATTGCAGTTGCAGCTGCAATACGTACCCACATTGGAATATCGTCACCAGTTTGTAATCCAGCAGCAATTAAAGCCATTGTAATAATACCCATTGATTTTTGAGCATCGTTTGTACCGTGGGTAAAAGATTGTACCGCAGCAGTGAAAATCTGTAGTCTACGGAATCCTTTATTCGTACGGTATAAGTTTAAGTCTTTGAATACCACTTTGAAAATGGACATCATGATAAAACCAGCAACGATAGCAATAAATGGTGAGTAGATTAATGCTTTAATAATTTTGATAAATCCTTCATAGTTCAATACAGCAAAACCTGCAGCAGCAATCGCTGCACCAGCTAAAGAGCCGATTAGAGCATGCGATGAACTAGATGGAATACCATAATACCAAGTTACTAAGTTCCAAATAATTGCGGATAGCAAAGCGGCTAAAATAATGACAACCCCGTTATCAATTGCAAAAGGGTCAACGATATCTTTGGCCAATGCTTTTGCTACACCTGTAAATGTTATTGCACCTATAAAGTTCATAGTTGCGGCCATTAATACAGCTACACGAGGTGGTAATGCACGTGTAGAAACAGCAGTTGCGATGGCATTTGCAGTATCGTGAAAACCGTTAATGAAGTCGAATAATAATGCAAAAACAACAACAAGAATGGTTAAAAATAGAACTGTATCCAATATATCTACATCTCCTAGGCGTTACGCATTATAATTGTATCCATTGTATTTGCAACATCTTGGCAGTAATCAGCTACTTCTTCAAGTTGTTCGTAAATATCTTTGAATTGAATTATGCGAATAGGATCTTTTTCATGTAAGAATAGTTGTTTAATTGAAGTGCGAAGAACGTCATCACATTTGCGCTCATAGTCTTTAATGAGGATGGAATGATCACGCATATCGATCAGTTTTTTATTTGTTAAATGTCCCATTGCTGCGACAATTTCATCTGTACTTTTTACGATGTATTTAAGGAAATCACGCATATAATCGTCTACCTCTGTTAATGAGAACATCTCGAAGTGGGCGATACAGCCTTCAATGCCATCAAGAACATCATCCATACGTACAGCTAATTCCAAAATATCTTCACGTTCGATCGGTGTCATAAATGATTTGTTTAACATGAAAATTAATTCATGAATTAATTTATCTCCATCGGTCTCATACTGTTTTAATGTTACGCTAAGCTCTTTTAAATCTGCGATGCTTGTAATTTTAAAATCATCTGCATAATGTACAGCTTCATTAACTGTTTCTGCAATTTTCAACAGCGACGCAAAAAAAGGGTCTTGTTTTTTTGAGCTAAACATGTGAATCCTCCTAGGTTGAATATCAACTTATCAATCTCTTTTAACGCTACACAATCATAACAAAATGCAATAGGAATCCCCACATTATTTACATAATTTCGACTAAAATTTACATTCCCGTAACATTAGAAATAATTATAAATAAAATGTGTAAATTATTTGAAAAAAATGAAACTTTATCTCCACTTAACCGTATAACGTATTGTAAGGAAAATAACATAAGTATGAGAGGTGAGTCTAATAGAACTGTTTGGTATAGCAATCCAACAAGTATATTTATATTCCCTAATAATTTTTGCAGTATGCATGGTCTTATTTTTATTTTTTGGAGATGTAATTGATGGTGTTGGAGAAGGTATTCCGTTTTTTAATCCAGCGGTTATTCTTTCTTTTCTAACATTCTTTGCAGCAATTGGTTTCATCTTAGAAAGTTTAACGTCATTTTCTAGTATCATGATCATCGCAATTGCAACAATTATCTCTACCGTATTAAGTGTATTGCTCTATTTCTTTATCTTATTACCATTAAAATCAGCAGAAGTATCAATGGCATATACTGATGAGTCATTGGCAGGGCAAATTGGTAAGGTAATCGTACCTATTCCTGTTGATGGGTTCGGTGAAGTTGTTATTGAAACTATAAATGGTTTAATTTCAAAACGTGCTGTAGGTTTTGATAATGAGGAAATTGAGTATAATCAACAGGTCCTTATAGTAGAAGTAAAAGAAGGCACGGTGTATGTCAGAGCATATGAACCGATGTTTTCAAATTAGATTAAAGGGGGAAATGAAATGGATTTTGGAAATATAGGGTTATTAGTCGTAATAGGAATTGTAGCTTTTGTATTATTAGCGATTATTGGTGTTTATGTAACAAAATACCGAACAGCAGGTCCAGATGAAGCGCTGATCGTAACAGGTAGTTACTTAGGATCAAAAAACGTACATACAGACGAATCAGGTAATCGAATTAAAATTATCCGTGGTGGTGGTACATTCGTACTTCCTGTATTCCAGCAAGCAGAACCATTAAGCTTATTATCTAGTAAACTAGAAGTCACTACACCTGAAGTATATACAGAGCAAGGTGTTCCAGTAATGGCAGATGGTATTGCAATCATTAAAATCGGCGGGTCTATTTCTGAAATTGCTACAGCAGCAGAGCAGTTTTTAGGCAAACCTAAAGAAGAACGCGAAAATGAGGCGAAGGAAGTTTTAGAAGGTCATCTACGTTCGATTTTAGGTTCTATGACAGTTGAAGAAATTTATAAAAACCGCGATAAATTTTCTCAAGAAGTTCAACGCGTCGCATCACAAGATTTAGCGAAAATGGGTTTAATCATCGTTTCATTTACAATCAAGGATGTACGTGATAAAAACGGTTACCTTGATTCATTAGGGAAGCCAAGAATAGCACAAGTAAGACGTGACGCTGACATTGCAACAGCAGAGGCAGAAAAGGAAACACGTATTAAACGTGCTGAATCAGATAAAGAAGCGCAAAAAGCAGAGCTTGAACGTGCCACTGAAATTGCAGAAGCAGAAAAAGAAAACCAATTAAAAGTAGCTGAATTCCGCCGCGAGCAAGATGTCGCTAAAGCCCGTGCTGACCAAGCATATGAGCTAGAATCAGCTAAAGCAAAACAAGAAGTAACAGAACAAGAAATGCAAGTTCGTATCATCGAGCGTCAAAAACAAATTGAATTAGAAGAAAAAGAGATTCTTCGTCGTGAGAAACAATACGATTCTGAAGTGAAGAAGAAAGCCGACGCGGATCGTTATGCAATAGAGCAAAACGCAGCAGCAGATAAAATGAAACAATTAGCTCAAGCTGATGCGGAGAAATATAGCATTGAAGCTAGAGCGAAAGCTGATGCAGAAAAAGTACGTTTAGATGGTCTTGCAAAAGCTGACTCTGAACGTGCACAAGGTGAAGCCGAAGCAGATATTATCCGTCTTAAAGGTCTTGCGGAAGCAGAAGCGAAACGTAAGATTGCCGAAGCGTTCGAGCAATATGGCCAAGCAGCTGTACTTGATATGGTCATTCACATGATGCCTGAATACGCGAAACAAGTTGCTAGTCCGCTTTCAAATATCGACAAAATAACAGTCGTTGATACAGGAAGTGGTGGTGAAGGCGGCGGTGGTGCTAACAAAGTCACTGCTTATGCAACGAACTTAATGTCTACTTTACAAGAATCTCTTAAAGAGACATCGGGGATTGATATGAAAGAGCTAATAGAAAACTACTCGGGCAAAGGTACGATTCGCCCAAGTATCGAAAGATTAGCTGATGAAATCCAAGGTAAGTCAACTGCATCAACAACTGCAGTTATTGAACCAAAAGAAGAAGCTTAAATAAAAGGGCTGGCTCATGAAAATGAGTCAGCTTTTTATGTATAAAAAGAATAAGACTTGTCTAACTATATAAAAAGCCTACTACTTAATAATAATGTTGCTTATTTGTCATACAAGTTTAAATACTTATTAAGGTACAATAGGGGAAAAGTGTGTGAAGGAGTTATTAGTAATGAAATTTAAATGGTTTACGTTATTACTAGCTGGTTCTATGATATTGACTGCTTGCAGTAGTGGTGAGGACAAGGCAGAAGAACCGGTAAAACAAGAAAAACACAATGAAGAATCAGGACATCAACACACTGTAGCTAATGGTGATATTCAAGAGACGACAGCTTCAGCAGATGTTCTTCCAAGTTTTTTAGATAAACAATCTGAAGATTTGAAGCTTGTTTATAAAGCGACAGGTCAAGCAACAGAGATTCTTAAATGGATACCTTGCTATTGTGGATGTGGAGAAAGTGCAGGCCATAAAAGCAATATGAACTGCTTTATTAAAGAAGTGAAAAAGGATGGCTCAATCGTTTGGGATGATCATGGAACAAGATGTGTAGCTTGTGTAGAAATCGCAATCCAATCAATTAAAATGGCGCAAGAGGGTAAGTCATTAAAAGAGATTCGTGATGTAATTGATGAAGCTTATAAAGAAGGTTACGCTAAACCAACGCCAACGCCAATGCCAGCTTAATCGTATAATTCAACCTTGTATAATTTTTTATACAAGGTTTTTTTATTTCAAACAGCAGATAAGACATTTCAATGAGAAAGCGTTATCATAAATAACAGAAAGGTAATAAATTTCGTAGAAAAACAAGGGAGATGGATGATTTTGGATTATCGTATTGAACATGATTCTATGGGAGAAGTTAAAGTACCAGCAGCACATAAATGGGGAGCTCAAACACAGCGTAGTAAAGAAAATTTTAAAATTGGTACAGAACAAATGCCAATTGAATTTATTTATGCATATGCACTTCTTAAAAAAGCAGCAGCGACTGTTAGTGCTGAACTTGGTAATCTGTCACAAGTTAAGGCCAATGCCATTGTTCACGCAGCTGATGAAATTATTGCAGGTAAATGGGATGAAGAATTCCCACTTGTTGTGTGGCAAACGGGTAGTGGTACGCAAACTAATATGAATGTCAACGAAGTAATCGCTCATCTAGGAAATGCATATTTGCAAAAACAAGGTAGTGATGAAAGACTGCACCCAAATGATGATGTTAACAAATCTCAAAGCTCTAACGACTCATTTCCGACAGCTATGCATATTGCTGCTATTACTGTTGTTACGAATGATTTACTACCAGCTCTACAAGAGATAAAAGAAACATTGCTGGCGAAAGCTGAGCAATTTAAAATGACGATTAAAATTGGCCGTACGCATTTGCAAGATGCAACACCTTTAACACTTGGTCAAGAGATAAGTGGATGGTTGCATATGATTGAGAAATCAGAACAAATGATAAAGCAAAGTAAAGAACATTTGCTAGAGCTTGCTATCGGTGGAACGGCAGTAGGGACGGGCATTAATGCACCTAGTGAATTCGGTGATCTTGTTGCAAATGCTTTAGATAAAGAAACGGGACTCCAATTCGTTTCATCTGCAAACAAATTCCATGCACTCACAAGCCATGATCAAATTGTTCATGTGCATGGTGCTTTAAAAGGCTTAGCAGCAGATATGATGAAAATTGCCAATGATGTGCGATGGCTTGCAAGTGGTCCTCGAAGTGGTATCGGTGAAATTACCATTCCTGAAAATGAACCGGGTAGCTCGATTATGCCGGGTAAAGTGAACCCGACGCAAAGTGAAGCTGTAACGATGGTGGCGACGCAAGTTATGGGGAATGATGTGACGATCGGTATTGCAGCTAGTCAAGGAAATTTTGAACTCAATGTATTCAAGCCAGTTATTCTATACAACTTCATGCAATCTGTCCGTTTGTTAAGTGATGTTATCCGAAGCTTTAACGAACACTGTTTGGTAGGCATTGAGGCAAATGAAGAAAAGCTAGACCATTTTGTGAAAAATTCACTTATGTTAGTAACAGCACTTAATCCACATATTGGTTATGAAAATGCAGCTAAAATAGCGAAGCATGCACATAAAAATGGCCTAACATTAAAAGAAGCAGCACTTGAAACAGGGTTATTAACTGAAGCTCAATTTGATGAAATCGTAGATCCAGTGAAGATGATTCAATTTTAAATTAAGACATTAAAAAGCCTTGCATTTCAGCAGAGAAAACACTGCTGAGTGCAAGGTTTTAAATTATTTAATATAGTGATTACTTACAAGATCTTTTTGTATAACGCTTGTTGGGATTTTGAATTTTACAGAACCCATATAGCCTGGTGCAACCTCATATTGATCAAAGTAGATGATAAGCTCATTATTTTTTGTAATAGAGAAGTTTTGATCTGCTTTAATTTTGTCAAAGCCATCGTTTGTTTCTGATTCTCCTGCAATAAAGTAGGTTTTTTCAACATCAGCAGCCATTTGTTTACGCATCTCATCTTTCATATAAGTTGAGATGGTATCGATATAGGCATTGTCTTTGAATAGACTTGGTAAAGTAATGAGTAATTCATTCTTTTTGTCTATTGTATCGTTATGAATTGTTTCATAGCTTGAAGCTTGTGTTTCTACAGTATAACGACTAATTGAAAGTAAGTCATCTGTATCTGTTAATACTTTGTAGCCCGCGTCTACACCTAAGTGACCTCCGCCTTGTTCTTCAATTTTGGCCATTTTCTTTTGGAACTGGGCAAATAGCTGAGCATTTTCTTGCTCGTATTTTGAGTTCAATGTTGTTTCCAATTCTTTGTTTTCAAGGCCTGTAATTTGAGGGGTTGAAATGTTGGCTTGCGAATTGTCGTTACCATCAGCTATTTCATTCATAGTGATAACTTTGACAATTGAATTTAAGACAGGAATGTTAGACATTGATTGTGCAAATGCAGGACTCAGGTTTACACTACCTGCAAATAATATGGCAGCAGCTGCGGCACCTAGTCCAAAATTTTTAAAAGGGTTCATATTTTTTCGTTTATTGTTTTTCATTGGATTAGCTTCCTTTATAGCTTTTTGGACAACAAAATCTAGTTCTTCAGGAATTTCAATATTGTCGAATCTTTTTTTGGCGTCGTTAATTTTACTCATTATTCCACATCCTCTTTCATTTCTATGCGTAGCTTGCGCAATGCGGCATAAAGCCTTGTTTTAATTGTGTTGCTATTTTCCCCGAGCATTTCGGCAATATCATCGATTTTCATATCCTCAAAGAAGCGCAAAATGATAATGGTTTTGTAAGTTATGGGTAAATGATCAATGGCGTCATATAAGTCTAAATCATGTAATTCATTTTCTTGATTTGGTAAATGAAAATCAAGAATTTCATCCGGAGAGGCGATTGTTCGTTTGTTTCTCTTTATATAATCTATGGATGTATTGATTAAAATACGGTAAAACCATGTTTTAATGTATTCAATTTGTTCTATATAATCGATTGATTTGAGTGCTTTAACAACGCTCTCCTGTACGATATCCAGTGCATCTTCTTTATTTTTGACATAGCTAAATGCTAGTCGGTAATAAGAATGCTGATTTTCTATTATAAATGCTTCTACAAGCTTGTATTTTTCCTCTTTTGTCATGACCAGTTAACTCCTTCACAAATATAGCGTATCGCGAAAACACTACAATATTTTGACTTGGAAGTACCACGAAAAGTTTGCGTCTACACAAATTAATTTGAAAACCTTAACGCCACTATATCTAATCTTAAGAATTTCTTCATCTTTATCCTCCTTATTACTTAAGAATCTATGTATATACTTAATTTCAGTAAGTAAGTGGAGAGGGGCTAAAATAAATTGATTGAAATAAAAAATGTGAGTCATACATTTGCTATAGGAAAAAAAGGTAAAGAAAAAAAAGTGCCAGTGTTGAAGGATTTATCATTCGATGTGGCAAAAGGAGAAATAGTTTCAATTGTTGGTAAGAGTGGATCTGGTAAATCGACATTGCTAAATACTATTGCTGGCTTTATGACGCCTGAATTTGGATCAATTGTTATCAATGGTCAAGAAACAGTTTCTATGAATGAAGTTACTCATGCGCAGTTCCGATTAGAAAATTTTGGATTTATCTTTCAAAACTTTCAACTGATGCCGGGTTTAACGGCGTTTGAAAATATTGAATTACCACTAAAGATTAAAGGTATTCCTTCTGCAAAGCGGAAGGTAAAAGTAAAAGAACTATTACAACAAGTAGGGTTGGAAAATGTTTCAGACCATTATCCAAATGAGTTATCGGGTGGGCAGCAACAGCGTGTTAGTATTGCCCGTGCATTAGTAACTAATCCGCCGATATTATTAGCGGACGAGCCTACAGGAAGTTTAGATTCGGAAACAGAGCAAGATATTTTACTCCTTATTCAAAGCCTTAATAAAGCGTTGAATTTAACATTTGTCATTATTACACATGATGAAGAAGTGGCTAATATAGCACATCACAAATTCAGAATGCACGATGGCGAATTAGTTAAGGAGGTATTGTAATATGTTATTTAAGGATCAAGTAGATTTTGTTAGACAACACTTAAAGAAAAATAGGCTACGTGTGTTTACAACTGTTTTAGCAACTACTATGGGATGTGCGTTTTTAATTGTATTAGCATCCATCGGTTTTGGTTTACAAGGGTCGATGGAAAGAGAAATCTTAACAGATCAAAAATTGACAGAAATTGAGGTACACGGAGATCCTCAAAAGAAAATCGATGTAGATGCCATTAGAAAAATGGAGAATGTCAGAGCAGTGGTTGAAAAAACAAATGCTCAACTATCGGCTAACGTAAAATTTGAGGAACGTACAAATAGCGTACCAGTAAACATGACTGAATTTGATAACGAAGAAAAAGTCGGGAGTAAATTATCTGAAGGTCGTCTACCTCAAAATTCTGATGAAATTGTAGTTGGTTATCATTTTGCAGAGAATTTATTATCGAAAGCAGAGTTGAAAGAGCAAGAAAAGTTAAATGAGGAATCTGCAGAAAATGACACAACTTCTACTAAGCAAGCAAAGAAACTTGGTTACAAGGAATCGCTAGTAGGTAAAACAATTTCAGTAAAACTACAAGATTATGATAATGATAAGGCAATTAATAAAGAGTTAACATTCAAAGTGGTTGGTGTATCAGAAAAACCGGCAAAAGATTGGCTTATTAAAAATACGATACTATTTAGTCATGAACTAAAAGGCGAGTTTTATAATATTTATAAGGCATCTGTAAAAGATTCGAAAAACATAAAAGCTGAAAAAGATATGTTCTATCCGGAGATAAAAGTACATGCTACGAATTTAGAAGCAGTAAAAGGTGTAATAGCCAAACTGAAGGATAAAGGTTTAAGTGTTTACTCAGTTACTGAGCAATTAGATGATATCAATGTTATATTCTTAGCATTTAAAGTAGGTTTAATCTTTGTAGGGACGATTGCTGTATTAATTGCTTCTATTGGTATTTTCAATACAATGACAATGGCTGTTACTGAGCGTACTCGTGAAATTGGGGTCATGAAGGCGATTGGGGCAAGTCCGAAATTGATCCAGCGATTATTCTTAATGGAAAGTGCTTGGATTGGTATTTTAGGAACAGCGATTGCAATTGTTATATCATACGGTATTAGTTTCTTATCAAACTGGCTATTGCCAATTATAATTGATATGGCTACTGATTCAAAGCAATTCCAAGAAGCGGATATTGTATTCTCAGATATTCCTTGGCAACTAATACTTGTAGCTTCAGCTATTAGTATTGGAGTAGCATTACTTTCAGGTTGGAGACCAGCACGTAAAGCAACAAAGATTGATGTTATTCAAGCGTTACGACAAGAATTATAATTATAAAAAAAGAGCGACTAGCCAATCAGCTAGTCGCTCTTTTCTTATCTTAATTAACTGCTTTTTCGTTGTGACGTTTGTAGAAGAATGTAACTATCACTAAGAAAATTAAAATAGATTGTCCAATGATAGTTTCGATTGTTGGATAAAAACCAATATTTGCCCAGACAGGAAGTTCGCTAATGATGGACGTTGGTAAGACATCTGTTAACTGCAATGTATGGATACTAACACCGATAATTTTAAATGCTAATAAATAGATTAAAATGGTTGCGACAGCAAAGAAGTAGTGGATTGGGATTTTGCCACTTGCTCTCAGTAATACGATGGCTACAACAATTAAAATAAGAAGTGCAATGCCAATCCCTAAAGTGAAGTCGAAAGTCGACATTTTAGGTGCAATCCCTGCATAGAAAACAAGCGTTTCAGCGCCTTCACGGAAAACAGATAAAAAGCTGATAAATGCCATTGCCCAAACACTTTGTTTAGACATCGCATGATTCATTTGTTTAGCAATGTAATTATTCCATGATTTGATGTTGGATTTGCTGTGCATCCACACACCTACACCAATCATCATTGCTGCAGCTGCAAGTCCAATATAGCCTTCTAACATTTCACGGCTTGTATTAATAGTTGTCGAGTTGAATAATGTAGACATTAAAATAGCTGCCACAGCACTTAACCCAATACCAATTCCAGCTCCAATATAAATCCATCTTTCCATATGTGTTTGTCCAGATTTTTTTAAGAAAGCTATCAGTGCAATGATGATTAATAAAGCCTCTAAACCTTCACGTAAAAGAATTAATGCTGAATCCCAGAAGCTATAGTTCTGATCTCCTTGGATAAGCTGGATTTGTTGTTTAAAGTTGTTTAACTGAGATTTAATGTCCTTTTCATCTATAGCATCTTTCATTAAATTACTGGCTATGATAGGCATATCACTTTCAATTTTCGTATATAGGCTGGCGTTTTTCGTGCGAATATCACCCTCAACGTTTGGCCATGTAGTGATGAATTTTTTAATAGTTGCTGATGCTTTAGAGTATTCTTCCTCATCAATTTGATCTTTTGCCTCATCAATTAAATCTAATAATGTTTGCAGGGAGTAGGTACCAGATTGAGTAGCTGTTTTTTTTCCTGCTGCAAAGTTATCAATTGCTTTTTTTAATGAATCGAATTGATCTGTTAATGAATCGATATTAGGGTTGTCATCTGCAAGTGTCATTCGCATAAAGGAAATCTGTGTTTCAATTTGACCATATGCAGCAATATCATGCTCGCGTACTGGACGTTCATTTTTATTCCAAAAAGCATTGAACTGATTGTACTGAGATTCAATCTTTTCTAAGTCCCCCGTTTGAATGGCGTTGTCCAGCAAATTCAGGGCGGGAGTAATCGTTTTTAAAAACCCAGTACGTTCGGCTTGTTCGTCTACAGGATTTTCAGCTTTTTCTAAAGCTGTTAATGCTTTGGATAGCTTTGTAAGTGCAGTAAGACGGTCCTCTTTAGATGAGGCATTTAGAGCTTCATCTAAAGAAGATTCGATTGCCTTTTTTTCACTAGATGTATTTACATCAGTCTTTTTCCAATCAGACTGGAATGTCTTAATCGCATCAATCGCTTCTTTGTCTTGATCCTGCTTAGAGCTCATAATGGCATCACTAATAGAAATATATAAATGACTATAAGATACAGCAGCACTTACAGGATGTATTGATGTTAAAATGATTAGCCCAAGAATAATCGCAATTTGACTACAGTGTTTTAAAAAGTGCTTCACCGATATAACTCCCTTTTTGTATACCAGGGAAGCAAGCGAATAAGGCACTGCCTCGATGGGTAATATATTCGTTCATTTTATCTAATCGACCTAGACTGTTTTGAATTTTAATGAATTGATCAGGATTTTTTTGGAATGAAACAAAAAGCAATCCTGCGTCATATGAGCCTGTAGCATCCATAACACCTGATGAGTATGAATACGAGCGACGTAGTATGCGTGCATCGACAGATTTCGCTAGGAAGACATGGGATGTTTCAGGGACTACATAATTTCCGTTATCATCTTTTCGATCAATATCCATCGCTTCAAATTCATCTTTTTTGCCAATAGGTGCACCACTATCACGATGACGTCCGAATGTATTTTCTTGTTCTTTTAAAGAAGTACGGTCCCAAGTTTCTAAATGTAATTGGATTCGGCGAGCAACTAAATAAGAACCCCCAGTCATCCAACCTTTGGATTCTCCAGATTGTACCCAAACAACGTCATTCATATCTTTTTTGTTAGAAGTAGTGGGATTCTCTGTGCCATCTTTAAAAGCAAATAGATTACGAGGAGTCTGTTTTTTCCCTTTTGAAACAGGGAATGCATTGAAGCCAGCTTGTGACCATTTCAAAGATACTTTGCCAGAAGCAGCACGTACGAGATTGCGAACTGCATGGAACGCCACTTGTGGGTCGTCAGCACATGCCTGAATGCAAATATCCCCACCAGTGTAAGCAGCATCTAGTTGATCCTTTGGGAAGTGGGGCAAGTCTTTTAATTCGTTTGGTTTTTTAGAAGCAAGTCCGAATTCCTTTTTCTCAAAAAGAGATGGTCCAACTCCGAAAGTGATACTTAAATTTGCTGCATCAAGACCTTTTACCTCTCCGGTATCTTTTGGAGGCATCATTCCATTAGTCGTTGGATCGCCAATCATATCGCCATTCATTAAACGAACTGCAAGAGGTGTCCACATTTTGAACAACTCTTGCAATTCTTGTTTAGAAGTAACTAAAACATTTAAAGAAGCGAAATAGATATTAGTTTGCACATCTGTTGCAATTCCAGATTGATGTTGGCCATAGAAATTTACTTTGTTTGTAGTGGTTGAATCGTCATCAAAAAAATCCATTCCAAATGTTTTGATGACGCCACCGAAACCTGTAGCACCAATGGCTACGCCAGCAGCACCAAGACCGGTCATTTTCAGCATTTGACGACGCGAAATTTTTTTATCATAGATTTTTTCTTCTTTTGTTTCAGTCATTGTAATCTCACTCCATTATGATTGCCATTTGGCTTAATGGTTCTCCAAGGTTGTTTACTGCTTCAGCTAATGCCTTTGTATCGTCTTTAGTAAGTTCAGTGTATGAAACATAGCCATCTTTTGTTTCATGTTTAGCTAATAAATCGTTAACTGTTTTAAATTTCTTTGTTAGGTTTTTAGCTAATTCAGGGTCTTTAGCTTCGATTTTGCTTTCTAAAATAGTGAAGATTTTTTCGGCACCTTCAACATTAGCTTTGAAGTCATATAAGTCAGTATGAGAAAAAATTTCTTCTTCTCCTGAAATTTTAGATGTAGAAACTTCGTTTAATAAATCGATTGCTCCGGTCATCATTAAATCAGGAGTTACTTCAACTGTTTCAACACGAGCGCGTAGTTCTTTTGCATCTTTAAGTAGTTGATCAGCAGTTTTTTCGTAGCCTTTTGTTGTGTTTTCTTCCCATAATCCGTACTCAATTTTATGATAACCGCTCCAGTCTTCTTTTCCTTGACCTTCTTCTTCAAGGTCAGCTAAACGAGCATCAATACGTGGGTCAAGGTCACCGAAGCTTTCCGCGATTGGTTCAGAACGTTCGAAGAACATACGCGCGTTTGGATAAATGTCTTTTGCTTTATCAATATCACCAGCTTTTACAGCGGTAACAAATTTTTCTGTTTCAGTTGTGAATTGATCCATTTGATCAAGTGCGAATTCTTTATATGCATCTATTTCGGCCTGTAAGTCAATTACTTTTGTATCTTTTGTTGCTTCAGTTGATGAATTCTTAACAGAAGATTCTTTATCTGAGTTATTACATCCTGTTACGATAACGCTTCCTGCTAATAAAATGGCTAATAATGATTTTGACTTCATTGATATCCTACTCTCTGCGATTCGATTTTATATCTACAATAATGATAATCATTATCAGTGAAAAGTCAATGCTTTTCTAGACAAAAAATTCAAGTTAATGGAATTAGTTTCCTTTTCGCGTAAAAGTGTATCATTAAAATGGAAGGAATAGATATGATTTCTCTCACAGTGCTTCTTAAAATATTTTAATTGTAAAAAAATCCCCTATACCAAATATTGGCACAGGAGAAATTATTAGTTGAGATATTCCTTTAATTCTTTTTCTAAGAATGGCTTTGCAGATAAAAATTTTGTAAAGGCTTCATAGCGTTCCTTTTGAATAACTGTTGTTTTTTTACCTGTGAAGTATGCACGAATTAAAATATTCTTCGGTGTATTCTCCATATCGATAAACTCTAGCAGCTGTGTTTCGTAACCAACAAGTGTTAAAATTTCTGCTCGAATAGAGTCTGTAGCTAGTGCAGCAAAACGTTCTTTAACTAAACCATGTTGAAGCATAATATCAAGTGGTGAAGATTGAACTTGAGTATTTAATTCATGTTGGCAGCAAGGAACACTCAAAATTACTTTCGCTCCCCATTTTACTGCGCGTGCTAAAGCCATATCTGTTGCAACATCACATGCATGTAGAGTAACGACCATATCGACAGTTGTTTCATCATTATAGTCGTTAATATCTCCAACTAAAAACTCAAGTTGATCATATTCTAAATCCTTGGCGATCTGTGCACAATGCTCAATGACTTCCTTCTTTAAATCTAAACCTGTTACACGTATATCCAACCCTTGCTCGATTTTTAAATAGTGATAAAGTGCGAACGTTAAATAGGATTTACCTGAACCGAAATCGAGTATACGAATGGTACGGTCCTTTGGTAAATAATCGAGTGAATCATGGATAAATTCGATAAAGCGATTAATCTGTTTGAATTTATCATATTTTTGCTTTTTCACTTTACCATCAGCAGATTGCACCCCTAAGCGGATGAGGAATGGATAAACTGTTTCAGGATCTAGTAGGTAATTCTTTTTGCGATTATGTGAAAGGTCGACCGTTTTATTTGCTGTTTGTTCATCTTTCCAAAATACTTTGTTTTTCTTAGATAGTTGAATCTGTATGTTTTCACTAGTGAATTCACCATGAAACTGACGGAATTTCTCAAAGAGATCATTAACTGTCTTTTCAATAGAAGATAATGGTATATTTTCGTGCTTTAAAATACGTTCATATTGATATTCAAGCTGAATATGATAAATGCCTTTTAGTTCGATTGGTTTTAATTTAATACGTTTAATTTCATTTGACTTTGCGCGTGGCTGGCTAATTGTAGCAGCTATTAATTCTTTATTTAACAACCGTTGCAATAACGCTTGTGTCATTTCTTGATAATCCATTATTACTCGCCTTCTTTATTGTTTAATAGTTGGCATTAGTGTACCATAATTCGCCGTCATCAAAGAATAAAAGAAGTTGAGTAATTATTTTTCATCAATGTATGAAAGTGTTTTGCCTGTCCAACCAAATAAGATTGTTAAAATTGGTGATAACAAACAGAACAGGGCAAATGGCAAGTACGCCCAAGTTGAAACACCTAATACATTAGTGATAAAAATACCGCATACACTCCAAGGAACGAGTGGGTTTACAACTGTACCTGCATCCTCCATTACACGTGCAAGGTTTTTACTTTTTAAGCCAACCTTTTTGAACTGTGCTTGGAAAGCTTCACCTGTTAGTAAAATAGATAAGTATTGCTCACCGATTAATGTATTAATACCGATGGCTGTAACGGCTGCACCTGTAATAACAGAGCCAGTACTTTTAAAGAAGCTTTCTACTTTAGATAATAGTGCTTGCACGATACCAAGAGTGAACAACAAGCCTCCCATACTTAGTGCTAAAAGGACAAGTCCGATTGTGAACATCATGCTATTAATTCCGCCACGGGAAAGTAGGGAGTCAATGTCTTCAATACCTGTAGTAGATTTGAAGCCGTTAAATAAAATGTCCATTATTTCACTAAATCCAAATTGTGTATGGAAATAAGAAACGATAATAGCTGAAATAGAACTAACTGCTAATGTTATAATTGCCGGGGTTTTTTTAAATGTGAACACGATTAGAACAACTAATGGAATGAGCGTGTACCAATGCACCATACCTGTTTGTAACAGCCCGTTTTGGAATGAATCAATTTTGTCTGCGTGTTGTAATTCTTTATTCGGTGAAATTACACCGTAAACAATTAATGATATGAAAAATGCAGGAATCGTTGTCCATCCCATATTTTTAATATGTTCAAATAAGTCTACACCAACAATGGCAGATGAAAGGTTAGTCGTATCAGATAGAGGTGACATCTTATCACCAAAAAAAGCACCTGAAACAATAGCGCCAGCAGTGATCGCTAAAGAAATATCCATTGCGCTGGCCATGCCGATAAACGCAACTCCAACTGTAGCAGTAGTAGTAAGTGAGCTACCAATAGCAACACCTACAATACAAGTAACAAGAAATACAACAGCAAAAAAGAAATGTGGCGTAATAGTTTGGAAACCTAAGTAAATCATTGTAGGGATGGTACCACCCATCATCCAACTACTAATCAAAATGCCGATAAAGAAGAAGATGAAAATGGCACTTAAACCTGCTCTAGAACCTTCAACTAGACCTTCTTCTAGTTGTTTATAAGAAACCTTTTTGATTAAGCCATATGCGATTAACAATAAGATACTCATAATAATTGGCATATGAGGTACTGCATCAAATTTAGCAATACTAATCCCCATTGTGGCAATAATGACGCCTACAAGAAGTAAGGCTTCAAAAAAAGATGGTGTAATTTTAGCTTGAATACGAAACATAGAAATCCTCCTATATATTAAAATGGCATAAAAAAATCCTTCTATCCCTATAAAAAGGGACGAAGGAGAACTCCGCGGTACCACCCTAATTGTTGAATAATTGTATCCAACCACTTCATTTAAAACGAGTATCTAATGGTGTAATTCATCTATAGAACAGACCTAAGTTTGCACCGATTACTTAGTCTCTAATTGCTGTCTGTAAAATACCTACTATGTCCATCACTCGGAATATATACTTTGTCGCTTCAACGCATTGAAGTTAATAAAGATTCTACCACGTTTAAGTTTATAGTCAATAGATTTGACCTAAATATATTATTTGAAACTGCATTTTTATATCTTAATTAGAAAAAAGTCTATTGTTATCGTATTCCTAGGTATTCGGCAATCGAGCATAAATAAAAAAACTATCGGCAATTTGATGCCGATAGTTGAGAAAATAATAGACTATGCTTTTATTGAATTCGCCACTTCATATGTTTGGTTAACGTAACTAGCAATTTGAGCTTGTTCCTCTGTTAAGTTTACTAGGGTCGCATTTAGCTCTTCGAGAGCCGCCGTACTTTCTTCAATAATAGCTGCAAACTCAGTAGTACTTTGCTGAATGGTTTCGGAGTTGCCTTCTATTTGCGTCATATTAGTCAATAGTTGAGTCATTTGTTGTTGCAATGTCTCCATAGTTTTGTGTAACTCATTGAAGGCGGTTGTAGAGTGTTCAGCCTCTGATACTTGTTTATATATCTTGTTCATTCCATCTTCTAATTTCATGAGGGTCACTTCGTTATATTCATTAACGTTACGTAAGTTTGAATCAATTTTCACGAGCGTTTCATCTGTTACACTAGCAAGTTTACGAATTTCATCAGCTACGACAGCAAAACCTTTACCATGTTCACCAGCGCGAGCAGCTTCAATAGAGGCGTTTAATGCCAGTAAATTCGTTTGCTCCGTAATCTGACGAATCGCTACTGTAAAGGAGTTTGTTTCAGATATTTTTTCTGTTAAATCTTTGAAGGCCATACTTAAATCGATAAAGAATTTTGTGAAGTCATCAATATCATTTTTCATTATTTGCATACGAGTAGCACCATTCGTTGCTTGGGTACCCGCCTGGCTAGATTGTTGCACAGCCTCTTTCAGTGAAGTAGAAATGCCACGGATTGTCTGTGTTGTAGCTTCTGAGTTTAGTACGATGTCTGAAATTCGATCAGCTTGTTGCTCCGAACCAGCGCTAATCTCGTTAACAGCGATAAGCATCTCTCGTTGTGCAGCTGTCGTACTGTCAGTATTTTGTGTAATGCTTTGAAGATTTGTTGTAATCGTTTGAACTGATGAAGATAGTTTGTCCATCAACATAGTTTCTTGATGAGATTTCTCTTCTAATTCTACATATAGTTTAGCGTTATTATTTGCGTTGTGTGTATTTTGATGGATTTGTAAAAAGATTGCGATACCAGATAAGAAATGAACAAGTACTAAGTTTTTAAATTGACTAGACATCATATCCACTTGTTCAAAATATATTTGGTTTAAGACCATTGAAATAGCACTTAAAAGGTAACCAAAGATCAACAGCTTTTTACTTGAATGAATACTAGATACTATTAATAAGAAAAAGGATAATGCAATAGAACCCAATGTACTGACACCTTCACCAAGTATTGAGCCCATGATAGTGAAGAAGACCATTAATAGAATGAAGTATGGAAAGAAACGTTCGAAAATCGCTAATTTACGTTCAATAAGAAAAGAAATTAATACGAGTGCAAAAATACTACCAATTACAAGTTTGACCATTGGGTGCGAGTCGAAAAGTAATTGTGCTAGAAAACCTATGCCCGAAGCGATGATTGTTACTAGGAAAATAAAAAAGTTCTTTCTCTTCCAATCTTCTTTAGATAATAATTGCATGTTCATAGTAAAGGACCTCCTTAAATAAATAATTTCTAATAGTTATGGATAGGTATAAGGTATCTATGTTGTAAATATTTTATAAATCTTATTAACTAATAATAATGTAGAGAACAAAAGATTACTATACTTTATTGGAAAAAATGATAATAACTAATAAACTCTACCATTTTAATGAGTTAATTAATCAGAATTTTGTGATAAAATAATAAAAGATAATACTTCGAACAAAGGGGGGCTGTTTTATGTTATTACATAAGACTGTTGGAGAAGTTTTACGCAATACAATGGAAGCGTTTCCGAATAATGAGGCATACGTGTATCCTGAAAATAATGTGAGAAAAACTTATGCAGAATTTAATCACGAAACAGATGAATTAGCGAAAGCTTTTATCGGTATGGGGATTGCAAAAGGGGAGCATATTGCCATTTGGTCGGATAATAAGAGAGAGTGGCTACTTAGTCAGTTTGCATCAGGGAAAATGGGAGCTGTTCTTGTAACAGTAAACACGAATTATCAAGAAAATGAACTTGAATATTTGCTACAGCAATCGGACTCGACGACATTAATACTAGGAGAGGAATTTAAAGGTACCTCTTATATTAATATCATCCGAAAAATATGCCCAGAATTAACAAACTCTAAAAAAGGTTATATTCAATCAGAGAAATTACCACAATTCAAGCGAGTGATAGTTATGAGTGAAAATGATTATCCTGGTATTTATAAATGGAGTGAACTTGTAGAATTCGCGGAGCAAGTGACAGATGAAGAATTAGAAGAACGTTTTCAATCTCTGGATCCAGATGATGTTATTAATATTCAATACACATCAGGTACCACAGGTTTCCCAAAGGGGGTCATGTTAACACATAATAATGTCGTAAATAATGCTCAGCTAGTTGGAGAGTATATTCACTTAACGGAGCATGATCGTTTGTGCATCCCAGTGCCATTTTTCCACTGCTTTGGTTGTGTGATGAGTACATTAGCTTCTGTATTACGTGGTGCTACAATGGTCGTGTTGGAACAATTTGAACCGGGCTTAGTGTTACAAACCGTGCAAGATGAAAAGTGTACAGCACTACAAGGGGTACCTACAATGTTCATCTCTGAACTAAATCATCCCGACTTTGGTAAGTTTGAATTATCCTCACTGCGTACAGGGATTATGGCGGGGTCAATTTGTCCAATTGAGGTAATGAAAAAGGTCATTAACGATATGGGTGCTCGTGAAATTACGATTTGCTATGGTCAAACAGAATCTTCACCAGTTATTACACAAACAAGCACGGATGATTCGATTGAAAAGCGTGTATCTACAGTGGGGAAACCACATCCGAATGTAGAGGTAAAGATTATTGATCCAGTGACTGGGGATGAAGCACAGATTGGTACACCGGGTGAATTATGTGCGCGTGGTTATTTAATTATGAAGGGCTACTATAATAATCCGGAAGCTACACATGCAGCAATCGATCACGAAGGTTGGCTTCATACAGGTGATATCGCAGTTATGGATGAGGATGGTTACATCGACATTACAGGGAGGATTAAAGACATGGTGATTCGAGGCGGTGAAAATATTTATCCACGTGAGGTGGAGGAGTTCTTATATGAGCATCCACAAATTCAAGATGTTCAAGTTGTCGGAGTACCAGATGAAAAATATGGAGAAGAGCTAATGGCTTGGGTCATATTAAAAGAAGGGGCGTCTGTCACGGAAGAGGAGCTCAGAGCATATTGTAAAGGGAAGATATCCTATCATAAAATTCCGAAGTATATTCAGTTTACAGATGAATATCCAATGACAGCATCAGGGAAAATTCAGAAGTTTAGATTAAGAGAATTATCACAATCACACCTAGTGAAGTGAGTTGTTATGAGCATAGATAATATGTTGAAGTTTTGAATAACTTTATCTTTCTTTTAGTGATCTTACAGATGAGAATTGTTTACACGTTATGAATAAATATACTACTCTACTTACTTATGCTAGGATAATCATGATAAAATGGCTATATCATATAGGTGAAGGGAAGAGTGAGATTTATCATGTCTGATAATACGTATCAACTCATTGCAATCGTTATTTATATGATTGCTATGTTAGTAATTGGCTGGTATGCATTTAGGCGTACGGCTAATCTGACAGATTACATGCTCGGCGGGCGCTCATTAGGACCTGCAGTTACAGCATTAAGTGCGGGAGCAGCAGATATGTCGGGTTGGTTATTAATGGGGCTACCAGGTGCAATTTACGCAAGTGGATTAATAGAAGCCTGGATTGCAGTTGGTTTAACGGTAGGAGCATATTTGAACTGGGTGTTTGTTGCACCACGTTTACGTATGTACACACAAGTATCAAATAATTCAATTACAATTCCAAGCTATTTAGATAATCGCTTAAGAGATAAAACGAAGTTACTTCGCATTGCTTCAGGTTTAATTATTCTTGTGTTCTTTACTTTCTACGTTTCTTCGGGAATGGTTGCAGGTGGAGTATTTTTCGAGAGTTCGTTTGGTTATGATTATCACATGGGTCTATTAATTTCATCTGGTGTGGTAATTGCATATACACTATTTGGAGGATTTTTAGCTGTTAGTTATACAGACTTTATTCAAGGATTAGTCATGTTTTTAGCACTTATAATTGTTCCGATTTTTGGTTTATTTTTAACAGGTGGATTTGGAGAAACTGTAGATTCAATAAAAGAAGTTGATCCAAAACTATTAAGTTTATTTGCTGGTACAACGGTTACAGGAATTATTTCTACTGTGGCATGGGGGCTAGGTTATTTTGGTCAACCGCATATTATCGTTCGTTTTATGGCTATTAAGAGTGTGAAGGAAACAAAACAAGCTCGTAGAATCGGAATAAGCTGGATGTTCCTAAGTTTATTTGGTGCTGTTGCAACCGCGCTTGTTGGTATTGCCTATTATCAACAAAATGCTGGGGTATTAAAGAATCCTGAAACAGTATTTATTGCTTTAGGGCAAATTTTATTCCATCCGTTCATTGCGGGTATTATGCTTGCGGCTATTTTAGCCGCAATTATGAGCACGATTTCATCTCAATTAATCGTAACGTCATCTGCATTAGTGGAAGACATTTATAAGGCTGTATTTAAATCAAATGCTTCAGATAAACAATATGTATTTTTAGGGCGTATGTCCGTACTTTTAGTATCTATTTTGGCTATGGCGTTAGCTTGGAAACAGGATAATAAAATTTTGGATTTAGTATCTTTTGCTTGGGCAGGTTTTGGTTCAGCATTTGGACCTATTATTTTATTGACATTATACTGGAGGAAAATCACAAACTGGGGTGCATTAGCAGGTATGGTAACTGGGGCAGTGACAGCTTACGTTTGGGGCTCAAATGATAAGCTTCATGCGGCTATGTACGAAATTGTACCAGGATTTATCATCTGTCTACTTGTAGCGGTTGTTGTTAGTTTATTAACGTATAAACCTAATAAAGAAATTGAAGAAGAGTTTGATAGAACAATAGAGTTATTGAAAGAAGAACAAGAAGGCTAATCATTCTTGTGTCCGTAGTTGGCTATGCTTGCATACATACAGCTACGGACTTTTCTATATACATAAGGGGTGATAGGGATGTTTGAATTAGATCATGTCGTATATTTCACAACAAAAAATCCACAGCAGGTTGTCGAACAGGAACAAATTGAAGGTTTACATCCTGTTAAAGGTGGGCAGCATTTGGATTGGGGAACGTATAATGCACTATTTTATACAAAGAATAGTTATATCGAATGGTTGGCTATTGAAGATGAAAATATAGCGAAACAATCAACTCAGCCTTTAGTGAAACAACTTTTATATGATATTGCCGATGGTGAAGGTTTTGCATCATTATGCTTACGTTCAAACGATATAGAAAAGAAGAATCGCTATTTTCAAAAAATGGGCTATCGTACATCAGGTATTATTCCTGCTGAGAGAAGAACGTCCAATGGCGGATTACGCAAATGGAAGATGCTTTTCATCGATCATAAAATAGACCATACTTTACCATACCCATTTTTTATACAGTGGGAGCAGACGGATGAGGAACGTTATTCGTCATTAAGAGAAGATGGAACAGTCAAACCAGAAAATGAGGAATTGACGATTAAACGCTGTACCTTCCACGTGAAAAATGTAGAAGAGAAGCTTATTCAGTGGTCAAGATTATTATCATTACCTACAAAGGGGAATACATTGAAGCTGGGGAATACAGTATTTGTTTTTGAGGAAAAGCATAATAGTAAAGAACGATTGCATACAATCGAAATTGCAAAAGGTTGAGAGTTAAGAATCGAATATGTTAGGATAAATTTACCTTTTTAAATAAAGGTTTTCTAAATGGTATTTGAGTGAAACTGTTTAAATGTTTAGCGGAGTGATTATGAATCATCTGTTATTAGAGAATTTCATATTAAATAGTAAAATAAGAGTAGCAATATCAGCTCTACTTTACTGTTTTTTATTTTCAGTAGGAAGTTAATAATATATTCATACTCTTTGTTTTGCGTAGTAAGAGGAGGAAATTAGTTGGATGAATTAATTGAAAAAGCCGTAATAGTAGGTGTTAATTTACGAGGGGATGTTCATTTTGAATATTCACTAGAGGAGCTTAAAAATTTAGCTGAAGCGCTAAATGTAGAAGTAGTTGGCACCGTTACGCAAAATTTAGAACGTGTAAATCCATCTCATTATGTTGGAACTGGTAAAATAGAAGAAATTAAAAATTTCTACGATGAATCAGAAGCAAATTTAGTCATTTTTGATGATGAGTTATCACCATCTCAAATACGAAATCTTGAGGCTGATTTAGAATGTAAAGTAATCGATCGTACAATGTTGATCTTAGATATATTTGCTAGACGTGCAAAATCGAAAGAAGCACAAATGCAAGTAGAGTTAGCACAGTTACAATATATGCTACCACGCTTAGTAGGTTTGCATGCGTCCCTTAGCCGACAAGGTGGAGGAACAGGCGGTGGTTTCAAAAACCGTGGTGCAGGTGAAACGAAACTCGAGTTGGATCGTCGTAAAATCGAAGATCAAATTGCAAAATTACGCCGTGATTTAGAAGTGGTCAAAGAACAAAGAGAAACTCAACGTAAGCAACGACGTAAAAATGAAATCCCAGTCGTATCCATTGTAGGATATACGAATGCTGGGAAATCGACAATTATGAATCAATTGTTACGTAAAACTGAGCATGACGAACATAAGCAAGTATTCGAAAAGGATATGCTTTTTGCTACTCTTGAAACATCGGTTCGACAAATTGAATTGCCTGATCATAAAAGCTTCTTATTAACTGATACTGTCGGTTTTGTTAGTAAATTACCTCACCATTTAGTAAAGGCGTTTCGTTCTACTTTGGAAGAAGCACGAGATGCGGATTTACTTTTACATGTTGTGGACTCTTCAAACGAAGAATATCAGTATATGATGGAAGTAACGAATGATACATTACATTCTGTAGGGGTTGAAGATGTTCCAACAGTATACGTGTACAATAAGGCTGATCTTGCTAATGTGGAGTATCCTCGTGTAAGTGGAGATACGGTTTGGATGGCTGCAAAAGATGGTGTGGGATTGGATGAACTTTTACAGGTTGTTCGTCGCCACATTTTCTCTGATTATGTAACATGTCGCATATGTATACCATATGATCGAGGGGATATTGTCTCGTATTTGAATGAGTATAGTAATATTCAAGAAACAGCATATGAAGAAGAAGGTACTGTATTGAAAGTTGAAATGAAAGAAGCAGACGCAAATCGCTTTGCTGAATTTATCTTGAAATAAGAAAGAGTAGAGAGTCGTTGTGAAACTGACTCTCTACTCTTTTAGTTTTGATTAAATTGAATGTTGTGTAACTTTGTGAAAAGTCCGTTTGCTGCGACAAGTTCATCGTACTTACCATCTTCAGCAATCCCGTCTTCAGTGACGACGACTACTCGATCGGCATCTCGTATTGTTGCAAGACGGTGAGCGATGACGAGAGTCGTACGATTTTTTGCAAGTTCATTTAAAGCACGTTGAATAATTTTCTCTGTTTCTGTATCTAGTGCAGATGTTGCTTCATCTAAAATGAGAATTGGAGGATTTTTTAGGAACATACGTGCAATTGCTAATCGTTGTTTTTGACCACCAGATAGCTTTAATCCTCTTTCACCAATTTGTGTATCATAACCATCTTGAAGACCTTCGATAAATTCCTCTAAATGAGCCTTTTTTGCAGCTTCTTGAATTTCTTCAAATGAAGCCTCAAGTTTACCATAAGCAATATTATCGCGGACCGTTCCGGTAAATAAGAAGACGTCCTGTTGTACGATACCGATCTGTGAGCGTAAAGAGTGTAACGTCATATCACGTACATCAATGCCATCAATTGAAATCGAACCTTCAGTAACATCATAAAATCTTGGTATTAATGAACAAATCGTTGTTTTACCAGCACCTGAAGGACCAACGAATGCAATTGTCTGTCCTTCTTGAATCGATAAATTTATATTGGACAAAATCTCTTTATAAGACTCGTATCTGAAATGTACATTTTTAAATTGAATATTTCCTGACAATGCATGATCATCAATTGCATTCTTCCGATTTTGGATGTCAGGTTCTTGATCAATAAGCTCACGAAACCTCTTGAAACCGGCCATTCCTTTTGGATACAACTCTAAGAGAGCGCTAATTTTATCGACTGGTTTAATCAGTACATTTGAATAGAGCACGAAACTAACGAGTTCACCGTAAGTTAGCGATCCGTTAAAGCTCAACCATGCTCCAACAACCAATATGATTAGTGTAACAAGGCGGGTCATCATATAAATGCTGGAATGTGTACCAGCCATAATTTTATATGCGGCAAGCTTAGCAAGACGAAAACGACCGTTATTTACTTTGAAGCGATCCATTTCAAATTGTTCGTTTGTAAATGCTTGTACAACACGTACACCTGACACGCTATCTTCTACGCGAGCATTGACGTCTGCAATACTTCCATACATCGATTTCCAAGCTACATTCATTTTGACATTGCAATATGTTACTAACCAAACTAAAAAGGGTACCATTATTATAGCGATAATGGCTAGTTGTGGATTAATACTGAACATAATAGCAAAAGCACCGAAGAACGTCATAATGGCAATAAAAAGATCTTCTGGGCCGTGATGAGCGAGCTCACCAATATCAAATAAATCATTCGTCACCCGACTCATAATATGGCCTGTTTTCGTGTTATCAAAAAAGCGGAATGATTGTTTTTGAACATGATTAAATAGTTCTTGTCGCATATCTGTTTCAATATTAATGCCAAGTTTATGACCTAAATAGCTGACGATATATTGCAACAAGGTGCTAAAAAGATAAATGATTAAAAGTAGTACACTCACTGTTACAATTGTGCCCCATTCGCCACTTGGTAAAAGTTTATCAATAAACCATTGTACGGCAATTGGGAAGGCAAGTTCTAAAATTGCAACGATGACAGCACTTGTAAAATCGATAATAAATAATCGCTTATGCGGTTTGTAATAGGAAAAAAACTGTTTTAGCATGTATTTGCTCCTCTGTAAATTCAATTATTTGTATTATAACGAAAAAGTTAGATAAATGTAATAACCTATCCAACTTGCAATTGTTTAACAATTCAAAAAAATGTTAAAATAATCAATATTTTGCAAACTTCTATTCTTTGACATGCGTACAACTGTCTATTTATAATAGACTTACTGTTTTTTCTGAAAATAGATAGCCTATTTACTTATTGGAAAGAGGGAAATTAAATGATAACGAAAGAAGATATCGTTAAGTCGGTACCCCAAAAAGGTTTTGTTGGTCATCCTAAAGGATTATTAACCTTATTCTTTACTGAATTCTGGGAACGTTTTTCATACTATGGCATGCGAGCCATTTTACTTTACTTTATGTACTATAGTTTAAATGATGGTGGTCTAGGTTTAGATCGAACGACAGCCAACTCAATTTTCGCTATATACGGCTCACTTGTATATATGTCAGGGATTATTGGTGGTTGGATTGCTGACCGTGTATTAGGTACCAGAAGAACCGTGTTTTACGGTGGTGTCTTAATAATGCTAGGTCATATTTGTTTGGCATTCCCAGGTGGATTGACAATGCTACTAATTTCAATGGTATTCATTGTAATGGGTACAGGTTTATTAAAACCAAACGTTTCAAGCATTGTTGGTGACATCTATGCTGAAACCGATAACCGTAGAGATGCTGGATTCAGTATTTTTTATATGGGTATTAACTTAGGTTCATTCATTGCTCCATTAATAGTCGGAACAATTGGACAAAAGTACAGCTTCCATTTAGGTTTTGGTGTTGCTGCAATAGGAATGTTTGTTGGGTTAGTAATGTATGTAATTACAGCTAAGAAATATCTAGGTTTAGCAGGTAAACAAATTAATAATCCATTAACAAAAGATGAATTCTCAAAATTAGCAATAAAAACAATTATTGGCGTTGCAATTATTGCAGTACTTGCAGTGATTGCGTATATAAACGATCAATTAACGATTAACAATGTTATATTATTCATCTCTATTTTGGGAATTTTAATTCCTACTGCATTCTTTGTGGTGATGTATAGAAGTCCAAAAACTAACGCTGAAGAAAAATCTCGTGTATTGGCTTATATACCAATGTTCATTGCTGCTGTAATGTTTTGGGCGATCCAAGAGCAAGGGTCAAATATTCTAGGAACGTATGCTGACTCACGTACTGATTTAAACCTTGGTCCAATTAAATTGGAATCTTCTTGGTTCCAGTCATTAAATCCTTTGTTTATTATTACAATGGCACCTTTATTCGCTTGGATTTGGATGAAACTGGGGACGCGCCAACCCTCTACACCAGTTAAATTTTCATTAGCATTATTTTTCTCTGGATTCTCATTCATAGTCATGGTAATTCCCGCGTTTCTTTCTGGAGGTACAGCTTTAGTAAGTCCTTGGTGGCTAGTACTGAGCTTCTTCCTAGTAGTAATAGGAGAATTATTAATATCGCCAGTAGGGCTATCTGTTACAACGAAATTAGCACCTAAGGCATTTAGTGCACAAACCATGAGTTTATGGTTCCTAACGAGCGCAGCAGCCCAAGCGGTGAATGCACAGTTAGTAAAAATATTCGATAAGATTAGTGAAGTTGCATACTTCGGTACAATAGGTACAGTTTCTGTACTTCTTGGTATCGTGATGTTAATAATTTCACCAATGATTTCGAAAGCGATGCAAGGTATTCGTTAATAAACAATTTTAAAAGCGCTGAGATCATCCAAATCTCAGTGCTTTTTTATTTATAAGAAAAATAAGAAACTAATGCATAAAATCCTAGGGTATTATGTATTTACAACGAAATTAGTCCGAATAGATAAGAAGAAATAGAGTCTAATAGAATGAGATGTTTTGTAAGCGTTTTACTTTGAAATCGCTCTATACCGGTGTTTTAGGGTAATAAGCAACATTCTGAATTCACAAAACTGTCATTGTAGTGTGATAATCATTTTCATTTAGGGTTGACGGAAAAAGTCGTCATGTTATAATGGAAATTGTGAGTCAATGATAATCATTTTCAATAAGAAGATCATTTACTCATAAAATGAATACATCGGGGATTACAATGAAGAAACGATACCTTTTTATAGCACTTATCTTGTTATCATTAATATCGCTTTTTGTGGGAGTGAGCCGAATCTCTCCGACAGATTTGCTAGATTTTGAATCTGAAGAAACTCAAATTTTCTTAATTAGTCGTTTACCTAGACTAGTAGCCATCATTTTAGCTGGTATGGGAATGAGTATAGCAGGTTTGATCATGCAAAGTTTAAGTAGAAATAAATTTGTTTCGCCAACAACTGCAGGTACATTAGATGCCACTAAGCTAGGCATACTAGTATCGATGTTACTGTTTGCGAATGCATCTTTGATTGAAAAAATGGCGGTTTCATTTGTATTTGCGCTAGCCGGCACGCTTTTATTTATGCAAATTTTAAATCGTATTAAATTCAAGGATGCCATTTTTATTCCACTTGTTGGTTTAATGTTCGGTAATATTTTATCGTCTATCACGACGTTTTTCGCTTATAAAGCGGATGTCATTCAAAATATATCTTCGTGGTTACAAGGTGATTTCTCTATGATTATGAAGGGTCGTTATGAACTTCTATACATAAGTGTACCTATTTTAATCATCGCTTATTTATATGCGAACCGATTTACGGTTGCAGGTATGGGTGAAGATTTCTCGAAAAATCTTGGCCTTGCTTATAAAAGAATCGTTAACTTTGGTTTAATCCTCGTGGCACTCGTTACAACAACCGTTGTGCTAACGGTTGGGATGATACCTTTCCTTGGTTTAATCATTCCGAACATTGTATCGATCTTCAAGGGAGATCATTTACAAAAAACACTTCCGCATACCGCATTATTAGGTGCAATTTTCTTATTAGCCTGCGATATTCTAGGCAGGATATTGATTTATCCATATGAGATTTCAATTAGCTTAATGGTTGGGGTAATTGGTAGTGGCGTCTTCCTATACTTGTTATTTAGGGGGAAGGCGTATGCGTAACAGTACAAAAATGATCCTATTAGCAGCATTTGCTGCAGTATTCTGTGGATTATATTTATTTCAAGGTTTAAATGGAAGTTATGACTATGCATTGCCTCGCCGAGGTATTAAAGTGCTAGCAATGGCCATAACGGGTATTGCAATTGCGTATTCAACAGTTGTTTTCCAAACAATTACGCATAACCGTATTTTAACGCCAAGTATTATGGGACTAGATTCACTTTATCTGCTATTGCAAACAGTGATTATCTTCTTCTTAGGTTCCGGGCATATAGTAGTTCTTAATACAAAAGTAAACTTCGTTATTTCATTAGTCGTCATGATTGGATTCGCACTTCTACTATACAAATTTCTTTTCCGTACAGGAAAACAACCAATTTATTTCCTACTTCTTGTAGGTATTATTCTTGGGACTTTGTTAGGTAGCATCACGACATTCATGCAAGTATTAATTGATCCGAACGAATTTATGCGCGTGCAGGATAAAATGTTTGCCAGCTTCAATAACGTAAGTGGAGACTTAGTTTGGTTTGCATTAATTATCGTACTAGTGACGATGATATACGGGTGGCGAATGGTTCGCGACTTGGATGTATTATCCCTAGGGAGAGACAATGCCATCAACTTAGGTGTTCCTTATGATAAAGTCGTCAAACGCATGCTCGTTATTTCAGCGATTTTAATTGCGTCATCTACGGCGCTAGTTGGACCGATAACTTTCTTCGGTTTAATCGTTGCAAACCTGTCTTATCAATTCTTTAAAACGTACAAGCATACAGTGTTAATCACTGGTGCCGGTCTAATGAGTTTAGTGGCGCTAATTGGTGGGCAATGGATCGTTGAGCGTGTGTTCACATTCTCAACAACATTAAGTGTTATCGTCAACTTTGTCGGTGGTATCTACTTCATCTATCTATTATTAAGGGAGAGTCGATCTGCATGATCCAAGTGAAAGAAATATCTAAACTTTTCGGCAAGAAAGTTGTAGTTGATAAGGTAAGTGTCGATATTCAACGGGGCAAAATCACGTCATTTATCGGACCAAATGGTGCAGGTAAATCTACACTTCTGTCGATGGTAAGTCGTTTACTTGATGCAGACACTGGAGATGTATTACTAGACAGCTCAGATGTAAAGAAATTAAAATCAAATGATTTTGCTAAACGGGTATCAATTTTAAAACAATCAAACTATATGAATGTGCGTTTGACGATTCGTGAGCTTGTATCTTTTGGTCGTTTCCCATATTCTCGAGGTCGCTTAAACGAGGAAGATGTAAAAATGATCGACCAAGCGATAGAGTATATGAATTTAGAAGAAATCCAATATGATTTTTTGGACGAATTATCTGGTGGCCAACGCCAACGTGCTTTTATCGCAATGGTTATCGCACAAGATACCGAATATATATTACTTGATGAACCACTTAACAACTTAGATATGAAGCACTCCGTGCAGATTATGAAAATCCTAAGAAAACTTGTGGATGATTTAGGGAAAACAGTAGTTATTGTTTTGCATGATATTAACTTTGCTTCTGTTTACTCAGATCGAATTGTTGCTTTAAAAGATGGCCGTATTGTAAAAGACGGTCCAACCAATGACATTATCAACTCAGAGTCATTAAAAGAAATTTACGATATGGATATACCTATTCAAGAAATGAATAGTTGCCGTATTTGTGTCTATTTTAATTCATAACAAAAGGAGACTTTACCCAATGAAAAACTGGAAATTACTTACGATAGTTTTTGCAATGCTTTTAGTATTAGCAGCTTGTGGCTCTAAAGACGATAAAAAAGAAGAAACTTCAGGTTCAAAAGCAGAAGAAATTACGATTACAAATGACTTCGGTATTTCAAAAGATGACGGAACTTCTGATAACGTTAAAGATGAAGTGAAAGTTAAGAAAAACGCTGAAAAAGTTGTTGTATTTGATATGGGATTCTTAGATACTCTTGACACTTTAGGTGTTAAAGTTGCTGCATTACCACAAGACTCAGTTCCAAAGTATCTTGAAAAATATAAAAGCGCTGATTATAAAAACGTTGGTTCTTTAAAAGAGCCTGATTTTGAAGCGATTGCAGCATTAAAACCAGATGTTATCTTCATCTCTGGTCGTCAAGCTAGTCTTTATGAACAACTAAAAGAAATCGCTCCAACTGTATATGTAGGATTAGACACTACAAAATACATGGAATCATTCAAAGCTAACACAGAATTAGCTGGTAAAATCTTCGATAAAGAAGATCAAGTAAAAGAAGAACTAACAAAAGTTGATGATAAAATTGCTACAATTAACGAAAAAGCATCTGCTTTAGATAAAAAAGCATTAATCATTCTAGGTTCAGAAGGTAAAATCAGTGCTTACGGTCCAGCATCTCGTTTTGGTGTAATTCATGATGTATTTGGTTTTAAAGCAGCTGATGAAGGTATTGAAGCTTCAACTCACGGACAAAACGTATCGTTTGAATACATTCTTGAAAAAAATCCGGATATTATCTTTGTAGTTGACCGCGATGCAGTAGTAACTGAAGGTGCATCTGCTAAAGACTCAATCGAAAATGCTTTAGTGAAGAAAACAAATGCTTATAAAGACGGCAAAATGTTCTACTTAAACCCAGAAGTTTGGTACCTATCAGGTGGCGGATTACAATCAGTATCATTAATGGTTGATGAAGTAGAAAAGGCACTATAATATGTTTTATCAAGCGAAACGAATAATTGTACAGGAAGGCTTTTCTGGACAAGTTGTGGAACGTTTTAGTGGCGATACACCATTAGCGAAGCAACCTGGTTTCATTGATATGAAAGTACTTGTGAAGAAAGTTAGACGTGGAGACGAGGAAGTAATGATTCTTGTTCAATGGCAAAGTGAAGAGGATTGGAAAAATTGGGAGAAGAGTCCGGAGCACATTGCTGGTCATAAAGCGAAGATCGGCAAGCCTAAACCAGAGTATATAATCGAATCAAGCCAAAACGTCTATGAAGTAAAAGCAACAAAATAAAGTAGGCTCCCCTAGCTTATTATTACTGAAAATGCTCTAGCTTGATGCTAGAGCATTTTTTTATTGTTTTCGTTCATTTTGCTATTACATCGAGTAGAAAAGAGCTATAGTAGAATTAATGTTAATCGCAAGCGTGAGGAGGTATTAGTATGAAAAAGTTGTTTTATCCACTTGCGATAGTTACCACAATCGTTTATATCGTTCTCTTTTTAAATATAAAAAGTAATTGGGTATTCAATTTAGATCAGTGGGCATCAGGTTTGTTGAAGGGTAATAATTTTTTAGGTCTTTTCCATTATTTTGGTGAACCAGCTTTCGTTGTGGTCATTGCCATTATATTATTATTAGTGTTATGGATAAGGGATCACAATTACCGAGGAATGTTTTTTGCCCTTGTAACAATAGCAGCTGGTAATGTGCTTAATCAGTTATTGAAAGTGTGGGTGCAGAGACCACGTCCTGACATACCTGAGCAGCTAAAAAGTTTTAGTTTTCCATCAGGACATTCCATGACTGGGATTTTATATTTATTTACATTAGCCTATATAGCAAATGAATATCAATATTCTAAAAAGATAAAGATATTCACTTGGGTAGGAGCCGTTATGATGACGGTACTTATTGGTTTGTCCCGTATTGCTGAAAGCCGTCACTTCGCTTCAGACGTGTTAGCGGGCTGGTCGATGGGTTACACATGGTTTATCCTTGCTGTAATATGGTATGAACGAAGAAAACGAGTATTTAAAGAGTTAGCACAGGAAAAAATAGAAGAACAATAAAATACTTAGTATTACGTTATTTGAAATTAATCGAAGTAAAACAACCAGTCGTCGAGTAGGTATCGACAACTGGTTGTTTTATTTCGAAATCGGTTAAAAAATAGATGAAAGACCCTTTTTAAGGTTGGATCTATTAATCTAATAGGATAGTATCCACACATACTAACAATAGAATAATCATTCAAATGAAGTTAGTTTTGTTAGTTACCTAACCACATATCCCCTATAGAGCTTGCTCATGCAGAGTTTTACGCAAGTAAAAAGCTAATATGAAAGAGGCAAGTAGAAAACTTATAATCATACCAATTACCCCATGCCAGCCATATACTGTCCAGAATATTCCCCCTACCGTTCCGCCAACACTTGAACCTACATAGTAAAAGAATAAGTACAGTGAGGATGCCTGTGCTTTATCATGTGTAGCACGTCGACCAACCCAACTACTAGCGATAGAATGTCCACCAAAGAATCCGAATGTGAAAATAGCGATACCAGCTATCTTTAAAAGTAAGTGGTTTTCTAATGTGATAATACCACCAATAAACATAATGACTATTGCAATGACTAACATTTTATATTTTCCGAAACGATCAGAAAGGCTGCCAAACCATGTAGAGCTAAATGTACCTACAAGGTAGATGATGAATATCCAACCGACAATTGTTTGGCTTAAAGAAAATGGAGGTGCTACCAATTGAAAGCCGATATAATTATAAAGCGTGACAAAGCTCCCCATTAACAAAAAGCCTAGTCCGAATAAACTTAGTAAAGCAGGATCTTTCAAATGAAGGATCATTGAATGTAACAGTCCTTTTACATTAAGTTTCTTCGCTTCAAAGTGTTTAGAAGAAGGAAGCAAAAAGTAGAAGGCGAAACTCACAATAAAACTAATCACCCCAATTGCAATCATCCCAATCCGCCAACTGAATAAATCGGTCATCGTCCCAACGATGATTCGCCCACCCAATCCACCAATTGTATTACCACTAATATATAATCCCATTGCAATACCTAAACTTTTAGGTTCGACTTCTTCTCCTAAATAAGCCATAGCAATGGCGGGCAACCCAGCAAATACAATGCCTTGTACAATTCTTAATGTAAGTAAAATTGAATAATTAGGTGCTAAAGCAATAAATAAAGTTAAAATAGCACCTGCAAACATAGAGAATGCCATAATTTTCTTTCTGCCCCAAGCCTCTGATAATGAGCCAATGATTAGCATGCTGAACGCTAATGTTAAAGTCGTTACAGATAATGACAAACTCGCTACTGTAGGCGAAATGTGGAACACTTCTGTGAAAGTTGGGAGTAATGGTTGTGTCATGTATAAATTTGCAAATGTACTAAAGGCTCCTGCGAATAAAGCTAAATTCGCGTTTCGGAAGTTAACGGTACCGCGTTTTATATAGTCCATAAGAGGTCACTCCAAAATAGTGATATGATAAAAAATTTGTATCATGTAATAACTATTATAAGGATTTACAAATCACAATAACAAAGGATTGGATTCATTGATTGAACTCAAAAGTGTGATTCATTAAATTGTGCACGTATAAAAATGTTACCGTTATCTGAAATTTTCTTTGGCTCATTTTATTTTTATTACTTAAAGAAAGTTGCGTTGAGGAAACTTTTTGCATACAATGAAATTAACATTTTAATAGAGAAAGTAGTTGAGTATATGGATGGAAATGTCGTTTTTGCTTTAGCGTTAACGCTCTTCGCTGGTTTAGCAACAGGAGTAGGTAGTTTAATAGCATTTTTCACTTCGAGGACAAATACGAAGTTCCTATCGTTTTCTTTGGGTTTTTCTGCAGGTGTCATGATTTATGTTTCACTTATTGAGATATTTGTGAAAGCTAAAGATTCGCTCGTTGGTGAGTTAGGGGAGAAGCAAGGATACACATTCACGGTAATTGGTTTTTTTGCTGGAATGCTGTTAATAGCACTCATTGATAAAATGATCCCAAAACACGAAAATCCTCATGAAGTAAAAAAGGTTGAAGATATGCAGACGGGACCATCAAATGATGAATATGCCAAGTTAATGAAGATGGGTATATTCACCGCGCTTGCAATTGGTATTCATAACTTTCCAGAGGGAATTGCGACATTTGCATCTGCATTGCAAGATCCAAATCTCGGTATTGCGATTGCAATTGCGGTTGCTATTCATAATATTCCAGAGGGAATTGCTGTCTCTGTCCCGATTTTCTTTGCGACAGGAGATCGTAAAAAAGCATTTAAGCTTTCATTTTTATCCGGTTTAGCTGAGCCAGTTGGAGCATTTGTAGCATATTTGATTTTAATGCCATTTTTAAATGATATTGTGTTCGGAGTGCTTTTTGCTGGTGTTGCTGGTATTATGGTATTTATTTCGTTAGATGAATTATTGCCAGCTGCAAAGAAATATGACGAGGCTCATACATCGATATATGGTGTTATTGCCGGTATGGCTGTAATGGCTATTAGTTTAGTATTATTAGTTTAAAAAAACAGGTCCCATTATCATGGGGCCTGTTTTTTAGTATGTTATTTAGTTTTCAGATGCTACAGTGAATCTTTCATTCACATGTTTTGGGTTTTCTAGTTCGTCTAATACAGCGATAGCATAGTCAGCATAGCTAACGTAGCTTGCACCTTTAGTATTGACTAATAGATGGTCTATTCCTGCGATATATTGACCAGTGCGTGGACCTTCTGGATCGAAGAAAGCAGATGGACTTAAGAATGTCCAAGTGATAGATGATGCTTTCAAGTCCTCTAAGTTTTTGCCTTGGTTTTCAGCTGTTGGTAAGTAAATTGCAGGGAAATCTGGTGTAGACATCACTGTCACTGTTTTTTCTGGATCAACAAAAAGGCTACCTGCTCCACCAACTACAAATAGTTTTGTACTCGCTGCATCTTGTAGAATGTCGATAAGCTTGCGTCCAGCTTCTACGTGTAAATGTTCTTCACCTGCTGGAGCCCCGAATGCATTAACGATAACGTCAAACTTTTGTACATCTTCTGTTGTTAATGAAAAGATATCTTTCTCTATAACAGCAACATTTTCAGCCACTATTTTTGCAGCACTGCGAACGATTGCAGTTACCTCGTGCCCACGTGATACTGCTTCTTTTAAAATAAAGTTACCTGCTTTACCTGTTGCACCAATAATACCAATTTTCATAATGATTGCCTCCTTAGAATTTGTTGTAACTAATATGGTTACAAGTTGTTTGTAAAAAAAGATCGCCTCTTAGTGAAAGAGTTGATCTAATACATCTTGTAGCGTTTCTTCTGTCAATTTATCTTCCATTGCTCGCTGAACAGATTGAAATACGTTATCTAAAGTGGATTGAATTTTTTTTCCGACAGCACATTCTGGGTTAGGGTTATCGTGTATTGCAAATAACTCCTCTGGTGCCTGTACGGCTCTATATATGTCTAGTAGCGTAATGTCTTTCGGTTCTTTGACTAATTGATATCCAGCAACTCCTGCATTGGAGACTATTAAGTTTGCCTTTTTTAACTGGCTACTAATCCGACGTATAACGACGGGATTAGTGTTTACACTGCTAGCAATCCATTCAGATGTAAGTTGGTTAGAATCATTTGTTGTAGCGATTAAAGAAAGAATGTGTATAGCAACAGAAACACGACTGTTCACCATATCGGTCACCGCCTAACATGTAATCATTATAGTTACAGGGGAGGGTAATGTCAATTCATTTGATTTAGGAAAGATCATAACTATAACACATCGGTGATTATTGCAAAGAAAAAGAGCCAAGAGACATATGCTCTTGGCATTTTCCATTCCTATTATTCTTTTGTAACTTGAACACCCTTTATATCGACTGGAACGGCTTTAATATCATAAGAAGGGAAGAGGGGCTTCATTTTTGCAACGAAAGCATCTACGCGATCTTTTGAGATTAACGAGATGACAGTTGGACCGGCACCGCTAATAGCTGTACCAAAGGCACCTGCATCCTGTGCTGTTTGACGAATTTCATGATAATTAGGGATTAAATTTGCGCGGAATGGTTCATGAAATAAATCATGCTCCATGAATTTGCCTGCACGTTCATAATCTTTTATAAGTAATGAAGCAGTTAACATATTGGCATTGGCGCTTGCATGAACAGCGTATGCTTTGTCATAGTTTGACGGTAATATTTTACGTGCTTCCTCTGTTTTTAATTCAACATTTGGAATGAAAACAGCAAATGCAGCGTCAACATCTCGTGCATTAATCAATTCTAATTGACCGTTTGGCAATGTTGAAGCAATCGTTAGACCACCATGTACAGATGCGGCTGCATTGTCAGGATGCCCTTCCATTTTAGAAGCAAGTTTACAACGTTCTTCGATAGAAAGTTGTAAATCACATACTTGATTTGTGAGTTCAATACCCGCCACAATAGCAGACGCGCTACTTCCGAGTCCACGAGCAAGTGGTAGCTCACTGTGCATCACAACTTTACAAGAAGGAAGTGTAGCTTTGTACCGTTCGGCTGTTTCTTTCGCAACTTTATAGACGAGATGGTCTTCAACTTTAACATTTACAGGAAGGTGTTCTGAGCGATGCTCAAACTCCCAATGATCTTGTAGAGTTACGTCTAATGTTAAATAGAGGCCTAATGCTAGTCCAATAGAGTCGAATCCTGGTCCAAGATTAGCGGTGCTTCCTGGAACAGATATGGACCAATTTGTTGTCATAGCAATCCCTCGATGTAAGTACGGATTTCCGCTTCGTCATTTGCTAAAGAAACCATATCGACAGTAGAAGCCTTTACGGCTGTATCAGGGTCTTTTAATCCGTTTCCTGTTAATACAGCAACCACACGACTACCTTTAGGAATTGAACCGTTTTCTACGGATTGAAGTACACCAGCAATAGAAGCGGCTGATCCTGGCTCTGCAAAGACGCCTTCTTTAGAAGCGATTAGCCGGTATGCATTTAAAATTTCTTCATCTGTAACTGCAGCGATTTTACCTCCAGATTCATCACGAGCAGCTTCGGCTAGTTTCCAACTTGCTGGATTCCCTATACGAATAGCAGTAGCAACAGTTTCTGGGTGTGGTATTACTTCTCCACGGACGATTGCTGCAGCACCTTCTGCTTCGAACCCAAACATTTTTGGTAGACCTGTTTGCTTGGTGGCATTGTATTCTTTAAAGCCTTTCCAATAAGCGCTAATGTTACCTGCGTTTCCAACAGGAATTGCAAGTATATCTGGTGCACTGCCAAGATCGTCGCAAATTTCAAAAGCAGCTGTTTTTTGACCTTCTAATCTGTATGGATTAACTGAATTTACTAATGTTACTGAAGTGTTTTCACTAATGTCACGAACAATTTGAAGTGCTTCATCAAAGTTACCATCAATTTCGATGATTTTTGCACCATACATGTAAGCTTGTGCTAGTTTACCAGCAGCTACTTTACCTTTTGGAATAACGATAATAGCTTGGATGCCAGCGCGTGCTGCATATGCAGCAGCTGCAGCTGATGTATTGCCTGTTGAAGCACAAATAACAAATTTACTTCCAGCCTCAACAGCTTTTGCTACAGCCATTACCATGCCACGGTCCTTGAATGAACCTGTTGGGTTTAAACCCTCATATTTAACATAAAGATCGATTTCTAGTTCTTTTGATAATGTATTTAAATGAATGAGTGGTGTATTACCCTCATGTAAAGTAAGAGCAGGTGTATTTTCTGAGACAGGTAGATATTCTTTATAGTGATCGATAAGACCTTTCCACATAGATAACATTCTCCTTTGTGTTCATCCTGAAAAAACATTTGTTTTTCTATAAGAGACATTTTAACTCATTTTGGGTATATGTTTCAATAGGTAATTGCTAAATTTTCGGAACAATTGAATTTCTTTTGCATCTTGTCACAAAATATAAAGATGTGTATAGTTAGGGTAGTCAAATGTGTATTCAAGTGTAAAGACATATGGAGGAACAATAATGACAACGAATCAACAGGCAGGTACTAAGGTGATATCTCGTAATAAGCTTTTAGGTATTGCGGGGGTTGGATGGATGTTTGATGCATTAGATGTTGGTATTTTATCTTTTGTAATAGCAGCTTTAGCAAAAGAATGGATGCTATCACCAAGTGAAATGGGTTGGATTGGTAGTGTTAACTCAATCGGAATGGCGGTTGGTGCCTTTGTATTCGGTATATTAGCCGATCGTATTGGCCGTAAATCTGTATTTATATGGACACTTGTAATTTTCTCTATTGCTAGTGGTTTATCTGCGTTGACGACGACTCTAGCAGCATTTATGATTTTGAGATTTTTCATTGGAATGGGTCTTGGTGGTGAATTGCCGGTAGCTTCAACTCTTGTTTCTGAAAGTGTTGCATCACATGAACGTGGACGTGTTGTAGTTTTGTTAGAAAGTTTCTGGGCTGGGGGTTGGTTATTAGCAGCACTTATTTCATATTTTGTTATACCAAACTACGGCTGGCGAATTGCTTTATTATTAACGGCTCTTCCAGCAGTTTATGCGATATACTTGCGGTTACACTTACCTGATTCGCCTCAGTTTACAGCCAAAAAAGATGTTGTACGTAATATCGGTCAAAATATTAAAGATGTTTGGTCGAAAGAATATGCTCGTCGTACATTAATGCTTTGGATTGTTTGGTTTACAGTTGTTTTTTCTTATTATGGCATGTTTTTGTGGTTGCCTAGTGTTATGGTTATGAAGGGTTTTAGTTTAATAGCAAGTTTTAAATATGTGCTGATAATGACGCTAGCACAATTACCAGGTTATTTTACAGCAGCTTGGCTAATTGAAAGAGCAGGCAGAAAATTTGTTTTAGCTACCTATTTGCTAGGAACTGCTGTCAGTGCACTTGTTTTTGGTAATGCGGAAACAATTGGTCTTTTACTTGTAGCTGGAATGTTCTTATCATTCTTTAATCTAGGAGCTTGGGGTGCTTTGTATGCTTATACGCCTGAGCAGTATCCAACAATTATTCGTGGTACAGGTGCTGGTATGGCTGCCTCTGTTGGACGATTAGGCGGAATATTTGGACCGTTACTTGTAGGTTCACTTGTAGCAAAAGGATATGAATTGAATTTGATCTTCGGTATCTTCTGTATCTCGATAATAGTAGGTGTAGTTGCAATTATTGCACTAGGTACAGAGACAAAACAAACAGAGTTAGAGTAGGAATATATAAGAGGGAATATCCTTTTATAGGCCTTTATGATACTAATAACGATCTTCTCTCAATAATTATTGAGAGAAGATCGTTTTATTTTGTAGGCAATAACAAGAAAGAAAATTATAGAGATTTCAAAAGAAGTTTATATCGCTGCGGATAGTACGAAATTTGAAAAAGATGTCATGAGTGGAATAGCTCCACTTGAGCAAATTGATTACATTATTACGGATTCAAAATTAGATAAGCGTGTTGTGAGTCAGTTCGATGATACAAATGTTCAAGTAATTCAGGCCAAAGATTAAACTTCTTGTTAAGTGAATTTTCTTTCAATTTGAAACTAATAGTAGATTCCTAACGTATTAGAGTTATACATAGAGGGAGTGAGAGCTATGGATGGAACAGAATTTTACGTATCAATTGAACCACAGGATGTATTAAAACGTATTAAAACAAATATTGTGGAGGGCAGTTTTTCTGGAAAGCTTATTGATCAATATGAACGTATTGTAGGGGATCAACAAGTAATAGTTTGTATACTTGAAAAGTATTATATGCGTACTAGTAATCGTGCAAGCTTAACAGTAACAGTTGACAATTTAGAGGGTAAAACGAAAATTCATGCAATCGCTTCTGGTGGTGGAGAAGGTGCCTTTTTCCGTTTTGATTGGGGAGTGGGTAATACCTTTGTTAATAGCGTAGTGAAGGCATTAGAAGAGTTCATTATTAAATAGTAAAAAGCTAGGGGGATGTTAGATGAAATACCCAGCGAAACATCAAAGGGTTTTGATTATTGGATCTAGTGGGGCAGGGAAATCAACATTGTCACGAACATTAAGTGAATTGTGGGAATTGCCTCTCGTTCATTTAGATGCTATTTATTGGAAAACTGGTTGGCAGAAATCTAATAAAGAAGACTTTATAGAAAGACTTCATTTAGAACTTGAAAAGCCTGCTTGGATTATTGATGGGAATTTCGATTCTACACTAGAAATGCGAGCCAAATATGCGGATCTTATTATTTTTCTCGATTTTTCTAATAAGCTTTGCACTTATCGAGTATTAAAGCGTACTATGCAATATCGCGGGAGGACAAGGCCTGATATGGGGGAGGGGTGCCCTGAAAAGGTTGATGCAGAGTTTTTACGATGGATTTGGCGGTTCCCTGTTGATGCTAGACCAGGGGTTATGAATACTATGATCCAAACTAATGTAAACAGTATTATATTTTCTTCTCCTTCCCAGCTAAAAAAATGGTTGAGAAATTGTAAAATAGGGCAAAGTAGTCTCAAATGAGGCTGCTTTTTTATTTTTATGAGTGCAAACACCGGAATCATTAATTTATTTACGACTTGTAATTTCGGAATAATCAGTTCACTTTATAAGGTAAATAGTCGCTATCACGACTTTTGTTAAGGAGGATTGTCTATATGAGTGAAGAGGGGAAAAACTTATCGAGACGTGATTTTTTGAAAACCACGGGTATTGCTACAGGCACATTAGTCGGTGGTGGGATAATTGGCGGTTTGATCGGCTACAACACCAATAAAAAATCTAAGCCATCTAAAAATGCCAATAATACAACGGGGCATGATGAGCATACTGGCGTTCCGGCTCGAATGTTCTTTATGAGTCAGACCGATTTTCAAGTCTTATCAAATGCCACTGAACGTATCTTTCCAAAAGATAATCTAGGGGCAGGTGCTATTGATTTAGGTGTACCGTACTTCATTGATCGCCAGTTAGCAGGGAATTATGGTAGTAATTCTAAAGAGTACATGCAAGGACCATTTGCTGAAGGGGCGCCTACACAAGGATATCAAAGTCGTCTTACTCGTGCTGAAATCTTCACTCAAGGAGTTATGGCTCTAGAGAATGAGAGTAAGAAACGTTTTAAGAAGGGCTTTTCAGATATTACCGAAAAACAAATGGATGAAATACTAACAGCTTTCCAAAAAGATGAGGTGAAGATGTCAGGGACGACATCAGGATTTTTTTTCGCACTTCTTCGCTCAGCAACACTAAACGGCGCTTATGCTGATCCAATGTACGGAGGCAATCGTAATATGGAAGGTTGGAAAATGAAAGGTTTCCCAGGGCATCAAATGGCATATATCGGTGAGATTGAAAAAGATGAATTTAAAAAATATGAACCTAAGTCTCTTTAGGATTATCTAGTATGGAGGTGAATAATAATGGTTAAGACTTTACCAAAAGTAGATGTAGTAACGGTAGGGGTTGGTTGGTCCGGAGGAATTATTGCTGCAGAGTGTGCAAAGGCAGGGTTAAAAGTAGTAGGGCTTGAACGCGGACAGAAACGAGGTACATCGGATTACCAGCAAATTCACGATGAGTATCGTTATGCTATACGTTATGATTTAATGCAAGATTTGTCGCGTGAAACGATAACATTCCGTAATAATCGGAAAATGAAGGCATTACCAATGCGCCAATTAGGTTCTTTCTTGTTAGGTGAAGGATTAGGGGGATCAGGAACACACTGGAATGGACAAACATTCCGCTTTTTACCCTATGATTTTCAAATAAAAACAATGACTGAAAAAAAATATGGCAAGAATAAGTTAGGTGCCGAATATTTAATTCAAGACTGGGGTTTAACTTACGAAGAGCTTGAGCCTTATTTCGATACATTTGAGAAAACAACGGGTATATCAGGCGATGGAAAAAACAAGCATGGCGGTAAGCGATCAAATCCATATCCTACACCTGCGATGAAAACAACACCCCTTTTAAAAAAGTTTGAAAAGGCGAGCGGGAAATTAGGTTATAGCCCATATATGATGCCGTCTGCCAATCTGTCGGAACCATATAAAAATCCCGATGGTGAACAAATAAATGCCTGTCAATATTGTGGTTTCTGTGAACGTTTTGGCTGTGAATACGGTGCGAAAACATCACCAGAAATTACTGTTGTACCAACAGCAACTAAAACAGGTAATTTTGAGCCACGATTCCATGCAAATGTTGTAGAAGTAGTAAAAAAGGGAAATAAAGTATCGGGAGTAAAGTATTTAGATACAATTTCAGGTGAAGAGTTTATTCAGCCAGCAGATGTTGTAGTACTAACAAGTTATGTCATGAATAATGCAAAATTACTTATGGTATCGAATATCGGTGAAATGTATGACCCGACAACAGGAAAAGGAACACTAGGTCGGAATTATTGCTACCAAATTTTACCTGGCGCTTCAGGCTTTTTTGATGAACAATATAATACTTTTATGGGTGCAGGTGCTTTAGGTATGTGTTTTGATGATTTGAATGGTGATAATTTTGATCACTCAGATTTAAAATTTATTCATGGTGCTAATGTCGCATTAACGCAAACGGGCACGAGACCTATTGGTACAAATCCTATTTTACCTGATACGCCAACTTGGGGAGCGGAGTTTAAAAAGCAATCTATTGAAAATTATACGCGCTCATTAGGGGTTGGTGGTCAAGGTGCATCAATACCTCACAAAGAGAACTATTTATCGTTAGATAATGTTTATAAGGATTCCTATGGTGTCCCATTGTTACAGATGACTTATAACTTTACAGATCAAGACAGAGCATTACACAAACATATTTCGAAAAAATGTGGAGATATTTTAAAAGAGATGGGCGCAAAAACAGTTGTAGTCAATTCAGAAATTGACCAATATAATATTGTCCCTTATCAATCTACACATAATACCGGTGGAACTGTTATGAGCTTAACGCCAGAAGAGGGTGTTGTGAACAACTACTTACAACATTGGGATGCAGATAATTTGTTCGTTGTAGGTGCTGGAAACTTCTCGAATAATAGTGGTTACAATCCTACTGGAACAGTTGGTGCTTTAGCTTATCGATGTGCTGAGGGTATTATCAAATACAGTAAAAAGGGCGGCTCGCTCGTTTAATAAAGGAGGAAGGCAATATGTTTAGTCCATCTGCAATCGGAATACCAGGTTTAATCATTATTTTAGTTATTGTTCTTATTGTCTTTGGTCCAAAAAAATTGCCGGAAATCGGATCGGCAGTAGGGAAAACTTTTGCAGAATTCAAGAAGTCTACAAAGGGATTAATGGATGACGACGATGAAACACCACCTGAAAAGAAAAAAGAAATTTAGGTAAATATTTAGCCTATGGATCCTTATGAAAATAACAGTAAAAAAATATTAAGCCCTTTAGACAAAGAACCTTATGAGACAGAGATAACAATAAAAAAGGCATTAGCAGACAAAGGACAAGAAACTGTTGTAGTTTCAACAGTACTCTCTACAGATTCATCGGCTACTGAATGGGCAGTCAAAGATGTGGTTGAATCATTATTTGATCATTTAGCAGATTTACGTAAGCAGCTGATTAAAGGTTTAGTGGTTTTTCTCTTTTTCTTTTTTGTTGTATTTGCATCAGTTAACTGGTGGTTTCCTTTTATTACGAAAGGAAATTCACTTGTTATTTTAGGGCCATTAGAGGTTGTGAAGTTTTATATGTCAATCTCTAGTACTATGGCTCTTGGGTTAGCCTTACCTTTTTTAATGCATTTTTTATGGAGTTTTATAAAACCAGGATTAAAGGAAATTGAAAGTCGTTTTCTTGGGATGTATTCTCCAGTCATGTTGTTACTATTTTTACTTGGTATTTCTTTTGGCTTTTTTGTAGTTAACCCACTTAGCTATAAATTTCTAATCAGTATCGGTCAGACGAATTTTGATGTTATGATATCGGCAAGTGAGTATATTCATTTCTTAATAATGACAACTGTACCCGTCGGCATTTTATTTGAGTTGCCGATTGTAGCTCTATTTTTATCTTCAATTGGTTTACTTACGGCAGATATAATGAAGGCGATTCGAAAATGGGCATATGTATTTATGGCGGTTTTTGCATCAATGACAACGCCACCTGATTTTGTTAGTCATTTATTAGTTTTAATACCGATGATTTTGCTTTACGAAATCAGTATTTTCTTAGTGAAAAAAATAGAGCGTAAACAAATGCTGAAGAATGCAATTAGTGAGTAAATAGCACAACTAGATGACCTTTCAGATAACTGAGTTATTTGAGGGGTCTTTTTATTTGCAAATTAATGTATTACTCTTTAAGCATATTTTTTTACATAGCAAACCTTGAAACATATTATTATTATAATTGAATAAGCATAACTTGAATTCTATGAGAATATATTTTATTGTTTACGCTTTCATTATATCGTTATGAAGAAGGAGGAGTACGGTATGTCAACTTTTATGGCCGAGATAGTAGGGACAATGATTTTGATATTGTTCGGAGGCGGCGTTGTTGCGGCTGTTTCTTTGAAAGGTTCTAAAGGAAAAGATGGTGGTTGGATTGTTATTACTGTTGCCTGGGGTCTTGCAGTAGCTATGGGAGCATTTGCAGTTGGAGGGATAAGTGGTGCACATTTAAATCCTGCATTGACAATTGCATTAGCCACGATCGGAAAGTTCGAGTGGGCAGATGTTCCAATGTTCATACTTGCGCAAATGATTGGAGCAATTATTGGAGCTATTTTAGTATACCTAACTTATTTGGCGCATTGGAAACCAACTGAAGATCCCGATGCTAAACTAAGTGTATTTTGTACAGCACCAGCATATAATCATCCGTTATCAAATTTAACAACGGAAATGATTGGAACATTTATCTTAGTTCTTGGTATTTTAGCTATAGGCACAAATAATATTACAGATGGCTTAAATCCTTTAATAGTAGGTGCTTTAATTATCGTAATTGGTATGGCACTTGGTGGCCCAACAGGGTATGCTATTAATCCAGCACGTGATTTAGGGCCTCGTATAGCACATTTCTTCCTACCGATTCCAGGGAAAAGAGATTCCAACTGGAGTTATTCATGGGTACCAGTAGTCGGTCCGATTATTGGTGGATTGTTTGGAGCATTATTTTATAAGCAAGTTTTTGAAGGAGAAAATAGTATCGCATTTTGGATAGTTGGAGTAATCGTGCTAGCAATTTTCGTAGGAGCACAATCTACAGTGAATAAAGTTGTAAGATAGAATAATAAATTAAAATCTGGAGGTCATCATATGACAAAAAAGTATATTCTGGCATTAGACCAAGGTACTACAAGCTCACGTGCAATTTTATTTGACGAAGAAGGCAATATTTTTAATAGTGCTCAACAGGAATTTCCACAATATTTCCCACAATCAGGATGGGTAGAGCATAATGCAGAGCAAATTTGGAGCTCAATTTCATCTGTCATAGCGGGTGTCCTTTCAGAGAAAAATGTCCATGCATATCAAGTTCAAGGAATTGGTATCACCAATCAACGTGAAACGACTGTTGTTTGGGATAAAAATACGGGAGTACCAGTGCATAATGCTATCGTATGGCAATCACGCCAAACAGCGGGCATTTGTGAAGAGCTGAAAGATAAAGGCTATAATGATTTATTTAGAGATAAAACGGGATTACTTATTGATGCATACTTCTCAGGCACAAAAGTGAAGTGGATTTTAGATAATGTTGAAGGGGCAAGAGAAAAAGCGGAGAATGGTGATTTATTATTTGGTACGATTGATACATGGCTGATTTGGAAACTAACAGATGGGAAAGTACATGTAACCGACTATTCGAATGCTTCTAGAACATTAATGTATAATATTTACGACTTAAAATGGGATGAAGAGCTATTAGAGATTTTGGGTGTCCCAGCATCAATGCTACCAGAAGTTCGTCCTTCATCTGAAGTGTATGGTTTAACGGATGGAAATCACTTCTTTGGTCAAGAAGTACCTATTGCTGGTATTGCGGGTGACCAACAAGCTGCTTTATTCGGTCAAGCTTGTTTTGAAAGTGGCATGGTGAAAAACACTTACGGCACAGGATGTTTTATGCTCATGAACACAGGTGAAAAGGCTGTTAAATCCGAGAACGGATTGTTAACAACGATTGCTTGGGGAATAGATGGTAAAGTGGAGTATGCATTAGAGGGTAGCATTTTCGTAGCGGGCTCGGCTATTCAATGGTTACGTGATGGTTTACGGATGTTCCATGATTCAAAAGAAAGTGAGCGCTATGCAGAAAAGGTTGACTCTACTGATGGTGTATACGTTGTTCCCGCATTTGTTGGGTTAGGTACACCATATTGGGATAGTGATGTACGTGGTGCTGTATTCGGTTTAACACGTGGTACAGAAAAAGAGCATTTCATACGAGCAACACTTGAATCATTAGCGTATCAAACAAAAGATGTGCTGGGTGCAATGGAAGCAGATTCAGGTATCTCGTTAAAGACATTACGTGTGGATGGCGGAGCTGTCATGAATAATTTGTTAATGCAATTCCAAGCAGATTTACTTGATGTTCCAGTAGAGCGTCCATCAATTAATGAAACTACAGCACTAGGTGCAGCATATTTAGCAGGATTGGCAGTTGGATTCTGGAAGGATCGTGACGAGATTTCGAAATACTGGAATTTAGATACGCAATTCAGTCCGAATATGGAAGAAGATAGACGTGAAAACTTATACAAGGGCTGGAAAAAGGCTATACATGCAGCCCAAGCGTTTAAATAATAGTTATACACATGTGGCAGTTCCCTTTTCAAAGGTGAGCTGCTTTTTTTATAACATTTTGTGTATAGTGGGGATAAAAGTGTGTATAGTGGATAAAAAAATTATTTATTTGAAGTAGATTTAATCTTCTTTGGATATCTAAGAGACTTTTCCACTATTTTTTCTAAGAATGTGGATATCTCGAAGGAAATTGTTAATAGTTTTAGTGGAGAATAGTATTTCAGAGAAAGGGTATCATATGGATGCCTTTTCTTTTTGTATAAAAAAGCCGTGAAAATAGTAGGATTATGTTACGCTAAAGGAAAGGTGATATTTTTAAGTGAAATGCATACTTAAAGCAGAAACGGAGAAGTGTGTTGTATGGTAAATATTTTTCAAGGGTATTACAAACAGAAGTTAAAAAAACCTCAAGATGTCCTCTCATATATTGAGGAAGGGGCAGATATTATTATACCGATATCGAATGGAGAACCAGTAAAGTTATTGGATGTTTTGGAAGAGAACGCAGAATACTTAAAAGATGTGCGTATTCATCAAATGTTAACGATGCATCCACGTAAATATATAGGTGGAGCTTATAAAGGACACTTATCACATGTCTCATACTTTTTGAGTGGTGCTACACGTAAAGCTTATCATAATGGGCATTGTGAATTGATGCCAAACTATTTTCATGAAGTACCACGAATTATGAAGGATTATACTAAAGCATCTCTTGTAATGGCAGTTGCTTCACCGATGGATGAGCACGGATATTTTACGCTTGGAACACAAGCAGATTATGCTGCATGTTTTATAGGAAATGCACCCTTTTTCTTGGAAGTAAATGAGCATATGCCAAGAACATTTGGTCAAAATTTAATACATATTAGTCAAATCGAAGGGTTTATTGAGCATCATACACCGCTTGTAAAAAATCCAGACCCAGTAATCGAAGAAAAAGACATACGGATTGCAGAATATGTTGCAGAATATATTAAAAACGGTGATACATTACAAGCTGGGATAGGTTCGATTCCAAATGCGGTTATTAGTTTACTAAATGATCATCGTCATTTAGGTATTCATACGGAACTGATAACGGACGGGGTAGTTGGTTTAGTGGAGAAAGGTGTAGTCGATGGGTCTCAGAAGAAAACGAATAAGGGGAAAATCGTTGGTACTTTTGCGTTAGGGACGGATAAATTATATGAATTTTTGCATAATAACCCAATTGTTGAATTCCAAACAGTTGATGTAACGAACGATCCACGCTTAATTGCCAAAGAGGATAATATCGTTTCAATTAATGCCACAACGGAAGTGGACATATATGGTCAATGCGCCTCTGAAACAGTTGCAGGCAAGTATTATTCTTCCACTGGTGGACAATTTGATTTTGCACGTGGAGCAAATTTTGCGGAAAATGGCCGTGGATTTATATGCATGCATTCGACTACGAAAAACGATACCATATCGAGAATAAAAGTTTTATTAACAAACGGCTCAGTCGTAACAACCTCCAAAAATGAAGTAGATAAGGTAGTAACGGAGTATGGTGTAGCCGAGCTAAAAGGCAAATCGATATCAGCGAGGGCTAAGGCGTTAATCGAAATTGCGCATCCGAAATTTAAGGACGAGCTTATATTTGAAGCAAAAAAACTAAATTTAATGTAAGAAATTCTAAACCCGTTTTTTCACTAAACGGGTTTTTTTGATGAATATTAAACATTGTTCACGATATCAAAATGGCATGTTACATATATATACCTATAAGAGAGAAAAAATTATGTTAGGAAATCTAAGTATAAACATATATTTTCAAAAATAAATAGATAGGAGACGCTTATGATGAAGGAGCAGTTAACATTACTTGAACCACAATTGAAAAGTGTTTTTAAGTATCTGCATGAAAATCCTGAAATTAGCTGGAAAGAAAGGCGGACTACAGATTATATTAAAGGAATATTAGAACAAGAAGGGTACGAGGTTCATACGTTTGCAGATAGTACTGGTTTATATGTGGAAATCGGTGAGGGTAGACCTGTTGTAGGACTACGAACTGATATCGATGCCTTATGGCAAGAAGTTGATGGGGAATTTCAGGCGCATCATTCGTGTGGACATGATGCGCATATGACAATGGTGATTGGCGTTTTACTACTATTAAAACGCTTGAAAAGAACGTGGCGAGGTACCATTCGGGTATTATTCCAACCTGCTGAAGAAAAAGGACAGGGAGCATTGTCCTTTGTTGACCGTGGATTGGTCGACGATATGGATTATTTATTTGGAGTACATGTCCGGCCGGTGCAGGAGCTACGTGATGGCACATTTTGCCCAGCGCTATATCATGGTGCATCCAGACTATTAAGTGGCCAAATTAACGGTGTGGAATCACATGCTGCAAGACCCCATTTAGGTAAAAATGCAATTGAAATTGGTGCAAGCTTAATCGAAGCACTAAAAACGATTCATATAGATACAATGATTCCATTTTCGGTAAAAGTGACGAAATTTCAAGCGGGTGGAGAATCAGGGAATATAATTCCGGCGAAAGCCTATTTCACGATTGATGTTCGTGCTCAAACAAATGAAGGAATCGAGCAGTTGCATTATGGAATAGAGCGTACAATACGTGCAATTGAATCGTTGTATGAAGTGTCAATTGATTTACAAGAACAAGTAAGGGTTGCAGCAGCTGAAGTAGATGACGAAGCAAAGGATATAATTGAGCAAGCAATTATTGAATCCGTAGGTGAAGAGTATTTGCGTCCCCCTGTTATTACACCAGGTGGAGAGGATTTTCATTTTTATACGGTTAAAAGGGCAAATGTAAAGGCAGCAATGTTAGGGCTTGGTTGTGGATTAACTCCAGGGCTACATCATCCAAAAATGACATTTAATAAGGCTCAATTGATTGTGGGAGTAGAAATTTTGGCACGAACAGTATTAGGTGCATTTGCACATGTGGAAAAGGAAGCCCTCTCTTGCTGAAAATCTTAGATTAGCGTATCTTTTATTAAAACGTTAATCTAAGATTCGATAGTGGAAGGTGCGGTAGCGTGAAGATAACAGAAATTAAAATTCGGCAACTAAGTATGCGAATGAAATCGCCATTTGTAACAAGCTTCGGTACAGTGCAAGATAAGCAGTTTTTAATATTAGAAGCTAAAGATGATAGTGGAATGTCCGGTTGGGGGGAAGGGGTTGCATTTGAAATCCCTTGGTATACAGAAGAGACAGTTAAGACGAGTTGGCATATGCTTGAAGATTTCCTTATTCCACTAGTGCTTAAGAAAGATATTCAGCATCCTGATGAAATAAGCGATATGTTCAAAGTAATCCGCCAAAATAAAATGGCAAAGGCGACTCTTGAATGTGCCATTTGGGATCTATATGCGAAGAGTACAAAACAATCACTTTCGCATGCATTAGGTGGATCGAAAAAGAAAATTGAAGTGGGTATAAGTATTGGTATTCAGCCGACAATTGATCAACTGCTACAGTGCATTGAAAATAATATTTTAGCAGGCTATAAACGTATGAAGGTTAAGATTAAACCAGGTATGGACATTGATGTCATTCATGCAATTCGAGCAAAGTTTCCAGAGGTGCCGCTAATGGTAGATGCCAATTCAGCTTATACTTTAGATGATATAGAATTGCTTAAAAAACTAGATGAGTACAATTTAATGATGATTGAGCAGCCACTTGCATCGGATGACATTATCGACCATGCAAAGCTGCAAAAGCATTTAAAAACGCCAATTTGTTTAGATGAAAGTATTTGTTCTTATGAGGATGCACGTACAGCGATTGAGCTTGGAAGCTGTGGTATTATCAATATCAAGTTTGGTCGTGTAGGTGGTTTAACTGAGGCAAAACGAATTCATGATTTATGCCAGCAACATGATATTAAAGTTTGGTGTGGCGGCATGTTAGAATCTGGTATTGGGCGAGCACATAATGTCGCACTTACGACGCTAGAAAACTTTGTGTTACCAGGTGATACTGCAGGATCAAGTCATTATTGGGCTCAAGATATTATTTCTCCTGAAGTAGTTGTTGAAGATGGCTATATTTCAGTGCCGGAAATTTTTGGGATTGGATATGAACCAAATATAGAATTGATGGATCAACTTACAGTAAGTCAAAAAGTTTATCGATAATAAAAAAAGCTATGCAAAATTTGCATAGCTTTTTTTAGTGATTACATATTTAATAGTTTACTCATATAAAGTTCATCTTCAAATTCATCGTTTATTTTCAATGATTGTCGACGCTCCCCATCTATTGTAAAGCCGAATTTATTGTACATATTGATTGCGATAGCATTGGATTTACAAACACTTAGTTCTAGTCTTTGAATGGTATTTGATATTGCCCATTTTTCAGCCTCTTTTAAAAGTGCTGTACCAATCCCTTGGTTAGTAAATTTCTGCATGACACCGAGATAAATTGATGCACGATGTTTAGCACGTGGAGCTTTATTACCAGAAATAGAGATCAAGCCCCCAATTTGACCTTCAACAACTGCTACAATAATGGAGTTAGAACTGCTTTTACGCAAGTTAGTAATTTTCTTGCGTACACTTTGTACAGATGGATCACGTTCGTTTTTACCATAGAGCATAAAATCTGTCTCTGCATCTAACGTAGATAATAATTGGGCTAAGTTACGTGCATCATCCGTTTCAATGGAGCGAGTGATAAAAGTATTTTTGGCATTTTCTAAACTATCCAATTCATCATTATTGTTATTTGTAGGTTTTTCAAACGTCACATGATAACCAGGTTGTATTGTAGTTACGTAGTATCCTTGTTCTACCCAAGCTAGATAATGTTTTAGAGGAGGTTTAGTTTTTTTCCACCAACTCTTATTTAAATAGGAGGAGTTAGGTAATGAATGTCCCATAATTGTTTCGATTTCTGTGAAGGAAAGTTGAATTTTATCGTCTTTTGCGGAGCTGAAATATTCAGCTAGTGGTATGTATTTCTTTTCAATCTTATTTTCCATTATTACCCCTCTTTATTATATGTATATATTATATTAGAAATAGTAACATAGTATTAAGTCTAATTACATGATTTTTATGATTATTATTAATTTTAATGGATAAAAAAGACTATGTTAATCTAAGGGTATTTTGGAACAGATAGTGTGGTTTTGTAAAATTAACTTTATAAAAATATAATACAGGAATAATATGTTTTTAATTAAGGCTATAATAAGGCTTGAACATTTAACATCAAAGTGCTGACATTCTTTTTCAGTGCTAATTGTGATAAGATATATTCGGAAATTATTGAAATCTAGGAGGCAAAATTTAAATGAGTAAAGTACTTGTATTCGGACACAAAAACCCAGATACTGATACAATCACATCTGCGTTAGTATATGCATATTTAAAAAAACAACTAGGCATTCATGCTGAAGCTGTTCGCCTTGGCGAACTGAACAACGAAACAGCTTACGCTTTAGAAAAATTCGGATTTAATGCACCACGCTTAGTGGAAAAAGTTGCAGGAGAAGCTGCTCAAGTAATATTAGTTGATCATAACGAACGTCAACAAAGTGCTGATGATATTGCTGAAGTTCAAGTAACGGAAGTTATTGATCATCACCGTATTGCTAACTTTGAAACAGCAGATCCATTGTACTACCGCGCTGAACCAGTTGGTTGTACAGCAACAATTCTAAATAAAATCTTCAAAGAAAATGAAGTTGAGATTCCAGCTAACTATGCAGGTCTTATGTTATCTGCTATCATCTCGGATACATTATTATTCAAATCACCAACATGTACAGAGCAAGATGTAAAAGCAGCGAATGAGTTAGCTGCAATTGCAGATGTTGACGCTGCTGAGTATGGGCTTGCAATGTTAAAAGCAGGTGCTGATTTAAGTGATAAATCATTAGAAGATTTACTTTCTCTTGATGCAAAAGAATTCAGCATGGGAGACCACAAAGTTGTCATCGCTCAAGTGAATGCTGTTGATGTAAATGACGTTTTGGATCGCCAAGCTGATTTAGAGATTTTATTGAACAACACTGTTGCAGAAAAAGGTCTAGACCTATTCTTTTTTGTTGTAACGGATATCATAAACAATGATTCAGTTGCTGTTGCAATAGGTGCACAAGCTGAAAAAGCTTATGCAGCATTTAATGTTGTGGCAGATAATAATCGTGCGCTATTAAAAGGTGTAGTTTCTCGTAAAAAACAAATTGTCCCAGCATTAACTGACGCATTAAAATAATCCTCATTAGAGGAGGAACTGCCTATTTCAATTGAAATAGGCAGTTTTTTTTATTGCTGATAAGAACCAAGAAGATTACACTTACGACCAACTTTATAATCCACTTAGGTCAAGTGGATATACTGCAGGTCCCTCAAGTACTGCACCATCCTTTGAAAAACGTGAGCCATGACAAGGACAGTCCCATGTTTCATCAGCTTCATTCCATCTAGTTTTACAACCTAAATGAGTACAGCGTGGCATAGCACGACGAGTGACATGACCGCCGACAAAATCCTTCGTTACTTTACCACCTAGTTTTAAAGCTTGTAAAACTGCATCTCCGAATTTAGTATGCTTCGGAGAATAAAGAGAGATTCCGACATTCTGTTTTCCAACAATTCCGTCTCGGAGCAATTGTGCTGCCACAATTGAATTAGCTAATCCCCATTTTCTGAAACCGGAGGCCATCCAAATATTTGGTAAACGGGAACTAATCTGCCCAACATAAGGAATTAAGTCTACCGTTTCAGGATCTTGCGCTGACCAGTGATAGTTGCAGTGGTTAGCTGCGAAATTATCTTTAGCCTCTAATTGCAACGCTTCATAATACATGGAGGTATTAGAAATAGTACCTGCCGGGTGGCTATCCCCAGCTAATAATATAAAAGGTTTGTCATCGATTAATGTTGTTCGAATAGAGCGACCAGGTTTATCGATAGATAAATACTGACCTTTATACAATTCGCTTGCCTCAAAAGCCACGATATAAGAACGAGTGACTTCCAGTTTGAAAATTTGCATACCAATTATACCTTCTAGTGGATAATGGGAGCATAAGATTAGTTCTTTATAACAAACTGTATGACCATTCTCTAGTTCTACACATGGTTTTAAGATATTGACCTTTTGCACGCGTGAATGCTCGTAAATCTCAGCTCCTGATTGGATTGCCTTTTCTGCGATAGTCCGTCCAAAGCGTACAGGATGGATTTGTGCTTGTTTGGGCATTTTTAAGGAGGCGGCAATGTCATATGGAATTTCGCAATCGGCATTCCATTCTCCAGGAATACCAAGAGTCTGGTAAGCCTTCCATTCATCTTCTAAGTCCTTTTTGCCGTCAGCTTTCTGTGTATATAAAAATGAATCCGCATGATGCACACAATCGGGTTCTGCTAAATTAAATGATAGATCCACTGCTTGCTGGTTGAGTTCATAATATTGTTGTGCTGCTTCGACACCAAATTTAGTAATAAGTTGGCTATATAATAGACCTTGTTGTGCAGTTACTTTCCCAGTAGAATGGCCGGTAGTACCTGAAAATAAAGTATTACCTTCTAATAAAGTAACTTTCCTACCAACTTTTGAGAGTAAGTAAGCAGCGAGTATGCCAGAAATACCCCCACCAATAATACAGATGTCAGTTTCGATTGATTGTTCGAGTGAAGGTCTTGCAAAAGGTGCTTGTTTATCTAGCCAAATTGAAGATGCCATAAGATGCCTCCAAGTACATTTTTTTTAGCATGTGGAGTATTTGAGAAATTATGTATAAGCAGATAAATTGCTGTTTCAAATGTTCACATATACAATATCTGCAAGAGGTGAGCATTGATGAAAATTGAAATTTGGTCAGACTATGTATGTCCATTTTGTTATATCGGTAAAAGACAATTAGAAAAAGCTTTGCAAAATACGGGATTCAGTGAACAAACACAAGTGATATTTAAGAGTTATCAGTTAGATCCAAACACTCCGGCTATTACGGATGAATCCATGTACGAAGCGCTAGCTAAAAAATTCGGCTCTACAATTGAAGCGGCAAAAGCCCAAACAGTTGGTGTTGCTGGCCGTGCAAAAGAAGTAGGATTAGATTTTGATTTTGAAAATATGAAACCTGCTAATACTTTTAAATCACATCGTTTAGCAAAATACGCTGAAGCAGAAGGTAAAGCTGCTGAAATGACTGAGCGTTTACTACGTGCGCACTTTATTGAAGCAAAACAACTTGGCTTAACTGAAGTATTAGTAGAGTTGGCAGTAGAAGTCGGTTTAAATCGTGAGAGAGTACTAGATGTACTAAATTCAGATAATTATTCTTCAGAGGTATTGGCTGATATTCAAGAGGCTTCACAAATAGGTGTTAGAGGTGTCCCATTCTTTGTATTAAATCGCAAATATGCAATTTCAGGTGCTCAACCACAGGAATTATTCGAAGAAACAATTCGTAAAGTGGCAGCAGAAGAGGGAATTCAACCCACACTTAAAATGATGGGTGTAGAAGGTACAGACATTTGTGAAGATGGCAAATGTGAACTTTAATCTTCAGTCAAAAGTATGAGAACAGATGCATTGACAGTGTATCTGTTTTTTTATAAAATAAAATTATCTTGAATTTGAGATATTTTATTCGAGAACTATTTTTAACTAAGAGAAAGAGAGAGATTAAATTGACAAACGTATTAGTTGTTAAAGCAAATAACCGTCCTTCTACTGAAGGCGTTTCTAGTAAAATGTATGAAGTATTCATGGAGGAAGTAAAAGGTGCACAAGATTTAAACGTGACTACATTTGATGTATTCGCTGAAGATCTACCATACTTCGGACAAGATTTATTCAATGCATTTGGTAAAGTACAAAGTGGTGAAGAACTTACAGATATAGAAGGTCGCCTTCTTACTGCAAAACAAAAAGCAATGGACGCTTTAACTGCTGCTGACGTAGTAGTATTCGCATTCCCATTATGGAACTTAACAATTCCAGCTAAATTACAAACTTTCGTTGATTACGTATACCAAGCAGGTTTTGCTTTCAAATATGATGCAGAAGGTAACATGATTAACTTAATGCCAGAGAAAAAAGCTATTCTTTTAAGCGCTCGTGGTGGTATCTATTCAACTCCAGAAACAGCACCAATGGAAATGGCTGTAAACTATATGCGTAATGTATTCGGTGGCGTATTCGGTATGTCAGTTGAAGAAGTAGTAATCGAAGGCCATAACGCAATGCCAGACAAAGCAGAAGCAATTATTGCTGAAGGTATGGAACGCGTTAAAGCAGCAGCAAAATCATTATCAGCTGTTCACGCTTAATATAAGATTATTAGTGAATGCCTAATTTTTAGTTAGGCTATTTATAAAGAAAGAGGGAGGCCCATTAAATGGTGCTTCCCTCTTTTCTATTGCGTTCAAAACTTTTATAACGAGTGCCTTGAAATGTTAGTAAACCAAAGTCTCCCTCTACGAGGATTCCGTATTCACGCCCGCTTACAGGCAATTCAATTCGGTCGCCACTTTGTACCTCAAAGGTCCTTTGCTTTAATGAAGAAACAAAAAAATAACCAGTCACAAAAGTGTGACTGGTTAGGCTTGCTAGGGTAATAGCAATTTTCTTAGAAGTTTTAAATTGAATTAAGCAGGGTTCGCTTCAAGTTCGATATTAATTTTGATATCATCGCCAACTAGTACGCCACCAGTTTCTAGTGCTGCGTTCCAAGTCAAACCGAAGTCTTTACGGTTAATTTTAGTTTCAGCTTCAAAACCTACAACTTCTTGACCCCATGGGTTAGTACCTTTACCACCGTATTCAGCTTCAAAAGTTACAGATTTCGTTACATCCTTAATTGTGAAATCTCCAGTAATTTCGTATTCTCCGTCACCTGTAGATTTAATGTTTGTAGCAACGAAAGTCATTTTAGGGAATTGTTCAGCATCAAAGAATTCAGCTGACTTTAAGTGATTATCGCGATCTTCATTGTTTGAATTTACACTCGCAACATCAATTTCGAATTTAATTGATGCACCAGTTAAATCTTCTGGATTAGCATCGATATCTGCAGTAAAAGAACCGAAGTTACCTTTAACCTTTGAAATCATCATGTGTTTGACTTGGAAACCTAAATTAGAGTGAGCTTGGTCTACGTTATATTTTGCCATTTTAAAATTCCTCCTAAAAAGTGTTTGTTATTTAGTATATTTATCATAATACAATATTATCTCGAAATCAAGAGTTTCGAATTAAAGATAATATGAGTGTTATGTTACAGATGAATTTTATGCTTATGCATAGAAAATCATGTCACTCTTATTTAAATCTTTTACAATTATTTTCCCCTCATCTTCAGAGAATGAAACATTGAAGGTTAGTAAATTTTCTTTCAGTTTGTTTAATTCATCTTTTGAAGACAGCTTAAGAGAGTATCCCATTAATCCAATAGCATTTTCTGGTGGGAGTGGAGCACCTACACCTTGCCAAATATTTGTTGCAATGTGGTGATGATAACCACCGGCAGACATAAAGAATGCTGAATCCATAAAGTTAGTCATTAAATCTAATCCTAGAGCCTTTAAATAGAAGTGGCTTGTTGCATCGTCTAAGTTCGTAACGTTTAAATGCATGTGGCCTAAAATTGTACCATCTGGAAACCCTTTCCATGAACGTTCCGGTTTGTATAAAGCCATGATGCCTTTGAAATCGATCGGTTCAGTAGCTGTGTTCACTTGACCGTTTGGTTCAATCAGCCACTCACTTCTTGGTAGATCGCGGTATATTTCAATTCCGTTGCCTTCTGGATCACTTAGATAAAACGCTTCAGAATAAAGGTGGTCACCTGCTCCAGAAATAGGAGCGCCAATTTCTAATAAATTTCCGATAACATGCGCTAAATCTTCGCGACTTGGTACTAATATAGCGAAGTGGAAAAGACCTGTAGTACGTGTTGGTCTTGGCACAGCATCCTCTGTAGTAGTTAATATTAGAATGGGTTCAGTACTACCTGCACCAAAGATAACTTCTGAATTGGATTCCTTAATTACGTGGAACCCTAACATTTGATAAAATTCTTTTTGCTTTTCTAGAGATTGTACACGTAACTGTACATATCCTAATGTCATTTTGGGATCTAATTTGAAAGTCAAAGTAGTTCCTCCCCTCAAATATTTTACACTTACTTTTCGTAACTAACTATAAAATAATAAATTACTTACGTCAAGTAAATAAGTTACCGAAAGTTTACTTTTTAAAATAATCCCGCTACAATAGCATATATAGAGGTGAAACAAATGAAGGAATCAGCATTATGCCCTCGTTTAGCAAAATCTATGGATTTGATAGGTAAACGCTGGATGGGCTTAATTTTATATCAATTATTAGATGGACCACAGCGCTTTAATGAAATTGAATCGTCGATGCCAATTAGCGGGCGACTGCTATCTGAGCGTCTAAAAGAACTTGAAAAAGAAGGTCTTGTTGAGCGCCATGTGTATACTGAAGTGCCCGTTCGCGTAGAATATACTTTGACAGAAAAAGGCCAAGGTTTAAAAGCTGCGATTGATGAGATTGAAAATTGGTCTAAAAAATGGCTTTAAGTGAAAATCACTTGAAAAAATGCCATTGTCTATTCATACTATGAAGGAATAGAAGTTTAGAGAGGAAAGGTCTTTCAATAATGAAACAACAATGGGCAGCAAAATTATCTACTATAGTAAATCCAGAAAATGTTAAAATAGATGAACCACTAGATCAATACACGATGACAAAGCTAGGCGGTAGCGCGGATGTATTTGTCATGCCTTCTACTGAAGAAGAGGCAGTAGCAATTGTAAAGTATGCGAATAACAATGATATCCCGATTTTGCTATTAGGGAATGGCTCGAATATGGTTGTACGTGATGGAGGAGTTAGAGGAATTGTCCTGAACTTTTCGAAATTGGATACAATCCACATCGATGGCACAACTGTTTATGCACAAGCAGGCGCGCTGCTTAAAGACGTATCAATAGCAGCGGCAGAGGCAACTTTAACAGGACTAGAATTCTCATGTGGTATTCCAGGATCTATTGGTGGCGCGATGGCTATGAATGCTGGTGCATACGGCGGAGAAATAAACGATGTTATTCTACAATCAACTGTATTAACATCAACAGGCGAAAAGTTAGTTCTAAATAAAGAACAACTTGACCTAAGCTACCGTAAAAGTATTATCTCCAAAAAAGGATATTATGTATTATCTTCTGAATTTGAATTACAACGAGGAGATCAACAAGAAATCGATGCAAAAATTGCTGAGTTAACATTTTTGCGTGAATCGAAACAACCGCTTGAATATCCTTCAGCAGGGAGTGTTTTCAAACGTCCTCCAGGTTACTTTGCAGGTAAATTGATTCAAGACAGTGAGCTCCAGGGTAAAGGTGTAGGCGGTGCGGAGGTTTCTACGAAGCATGCTGGCTTTATCGTAAATAAGGGTGGCGCAACAGCTACCGATTACATCAACACTATTAAAATGGTGCAAGCAACTGTTAAAGGGAAATTTGATGTTGATTTAGAATTAGAAGTGAAAATCGTTGGAGAAGAACCTTCTAAAAACGGATCATTGTAAACTTTATTAAACTAAAAACTACAGAGAACGCCTTTCGTATTACATGCGGAAGGCGTATTTATATTTAAAGGGGAGCTCACTATGAAATTTGTATCTTGGAATGTTAATGGAATTCGAGCATGCTTGAAAAAATGCTTTTTAGATTATTTTAATGAAGTTGATGCGGATTTTTTCAGTATTCAAGAATCAAAATGCCAAGCTGGACAAGTTGAATTAGATTTACCAGGTTATAAACAATATTGGAATTATGCAGAGCGCAAAGGTTATTCAGGTACAGCTATTTTTACAAAACATACGCCACTGTCTGTTAAATATGGTGTAGGTGACGAATCAATGCAAGAAGAGGGACGTATCATTACATTAGAGTATGAAGATTTCTATTTAGTAAATGTGTATACACCAAATTCTAAACGTGACTTAGCGCGTCTTGATTACAGAATTGAATGGGAGGATGAGTTGAGAACATACCTGCTATCCTTAGACGAAGTAAAGCCCGTTATTTATTGCGGTGATTTGAATGTTGCACATGAAGAAATAGATATAAAAAATGCAAAGGCCAATATCGGCAATTCTGGATTTACAGAAGAAGAACGTGGAAGAATGACAACGTTGTTAGGTTCAGGATTTACAGATACTTTCCGATATTTATACCCAACACAAACAGATACTTATACATGGTGGTCTTATATGAATAAAGTAAGAGAACGTAATATTGGTTGGCGGATCGATTACTTTATCGTCTCAGATCGTTTGCAAGAGAAAATTGAGGATGCAGAAGTACATGCTAGTATTCTAGGAAGTGACCATTGTCCAATCGTATTAACATTAAAATAATTTGTTTTAATAGAGAAACCACGCTTTTTGTCGAAAAAGCGCGGTTTTTTATTTTATTTAAAAGGGGAAAATACTTCGGGAGCCGAATATAGTAAGAGTAAGGGGAGGCGAAATTATGGTCAAAGGGAAAAAGCGTGTTCGATTATGGAAATGGCTAAGCTGGACTATAGGGGTTTTAATACTTATTGCATGTGGAGCACTTATTTTTGTTAATGGTTACATAGGAAAATCTAAACCAAAAGTAGATGGCGAAATGCAAGTAGCAGTATTGGATGAAAATGTGAAAGTAGTAAGAGATGACAAAGGAGTACCACATCTCACAGCTAAAACAGATGCAGATTTATATCGAGCACAAGGATTTGTGCAAGCTCAGGATCGACTATTCCAGATGGACTTAGCGAGAAGACAAGCAAGCGGTAGACTAGCAGAGGTTGTCGGTGAGTCTGCAGTAGATACGGATAAATTCTTTCGTACTTTTAGTTTGAGATCTGCTGCAGAAAAATCTGAAGCGGGATATTCACAAGAGGCTAAGCAAGTTTTAGCTTGGTATGCAGAAGGTGTAAATTCATTTATAGATCAAGCAAAGAAAGAGGGTACTTTATCTTATGAGTTTCGTTTGCTTGGGTATGAACCAGAACCATGGACAGCAGTTGATTCATTAACAATTGGTAAATATATGGCCTATGATTTAGGTGGGAATTGGGATATGTTAGCGTTTAGACACTGGGCATTAAACAATTTATCAGATGAAGAGGCTAAAGAATTATTCATTAAATATCCAGAAAATGCGAAATCGATTATTGCAGCAAATAAAAACACACCTGTAAAGGTTGCAGGACAATTCGATGCATCGCTACTACCCCATGAATTTAACGGTAGTAATAACTGGGTTGTATCCGGTAGTAAAACAGAATCAGGAAAGCCATTATTGGCGGATGACCCTCATTTAGGTTTAAGTACACCATCTATTTGGTATCAAATGCATTTGGAGTCTCCAACTCAAAATGTAAGTGGAGTTATTTTTGCGGGGATACCTGGTATTATTTTAGGACATAACGAGAAGGTAGCGTGGGGTGTTACCAATGTTGGTCCAGATGCACAGGATTTATATATCGAAACACCAAATCCAAGTAATACGACTGAATTTAAATATGAGGGTAAATGGGAAAAGGCTACAGTACGTGATGAGCCCATCAAAATTAAAGGTGGCAAAACGGTAGACTTTGAAGTGATAGAAACAAGACATGGCCCAATTATTTCAGATTTAGCATTTAAAAAGGAAAAACCAACTGCGGTTTTCTCTATGCAATGGACAGCTCTAGAGCCAACGCTGGAATTACAAGCGATACTGAATATGAATCGCGCAGAAAATTGGGAGCAATTTGAAAAAGCTTTAGAAGATTTTCAAGCACCAGCACAAAACTTTGTTTTTGCTTCAGAGGACGGCACGATTGCTTATAAAGCAAATGGACGTATTCCAATTCGTAAAAAAGGTGATGGACAATTACCGGTACCAGGGGATTCAAAAGAATATGACTGGAAAGGTTACATTGATTATGACAAATTACCAAAAGTCGTAAACCCTAAGGAAGGTTTTATTGCGACAGCAAACAATGAAATAGTAGGGGAAGAATATCCATATCATATTACGAGCTTCTGGGCACAGCCATATCGTTTTGAACGAATTTACGAAGTGCTAGAAAACAATAATAAGCTAACTGTAAAAGATATGGAAAACCTGCAAATGGATCAGAAAAATTTATATGCGGGTGAATTTTTGGGAGATATGCTTAGCTCAGTAAAAAAATCAGATAGTAAAAATGAATATAAGGATATTTTGAAAATGATGGAGGATTGGAATCAAGTTGATTCAAAAGAATCGGGTGCTCCTCTAGTTTTTAATTTATGGATGATTAATGTTCAGAAGGAATTGTTTGAAGACAATTTGCCAGAAGACGTTTATGAAATGATGTCAGGAAAATACAATGTTACAGATGAAATCTTACGCCAAGCATTTGCAGGAAAGCAAGGTGCATGGGTGACAAAAGCCGATGGAATTGACCAACTTATGTATAATTCTTTTAAAACAACTATTAAAGATATTGAAGATGAGTATGGTAAGAGTTTTAAAAAATGGCAATGGGGAGATTATCATCAGTTAACATTTAACCACCCACTATCGGCAGCTTCTCCAATTCTAGCAAAATTACTTAATCCAAAGCCAGTACCAATCGGAGGCTCTAAATTTACAGTACAAGCAGCTGCAAATAAAGAAAATGGCAATGTAAATCACGGTGCATCTTGGCGCTTTATTGCAGATTTAAGTGATTTATCGAAGGGATACCATATTGTTGGGCCAGGGCAAAGTGGTCATATGAAGTCTGAGTGGTATAACGATCAAGTTGACGATTGGGCGAATGGCCAGTATCATGAAACCATTATTACAGGTGATGTGCCTAACGGTAAGAAATTATTATTAAAGGCTCAGTAACATAGAAGGTGTTTAAAATGGTAGAAATAATATCGGTCGCGCTGGGCGGTATGATAGGAGCAATACTTCGCTATGGTGTGACTATAACGGTACCCTCGGAGTGGATATTGTGGCTTGTAAATGGTACGGGAAGTGCCGTATTAGGGGTTCTAAACGGGCTATTTATTCGATATAAACCATCCAATTCATTGCGACTTCTTTTAACAACAGGTATGTTAGGAGCATTTACGACATTCTCCACTTTTTCTGCAAGTTGGTTTGCTCTCATGCAGACTAACACATTATTAGCTATCTTATATGCAATTATGATGACAGCTGTTTGCGTTGCTTTAGCCTCTTTTGGTTACTTATGTACAGTTCCAAAAGTAAAAGCAGGTGAACGATTATGATTTGGCTATTAATTGCTGCAGGTGGTGGTCTCGGTGCCATCACTCGTTATGGTGTGATAGAGTGGATGAAACGTAAGGATCAACCCTTTTTTATAGGTACCTTTCTTGTAAATAGTGTTGGTTCACTATTAATGGGAATGGCTTTACATATAGGGGCTGAGCAAGAGACGTTTTCTTCATTCTTCATAATTGGGTTTTTAGGAGCATTCACTACATTTTCTACATTTGCTTTTGACGTTGTAAAATTAATTGAAGAACGTGATTATCGTGCAGTGCTATTATACCCAGTACTCACATTATTTGTCGGAATTGTTTTCGTAACGCTTGGTTGGCAAATATTCGCTTAATACCAAAAGGAAGCTCGGCAAAAATGCCAAGCTTCCTTTTTATAATTGTCCTTTACTAATCATGCGATTCTTCCTTCCGGTTGTCGTTTCAGCATGTAGTAAAGATTGGTATATTGATTCTTCAGTTGCCTCAATTACTGCTTGGAAAAGGTTATTCATTACGTCTGTATCATCACGTAATATTGAATATTCTTCAGTAAATGAATTTGATGTGTGTGGTATTGTATATGCATTTGAAAAGCAGATAATAATATCACCACTACCATTATGGATATGTGTACCTGTTCTACCTAAGCCAATGGAAGCACGTTTAGCAAAGCGCTTTAGTTGACGTGCATCAACTGGAGCATTGGTAGCGACAACGATAATGACTGAACCATCTGGTTTATCGATTTGTTCTTGTTGCCATTTCGCGAATTTGCATTCATGGGCATTACCAAAGTTTGTTAAGGATAATACTCCAACTGTATAAGGTTGATCTTCGTTATCTACAATTCTAGAAGAGGAACCAATTCCTCCTTTGACACCGTAACAAATCATACCTTTACCAGCACCCACTGCTCCCTGTTGAACAGGACCACTCTCAGCATATTGGATTGCATTTTGTGCATGCTCAGGTCTAACTGCCATTAAACGCATGCTATTTAAATGACTATCGTTACACTCTCCAACAACAATATTAAGTGAACTAGTAGAATCTCCAATTGACGGATTTTCTTGCAACATATGCTGCAAAGTGCCTTCTAAAACTGCACCAACACTAAATGTGTTAGTTAGCATGATAGGTGATTCTAGTACTCCCAACTCTTCTATTTGTATAAGACCGGCTGTTTTACCAAAGCCGTTTAATACAAAGCTTGCAGCAGGTACTTTTTGTTCAAATGAATTTTGGTTATGAGGTAAGATGGCTGTTACACCAGTGCAAATTGTATCTTCTTCATTAATCTTCTTATGTAGTGTTACATGACCAACATGTACATTTGGAACATCCGTTATAGCATTCCATCGCCCTTTATTCATAACTAATCCCTCCTAACAACCTTTTTATTAATTATATTGAATATTCTGGATATAAACAATGGAGAAAAGTGTCTTGAACAATCAAACAGACATTTGAATAATATATGTAAAAAATGTATACTGTTATCAACAATCAAATGGATATTTGAATGAGGAGGGAAAAAATGCAAAAAGATATGTGTGAAGTAACTAAAGTACATGAAGAAGCGGTAGAGCGAGTACAAAGTCAAATTCCTGAATTGCAGAAATTAGCCCAATTCTTTAAAGCATTTTCAGATGAAACACGATTAAAGATTCTATACGCATTAACAATTGAAAAATCGTTGTGTGTCTGTGATGTAGCAGCCATTATTGGTTCATCCACAGCCACAGCTTCACATCATTTACGCTATTTACGTGATAATGCATTAGCAAAATCGCATCGCAAGGGGAAACTAATTTATTATGAACTTGCGGATGACCATGTTGAACAGCTTGTGAAAATTGCTTATGAACATTCGAAAGAAGGGGATTGCATTGAAGAAAAGTGAGCAACAGGAATATCGATTGCAGAATTTATCTTGTGCAAGTTGTGCAAAAAAGTTTGAAAAAAACATTCAAAATATCTCTACAGTAGAAGAAGTACAATTGAATTTTGGAGCAGCTAAGCTCACTGTAATAGGAGAAGCATCAATAGAGCAACTTGAAGAAGCGGGGGCCTTTGATGGCATAAAAGTTAAACGCGCAGATGACAGAAGGGTTGAGAAGAACACTCCCTTTTTTAAAAAGAAAGAAAATATCTTAGCTGGTATTTCGTTAGTATTCGTTTTAGCAGGGTATTTAACAGCAACGTTTAAAGGCGATGATTATTTACCAGCAATTGCGCTATTTTTATTAGCAATAGTGATTGGTGGATATGATATTTTTAAAACAGGATTTAAAAATTTAATCCGGTTAGAATTTGATATGAAAACGTTAATGACGATTGCCATTATTGGAGCTGCAATAATAGGTGAATGGCAAGAAGGGGCAGTTGTTGTCTTTTTATTTGCTGTTAGCGAGGCGTTAGAAGCGTATTCAATGAATAAAGCTAGACAGTCAATTAGTAGTTTGATGGATATTGCACCAGCAACTGCAATGATACGCAGAGGAAATCAATTAGTAGAACTTGCTACAGAGGACATTCTAATTGGTGATATTTTAATTGTTAAACCCGGTCAAAAGATTGCCATGGACGGTAAAGTACAAAGTGGTATTTCAAGTGTTAACCAAGCTCCAATTACGGGTGAATCCATTCCAGTGAAGAAAGAAACAGGTGACGAAGTATTTGCTGGAACATTGAACGAAGAAGGCGCGTTAGAAATCGTTGTTACGAAGCATGTAAAAGATACAACGATTGCGAAAATTATTCATTTAGTAGAAGAAGCCCAGGCAGAAAAAGCTCCTGCCCAAAAGTTTGTAGATCAGTTTGCAAAATATTACACACCACTGATTATTTTAATCGCTTTATTAGTGGCTTTTATAACACCACTATTTTTGGGGGATTGGAATCACTGGATATATCAAGGATTAGCGGTTTTAGTAGTGGGTTGCCCATGTGCACTTGTTATTTCAACCCCAGTGGCTATCGTCACAGCAATTGGAAACGCAGCAAGACAAGGAGTGCTCATAAAAGGTGGAGTTTATCTAGAGCAACTTGGGCGTATAAAAGCCATTGCGTTTGATAAAACAGGTACATTAACGAATGGTGTTCCTGAAGTAACAAATGTATTAGTAGCGGAACATATAACTGAAGAAACTTTGATTCGTTTAGTAGCTGCAGTGGAACAGTCATCTCAGCATCCATTAGCTCGAGCGATTTTACAACATGCTAAAGAACATAAGATACAACCAACAGTTGCTGAGCAATTCCAATCTGTGACAGGTAAGGGAGCGTATGCAGAAATAGAAGGTGTACGTATTTCTGTTGGGAGTTTAACATGGATTCAAGAAACCGTAAATGTTCCTAAAGCTATGAAATCTGCGATTATCAACCTTCAAAAAGAGGGGAAATCTGTCATTGCTGCAATGTCTGGGGAAACTTTCCTTGGCTCTATAGCAATTGCAGATAAAGTTCGTAGTAATAGTGTAAGTGTCATTCAAAAACTTCGCGCCAATGGTATTGCACATACTGTTATGTTAACTGGTGATGCAGAGCCCACAGCTCGAGCTATAGCACAGGAGCTGCAGTTAACAGATATTCGTGCTGGACTATTACCTGAAGATAAACTACAGGCAATGAAGGAATTACAGTCACAGTATGGTTCTGTTGCTATGGTAGGTGATGGTATAAATGATGCTCCTGCTTTAGCGAATGCAACAGTTGGTATTGCGATGGGTGGTGCTGGTACAGATACGGCATTAGAGACAGCGGATGTCGCATTAATGGCTGATGACCTCGAAAAGTTGCCATATACGATAAGACTTAGTCGAAAAACGTTGCGAATTGTTAAAGAAAATATTATGTTTGCATTAGGGCTAAAATTGATAGCATTACTTCTAATAATTCCAGGATGGTTGACACTCTGGATTGCTATCTTTGCAGATATGGGTGCAACCCTACTAGTAGTATTAAATTCGTTACGTTTAATGCGCATGCAGAAATAACGGTATCGTGTAATCGGAGGTCGAGTGTTGTGAAACTAATAGAGTGGACAATGGAGGAACAGGAGCAGTTAATTCATTTTATGACGATGAATACGTGGCCATATCACGTCAATTCTCATCCTGGTCGTGAACTAATTGAAAAGGCGATTGATGAGGGTGGTTACGAATCAGAAGAGGTAAAGACGTTCTGGTTGGAAAGCGATGAAGGTGAAAAGGTAGGTATGGTGAAAATCTATGATCTACAAGATGAAATACCTCTTTTTGACTTACGTATTGCGGAGAATTGGCGAGGATTAGGGCATGGTACTGTTGCATTAAAGCTTATATCAGATTATGTATTTCGTATGCCAGAAAAGAAAATTCGCCTTGAAGGGCATACACGACAAGATAACTTTCCTATGCGTAAAACGTTTGAGCGAGCTGGTTTCTTAAAAGAAGCACATTTAAGACAAGCATGGTTCGTGCCAAAAGAGTATGCATATTACGATGCGGTCACATATGGCATCACTCGTGAAGACTTTTTAGAAGGCAAAACAACGCCTGTTAGTTGGGACGACGAAAAAATGAAAGAGGAAGTTCGTTTCGAAAAAAACTGGGATTTCCCTAACTCATTTAATTCAGAAAGATTGATTATACGTATGCCACTTATGGAAGATGCCGAAGTAGTTTGGGATTCGATTATTCAATCAGCAAGTTCATTAAAACAGTACATGCAATGGGCGCAAACTTTGCCTAAGTCTGAAGAAACAAGAGAGAATATTCGGCTAGCTATTGCAGATTTTTTAGCTAGAAAAGAATTGAGATTGCATATATTCTTGAAAGAAACAGGAGAATTTATAGGAAGTTCTGGTTTGCACAAAATTGATTGGGATATTCCGAAATTTGAAATTGGCTATTGGTTAGATGTACGTCATGAAGGTAAAGGTTATATGACAGAAGCAGTCGAGCGAATTACACAATTTGCTTTTGAAGAGTTACACGCAGCACGTATAGAAATTCGTTGTGATACTGAAAATATTCGTAGTCGAGCTGTTGCTGAACGAGCACATTATGAGTTAGAAGGCATTTTTAAAAATGATTCGCTTTCTGCTAACGGTAAAGCATTGCGAGATACTTGTATATACGCGAAAACACAATAAAAAACCGAATGCCAATGCGTTTACGCATTGGCATTCGAATGTTATAATGATTTCCTTCCTGCCAGTAACTGAACGAAGAACAGAATACCTGCAAGAACTAAGATAATGTGGATGAGACCGCCACCAATTTTAAAAAGTAAACCCAATAACCAAAATACGATTAAAATACTTATAATCCACCATAGCAGTTTCCCCATTAGGAACACCCCTTTTGTTGTTATGCATAAACAATTCCCCTTTTAAAAAAACCTAAACATAAGGGAATTGTCGGAAGTAATTGAAGGAGAGATAATATGACGGAACAAATGAAACCCTCGCCAGTTACAGAAGAAGTACAATTGTTGAACGTAACAGAAGAAATCGTGCGAGGATTGGTGTCTTTCACCATTCATGGTCCTGACTATCCAACATTTTGTCGCTGCCAAAAATGCGAATTAGATATTTGTGCTATTACGTTAAATCATTTAGATAATCATTTTGTGACAACAAAAGAAGAGCGTGAGAAAGTATATGCTATCTTAAAAACACCAGATAGTATCGAGCAAATTAATAAACAAATCATTCATGCTATTCACATTGTCAGCCATAAATCTGGACATTAAAAGAACAATCCTCTGTAATAGGTACGAGCTTTTACTGTTATAGGTTACGTTTTATTAGTCCTTGTAGTAAACTATAGAGTAGGATATGGAAAGAGAGGGACATGAGATGCCGACACCGAGTATGGAAGACCACATCGAACAAATATATTTATTAATTGATCAAAAAGGCTATGCACGCGTATCGGATATCGCTGAAGCATTGTCAGTTCTTCCTTCCTCTGTTACCAAAATGGTTCAGAAGCTTGATAAAGATGGATACTTAGTGTACGAACGTTATAGAGGCCTCATGTTGACCCCTAAAGGCTCTAAGCTAGGCAAGCGTTTAGTAGAACGACATGATCTACTAGAGAATTTTTTAAGGCTAATTGGTGTAGATGAAGAACGAATTTACAATGATGTTGAAGGAATAGAGCATCATTTGAGTTGGAATTCCATAGACCGCATTGCAGATTTAATACAAGTTATGGAAGAAAATCCTACATTTATTCAACAGCTTGAGGATTTAAAAACTCAGCAAAGTGAATGATATGTCATATGAAGGGAGCTAGATGTATGGCAGAATTACAATCAGGCGATATCGTTAAATTATTTGTGAAAGAAAAACAAGAATCAAAGTATATTCTTACTAATGATTATGTTGATATTCCACTCAATATTTCGGAAGTAACGGAGCCTTTAGAATTAAATAGTAAAATTGAGGTGTTTTTATTTGCTGACCGTAGAGGAAATCTATCCGCTACAACGGCTATCCCTCATATTAATAAAGATGAATACGGCTGGGCACGCGTATTACATGTAAAAGATCGTGATGGTGCTTATGTTGATATTGGTACTTCAAGAGAAGTATTAGTACCAGCGGAAGATTTACCGAAGCTTAAGCCACTATGGCCTGAACCAGGTAACCATTTATTCATCACGTTACGCACAGACCGTGATGGAGGTTTATTCGGACGCCTTGCTACAGAAGAAAAGGTATTGGAAATGTACGAAGATGCAGAACCAGAACTTTTCAACCAAAATATTATCGCTCGTCCGTATCGTTTATTGCCAGTTGGAACTTTTCTTATTGGCGTAGACAAACCTTATCGTATTTTCGTACACGAATCAGAGCGTAATGCAGAGCCTCGCCTTGGTGCAGATATCTCAGTACGTGTAATTGAAGTGAAAGAAGATGGTACGATTAACGCTTCAATGTTACCACGTAAGTACGAACGCCTATCGGATGACGCTGAAAAAATCTTCGCTTACTTACAAGAAATTGGCGGTAAAATGCCATTTGGAGATAAATCGTCACCGGAGGAAATTAAAGAGATGTTCCATATGAGTAAAGCATCATTTAAACGTGCTTTAGGAACATTAATGAAAGCCGGTCGAATTACACAAGTAGATGGCTGGACAGAAATTAAAGAATAAAATTGATGGAGCAAAAGTAGAAAGTTTCCATACTTTCAGAAACTTTTTGCTCCTTTTTTTCGTATTAATAAATAGAGGTGAGAAAATAAATAAAATTATAGTATACAGCAATTGCCATCTAAATAATGTAATGATGTAGTTACATGCTCAGATTACCTAGAAAGAATCTGTTCGAAAAGCAGGCTCATTACTAATAATTGTTCTTGCACGCATCATTAGAAAAAATCGACTCTAATAACGTATATGAATGACATGTAAATGAAGGAGGAAATAAAGATGAAAAAGAAATTTTTAGCCGTCTTAACGGCCATGTTTTTAACAACCTCAGTTGTAGCACCATCTAATAGCTTTGCAAGCACAACTGATACTTCATCAACAAAAGGTATTAACGAAAAATTAGGAGTGCCAATCGTTGTTTACGGTGGTAACTTATCAGATACAGAAAAGGAAAGTGTAAAGAAAAGTCTAGATGTAGCAAGTGAAGCGGAAGTAGAAGAGATTACAGTAAGAGGTGCGGATTTAGTGAAGTACATCTCAGATGGTGATGCACGTTCTCGCATGTATTCATCAGCGAAGATTACGCGTAAAGATGCTGGATCAGGATTAGTCATTAATATTGTAACACCACAAAATATTACGCAAGTAACATCAGATATGTATTCAAATGCTATGTTAACAGCTGGTATTGAGGACGCTGTAGTAGAAGTAGCCGCTCCTAAAGCAGTTACAGGACACTCTGCACTTGTAGGTATTTATAAAGCATATGAAGTGACAACTGGCGAAAAGTTAGACACTGAACGTACAGATGTGGCGAATGAAGAGCTTTCTGTCGCAACGGACTTAGCAGAAAAATCAGGTGTTGATGATGAAAAAGTAAGCCAACTATTAACTGAAATTAAAAAGCAAATTGCAGAACAAAAACCAGCAACAAAAGAAGACGTTGAAAAAATAGTAAACGAACAACTTAGTAAATTAGAAATTAATTTAAGCGATCAAGATCGCCAACTACTAATTGATCTGATGAATAAAATCAGTAACTTAGATATCGATTTTAGTAAATGGGGAAGTCAACTAGAAGACTTAAGTAGTACATTAAAAGATAAACTAGGTAGCATTTCAGAAGACATTAATAGTGATACAGGCTTCTGGGCAAGTGTAAAAAACTTTTTCCAAAAAATAATGGACGGCATTAGTGGTATTTTTAACTAAGTGCTGATAATGCCATTTTAAAAGACTACTCCGTACCAAAGGTATGGAGTAGTCTTTTTGTGTGGTGGAAAATTAACTGAGCATTGTAATTGCAATAGAAATATTAGAGTGATAATATGTGTTTAATAAATATCTCGAATTCGAGATATATTTAAAGGGATTTTTTATATAATAGGAGGCATTTGATATGTCATTACATTTAGCAGGAATTCACCATGTTTCAGCAATTACAGCTAGCGCAGAAAAAAACCATCATTTTTTTACAAAAATTTTAGGGATGCGTCTTGTGAAAAAGACCGTTAACCAAGACGATACATCTTCATATCATTTATTTTACGCAGATGCAGTCGGTACACCTGGATCAGATATGACGTATTTCGATATTCCAGTAGCAGGTCGTACTTATCCTGGTGTTTCAAGTATTAACAACACAGCTTTTCGATTAAAATCTAAAGAAGCATTACAATATTGGTTGAATCGCTTTAAAGAATTAGATGTAGAGCATGATGAGGTACTGGAGCGCTTCGGTCGCCAAACGCTAACATTTCGTGATTTTGAAGGCTCACGATTAATGCTTGTAGTAGATAATGGGAAAGGTGTACCTTATGGAAAAGCATGGACAGAAACGGATATACCAGCAGAGTATGCGATAGTTGGGTTAGGACCTGTAACATTAACTGTCCATATGGCAACGCCAACTGAAACCGTATTATCGAAAGTTTTGGGGTTTGAAAAAGTGGGAACATATGCATCAGCAATACCTAATATGCCAGATATTATTGTCTATACGACAGGTGAGGGTGGTGCAGGTGCTGAAGTGCATATTGAAGAACGACCAGACCTTCCACGTGAACGTCCAGGTAGAGGAAGCGTACATCATGTCGCTTTCCGAGTAAATGCTTTTGAAGAATATGATTTATGGGAAGATAAATTGAGAGAGCATGGTTTACATACTTCAGGCAAAGTAGACCGCTTTTATTTCCGGTCAATTTATTTCCGTGAACCAAACGGTATATTATTTGAATTAGCAACAGATGAGCCGGGCTTTACATCAGATGAACCTCTTGAAACTTTAGGAGAACAATTAGCATTGCCACCATTCTTAGAGCCTCAACGTGAAAAAATTGAAGCGAAATTGCGACCGCTAACACTGTCAGAATAAATTGTGCTACACTAAATTAAAAAAGGGGTGTGTAATATGGAATTTCAATTAAATAATCGTGGCAACGAAGAATTCGCTTTTGAGTACAAAGAAAATGATGAACTATTAGCGGAAATTTGTTGGACGAAATTAGGGGATATTATGGTTGTTGACCATACATTTGTGTCTGAAAAATTACGTGGACAAGGTGTTGCTAAAAAACTATTAGATCGTGCAGCTGATTATGCTAGAGAAAAAGATTTCAAGATTGAAGCTGTTTGCACGTATGTAGTAGCCGCTTTTGAAAAATCAAACGCATATGATGACATTAAAGTATAATTACTTTCATACAATTAAATATTAGGTTTAACGAAACAGCTCACTGAATATTTAGTGGGCTGTTTTTAATAAAAGTGAAACCAATTTAAAGGAAAACCGTATAGTAAGTAGAAATGATAATTAAGAGGTGATTAGATGAAGAGAACTGGAGAATTGGCTTTAGGTATTATTGGTTCTGTTTTAAATGTAATTGTAATTATTGCTCTTGCTATAATGATGTTCGGTATCTCAACATTTGCGAATGATTCAACATTCACAGATGAAGTATTGTCAGATGTGCAGAATGATCCGAATTTAACTTCAGGAGAGATTGAAGCGGTAACTACTTTCATCGAGAATATGCCAACTTACATAAATGCATTTGGATGGCTTGGCGTTGCTCTATTAGTAGTATCGCTTGTGTTGGGCATTTTAGGTGTTGTGTATATTAGAAAAAGTGATAAACAAAATGTAGCAGGCACTTTCTTTATATTAGCAGGTGTATGTGCAGGAATTGTATCGCTAACAGCAATTCTATTTTATATTGCAGCAATTATGAGCTTTGTAAGAAAACCAAAAGTTGAAGAAATTGATACTTTTTATGTAAATGAATAGGACAAAAGAGCCCTCAGTAAAAAACTGAGAGCTCTTTTTATTTATTGTTGAAACAGTTTCCCTTCTACTATGCTCAAAAGTATATGGTGAATATCTTCAGGTATTTCTTGTAGGTTAAGATTGGGTTCGTAAATACTTTTATGCGTTAGCATTGCAAGAAATGAACCAATCAAGCCTACTTGAAAGAGAATAAGGTCGAGCTTTGGTAACTTTCCTTCATCCATACGTTTTAACAACTCTTTATCGGCATTTGTTAGTTGATGAATGTGCCGAATATAGTTTTCGGATAGTTCAGGATGTCTTGGAGACTCTGAGAAAATAATTGAATACTGAGGACGATTATGGAAAACTGTCGCTATTATTTGATCAGTCCAAGCACTTATTAAATCTATATTAGAAAGGATAGCATAATAACTTTCCTCTTTGTCATATGAACGTGCAGGTTCTACTGTTGCAAGTAATAGTGCCATCTTACCTTTAAAATGTTTATACAATGCAGCTTCTGAAACACCGACTGTTTTAGCAATTTGGGACGTAGAAGTAGCATCAAAGCCTTGTTTATAAAAAAGGTTTCTCGCTTCTACTATAATTTTCTGCTTTGTTAAAGCACCTTTTGTTTGTTTATTTGAATGATGCGTATCCGTCATCAAGCATTACCACACTTCCGTTAATAACATCTGCTTCTTCCAATGATAGCAGATAAACGGCATTGGCAATAGCTTCAGGTTTGATTAAATCACCGCGCATTTGATTACCTTTTAATTTATCAGTTAGACCAGCATCCTTGTAACCTTGTACGATTGGAGTATCAACAGTTCCTGGAGCAACACCTACAACACGAATACCATATGGTGCTAATTCAAGTGCACCTGTTTGACACATCATACGTACGGCACCTTTGGATGCTTGGTAAGCAAATGTATATTGATTTGATAGATATCCAAATACCGAAGCTGTGTTGATAATTACACCTTTAATATTAAGGTCACGCATTTTACGACCAGCTGCTAGCATGCCGTAGAATACACCATGCTGATTAACACCAATAACGCGTTCATAATCTTCTACTGTATAATCTAAGAATGGAATAATTTTACCAATTCCTGCATTGTTAAATACCACATCTAAAGAGCCATACAGCTCTACAGTTTTTTCTACCATTGCCTCTACTTGGTCGAATTTAGAAACGTCAACTTTTACAAAAGTAGCTTCGCCATTTTCAGCTTTAATCATATCAACAGTTTCTTGTCCACCTTTTTCGTTGAAATCGGCTACAACTACTTTGTCCCCTTTACTTGCAAATTTAATTGCTGTTGAGCGACCAATTCCACTACCTGCCCCTGTAATGACTACTACGCGTTCTGCCATGATAAAATCTCTCCCTTAAGAAAAAGTTAGTAAGTGTTCACTTACTTATTTAAATATACAGTGTTCGAATTTTTTTCGCAAATGAAATGTACGACTTATCTATTAATGGCCATTAATCAAGAAGAGAGTACTATAAATACGTTTATTATTGTAGGCATAAGGTGGAAAATAATATTAATTATCTCTGGGTGTAATATTCTTAGAGAACTCTAAATTATTTTTGGAAATGGTGGGAAAAAGCTATGTGAACTATTCTTGAACCTATTTCAAAATTGTCCGATTTTTTTATTTACTTAGCAGTATTCGGGTCGAAAAGGTATAGAAAATGTGAAATAATGAATACTAAGGAGTGATATATAATGGCATGGAAAGAACAGACATTTGAAGAGTTAACAACAACGGATCTATACCGCATACTACAATTGCGCATAAACGTATTTGTAGTTGAACAAAAGGCATATTATGCAGATCTGGATGACCATGATCAAAATTGTGTACATGTAACATATGAAAAAGATGGAAAACTAATTGCTTATGCACGAGTTGTACCACCAGGCGAAAAATTCGAAATGGCTTCATTAGGACGAGTGATCGTTTTACCAGAAGCCAGAGGTACAGGGCTAGCACAAGAACTCATAAAAAGAGTAATGGCAATTCTAGAACGTAATTGGCCTGAAGCTGACCTATTTATAGAAGCTCAAGCCTATTTACAAAAGTTCTATGGTGCTTTTGGATTTGAGGCTGTTTCAGAGGAATACATTATGGAATGTTTGCCTCATATTGATATGGTTTGTAAACGAAAAAAATAGTGTTTTTTTAAAGTGAATTGAAATGTCATGTTTAGTTATTTGGATAATAGGTAAATAACATAGTATGATGAAACAAAATATTGGAAGGAATGATGTTCAATGGCAAAAGGTAAATCTCTAGTTATAGCTGGTATAGCAGCAGGTGCATATGCATATTTCCGAAAAAAAGAAAACCGTGATAAAGCGGTAGTTGCATTTAATAATACGAAGGTAAAAGTTAATTCATTTATTGAAGCACAGAAACACAATTATTCTGAGCTAACTGAAGCAGGACACCCAAACCCTTATGACGAGGGTGATTCTAGAATGGTAGATGAAGGTGCGCTAACAAGCGTTCAATATTACAATGCAGAGGTGCAGGATGATGGACAAGATGATTCTTTCGATGATCCAGAACAACCTGCAGATGATAAAAAAAAATAATTTAAAAGCCAACCGTAATTGATTTACGGTTGGCTTTATTTTTTAGGATCAATGTATACAAAAAAAAGAGGAGCCCAAATCTTCGAAATCTTAAAGATTTGAACAACCTCTTATAGTAAGCCATTTAGAACTGAATTATTTTACTTCTTCAAGTTCTGGAGTTAACATTTGACCGTATTTAGCAAGGTTTGTATGGAATTCAAAAGCCTTTTCTAATACATGAGGAGTTTGTCCTCCACGTGCATTTGCTTCTTCTACATATGCATTTAATGCAGATTTGAATTTAGGGTGAGCACAGTTTTCAATAATTAGTGCTGCACGTTCACGAGGAGCAAGTCCGCGTAAATCAGCATAACCTTGTTCAGTTACAATTACATCTACGTCATGTTCTGTATGGTCAACGTGAGATACGAATGGTACTACTGAAGAAATTTTGCCGCCTTTAGCGTATGATTTAGTAACGAAGATAGATACACGGGAATTACGTGTAAAGTCTCCTGATCCACCGATACCATTCATCATTTTAGTTCCGCTTACGTGAGTTGAGTTTACGTTTCCGTAGATATCAAGCTCAAGAGCAGTGTTAATCGCGATTAACCCCATACGACGGATTAGTTCTGGATGGTTAGAAATCTCTTGTGGACGTAATAATACTTTTTCTTTGTATTTTTCTAAATTGTGATAAACAGATTCCATTTTCTCTTGAGAAAGTGTTGTAGAGCAACCACTAGCAAATTTTACTTTACCAGCATCGATTAAGTCGAATACAGCATCTTGTAAAACTTCAGAGTAAACCTCTAAATCTTTGAATTCAGAATCTAACATACCGTGGAGTACAGCGTTTGCAACTGAACCAACACCAGATTGCATTGGAGCAAGTTCTTCAGTTAGACGGCCTTCTTTGATTTCATTACGTAAGAAACCAAGTAAGTGTGAAGCAATTTGGTCTGTTTCAGCATCTGGTGGTACGATTGCAGATTCAGAGTCTTCTTGATTTGTAATTACAATACCAGCAACTTTATCTAAATCCAAAGGAATACCGATTGTACCAATACGGTCAGAAGCATTTAACAATGGAATTGGACCACGTTCACCTTGGTTATCTGGAATATAGATATCGTGCATACCTTCAAGAGCTGGATAAGAAGCAAGGTTTAACTCGATAATTACTTTATCTGCAGTTTTAACGAAAATTGGTGAGTTACCAACAGAAGTAGTTGGGATTAACATACCATCTTCAGTAATTGCTACTGCTTCAATGATAGCTACGTCTACGCCTTTCATAGCGCCTTGACGTAAGTACTCAGCAGTAATAGATAAATGTTGATCGATATAGTACATGTCACCATTGTTAATGTGACCACGCATAGCGCTATCAGATTGGAAAGGTACGCGTTTACCAATAATACCAGCATCAGACATGATAGTATCGATATCAGATCCTAGAGATGCACCTGTATATACATCAACTTTGAACTTTTCGTTTTTAGAACGCTCTACTAAAGCCATTGGTACTGCTTTTGCATCCCCTGAACGTGTGAAGCCACTTAAACCTAGTGCCATACCATCTTGAATGAAAGATGCAGCCTCCTCAGCTGTAATTACTTTTTTCGCAAGTTCTGCATGACGAAGTCTTTCTTCGATTTTTACTGTCATTACTATCATCCTCTCTGCTTAATGAATGCTTTTTAATCATTATCACATGAAATTTCTATTTCTATAAAATAGCCAGGAATGAAGATTATACCTATTTTTTATATTATCATCGAATTGTCACATTTGCTCGAAAAAAGCATGAAAAGGCTTAAAAATAGCGTGAACGAGAAAAAAAACGCAAAAACGAGAAAAAGCCGTCTTAAAAGACAGCTTTTTCTTATATTTACTTAGAATCCCAGTGAACGTCGGAAATAGCTTGCGTAACGTTGACTAACAGGAATTCTTGTCCCATCTTTCATAATTAATAAGAAGGTTGAATGAGAATCTGGTTGGATTTCTTCAATAAAATCGATATTAACAATGTATGAACGATGGCAACGGATGAAAGAGTCCGGCGATAAGAAAAGCTCTAGATCACTTAAATTCAAACGGTGGTAGCCTTCTTTGTGCATTGTTTTCACAAAAGTCTTGCGTAGTTGAGTTTCTAAATAGATAACCTCTTTATGTTTGACAGGGTACCAACAATCATCGATTTTAATCGTAATGTAGTTTGTAAGGAAAGGAGATGGCTTTTGTGGAAAAATAGCTGTAATAGCCCCTTTGGTTTCCCCTTCTTCCATTAACGGAATACTCATTCCATAGTAAGGAACGCCGAACACTTCAGGTTCGATAAATGAATTAATTTTTTGTCCGTAACGAAGAGCTTGGTGTGTTGCTGAACCTTCAGGGATTAAATCACCCGGTTTGATTTTTAAATCAACTTTTTTGCTTGGCTGATAATATAAGTATTCTTCAGTATCTGAAATAACGATAGAAGTGTTATCAGGGAAAAACTCCTTAATAATCTGTATCAATTCCTCGATAGATCGTGGATCCATAAATCCTTACCTCGTTTCTTTCCATTCTTAAGTACTTTCCTAACATTTTACTATAGTTTAAAGTGGAATTTAAGTAAATAGAATCGTTTTAATATTGAAAAATAATTTAATGAATTAAGGGTGAAACAAAAGGTACATGCTTTGCATGGTTGATACTATAGTTTTGTCATAAGAGTTTGTAAAGAATTGTAGTTTACTTTCCAACATGAACAAAAAAGATGCCCTTTAATTATTATTTATGGATAAATTATGTATAATATATATAAATCACCTGTAAAATTAGTGAGAATAACGACCTATAATATCTTTTTTTACAAATTTTGCTTAGAAAGGCATAAAACTATTTTCATATTACCATTTTCGTTATATAGTTATTTAAAGTCTATTATAAAACATGCGCATATTGTAGAAAGATGGGGAGTATATGCTACAACACCAATATTCTATTTCAGAAGCTATTTCAAAGAGGTATTTCCAAGAGATTGAAACGATGAACCGTTATGAGGGTATTGAAAGATTTTTTGAAATTGAATCCCAATTGTTGAGAGAGATTTATCAATTAGAGGCTGAAGCTTCTAAGGAATCTTTGCGTCGTCTAATCGATATACTATCAGAGCGGTCTGGGAAGCATTTTTTCAGAGCAATCAGGCATTATTTTGTTGTACTTTCATCAGTTGTTACCAGAAGGCTTATTGAAAACCAGGCACCATCTAAAAAGGCATTTGCCTTTAACGCCGCTTGCGTTGAGATGATTGATCAACGTATGAATGATGCAGAATTTTTGCAGTTTGCGGATGATTTAATAGAGTTCTATATTTATGTGATTTCTGAAAGAAAACAACCTTCTTACAAGCATCAAACCGTCAATAAAGTCATTATGTTTATCGATGATGAGGTGGAGACAGACTTATCAGTAGAAGATATTGCTTTGTACTTTACAATTAGTACAAGCCATCTGTCGCGTATCTTTAAGGAGCATGTGGGAATTACATTGGTAGAGTATTTGAACGTAAGACGTGTAGAGGAATCGCAGTATTATTTAAGGCATACAAATAAAAGTATTTCAGATATTTCAGAGCAATTTCACTTCTGTAACCAGAGCTACTATACACGTATTTTCAAGAAGTATGTGGGGCTGACTCCTAAGCACTTTAGAGATCAACCAAATCATGAATACTTTCGTTTCCAACTGCCAGACCGAAATATTTGAAAATAATGATAGTTTACTTCTTCTTTGATTTGAAAAGTACTATATATTTAAGGTATACTTCACTATAGTTTGAGAAATTGTAGGTGAGAAAATTGAAGAAGAAACTTGGGTTACTCTCAATGCTTGGTTTAGTGCCATTTGTGCTAGCTGGTTGTGATTCAGTGAAAAACCAAGAAGGCTTTTTTTATAGTTTGTTCGTAAAACCAATGGAATTTGTTTTAGATTTCTTTGGAAATACGTTATTTACAGATAGTTACGGATTGGCAATCATCTTAATTACGGTTCTTATTCGACTTATCTTAATGCCGTTTATGCTTAAAAACTATAAGCATCAACAAGGTATGAAGACGAAAATGGATAAGTTAAAACCTGAAATGGATGATATCCAAAAGAAATTAAAAGCAGCAAAAACAAAAGAAGAACAAATGGCATTGCAACAAGAAATGATGGGTCTATATCGTAAACATGGAGTCAATCCATTGAATATGGGTTGTTTACCAGTAGTGATACAAATGCCAATTATCATGGGTCTTTATTATGCAATCCTTTATTCAACTGAGGTTCAAGCCCATAAATTCTTATGGTTTAGCTTAGGTTCACCGGATATTATTATGACATTAGTTGCTGGTGTGATTTATTTCGTTCAAGCACAAGTATCATTATGGACTGTTCCTGAACAGCAAAAGTCGCAAATGAAATTGATGATGTATATTTCACCAATTATGATTATGTTCATCTCATTCTCTAGTATGGCAGCATTACCACTTTATTGGTCTGTCAGCGGTGCGATTTTAATATTCCAAACATATCTTGGTCGTAAGTTCTATTCGCAACATCCGGAAAAAACAGCAGAATAGTAATACAGTGATCGGGGCAGATAGTGTCCCGATTTTTTTGGAGGAAAACACTTTGAAAGCAAAACATATTACGGGTGTGCTTGTTGTCATTACAAGTTTACTGGCGCTATATTTCATCATTAAACAGAATTTTAATGTGGCTATACTGTTCATGACATTAATGTTCACGGTGACAAATGCATTTAGAGCAAAAGATTTTAAGGAAAAAGGTTTTGAAAAAGAGGCTAAATGGATGAGAGGAATGTCTATTTTCTTCGGTGTAGCTACGTTAGCGATTTTAGTAGTTAACTTCATGTAACCTTACTATGAAACGGTATCTTGCGATTGCTAGATATCGTTTTTATTGTTAAATGAAACATTAAAGCTTACATAGCGTCTATATAAAAGAGAATTGGTAATTGGTGATTCATTAGAATTACTAATAAATGATAGGAAATATACAAAAGAAGGATAGGTATCGATTTGTAATGAGTAAAAATAACCATATCGAATTTCCATTTAAGATGATGGCTTCATTTGCGGTTTTTGCGCTAATAATGTCAGGTTGTGGGAATAAAGATGCTGAAAATAAGGATGAACAATCATCAAAAACAACTGAAACATTCCAAGAGGATGTGGATTCTAAAGAGAGTTTAGAAACGCAAAATCCAAAAAAAAATGAGCAAGAAGTAGTACGTGATGCTGGTGGATATATTGTTGGACAAGAACTTCCTAAAGAAGCAACGTATATAAGCGATCTGTTAATCGCAAGTAAAAGGTATCCTTTACCTGCTGATTTTGCTCCAGGTGAAGATCCTGAAGCACGTGCAGCTTTTGAAGAATTAAATGCTGCAGGAATTCTTGAAGGATATACTTTTAATGCTTTTAGTACTTATCGTTCTTATGATCGTCAAGTTGAGTTGTATGCGAATTATGTAAATAGGGATGGCAAAGAAGCAGCAGATACATATAGTGCTCGTCCGGGTTATTCTGAACATCAAACAGGGTTAGCTTTTGATATCGGTGAGGTAGGAAGTGAACAGTTTTTTGCAGATGAAGGTTTTGGGAAAACTGAAGCAGGGAAATGGCTTGCAAAAAATGCCCATAAATATGGTTTCATCATGCGCTATCCCAAAGGAAAAGAAAATGTCACAGGTTATATGCATGAATCATGGCATTTCCGTTACGTAGGTAAAGATATTGCTAAAGATATCTATAATAATAAAAGTACATTAGAAGAATACTTAGAAATCGAAAAATAAAATACTATATATTAGGAAAGCCTTCTGAACATAAATTCAGAAGGCTTTTATTGTTTATAAAATTGGTGATAGCAACCGAGATATTGATTCTTTCATTTTAATCATTCGAGAGCGATTAGCGTATTTTTCGGGTGTTAATTCGGTACTTAACTGCATATCTTGCTCAAACAGTTCTGCTAATTGATGGGAAGTTTCTCGATCATAGATAAATGCATTCACTTCAAAATTCAATTTAAAGCTACGGAAGTCAATATTAGCCGTACCTACTGTAGAGGCTTCATCATCGATGACGATCATTTTTGAATGCAAGAAGCCATTTTCATAAATATAGATTTTAGCCCCAGCTTTAATGAGTTGACCAATATATGAATAGGTTGCCCAGTAAACAAACATATGATCAGGTTTGTTAGGAATCATAATACGCACATCAATTCCTGATAAACAAGCAATTCTCACTGCATCCATAAAACTATCATCAGGAATGAAATATGGTGTTTGAATATAAACGTACTTCTTAGCCATACCAATTAGTTTTACATAGCCGATTTTAATTTGTTCCCATTCTGAATCAGGTCCACTAGAAACTATTTGCAAACCAACTTCACCTTTACGGGAAAAAGTAGGGAAGTATCGATCGGAATATTCAATATCCTGATTATCAGATGCTTGATTCCAGTCTAAAATGAAGCGAGTTTGAAGTGGATGTACAGAACTTCCCTCTATACGTAAATGTGTGTCACGCCAGTAGCCGAATTTTTTGTTTAATCCAAGATATTCGTCACCGACATTAAATCCACCGATGTATCCTGTTCGACCATCAACTATAACAAGCTTGCGATGATTTCGGTAATTCAAACGGGGGTTAATGAGAGGTAAAATTGATGGGAAAAATACTTCCACCTCACCACCGGCCTCTATCAAATCCTTGAAATGCCGCTTGTGTACTCCTCTAGAACCCATTTCATCATATAATACTCTTACTTGTATCCCTTGCTTTGCTTTTTTTATTAACTCATTGTAGATATGTCTTCCCAAGTTATCCATTTTGAAAATATAGTATTGAATATGGATATGGTCTTTTGCGGTTTCAATATCTTTTAGCAAAGCTTTAAATTTTTCAGCACCATCAGAATAAATCCTCACAGAGTTATCTTGTGTTAGCACAGCATGATTTGTACTTAGGTGCATATAAATAAGGTCTTTATAATGAGCTGCATCATCTAAACGATATTCAAAGGTATCATCTTCAATTGCCTCCATTTGATAATCGATTAGTTTTTCAATCCCAATTTTCTTGCGACCTTCCCAACGGAAAAGGTGCTTTTTACGTAATTTTCGACCTAATAATAAATAAAGTATGAAACCGCCTACCGGGAAGAAGAAAAGGACTAATATCCAAGCCCACGTTGAGGAAGGCTCACGTCGTTCTAAAAATATAATGGGGATTGCTAATAAGATGTTCAACGATAAGATGAGGGATACCATAAATGAAAAGAATGTTACAACCATACGCTACACCTTCTTCCATTATTTCTTTTCTTTAGTATATCTTATAAATCTACAAGAAAGAAGAATATAAAGTCCATCTATAAGTTTCTTTAAAACCTACTTGACCAATAGGTATTAATGGTTTATGGTATTCTATATATTTATCATTATGTTGTTCTTTATTAGGAGGATTTACTATGGATACTTTATTGACATTACTCAATGTTGTAGTACTTGTATTACTCATTGGTTTATTAGTTATTATGCACCGCAAACATATATCATTTTCAAAGCGGGTATTTGCTGGACTAGGTTTAGGGATTGCATACGGTTTAATCTTACATTTTGCGTATGGCGTTGACGCACAAGTATTAGTGGATTCCGTTGGATGGTTTAGTATTATTGGCTCGGGATATGTAAAATTACTTCAAATGGTAGCAATGCCATTAGTGTTTATCTCAATACTTTCAGCGTTTACGAAAGTGATTATCGGCAAAAACTTTGGTAAAATGGCTGCACTTATTTTATTCATCTTAGTTGGTACAACGGCAATTGCTGCGGCAGTTGGCATTACTTCAGCAGTAGGTTTTCAATTGGATGCATCGCAAATTGTACAAGGTGATGCGGAAATGCAACGTGGTGAAGATATTGCTGCAAAATCAGCTGATATAAGTGAAAAAACATTACCACAACAAATTATCGATTTACTGCCTGCTAATCCATTTTTAGATCTAACAGGTGCACGTTCTTCTTCAACAATTGCAGTTGTTATTTTCGCAGCGTTTCTAGGGTTTGCTTATTTAGCAGTTAAGCGTCAAGACGAAAAGACAGCTGATACAATAAAAGTTGGGATTGATGCAATTTATGCTCTAGTAATGGGTGTTGTGAAAATCGTTTTACGTTTAACTCCATTCGGTATTTTGGCAATTATGGCAGCAACTGTTGCAACATCAGATTTTAGTGCAATCTACAATATGGGTAAATTCGTTATCGCTTCATATGTAGCGTTATTCGTTATGTTCATTGTTCATTTATTGATTGTAACTGCGTCAGGTTTAAATCCAATCACTTATGTAAAAAAAGTGGCGCCGACATTGTTATTTGCCTTCACTTCAAGATCAAGTGCAGGTGCATTACCACTTAATATTCAAACGCAGACAAATCGTTTAGGTGTTTCAGAGGGGATTGCAAACTTCTCAGGTTCGTTTGGTTTGTCAATTGGTCAAAATGGGTGTGCAGGTATTTATCCAGCTATGCTTGCTGTTATGATCGCACCAAGTGTTGGAATTAACCCACTAGAGCCATCATTCATTTTAACATTGATTGCAGTAGTGGCAGTTAGCTCATTTGGTGTGGCAGGTGTTGGCGGTGGTGCAACGTTCGCTGCAATCCTTGTCCTATCAGCGATGAATTTACCAGTAGCCCTTGCAGGTGTTTTAATTTCTGTTGAGCCTTTAATTGATATGGGACGTACAGCGTTAAATGTAAATGGTTCAATGACTGCAGGTGTTGCAACTGCACGTGTGACAGGTGAATTAGATAAAGATGTTTATAACACTGAAACATCACAAGAACTAACTGAAATTTAATGTACTTAATGAAAGCTTGCTCTAGTATTACTTAGAGTAGGCTTTTTTTACATCTAGCGTCCTTTTTTAAATACGTCTCTGGTCGGATATGGTATATCTTTCTTTTTGATATAGTAAAATAAAGGAAAGAGGTGCTGTAATGAAGAAAGTATTGATAAGTATATTCTTAATAGCAATAATTATAGTTTGTGGCTTTTATTACTTTACTGGATTGAAAATGAAAAATGCGATTATCGAGGAAGAGATTGACGTAACAGATATAGAGGCGATTGAGTTATTAAGCTCGTCGATTGACATTGAAGTCGTTGAAAGTAAAGGGGACAAAGCGGTTTTCACTATATCAGGGAAAGCAAATCCTAATTTGGCAAAGAAAGCTTCTTTAGATGTAAAGAAAACTGATCGCACTATTGTAGCTGAAGCGAAATTTAAAAGATCATTCTCATTTTTTAGTTTTAATAGAGGGTCAGTCCAATTAAAAGTAGCATTGCCTAAAGCTACGTATGAAAAAATATCAGTGAATACTTCTTCAGGTGATGTAGCGTTTATAGATATTGCTACAAAAGGGTTAGCTATTCATACCGCTTCAGGTGATATTGCTGGGAATAATATTGCTGTAGATGGTGACATAGAATTAACTACTTCTAGTGGGGATATAAGCGTTCGAGATATGCAAGCGAAGAAAGTTTTAATGGATGCAACTTCAGGAGATATTACAGGTCAAAGCATTATCGTAGATGGTGAAGCGAAATTAACGACATCTAGTGGAGATATAGGCACACAGGATGTAAAAGCAAAGAGCATAGTAATGAATAGTACATCGGGAGAGATAGCAGCGGATTATTTATCTGGGGATATTACAGCTAAAACTAGCTCTGGTGATATTGCAATTTTAGTGAATGCATTGAATGAAAATATAACGCTTAGTACTGCAAGTGGAGATACAGCAGTAATATTGAAAAACAAGGCAGATAATTTAAGTGTAGATTTCATGAGTGATTCAGGAGATGCGACAGTTATATATTCTGGTATGACTTTTAAAGAGAAAAAAGAACATCGAATTATGGGCGAAATCGGTAACGGAAACCCGATCGTGAAATCCCGAACAAATTCAGGTGACTTCGAATTAATTGCACAATAATACAAAATGGGGAATTACCTCCTTTTTTTCGTAGCCATTTAGCTATAAAATGAAAGTAGTAGAAAATATTCCTGTTTTGTAATTGATAGTATTAATATGGAAACTTCTATTTAAACATTTCGTTATTATAGTAAAACGTTAAAGGGGCTTTTCTATGTATTGGTGTAAAATTGCGCAAACAGAACATGAATTTGATGAAATCGCCAAACTTAACTACGAAACATTTGTAGAAGAAATCCCTCAGCATGAGCCAAACCCTAGCGGTCGACGAGTGGATGCTTTTCATCATGAAAATATGTACTTAATTGTATTGAAGGATGAAGAGCTCGTTGGTATGGTTGCTTTTCGAGATATTCGACCTTTCTCTTTAGATAAAAAGATTGGTCCAGTGGAAAAGTTATTACCTGCAGATGCTTTATTAGGGAAGCTTTGTGAGGTACGATTGTTAGCTGTTAAGAAGGAGCATCGTAATGGACGTGTCTTTTTTATGCTGACACGAGCTCTAATCGACTATGCTTATGAAAATGGCTATGGCGCTGCAGTTATCTCTGGTACTGTACGCGAAGAAAAATTGTATATGCAAATGGGTTTTGAGGCATTTTCAGAGCCAGTTGGGACAGATGATGCAAAATTTATCCCGATGGTATTAACGACAGAGCGCTATGAGAAATCGTTAGCAGGTCGTTTTAAACAACGACGTTACTCCTTTTATCCAGGGCCAGTCCAACTGACAGAGGACATTCAAGCACCCTTACTAAAAACGCCTGTATCACATCGTTCCTATTCTTTTTCTAGAACAATCGGACAGGTGCGAAGTAAACTGGAAGTACTTAGCGGAGCGCGTTATGCACACTTGCTGTTAGGAAGTGGCACATTGGCGAATGAGGCAATGATTGCGCAGCTTACTAAACTCTCTGGAAGAGGATTGATTGTTACAAACGGTGCCTTTGGTGAGCGCTTGCAAAAGCAAGCAGAGCGTTGGCATTTAGAACATGATTGGCTACGTTATGATTGGGGCCAATCTTTTAACGAAGCAGAATTAGATAGTATTTTAAAACAGTCTGATTTTGAGTGGCTGTTAATGGCTCATGGTGAAACATCTACTGGAATGTTAAATAATCTAGAGATGGTACAAAGTTTATGCGAGATATATAATGTGAAACTTTGTACGGATTGTGTAAGTTCTTTTGGAACATATCGCTTTTCAATGGAGAAGGTATTTATAGCAACAGCGGTTAGTGGTAAAGCAGTCGGCACAATGAGTGGTATAGCCGTAGTATTTTCAAATCATGTTATTGCAAAAAATGAGCAACTTCCATCGTATATTGATTTAGGCAATTATTCTAATCATAATATTCCATTTACTTATCCAGCGCAGTTGATGGAGAGTTTTAACAACGCGCTATTAGCCTATACTGAAGGAAATCGCTACGATTTATTGCAAACACGATATAAAAAATTACAACAGGCAGCTACAGATGGCGACTTTACTTTCTTAACAACTGAAGGCTATCCAATGATCGTCACATTGAAAGCAGACGAATCTTTAACGAGTATGGCAGATGCTGCAGCGATGAATGGTTTCCATTTACACTATGAAAGTACGTATTTAAAAGAGCGTGGATGGGTGCAAATTTCAATCATCCAACCTGACTTTGATGAAGCATGGGAACGCTTTAAGAAATGGTATAGTAAGTATAAGGAATACAGAAAAATTAAATGTTGAATAGGCTTGTATAGCTGATGAAAAAGGAAACTAAAAAGCAGATGGCGCTAACGCCCATCTGCTTTCTTTTTTAGCTTTTCATATGTGTTATTTATAAATTGCTTATAAGGTGTATCGATAAAATGTTCGACTATATCAACACCGATTTTAGCTTCCTCTAAAGCTTTTGCTAATTGACCTTGTTGCTCATAGCATAAAGCTTTATAAGCATGTAATTCATTTTGCATAGATAAATCATATGGGTGGTGAATTTTAGGAAACCCATCGATTTGTTCAAATGCTTCAAGTGCTTCAGAATAACGCTTCATCCCGAATAATGATTTACCTTTTTCAATATAGTAAAAGGCCATTGTTTTATTTCCTTCGCCTGCGTCAAAGTTGTAGAATTGCTCAGCAAATTCATTTCCTTTTTCATAATCTTTTAAAAAACTGTTATAGAAATGGGCTTTCGCGAAGAGGATAAAACCTTTTGTTGTGACATCGTCTGTAAAGTCAGCATATTGAGAGAGCTTTTTCAAATAATATTGTAAGTCTTGTTCGTTACCATACATCATTTCTTTGAACGCGGCTAATCGATAAAGGTCATCGATGCGATAGAAAATACGTGCTTCCTTCGATAGTTTGATGGCTTCGTTCATGACTCCAAAACCTTCTTCATCCATCCCGATAGCCAAGTATTCAACAGCTATCATATAAAGTAAATCAAGATTTGGTAGTTCATCTATTACATAGTGATTCAATTCCATGTCTTTTTTTGCCGCTAGTAAAATATTTAACGATTCTTCGTAATTATGATTAATGAACACAGCAGATGATTTTAAAATAAAGGCACGTAGCCAATCGTTCATTAAGTTCATCTTTTTGAAGGTGTGGATAGCACGATCTAATGGTTCTTCCCAATGTTGCTTCTCTACATCGTATTTGGCTTCAGCATATAACACTAAGAGTTGTCCTGCTTCGTAACTAATCGGGAGTCTGTCTATATAAGGCTCGATTAGTTGTAATCTTTCAAGTTGAGGATCAATTGCTTCTAACAGCTTAGGGACCTTGATACTTTTCACTTTCTCAAGTAACTCGCGTAATTCTGATGTGCTTACTTCCTCTAATAATTCACTTACTTCAATCTCAAGCTGTTCTGCAATATATGCCAAGCTATCCATAGAAGGATTGGCTTTATCATTTTCAATTAGACTAAGCATACCTTTTGTTAAACGGTCGCCTGCTAGCTCGGCTAATGTTAGCTTTCGCTCTTTGCGAATTTTACGTATTCGCGTTCCGAGAGTTTCCATACAGACACCTCACTATTTTGAATTAGTTTAATTATATTAAACTTTAGCTTGCAACGGAAGTCAAGTACATGGTATTATTTGTTTAATTAAATTAAACATTTCAATTAAATTAAACTGAAGGTGGAGATGGCAATTGGATGAAGCGTTAAAGTTAAAGAAAGCGACTTATCATTTATGGACTTTTACGATTAGTAAAATGATTTCTTCATTGGGTTCAAATGTATTGGGGTTTGGTATTAGTTTATATATTTTAGCGATGACGGGATCAGCGACTTCTTTTGCTGTGAATATGATTTGTTCCATTGTCCCTAGAACTTTGTTAGCACCAATTGCAGGTATGATGGCAGACAAATATTCGAAGAAACCTATCATATTAATTGCACAAGCTTGTACCGTATTAACTATGGGTGGACTCCTTACGTATTCATCTATATTCGGGATGTCAGTAACTGCGATCTATATTACAACAGCAATTTATTCAATCACTTCAACATTTATAGGTATTACATTTTCTTCTTCTATTGCAAATTTAGTTGATGGAGAACGTTTGCAAAAAGCTACATCATTTAATCAAGCTTCATTATCGGTAGCGGCAATTGGTGGTCCTGCTCTTGGTGGTATGATGTATGGTTTTGTTTCGATAGAAGTATTCTTAATAATTCATATGGCAGCATACGCTACAGCTTTTTTACTCGAAGCAACAATGGATTTTAAATTGTATTCAAAAAAAGAAGGTAAAAGTGATGGAGATAAAGAGAACTTTTTACAAAGCTTTAAAGAAGGGTTTAGATATTTAAAAACAAAGCGTGTCGTCTCAATTATTATATGGGTCGCGTTATGGATTAACTTTTTCTTCTCGGCTTTGAACGTAGGTGGAACTTATGTGTTAGTTGAATTATTACATGTGAATTCACGGCATATCGGAATTATTGAGGCATCAGGTGCAGTTGGGATGCTTATAGCTTCTATTTATTTTGCGACAAGAAAGCAAGTAAAATATCCTTTATTATTTTCAAAACGATTTATATTATTAATGGCAATATCTTTAGGTTTAATGACTATTCCACTTTGGATAGAGTTTTCGTATATTTTGATAGTTATTTTTTATATAGCTATTTTTATAAGCTTTTCAGTATTTGGAGTATTTACAAATACACCAATTGGCGTCATGATGCAAACGGAAGTAGAGGAAGAATATCGCGGTAGAGTATTCGGTATTCTGGAGACAATGGCGATGGCTATGATGCCACTTGGAACGATGCTATTTGGGGTGTTATTTGATAAACTCCCTGCACAGTGGATCTTGCTTGGATCAAGTAGTACTCTTATTGTTATTACGCTTTATATGTTGAGATCATCTGTATTGAAAGAAGCGTATCCGGAATTGGCAAAAGTTACAAACTCAATAAAATTTACAGAAAAAATCCAGCAACCATAATGGTTACTGGATTTTTGCTTTTATTCTGAAATACGTAATGTCTTTTTAGCTGATTTGAACAGCAAGATGACTAGAATACTTACTACTGCCAGTGAAGCGGAAATAAAGTATGTTGAGTTCGCTTGCATTGTGAAAACCCAAGTGAAGAATAGAGGGCCGATAATACGCCCCATATTATCCATTGAATATGTTATGCCAGCTGCTGTTCCGTATTTACCGCCAGATTCTTTTGATGTTAACGAAACTGTTAATGTTCTTGCTAAAGCGTTACCTGCTGTAAAGACGCATAGTGCAAAACCTGCGAAAGCAAGGCTTGTTGTAAAAGGAAATAGTAATAAACCGCATGCTGTAATAATTTGAGCGATCATTAACCATTTAGCTTCAGATCCGTCTTTAATACGACGAACAAGACCGCCTTGGACTAAGAAATCCACAAAGCCGCTAAATAAGAATAGTGACCCAAGTTGAGCAGAAGTGATGTTGATTTTATCCATTTGGAATAATTGGAGAGTAGACTCAACACCAGCAAGTAAAAATGTTACAACGAATGAAAATAGGAATAAGTATCGCACTCGATATTTGAAAAGAGTAGAAGCCCCTTTTGGAACAATTGCTCGTTTATTAGCTTCACCAAGTCGTTCAGGCTCTACTAACACAATACTTGCATAAATGAATAATAGGAAGATTAAAATGGCTGAGGCTGTAAATGGTAAGCTCAGGCTATAATGACCAAGTAATCCACCTATAGCTGGACCGAAGATGAAGCCTAAACCGATTGACATCCCCATGAAGCCCATGTACTTATTGCGATTTTCCTCTGTAGACATGTCACCTATAAAACCTGTGACAGCCGTATAAAGTGCTCCAGAGAATAGTCCACCGACAACGCGGGAAACATAGAGCATTGTAAGTGAATCGATAAAGAGCGAAATTAATAAGAAACTTGTGCAGAAGCCAAGAAGCCCCACTAAAATTAATTTTTTACGACCCATTTTATCTGATAACATACCCCAAAGAGGCGCTGTGAAGAAGCTTGCTAAAGAATAGACTGTTAATAATCCACCTACATGCATTTTGTTAAAGCCTTGTTGTACAACAACTTCAGGCAAAATAGGAATGATTAAACCAAATCCTAAATAAACGAAAAACTGTACGGACATTAATAATAGGATGGATTTTTTCATATAATCCCTGCTTTCTATAAACATAAGTATGTTCATTTTAACGCTGTATAAAATTAGAAACAACTATCAGAGATAAAATAAATGAGCGTTTGATTGTGTCGAAACGAAAGCTCATTACACCAAATTTATAGTTTTCCTGGTTGCAAGCATGAAGAATAATGAGACAACCATCGTGACACGATGACCTTTTGCGGTTGAGCAATTTCCTTTTTATCATAATGTGATAAGACTGAGTATTTTGTGATGATTTGTGGGTATATGAATAAAAAAGATTCTCCATGAACATAAAAAAACAACTGCTAGTAGCAGTTGTTTTGTGCGTGTTTTAAAATCATTAAGATATTTATGAAGGATCTACTAAGCCCTTTACGGCATATCCTGCTTCTTCAATAGCTCTTGAAATGTCTGTTTTATCCAATTTTGTATTATCATAAGCCACATCTACTGTGCTTTCTTGAAGATTTACTGATATAGCATCTACACCAGCAAGCTCACTAACGCCAGTTTCGATAGCTTTTACACAATGACCACAAGACATACCTTCTACGTTTAATTGAATTGTTTCTGCCATATCAAACACTCCTTATTTTCTCATTAATTTTTGTATAGTGGTGATAAGCTCATCTAATACTTCATCATCACCTTCAGCTAGTCTGTCCTTTACACAGCCTTTTAAGTGTCCGTTTAAGAGCACTTTTGCGACACTATTTAAAGCTGATTGTGTTGCGGATAGTTGTGTGATGATATCGTCACAGTAAACATCCTTTTCGACCATGCCCTTAATACCGCGAATTTGACCTTCGGCGCGATTTAGTCGAGTGATTAAATCTTTTTTTACTTGCTCTGGATGGTGACTTTTACGACAAGAGTTATCGTGACATTCGTTCGTCATTTTGTTCCTCCTACGTTTGATGAAATTATTTTATCATACTATAGGGGGGTATTCAAAATTAATGATTTGAATACCTTGTTTAAATATTGCTGTTCAAGGGAACTAAAGAGTAGTAAGTAGCATAAATATTTTGAAAATACCATTGTCAATGAGGCTTATCGTGTAGTATGATTTACTTCCGCTTAATATATGTAACAATATTGAAACGTATCAGATGGCGAAAAAATGTTATAATAATAAGCATGAAATACTTAATTAGTGGGTATGATGTAGTTGAAACCTTTTATGGGACACTGCGTCTTAAATACAAAGAAAAGAAGAGGTGGAAAGTATGGGAAGAGAAGTAGATTTGACTAAAATTGTTTCTAACTTATCAAAGCTTGGCGTTAAAGCAACGACTACAAAATCACGCTTGGAATTACTTAAAGCAATAGCACCACCAAAACAATCACCACAAACACAAAACTAACATGCTCCGCTTCGACTATACGATGTCGAAGTTTTTTTATTTGCAAAAAAGCCCAGAGAAAAAAATTTCTCTGGGCTTTACTATTATTATAAAAACTCTTCATCCTCATCATGATTTCCGAACATATAAGTACGGTGATGGAATTTCATACTGAATACTAGACCTAATGCCAGTGCATTTCCCATCATTGAGCTACCACCGTAACTGATGAATGGTAATGGAATACCTGTAATAGGTAGTAACTGAATTGTCATACCGATGTTTTCTAATACGTGGAATGTTATCATCGCTATAATCCCAGCACAAACATATGTACAGAATGGGTCTTTCATTTGCAAAGTTAACTTTGTTAAATGGAAGATAAGGAAAAAGAATAAACAAATAACGACGCTCGCTCCTATAAAGCCGTACTCTTCACCGATTACACTAAAGACAAAGTCTGTGTGGTTTTCAGGAACATATACTTCACGACCTTGGAAACCCTTTCCGAAAATCTCACCTGAGCCAATGGCGTTTAAGGATGAAATTAAGTGATAGCCATCACTAGAAGCATAGGAATAAGGGTCTAGCCAAGAATAGATTCGAGCAAATTGATAAGGGCTGAAACCCAATGTGTGTTGTAGGAAGTCTTGCATATAAAGGGCCATCCATAATAAACCTGCCCCTAAAGCTGCTGCACTACCTGCTATAGGTAAAATTATTTTCCAAGAAATCCCTGCTACAATTACAGTTGCAGCAGTAATAGCAAAGAATACGAGTGCAGAACCTAAATCAGGCTGTTTCATAATAAATGCTAATGGAATTAATAATACGCCAAAAATTTTACCCAATAACATGAAATCTGTTTTTAAAGATCTCATAGAGTATTTTTCATGATGCTTACTAACCATTCGGGCGAGTGCGAGTATGAAAAATGTTTTCATAAATTCGGAAGGCTGAATATCACCTACAGGTAAATGGAACCAACTTTTTGCACCATTTCTGGGTTCGGCAATTTGACCTTCTCCACCAGGGGCAATCAATAATAGAGCTAAAAGGAAAATTCCGGCTCCATATAAATACCAGGACATTTTCTTGTACTGGTCGGGTTCAAAATACATCATCGCACTAATAATACATCCACCGATAAAATACCAAAATAATTGTTTAGTTACAAAGTTTGCTGCATATTGACCAGAAGTTTGAGCTGAAGAGATAGCTATTATACTGATAATACAAAATAGGAGCATTATAAAAGCGAGCGTCCAGTCAAAACGATCGGAAAATTTTTTATTTGTATTCATTTACGTCACCTAAATTATTTAGTTTCATTTCTCATTTCATTATAGCGTAAATCATTGTATCACGCTTCATTATAAAGATGTGACGAAATCGAATCACAAATGTTTCAAATTATGATAATTCATCTTATAATGAGAGTTGGAAATGAGGTGATCGACTTGGCAAAAAAAATGCGAGCTGCTGATGATTTTTTGCACCACTTATATGTACATATGAATGAGATTAATCAATTTGTCATTTTTAGTGGTTTAACGTTTCAAGAATTCGTTTCTTCAGTCGGTCCGCTTCAAAATATTTTACTCTTGAAAAATGAATACGAAGACGGTTCATTCAATATGCATACACAGTTAGAATTCGTAGAGGAAAGAAGTATCCGCAAATTTATAAAGAAAGCCTCAGATTCAAAAAAAGAGCTTTGCTGGATTGATTTCTCTGACGAAAAACGATTAAATCTTTTAACGCCACAAGAACAGGCGGAGTTATTATATATTGGTCATAAAAAAGAGCCTGTCCGGACGCCGTTTTATCACCAGTTACAAAATAAATACGTATACTTGGCCAATGAAGATGAGAAGATGTCTAAAATTTATTTTCGAGATTTACAAGATGTCGAAGAATTAGTAGCTAATTTGTTTAATGCCATTATTCAAGAAAAAGAAAAACCTGCGACATTTTGGAGAAGAAAAGTAAAAGACAGTATTCCAGCCTTTACGAAAGAAATGCTTACAAGCTTTCGTGAGGAAGTGAAGGATGGCGTATTGTTTTCAATGTACAGAATTGAAAAGCCGGACCTTGCATATGTCTTAGAGCTACGCAATATTTCTGATTTAACTTTCCCGGATGAGATTTGGGATGAGTTAAATACAATATTAAAGAAAAAGGCAGAGCAAATTATGGAAGTTCATTGAGTGCCAACTGCTTTTAAAGGTTCTCCACGGATATTTCTGTGGAGAATTTTTTCATATAAGCATGCATAAATTTTCTAGAGTGCTATTATAAGTTAAGATATTTTTAGTAAGAAAAGATTGAAAGTCCTGCGACTCTTCACGATGAAATCATTTCATGAATCATTTTGATTCGTGATAAACTAAAAGTACAACAAACTGGAGGACGTTTATAAAATGAAAAAAAAATTAGGCTTATTATATGGTGGTAAATCAGCTGAGCATGATGTTTCTTTATCCACAGCAAGAGCAGTCACTCAAGCGTTAAACTTTGATAAATTTGATGTATTCCCTATTTTCATTACACGCGATGGTGAATGGAGAAAAGGAGACCAGCTAACTGCGCCAGCTGAGTCAATTGAACAATTACAAATAGGCAAAGGTACGCAGGATAGCATTCCGAATGATGTATCAAGTTTTTTGTTAAATAAAGATGAAAAAGAATTTGATGTTATTTTCCCATTACTTCATGGTACGAACGGGGAAGACGGTACAGTGCAAGGTTTATTAGAAGTATTGAACTTACCGTATGTCGGCAATGGAGTTTTAGCTTCTTCTGCAGGAATGGATAAAGTAGTGATGAAGCAATTATTTGAGCATGCTGGGTTAAAACAAGTTCCCTATGTCTACTTCATCCGTAAAGAGTGGAACAAAAGTCAAGATGCACTAATTGCTAAAATGGAAGAAGAGCTAACTTGGCCGATGTTCGTTAAACCTGCAAACTTAGGTTCGAGTGTTGGAATTAGTAAAGCATCTAACCGTGAAGAGTTGATTAAAGCAATCGATCTTGCGTCAAAATATGATCGCAAAATTATTGTTGAAACTGGAATCGTTGCACGTGAAGTAGAAATGGGTGTACTCGGAAACGATTCACCAAAAGTATCCGTACCTGGTGAAATCAAACCAGTAACAGACTTCTATGATTACGATTCAAAATATAATGATAATAATACAGGTCTAATTATACCTGCTCCAGTAACAACAGATGTTGTTGAACGTATGAAAGATATGGCTATTCGTGCATTTAAAGTATTAGATTGTTCGGGTCTTGTTCGTGCAGATTTCTTTGTAACAGCTGATGATGATATTGTTATTAATGAAGTAAATACTATGCCAGGTTTTACGCCTGTCAGTATGTATCCGATTTTATGGCAAAATACAGGTGTTACCTACTCAGATTTAATCGAACAATTGATTGACCTGGCAATTGAAAGACATGATGAAAAGCAACAGCTTCAATATCAATAAGACATAAGACGCGAGTGTGATGAGAGAATGAAAAAAACATTAAAGCAAATTGCAAAGTGGTTAAATTGTGATCAACAACAATTAGAAGATGTTGTTGTAACAGGAATCTCAATAAATACACGTACGTTGCAAGCGGGAGATTTATTTATCCCTTTCCGTGGTGAAAAAACAAATGGTCATCGTTATGTAACACAAGCATTTGAAAACGGCGCAGCGGCATCATTTTGGCTAAAGGATGAACCGAATCCTCCTGCTGGCCTCCCATTACTTTTTGTAGATGATGCAGAAGAGGCACTTCAACAAATGGCATCAGCATATCGCCAAGAGCATAGAGCAACGTTTATCGGTATTACAGGCTCAAATGGGAAAACTTCAACAAAAGACTTAGTAGCTGGAGTGTTATCGCCGTACTACAAAGTGCAAAAAACAGAAGGCAACTTTAATAATGAGTTAGGTTTACCGTTAACAATTTTATCACTAGACGAAGATACAGATTTTGCTATTCTCGAGATGGGAATGAGTGGTTTTGGTGAAATTGAATTTTTGACTAAATTAGCTAAACCACATTTTACAGCTATCACGAATATTGGAGAAGCGCATATGCAAGATCTTGGTTCAAGAGCGGGTATTGCAAAAGCAAAGTTTGAAATTGTTCAAGGTTTACAACCAGGTGGTAAGTTGTTCTATGACGGTGATGAGCCATTACTTACACCACTTGTTACAGTGCAAAAAGAATTACAAGCCGTATCATTTGGACTGAAAGGATCAGCGGATATAACGGCGACTAATATTGCGACAACTGAAAACGGTAGTTCTTTTACTGTTAAGGGTTTGTTGAATGGGGATTTCTTCATCTCAGTATTAGGAAGTCACCAAGTGAAAAATACATTGGTAGCGATTTTAATTGCTCGTGAAGTAGGGCTATCGGCGGAACAAATTCGCGAAGCTTTAAAAGAGGTTTCATTAACCAATATGCGCATGCAATTAGTAAATGGAGCGCAAGATATCTTATTTATTAATGATGCGTACAACGCAGCGCCAACTTCTATGAAGGCAGCATTACAGTTTTTACAAACGACAGAAATACGTTCAGATAAATGGGCAGTGCTTGGAGATATGTTAGAACTAGGTGAGCTAGAACAACAGTTCCATGAGGAAATTGCAGAGCAAATTGATGGTAAGAACATCCATCAAGTATGTTTATTTGGACCACGTATGAAGTGGTTATACGATAAGTTGAAAAATAATCTACCAGCAGATCGTCTATTATGGACTGCAGAAGATTATGAAATAATTATTCAACACCTTCGCAAGAATGCAGGTGCAGATTCTATTGTCTTGTTAAAAGGTTCACGTGGAATGGCACTCGAAAATATATTAAACGCGTTTAAATAATTTACTTATTTGTAAAAGCATCTAAAAAGGTTGAGTTCCTTTTAGATGCTTTTTTTCTATAAAATAATGGGTACACTATGAGCGGAGGTTGACGTGATGACAACAGGCGTGCTTTGTATTCATGGTTTTACAGGTGGACCACAAGAATTAAAACCGTTTGTGGATTTCTTGCAACAGAAAACGGATTGGCTTGTTCTTGTGCCTACTCTTTCAGGACATGGTGAAGAATTGCATTTAGATAATTATAAAGCTGAACATTGGCTAATGGATGCGGAACTTGCTTATAAAAAGTTAGCTAAAGAAGTAGATGTAGTCTTTGTTGTAGGTTTTTCGATGGGTGGACTAATAGCCCTTTATCTAGCGTTACGATATGAAGTGGAGAAGTTGATATTACTAAGCGCTGCGGCAAAATATATTAGCGTCCGTCAATTGCTAAAAGATATTAAAGAATTGACTAACGATTTGTTTCATGGAGAGCTAGAGCAAAATGAGCTATACCATCGTTATGACAATAAAATTAGCAATGTTCCGATGTCATCGACGTTAGAATTCCTTCGTTTAGTGCGGAAAATAGAACCTTATTATGAAAAAATCACAGTACCAATTTGTATAGTACAAGGGGAAGTGGATGGAATAGTGCCAGCAATAACCGCACAATTTTTATATGACCGATTAGGGTCTACAAAAAAACAATTAATACTTTCACCAAATGGTAAGCACCATATTTGCTTTAGCGATGATAGGTATGAATGGTTTCAATCTGTACTGAACTTTTTGTTAGAGTGAAAAAAACAGATAATTTTGACTGATGGATATTGATTGCATAGTGTGGATACTCGTGTTAGACTATTGAAAGCAATGGATACATTTTGTGTGAAGACTCTCCGAGATGATGGAGAGTGCTTTTTTTTGAACATTACGGTTTATTCTTTTTTGGGTTAGAATTCCCCGAGAATTGAACCGCTCGGCAAAGACCGGGCTTTACTTTATATATATAAAATTCCTCTGGAACTTATACAGAGATATATTAAGAGACGGAAACGTTCCTCTCACAAGGCTCGATTTGCCCTATTTTCATCTGAAAATGTAACCATTTGTCAAATGCATGAGCAAAAAGGAGAATGAAACTTTGACAAATTTTTCAGAATTAAACGTTAGCGCTTCTATCCAAAAATCCCTATCACGTATGGGCTTTGAAGAAGCAACCCCAATCCAAGAAGGTACAATTTCATTTGCGAAAGAAGGACGCGACATTATCGGCCAGGCACAAACTGGTACTGGTAAAACTGCAGCGTTTGGTATTCCGCTTATCGAGAAAATTGATATCAATAATCCTGCAATCCAAGGCTTAATTATTGCCCCAACTCGCGAATTAGCAATCCAAGTTTCTGAAGAACTTCATAAAATTGGTTATGATACACGTGCACGAATTTTATCAGTATATGGTGGACAGGATATTGGTCGCCAAATCCGTGCTCTTAAAAATAAACCGCAAATTATTGTTGGTACTCCTGGTCGTATTCTTGACCATATCAACCGTCGTACATTGAAATTAGATAACGTTCAAACACTTGTGTTAGACGAAGCTGATGAAATGTTAAACATGGGATTCATCGAAGATATCAATACAATTTTAGAAAACGTTCCAGCTGAACGCCAAACATTACTGTTCTCAGCTACTATGCCTGGACCAATTCGTAAAATTGCAGAGAAATTCATGAAAGATCCTGAAGTGGTTAAAATTAAATCTAAAGAAATGACAGTAGAAAACATTGAGCAATTTTTCGTTAAGTCTCAAGAACGCGAAAAATTCGATATCCTTTCTCGTCTTTTAAATGTTCACCAACCAGAATTAGCAATCGTATTTGGTCGTACAAAACGTCGTGTTGATGAATTAGCTCACGCTTTAAGCATTCGCGGTTACCTTGCTGAAGGTATTCATGGTGATTTAAGCCAAGCAAAACGTATTTCAGTATTACGTCAATTCAAAGAAAACAAAATTGATGTATTAGTTGCAACAGACGTAGCAGCTCGTGGCCTTGATATTTCAGGTGTAACTCACGTTTATAACTTCGATATCCCACAAGACCCAGAATCTTACGTTCACCGTATTGGACGTACAGGTCGTGCTGGTAAATCAGGTATGGCAATTACATTTGTAACTCCACGTGAAATGGGTTACCTACGTATCGTTGAAGAAACAACTAAAAAACGTATGACAGCTCTTCGTCCACCAACAGCGGATGAGGCTTTAGTTGGCCAACAAGCTCTTGCAGTAGAACAATTAACTGAACTAGTTGAGAAAAATCACTTAAGTGATTACCGTTCAATGGCAGAAGACTTATTAGCTAAACACGAAGCTGTTGACTTAGTAGCAGCGGCTATTAAATCAATGACTAAAGAGCCGGATGATACACCAATTAAAATCACTGAAGAACGCCCATTACCACAACGTGGCGGACGTTCAGGTGGTGGCGGCAGTCGTGGCGGTCGCTCAAGTGGCGGCGGTGGCGGTTACCGTGGCGGTCGCTCAAGCGGCGGCAGCAGCCGTGGTGGAGAACGCAGCGGACGTGGCGGAGAACGCGGTGGAAGCCGTGGAGAACGTGGCGGAGATCGTGGTCGTCGTGAAGGTGGCGGTCGTCGTGAAGGCGGAGCTAGCCAAGGTGGACGCACTCGTGCACCACGCAAACGTAGTGAAGACTAAAATTTATTTGAAAAAGCTATTCCATTTCGGTGGGGTAGCTTTTTTATTTTATATATATAGGTATGGATGTATTTGGCACTTAACTATTGGACAGTTCAACGGCCTCTCTGTAGACTGAAAATAATTGAAACATTTCATAGTATTCAAACGTAAAAGATTTATAAGAGAAGTGAGGTGGACAAAGTGAGTGTAGAACCAAAATACCAAATATCGAGAAAAGGTCTAACCGTATGGCGTGTTTACGGTATCATTCAATCACTGATTGTTTTATTAGTGGTGGCAGGTGTTGGGGCGTTAACGTGGTTTTTTGAATGGTATTGGTGGATATACATAATCTGCGCAGTAGTGCCGTTTGTTTTTGCATTTTTATTTATTTATCTATTTCCTAAAATACGTTGGGACCATTGGCGTTACGAAGTACGTGAACAAGAAATTGAAGTGCAACATGGGTTGTTTATTGTTGTTAGGACATTAGTGCCGATGGTGCGAGTACAACATGTTGATACTTCGCAAGGTCCAATATTAAAGCGTTATGGATTAGCTGAAATGACAATCTCAACAGCAGCAACGACGCATACAATTCCGGCGCTCGTCATGGCTGAGGCAGATGATTTACGGGCGCGTATATCAGAATTAGCAAGGGTGGCGGAAGACGATGTCTGATGAAAAATTTAAATTGCACCCAATATCAGCTGTTATAAATTTCATCACAGGTTTGAAGGATTTAATATTACCGTTTGTCATTATTTTAGTTAGTAATGGCTTTAAGTTGAATTTAGATCCACATGATGAAGAATTTTGGTCGGATCTTATACCATTAGCAATTGCTGTTTTCTTATTAATGCTAAATTTAATTGGTGGGATTGTGAAATGGAGGCGCTTTGTTTACTGGTTTGAAGACGGTGAACTTAGAGTGGAGTATGGACTTTTCGTAAAAAAGAAACGTTATATCCCATTTGAAAGGATTCAAAGCTTGAATTATCAAGAGGGGATTTTCCATCGGCCATTTGGGCTTGTCAAAGTCAGTGTAGAAACAGCTGGTAGTAATGATGGGAAAGCAGAAGCGGAATTGACTGCTATCACGCGAATCGCTGCTGACATGATTGAAATTGAGATGAAACGGACGAAAAGGGAGAAACGACAAGTAACTACTCTAAATGAATCAGTAGATGAAATTGGACATGAAAATGTAACTGAAACTGATGCTAAGACAGTCTCAAATCAACAAAAACAATATATTGAAGAGGATATCCAAAGAGATGTTATCTTCAATATGTCTATAAAGGACTTACTTGTTTTAGCAACCACATCAGGTGGTATTGGAGTGGTGTTTTCAGGCATAGCGGCTATTGCATCACAGTTTGGAAATATTATTCCTTACGATTATTTGTATGGTGAATTTCAAGCATTTATTAAAGTGGGCGTAGTATTATTAGCTCTAATGGTATTTTTCGTGCTACTTATTGCTTGGGCACTGTCTGTCGTTCTAACATTATTAAGTAATTATGGATTCATTGTTGAACGTGAAAATGACAAGCTTATTATTACGCGGGGGTTATTAGAGAAAAAACGTATAACTATTCCAATCAATCGAATTCAAGGTATTAAAATTGTAGAGAATCCATTGCGTCAAATGTTTGGTTATGCAACGGTTGTTGTGGAAAGTGCTGGAGGTGCAGTGCTGGATAAAGATAAGAAAATTATTCTTATGCCACTTGTGAAAAGGGGTCAAGCAATAACTCCTTTACAACAATTGTTCCCAGAAATTAATTGGTTACCAATACTGAAACGTTCCCCTAAAAAGGGTCGTTCGTTTTACTATCGCTCCGATTTTTTATGGATGCTACCATTGATTGGGGTGGTAAGTTACTTCTTTTTCCCTTATGGATTATTGTCATTAATCATTATACCGTTAGCGATTTTACTTGGTTTATGGCAGCATAAGACTGCGGGTTATGCAGTAGAGGGGCATCAACTAACAATTAGTTATCGTTCATTTAGTCGGATTACAGTCTTCATGGAGAAAAAACGTATTCAGCAGATGAGTTTGCGGCAAACGTACTTCCAAAGAAAAAAAGGTGTTGCTTCAATTGGAACGACGATTATGTCAGGTTCAATGGGGTCATCCGCAGTGATTGCTCATTTTGAAAAAAATGATATGGAAGAAATAATGACTTGGTATAAACCGAATATGAAACAGGTTCATGATGAACAACAGGTTTATGGGCCATAAGAAAAAGCTGTTGAGTATGAAACTCAACAGCTTTTCTTATTTTTTCTTTTTTATCCGCCAATTTAATATTCTTCGCGGATGGAAGTCAATTAGACCGATAATGAAACCGGTTAGCAAACCAATAATGTGCGCAGTTGCATTAACATTAGATTGTAGGAATGTCATTATTACACTTACAATGATAAGAGGCAGGATTGTTTGTTTTAATTGTGGCATGGTATTTCTCGTATAATAGACTAGTGCAGCAAATGCACCGAAAATACCAAATATAGCACCACTAGCACCAACGCTGATGTAGTTTGGTGGTTGTATTAAATAGGTTGCTACATTACCTAAAAGTCCTGCGAAAAAATAGATGGTGAAGAATCTCATCTTCCCTGCAATTTTTTCAAGTTCAGGACCAAATAAATAAAGCCAGAACATATTAAATAGTAAGTGTAGAAAACCTGCGTGAAGGAAGATAGGAGTCACTAGTCGCCAATATTCCCCGTCGGCAATTAAAAAGTTTGCACCAGCACCTAAGTTGAATACGTTATCACCAACAATAGGTAAAACCCCTATTGCATAGATTAAAATATTTAATGCAATTATTAATGAAACGACAGGGTAATATTTTATGTACTGTGAAAAATTTTCTCTACGATTAAACATCTATTCACCTCAATTTTGTATAATTATTATACATTGTTTTAGCTGATGAAAGAAAGGGGAACCTTATATGATAAAAGGAATCGGATTAGATATCGTCGAAATCAAACGTGTCAAACGATCCAATGATCTCAGTGAAAAATTTAGACAGCGCATTTTAACAAATAAGGAACTCGCTATTTTTGATACATTAAAAGCACGTCGCCAAATGGAGTTCTTAGCAGGGAGATTTTCTGCTAAGGAAGCTTACTCAAAAGCAAATGGAACGGGCATTGGTAAGAGTTGCGGATTTCTAGACATCGAAGTTTTGCCCAATCAGTTGGGTCAACCGATTCTTTATTTTAAAGGGAAAAGTGTAGATGGTTATGTAAGTATAACCCACTCTAAAGAATATGCTGCAGCTCAAGTAATCCTTCTAGCATAAACGCTTAGCTTGTTTCATAAGATATCTTAACGGATAGAATTGAGAAGGGATGGGAAATTGCGAAAACGTTTTATAGTGTTTGCGTTACTTATGATTGTATCACTGGTTTTGGGAGCTTGTGGTTCAAATTCAAAGGAAGCAGTTTTGAAAAAAACGAGTAATAAATGGACAGAAACAAAGGGGTATGATTTGACCGCCCAGATGGAGATTAAATCAGGTGCAGAACCCCGTACTTATGATGTAAATGTATGGCATACAAAACCCGATTTTTATCGTGTAGCCGTTGCACAACAAGGGGAAAAAGATTCGCAAATGATTATACGCAATGAAGATGGTGTATTTGTAGTAACACCTTCTATGAAAAAGACGTATAAATTCCAAAGTGATTGGCCGAAACAAAATAGTCAGGCTTACTTAATCGGTGCACTTGCTGAAGATTTAAAGGCTGACGAGAATGCAAAAATGACAGAATCAGACAAGTCTTATGTCTTTGAAGTTAAGACACGTAATAATCATTCGAAGATGTTACCTTATCAGCAAATTTTTATTGATAAAAAGACATTACTTCCAACTAAAGTTTCGGTATTAAATGAAGCGAAGGAAGAACAAATTGTTATTACATTTAAGAAAATCTCGCTTGGAACGTCAAGAAAAGGTACAGACTATGCAGTAGAGGATTTCTCTAAAAAAGGCGCGAATGATAAAGGGACAACTGATGAAACAGCAACGAAGGAAAATGCAACTGATGAAAAAGCTGAAGGAACCACAACTGAAAAAGAAAATGCTAAAGATGACTCTGGAAAAACATCAGAGAATGCAACTGGAGAAGATAAAGCAGGGACTAAAAGCGTAACAGGTGATGCACAAGCAGGAGCTGAAATTGAAAATCCTGAATTCCAAACGCATTATCCAGTTCTTAAATGGGATAATGTCAAACTGACTGATGAAAAAACAGTTGCAAGTGCAGATGGTGAAAGAAGAATTTTGACATTCGAGGGTGACAAGCCATTCACAGTGATTGAACAAGCTGCTAAAACAAATCCACTCTCTGTTCCGGTATTTGCACCAGGTGATCCTGCTGATTTAGGATTTACTATTGGAGCAATTACAGATAATTCGATTAGCTGGGAGAAAAATGGGGTATCTTTCTTTATAGCGACAAATTCTTTAACTCGTGAAGAGATGGTGGAAGTTGCATCATCTATGGTAAATGGCGAAGTAAAGTGATGAAACATTTGACCTAACCTTTTTCAGGGCGGATAATAGAAAAAAATCCATTTTTAAAGAGGGATCATCTATGTATCAGCATCAATATTTCCGCCCTACTAAGGCAATAGTTGAATTAGAAAATATTCAATTTAACATCAAACAACTGCGTGAACACTTAAATACGACGACAGAAATTATTGCAGTTGTTAAAGCGAATGCATACGGTCATGGTGATTTACAGGTAGCAAATGCATCGTTACAGGCTGGAGCTTCAATGCTAGCCGTAGCGACTCCTGAGGAAGCACTTCATTTAAGAGAGTTTATAAAAGAAGCTCCAATTTTAATTTTAGGAGCAACACCGGTATATTTTGCAACTTTTGCAGCACAATACGATATATCTCTAACTGTGTTTTCGTTAGATTGGGTAAATGAAGTTGCGAAACAAGCAGCGAACTTTGAAAAACCTTTGAAGCTACATATTAAAATTGATAGCGGTATGGGACGTATCGGCGTTAGAAAACTAACTGAGTTAACAGCATTATATAATGCCGTCGATGCGAACGAGCACTTTTTAATCGATGGCATTTTCACTCATTTTGCAACAGCAGATGAAGAAGATTCTACTCAATACAACGAACAATTAGCAACGTTCATATCGTTTGTAGAGAGTTTACCTAAGAAGCCGCGTCTTGTACATGCTGCCAATACAGCTGCCACATTAAATAAAGAAAATGTGCAATTTGATGCCGTCAGATTCGGTGTGTCTATGTATGGACTAGCACCATCACCATATGTGGAAAAGCATCTACCATTTTCTTTGAAACCAGCTTTGTCACTTGAAAGTGAACTTGTTCATGTGAAGAAAATTGAACAAGGTGATACAGTGAGTTATGGTGGCAACTATGTAGCAACTGAAGATGAGTGGATTGGTACAATGCCGATTGGCTATGCTGATGGTCTATTACGAGGACTTGCTGGTCAAGAAGTATTGATACAAGGGAATCGCGTTCCGATAATTGGACGTATTTGCATGGATCAATGTATGATCAAGCTTCCATATGAAATGTCGGTTGGAGAAAAGGTTATATTAATTGGTCGACAACAGCAAGAGGAAATTCAGATGAAAGAATGGTCAGATAGACTTCAGACAATTGTATATGAAATACCGTGTATGTTAACATCAAGAATCCCAAGAATTTATAAGTAATTTCAACAACTTTAAGTCTTTAATAACAATGATTGCAGCCGACAAATAAAAACATTTCCACCCACAATGTCAAATTCTTACCTTTCTTGTCTATTCAACAATTAATTTCAATGTTAAGATAGGGATAAGTTGAAAGTTGAATTGAAAAAGATGGAATGTTTTGTCGGAGGTGCTGGCCGTGAATAAGAAGAGGATAAGTGAAGTTATCTTAGAGCTCCCTAAGCATAAGATGGCTGAGAATATTGAACAAGCTTATAGACAAATTACGACAGAATGCGATGAATTCGTTTATACACCAACCAAGAGATACAAAAGAGAATACAAACAAAATCAAATACGAGAAGCAATGGTTAAAGGTTATATAGAGATGTCACAAATTAACTTATCCATATGTAGCGAATGTTTACATTTAGAATATGAAGCTGAACATATGGTGGAGCGTCTCGTAAGCGGAGGATGAAAACTTGATCGTAAAACGTGGTGACGTTTTTTTTGCTGATTTATCACCAGTTATCGGGTCTGAGCAAGGTGGTACAAGACCCGTTCTGGTTATTCAAAATGACATAGGAAATCGTTTCAGCCCAACAGTAATTATTGCGGCCATTACTGCGCAAATTCAGAAGGCAAAACTACCAACTCATGTCGAAATAGATGCTAAGCAGTATGGTTTCGAAAGAGATTCAGTCATCTTACTTGAACAATTGCGTACAATAGATAAATCACGATTGACTGATAAAATAACACAACTTGATGATCCCTTAATGGAAAAAGTAGAAGAAGCATTAGAAATTAGCTTGGGACTTTTGAAATTTTAACGGTATACATAAATGTTAAGCACTGAAGTGAATCTCACTTTGGTGCTTTTTTTAATTGATGATTGTCATTATTAGTCTAATGAGAGGGTGGATACTGAGTACATTTAATGTAAGAAATTTTAAAAAAACTAATGAAAAGGTTTAATGCTATCAAAATAGGGTAATATATGAGTAATTGAACTAGATTAGTAGTTGGAAGGAGATTTTAATGTGGATTTCAAACTAGAAACTATAGACGCACAAAAAAGTATAGCTTATGTCAATGGAGAAATAGATGCCTTCACTGCACCTAAGCTTCGTGAGCAACTAAATATCATTAAATTAACTGAGAATATTCAGATTGAATTAGACTTTCATGATGTAGTATATATGGATAGTACAGGATTAGGTGTCATCGTTGCTTTTTACAAAAACGTAATTAGCGTCGGTGGAGATGTGAAATTAAGAGGGTTATCACCACGTTTATATCGCTTGTTTAATATAACTGGACTAAGTGACATAATGAATATTGAAGAAGAGGGGAAGGCGACTACTAACCATGAAGGAATTTGATTACTTTGAAATGAGAATACCAGCAAAGCCTCAATATGTAGGGGTTATACGTTTAACCATTTCAGGTTTAGCGAATCGAATTGGCTTTTCTTATGATGATATTGAAGATTTGAAAATTGCATCAAGTGAAGCGATTACTAATGCTATTCAACACGCTTATGAAGAAGATGATGACGGTGAAGTCGTAGTAGGTTGTGCGTTATATAAAGAAAAAATTGAAATCATGGTAGCGGATTATGGTTATAGCTTTGATTTTAAGGAAGTGAGAAAAAGGGTTGGTCCTTATCATGAAGAAGAAGATGTTCAATTTATCCGAGAAGGTGGCCTCGGTCTTTATTTAATAGAAACTCTAATGGATGAGGTAAAAGTGCTTAACGACAATGGCGTTACTGTTTTAATGACAAAATATGTCGCCAGAGAGCAGGTGACTGAAAATGTGGAAAAAATCACCCTCTAAATCAGCTTCAAAAGAGCAAGTTATAGAATGGATTAATAGATATCAAGAAAATGAAGATAATGAAGCGCAAACCAATTTAGTTTTACAATATAAATACTTAGTAGAGTCGCTTGCAAGAAAGTATTCAAAAGGTGGATCTTACCACGATGATATTGTCCAAGTAGGTATGCTTGGATTACTTGGTGCTATTAGAAGGTTTGATGTGTCTTTTGGTCGTAACTTTGAAGCTTTTGCAGTTCCCACAATTATTGGTGAGATAAAGCGTTTTTTACGTGATAAATCGTGGGATGTCCATGTGCCAAGACGTATTAAAGAGCTTGGGCCACGTATTAAGTCCGCAGTAGAACAACTGACAATAGAATTCCAGCGTTCTCCTCATGTAAATGAAATTGCAGAGTACTTGGGAGTGGAGGAAGAAGAAATATTAGAAGCAATGGAAATGGGGCAGAGTTATCAAGCGTTATCGATGGATTATACATTGGAATCCGATTCAGATGGTAGTTCTATGACTCTTTTCGATATCGTTGGTAATGAAGATGAAGAATATGAGAAAACAAATCGACGCATGATTGTAGCTGAAGCTATGACGGTTTTAACAGAGAAAGAAAAACGTATCATTCAGCTTACATATTTGGAACAATTAAGCCAGAAAGAAGCAGGGGAAAGTCTGGGGATCTCACAGATGCATGTTTCAAGACTACAAAGAAAAGCGATTAAAAAGCTACGAGAAGCCGTTGGTGCCACCAGTAGTATCCATTGAAAATTTTTATATAAAATAGATTAATGGTTTAATAATCGTTATAAATGCAGGTTTGTAATATAAGAATCTCTATCTATGCCATGCGCGAATTAATAATATGGCGTGGTATTGAAAGACTGGACACCTTATTAAAGCGGCGATGGTTGGCGAGAGCCAAAATAACAATAGAAACTTTGATGTTAGGAGTCTGCTCTTTTGAGTAGGCTTTTTTATTTATTGTAAATTAATGAAATTTAAGGTGATTCAAAGCCACCTGATAAAGGTTTTTGAACTTACCTATATGATAAGATAAATAGGATAGAGAAAGGTTGTGACTGTATGGACAACAAAAAAATGCAGCAATTAATTTCGAAAGAACTTAGCATCCGACCAAAACAAGTAGAATCGGTTATCGAATTGCTAGAAGGCTCAAATACAGTGCCGTTTATAGCGCGCTATCGTAAAGAAGCAACTGGTTCACTTGATGAAGTCCAGATTAAAGCAATCGAAGATCGTTATCAGTATTTACAACAACTACAACAACGAAAAGAAGAAGTACTTCGCCTTATTGATGAACAAGGCAAACTAACTGAAGAACTTAAAAAAGATATAGAGGCGGCATCCATTTTAAAAAGAGTGGAAGATTTATATCGTCCCTATAAACAAAAGCGTAGAACAAAAGCGACAATTGCTAAAGAAAAGGGGTTAGAGCCTTTAGCGGATGAATTGATGAAATTTGAATTAACTTCACTAGCTGAGTTAGCTGCACCTTACATTAATGAAAATGTGGAGTCAATAGAGGAAGCATTACAAGGTGCTAGCGATATTTTAGCAGAACGTTTTGCAGATGATGCAGCTATTCGTGAGAAAATTCGTAAGCTATCATGGCAAAATGGCAAGATTCTTTCGGCAGTAAAAGATCAAAGTTTAGACGAAAAATCAGTCTATGAAATGTACTATGAATATGAAGAACCAATTAATAAAATTGTTCCTCATCGCATACTAGCTATTAATCGTGGTGAAAAAGAAGACATTTTGAAAATCAATATAGCTGTACCAGTAGAGCGTGTACATCAATTGATGTGTACAGAATGGATTCCGCGTACATCCTCACCAGCAGCCAAACAAGTTGAATTAGCCGTTGAAGATGCATACAAACGATTAATTCAGCCTTCAATTGAAAGAGAATTGCGCGGAGAGTTGACGGAGAAGGCAGAGGCTCAAGCAATTCATATTTTCTCTGAAAATTTACGTAACCTACTATTACAACCTCCATTAAAAGATCGCTTTGTATTGGGACTTGACCCAGCATATCGAACGGGTTGTAAATTAGCTGTAGTGGATGACATGGGTAAAATGCTTGAAATCTCTGTTATCTATCCACATCCGCCAAAAGCGGATCCAGTGCAATCCAAGAAGGTATTCAAGGACATATTGCAAAGGTATCCTATATCTATTATCGCTATTGGTAATGGGACAGCCTCCCGCGAGTCAGAGCAGTTTGTAGCAGAATGTTTGAAAGAATTAAATAGTGAAACAGCATTTGTTATTGTTAATGAAGCTGGAGCAAGTGTGTATTCCGCATCGGAAGTAGCACGGGATGAGTTTCCGGATTTACAAGTTGAACAACGTAGTGCTGTTTCGATTGCGAGAAGATTACAAGATCCGCTGGCTGAGCTTGTGAAAATTGAACCGAAGGCAGTAGGTGTTGGGCAATACCAGCATGACGTATCTCAGAAAAAGCTTGCAGACTCTTTAACATTTATCGTTGAAACAGCTGTTAACCAAGTAGGTGTAGATGTGAATACTGCATCATCTTCACTTTTACAATATGTTTCAGGGTTATCAAAAACAGTAGCAGAAAACATTGTTAAAGTCCGTGGTGAAAATGGGAAGTTTACAGCTCGTACACAGTTGAAGAAAATTCCGCGTCTGGGGGCTAAAACGTATGAACAAGCAATCGGTTTCTTACGAATTTCTGAAGCGAAAAACCCGTTAGATGCAACGGGTATTCACCCAGAAAGTTATGACCTTGCAAACCAACTACTTGAAGTTGCTTCTATTAAGAAGGAACAGCTAGGTACAACAGAAGCTGAAAAAGCGCTAGCAAACTTAGATATTTCAACTTTGAGCTCCCAGTTGGATATAGGTGAAGTAACGTTAAAAGATGTCATTGATACATTGATGAAACCTTCACGTGATCCACGCGACGCTTTCCCGCAACCATTATTAAAGAAAGATATTTTGAAAATGGAAGATTTGCAATCAGGAATGGAGATGCAAGGGACGGTACGCAACGTAGTGGATTTCGGTGCATTTGTCGATATCGGTGTTAAACAAGATGGTCTTGTCCATATTTCTAAATTAAAAAACGGCTATGTAAAACATCCTTTAGATGTAGTAGCTCTTGGCGACATCGTAACAGTATGGGTAGAAAAGATTGAAAAGGATAAAGGGAGAATTGCCTTAACGATGCTTCCCCCATCAAAACAAATCGATTAAAATAGCAGGAAAATAAACCTCGCTTTAAAGCGAGGTTTATTTTATAGAAGAAAGGGAAGGATAATATGACAGATAAAGAGCTACAAAACCTTGTAATAGAAATCTCTATAAATGTATTCCATAAATCATTTAGACATCAAGCTTATTTTAATAAGCGATTACGCTCTACAGGCGGTAGATACTTATTACGATCTCATAATATAGAGATTAATCCGAAAGCGTTTGAAAAGTTCGGTATTCAAGAAGTAGAAGGGATTATTCGTCATGAGCTATGTCATTATCATCTTCATATAGAAGGAAAGGGGTATAAACATCGGGATGCAGATTTTCGGTTTCTATTAAAAGAAACTAATGCTCCTAGATACTGTTCTAACTTAACAGAGATAACGGGGAAGAAGTCTAATAAAAGTTATACTTATATATGTATAAAATGTGGTACAAACTATGATAGAAAAAAAAGAATGAACCCCGCAAAATACCGTTGTAGCAAGTGTTTAGGGCACATTAAACAAATTGGTTGAAAGTTTTTTTAGAAAAATGCTTGACCTTTTCAAAATACCTGTCTATAATAATAAAAGTCGACAAGGTGATGACGACAAAATGTAACGAAATGCAACATATTTTTCCGAAGTAGCTCAGTGGTAGAGCATCCGGCTGTTAACCGGACGGTCGTAGGTTCGAGTCCTACCTTCGGAGCCATATGGCCCCTTGGTCAAGCGGTTAAGACACCGCCCTTTCACGGCGGTAACACGGGTTCGAATCCCGTAGGGGTCACC
>NZ_MSPW01000004.1 GCF_001955655.1 Viridibacillus arenosi | reverse complement strand
GGGTGGCGCTACTCGGGTGGGGTTTAGCGCTACTCGGGCGGGCTTTGGCGCTACTCACGGTCTTTGGCGCTGCTCGGGCGGGCTTTGGCGCTGCTCACTCGGGCTTTGGCGCTACTCACATGGGATTTAGCGCTGCTCGGGCGGGTTTTGGCGCTACTCGCGCAGGATTTAGCGCTACTCGGGCGGGCTTTGGCGCTGCTCACGGGCTTTGGCGCTACTCACGCAGAATTTAGCGCTACTCGCTCGGGCTTTGGCGCTGCTCGCGCAGGATTTAGCGCTACTCGCTCGGACTTTGGCGCTGCTCGCACAGAATTTAGCGCTACTCGCGGGCTTTGGCGCTACTCGCTCGGGTTTTGGCTCTACTCGCGCAGGATTTAGCGCTACTCGCGGGCTTTGGCGCTGCTCAGGTTCTTTTTTGCCAAATGAAAAAAGCGAGGAGAAAATATTGTATTTTCTCCTCGCTTTTTATTTGTTTGGTGTTATTTTTTGAATACTTCTTTGACTACGCGTTCTGAGGCTTTGCCGTCTTCCCATTCGCAGAAGCGTTCTGCGAAGCGGTCGAATTGTTCTTTTGAGTGGTGGCCTTCAGTTAGGGCACGACCGATTTCAGTAAATAGCTCGTCCTGTTCTTTGACGATTAGTCCTGGTGCATCTGCTTCGATGTCGATGTAGAAGCCACGTAAGCGGTCGCGATAATCTTCAAGATCGTACATGTAGAAGATAATTGGGCGATCTAGGATAGCATAGTCAAAGAATACAGATGAGTAGTCAGTGATTAAAAGGTCGCTCACTAAGTATAAATCTGCAATGTCATAGTAGTTGGAAACATCTTTGATGAAATCGCCGTACTGTGCGAAGTCAAAGCTTTCTGATACTAAGTAGTGCATGCGAGCAAGTAGGACGAAATCGTCTCCGTATTGCTCTTTTAGTTTTTGAATGTCGAATTGGAATTCAAATTTGTATTTCCCTTTTTTGAAGAATTGGTCATCACGCCATGTTGGTGCGTATAGGACGATTTTCTTACCTTCAGGGATGTTTAATGACTTACGGATTTTCTCAATCTTGTTTGGATCTGTGTTTTGTAATGCATCATTTCGTGGATATCCTGACTCAATTACTTTGCCTTTAAAGTGGAATGCACGTGCTAAAATTTCTCCTGAGTATGCATTTGGCGCTATTAAGTAGTTCCAATTTTTTGACTCAGCAATAATGTTTTTACGATATTTGTTTGTTTTTGTGCCCGGCATATATACTTCTTCAATGTCCGTACCTAGTTTTTTCAGCGGTGTACCATGCCAAGTTTGTAGATACGCCGTTTCTTTCGGTCTTGGCATCCACTTTGGTAAGCGAACGTTATTGACCCAGTATTCGGCGCGCGGGAAATTCAGTAACCATCTTAATGAAAAGCGTCTCATGTACGGAACGCCCATTTCTTCAAATAGAGGTATGCTTTCCTTAGCTACACTCCAGATCAGTGTGTATTCTGGATTATTTTCTTTCATGTATTCATAAATGGCACGCGGATTATCGCTATAACGTTTTCCGTGGAAACTTTCAAATACGACTAAATTTTTCTTTCTAGGTGTTCTAGATAATAACCTGAATGTTTTTGTAATGAGCTTTTTAGTGTATTTACTTTTCTTTATCTTCTTTAACAACTGAATCCACTCTTTCTATTCAAATTTATATTCGTGTTTTTTAAGTTCATTTGGCCCATTTTATATTTTAGCATTAAGCATTACAAGAAAAAAACATTAAAGTTTTTATTTTTTGCTATAAAAAAAAAAGCGTTCTTCCCGCACATTGTACATCGGTAGAAACGCTTTTCATCAATTTAATGGTTCTTGAATACTTTTTTTACGATTTTCTCTGTTGCTTTTCCGGATTCCCAGCTACAAATTTTATCATAGAAAACGTCGTATTTTTCTTTATATTCAATTGTTACTTTATCAATATTAAGTACGGCATCAATGATTTCATCAGTTGTTTTGACTAGTGGCCCTGGTACTTCGTTTTCGATATCGATATAGAAGCCTCTCAGTTGATCACGATACTTTTCGAGATCATAAGTGTAGAACAAAATCGGTCTTCGTAAGTTCGAGTAATCAAAGAATACAGATGAGTAATCTGTAATAAGAATGTCTGAGATCAGATATAGTTCCGCGATGTCGTCATATTTGGACATATTATAGACAAAACCTTCGTAACCATTAATATTGAGATCATCTGCTATGAAGTAGTGCATTCTTAGTAAGATGACATATTCTTCACCAAATTTTTCTTGCATTTTTTGCAAATCGAATTTTAGATTAAACTTGTATTTTCCAGGTTCATAAAATTCGTCATCACGCCATGTAGGAGCGTAAAGAATGACTTTTTTATCTAACGGGATGTTTAATTTAGTTTTCATCTTCGTAATGTAATCTGAATTGTTGTTAATGTACAACGTATCATTACGTGGGTAGCCATCTTCCAGCATGACTTTATCAAATTTAAATGCGCTTTTGAAAATATCCGATGAGTACGAATTTGCTGCAATTAAATAATCCCATAATCGTGATTGCTCATAAAATTGTTGTTTGTATTTAGGATTGGCTGAATAGACTTCATCCATATCGAATACTAGTTTTTTCAGCGGTGTACCATGCCAAGTTTGTAAAAATACATTCCCTTCACGTTTTTGAAGGTGAAGTGGTTGACGCATGTTACTTACCCAATACTTTGCCGTTGCCATGTGATAGTAATACGCAAGGCTTAGACGCTTCACTTGCTTCGCATTTCCTGGAATATCATGGTTTGTTTCATTAAACGACCAGACAAATTCGTACTCTGGGTAGTGTTTAACCATATATTCATAAATATACTTCGGACTATCCGCGTAGTTTTTTCCAAGGAAACTTTCGAAAACTATTTTTTTCTCATTAAGAGGTCGTTTTTGGAGTATATCTTTATAAATTTGTCGAGTCAGTTTTGTTTTGCTTGTAAAATTTTGTTTTGATTCTCTTCCAAAATGGTGAATGCTAACTGCTCTTTTGTAACTTTTCAATTTGTGATTACGTAGTGCTTTCAGTTCACCACGAACTAATAAGTTTTGATTTTTATATTGCGCTGGAGAAACTTTTTCCATTGCAGTTGCTAGTTGTTCAAAGTTTCGATCGATTTGAGTTGCATCTCTCATTATTAGGATAAATTTTGAGCGATAAAAATGAATAAGTAATTTATCTAGGAGTTTTTGTTCTTTGTTATTTCCCTTTAGCTCTGCTTTAAGCTGATTATAAACTGTTAAGAAATCCTTTAATATCTTCTCTCTATCTTGCTGCATTAGCGATGGGTTAGTAATCGGATCATTTCGAAGGCGACGGAAATATACGCTTTCTTTTACTTGATAAATTACTGAACGATTTTTATATAAAGGCAGTAAGAATGCTATTTCGGTGTAACAATCTGTTTCTTCTGAGAAACGAAGATTGTATTTACGAATGATTTCCATAGAAAACAAACTATTGAGCACACTTAAATTTTGTAGCACTTTAAATACCTTGTTACGTTTTCTTATTGTCACTTCATGTTCATCAATATCGATATTGCTATCTTCTTTATTCGTTAGTTTCTTAGTGCGGCCCATAATATAAGTTTTGTTACCAAGACCTTGTACTAATTTATCAAGCGCATGTTCATTGATAAAATCGTCACTATCTACAAAATATACAAAATCCCCAGAAGCTTGTTCGATTCCAAGATTTCTTGCAAAACCTACACCTTTATTTTCAGTTAAATTGATACTATGGCAACGAGAATCTGCAGTTGTATACTGCTCAATAATCTCTGATGAATTATCTGTCGAGCCGTCGTTTACTATAATTATTTCTATATTTTTGTATACTTGGTTCGTTATAGATGTTAAACATTCTTCTAAAAATTCAGCTGTATTATATACAGTTACGATAATTGTTACTAATTTATCCATTCTTACACCTCTTTATTAAGTTCATGCATTATCATAAAATCATTAATTGTTATGTATTCTATATTCCTCTTAATGATGATTTTTGTAAATATTCCATCTTATTTTATTATTTTTTTGATTTATATGCCTCATCGATAATACCACAAGACAATATTAATCAGTATAATTATTCTTAAAATTTTCTTTGTTATATAACTATTATTTCAGTTATACTAATAGCAGTTATTGTATGTAATTCCTAAATTACAATACCTCTCACAATGTGGTAATTAAACATAAAATTGAATTTTTTTCGAATATTTCGATTTTTTTAGCGATTATCCAACGAAATGTAGAAAAATAGGTGAATGAATGTTAAAGGAATTTATAATATATATTTATTTGTCGGTAAATAGGTTGGTATTTGGGCTTTTTAAGTTTTTGCCACAAAAGAATAAAATCGTTTTTTTATGTGACTTTGGGGATAATGCGAAGTTTGTTATACGAGAGTTGCAATCACGCGGGTTTGAAGAGATTTATGTTCTGAAGACTAGCAAATGCAAAGATGATTTTTCTGATTTAGGCTTAAATGCTAAACATATAGTGGATTTTCGCGCATCCAATATTGGTGGCTATTTGAAAGGTTTATATCATTTGGCAACGGGTAGTAAGGTATTGATCGACAATTATTTTGCCATTTTAAGTGCAACGTCGTTTCGCGAGGGTGTCGAGTGTATACAGTTATGGCATGCAGCTGGCGCGATTAAGAAGTTTGCATTGCAAGATCCAAGTATCATGTTCCGTTCTCCTTCTGCTGTTAAGCGATTTGAGAAGGTTTATGGACGGATGACGAAAGTAATCATTGGCTCTGATGAGATGGTACCGATTTTCATGTCAGCATTTGGCATGCGCAAAGATCAATTTTTGCGTTTTGGGATTCCACGTACTGACTTTTACTTTCGACAAAAAGAAGAAGTTAATGCTCGTAGTGAAATTCTCGAGTTGTATCCTCAATTAGCTGGGAAAAAGGTAATTTTATATGCACCAACTTTCCGCGATCAGCAACTGTTAGAACAGAAGATTCCTTTGAATTTTGTAGAAATCATGGATTCACTTGGAGAAGATTTTGCAATGGTGATCAAGTTACACCCTGCTGTGGCTCATAATGCTGAGTTGATTGCTCATCCTGCAATTGTTTCCGTTGCAAATGATGTACCTGTTTCCAAATTACTGTTTGTAACGGATTATTTAATCAGTGATTATTCTTCGATTCCATTTGAATTTGCACTACTTGGAAAACCGCAGATTTTTTATCCTTATGATTTAGAAGCATATGAGATGGAGCGAGGTTTTTGGAAGGGTTATGAACAGTTAGTTCCCGGTCCGGTTGTTTCAAATGATGAAGAACTAGTTTATGTTCTGTTGCATCATGAATTTAATCAGGAGCAAATGGAGACTTTTTCTAAAGATTGGAATACCTATTCTGATGGGCATGCTAGTGAAAGATTGGCAGCGTATTTGATGGATTAGATAAATGGTTCAGAGCTTGATCTTGGGAACCTTGCATGAGTTCTCGGCGTTCCTTATTCTATTAAGACCTTTTATAGAGATTATCTACAGAAATGAATTTGGCATTTCTAGTTAAATATAATATAATACCATTTAGTATTATGTATGGAGGCACACTATGAAAAAAGTAATTACGTATGGTACATTTGATTTACTTCATGTGGGACATGTTAATATTCTTCGACGTGCAAAAGCTTTAGGCGATTACCTTGTTGTTGCTATTTCCTCTGATGAATTTAATGCTTTAAAAGGGAAAAAAGCTTACTATAGTTTTGAAGACCGTAAGACAATTCTTGAAGCAATCAAGTATGTAGACGAAGTAATACCGGAAGATAATTGGGAACAAAAAGTTCTAGACGTGAAAGAACATAATATCGACACATTTGTTATGGGCCACGACTGGGAAGGTAAATTCGATTTCCTAAATGATCATTGCGAAGTAATTTACTTACCTCGTACTGAAGGTATTTCTACAACAAAGATTAAAAAAGATTTAAATACCCAAGTATCTAAATAAGCGTTTCGCTTTAACTAACCACCTGCTCCTATATTGGAGAGGTGGTTTTTTATTTTGTTTAGAAATGACAAACAAAAAAAAGGTCGCCTAAGCGACCTTTTAATCTTGTGATGTGACTTTATTCAAAAGACTGTTCCATAATTCGTATTGAAGTTCAGGAGAGTATTTCTTTTGTGCGGTACGGTATGCATTTTCTCCCATTCTTTTTGCCTCGTCTTCATTTTCTAGCATGTAGATGATCTTTTCTGCTAATTGCTCACGATCCTTATTTGGAACAGCATAACCATTCTGTCCTGCTGGTTCAAATTCGTCTATATAGTAGTTGTTGTCGTATAAAATGACCGGTGTTTTATTAGCAAATGATTCTAACGCTATTAAGCTAAAGCCTTCGTATTTTGATGTTAGGACTGTTACGGTAGCTTTTGCTAATACTTCGTCTACTTTGTTTGTGTAGCCTTTTAATTCGACATTTTTTCTCAATTTTAATTTCCGAATAAGCGATGTTAGCGCACGTTTTCTAGGCCCTGCACCGTAAATGTGAAGTTTAGCATCAGGAACGTCTTGAATAACTTTAGCAAATGCACGAACAGCTTCACCAATTGCTTTACCTTCATCTAATCTTGCTACAACTGTAACAAGAAGTGGATCTTTTTTAGTCATATCCACATTATTCACTTCGATTGTATTTGGAATGACATAAATGTTGTCGTGATCACCAAATTGCTTGATGATATCCTCTTTTTGCTTTTCTGTTAGGACAATAATAGGGTCGCCATTCTCTAAATTTTCTAGCATGCCTCTGTGATGTTCTTTGAGCTCACTACCGTAAGTGTAAGGTGCTTCAAAATGATTTGTATGAATAGTATAGATACGGTGTGCCAAGCCGGATTCCATACTCCGAACTTTACTTGCTGTACCTGCTCCGTCGCAGATGATAATTGGCTTTTCCGGCTCGTTTTTGCATAATTCGTTAAACCAATTGACATGAAATTCTTTGTTATTAGCAAAACTTAAGACTTTTTTTGACTCGGGATGAAATAGATAAATTTTCTGTTGCTTCCCCGTTTTATGGTTGTACCATTTCGAAAGATAACAAAAGCCGTCTGGTGTATAGTGTAGCTCTTGGTTTAGCTCATTGTTAGACAAATGATAATAAAGCGTACGATTAATATAACCATCGTTATGGAATTCTTCACGTTTAATGAGAATTTGTTCGGGTGTGTAATAGTCGATATATCTCAATTTTTGATGCTTGTCCCAAGCTTTGCATTTTACATATGTACCATTTTGGAAGTAGTGCGTTTGTTCTCCGCTTTCTTCTACTTGATATTCGGGTTCAAATTTTTCGCTGGCTAATCGGTAGCTTTCAATACTTTCAGCTGTTGGTTCACTTTTTGTGTAGCTTTTTTTATAGTAGTCATAAATGTTCGTGATTTTGACGTTTTCGGAAAGTCTACCTTCTTTTTTTAACTTTAATTCTATTTCAGAATAATTATCTTTATAGTCTAGTGTGATTAGTTCAGTGCAATAATTAGCGTTATTTAATAAGCCTGCCCTCTTATACATGACACTATTAACGCCATATTTATCTACGTCAATGTCCCAAACGACCATGAATATTTTTTTCATTATTTCACTACTTTCTTTTTGGGTGTGTTTGTTAAGGTCTACTATACTCTGTTTTCAACTCTGAATTCAATTATTTTCAAGTTAGCCGTATATTTTGCATGACTCATGATAAATGCCAAGTGAGATAGTTTCACTTGGCATTTTGGGTATATTTTTTAATTTATAGTGTTTGAATAAAGGCTTCAAGACGATCAAGGCCTTCTTTTAATGTTGCTGGTGCATACGCGTAAGTAATGCGAATATAGCCTTCACCATATGGAGTGAAAACAGATCCTGGGATAGCACCAACGCCTCCCTCTTTCATAAGACGGATTGCAAATTCTTGAGATGATAATCCAAACTTTTTGATAGATGGGAAAATGTAAAATGCACCATTTGGTCTTTGAACTTCAATACCCATTGCAACAAGGCGATCGAAAACATAATCACGACGGACAATATATTGTTTGTTCATCTCAGATGGAATGTCTTTACAGTTTGTAAGTGCTTCGATAGCAGCATATTGGCTAGGAAGTGCAGCACATATTGCATTGTACGCGTGAATTTTCACGACTTCTGCCAAAAGCTTAGCAGATGACATAAGAAACCCTATACGCCAGCCTGTCATTGAGTGTGATTTTGATAAACCGTGAATTAAGAACAATTTATCTTTTAGCTCAGGATACGCACCGAATGAGCGATGTTCACCTTCGAATGTGTTTTCACTATAGATTTCGTCTGAAATGATATAGACATCTTGTTTTGTTAGTACTTTTGCTAACGCGTCCATTTGTTCATGGGAGATTGTAGCTCCTGTTGGATTAGATGGGAAGTTAAATAGTACGGCTTTCGTTTTAGGTGTGATTAGTTGTTCTAGACGTTCCGCTGAAGGTTGGAAGTTTGTATCTGTCGTATCTAAGTAAACTACTTTTGCACCGCAAAATTGGATAATTGGTTCGTATCCTGAGTAAATTGGTGCTGGGAGGATGATTTCATCCCCTTCTTCGAAGATTGTACGGAATACAGAATCAATAGCCTGACTTGCTCCGTTTGTGACGATAATTTCGTCTACAGCATTATAATGGCAATCATATTTTTCTTTAAAGAACGCTACAGCCGCTTCTCGAAGTTCGATGAGACCAGCGTTATGAGAGTATGTTGTAAGGTTTTGTTCGATTGAACGGATACCTGCTTGTTTGATTGGTTCAGGAGTTGGGAAGTCTGGTTGGCCAATCGTTAAGTTGATGGCATCAGGGTAGTTGATCAGTTGATTTGCGAATTGGCGTATACCAGGTAAACCACCCTTTAGAGCTTTCGGGTTAAGGGATAAAGACATTTGGTGTTCCTTCTTTCATTTGATTAGCATTTTTGTTTCTTGCTATTTATTATACCCTCATATTCTGAAAACTTAAATATTTTATTTCATATTTTGGAGATTTTTTGATTTTATGGTGAGGTTGCTCGGGTGGGGCTTGGCGATGCTCCCTTCGGCTTTAGCTCTTTTTTCTGGATTTAGCGTTGCTCGCTCTGGCTTTGGCTCTACTCGCTCAGGGTTTAGCGCTTCTCACTCTGGCTTTGGCTCTACTCGCTGGCTTTAGCGCTACTCACTTCAGCTTTGGCTCTACTCGGCCAGGCTTTGGCGCTGCTCGCTCCGGCTTTGGCTCTACTCGCTGGCTTTAGCGCTTCTCACTTCGGCTTTGGCTCTACTCGCTCAGCATTTGGCGCTTCTCATTCTGGCTTTGGCTCTACTCACTTCAGCTTTGGCTCTACTCGCTCAGCATTTAGCGCTTCTCACTCCGGCTTTGGCTCTACTCACTGGCTTTAGCGCTTCTCACTTCAGCTTTGGCTCTACTCGCTCAGCATTTAGCGCTTCTCACTCTGGCTTTAGCGCTTCTCGCTTCAGCTTTGGCGCTACTCACTTCGGCTTTGGCTCTACTCGCTCAGCATTTAGCGCTTCTCACTCTGGCTTTGGCTCTACTCGCTGGCTTTAGCGCTTCTCACTTCGGCTTTGGCTCTACTCGCTCAGCGTTTAGCGCTTCTCATTCTGACTTTGGCTCTACTCGCTGGCTTTGGCGATGCTCGCTTGGGCTTCGGCTCTTCTCGCTCAGGGTTTAGCGCTTCTCATTCCGGCTTTGGCTCTACTCAAAATCTATCTTTATTTAAAAACTATTCTTGATTGTTACTTAGACAGATTCTCTTTAAACAATGGCTTTCTATAATCATAGTGGTATGTTCGTGATCTAGTATGGCCGGTGGGGGTTAGGGTCATTTGTTTTAGTAGTTTTGTTATTCGGTTTTTGTTGTTAATTTGTAGGTATTGACTACATTCTTTATGGGTTATGGTTGATTTGAAGAGCCAGAACCAGTCTAGCATTGCTAGTTTGATTGCGTTGTCGATATTTTTCCCACAGGTTTGGCATGTCCATGTACGTTGGGAGTAACGTCTGCCTTGTCCCCCACAGCAACAGATGATGCCAGTTTTAAGTTGTTCTAAAGGAATACTGTGTTTTTTTGTTAATGGAAAGACGTTGTATGGTATGTTGCTATTTTTTATTTTATTAATAATATGTTGAAATTGATTTGTTGTGATAATGGCTGGGTATTTATTTAATTCTTGTAGATATAGTGGTACTTCTTTTGATCCTAGTAATTTAATTTGTGTTGGTGGGATCTCGATGTGTGTGCGTTTGTTTGGCAATACGATTGCTTTGAAAATTGGTAATTGCATGCCGACTTCGTGTTGCAACCAGTATTCTAAACTGTCGACTGTTCGTAAAATTTGTTGTTGAGGACATACGTATGTTGTGTTGGTGCCATCAATTGATTGGATTAGTTGGTAGGGGTTTTCTAAGAATTTTAATGTTCCTCTTAGATGTTTTACTTCAAGAATGCAAATATAGCTTGGTGTGATTATTAATGAATCGATTTGAATGAGTCTGTTTGGGGATGCTTGAATTTCAACATTTGGGAGAGTTTGAAATGGGAGAGTAAAATGCGTTTCTTGAATTAATTGATCGACTCTACATTCTCCATTGTATCCTGCTTGAATGTTGATCAATTCTTTTTGCAATTCAATGTTTTTTGAGAATGTTGGGGAGAGCCTCATTAGTAGTCTTGGATATGCTGACAATATTATTGGTTTTGGTCTTGGTTCGAAAATTATTATTACTCCTTTCCATCATAATTTTACATACTATTATATCTTTTTTTGTAATTTATTACAATTATATAATGAGCACAAAAAAGCCAGCTGCTTATGCGGCTGGCTCTTTTTTAGTGATTTAAGACAACAGATAGGAAGTCTTGTGCACGTTTTGAGTCTGGATTTGTGAAGAATTTTTCTGGTGGTGCGACTTCGACGATTTTACCATCGGCCATGAAGACAATTTGGTCGCAGATTTCTTTAGCGAAGCCCATTTCATGGGTAACGACTACCATTGTCATGCCGTCGTTCGCAAGCTTACGGATGGCGTCGAGTACTTCTTTAACCATTTCTGGGTCTAGGGCTGATGTTGGTTCGTCAAAAAGCATGACTTGAGGATCCATTGCAAGCGCGCGTGCGATCGCTACACGTTGTTGTTGACCACCCGATAGGCGCCCTGGATATGCATCGAATTTGTCACCTAAACCTAGAGATGTCAGTAGTTCTTTGCCTCGTTTTTCTGCCTCAGCTTTCGATAGACCTTTTACTTTAATTGGGGCGATTGTGACATTTTCAAGTGCTGATAAGAACGGATATAGGTTAAAGCTTTGGAATACGAAGCCGATGTTCGTGCGAGCTTTGTTAATATCCGTTTTTTTGTCATGAATAGAAATACCGTCCACGACTATTTCACCCTTGTCGATTTCTTCTAGTGCATTTATGGTACGGATTAGAGTTGATTTACCTGCTCCACTCGGTCCGATTAGTGCGACAACATTTGATTTTGGTACTTCTAGGTCTATGTCAGTTAATACATGATGATTACCGAAACTTTTATTAACATTTTTGATAGAAATCATAATTCGCATTCCCCTTCTTATTGTTCATTTTTCAGCATACGTTTTTCGATTTGACGAATGATTAAAGATAAGCTGAATGTCATGATGAAATAAACGAGCGCAACGAATGTCCAAATTTCTATATAACGGAATGATGTTGCTGCTAAATTTTTTGCTTTTAACGTTAAATCTACACCTGCGATAACCGAAATTAACGATGAATCTTTGATAAGAATGATAAATTGTGATGCCATTGGCGGTAAGATTCTTCTGAATGCTTGAGGTAATATGATGTAGCGCATTGCTTGGAAATTTGACATACCTGCTGAACGCGCTGCTTCCATTTGACCTTTAGGAACAGCTTGGATACCAGAGCGAACAATTTCTGCAAGGAATGCCCCTGAGAATGTTGCTAGACCAACGATTGAACCCCAATAAGATCCTAATGAGAAAAATTGACCTAATCCGAAGTAAATCCACATTAACAATACTAGTAATGGTACGCCACGCATGATTTCTACGTAAGCACTTGATATAAATCGAATAATAGGGTTACCTGAAATACGCCCGATTCCGAAAATGACTCCTAATGGAATACTTAATAATAGTGAGATCGCTGAAATTTCTAATGTTAGTAAGGCGCCTTGGATAAAGACGTCCATATTATTTGGAATGACGCTCCAGTCTAGTTGAATGTCCATGTAAATGTCCTCCTCGATCATTTCTGTGATCGGTTTTTATTCGATGAAAGACTACAACGACGTCAGCAAACATAGTGGAGTAGTCCTCCCTTTATGTTTAGCTACGCCGTTTGTAATGTTTCAAAGTACAGCTTGTTCTATTATTCTTTAACTGTTTTTAACCAATCGCTATTTTCGAACCATTTTGCACGTGATTGTAATTCAGCCGGGCTATCGATATATGAGTGTAAAAATGAGTTTAACCATTGTACTGATTCGAAATCATTCTTCTGTACTGCAAGACCTAAGTTATCTGCAGAGATGACACCTTCAAGTTTCTTCACTTTTCCTACATGTTGTAGGTTGTAAACTTGGATAGCTGGTTCGTCATAGATTACTGCATCAACTTGTCCAGATTGTAGTGCTAATGCTGCTGCTGGGAAGTCTTCATAATCTTTAATTTCTGCATTTTTGAACATGTCTTTTGAAATTAATGAACCTGTTGTTGCAATTTGAGCTGCAATTTTAGTGCCTTTTTTATCTAGGTCTTCATATGATTTTATAGTGTTGTTTTTTGATTGAAGCATGATACCTTGTCCTGTTTTGTAGTAAGGATTTGCAAAACTGACTGCTAATGCACGTTCACCTGTGATAGACATACCTGCGAAGATCATGTCGATTTCACCCGTTTGTAGAGCCGGAACCAGTCCGTCAAATCCGTATTGTTTTACTTCTAATTTAACACCTAAGTTATCTGCAATTGCTTGTGCAACATCGATATCATAACCGATGAATTTTCCTTTTGAATCTACCATTTCAAACGGGAAGTAACCAGGGTTTGTACCAATTACTAGTTTTTTTGCTTTGATTACTTTTTGGATAGTTGAGTTACTATTGCTCTTTCCTGCAGATGAATTTGAATCTCCACCATTGCCGCATCCAGCAACTACTAGCATGGTAATCATTAATAATGCCGCTAACCATTTCTTCATAATATATACCTCACTTCATTTAATTTTTAGAATAAGTTGATAAATTGAAGTATAGTTTATTTTTATTCATATGTCTACATAAAAATTAATATATTATAAGTTTTTCAGAGATTTTATACATATATTAATAGGTTTTTCGTGTTTTTATTCATTTTTATGCAAAGTGTATGTATATTAATTTATACAATAATTACTGGGGATTGTGATAACTTTGACGCTGCTGGAGGTGTTTTAGCGCTACTCGGGCTTCCTTTAGCGTTACTCGACTCCCTTTGGCTCTACTCACGCTTCATTTATCACTACTCGAGCTCTCTTTAGCGCTACTCGAGCCACTTTTGGCCCTACTCAGGCTTTCTTTGGCGCTACTCGACTCCCTTTGGCTCTACTCACGACTCCTTTTGCGCTACTCAAGACTCCTCTATCACTACTCACCGCCATTCTCCCTAAAATAAAAAAGCCCGCTGTTTTGGCGGGCTTTAGCGTTTTGGATTTGGTGGGCGTAGAAGCTCTAAGATGGATTGGGCTCGTTGGTTGTGTAGGCTTAAGGCATATTGGGCTGCTTGTTGAAGTATGTTAGCTTTGACAAAGTTCATCATTTCTTTGGCCATGTCTGTATCACGGATGCGGGATTCGGCAGCGGTTAAGTTCTCTGCCATGTTGACTGAGTTGTTGTAGGCATGTTCGAGACGATTTTGGTAAGCTCCTAGGCGCGAGCGTTCGCTGGAGACTTTATTGATAGCTGCGTCAAGTTTTGAGAGGGCTGATTCGGCATTCTCTCTGGTATCAATAGATAGTCCGTCGATGTCGAGGCTTGCGCCGCTCATATCATTAATGGATACGTCGATCGTCTGACCTGCGTTTGCACCTGCTTGAATTTTCAAAGGATCTTTTGATGCACTGCCGTTGAGAAGTTTTTTTGTATTGAATTCGGTGTCTGTTGATGTTCTTGTAATTTCTTTTTTTAGTTCTTGGAATTCTAGGTTTAGTTGACGACGATCTTCGTCAGTTAATGTATCATTTGATGCTTGAGTCGAGAGTTCTCGCATACGCTGAAGCATGGCATGTGTTTCATTGAGTGCCCCTTCAGCTGTTTGGATCATTCCGATACCGTCTTGAATATTCTTGCTGGCCATATTGAGTCCCCGAATTTGTGCACGCATTTTCTCTGAAATGGCTAGCCCTGCAGGATCGTCACCAGCTCGGTTAATACGATAGCCCGTTGAGAGGCGTTCTAGTGCTTTACTCGCCATATTCCAGTTGTTATTCATACTTTTTAATATAGAGAGTCCTTGTGAATACCAATCTCCTATCCTCATACCCTCAGTCCTTTTGTGTTTTTCATTTATATCGGCCTTTACATTAATTCCTTTATTAGGAAAATCATATTCTAGTTCATGTGTTTAAAGTTTAAGTGATTTGTCAAAGCTTTATATAAATATTCTCGGTATTCATCGAAAGGGGCTATATTGAAATGGAATCAAAAAAAAATGTAAAATTGGATTTCTATGATTTTGTAATTAATGCATTTGGAGTTTTTATAGCACTTTTAATTATTTTTGTATATGTGTTAACACATTGAGGGCATGTTAAAAGCACCTATCGTTTTATAAATGATAGGTGCTTTCTATGTGGTTTGGTTATTCAATTGAAAATCCTCCGTTAGTACGATGCTATAGTTTGTTTGTTAGTGTGAAAAATAGATGCTCATCTCGAACCGCGAGTGCTTGATCGATAAGGCGAAGTTTGTTGTTCTTTTCAAGTTGAGTGATTAGGTCTACTACTTCCTTGTTTGTACTAATGAATTGCACTGTTTTGCCTTTTTCCTTCCCAAGCTCTAAGGAGTCATAAATTAGTTGCAGATGATCATGGATGTTAGATATAGTTAGCAATTGATACAACGGTAAGCGTATGAAACGACTACCTTTTTGGAAAACAAATACTTCAGATAAGTTTTCAATTTGTAGATTATTGAGATTGATAATGATTTCCTTGCCCTCTACTGGGACAAAATGATATAGCTCATCTTCTTTTGTAATGGAAAAATATTGATAAGCAAATACTAGCTTTAGTCGATTACCCTCTTTCTTAGTATAAAAAGGTTCCATTCTTCGTACATGTAACATGCAAGTCACTCCTTTTTATAGAATTTTCAGATTATTTATATGGTACCATTATATGCTCATTTAGTGCAGATAAAAAGCAAAAGAACAAATTTCTTTTGCTTTCTAGAATTTATCTCTTTTTCTTCCTTCCATATGTAAAAAAATAAAAAGTATTCGGCTCAGCGATTACATAAATAGTGGTTAATAAAGCTTTTAAATTTTCCTCGCTTTGCTCGTATGGCATTCTTCGTTGATGTAAAAAAATATGATTCCGGGTTAAGTCTACACTGACTGTATCGAAAAAGTGATTATCAATATAAACGTCGTGGCGTTCTTCATAACTTCCCTCAGAAGAAATGATGACCTTTTTGGAACGGTTTTTAGGCGCATAAACTAAATACCATTTAAAGGATTTAACTGAATGTATGGATGATCTAAAATCAGGAATTCGAATCATATAGCGTGCCAATCAATCACCACCCTAATATTATTATTTATTCCAATATTTAGTTATATACATTCTCACATTATTCTCTTAAGAATTCAATAACATAATGAAAAAGTACCCTGTTTTATTGATTTTCTTCATGTTTTAGATGTGCTTTTGTAATAAAATCAGACTTTCTTCACTATTTATCAATTCATACTGTATGCTTATAGCCGCTTATTTTCAGTAAAAATAATATTATTCTTGTTTGATTGCAAATATAATAAAATAAAGACTGTCCTTATGCATTTACGGATGACCTGAAATAGCCGTATAATGAAAGGAACGACTTTTTTCAGGAGCGGAATGTATGAATACAAATATTTCAGAAATTGCCAAAAAGTATGAAGATGCTATTCGCAATAATATGGCTGCAATTGAATTAGAGCTGAATTCATCAGTTCCCGAGGATGAAGAGCTTGTCAGAAGAGCAGCTTTTTTAGCACGCCATAACTATGTGAAAATTTCTTCATATAGTGAAGTACTTAATATACTTCATTTTGTTGTGCAGGATGCTACTCCTGCTACGGCAACGTTATATATAAACGATGATTTATTTACATGTGATTGTCGTAATAAAAAATGGTGCCGCCATAAATTAGCGGCGATGTTCGTGTTATATCAATATGTTGATTCACTGTCTGGTTGGCTCGAGAATTTCCGTTCTCAGAAGTTAAATCAGCTTTCTTTATTTAAAGATGAGCGTACGCCTGAAAGTTGGCTAAAGCTTGTGGAGAATATTTATAAAGTAAATTTATATAATCAACAATCATTAAACCCTTATTTAATAGAGAGCATTTTCGCTGATATGCAGTCTCAGATTGCAAAACATACGCCTTTAGAACGTGAATGGCGCAGTTTATATCAATTATTTACGCATATGGCACTTCTATCTCATACTTGGAAGCACCTCCATCCAGCTAATGAGTCGGCGCGCTCCTATATGATCAATTTTATCGAGCAAGAGAGCCAGGCATTAAAAGATTATATTCGCTTAACAGCTAGTAAATCTCGTCTTTTTGCGACGGATCCGTTTTATGATACATTGCAACAAATGACGCATTATTTCCTTGTAAAACAGGAAGGTTATTTTGAAGAGCGATTGTACATTTATACATTGTTTTGGGAGTCTATGTTTAATGAGAAAAAACGACGTGAGCTTGAACTTGATATGCTTCGTGCAGAAAAAGACTTTTCGAGTGATGTAAATATAGAAAGCATCCGAGCTATGTTCTTCCTTATGCTTAAAAAGTATGATGATTTACAACAATCATTGACACAGATTAAAGTCGATGAGTTATTAGTATGGCTCGACCTAGCTCATTTTGCGGACCGTAACGAAGATTCAGAAGCGCTACAAATGATTTTGCGTTCTATGCTTCCACTGTTAGATGAATTCATCAATAGTTGGTTAGCAACGAGGTATCGTTCAAATTTCGTCAATACTTTCAATCGTCTTTGTTCAAAAATAGATTTAACTGATGAAGAGGCAGAGTTACTCTTTACAGCTTCCGGTATGTATGGCATGCAACCTTTTTCACATTATTTAATTGAAAAGGAACGTTATTTGGAATGGGCTGCTCTGCATCATCGCTTCCCTTCTTCACTAGCTTATTTGGAGTTATGTGGTGTGAAGGATGTGTTGGAGTATAAACCTGAAGTTCTACTTCCTCTGTATCATGCACTTGCATTAGAAGAAGTGTCTCAAAAATCGAGACAGCATTATAAACAAGCAGTCCGAGTTTGGAAAAAAATGAAAGCTGCAGCGAAGAAAAGTGCAAAAAACGAATATTGGAATCAATATGTCGAAACACTTCGCCAACAATATAAACGATTACGAGCTTTACAAGAAGAAATCGAGAAAGGAAACCTGAAGCTATGACAACTATTTCAAACGTGCCATCTACTTTCATGAAATCCATCACGCTTGGCATTCAAACCGAGTCCAATCAATCGTTCACGTTGCAAGCTTTTAAATCCGATGGACAACCAATGTATACACATGAATGGCTTCCTTTTCTCTTCTTCCACTACGAGGCTACTTTTTATGGTTTAACGGCTAATCATTCGGAGGAATTTGTTACGTTAACTCCCCTTGAAATGGTTGAATTATTTTCTCAAAAAGAGCAACATCCTTTTGTTCAATACGAAGGTATCGACATGGCATCAGCCAAGTGGCTGACTGCGGCAAATGAAGCCTCTAGCTTCTGGTATTCTCCTCGTCTATGGGATTCTATTTCACTTGACGAAGAACAACAAAAGTTGGATCTAAAGGTTCCATTAGATGAAACAGCTGCAAATTTACTAGAAAATGCATTAATGCAAAAAATGGTGGAGGCTGGTTTGCTTTTTTCAGATTTACCGCCATTATTACCTTTCTTCCGAAATGGTGGATGGCCAATTACAACCAAAAATGTTCATGATGAAATTTTCGTTGCATTGAGGTTGCGTGAACCAGAGGAATTGTCTGAGGATTGGTTATTAGAGACCGTTATTCGTGGGAAAAAAAGTGCGACTTATTGGGCTCCACCTATGCGCAAGCGCGCTTTGAAAATCGAAAACGCGCTGCCTGATAAGTGGAAGCAACATGCTGACGGAATAGAAAAGCTACAAGGTCAAATGTCTAATTTATTGCATATGCATGATTACATGGATAATGCTGATACCAGTTTATTCTTGTCATTAACTTTATCGGATGCAGATGTTAGACAGTTTTTACGTGCAGATTTTATCCGTCTACAAGCACTAGGATTTGAAATTATTTTACCAGCTTGGTTAAAAGACATAAAAGATTCTCGTGTGAAAGTACGAGCTAGTGCTAGCACTGCTTCAAATTATAAATCAGCTGCTGGTTTACAAGAGATTCTAACGTTTAATTGGAAATTATCCTTAAACGGTCAAGAACTAACCATGGAGCAATTTCAACAAATGGTCAATGATAATCGTGAATTTATACGTGCTGGTACAGAATGGGTACGGGTGGATGCGGCTTGGATGCAAGAGATCCGTAAACTAATGGATAAAGCCGAAAATGAAAATTGGACCGTTCGTGATCTGCTATTCCAGGAGTTGCCTGAAGAACTTGTTGTACCAGTGGAAGAGGATGAGGATGATTCTGCGGATGATCCATTCTTCCAATTTGAAATTCAGAAGTCATTGAAGGACTATGTGAAAAAGCTACAAGATAAAAAAGGTTTGCCATCTGTACCTGTATCAGACAAGCTACAGGCTTCTTTACGTCCTTATCAGCAGGAAGGTTATGAATGGCTGACATTCATGCGTGACCAGCAGTTTGGAGCTTGTTTGGCTGATGATATGGGACTTGGCAAAACAGTTCAGCTTATCTCTTATTTATGTCATGTCTATGAAGAAGAAAAGCCACCGACTCTAATTATTTGCCCAACTTCTGTTTTAGGCAACTGGCAAAAAGAACTTGAACGATTTGCCCCTTCTTTAGAGGTTTACTTACATTATGGCGCAGGTCGTTTGAAAGAAGAATCTTTAGTTAGTTACTTAAAAGAGCAATCCCCTCAAGTTGTGTTGACAACGTACGGAACTGTTACACAAGATGCAGATAGCCTTGAAAAGTTAAATTGGGCTTGTATTGCGCTTGATGAAGCTCAAAATATAAAAAATATGCAAACAAAGCAATCTAGAGCGATTCGTAAGTTGCATGGCGAGCATCATATTGCATTAACAGGGACACCTGTTGAAAACCGCTTGTCCGAACTATGGGCTATTTTCGACTTTATATACAAAGGTTACTTAGGAAGCATTCGTCGCTTCCAAGAAGATTATATCGCTCCGATTGAGCGTGATGATTCTGAAGCTCATAAGCAAAAATTACGAAAAAAAATTCAACCATTCCTATTACGTAGAACGAAGCAGGATCCTGCACTTATGCTGAACTTACCTGATAAACTTGAACAGCTTGAATACTGTCCATTAACACAAGAACAAGCTGTACTTTACGAGAGCTTTATCCAAGAAACTATGCATAAGCTCGAAACATTAACTGGCTTTGAACGTAAAGGTTTGATTTTGAAAATGCTTAGTAAGTTAAAGCAACTATGTAATCACCCCGCTCTGTATTTAAAAGAACCCTTTGATAATGCAGCCGATATGCTACCGCGTTCAGAAAAGTTAGATCGCCTTGTAACACTTGGATCTGAAATTGCCAGTAATAATGAACAATGCTTAATTTTCACTCAGTATATTGGTATGGGCCACTTACTACAACATTGTTTCTCCGAACTTTATGATATCGATGTGCCGTTTTTAACAGGTAGTATGCCTAAGCAACAACGTGATCATTTCGTTGAATCTTTCCAAAAAGGTGATTTCCCTATTTTCATCTTGTCTTTAAAAGCAGGTGGAACCGGACTAAACTTAACAGCAGCCAATCACGTTCTACATGCTGACCGCTGGTGGAATCCTGCGGTGGAAAACCAAGCGACAGACCGTGCATACCGTATTGGTCAAACTCAATTTGTACATGTTCATAAGTTCATCACGACAGGAACTATTGAAGAGAAAATCGATACACTATTAACTGAAAAACAAGCATTATCAGAGGATCTCATCCAATCAAGTCAGTGGATTACTGAACTAAAAGACGAAGAAATCCTTGATCTATTATCTTTCAATTTTAACTAAATGATTATCGATAAAATCCGGCTATCATGATAGCCGGATTTTTTTGATCTCTCCCGTTAGATCTTATTCACATACAATCGTTATTTCTACTTCTTACTTCCCCTACTCAGATAGACAAAATTTCAAGAAATGATTTATCATTACTTTTACTGCTTCATCCATGTTTGAGTCTAATTGCTTGGTCCGATGTTAATACCATAATCTATGAAACATTCTCCATGTAAAGTGGTAGATTATTTGGTAATTCTTTAAAGGAAATTATGTGCCTATTGGTGCGGTCTTCCAATAGCGATATGGATTAAACAATCGGTAATTTTTCTTTTTCAGTATTTGGCAGATGGAATTCTTTTGTGAATTCTGCTGCTACAGATGCTTGTTGTTTCGTTAGTCTTGCATCTGTAGCGACTTTTTCATGTATACCTTCCCTGTCTTTCAAAACGAGAAAACGGACGTCCTCTCCAATGACTTCCGTTATATAGATTCGTTTGCCATCCTCCTTTTGATAAGAGCGTGATTGTAAGCGGCCACTAACCCCTATTAGTGATCCTTTGCCACAATACTTCACAACATTATCAGCCAGCCTTCCCCATGCTGTACAGAAGACGAAATCAGCTTCTATTTCTCCGTTTTGATTTTTATAGTTTCGATTTACAGCTAGTATAAAGTTAGTTTGAACCCTCCCTTCTTGTAACTTTCGTAGTTCAGGATCCTTTGTAATCCTTCCTACTAAAGAAACTTGATTCAATGTATCACCTCCTTTTGCTTGAATGTAAGTCCATCATATTCGGGAAAGAATATTTGTGCAAAGTCTTAAAAATAGATTTTGGTCTATTTCTGATATGTATAATTAGCTTTTTTAACGTGTCAATTTAAGTTCTTTCCTGTAAACTGTTGTCTTATATAGGTTTTCTTTTTTAGATTGACTGTCCAAATGTTAAATTTGGAACATTTAGGAATATGTTATAATGGACATAATACATTACATAAAGGATGGTGGTTGGTTTTAGTGAAAACGTTTAAAATGCTCTCTTTGGAATTGTTACAGGATAATCAGTTAAAATCTTACCCTTTAATAGATGGCATCATTATCAATCAAGAGAATAGCCATAAATCATGGGTTTTGGAAATGTATATGGATCACCAATATAAAACTGTATTTGAACCTTATTTAGGAACCGACGAAATTTTAGAAGTGCGAGCAGTTATTTCTTATCCAGACAATGAACCAGCAGCCTTTAGGGTTGTAGTAAATGCTGTGAAGGAAATAGACAATCAAGTTTCCGTATTGCTGAAGGGAACACTTAAAACGATACGTCGGCAATATGCAGAGCAATTACTGTCTAAGTTAATTGAAGAAGGTCTTGAAGGTGAAGATCTTTTAACTCAATTTAAAACAGATATGAAAAATAGACCTCGATTAAGTCCTTAGTAAACGATAAAAACTCGGCATATTAATCTTATGCCGAGTTTTTTGATAATCATTTTTATTTATTGTCTTTATTATCTTTATTAAGGTTATCCTCGACGACATCATCATTCGTTGTTGTGTTTTCGTCTATGATTTCCTTCTCTGTTGTTGTGTTTTCATCTATGACTTCATTGTCACCAGGTACTGTTTGATCCACCTTTTCATCATGCACGTCTGGTGTCATATCATCCACCCCTTCACGCACATCATCCTCAACACGTTCCATCGGTGTTTCATCTTTTGCTGGCTCGTTTGCTTTATCATTATTACAGCCTACGAGTAGAAGTGATCCTAGCATAAGTACTGCGGCAGGTTTAATCCACATAAAAAAGTTCCCTCCTTTCTGCAATGTCATATCCATCACACACTATCCGTGCGATATAACATATCTTGCCCCGAAAGAAGGAAACTATCCTTAAAAACTCTTTGTTTTATTTATGCATTTTGTACTGGTCCAATTGCAAATAAAATGTCTGCTTCGCAAACTAGCTCACCATCAACTGTTGCTTTGGCATGTCCCTTACCCATTACACCACGTAATTTAGTAAACTCTACTTCTAGACGAAGTTGATCGCCAGGAATTACTTGACGTTTGAAACGCGCATTATCAATTCCTGTTAAGAAAGCTAATCTTCCTTTAAACTCTTCAGATTTCAATAGTGCTACTCCACCAACTTGTGCAAGTGCTTCAATAATTAAAACACCTGGCATCACAGGATATCCTGGGAAATGCCCATTGAAAAATTGTTCATTAATTGAAACGTTTTTTAAACCTACCGCTCTTTTTCCTTCTTCAAGTTCAAGAATACGGTCTACAAGTAAAAATGGATAACGATGAGGTAAAATCGCTTGAATTTGATCTGCAGTTAACATTTTAGTCCTCCTAATATGAAAGGTTCTGTAGAAATAATGATTATTTGTCCACTACGCCGTTCATAATATCAAATATATGGCGCCATGTAGAGACTTTCAGTGTATCTAATGCATCGCCTTCACCAATAACACTATAACCAATCATTGCACCTGACACAGCCGCTATGACAAGCAAAATGAGTACGACAAGGATTCGCATCCCGATTGGGAGGAGTCGTAAATTTGACCACCATTTCATATTAACTTCTTCTTTAACCTCTCTCTCGATTTTTGCTTCTTTACGAGTCATTGGCTTTGAAGTATTAGGCACAGTCACGTTTTTTTTCAAATTGTTTGTCATAACTTGTTTTTCTCCTCTGTTCAGATTGCTTTATCGAATGCCGTTAACAAGACCTAACATTTGATCTGATAAAGTAATCGTTCTAGCATTAAATTGATAAGATCTTTGCGTATTAATAAGCTCAGTCATCTCTTTAGACGTATCTACGTTCGACATTTCTAAAGAACCGTTTTGCAAACCTATCTCAGCTCGGTCTGCACCTTGTAAATTACGAAGGACATCAGCTTCTGTCACACCTAATTCATTTAAGTTTGTAGGAAGACCGATGTATGTACCCGAAATATGTTCCATTAGTTGGGGACGTTGAAGCTCCGTAACAGCAAGTTCTACTGTACGTTGTGAACCGTCATCAAAAGTAATATTCAGCTCACCATTGTCTTTCATACCAAATTCCTTTACGTTTTCAGGGAAAATAATTGGATTTCCATCAGCTCCAGCAACTGGATAACCATCTGCATTTACGAGCATGGCATTGTTATAATCATCGGTTGATATATATAAATCCCCTTGGCGTGTATAGACTGTACGGTCGCCATTTTCACCATCTGGCATGATGATATTCAAGTATTGCTTCGGCTTTGTGAATGAAAAGTCGAGAGAACGTTCTGTCGTTTGAATATTCCCCTGCTTCCAAACCGTTTGTGCTTGGGCCAGTTGTGCCCCAACACCAATACGAATTCCTATTGGAGATTGGCGCTCTGTCTTATCAGACTTGTCATTGTTAAATTGTTGATATAATAATTCGCCAAACTTTGCTTCCTTAGCTTTGAAACCATGCGTATTACTATTCGCTAAGTTATTTCCAATCGTATCAAGCTGTTGTTGCAATTGAGTCATCGTGTTGGAAGCGGAAATCATTGTACGTAGCATATCATAGCCCTCCTATGTATTTCAAAAATACTGTTTCTGTTACACTTTTCCAATTTCGTTAACGGCTTTATCCATACTACGGTCATAGGCTTGTAATACCTTTTGATTTGCTTCGAATGCACGGTAAGCTGTCAGCATTTCTGTCATCGTTTTACTAGCATCAACATTTGAGCGTTCAATATAACCTTGTTTTAAATTAAAGCTGACACCATTTACAGTGTATGCAGATGGTAAATCTTCACCGTTGTATGTACGATATAGTCCGTTATCTTGCTTTTGAAGTGTATCTGGCTGTGCTGCGTATGATACGCCGATACGTGCTACTTCTTGCTCTCCAGCGCCGATAATACGACCATCATCCATAATTTGATAATCATCATTTTGTAACTGTATACGTCGACCACTATCTGATAACACATAAAGACCTTGTGCGTTTGTTAAGTAACCTTGTGGATCTAAAGTGAAATTACCGTTACGTGTATACGTTTCGCCTTCTGTAGGATGTTCTAAACGGAAGAATATTGCACCTTTAGCGCCAGTTTCTGCATCCGTCGGTAATTGGTTATCAACTAAAGCAACATCAGTTGTTAAATCAGTAGCTGTAATTTGACCTTGTGAGTAGTCTGGTAATGTTTCTTGCATGTATACACCTGCATTTAATGCACCAATCTGATTGTTGGCTGTTGTGTTTAATCCACTCTCTAAATTCGTACCTGACTTCGTCATACGCGACATAAGCATATCTGGGAATGAACGAATTGTAGATTGGTCTGCTTTATAACCTGGTGTGTTGGCATTGGTAATATTATTTGACAGTAATTCAGTACGTCGCTGTTGTGCAATCATACCTGTAGCTACTGTATAAAACCCACGAAACATTGCAATCACCCTTTCATCAATAAATTAAAGTATATGCGATTTCTATACTTTCCTTATTTCGGCTACAAATCAAATATGTTTTGATACTTTGTCCATATTGTTGAGCATAATGCCTGTTCCTTCAGCAACGCAGTTCATCGGATTCTCTGCAGAGATTACTGGTACTTTTAACTCGTCCGTTAATAATTGGTCAAGTCCATGCAATAATGCCCCACCACCAGTAATTATAATACCGCGGTCAATAATATCTGCTGATAGTTCAGGAGGTGTTTTTTCTAATACATTTTTAGCTGCTTGTACAATCATTGAAATGGATTCTCGTAAAGACTTTTCAATTTCAGCAGAACCAATTGTAATTGTTCTTGGTAAGCCTGTCACCATGTCTCGTCCTCGAATGTCCATCTCATCTTCTCGGCTACCAGCATACACAGTACCGATTGTCATTTTGATTGATTCGGCTGTACGTTCCCCAATTAGTAATTTATATTCTTTTTTAATATATTGTAAGATATCATTATCGAATACATCTCCTGCAACCTTAATGGATTCAGAAGTAACGATATCTCCCATTGATAGTACGGCAACATCTGTAGTGCCTCCACCAATATCAACAACCATATTCCCACTTGGTTGGAAAATATCCATTCCTGCTCCAATAGCAGCTACTTTGGGTTCTTCTTCTAAGTAGACATTACGACCACCAGATTTCTCTGCTGCTTCACGAATAGCCTTTTGTTCTACACTTGTAATATTTGTTGGACAACAAACTAAAATACGAGGCTTTGAGAGAAACCCTTTAACGTCTAATTTACTTATAAAGTGTCTTAACATCGCTTCTGTTATATCAAAATCAGCAATTACACCGTCTTTTAATGGTCGAATCGCAATAATATTGCCTGGTGTTCTTCCTACCATCTTACGTGCTTCTTCTCCAACAGCAAGCACTCTATTTGTATTTTTATCTATCGCAACAACGGATGGTTCATTTAAAACGATTCCTTTACCTTTAACATGGATTAATACATTAGCAGTTCCTAAATCAATCCCAATATCCTTAGAAAACATGGAACTTTCCCCTTCCTTCACATAACAGCATTTATCGTACGTTTTATATATGTAATTATCTAGAATATTTTATCATATCAAGGTGGAAATTACATCTACATATTTTATGGAGATAGCTTATATGAACGGCTTGTTAAAGGTTTTCTTTCAATCTAAATCCGCGTTTTCATTTTCCTAATAACGTAAAAAGACATCGAAGCAGATTGCCTACTTCGATGCCTTCTCCATAGTCGATTGTCGGGCTAACCATTTTTTCCTTGTAGCCTCTCCACCTCGTATGTGACGTACCGATTTATGGTACGCAAGAATTTCACTAACTTCCTTGGCCAACTCTTCATTTACTTCATTGAGACGTTCTGTTAAGTCTTTATGAATAGTGCTTTTTGAATAGCCTGTAATTTGTGCCATCGCTCTTACGGTTTGCCTCGTTTCTTTCAACATAAACCCAAGTTTCAAACAGCGGTTGCGAATATGTTCGTGCACATTCTCTTCCTTTCCACAATGTACGAACGTTTCTTCAACTTATGTTTGCTTGGAGCTTTTAAGAACTAAGCATTCCTTATTTCGTTGATAAATGACATTATTCAGCTAAATTTAAAAAGCTAAGAGTTTTTTAGGGTTAACATTAACCCCTTCTTCCATAACTTCGAAGTATAAGTGGTTACCCGCTGTTGGATTCCACTCGTTTTCGATTGTTTTACCAAGTACTTGTCCTTGTGAAACTTTGTCACCTTTTTTAACTTTGATATCGCCTACTGAGCTATATTTCGTCGTTGTACCGTTTGGATGTGCAATAACGATTTCGTTACCGATGAATGGATCCATCTTCACTTCCTCAACATTACCGCTCATCACTGACAATACTTCAAATGGTTTCCCATCAACTGAAAGTGAAATACCGTTGCTCGTTGTGAAAGTTTGATTGAACACAAGCAATGCGCCTTCTCTCGTTTTTTCATCTGCTTCGACATCGTAAAAGTCTTGTACGATTGCTACTTCATCTAAAAGATCCTGTTGGAATGGGTATTTCATAGACTCTGCCTTAGCATTTGTTTCAACTGATGCGCCTGTCTCGCCTTTACTTGCTAAATTCGTAGCGTTGTTATTGTCTGAGTTTGTATAAGCACTATATCCCCAAACAAGTCCTACTAACAGAATTGAAAAGCTTGCATAAATAGTAGGCCAAAACCAACGCTTTGTTGTGACACTACCTTTTTTCGGAGAAGGGTTTGGTCTGTTTTCTTCCCTCATTGTCATCACCTCAACGTCATTCTAGACAATAACGCTTCAGTTTAAACATATGTTTTTATTATTTTTTATGGAGGTAATAGAAGCTTTCTTATAAAAGTGCTTTAAGATGTCCTTTGCATGGACCCCCTCCCTCGCTAAAGCCTCCGCACCGTATTGGCTCATGCCTACTCCGTGGCCGTACCCTACTGTTGTGACAGTGACTTTATTTTGAGCTGGTTTCCAATTGATTGTGAAGTCCGTAGAAGGGATATTAAGCTTTTCTCGGATTTCCCTGCCTGTCCAACTATAACTCCCCACTTGCATCGTTTGAACACGATTAGAGCTGTTTCTAGTTAGGTTAATAGCGTTTAGTTGTTCAGCTGACCATTGGAAATTGAAGATGGTATTCCACTGTGTTAATGCGAAATCTGTGTTTTGAATGTAATTTGGAGACAATTCCTTTTCGCCTTCTACAGTAACTGTTTGTAAATACGGAATATCTTGTCCACTGTATTCTTCTGCGCTTTCTGTTTTTCCATTGCTTGTAGAAAAGAACATAGCCGTGATTAATTCACCGTTATAAGTGAGAATTTCACCTGCTGTAGTAGCTACAGCTTTTTGTAATTTTTTCTCGTTCTTATTGAAATTCGCTCCCCATTTTTTCTTTCTTTGTTGTTTTGACTCAAAGACTTGATGGAGGACACTCGGTTTTATCGCTTTCTGGCCATTCTCCGTGACTTTAAGGGCAAATGTGCGTGAAGCTACAGCTTGTGCTTTAAGCGCCTCTACATGAAAGCTAGAGGGCATTTCAGCTGCAATTACTCCAGCGATATATTGTTCTAGAGGTAGGGGGTCTTTAATTCCTTCCACAGTAATGTAAACTTCACAAGGTGGCTCAGTTTCTTGTTGTTTCTTCTGAGTCTGTTGCGTAGTAGATACGTTTGTGAAATTTTTAGGATAAAAATGCATACTAACAATTGGTAGCACAAACAAAAGGATGACGATAAAAAGGCTGATAGGTATTAGTAGAATTTTTTTCATATGCCATACTATGCTGGAGCATTCGTCGTTATACGAAAAAAACGTTCAAGAGCAACTAAGCTCTTAAACGTTTTAGTATTATGCTAGATTAATTTGTTTGAAATTCTACAGATGCTTTTTCAATCGTCGATACTCTTTCAATATCAGCGCCTAAAGCAGCTAGTTTTTTATGGAAGTTAACATATCCACGATCTAAGTGATGCAATTCAGAAACACGCGTAATTCCTTCAGCTACTAATCCTGCAAGAATTAGTGCTGCTGCTGCTCGCAAATCTGTCGCTGCAACTTCAGCACCTTGTAAATCACATGGGCCATCAATAATAACAGAACGACCATCAATTTTCGCAGAAGCATTCATACGTCTGAACTCTTCAACGTGCATAAAGCGATTTTCAAATACTGTTTCAGTAATAACACCAGTACCAGTTGTTTTCAACATTAAAGCCATCAATTGAGATTGCATATCTGTTGGGAACCCTGGATGTGGCATTGTTTTAATATCTACAGCTTTTAAAGATCCGTTTGAACGAATACGTAAACCTTCGCCTTCTTCTGTAATTTCAACACCCATTTCACGCATTTTCGCGACAAGTGCTGTCATATGTTCAGCAATGGCATTTTCAATTAGTACATCTCCACCTGTAATCGCCGCTGCTACCATAAATGTACCAGCTTCAATACGATCAGGAATAATATAATGAGTTGTACCATATAGTTCTTTAACGCCCTCTACACGGATTGTGTCAGTACCAGCGCCAACAACTTTACCACCCATCTCATTAATAAAGTTAGCTAAGTCTACTATTTCTGGCTCTTTAGCAGCATTTTCGATAAATGTAGTACCATCTGCTAAAGCTGCAGCAGTTAAGATATTCTCAGTTGCACCTACACTTGGGAAGTCTAAGTAAATTTTAGCTCCGTGTAAGCGTCCTTCAGTTGTTGCTTCGACATAGCCGTGTCCCATTGAAATCTTCGCACCCATTAGTTCAAAGCCTTTTAGATGTTGATCAATTGGACGTGATCCGATTGCACAACCACCCGGCATAGCTACGCGTGCAAAACCATTACGTGCTAATAATGGTCCCATTACTAATATTGAAGCTCTCATTTTACGTACATATTCAAATTGTGCTTCAGATGATAATTGTTTAGTTGCATCAATTTCTACTGTATTTGTTTCAGGTGAAAATGATAATTCCACATTTAAACTTTTTAATACTTCATCAATTGTATACACATCGGCCAAATTTGGCACATTTTTAATAATATTTTTTCCTTTTGACGCAAGTAATGTAGCCGCCAATATAGGTAATACGGCATTTTTTGCCCCTTCAACTCTAACGTTACCAGTTAAGGTATTACCGCCTTTAACAATGATTTTCTCCACCATTTGTCCCTCCGAACCCATGTATCCATTTATTATATATTTCAGTCGATAAATTTCTATTGTATGATGTCAATAATTAGTAAACAAAGCATTTAACATGTTACCTTTTTTTTTGCCTAATGGCAAGTATCCAACAAACTATTTAATTAAGTGATAACAATTAACTATAGACATTATACTTTACGCAAAGTTTGCGCAAATGGTGTCTGATTTTAGAAAACTGGACGCCCATTTTATATACCCAATTACTATTAAAATAAAACAAATTTCCACAAAATATTTCCTGGGTAATTATTATTCTATATGGAAAAATAATAATATGCTCTCACAAATTCAACCATAACAAATATCTAGCAATAATGAAAGCGTTCCCTCTGTAAGAGTTCAAAAATTTTAGCTAATCTTGTCAAAATGACGGATAAACTAAAAAATATTATATTATAATTGGTTTTTACATATAAAACAAGTTACTCAAAGAGATATGGAAGCTGACTTGACCATCCAGAAAATGTTAGGAAAAAATTCGAAACAGTTGACCCAATTGCGATACTTAATAAAATAAATAGCAACTGTATTTGAAAAACATGATTTTTTTTAAATACTTTTTCAAACATAATTGCTTGTAAAGCATAGAATGAGATCCCTATAAAAAATATATGTGAAATAATGCTAATTAGTGCATTTTGACCAATTGATGCTGTTATATCCACATTTCTCATCTCCTTTTAAATAAATCTTAAAAAAGCGGGCAGAAAAATTCTGCCCGCAATTCTATTTATAAAGCTTAGATGTTACCCTCTTTAACGTTGATACGGTTCATAGCGCGTTTAAGTGCAAGTTCAGCGCGCTTGAAATCAATGCCGTCTTGTTTACTTTGTAGTCGCTGTTCAGCACGATTTAACGCTTCTTTTGCACGAGCAAGATCGATTGAGCTTGCTGTTTCAGCTGAAGGAGTTAAAATCGTTACTTTATCAGGACGAATTTCAACAAAACCGCCGCTAACTGCTACTAATTCAGTATGCTTGTCTGAGTCCAGACGTACAGCACCTACTACTAGTGGCGCAACTGTAGGGATGTGACCAGGCAAAATACCCATCTCACCCGTTACAGTTTTAGCAATCACCATGTTGACTTCTGAATCGTATACTGGGCCGTCGGGAGTGACAATGTTGACTGTTATGGTCTTCATATTTTTTCCTCCTCGTCCCTAGTATTAAAGTTCAATACCCATACTTTTCGCTTTTTCGATAACTTCTTCAATACGACCAACTAGACGGAATGCATCTTCTGGTAATTTGTCATATTTACCTTCAAGAATTTCACGGAAACCTTTAACAGTTTCTTTAACAGGTACATAAGAACCCTTTTGACCAGTGAATTGTTCCGCTACGTGGAAGTTTTGAGATAAGAAGAATTGAATACGACGAGCGCGGTCAACTGTTAATTTATCTTCATCAGATAATTCATCCATACCTAGGATAGCGATGATATCTTGTAATTCGTTGTAACGTTGTAAAGTTTGTTGAACTTGACGAGCAACTTCATAGTGTTCAACACCTACGATATCTGGTGATAGTGCACGAGAAGTTGAAGCCAATGGATCAACCGCTGGGTAGATACCCATTTCAGAAAGTTTACGCTCAAGGTTAGTAGTTGCATCTAAGTGGGCGAAAGTTGTAGCCGGAGCCGGGTCAGTATAGTCATCGGCTGGTACATAGATCGCTTGGATAGAAGTTACAGAACCTTTGTTTGTTGACGTAATACGTTCTTGTAAACGACCCATTTCAGTAGCAAGAGTTGGTTGGTAACCTACGGCAGAAGGCATACGACCTAATAGCGCAGAAACCTCAGAACCTGCTTGAGTGAAACGGAAAATGTTATCGATGAATAGAAGTACGTCTTGACCTTGTTCATCACGGAAATATTCAGCCATAGTAAGACCAGATAAAGCTACACGCATACGTGCGCCTGGTGGCTCGTTCATTTGACCGAATACCATTGCTGTTTTCTTAATAACGCCTGAGTCGCTCATTTCGAAGAATAAATCGTTACCCTCACGAGTACGTTCACCTACACCGGCGAATACAGAGATACCACCGTGTCCTTGAGCGATGTTGTTAATAAGTTCTTGGATTAGTACCGTTTTACCTACACCGGCACCACCGAACAGACCGATTTTACCACCTTTAATATATGGTGCTAATAAGTCTACTACTTTGATACCTGTTTCAAGGATTTCAACTTGAGTTGAAAGGTTTTCAAATGTTGGTGCTTCGCGGTGAATTGGGTCACGGCGTTCAGTTGTTGGAATTTCTTCCGCTAAATCGATTGTTTCACCAAGTACGTTGAATACACGTCCAAGAGTGATGTCACCAACTGGAACTGAGATTGGAGCACCAAGGTCTGTTACTACTGCGCCACGTTGTAAGCCATCTGAAGATGACATAGCAATCGTGCGGACAGCATTGTCTCCTAGGTGAAGTGCTACTTCAAGAGTAAGTGTTTGAGGCTCTTCACCAGGGCGTTTAATTTCTACAGTAAGCGCGTTGTAAATTTCTGGTAATGATGAGTTGTCGAATTGAACGTCAACAACGGCACCCATTACTTGAAGAACGTGTCCTGTTTTCATACTTTTCCCCTCCTATCGTACTTGCATTACAGAAGCTGGAGAGCGCCTATTCTAAGGCTGCAGCTCCACCAACGATTTCTGTAATTTCTTGTGTAATTGCCGCTTGTCGTGCACGGTTATATACAAGTGTTAATGAACTAATAAGTTCGTTTGCATTATCGGTTGCGCTCTTCATTGCTGTCATACGTGAAGCATGTTCACTAGCTTTACCGTCGAGCAACGCACCATATATTAAGCTCTCTGCGTATTGTGGTAACAATACTTCAAGAATTGCTTCACCAGATGGATCGAATTCATAAGATGCAGTTGTGCTTGATGCTGCGATGTCTGTAATTGGCAGTACCTTTTTCTCAGTTGGTTCATGTTGAATGGCACTGACAAAGTGGCTGTAGTACATATAAAGTTCATCATATGTACCATCAGTGAACATACCAACAGCCTTACGAGCGATTTGTTTAATGTCAGCAAATAAAGGTTGGTCAGGTAGACCAATTTCTTCATCTACTACGTTATATCCACGTTTCGCAAAGAATTCACTTGCCATACGGCCGATAGCGATGATAACAAACTCATCTTTAGAGTTGTGTCGTTCATCCATAGCGTTTTTAGCAGTACGAATTACGTTACTGTTATAACCACCTGCAAGACCACGGTCAGAAGTAATAACTAAATAAGCCGTTTTCTTAACTGGACGAGATACTAACATCGGGTGTGACCCGTCTGGAGTACCTGCTGCAATTGCAGCTACAACATCCTGAATTTTCTCCATATATGGAACGTAAGCTTTAGCGTTTGCTTCAGCACGTGTCATTTTAGAAGAAGAAACCATCTGCATCGCTTTCGTGATTTGACTTGTGCTTTTAGTCGATGTGATACGTTTTTTTATGTCGCGTAATGATGCCACTGGTATTTCACCACCTTACCGTTTATTTTATATTGACGTAAAACTATCAGATCTTATTCTGATTTAGCAAAAGTTTTTTTGAAAGCATTTAAAGTTTCTGCCATGTCTTCATCAGATGGAAGTCCTTGAGTAGTACGGATATGATTTAAAACGTTTTTGTGGCTTTCGTCATTTGCATCTAACCAAGCGTATAATTCGTTTTCGAAACGAACGATATCTTGTACAGGAATATCATCTAAGAATCCTTTTGTTAGTGCATATAGAATTGTAACTTGTTTTTCAACTTTAATAGGTTTGTGAAGATCTTGTTTTAGAACTTCTACAGTACGTTTACCACGTTCTAATTTAGCTGAAGTAGCTTTATCTAGGTCAGAACCAAATTGAGCGAATGATTCAAGCTCACGGAATGCAGCTAAGTCAAGACGTAGTGTACCCGCAACTTTTTTCATTGCTTTAATTTGAGCTGAACCACCTACACGTGATACAGAAAGACCTGCGTTAATCGCTGGACGTACACCTGAGTGGAATAGGTCAGATTGTAAGAAAATTTGTCCATCCGTAATAGAAATTACGTTTGTTGGAATATAAGCTGAGATATCCCCTGCTTGTGTTTCAACGAATGGAAGTGCTGTGATTGAACCACAGTCATATTTTTCGTTCAACTTAGCAGCACGTTCTAATAAGCGGCTGTGTAAGTAGAATACATCCCCTGGATATGCTTCACGACCTGGCGGACGGCGAAGAAGTAATGAAAGTTCACGATAAGCAGATGCTTGCTTAGATAAATCATCATATACGATTAATACATGTTTACCTTGTAACATGAACTCTTCTGCCATTGAGATACCAGCATAAGGAGCTAGGTATAATAATGGTGATGGTTGAGATGCAGATGCAGTTACAACGATTGAGTAATCTAGTGCACCGTGTTGACGAAGTGTTTCAACTACGCCACGTACAGTAGATTCTTTTTGACCGATAGCAACATAGATACAAATCATATCTTGGTCTGCTTGGTTTAAAATTGTATCGATTGCAACAGCAGTTTTACCAGTTTGACGGTCACCGATGATTAACTCACGTTGACCACGACCGATTGGAACTAATGCGTCAATCGCTTTAATACCTGTTTGTAATGGTTCATGTACTGATTTACGATCCATTACTCCGAAAGCAGGGCTTTCGATTGGACGAGATTTTGTAGTGTTGATTGGTCCTAAACCATCAACAGGAAGACCTAGTGAATTGACAACACGACCGATCAATTCTTCACCAACTGGTACTTCCATAATACGGCCAGTACGACGCACTTCATCGCCTTCATTGATGCCTTTAGTTGGTCCAAGGATAACGATACCTACGTTGTTCGCTTCCAAGTTTTGTGCCATACCAAGTACACCAGTAGAGAACTCAAGCAATTCTCCAGCCATGACGTTGTCGAGGCCATGAGCACGAGCGATACCGTCACCAACTGTGATAACTGTACCTACCTCGCTAACTTCCATTGCAGATTGGTAATTCTCCATCTGCTGCTTAATAAGTCCACTGATTTCTTCAGCTTTGATGCCCATGTTTCTCACCTCTCAAATTCTTTATAATTAACCGATTAACGCACGTTTTAAGCCAGCTAGTTTGTGTGAAATACTACTGTCAAAAATTTGGTTACCGATTTGAAGTCGAACCCCACCAATTAAAGATGGATCGATTTCGTTTGTAATATTAAGTGTATTTTTACCCACTTTACGAGCGAATGCCGTAGAAATGCGTTGTGTTTCATCTTCTGTAAGAGGCTGAGTAGTGTATACGATTGCATCTGCTACGCCTTGCGTATCATTAGCAAAACGGATGAACTCTTCAATCACACTTACTACTTCATGAATACGTTTTTTATCAATTAAGACTTTAATTGCATTCACAATGATTGGTTGAACAGAAGCAAATACTTTAGAAACAAGTTCTTTCTTTTCTTTGTCTTCTAATTTTGGAGAATCTAAAAGTTGGAATAACTCTTTGTTCTCCTCGAAAACAACTTTCACTTCACGTAAGTCAGAACTTACTTCAGTTAGTAATTGTTTTTCTTGTGCCAATTGGAACAATGCTTTGGCATAGCGACTCGCTGCAGTCGATTGACTCATAGAGTTTCCCCTGCCTTCGCAATCGTTTCTTCAATTAGAGCACGATTCTCTTCTACTGAGACTTGTTTTTCAAGAACTTTAGATGCAGCAAGTACAGATAGTGAAACCACTTCTCCACGAACAGCAGCAATAGCTTTCTCTTTTTCAGTCTCGATATCACGCACAGCTGATTCTTTCAAACGCAATGCTTCAGCGCGAGCAGCAGAAATAATTTCTTCTTTTTGCAAGTCGCCTTGTTTCTTCGCGTTTTCAACAATCGTTTGTGCTTCTACACGCGCTTCTTTAAGAAGGCTACGTTGATCTTCTAAAAGTTGTTGTGATTCTTGACGGCTCTTTTCAGCTGACTCGATTTCACTAGCAACTAATTCTTCACGTTGTTGCATGATTCCCATCAATGGACCCCACGCCACTTTTTTCAAAGCGAACATTAGGATAATGAAAACTGCTAACGTTACAAGGATATCTCCACCATTAATAAATTCAGCAGAATTTCCTAGTACTAGATAGTCTAAAAACACGATTGTTTCACTCCCTTCAAGAGCTTAGAGTTCAAATCTTATATGATTGAATCTTAGTAAGATGTATTGTCTAAAGGAATATTATGCCTTAAAGACATAAAGGAATGGCGAAGTTTTCCTTTATCGAAAAGTCTCTTCGCCATTTTTTTATAAAACAATTAAAGACGATTATTTGTTCATTACGATGAAAGCTACTACTACAGCGATGATCGGTAGGGCCTCAACTAATGCTACCCCGATGAACATTGTTGTTTGAAGAACGCCACGTGCTTCTGGTTGGCGAGCGATACCTTCTACTGTTTTTGAAACGATCATACCATTACCAATACCTGCACCAAGTGCACCTAAACCGATTGCGATTGCTGCTGCTAATAAACCAACTGAACCTACCATTGAAATTTTTCCTCCTTGGAAATATAAAGTTTTTTGTGTGTCAGCTACTTAACTTATTAAATTAAGTATTTTATACTTAATGGTCTTCGCTCACTTTGTGAGACATGTAAACCATTGTTAACATAACGAAAATAAATGATTGGATTGCACCGATAAAGATCGAGAAACCTTGCCAAATCATTGTTGGAACTACTGCTGCGAAGAAACCTAATCCTCCCCAAAGCGTCCCCATACTTGCAAGTAATCCTAAAAGGATCTCACCTGCGTAGATGTTACCGTAAAGACGTAGACCAAGAGTTAACGTATTTGCGAACTCTTCAATAATCTTCAATGGGAATAAGAAAGCCATCGGTTGAGCGAAACTTCCAAGATACCCTTTGAATCCTTTCGCTTTAACACCATAGTAGTTAGATAATACAATTATCATAACGGCAAGTGTCATAGTAACGATTGGATCTGCTGTTGGTGATTTCCACCATAATTCTCCATGAATTATGACTGAGAACGGAAGACCAAGCATATTCGCAACGAAGATGAACATAATCAGCGTGATTCCAAGTATATGGAACTTACCACCTGTTTTCCAGTCCATGTTGCTGCCAATAATATTCTTTACGAAGTCCATAACCCACTCCATAAAGTTTTGCATGCCTGTTGGTTTCAATTTTAAGTTTCGTGTCGAAATGAAAGCTATTAAGAAAACTATTAACGCTGCTACCACTAACATTAAAATATTACCTGGGTTAAATCCTAGTCCCCACAATTCAAAATGTGGATTTTCATGTTGCACTTTGCATTCACCTCTCTTTCAAATGCGCTTATTGGTATTTTACATGAAATACGATCCTGTCTACTAAAAGCAGAACGTACGGAATCATTAGCCCAATGACCGTGCTAATTAAATGAAAATACTTTGGCAACATGGTAGCAACCGCTACTGCAGCAATACCTGATGCAAAGCGAAAAGCCGAACCTAGTGATGCCACTTTCTTTCCTTCGCTAATAGAGCGATCAAATCGTTCCATTCTTCGGACTAGAATCCAAAAGTTATAATGACCAAAAAGCGCACCTAATGCGAGACCAGCGAATACTGTTTGATATGGCGTAAAAGCCCATCCTAACGCACAAAATGCGAGCAAAAAAAATAGCATTCTTTTCTGCTTAGCAAAAATCTGATGCAATTCTAGCATTGGTCTTTGATCTCCTGAATCTTATTTTCGAATGACGGAAGTAATAGCTGACCACCGGTTGGATGCCGGATAAGTAGTCATTTAAAACTACTTGCGGGGCGGAAGCCGTAATCTACTCTCATAAAGAGATGAATCGGAATCCATATTAAATGTGAGAGATAAGCTTTTAATGGAGAACCACCGCATATAAGGACACCAAAATTGATGCACAATACCGTACAAATTTACAAATTATGCCCAAACTGTAAATCTAGTAGAAACTTGATAACTCAAGTAATTGTAGATTGTTTACAGTTAAGGAACCCTTATCATTCTTACCCTTAGTTAGCATACAATAGTGAATATTTCATGTCAATTGGTTAGAGTGAAAAACTTCACAAAGGTGGTAACCTTGTCAAATTGTCGACAAATTTACAACAATATTGCCTTAAGTTAGTTTTTCATCTATTTATAGACAGAAATAGAACTACCTTACAAATTACTTATAACAAATCATAAGGTAGTTTCTATTCATTAAATTATTGATTTCACTTTTCCAAATAGGTCAGTAAAGCTTCGACAATTCTTTTTGAGGCAAATCCGTCACCATATGGATTTGAAGCTTGAGCCATAGCATTATACGTATTCTCTTCTATTAAAAGCTCTTTTGCTAAGCTATAAATAGTTTCCTCTTCCGTACCTGCTAATTTCAAAGTACCTGCTTCAATTCCTTCGGGACGTTCTGTCGTATTACGAAGAACCAGAACTGGCTTCCCTAGAGAAGGCGCTTCTTCTTGTACGCCACCTGAGTCTGTTAAAATCATGTATGATTTAGCAGCAAAATTATGGAAATCAAAAACCTCAAGTGGTTCGATCAAATGAACTTTCGCTTCGTCTCCAAGTATTTCATTGGCAATTTCGCGTACAGCTGGGTTCATATGAACGGGGTAAACAACCTGTATATCACTATGCTCTACTAAAAGTCTTTTTATAGCCTTAAACATATGGCGCATTGGTTCGCCTAAATTTTCTCTGCGATGTGCAGTTAGTAAAATCATACGATCTTGTCCAATTTGTTCAAGCACTGGATGACTGTAAGATGTGTTAACAGTTGTTTTTAATGCATCAATTGCAGTATTACCTGTAACTACAATCGTGCTATTCGCTTTATTTTCTTTCAATAGGTTTTGTTTAGACTGCTCTGTTGGTGCAAAATGAATATCTGCCATAATACCAGTAAGCTGACGATTCATTTCTTCTGGATATGGGGAATATTTGTCACCTGTTCGTAGTCCAGCTTCAACGTGACCTATTGCAATCTGGTTATAAAAGGCTGCGAGGCTTGCGATAAATGTTGTGGTCGTATCCCCATGAACTAATACGATGTCCGGTTTAGCTTGTTTCATCACTCGGTCTAAACCTTCTAACCCTCTAGTTGTGACATCGACAAGTGTCTGGCGATCTTTCATGATGTTCAAATCATAATCTGGCGTAATTTTGAATGTATCCAGCACTTGATCGAGCATTTGTCGATGTTGAGCTGTCACTGTCACAATTGTTTCGATTTGATCTGAATGTTTTTGTAATTCTAAAACTAGGGGAGCCATTTTAATGGCCTCTGGTCTTGTTCCAAAAATAGTCATCACTTTCCATTTTTTACGCAATGACCTTGCACCACCTTCGCATTATTTTGTACCGAATAAACGGTCTCCAGCATCACCTAAACCAGGAATAATATAACCATGGTCATTTAACTTTTCGTCAAGTGCAGCGATATAAATATCGATTTCTGGATGCTCATCATGAATCGCTTTCACACCTTCTGGAGCTGCGATTAGGCACATGAATTTAATACTTTTAGCACCACGTTTTTTCAAAGAGTTAATTGCTTCAATTGCAGAACCACCTGTTGCTAACATCGGATCTACGATGATGAAGTCCCGTTCTTCTACATCAGCAGGAAGTTTCGCATAATACTCGACTGGCTTTAAAGTTTGTGGATCACGATATAATCCGATATGACCTACTTTTGCAGCAGGGATTAGTTTTAATACTCCGTCTACCATACCGATACCAGCACGTAAGATTGGAACAATAGCTATCTTCTTACCTGATAATACTTTTGTTTTAGCTGTTGTTACTGGTGTATCAATTTCAATTTCTTCTAATGGTAAATCACGAGTGATTTCAAATGCCATAAGAGTTGCCACTTCGTCTACAAGCTCACGGAATTCTTTCGTTCCTGTATTTTTGTCGCGAATGTATGTTAGCTTATGTTGAATTAATGGATGGTCAAATACGTATACTTTACCCAAAGTGTTCCTCTCCCTACTTTTATTTATCTTGACTATTATACCAGAAAAACGCAGTTTGACTATGAGTCCGTTGCGTTTTTTTAATTTGTTATATTTTGCCGAGTAATTCGTCAACTTGTTCTAGTGTTAATGGCTTATTAAAATAGTAACCCTGTCCAATTATACAACCTAAACTAATAAAACCACTATTCTTTGAAATGTTTCAACCCCTTCTGATACCGATAACATGAGGAGATTATTAGCTAATTAAATAATCATACGGATAATTGCAAAAGTACTAGGTACATATATTATCAATAATGCTTCAACATATTTCACTTTTCTTGAATGTCGAATTCTTTAAATAGTTTCATGATCAAAAGCCAACTAAATAATCATCAAGGATGTTTCAAAGCTGTATGATTTTAGCTCTATCATAATTGCTTAAACTATTTTAAAATCTTCTCATCTTAAAAAAGTGATTTCTACTTTTTTAAGATCGAATATTAAAAAAGCTACTTTTGAATGAACAAAAGTAGCTTCGACTATTATTATAGTTTATTAAACTATTAAATTATGCGTATAGTGGGTGTTTAGTAGTTAATGCCGCAACACGCTTTTGTGCTTCTGCTTTAATCGCTACATCTTCTGGGTTTTTAAGAACAGATGCAATGATTGAAGCAACTTCTTTCATATCATCTTCTTTGAAACCACGAGAAGTAACTGCAGCTGTACCAACACGAACTCCTGAAGTTACGAATGGGCTTTCTGTTTCGAAAGGAATTGTATTTTTGTTTGCTGTAATTTGTACTTCATCAAGTAATGCTTCTGCAACTTTACCAGTTAACCCCATAGAACGAACATCTAATAATAGTAAATGGTTATCTGTTCCACCTGATACTAAATTAATGCCTTCAGCTTGAAGTGCTTCACCGAATACTTTTGCGTTTTTCACAACTTGTCCAATGTATTCTTTGAATTCTGGTTGTTGTGCTTCACCGAACGCTACCGCTTTACCAGCGATGACATGCATTAATGGACCACCTTGGATTCCTGGGAAGATCGATTTGTCGATTTTTTTGCCAAACTCTTCTTTACAAAGAATAAGTCCCCCACGAGGTCCACGCAAAGTTTTGTGTGTTGTAGACGTTACGAAATCAGCATATGGTACTGGGTTTGGATGTTCACCAGCAGCAACTAGACCTGCGATGTGCGCCATGTCTACCATGAAGTATGCACCTACTTCGTCAGCGATTTCACGGAATTTAGCAAAGTCTATTTGACGAGGGTATGCAGATGCACCTGCAACGATTAATTTTGGTTTATGCTCAAGCGCTTTTTGACGAACATCTTCATAGTCAATTACATTTGTATCTTCTGTTACGCCATACTCTACGAAGTTGTATTGTACGCCTGAGAAGTTTACAGGGCTACCATGAGTTAAATGACCACCATGAGATAAGTTCATACCTAATACGGTATCGCCTTGTTCAAGGATTGTGAAATATACGGCCATGTTCGCTTGTGCACCTGAGTGTGGTTGAACGTTAGCATATTCTGCGCCAAAAATTTCTTTTAGACGGTCACGTGCGATGTTTTCAACAACATCCACGTGTTCACATCCACCGTAATAACGTTTGCCAGGATAGCCTTCAGCGTATTTGTTTGTTAATACTGAACCTTGTGCTTCCATCACTGCTTCTGAAACGATGTTTTCTGATGCAATCAATTCAATATTGGCTTGTTGACGTGCTTTTTCCGCTTCCATTGCTTCAAATACCGCTGTGTCTAGTGCTGCAAGTTTGATCATTATACATATTCCCCCTGTAATCTAGTCTTTTTTATAAACTGCTCTTTCGCCACCAATTAATTTGGGGCGTGTTATCGCAACTGTCACAACTGCCTCACCTATATGGGTTATGGAAGTACGAACAGGAACTGCCACTCTTTTTAAATGCATGCCAATTAATGTTTGACCGATATCTATACCAGCATGTGCTTGTATCTCTTCTACAACGACAGGATCTGTAAGCTGATTATATACGTAAGTCGACATAGAGCCCCCTGCTGTTTGGGCAGGAATAACTGAAACCGGCTCAAGTCGGTAGTCTTCCGCTACTTTACGTTCTAAAGTTAAAGCACGGTTGAGGTGCTCGCAACCTTGGAATGCTAAAGATAATTCGTGATTTTCTGCAAATGCATGTAATGGTTTGTACAGTGCTTCTGCTATTTCTAAACCACCAGATGTACCGATTTTTTGTCCTTTGACTTCTGAAGTTGAACAACCAACAACAAAGAGTTGCCCTTTACGGAACGTTGCTTGTTGCTCTAACTCAGTTAGAAGCTGTTGTAGTTGATCTGTTATTTGTTGTAAGTTCATAATTTATGACCTTCTTAGTCGTTTTCAATCTCTGCAAGTTTTTCAACGCGTCGTTCGTGACGTCCGCCTTCAAATTCTGTAGATAACCAAGTTCGCACAATTTCAAGTGCAAGTCCTGGGCCAATTACACGTTCTCCCATTGCTAACACGTTTGAATTGTTATGGCATCTAGTTGCTTTTGCACTGAATAAATCATGAACTAATGCACATCGAATACCTTTCACTTTGTTAGCTGCGATAGACATACCTATGCCTGTTCCACAAATTAAAATACCTCGATCATACTTTCCACTTGCTACACCTTCTGCAACTGGTAGTGCATAGTCAGGATAATCAACTGAATCAGAGGATTGTGGTCCAAAATCGTCGTAGTTTATGCCTAGCTCTTCTAGCAGTGTCATAATCTCTTTTCGTAAATTGTTGCCACCATGGTCTGATGAAATCGCAATTTTCAATGGGTTCCCTCTTTTCGATAATTTTATTCAACAATAGTTTACCACTTCTAGCTATAGAAAGACATATTTTTCACAGTATTTAAATAAAAGTTTTAAATAAAAACACGAATATTATTCTTTCAACAGTGTATATCACAGATATTAATGTTCAATTACCGAATATAAATCATCATTTCTAAGTATTTAATTCGGATTTCAATGAATTTCTCATTGAAATCATTTTGTTATACAATTATCTGCAAATTCGTGCAAGCTATTATTGAGCTTTAAGATAGTAAGTGTTATTTCTAACTAAAATATACCTTCTTTAAAAGTAAAAAAACTATCACAATAGCCACATAAGGGCTTTCATGATAGTCATTATGTACAGATTATTGATTAGGAGCGGTCAAATTGCAGTATCATTTTATACAACTCTTCTGATTGCATTTTCAAATGCTTCGATAATTGATCAATTTCTTCGATTGACCTAGCTTGCTCCTCCGTTACACTTCGAACTTCTTGTGCACCAGCAGATGTTTGTTGAGCTATGGCAGCTACTTCTTGAGATTGATGAGCAGTTGTTTCAATATTATGCAATTGTTTTTCCACGAATTGGGATATTTCAACAACGGAATCTGCCATTTCATGAACGATTGAAGTCATTCCTTCTACTGCGTTTGTTGTTTCTGATACTCTCTCTACCTCTTTGACTGCAAAAGCTACTTGAGAAGTCATTTGCTCTACAACATTATGCACATCTGATTGCATCGTTTGGATTAATCCTGTAATACCTTGTACAGCTTCTGCACTTTGGTCTGCTAATTGCCGTACTTCTTCAGCAACAACCGCAAAGCCTTTACCATGCTCTCCAGCACGGGCAGCTTCAATTGACGCATTTAATGCTAATAAATTTGTTTGTGCAGCAATATCTCCAACCAATTGGATAATGCGTTCAACTTGTTTCGCATTACTTTCGAGTTGATGGATATTTCCAAGTGCATCTTTGTTACCTGAGACAATTTGTTTTATGCCTGTTACAAGATCTTCAATTTTTTTTGTTGTAAATGTTAGTTCTCTCATCATGCGCTCAGAATGTTTCGAGGATAATTCTGCACGCCCGTTAACTTCCTTAGCTATCACTTGAATATCTTCAAGTGCCTCTGCTGTTTGCTGAATAGATACTGCTGAGCTTTCAGCGCCTTCAGAAATATGTGCAATTGTAAGAGAGACTGCCTCTGCTTGACTAGCTGCATTTTCAGTTTCCTTTGATAAACTTAACACCGTTTCGTTAGTCGATTGGAAATTTTGTTCAATACTATCTACCATTTTGCGGAGATTTTCGAGCATAGACTGAAATGCTACTGCCAGCGCTCTTATCTCGTCATTTGATCTTGGTAAATCTACATCTTCTCCTATGTAGCCTTCTGCTGCACGATTTGTAGCAGCCTCTAGATTTTGCAATGGCTTAATAATAAATGAGCTAAATGCTGCTGCTAAAATACCAGACCATATAATACCTAATGCATAAGTAATAATTTCAAATATTACTCGATTAATATTTGGGAAAAATTGTGGTTGAATATATTCGATAAAAATCAAACTGGTTGAATAAGTGATGATTGCTAAAATTGATACAAATAATACGAGTTGCTTTCTCAATCCAAAAGAATGCTTCACACTTCGTTTATTCATCGTTAGCCCTCCGATAATTTCGTTTCGAGTGCATCAATTAATTTATTTAACTCCTGGAACGTTTGACGATACAAATGGACATCTCCTCCAAATGGATCTGAAACATCATAAGAGCCATATGGCGCAATGTATTCCTTCAATGTAAATGTTTTATCAGAGATAGATGGGTAAGCCTGCAAAATCATTTCTTTATGAGCTGATGTCATCGTCAAAATAAGATTAGCCCACTGTAAATCCTCTGCTTCAATTTGTTTTGAAACATGTTCTGTAAAAATATTCGCCTCTGATAACACCACTTTAGCATTCTCTGAAATTTCACCACCAGGCATTGCGAAAATACCTGCTGAACGAACTTCCAAATCATCTAATTTCTTTGCTTTTAAAATAGCTTCTGCCATTGGACTTCTACAAGTGTTTCCAGTACATATAAAATAAATATTCATTACACACCCTCATTCCTCATTATATATCATAGTAGTAATAATGTTCCATATAATTATTAAATAATAGATAATATCCCCATTAAAAGTAATGCAACACCCGCTATCACCTGTAACATTATACCTAAATTAACTGGTGTTTTTCTTTTTATTGATAAAGCGATGTAAGAAAAGATAAAAGTTGTTATACCCGTACTCATAATAAATAAACTCTTCTGTAGTTGAAGCATACCAAAAGATACACTAACTGAAAAGGTATCAAGACTTGCAGTAACAGCTAATAATATAGGAGAGAGATTGGGTGGCTCTTTAACTCTAGCTGATAATAGGAGTTGTAGACCTATCAAACTGAGTAATGCACCGGAGAGCATCTTGGCAATTGTAATTAAATATTGGGCAGCCCATTCCCCTACATAAAAACCGATTAGTGGAAATATAACATGGAGACCGGCTGTCCAACAGGAAAGGGCAAATCGAAAACGAACTTTCGGTAAAATAAGAAATAGGGCGAGTACATCTAACGCTGTAATAACACCTGCTATTATTTCCTGCACGCTGTTCCCCCTTGCTTTTGGATATCTCTTTACGATATGCAAGGGATGTTCGGCTTTATGCTAGCTTTCTAATGTGTTGCTTCACGTTTAAAGTGTAATTATGTCCCAAGATGAAATTACGTATATCTCTTTTTCTCTTTAATCTATATACAAAAAAACTGTTCTCTCTTTTATATAGAAAGAACAGCTTAGTATCAGAAATTAATTAATGGCTTCCACTAGATAAATTCACCCTCAGTTAAAGCTGAATATCTGCTGAATACCATTTACCACCTGCGGACTTCTCGAGGCGATTCATAATTGCTGCACCGACACCTTCTGTTGAAGTAGTTGTAGCAAGAACAAGATCTGCTGTCGTTGCATTGCACGAACGTAAAGCATGATATAGATTAACTGCCATCTCTTCATTTGTATCCTTTTGACCAAAAGTAAAAAACCAATCAGCTTCTAGATGGCTTAAATTTTCTGGTGCTAGTAACGCCACTTTAAGCCCTTTTTCATGTAAAGTCTCAAGAGCATTAGCAATTGTTTTTTCTTCTTTTTCTATCAAATAAACGGGAGCATTTGGGGCGTAGTGAGTATACTTCATACCTGGTGCTTTTGGCGCCTGGCCACTATTTTGTTCTGTATGTGACGGTTGAGAAACAGGGCCAATAACAACTTCTAGCATTTCTTTTGTGACACCACCTGGACGTAAGATAACAGGTGTGTCCAATGTTAGATCTAGTACAGTGGACTCAACACCAATACCTGTAGTGCCTCCATCCAAAATCATGGGGATACTTCCATTTAAATCTTCTTCAACATGGATACCTTCTGTCGGACTAGGCTTACCACTTCTATTCGCGCTTGGAGCGGCTACTGGTTTCCCTAATTGTCGGAGTAAATGTAATGCAACTGCATGATTAGGCATACGAATCCCCACTGTATCCAAGTTAGCTGTAACACTAGTAGCAAGTACATTTGGTTTCGCTTTGAAAATCATTGTTAGAGGGCCTGGCCAAAACGCTTCCATACAAAGTTTTGCTTTTTGCGAAATATGGTCGACGTAATTTTCTAGTTCTTCGAAAGTACCTATATGAACGATAAGTGGATTGTCGGAAGGACGACCTTTTGCTGCAAAGATTTTCTTTACAGCTGCTTCATCCGTAGCAACTGCACCTAAACCATATACAGTTTCCGTGGGGAAAGCGACTACCTCTCCATTATTTAACAAATCCACAGCTTGTGCATAACTTTTTCCATTATCCACATTCATGTCCACATTTAGACGTTTAGTTTCCATCTCTGTATCTCCCTTCACTCAAGAGTTTTCAGAAAGTTATACACAATTTGTTGATAACTTTGTGTATATTGTGGACAATTTTACAAATATTGTGCATAACCTATTATGAGAAGATATCTTTTAACCATTCCCATATGAAAAACTTCTGAGTTTCCTCTTTTGTTTCTTCTGGTTTTTTTGGTTCTTCTTCGCGATAACATACTTTTGGGAATAACGCGCACCACCAATTATCCCCCTTACCACTACCAATTGTCACGACAAGTGCATCATAGTAGTTTTGTGGATATAAAAATCCTTCATACCTTTTAGCCGGGAATAATTCTTGTTTCCTAGAAACCTGTATCGATTGCTGACTGAATTTTGTGGATAATTTATTTTGAATTTCGTGTTCCACAACTGCTAGATTCTGTTCCATTCCCGTTCCATTTGTTTGGAAAGCTAGCTGTTTAATAATAGGTTCTATTTCTTTTAACATATCTTGTTTAATAAGCTGATCTTGTGTTGAGTTGCTATTTGCAACAATACGGAATCTCATTTGATCAGCATCTGCAATTGGTGAAGTATCCTGCGTAAACCACTGTGGTAGTAAAAATAAAAGTGTTTGTATAAAAAGCAGGGCTGCAATAAATTGTAGCACTGGCATCATTTTTGTTTTTGTTATTGTTTTTGTTTCTTGTTTTGGCATTTCGATATTCTTGTAATCTGGTATCATCTTAATCCCTCCCTGTCACAAGGATAGACAGGGTTCAGATGTTTTATTCACTAATCTCGCAAAAAATCATTCTATCTTTTTGATTAATATCTTTTACTATTTCTACTTTGGCCTGTGGAAATTTTTCTTTGAAAAACCCCGCTACTGCTTTCCCTTGTTTATAACCAATCTCTACGCCAATAAAACTTGGTGTTTTCATAAGAGGTGGCAAATCTTCAGCAAGCTTCCGATATAAAGCTAGTCCACTTTCTTCTGCAAATAATGCACTATGCGGCTCATGTTCTAAAACGATATCAGACATTTCCTTTGCTTCATCAAAAGCTATATAAGGGGGATTAGATAACACAACATCCCATTGTTCATGTACTAGAGGTGCTGTTAAATCTCCCTCTCTGAAAGTTATTTTCGCATCTAATTGATTAGCGTTATTCTCGGCTGTGGTAAGTGCTGCTAGAGAAATATCTGTTGCGATTACAGTCGCTTGAGGTACTTCTTTTTTCATCGTTATTGCAATTGCGCCACTACCTGTTCCGATATCTGCTATTTGAATGGATGATGTAGGTGAAAATAGTTTCTTAATGCGTTTTAGTGCTTCTACGATTAACTCTTCTGTTTCTGGACGAGGAATTAGGACTGATTCATCTACTTTAAAAGTTCGACCGTAAAACTCTTCTGAGCCCGTAATATACTGAATAGGGCGACCACTCTTATGTTCCTCAATCATGTTAAAATAGTTTTCCCACTGTGCCTCCGTCATTTCATCTCGCATGATGATCATTAATCCTGTATAGGATGTATTTAATGCATGCTGTAAAAGTAATCGTGCAGCTCCTTCTTCTCGACCGTTTTCTTGTAAAAAAGAAGAAGCCCGGTTGAGGGCCTCAAATACTTGTCTCGTCATATTAATCGTTTAGGCTTTCAAGTTTGTTTGCTTGTTCTTCTAAGATTAATGCATCGAAGATTTCATCTATCTTACCTTCAATAATTTGATCAAGCTTTTGAATTGTTAAACCGATACGGTGATCAGTAACTCGGTTTTGTGGGAAATTATAAGTACGGATACGCTCTGAACGGTCACCTGTACCAACTGCAGATTTACGTTCTGCATTATATTCATCTTGTGCTTCTTGTTGTAATTTATCATATACACGCGCACGTAATACTTTCATCGCTTTATCACGGTTTTTTAATTGAGAACGCTCATCTTGCATTGCAACAACTACGCCTGTTGGAATATGTGTCATACGAACAGCAGATGCCGTTTTATTGACGTGCTGTCCACCCGCACCACTTGCGTGATAAATATCTACTCGGATATCTTTATCAGCTATGTCTAACTCTACTTCTTCGGCTTCTGGCATTACTACTACAGTTGATGTTGAAGTATGCACACGACCTTGTGATTCTGTTTCTGGTACACGTTGTACACGATGTGCGCCACTTTCGAATTTGAATTTTGAGTATGCGCCTTGTCCGTTAATCATGAAGACAATTTCTTTATAGCCACCAAGTTCTGTTGGGTTGGCGTTCATGACTTCAATTTTCCAACCTTGTGCTTCAGCATATCGACTATACATACGGAATAATGTATTGGCGAATAGAGCGGCTTCATCACCGCCAGCAGCACCGCGGATTTCCATAATAACGTTTTTATTGTCATTAGGATCTTTCGGAATTAATAAAAGACGTAGGTGGTCTTCTAATTTTGTAATTTGCTCTTCTAATTCATTTACTTCTTCTTTTACTAGCTCACGCATTTCAGGGTCTAGTTTATCCTCAAACATTTCTTTTGCTTCTTGATACTGTTGTTTCACTTCTTTATATTCTCGATAAACTTCTACTGTTTCACTGATATCAGACTGTTCTTTTGAAAACTTCGCTAGTTTTTTTGAGTCGTTGACTATCTCAGGGTCGCTAAGTAATTCATTTAATCGATCGTAACGATCTTCAACGGCTTGTAGGCGATCAAACATTTTTTCACCTTGACCTTTCTTTTGGAAATTTATTTAAATCAACTTGTGATTAGCTATTTGCCGAAATATGCTCCTTCAATAGTATAATGAAAAAGAGCTGCTATCGCTACTCTTTTGAGAATTGATCGTTATTTTTTCTTTATATATTGATCAATACCATCAGCTATACTATTAGTCAGGCTTTTTATATATAATGGATCTGCTAACTTTTTGTCCTCCTCCTTATTTGTCATGTAACCCAATTCAATCAACACTCCAGGTACCTTCGACCAATTTGCTCCTGATAGGTTATCCCGATAAATAATTCCTTTTATATCTTTAATTTTTTTATTTTTTTCTATCTTTTGTATAATTTCATTTGAAATTACTAGACTCTTTTTATTAATACTTTTTGATATGTATGGATTTTTTGATGATGGCGTTAAAATCGAAAAACCTTTTTCTTTTTTATCAATGGACCCATCTGCATGTATACGTAAAAAGATGTCCGCTTTGCTTTTATTAGCAATATTGGCACGTTCACGATTACTTATGTTCACATTTTGTTTTGTACGTGTATAAATTACTTTATAGCCACGCTTTTTTAATGTATTGCCTAGCATTTTAGATGCTTCTAAAGTAAGGTTGGATTCTTTTTTGTTTGTATAGGGACTATGCGTACCATCTGTCACTTTATACTTCGTTTTAAGTGCACCCGGCCCAATTTGTTCAACATCAATATTGGCATATTGCTGATGGCCAGGGTCGATAACTATTATTTTCTTGCTAGATTTCTTTATTGCCGATTTTGCAGTTACTGGAACTGTTGAGAAAATAGCGATTAAAGCGATAAACGAAAACAATATTAGTATAACATTCTTCATATGTTCCCCTTTTAAAAATAGATTTACTATATTTAATACTAGCATACCTCAATATAACAAAATCCAATTTAGGGTAAAATGATTATTTATGTAAATTAAAACCTCCATTTTAAACGTAAAAAAAGAGCAGCCTTCAAGCTACTCTTACTGAGAAATTGATTTTCCTACTGGCACTACATGGTGATGTCTACAGCGAGGTTCATACGCCTCCGAAGCACCTACTAATATAACCGGGTCATCGATTCCTGCAGGTTGTCCATTAATTAAGCGCTGTGTACGACTCGATGGTGATCCACATACACTACATACTGCTTGTAATTTTGTTACTAACTCTGCGATTGCCATTAACTTAGGCATCGGACCGAACGGAACTCCTTTGAAATCCTGATCAAGTCCAGCTAATATTACACGGAAACCGTGATTAGCTAATTGTTGAACGATTTCTACAATATCATCTTCAAAAAATTGTGCTTCATCAATTGCAATTACATCGAAATCATCTGAAATGTGATCCCATATATCTTTGGGAGATTTGATAGGTCTTGCTAATACTGTTGTGCCATTATGACTTACAACTGCCTCTTCACTATAACGATTATCAATTTCAGGTTTAAAAACTGCAATTTTCTGCTTTGCAAATTGAGATCTACGAACACGGCGAATTAGTTCTTCCGATTTCCCTGAAAACATACTTCCGCATATTACTTCAATCCAACCATTTTGAGTCATTACGTACATGAATTAGACTCCTTTCAACACTTATATCCAACATCATAACGAAAAAATAGAGAGAATACTTCTCTTTTTTTTATATAAAAACTATGTTATGTAATCCACTTACACAGCTTTTTATTTTAAACGAACGAGCTTTATACTACACGAAAAAGCATTTTGGCGCAAGAAAAATACCTGCCTAGCAATTACTTGCCGGGCAGGTATTTTGTATATACGGGTTAAATTATTTAATACCGTATTTTTTGTTGAAACGATCAACACGTCCGTCAGCAGACGCGAATTTTTGACGGCCAGTATAGAATGGGTGACATTCGTTGCAGAATTCTACTACGATTTTTTCTTTTACTGAACCAGTTTTGAAAGTGTTACCACAAGAGCAGATTACTGTTGCTTCTTTATGGTCTGGATGAATACCTTGTTTCATGTGTATGATCTCCTTTCGCCCTGAACCATCTGGAACAGAGTTTATCGAACTGTTGCCTTACACGACCCAGATTAGTTTGCCGCATATGCAACACGTTTATTGCAATACTGTATGAATTATATCAAAAACTATACAGTGTTGCAAGCAAATAAATTATATGAATTTATAATTTAGTAGAAAATAACTTTGTTTTTACAGTAATCCTTTACCGTTTCGAGCAGCCTTCATGTCTGAATTTAGCTGTTCAAAAAACTCATCATTCGTTTTTGTTTGACGTAATTTTTTTAGGAATCGCTCCGCAAAATCTGATGAATCTGAGAATGTTTTACGAATCGCCCACAGTTTATCTAGTTGGTCTTTTGGAATTAGTAGTTCTTCTTTACGAGTTCCTGAACGGCGAATATCAATAGCTGGGAAGATTCGACGTTCTGCTAGACTACGATCTAAATGAAGCTCTAAGTTACCTGTCCCTTTGAACTCTTCGTAAATTACTTCATCCATACGAGAGCCTGTATCGATTAATGCAGTAGCTAATATTGTTAAACTACCACCTTCTTCAATATTACGTGCAGCACCGAAGAAGCGTTTCGGACGATGGAATGCAGCAGGGTCAATACCACCAGATAAAGTTCGTCCACTTGGAGGAATAACAAGGTTATATGCACGCGCAAGTCGAGTAATAGAGTCCATTAAGATAATAACATCTCGCTTATGTTCTACTAATCGCATAGCTCGTTCTAACACTAACTCTGCTACTTTAACGTGATTTTCTGGCAATTCATCGAATGTTGAGCTAACTACGTCCGCTGCTACTGAGCGCTCAATATCCGTTACTTCCTCAGGCCGTTCATCTATTAATAGTACAATAAGTTCAGATTCAGGATATTTCTCTGTAATTGCATTTGCAATTTCTTTTAAAAGTAATGTTTTACCCGCTTTTGGAGGAGCCACAATAAGTCCACGTTGACCAAAACCTACTGGTGCTACTAAATCCATAATACGTGTAGATAACTTTGCAGGAGTTGTTTCAAGTTTAATATGACGATCCGGGTATAGCGGTGTCAATGCTGGGAAATGTACTCGTTCTTTTGCAGTTTCAGGGTCTTCCCCATTTACCGCTTCTACATGTAACAAACCATAATAGCGCTCATTTTCTTTTGGCGGGCGCACTTTCCCCGTTACTTTATCACCATTACGTAAACTAAATCGACGGATTTGAGATGCTGAGATATAAATATCCTCAGAGCTTGGTGAATAATTTATAGGTCTTAAGAAACCAAAGCCCTCTTGTTGAATAATCTCAAGGACACCTTCCATGAAGAAGTAGCCTTCTTGTTCTGCTCTTGATTTTAAAATCGCAAAAATTAATTCTTTTTTTGTCAGCTTACTATAGTATGAAATTTTATAATCTCTCGCAAGCGCATACAAATCTTTCAGTTTCATATCTTCAAGCTGAGAAATTGTCATTGTCGTCATAGACATAGCACCACTCTTATATAAGTTTTTTGTATAGATGAATTTGGTCAACATAGATGTGTGAGAATTGCGAGTAAATGAATGAAATGTACTTTAAGAAGATGCCCGGCAAATGCCGGGCAATTAATATTGAAGTTTAATATTCCATAAATAGATTTGGTTTTTTAGTTAGGCTATGGCGTCCTTCGATGAAACGAACAGTACCAGATTTAGCACGCATAACAACTGATTCAGTTGTACAGTGCCCACCTTTAAATTGAACACCTTTTAGTAACTCTCCATCTGTAACACCTGTTGCGGCGAAGATTGCATCGTCACCTTTAACAAGGTCATCCATATATAATACTTTATTAACTTCGATACCCATCTTTTTGCAACGTTCAATCTCTTCATCATTCGACGGAATTAATTTACCTTGGAATTCTCCACCAAGACATTTTAATGCTACTGCGGCAATTACACCTTCAGGAGCTCCACCCATTCCGAATAGAATATCTACGCCTGTTTCATCAAAAGCTGTGTTAATTGCTGCTGCTACATCTCCATCAGAGATAAATTTAATACGAGCACCAGCATCACGAATTTGATCAACAATATGTTGGTGACGATCACGATTTAATAGAGTCGCTACTACGTCTTCAATATCTTTGTTTTTTGCTTTAGCTACTGCACGTAAGTTATCAATTACTGGTGCATTAATATCAATTTTCCCTGCTGCTTCTGGACCTACTGCAATCTTTTCCATGTACATATCAGGTGCATGAAGTAAGTTTCCGCGATCAGCGATTGCTAATACAGTTAGTGCGTTACCACTACCAGCTGCTACGATATTCGTCCCTTCTAGAGGATCTACGGCGATATCGACATGAGGTCCATTTTCATCATGACCTAATTGTTCACCAATATATAACATTGGTGCTTCGTCCATTTCACCTTCACCGATTACGACTGTTCCTTGCATAGGAATAGAATCAAATACTTGACGCATGGCTGTTGTTGCTGCGTCATCTGCTTCCATTTTCAATCCTCGGCCCATCCATCTTGCTGAGGCAATTGCTGCTGCTTCTGTAACACGTACTACTTCCATTGATAAACTGCGTTTCATTTTTAACTTATCCTCCCGCTTTCCAACTCATTAAATGGTTGGAATCCTTTAAAACTAAATCTATTGTAGCACACAGATAATTCTGTGCGACTTTTTTTCAGTTTTATCTATTTGTGGCTTTGTTTTCTTGTTCTGAAGGTAGCGATTCACGGCGAATATCTGCACCAAGCGCACGTAGCTTCGGAACCAATGAACTATAGCCTCTTTCTATGTGGAAAATGTCATGGATTTCTGTTTCGCCCTTAGCTAATAAGCCTGCAATAACCAGTGCTGCACCTGCTCTTAAATCTGTAGCAGTAACTGTAGCAGCTTCTAGCTTAGTCGAACCATTAATAATGGCTGTACGTCCTTCTACTTTACCATTTGCTCCCATGCGGGCTATTTCATCAATATGTTTAAAACGGGCAGAATAGATTGTATCTGTCACGACTGATGAACCTTGAGATTGTGTTAATAATACAGTAAAGGGTTGTTGTAAATCCGTAGGGAAACCTGGATATACAAGAGTTTTCACATCAACAGCCTGAAGTTTTTCAACTTTAGGAATGATGATTCTCTCTTCTTCCTCAATGATTTTGACGCCCATTTCTCGTAGTTTCGCTGTAACAGCTTCTACGTGTAAAGGAATTACATTATCGATTATAATACCATCACCAATTGCTGCGGCCATTATCATAAATGTACCAGCTTCTATTCTGTCTGGAATAATTGTATGATTTGTACCGTGTAACTCTTCAACGCCATCAATACGAATAACGTTCGTACCTGCACCTTTAATCTTAGCTCCCATATTCGTTAGTAACGTGGCAACATCAATAATCTCGGGTTCTTTTGCAGCATTTTCAATGACTGTGCGTCCTTTTGCTTTAACTGCAGCAAGCATGATGTTAATAGTGGCCCCTACACTGCTAACATCTAAATAGATTTTAGCACCTACTAATTCATCAGCTCGTAAATAGATTGCACCATGCTCATTTGTTACTTTAGCGCCTAATGCTTCAAAGCCTTTAATATGTTGATCAATCGGGCGTGGTCCTAAATGACAACCACCAGGTAATCCAATAACAGCCTTTTTAAATCGTCCTAACATCGCTCCCATCATATAGTACGAAGCGCGAAGTTTTTTGACATTGCCATTTGGTAAAGGCATATCAACCATTCCTCGAGGATCAATAACCATATGACCGTCAGAAAATTGTACTTCTCCACCAATTTCTTCAAGTAAGGCTTTCAATGTTGTAACGTCTAGAATTTCTGGTAAGCCTTCGATCGTGACGGGTGAATTAGCCAATATGGATGCTGGAATTAAGGCCACAGCACTATTTTTAGCGCCGTTTACTTTGATTGTACCTTGCAAACGCTTGTCGCCGTTAATTTTATAAACGTCCATGTAAATCTCCTTCATCTTCGGATATTTCTATTATTATTAACCGTTTTTCTTATTCCAATCCGCTAAGAAACCTTCAATTCCTTTATCAGTTAAAGGATGTTTGAATAATTGAGCTAAAACTTTAAATGGAGTTGTGGAAATATGTGCACCAGCAAGAGCCGCTTCTGTAATATGTTGTGGGTGACGAATAGAAGCTGCAATAATTTGCGTAGGGATTTCATGAATAGCGAAGATTTCAGCGATTTGGCGTACTAACTCAATGCCATCTTGGCCAAGATCATCTAAACGACCTAAGAATGGAGATACGTAAGTTGCTCCCGCACGAGCTGCTAATAGTGCTTGGTTTGCACTAAAGATTAATGTAACGTTTGTCTTAATGCCTTTTTTTGATAGTGTAGAACAAGCTGTTAAACCAGCTGGTGTCATTGGTAGTTTCACAGTAATATTCGGTGCAATTGCAGCAAGTTCAAGACCTTCTTTAATCATGCCTTCTGCATCTAGTGAAATTACTTCTCCACTAATAGAACCATCTACTAATTCCGCAATTTCACGTAGACGATCGTGGAATGAGATATTTTGTTCTTTTGCTACTAATGATGGATTTGTTGTTACACCTGAGATAATTCCCCAAGAATGCGCTTCTTTGATTTCTTCAAAGTTAGCTGTATCGATAAAAAATTTCATTATAATATCCCCCTGGATGATGGAAAATAGGAGAAGGGCCGATTAATTTAACCGAACACTTCTCCTCATTTCACCTAATTAATTATGCTTTTTGAGCACTTCCGAATTCGCGTATTTTGCCAATAACTGTCGCTTTAATAGCATCACGAGCTGGAATTAAATATTTACGTGGATCATAAACTTTAGTGTCATTTGCTAATACTTCACGAACTGCTTTTGTAGCAGCAATTTGGTTTTCAGTATTAACGTTTATTTTAGCTGTTCCTAAAGAGATTGAACGTTGAATATCTTTTAAAGGAATACCAGTACCACCATGTAATACTAATGGTAAGTCAGCTAAGTTTGAGATTTCTTCCATTTCTTTAAAACCTAAGTTTGGCTCACCTTGATAAGGACCATGAACTGAACCTAATGCAGGTGCAAGGCAATCAATATTTGTAGCTTCTACAAGTTTTTTACATTCTTGTGGATCTGCATACATGATGCCACCAATTACTCCATCTTCATCGCCACCAACTGTGCCGAGTTCTGCTTCCACAGAAACACCTCTAGCGTGTGCATATTCAACCACCTTAGAAGTGATTTCAACATTCTCTTCGAACGAATGGTGTGAAGCATCAATCATAACTGATGTAAAACCAGCATCAATTGCTTCTTTACATTTTTCGAAGCTTGAACCGTGGTCTAAGTGAATTGCTACTGGAACTGTAATCTTGTAGCTTTCGATCAGGCCTTTTACCATGTGGACTACGGCAATAAATCCTCCCATGTATTTCCCCGCACCTTCAGAAACACCTAAAATTACTGGTGATTTTTCTTCTTCTGCAGCAAGTAAAATAGCTTGAGTGAATTCAAGGTTATTGATGTTGAATTGACCAACTGCATAACCTTCTTTTTTACCTTTAATCAACATTTCTTTCATGGAAACCAAAGCCATTACAAATTCCTCCTCTAGTATGAATCGTGGTATTAAGGTTACTTAATATCATAACTCATAATATCAAAAACATACGTCGTTGACCACTGCTCACCATCAATCTTTCAATATTTTATTGACCACGTCTCGCACTTCGTAGATGTCGAATGGTTTTGTAAAGTAATGCTTAGCACCAAGCGCCTCTGCTTCTTTAATCAAATCCAATTCGCCATAAGCTGTCATCATAAGTACAGGCAGGTCAGGCAATTGTTTATTTATACGTTTTAGTATTTCAATTCCATCCATACCAGGAATTTTCATATCTAACAAGACACAATCCATCATTATTTTATCTATATATTGCAAAGCTTCAAGACCGTTAGCCGCTAGATATGTTTCATAGCCTTCTTTCTTGAACACCTCATTGAGTAGTAAGCGAATTCCTTGTTGATCATCTACTATAAGTATTTTTTTCACCTTTACCATACTCCCTTTTTTTATTCCCCCGTACGTATTATTCGATAATATACCTCATTTTCCCTTTTAATACATTAAAATAATTCATTTTGCATTTAAAATGAACAATTATTATAATAAAAGCCGTGAGGTGAATATTATGTTGAAAATGTTGTCGACACAGCTTGGCGGTCTCTTACAAAGAATTTCGACTAGTCAAGAAGAAGCAATAGAAGAAACTGCTCGATTATTAGCGCAAGCCGGTATCGCTGAAGGAACTGTATATTTTGCTTGTTTTGATGAAATGCAAGCAATTGAAGATAATGCTTTGCACAGTGCAGAACCTTTTACAAAATTAAACCCTTGGTCTAAAAATACAAAATTAGTATCAACAGACCGTGTATGTATTTTCACTCGTCACGCAAACGATCCACAGGCTCTCGAATTGGCACATTCATTATACGATTTATTTATTCCATTTGCTGTAGTTGCAAGTGAAAAAGCTGAAGATAGTGGCGAGATGGCTGATTTAGCTTATACCTATGTATCATTAGGCATCAAAAAAGGGTTATTGCCAAATGATACCGGTGAACGAATTGTACTGCCATATAGTTTCGCTGCACTGTTTGTATACGAAGCTGTTAAAATGTCTTATGACGAAATGCTATCTAATGATTAGTAATAATCCAACTTTTTCTGGCCACTCTATAAATTCTTGGAGTGGTTTTTTTGTGTTTTTTAGTTATTTGAATGATTATGATTACTGTTATAGTATGGTCTAATTTATTTATTTTCCACAAAAAAAGAGACTACTCTTCATTTAAACATGTGGAGTAGTCTCTTTGTATAAATCTTTTGTTTTTCTAGCTAACAAACTTTGTATGCCCTTTGTATGCTAGTTACTCAATTGAATCTGAAAAACCATTTTGAACTCGAGCCATATAAAGATATTCAAGTCTTGTAACGCAAAAACAGAATTTATTTAACTGCTGCTGCGATGAATTCTCTAAATAATGGTTGTGGACGGTTCGGACGTGAGATAAATTCTGGGTGGAATTGAGATGCCACGAAGAATTTGTTCTCTGGTAATTCAACAATTTCAACTAAACGGCCGTCTGGGCTTGTACCTGAGAAGACGAATCCTGCTGCTTCAAATGCTTCACGGTACTCGTTATTAAACTCATAACGATGACGGTGACGTTCATAGACTATTTCTTCACCATATGCTTCCATAGCTTTAGAATCTGATTTTAATTTACATGGATAAAGACCTAGACGAAGTGTTCCACCTAAATCCTCCACGTCTTTTTGTTCTGGTAAAAGATCGATGATAGGGTATTTAGTGTCCGCATCTAGTTCTGATGAGTGCGCGCCTTCTAAGTTTAGAACATTACGTGCAAATTCAACAGTTGCTAATTGCATACCTAGGCAAATACCTAAGAACGGCACGTCATTTTCACGTGCATATTGAGTTGCAATGATTTTACCTTCAACACCACGGTCACCAAAGCCACCTGGTACAAGGATACCATCTGCATTTTTCAATAATTCTTCAACATTTTCAGCTGTAACATCTTCAGAATTGATCCAGTCTACATCAATATCTGCATCTACTGGATATCCAGCGTGTTTTAACGCTTCAACTACTGATAGATAAGCATCTTGTAATTCAACGTATTTACCAACAAGTGCAATTTTCACTGTTTTAGATAAGTTTAATACGCGATCTACTAATGACGTCCATTCAACCATGTCTGCTTGTGGTGCAGAGATACCAAAGTGTTCAAGAACGATATCATCCATACCTTGTGCTTGTAGGTTTAATGGTACTTCATATAAATGTTTTGCATCTTGACATTCGATAACGTTACTTGCTTTTACGTCACAGAATAGTGCTAATTTTTCTTTCATTTCTTGTGGTACTTCTTGTTCTGTACGTACTACAAGAAGAGTTGGTTGAATACCTAAAGAACGTAATTCTTTTACAGAGTGTTGTGTTGGTTTTGTTTTTAATTCACCAGCTGCTTTGATGTAAGGGATTAAAGTACAGTGAATGTACATTACGTTTTCCCCACCAAGGTCTGATTTCATTTGACGAATAGCTTCTAGGAATGGTAGTGATTCGATATCACCTACTGTACCACCTACTTCTGTAATAACCACATCTGCGCTTGTTTCACGACCTGCACGTTGGATACGTTCTTTAATTTCGTTTGTAATATGTGGAATAACTTGTACAGTTCCACCGTTATAATCTCCACGACGTTCTTTTCTCAAAACAGAAGAGTAAACACGTCCAGAAGTTACTGTACTGTGTTTCCCTAAGTTAATATCGATGAAACGTTCATAGTGACCTAAATCTAAGTCTGCCTCTGCGCCATCATCTGTTACGAAAACTTCCCCGTGTTGGTACGGACTCATTGTACCTGGGTCAAGATTGATGTATGGGTCAAATTTTTGGATTGTTACTTCTAATCCTCGGTTCTTCAGTAAACGTCCAAGTGATGCAGCTGTAATACCTTTACCAAGTGATGATACAACCCCACCTGTTACGAAAATATATTTAGTCAAAGCCAATTCCTCCTTTAAATTAAACACTAAAAAAATAAAAAACGCTCCTCCCGCATAATATGCAGGGGGAGCGTATAAATTATACGGTCATTCTCCTTTTAAGGAGCCCAAGTAAAAGATTATATGGAACTCAGCTAGAAGTCAAGAAATTATTCTTCTTCCTCTTCTTCTAACTCATCATCTTCTTCATCAATTTCGAATTCATCTTCTTCTTCAAGCAAGTCTTCATCAAGGTCTTCATCGATATCATCGATTGTAACATCTTCGAATTCTTCCTCTTCTTCTTCTTCATCTTCTTCGGTTGGATCTTCAACGAATTCATCGAAGTTTTCATCGAAGTCTAATTCTTCTTCTTCAAGTTCAAGTTCATCTTCATCGTCAATTACTGCTTTAGCTTTTTTCTTGCGGACTTTTACTGTTGGCGCTGTTTCTTCTTCGATTTGTTCAATTGCATACCACTCGCGAAGTCCCCAACGGTTTTCACCTAGTACAATAAAACGACCCTCAATGTTAAGATCTGTATAAAATTGTTGCAAGCGCTCTTTTACTTCTGCATCATCACAACCTTTTATTGCTTGGATTTCTTTCATCAGTTCTGGGAAAGTTAATGGTTGTTTTTTTGAATCTAAAATTCCGTATGCTAAATCGATAAACGATTCTTCTGATAGTTGTTCTTTTGTCATTTCACGAAAGTTCAAATCGTGCACGTCCCTTCTTAATACATAAACATAATATCCATTATATACAATCTTTCTTTGATTACGCCACAATCAATTATTCTTTTTTTGATTTCTCAATTGTCGAAACCCATAAACAAAAAGATATATGGAAAAAATAAGGATGGGGATGGCCCCTAATTGCTTGTTATACAAAAAGAATATAAGTACCAGGCAAATTATGATAAATAGACAATGTAGTAAGCTTTTCATATAAACAAGAACTCCTTAAAATTTGTTTTACTCCCTATTATACAAAAAATAAAAATGAAGGGGCTAATGAAATGATTAGTTCCTTCATTTTTTATTTTCCACTAATTTTTATCTCTTGATAGTATTGTACATTTCCATTACTTTTATGGGCATCGAAAGTGGCGTTTTAGCTAGTGTTTATTTGTACAATTCTTGTGAATGTCCTGGAGCAACAGGATGTGGATCAGTTAGCTATCACTATAGGAAACGGCTAATTTAGGTTATCTTCCACTAAACGAGTGCATTCAGCATTTAGTTACATATTCAGCTTCTGGCGCTAGCTACTCAGGTCGTTTCGGTCGGGCACTCAAAGTCAAAAAGCGACTTTGGCTTCCGCCCTCCAACGTCCTCATAGCTTAACGAGCGCCTTGGGCTAACAGGATGTTAGTCATGCAACCGTTGCGACAGGACGTCGCGTACTTAGGTTGCCTTCCTAAAGTGATGTATCCAGCTTCAGCGGCCAGCCCCTCGAGGTCACTTCAGTCTCTCGGACAAAAGCTTAAGTAATGCTTTTGTTTCGAGCCTTCCAGTGCTTGTCGGAGGCCCACAGGATGTGGGTCAGATAGCCGTTGCCACAGGACGTGGCGTACTTAGGCTATCTTCCTCTCAACGAGGGCCGTTTCAGCATTTAGTTACATATTCCGTCTGTATTGCCCTCCTACTTGGTATAGGGCATTGGTGATTTGACCTAGACTTGCGTATTTTACGGTTTCCATTAGTTCTGCAAAGATGTTGCCTCCTGTTACCGCTACTTCTTTTAGTTTTTGAATAGCGACTTCAACTTCATTGGCATGTTTTGTTTGGAATTTTTGTAGATTTTGAATTTGTGTTTCCTTTTCTTCTTGTGATGCTCTGGCAATTTCCATACTATCGATTGCTTCTGATGAAGGTGGATTTGGATTCAAGTATGTGTTAACACCGATGATTGGTAGTTCACCTGAGTGTTTCAGCATTTCATAGTACATTGATTCCTCTTGAATCTTGCCACGTTGGTATTGGGTTTCCATCGCTCCAAGAACTCCACCTCTATCATTAATACGATCGAACTCTTCCAATACTGCATTTTCTACAAGATCAGTTAGTTCTTCGATTATGAATGCACCTTGTAATGGGTTTTCATTTTTTGTTAACCCGTGTTCTTTTGTAATGATCATTTGGATAGCCATTGCGCGTCGAACAGATTCTTCTGTTGGTGTTGTAATCGCTTCGTCATATGCATTCGTGTGTAATGAATTACAGTTATCATGCAATGCCATCAATGCTTGTAATGTTGTACGAATATCATTGAAGTCGATTTCTTGTGCATGTAAGCTACGACCAGAAGTTTGGATATGGTATTTTAGCTTCTGACTACGTTCATTTGCACCGTATTTGTCACGCATAACAATCGACCAAATACGACGAGCTACTCGACCGATTACTGTATATTCTGGATCTAAGCCATTGGAGAAGAAGAAAGATAGGTTTGGTGCGAAATCATCAATATTCATGCCACGACTTAAATAGTATTCCACATAAGTGAAACCATTAGCCAAAGTAAATGCTAGCTGTGAAATTGGGTTCGCACCTGCTTCTGCAATATGATATCCAGAAATTGATACAGAATAATAGTTACGTACTTTTTGGTCGATGAAATATTGTTGAATGTCCCCCATCATACGTAATGCGAATTCTGTAGAGAAAATACATGTATTCTGTCCTTGATCTTCTTTTAAAATGTCAGCCTGCACTGTCCCCCGCACAACTTGAAGCGTTTTTTCACGAACGTCAGTGAATTCTTCAACAGTTAAGCATCGTCCTAATTTACTTTCTTTTATTTTCACTTGTTGATCGACAGCTGTGTTCATGAACATTGCTAAAATAATTGGAGCTGGTCCATTGATTGTCATGGACACAGATGTAGACGGTGCACATAGATCAAAGCCATCATAAAGCTTCTTCATATCTTCTAGTGTACAAATGCTAACCCCTGATTCGCCAACTTTACCGTAAATATCCGGACGGTAATCTGGATCTTCACCGTACAACGTTACAGAGTCAAATGCTGTTGATAAGCGTTTTGCATCATCATCTTTAGATAAGTAATGGAAGCGTCTATTTGTACGTTCTGGTGTCCCTTCACCTGCAAATTGACGTTTCGGATCTTCTCCTTCACGTTTAAAAGGGAAAACTCCAGCTGTATAAGGGAATGAGCCCGGTACATTTTCTTTATATACCCAACGTAATATTTCTCCGTAATCTACGAATTTTGGTAACACAACTTTTGGGATTTTTAAACCTGCTAGACTAGTAGTTGTCAATATTGTACGGATTTCTTTGTCACGCACTTTTGTAACAAATTCATCTCCCGAGTATGCTTCCTTAAGCATTTTCCAATTCGCTAAAATGTTCTTGGATTCTGCTGTTAATTGATTTTTGATATCCTCAGCTAATGAAATGAGTGATGCAATTAATGCATCATCTGGCGCTTTCTCTTGAACAGTTGTAATTGCCCCTTCTAATTGGAATAGCTTTCGGGCAAATTCAACTTGCTGTTCGGATTTTTTATGATAGTTACGAATTGCGTCTGTAATTTCACGTAAGTAGTAACGGCGATCATTTGGAATGATGACATCTTGCTTTTGCGTTTTCACAAAATGCTCGTAAGATGTTACCCAATCAAGACCACATTTTTCGTTAATAACCTGAACAAGCTCTGCAAATAAAGAATTTGTCCCTTTATCATTAAACTGGCTAGCAATTGTACCAAATACCGGCATTTCATCTAGGTTTTTTGTCCATAGCTCATGGCTACGTTGATATTGCTTCTGTACTTGTCTAAGCGCATCTTCTGACCCTTTACGTTCGAATTTGTTAATGACAATTAGATCAGCAAAATCAATCATATCAATTTTTTCTAGCTGTGTCGGTGCACCAAATTCACTTGTCATAACGTACATGGACAAATCAGAAATTTTTGTAATAGCAGCATCACCTTGACCAATACCGCTTGTTTCAACAACGATTAGATCATATCCTGCTACCTTCACAACATCTAATACGTCAGCAATTGCATCCGAAAGCTCAGAGTGCGATCCCCGTGTTGCAAGACTACGCATATAAACACGATTATTAAAGATAGCATTCATACGAATACGGTCTCCAAGTAGTGCCCCACCAGTCTTTTGCTTCGTCGGATCAATTGATAGGATAGCAACTTTTTTATCCGGGAATTCCTGTAAAAATCGACGAATCAATTCATCAGTTAAAGAACTTTTCCCTGCCCCTCCTGTACCAGTAATACCAAGTACAGGTGTGTTTTTTGATAAACTCCGTGCTTTTTCTAGGAAGTCTGTTAACTCACCATCTTTTGCTTCTTCGGCTGCAGTGATAAGTTGCGCTAGTACTTCAGGTTGTTCCGTTGATAATGTATCTAACTTACTAATTAAGTTCTCTTTAATCGTAGTGAAGTCACTTTTTTCAATCATTTTATTAATCATGCCTTGTAATCCCAGTTCACGACCATCTTCAGGCGAAAATAACCCCGCAATACCATATTCATGTAGTTCCTTAATTTCACGAGGTAAGATTACACCACCTCCACCGCCGAAAATACCTATGTGTGGAGCTCCTTTTTCTCTAAATAAATCTTGCATATATTTAAAATACTCAACGTGACCACCTTGATAAGAAGAAATTGCTACCCCTTGTGCATCTTCTTGGATTGCTGCGTTGACTACTTCTTCAACTGAGCGGTTATGTCCGAGATGAATTACTTCGACGCCACTCGATTGCAAAATACGACGCATAATATTAACCGATGCATCATGGCCATCAAAAAGACTAGAAGCCGTGACAAATCTTACGTGATTTTTTGGACGATACACTGTTGCTTGAACCATATATAAGCTCCCCCTTGTTATGAACAAAAAACTAAGTTGTTTTTCTTACCATTCCCCTGAAATCATTGGAACAAAAAATGTGCAAGGTTATAGAAACTAAAACTATATGAAAAGTTTGAGTTTTCCTACCTTGCACAAAGCGAAGAGTTACTTCTTCAAAATACCATTTAAGAAAATAGTCGTTTGCATATCGATATAATCATCAATTGTATAATTTCTTTTGAAAGCCCATCGTCTAAATGCCCACGTTTGACCTTGCACCACGATATCATTTGCGATAAGATTGATTTCTTTTTCTGATAGAGACAGTTCCCCAGACTGTACGCAACCAGCTAATAGATTTTCAAATAACCCAACCATCTCAAGTTCCTTTGTTAAAACGTAACGCAATGCATCTTTTGGTAAAGATTTAGACTCCTGGTACATGACTAGAATTTCATCTGACATGGAATCTATAAGCAAAAAATACTGGCGTATAGATGCCTTTAATCCTGCTATTGTACCTTCTTCCGTCGGTAAATTGGCTAACCTTAAACTTACTTCACGATAAATATTGTCACAAACTAGATACAGAACATCTTCTTTCGTTCGAATATATTCATAAAGCGTTCCTATACTAAAGCCAGCTTCTTTAGCGATTTCTCGAGTCGTCGTACGGTGAAAGCCCTTTTGTTTAAATAATTTAACCGCTCCATGAATCATCTCATTCCTACGCTTTTCTATCAGGCTTTCATCTTTAACAGACGATTCTACTTGTCTCTTATTTTGTCTTTTTACCATATATTATTTCGTTAACATACGAGAAATCACTAGACGTTGAATCTCTTGTGTTCCTTCGTATATTTGAGTGATTTTCGCATCACGCATATATCGTTCAACTGGATAATCTTTTGTATAGCCATAGCCTCCAAATACTTGCACCGCCTCAGTTGTTACATTCATCGCTGTATCTCCAGCCATCAATTTCGCCATAGCCGATGCTTTACCGTAAGGAAGATTGTTCGACTCTAACCATGCAGCTTGATATGTCAATAATCTTGAAGCTTCAATTGATGTAGCCATATCTGCTAGTTTAAAAGATACACCTTGATTTGCTGTAATTGGTTTGCCAAATTGAACGCGCTCTTTTGCATATGCAACAGACGCATCCAATGCACCTTGTGCAATACCAACTGCTTGAGCAGCAATACCATTCCGACCACCATCTAATGTTTTCATGGCAATTTTAAAACCATCGCCTTCCGCACCTAACAAGTTTTCTTTTGGTACACGGCAATTATCAAAAATAATTTCAGTTGTTGGTGATGAGCGAATTCCTAGTTTCTTTTCTTTTTTACCAACCGAAAAACCTTCAAAATCAGATTCTACTATGAATGCACTTGTTCCGTTCTTAACTGTTGGATCTGTAACAGCAAATACAACATAAATTTCAGCAATACCACCGTTTGTGATGAAGATTTTTGAGCCATTTAAAATGTAATCATCACCATCTAATTTTGCTGTAGTTTTCATACCACCTGCATCTGAGCCTGAGCTCGGCTCCGTTAAGCCATATCCGCCAATTTTTGTACCTTCAGCCATTGGTCGTAAGTATTTTTGTTTTTGTTCTTCATTACCAAATTTATAAATCGGCCATCCTGCTAAAGATGTATGTGCTGAAAGAGTTACTCCAGTCGAAGCACAAACACGAGATAATTCTTCAACTGCAATACAATAAGCTAAAAAGTCAGAACCGATACCACCATATTCTTCTGGCCACGGAATACCTGTTAAGCCCAACTCTGCCATTTTATTGAATATTGCACGATCGAAAGTTTCTGTTTCGTCGCGTTCTGCAGCTGTTGGCGCTACTTCATTTTCAGCGAAATCACGTACCATTTTACGAATCATTTCATGTTCTTCTGATAATTGAAAGTTCATCTCTTTTTCCACCTTTGTTTTAGTTTTTTTACCCCTATTTGTTTAAGTGTTTGCTTATAACAAGTCGTTGAATTTCGCTAGTACCCTCGTAAATTTCCGTTACTTTGGCATCTCGGAAAAAACGTTCAACCGGATAGTCCATCGTATAGCCATATCCTCCAAATACCTGAATTGCCTCTGTTGTTACTTCTACAGCAGTTTTAGAAGCGAAAAGTTTTGCCATAGATGCTTCCTTACCACAAGCTAATCCTTTGGCACGTAAATCTGCTGCACGGTAAACGAGTAACCTAGTAGCTTCGACCGATGTTGCCATATCAGCTAATTTAAAACCTACACCCTGATTACTAGAGATAGGTTTCCCAAATTGGTGACGTTGTTGCGCATAGATAATTGATTCTTCTAAAGCGGCTTCAGCAATACCAAGAGCCTGTGAAGCTATGCCTATTCGACCGACATCTAAGTTCGCCATAGCTATTTTAAAGCCTTCCCCCACTTGGCCAAGTAGATTTTCTGCAGGGACAATCATATTATCGAAATTTAGTTGAACTGTACGTGAGCCATGTAAACCCATTTTATGTTCATCCTTACCAATCACTAAGCCTTCAGTTCCTTTTTCGACAAGAAAGGCGGAAATTCCTTTTGAACCGAGCGATGGATCTGTTGAAGCAAAAACGATATATACATCTGCCTCTCCACCATTAGTGATAAATACCTTTGAACCATTGATAATGTAATTATTGCCGTCCTTCACTGCTTTAGATTTTAATGAACCTGCGTCAGATCCTGCGGACGGTTCTGTTAAACAAAAAGCACCTAAATATTCTCCCGATGCGAGCATTGGCACATACTTTTGTTTTTGTTCTTCATTACCAAAATAAAGAATAAGATTTGTCACAACCGACGTATGGACAGATAAAATCACGCCTATTGTCGCGCTTACTCTCGATAACTCATTTATTGCTATGATGTAGGATGTAAAATCCATATTTGCTCCACCGTACTGTTCTGGTGTTGTAATGCCCATTAGTCCTAGCTCTCCCATTTTAGCTAGTATGTCGCGTGGAAATTCCCCATTTTCCATACTCTCAACTTTTGGTGCAATTTCTGTTTGCGCAAAATCTCGTACCATTTTGCGCATCATTAGTTGTTCTTCTGTGAACATCAATTCCATAGTGGAACACCCCTTTTAAGATTCGTAAATGTAGAAGCCACGTCCCGATTTCTTACCTAACCAACCTGCTTTCACGTATTTACGTAATAGTGGGCATGGTCGGTACTTGCTATCGCCAAAGCCTTCATATAATGTTTCCATAATATAGAGACAAGTATCTAAACCGATAAAATCTGCTAATGTTAACGGTCCCATTGGATGATTCATACCAAGTTTCATGACATCGTCAATAGCTTCCTTCGTCGCTACACCTTCATAAAGTGTATAGATGGCTTCGTTGATCATCGGCATTAATATACGATTTGCAACAAACCCCGGGAAATCATTTACTTCTACTGGTACTTTTTCAAGTTTTTTCGTCATGTCTTCGATTGTTTGATAGACATCATCTGCAGTAGCTAAGCCGCGAATAATTTCAACGAGCTTCATCACTGGTACAGGATTCATAAAATGCATCCCAATAACTTGCTCTGGACGATTAGTCACAGCTGCTAACTCTGTAATTGGTAATGATGAAGTGTTAGTAGCTAAAATAGCATGTGCTGGTGCAATAGTATCCAGCTGTTTGAAAATAGATTGTTTAATTTCCATATTTTCAACAGCTGCTTCAATGACTAAATCAACATCATTTGCATCATTAATATCGAGCGATTTTGTTAGACGACCTAGAATGGCTTCTTTTTCACTCTCCGTCATGCGCCCTTTATCAACATTACGAGAAAGATTTTTTGTAATCGTTCCTAAACCTCTTGCAAAAAACTCTTCTTTCATATCATTTAGTTTGACGTCGAATCCTGCTTGTGCGCATACTTGTGCGATACCAGAGCCCATTTGGCCAGCTCCAATAACCATTATTTTTTGAATACTCATTACTCGAATCCCCCCGTTTTTGGTACTTCAATCATGATGGCATCTCCTTGGCCTCCGCCAGAACAAATAGCCGCAATACCAATACCTCCGCCACGACGTTTTAATTCATAAGCTAACGTCAGAATAATTCGTGCACCTGATGCCCCAATTGGATGCCCTAATGCTACTGCCCCACCATTGACATTAACTTTCTCTGCATCTAGGTCTGCAATTTGATTACTTGCTAGCGCAACAGCTGCAAATGCTTCGTTAATTTCAAACAAATCGATTTCTTGTAACGCTTTCCCTGTCTTTTCTAAAATTTTGTTGATGACTAAACCTGGTGTTTGTGGGAAGTGCTGCGGTTCAACACCAATTTCTGCATGCCCTAAAATGTATGCAAGTGGTGTATGGTTTTCTGCTTTAGCACGTTCTTCATTCATAAGAACTACTGCACAAGCACCATCATTAATACCAGGTGCATTTCCCGCTGTAATCGTACCCTCAGTCGTAAACGCTGCTCTAAGCTTTGCTAAAGATTGAAGTGATGTATCTCTTCTTGGTGCTTCATCCGTATCTATTTCTAACGGACTCCCTTTACGCTGTGGAATCGTCACGGACACAATTTCTTTTGCAAATTTACCAGTGTCTATCGCATCTAGTGCTCTTTTGTGACTTCGATACGCCCATTCGTCTTGTACTTCTCTTGAGAATGAAAATTCTTTTGCTGTGCTGTCTCCGTATGTCCCCATATGTACATGTTGTGGATCGAATGCACAAGATAAGCCGTCATATACCATGCCGTCTACCATAGTTGCATCTCCCATGCGTAAGCCAAATCTACCTTTTGGTAAATAGTAAGGTGCATTTGACATTGACTCCATGCCACCTGCTACGATAACTTCCTCGTCCCCTAAACGAATCAGTTGATCAGCTAATGTCACACTGCGTAATCCCGAAGCGCAAACCTTATTTACCGTTTCTGTTTTCACTGACCACGGAATTCCAGCTTTTGAAGCAGCTTGGCGAGATGGTATTTGCCCTTGCCCCGCTTGTAATACACTCCCCATAATAACTTCATCTACTTGATGTGGTAGGACGTTTGCTCTTTGCAAAGCTGCTTGAATAGCAACTCCTCCTAGATCGCTGGCAGTAAGAGTACTCAATGCTCCTCCAAATTTCCCAAATGCTGTTCGCGCACCATCTAAAATCACTGTTTTCGCCAAATCAGACACCCCTTGTCTTTATTTTGCATACGCTTACATTATTCTTTTTAAAGTAAACGAGAATTCATTTATTTTCTCGACTGAACGCTCGCTCAACAAAATTTTAGAAAAAAAGAGAGCGTCTAGCACTCTCTTTTCACTTAGTAATATTGTACATAATTACCAATTTCAATGCAATTAATTACTGAGTAATTGGTTCTTCAACAACTTCTTCTACAGGTGGTTTATATTCTCCACATACTGATTTCTCTAGTAATTCAGCAATATCATATGTGCCTACCTGTTCTTCAACTTCTTTAGCTTTTGTACCATCTGAAAGCATCGTTAAGCAATACGGACAACCTGATGAAATCATCGTCGGATTCACTGCAAGTGCTTGCTCAGTTCTAGCTACATTCACTCGGTTCCCAACATGCTCTTCCATCCACATTAAGCCTCCACCAGCTCCACAACACATACCTGTTTCACGATTACGCTCCATTTCAACTAACTTCACACCTGGAATGGCTTTTAAGATTTCACGCGGTGGATCATAAACATCGTTGTATCGGCCTAAGTAGCATGAATCATGGAACGTTATAGTTTCTTCAATTGCAAATTGCGGTTTAAGACGCCCTTGTTTTACTAAGTCATAAAGTAATTCTGTATGGTGATACACTTCACCCGTCCATCCAAAGTCACTATATTCATTTTTAAAAATATTATATGCATGAGGATCAATCGTTACTAATTTTGTAACATCTGTTTTTTCAAATTCACTAATATTAGCTGTTGCTAACTCTTGGAATAAAAATTCATTCCCTAGACGACGCGGTGTATCTCCTGAATTCTTTTCTTTGTTACCTAAAATCGCAAATTTCACACCCGCTTCGTTCATCAACTTAGCAAAAGATAATGCAATTTTTTGTGAACGGTTATCAAATGACCCCATTGAACCAACCCAGAATAAGTACTCGAACTCTTCGCCAGCTTTTGATACTTCTTTCACAGTTGGAATATGAACATCCGGGCGAGCATCGCGCCAGTTTTCTTTTTCTTTACGATTAATTCCCCACGGATTTCCTTGTCTTTCAATGTTAGTCATTGCGCGTTGTGCGTCTGGATTTACACGTCCTTCTGTCATTGTTAAATATCGACGAAGGTCAATAATTTTATCAACGTGCTCATTCATTACTGGACATTGGTCTTCACAGTTACGGCAAGTTGTACAAGCCCAGATTTCCTCTTCCGTGATGACATCTCCGATTAATGATGGACTATAGATATCTTCAATAACAGCACCTTCTGCTCCAGCTGCAAGTGCTAATTGATTTCCTTTTGCATTGTTGAACATGAATGATGGTACCCATGGTTGTTGACGTGTTGCAACGGCACCTGTAAACGTTAAGTGATCACGTAGTTTAGTAATTAAGTCCATTGGAGACAACATTTTTCCTGTACCACTTGCTGGACACATATTCGTACAACGGCCACATTCTACACAAGCATATAAATCAATTAGTTGTAGTTGTGTAAAATCCGTAATTTTCCCCACACCGAACGATGGAATTTCTTCTTCTCCATCTTCCCCTTCTTCTTCCATCTCTTCAAAGTTAATAGGCGTTAGCTTACCAACATGATCTAAACGGTTGAAGTAAACATTTACTGGTCCAGCAATTAGATGCGCGTGCTTTGATTGTGGTACATACACTAAGAAAGTTAAAAGAATTAATAAATGAATCCACCACATAACAAAGAACACTACAGTTGCAGCTGTAGGTGGCAAAAATCCAAATACTGTAGCAATAGATGATGCAATTGGCTCTGACCAAGTAGCAGCATGATCATGCCAAATCATCCCCATACCATTACCTGCTAGAACTGTAACCATCAAGCCACCGATGAAAATCAATACTAGTCCTGATTTAAAGCCACGCTTTAAGCGGACAAGCTTCTCAATATAGCGGCGGTAAAACGCCCAAACAACAGCGACTAAAATTACTAACGACACAATTTCCTGCATGAATGTGAAATACGGATATACGGGTCCTAAAGGTAAATGAGATCCCGGTTTTAATCCTTTCCAGATGAAGTCAATTGCGCCTAATTGGACTAGTATGAAGCCATAGAAAAACATAACGTGGATAATTCCACTTTTTTTATCTTTTAATAACTTCTTCTGTCCAAATACATACACCCAAATTTTGTGTAAACGTGCTTTAACATCATTGTCAAATTCTACTTGTTTCCCCATTTTGACGAATTCATAACGCGTCTTTAACAAGTAACCGAATAAAAATAAACCATAAGTCACTACTACTAAAAATAGTATCCAGTTTGCAATTAACAATGGATTCATAACATTTCCCCCTCTGTGATGCTCGATATACGATTGTGACATTTCGCTAAAACGTACGCTTAGTGTTTTACCATGAAATGTGTATGTTGTAATCATTGTAAAATATGAATGAGCATTCAGTCAACAATATTTGTAGAATTCATAATTTTAAGTTTCTCAATGATTTCGTATAAAATTACCGATGTCTTGTTGTTTATACATATTTCTCAAAGTTTATTAAAAATTCTAGCATATTTTCGAATGAATTACATGTGAATTCAGAATTTTCCTTTAGATGACTTTTATATTATTTAATTTACTAATAATTTTATAGATAAACTCACCACCTATTTCTTCTAAAATGCTCTAAAAAAAAGACTAACCAATTACTAAATTAGTAATTGGTTAGTCTTCGATTTATTTAAAAACTATAGGTTCTAATAATGTACCAAAATGTTGTTCTGCAGATTTTACTTGTTCTTCAGCAATACCTAGTAAAATTACCGTCGCTGGACCAGCCGTTTTTTTACAGTCTAATGAGTTTGAAAAAGAAACGTCTCCGAGCATGCTTCTAATTTCAGAGTCGATTCCCTTTGACCCGACAGGCCAAATACGCCCTATAATATTAGAATCGAGCGCTTTTTTCACTAATAATAGATTTGCAATATATTCGGGATGCTTTAGTAATTCAATCCCTACTAACGGTTTACCATATGTAAACCAATGAAGCTTTTTGACATCCGTTAAAGGTCGAACCGGAGCTCCTATCATTGTGATGGCAACACCAGATTGTAAAGTAGGCATATTCGTTTCAGAACTACCTTTAATCGGTGGCACTGGTAGACTTAACTCATCAAATAATTGCTTAATACCTTTCACATAACGTCCCCAGCTCGCTTCACTACTGAAATTATGCATAACTATTGCTTCAGGTTCTGCACCCGCAGCCCATTGTTCTAGTAAAGTCACTCTAGCAGAATAATAACTTGTTACATCATCTGGCACTTGAACAACATCTCGCTCTTTTTCTCCAATTGCTCCAGAATTATCTGTTGTAACGATAAAGCCATTCGATAATTGCATAGCATTTCTCATTTTTTAATGCGCCTCTTTTCGTTGAAAGGCACGAGATAATACGGGAATTACAACAGCTGCAATTACTACGTTTAAAAGCGTTGTCATTAATAGTACCGGTACCATCGAAAAGAAAAACTCTGGTGAATTCAGCCAATAGAATGGTAGCGGAGCTAAAATCCCGTTAGCGATAATAGCAAAAATCCATTTCGAATATTTTTTTCCCGCATTATGAAACTTAGCAAAGCCCCATAATATGATGAACATCTCTACAGCAATAAAGATATGCAATGGACCAAGGAAAGAACCACCCGTCATTGCCGATATAAGATGACCAATCGCTGCTGCTGCACCTGCGGCTACTGGTGGTAAAAAGACTGCACCTAGAAAAGCAGGAGCCGAATCGAGTGCCATAGAACCCAAACCACCCGGCACTTTAATCATTGCCCCTACTGCACATAGAGCTGCAATCATAGCTGTTAAAGTTAAGGTTTTAAGTTTCATAATTAATCATTCATTCCTTTGCTTTTTTTGAACGTCCACCATCTTTAAATACCTTGGCACTTCGAACGTATTCAGTATCTGGCACATTTAAGCGAGCGTTTACTACGCGTGCTGCTGCAAATAAATAATCAGATAAACGGTTTAAATAACGTTGTACAACTAATGGTACATCACCCTCTTCGGATTCTTTTAGTAATGTGACCATTTGGCGCTCTGCTCGACGTGTAATTGTACGTGCAATGTGTAAAGTAGCAGCTGCTGGTGAGCCCCCAGGTAAGATAAATCTTTCAAGTAATGGTGGTTCATCCATTAGTACATCAATTCGTTTTTCCATAATTTCTATCGGCCCATCTGTCATTTTGTAATGACGTTCTTTCATGACATTAGCAAGATCCCCACCACAATCGAATAATTCGTTTTGCATTGCTTCTAAGTCTTCTAATATATCTTTAAAAATAGCAGGATCTAGTTCCGTCATTGCTTTACCGATAAATGAATTTAATTCATCGATTGTGCCATAAGTTTCAACGCGTTGACTATCTTTATCAACTCGCGCTCCGATAATACTTGTTTTCCCTTTATCACCTGTACGTGTATATAGGTTCATCTCTCATCCTTCTTTCCTGATTCATTTTATTGTTTCAGCTATACCATACCAAATACGCGTTATTTGTGGGCTAATTTTAAATAATTGCTGATAAAATCTTCCACAAATGTCACGGAGCTTGCGCGTATTAGCATCAATTGGGACAACACCTCTACCCATCTCTGTCACAATAACAATAAGTTCTCTTTCTTTATCTAATGCTTGAAGTTGCTGTAGTAGTTGAGAAGCTAACGTATCCTCATCTTTATCTAAATATTCTGCCACTACATTTTCAAGACCTGAGACAACAATTGTCGAAGCTTCAGGTACAGTCATTGGTAACTCACTTTCTAGCCAAGCAACATCTTTTTTCCTTTGCTCTTCTAGCCAGTATCTTACATAGTCCCTTTTACCATTATAGGCTCCACCGATAAAAACGTGCATCGTTGTCCCTCCTCGAACTGTTTCTTCGTTGACCAGTGTAATAGATAACGCTCATTATGAGAAACTTGCCACTCCCAAAAAGTTTTTTCCTCTGGTGCGAATTGCATTAACAACGCTCTAATTGAACCTCCATGCGCGACTATCCTGTAATTCAGCATATCTTTTGGCAAAGATTTAACCACTTCTGTAACGCGAAACATAACTTGTTGTAATGTCTCGCCATTCGGTGGTGCAATTTCATATGGATCGTCTATCCAATTACGATACGCTTGTATATCTTTTAACTGTTCATAGGTTTTGCATTCAAAATCACCGAAATGACTTTCGCGTAATCCTTTTATATTCATGTATGTAGCATTCGGAAAATAATAAGCAGCCGTTTCCTTACAACGTATTAAATCACTTCCGAAAACGACAGTAGCTAACTCATCGATAGTCGGCAAACTTTGATTAGGAATAATAGACTCATCAGTCCAGCCAAGATACTTCCTTTCAACATTACTTTTAGTTTTAGCATGGCGTATTAACTCAATAGTAATAGCGTAATCCATAAAATGGCCTCCATTCCTTCAATAAAAGCACCGAGTAAATCACCTGAGCTACCGTGAAAATTACGTACAGTCCAAATCTTATACAGACCTGATGCAACAACTACAATCACTAGTAATATAAGAGGTACGATGAAATCTCCATTCCACCAAATTATAAGAATCAAGCCAATAAGCATTGATACACATGTCACGACAAGAAATTGTGGTACATATAGTTTTTCTTTAAAAAAGTATGCTAGCCCTTTTTCTTTTGAGCATTTTGTCTGGATAAAATATAAGGACATTCCTAGCCGAGCTAAAAATGGTACCGCGACAATCCACATAATCGACAGTTCGCCTTTTTCAATCAATTCAGCTAGAAAGAAAATCTTCGTTAGTACTAAGAACAATAAAGACATCGCACCAAAAGCACCAATACGGGGGTCATCTAAAATCTCTAGTCGCTTCTCGGTATCACGATATGAAAAAAATGCATCTCCCATGTCAACCCAGCCATCTAAATGCAAACCACCTGTACAAATGATAAATCCAACAACAAGTAAAAAGGCCGTTAATAATGAACTGATATCCGTCCACTGTTGCAAACTATAAAAAACAGTAGCCATTACTGCACCCATACATGCACCTAGCCAAGGTAGAAACGAGAACATTCCCGTTATTGTCGGCTTTGTAAGTGGTAATTCTCTTTGAACTGGCACGACGGTAAAAAATTGAAATGCAAGTAAAATACTATGAACAATCGTACGCAAAAGAATACCCCCCTTCTAAAACTGAATTATTTCCATTGATGCATCTGTCCATATTCCATTTCAATTGCAGTAGTTGCTTCAGCTACAAACCATTGATGAATACGACCTAACCATTTTTGATAAAGTCTTACTTCAAAACTAGTAGAAAGCGGCTCATCTAGCACTTCGTTGGAAACGACAACAATCGGTATATTTCTATCACGTAATGCATAAATCGTATTTTGCATCGCTATAAATTTCCGTTCAATACAGCCTTCTTTTTGAAAACAGCTCACACCAGTTTCATAACCATCATAAAATTCATTCGTTAGCCAAGTGGTCACGCAATCCCATAATATCGCGTCACCTTCTTTTATTTTTGAGAGGAGCTTAGAAAAGTCAGTTGGTTGCTCAATTGTCGTCCACTTTTGCCCTGCTCGATCGTTTTGATGTCGGATGATTCTTTGCTTCATTTCTTCATCAAACGGTACACCTGTCGCAACATAAACAAGTCGCTTCATAGGCGATGTCGCTGCTAAATTTACAAGGCACTTTTCTGCAAATGCACTTTTTCCACTCCGCACTCCACCTGTTATAAAGACGAGTTCGCTTGAAACCAATGCATCATCTCCTCTTCTAAACGATTCATCGCTTCAGGTGCCTTCATACCAACTCGGAACCATGCACCTTCCATTCCAATGAAATTTTCTGTATGTCGAAGCACCATACCCTTCTCAAGCATATAAGTAAAGAAATTCTGTGACTGTTCAGTATTTGGTAATTGAAAGCTCACATAATTTGTGACACTGTTCGTAACAAGACAATGATTTTGTCGTAAAAATACTTGAAAACGCGTACGCATTTGCCCAGCATAATCACAAGCCTTTTGACGGAAAGCATCTACTTCCTTACTTAAACAACGTGCTCCGATTACTGCTGCTATTCCATTAATATGCCAATGAGGGGTAAGCTTCCGTATTGCACTTGCTACCTCAGGTGCGGCTACCATATAACCGAGCCTTATACCTGCAATTGCGTACATTTTCGTCATTGATCGTACAATAATCACTTGATGATTTTCTTTTACTGATTTTATAAATGATGCACTTTCATCAACAAAATCTATAAAAGCTTCGTCTAAAACAATACTGCAATTCGATTCTTTTGCAGATTCAATAAGCTGTTTAAGTTCTTCTTTCGAAGGTAATACACCTGTCGGATTATTAGGGGTACATAGATATAGGACATCTGCATTTTGCATTGCTTGTTGAAGTTCGTCTAATGGTAACTTCCAATTAACGATATCTTCACATACTACACGCTGTATTTCTACATCATTTTCTCTTAATGTCGCTTCATACTCTGAAAAAGTCGGATGTAAAATAATTGCATTATTTCCCCGGAAATATGTCGCAAGTAATGAGAAAATTTCCGCCGCACCATTTCCTAATACGATGTTTTCTGTAGAAATGTCGTGATATTTAGCGACAGCAGATAGAAATGGCTCACCTTCTGGGTCCGGATAATGTTGCAATAATTGCAAATAATCTTTCCAATCATTTTTGATAAAATCTGGTGCACCTGCTGGATTTACATTTTCGCTAAAGTCTAATATATCAGCTGGTAGTTGGATGCCCAGCTGTGTATATAAACGATATGGATTTGCCCCGTGATTAGGTAATGACAACGAAAAACCCTCCTAAAATGACCATTAGTAGCCAAAATAATATGGTTACAATTTGCATCTGTTTAATAGAACGTATAATATGCTGAGGCCCTAGCTCATAATGGCACTCACCCATTTTCGCACGATTCGAGATAATCCCCTTATACCTATTCACACCACCAAGCTGAATGCCTAATTGATATGCTGTAGCCGCTTCAAGCCATCCACTATTTGGACTTGGATGTTTTTTTGCATCACGCAGCCACCCTTTCATGCGATAGGCGACTGGTTTTCCACTTTCATTTTTTGTACCTAGCATAAGTAATAAACCTGTCATTCTACTTGGCACATAATTTAATACATCATCCACATGTGCAGCAACGTATCCAAAATCTACGAAGCGATCATTTTTGTAAGCGACCATTGAATCAAGCGTATTAACTGCCTTATACATCCATAGACCAGCGCCGCCAAATAAAAACGCCCAAAAGAGTGGAGCTGTTACACCATCACTCGTATTTTCAGACACGGTTTCAACTACACCTCGCGTCACTTCAGGTACCGATAAATAATCTGTATCACGCCCTACAATCCAAGATAACTTCACACGAGCTTCCTGCAAATCTCCTGATACAAGTGGATTGTAAACTTCAAGTGCTGCTTGTTTTAGACTTTTCCCTGCTAAACCTACAGCTATTAATATTGATTCTACAAAAATACCTAGAATAACATTGATAGAATATGCAAAATAAATTACTGCAAAAGTAATTGTAGTTGTTAAACCAACAACAATTAGGACAAGTAAAAGTCCTTTTAATTTACGATGCTTACCTTTATTCAAACGCTCTGTTAGTTTGGCAATCAATGTGCCAATCCAACGTACGGGATGCGGCATTTTGGGCGGGTCACCTATTAACCAATCTAAAGCTACCCCAATGGTACAAGCAATTATATGTGCTAACATTTTATAACCTTCCCTTGGCACGTTTGTAATCTTGTAGTGCTGTTACTGTCGTTTCATACACCCCGTAACCAATCAATTTCCCAATATCTGTTATAGGTCCGGCGTATTCCATAAATGTCCCATTTTGTGTCGCGGCAATTAATAGGCTATCTGTTGATGTACCTGTTGCAATCGTATTGGATATTGGATCCATGATTTCTTCTTGGTGCATTGCTTTTACTTTAGCTTCAGTTGCCGTTATCATGGCTTGCATAAAGGATTCTTCCGTTAGTTTCCCGTTAATAATGACCCAAGTATTAATCGTTCCTATATACGGTTTACTGACTCTTTCATGTGCCCTTGAAACATCTACTGCATTTCCAACACCAGCTGTAACTGCAACAATAATACTTCCGTTTGCATTTGAAAATTCCCTTATAACAACATGCTTCGCTGCAACTGCAGTCATCATGGCCACCGTATTAGATGGCATAAAGTCATGTTTTTTAAGATAACCTTTTAATTCCTCATGTGCATCTTCGCACATATAATTCAAATCAACTGCACGATTGACAAATGACTGGAACCACCCAAAACCAGCATTGTGAACAGCTGAGGAAACGGTTTTCAAAGGAATTTCCGTACGAAGCTCAACAAATTCATCTCTTATATTGAATTGTTCTTTTGTCACTACATATGATTCACGTTCATCAATAGCTGTTGGCATCAGTGTTACTTGTGGCTTTGGCAATTCAGGATGCGGATAACTTGAAACGCGCGTATTATATACCTCTAAAATTTGCTGTTCTTTCAACACTTCATGCGGTTCTCCAATAGCTTTTACATGTCCCATTTCCATTAACAATAGGCGATCACAATAAAGTGAAGCTAAATTCATATCGTGAAAAACAGAAATAACTGTTAAACCATTTTGCACTGCTTCTAGACGAATCATATCTAGCAGTTGTCGTTGATGTGCAATATCTAAATGATTCGTAGGTTCATCTAAAAGTAAGATATCAGCTTGCTGAGCAAGTGCTTGTGCTACAAATGTTCGTTGTTGCTCCCCACCTGATAAAAATTCGAGGTTTGTATGTTCATAGCTATCTACACCCGTTTGCTTCATAGCTTTTTTCACTGCATTTTCATCTTGTTCTGACCATGTCGAAAACCAACTATTTTGATGTGGGTAGCGACCTAAGGCTACCGTCTCACGTACTGAATGCGAAAAGGCATGGGCATGAAGCTGTGGTAAAACAGCCATTTTGCGCGCAAATTCCTTCGGTGAGAAATGTTTTATATTTTGTTCTTCGATAAGTACTTGACCAGTTGTTGATGGCAGGATACCACTAATCACTTTTAATAATGTGGATTTGCCGCTACCATTTGGTCCTAAAACGCCAAGAATTTCGCCTTTTTTCACTGTAAACGAAACATCTTGTACTATTGGCCTGGTGGCATCATAGCCACCAGTAATATTTTCTACAGTAAGCATACTTACGCACCTTTCGTTCTTCTTTGTCGGAAAAAGATATATGAAAATACTGGCGCCCCAATAAGTGCAGTAATGACACCGATTGGTAACTCTGTTGGGGAAATTATCGTACGAGCAAATAAATCACAAACAATTAGTAATGATGCTCCATTTAAAAACGATAAAGGCAGCAAGTGACGATGATCTGCCCCAAATAAAAGTCGTGTCATATGCGGTACAACAAGTCCCACAAAGCCAATTGTTCCAGACACTGCAACTGCAGCACCTGTTAACATAGATCCGCCTATTAATATCAGAATTTTACTTTTCTTCACGTCAACGCCAAGATACTTGGCACGCTCTTCTCCAAATAACATCGCATTTAATTCACGACGGTTTAACCATAATAAAAATGAACCGATGAGTACAAAAGGCCACACCATCTTGACATATGGCCATCCACGCATTGAAACGCTCCCCATCAGCCACCCAATGATTTGCCTTAACTCATCACCTGTTAACGCAATTAACAATGAAATTAATGCACCTAAAAATGAACTAACGATAATCCCTGTTAAAATCAGCGTTTCCATTTTCATAGTTCGATCAACTAATCGTGCAAAAGCCATTACACCCATCATCGCCAATAAGGCCCCTAGCATGCTGAAGGCTGGTAATGTGTATATACCAAAAATAGGGGTCGAAATGCCGAAAAAGAGCGTCACCACAGCACCTACCGAGGCACCAGATGACACTCCTAACGTATACGGATCGGCGAGAGGATTTTTCAGCAATCCTTGGAAAGCAGCGCCCGCAATGGCCAGTGAGGCTCCTACTAACCCTGCAAGCACAACACGCGGCATGCGTATTTTCCACAATATATTCGTCGCTGTTGGATCCGCTGCCGTATTCCATAACGTACTAATTGGTACTTTTACAGATCCAATTGATACACCTAGCCAAATGCTAACAATTAAAATCACAAAGGCTATGGTGTACCCTAAAATGGTTTTCCTCACTCAAAAGCCTCTGGATATACTGCTTTTGCAATGACCTCTAATCCTTCAGCAAGACGAGGACCTGTACGGCTTGTTAAGTTCGCATCAACTTGAACAACTGCATCATTTTTAACAGCTGTGATACTATCAAATCCTTGGCGTTTTTTCACCTTCTCGACAATATTTTTCACATGGTTGTATTTCACAATAATTGTATCTGGATTACGTTTCACAATTTCCTCAGAGTCAATTTGGAACCAGCCTGTTTGATCTGCTGTGACGTTTTTAATATTAGCTAGATCAAACATTTCTTGCATAAATGTATCTTTACCCGCAGTGTAAATATTAGGTTCGTCTGTTGTTTCGACGAATGCTGATTTTTGTTTTACATCTTTCACTTTAACTTGTACTTCTTTTACTTTTGCTTTCATATCATCAGTAATCTTCTTAGCCTCATCTGCTTTACCTGTAATGTGGCCTATTTGTTCAATTGTTTTATACGTTTCATCAAAATTCTCAGCATTTTTTACAACGAAAACTTTCAATCCTGCATCACGTAATTGTTGGAGACCTGCTTCAGAAGTACCTAAAAGTGTTTCGTGTGCAAAAACAACTTCTGGATTTAAGCTAATAATTTTCTCGGCGTTAAATTCCATCCCACCGATTTTTTCTTTTTTCGTTGCCGCTTTAGGATAATCATCATTATCCGATACAGCAATAATTTCTTTTTCTAATCCTAACGCGAAAAGAATTTCTGTGTTACTTGGTACCAATGTAATAATGCTCTTTGGTGCTTCTGTAAATTTCACATCATTGCCAAGTGCATCAGTCTCTGTTAATGGATACCCTGCTACCTGTTGCTCTGTCGCTGATTCACTATTTTCCTTTTTCTTCGTATCTTCCGTTTGGCCACAGCCTACTAATACGCCTAGTGCTAAAACAAACACTAAACAAAATTGCCATATTTTCTTCATTTACATTTCCTCCTTGTTCATAAAAAAATCTCTCGTTTTACGACGAGAGATACGATGACAGTGAATATATACATAGCTGTACTAAAATGCACTTTTACTGACACCATTTCTATCCGCGTAGTTCTAATTGGTGGTCTCCATGTTGGTAGGTCTCCTGGCTCGTGATCACAGCTTGCCGCGCCTTCCCAAAGTGTTATACTTTAGTGACAAATTACGACTTACTCACACATACAGTGGCGGGACCGCGTCGGATTTACACCGACTTCCCTTTTCTCTTTACTGAATCAAAGTAAAGAACCATCATGTTTCACAATATACAATTGTTATTACATCGTGTTCAATTATACAGAAAATTAAATACTTGTCCAAGTTGTTACTAGGCTTGGTGGAACTATTAGCAATAACACATTGTGACATGAATCGATGAAGTCTAGCTATTTTATCTTTAACTAGCGCAATTTTTTTCTTTCATTTGTTCTTTATAAAAACCAAAAGACTATTCCACACTTATTCAGTGAGAAATAGTCTTTTTATAAGTACCTCTTAGATTCACAAGCTTATTCAACCTCAGTAGCTAAAAGGGTATTTCTGTCATTACATTTTCTCAGGTGCTGATACGCCAATAAGTTTTAGTGCGTTGGCGATTGTAGTACGAACTGCTGTAATTAGAGATAAACGTGCTTCTGAGCGATCTTTGTTATCAGCATCTAATACTTTTTCAGCATTGTAGAAGCTGTGGAAAGTTGCTGCTAGTTCTTGAATGTAGTTAGTAATACGGTGTGGTGTGCGATTCTTCGCAGCATCCGCAACAACTTGTGGGAAGTCCCCTACTTTTTTCAAGACATCAATTTCTTTCTCTGCATTAAGAAGATTTAAATGTTCTTCAGATGCTGCTAATCCTTGTTCTTTTGCTTGGCGCAAGATTGAAGAAATACGAGCATGTGCATATTGTGCATAGTAAACAGGGTTTTCATTTGATTGCTTAACAGCTAGGTCAAGGTCAAAGTCCATATGTGAATCACCTGCACGCATTGCAAAGTTATAACGTACTGCGTCTAAGCCAACTTCTTCAACAAGTTCGCGTAAAGTAACCGCGTTACCTGTACGTTTACTCATTTTCACTTTTTCGCCGTCTTTCATTAAGTTCACCATTTGAATGATTTCAACTTCTAATGTGTCACGATCATAACCAAGTGCTTCGATTGCTGCTTTCATACGCGGGATATAGCCATGGTGGTCAGCTCCCCAAATGTTGATAAGTTTAGTGAATCCACGTTGAATTTTATCTTCATGGTATGAAATATCTGGTGTTAAATATGTGTAAGAGCCATCATTTTTTATAAGTACGCGATCTTTATCGTCGCCAAATGTTGTCGAGCGGAACCAAGTAGCGCCTTCTTCTTCAAATACATGACCATTCGCACGAAGTTTTTCTAGAGCCGTTTCAACTTTACCTGATTTATAAAGTGATGTCTCAGAATACCAAACGTCAAAGTCTACACGGAAGTTTGCTAAGTCTTTTTGTAATTTACCAAGCTCTAATTTCAAGCCATGCTCACGGAAAAATTCAAAGCGCTCTTCATCTGATTTACTTAGAATCGAATCACCAAACTCAGCAGCTAATTTACCTGCGATATCGATAATATCTTGACCATGATAACCGTCTTCAGGCATAGAAGCATCTAAGCCTAACGATTGTTTGTAGCGAGCTTCTAAAGATGCTGCTAAATTATTGATTTGATTACCTGCATCATTGATGTAGTATTCACGTGAGACATCATATCCTGCAAAGTCTAGAACGTTACATAATGAATCCCCTACAGATGCTCCTCGGGCATGTCCTAAATGAAGGTCACCAGTTGGGTTAGCTGATACAAATTCAACTTGTACTTTTTCATTAGCGCCAGCTTGTGAACGTCCATATTCTGTACCTTGCGCTAAAACAGTTGTGATTACTTCTGCCAAATAGTCTTTGCGTAGCACAATATTCATAAAACCAGGACCTGCGATGTCGATCTTCTCAATAGCAGTACCTGTAGTATCAAGGTTTTCAATAATAGATTCAGCGATTGCACGAGGTGGTTTTTTCGCTAATTTTGTAAGTTGCATAGCAATATTAGTTGCATAGTCGCCATTCGTCTTATCCTTTGGTGTTTCTAAGTGTATATTCAATGTTGATGTATCTTCTAAAAGACCTGCTTTTGATACTGCTGCAAGAAGCGCTTCTTTAATCGCGTGTTGCACTTGTTCTACTGCGTTCATTATTTTCCCTCCGAGTAATTAATTTCTAAAGTATAATCGCCTACTGATTGTCCACCAATGATTAAATCATAGTTTAAATAAAATCGTCCGCTCATTTTACTGTCATGCGGCTCGAATAGCATGTCCTTCGTATACGTCACGATTGGTAATGCACCGAATTCACTATCATAATGGCCGTTTTGTTCATGATTAAGTAAAAATGGCATACGCATTTTCACATCACCATTTCGAAGAATAACTGCCTCATTATTACCGAATTTTAAAGTTGAACGAATATGTTTATCTTCTTGAACTTCTTCATATTGTAAGTACGTTTGGTCCCTTTTTTGAACTATCGTACCTTCTGACCAAAGCTCATAAGTTTCAGCTGCTTCTGCTTCAGATTGTCGAATTGTCGTTTTTAACTTTAATTTTACGGGTGCTTTAAGTTCACTAGTCATACTTATGGGCCTCCGTTCCATTCTTTATATAACCTTCTTATTATAGGTTAGATTCGCTTGTTTTTTCAAGGTGTAAGTAAATTTAGGACAAACAGTGAATTCTTTAAAATCACACGCTCGAACTACCTTTTGTCGTTTTATAGCGAATGCATAATTATTTTCATTTTCCTTGTAAAATTGGATGTTATAATGGAGGGATAAAATGGTAGGAGAGAATCTATATGTTGCTCGAATTAGTCATTAATTTTTCGATATTATTTACTTTTGTTATATTTTCATATTGGTTATACGAGTCTTTAGAACCTTATCAAGATAGTTTTATTGAGCTGCAACCTTGGATTGTCGGTCTTGTAGCTGGACTTACCGGTTTACTTTTGATGGGCACGGCTGTACATTACCAAAATGATATTATTAGTGATGGTCGTTTTATTAGTATCTTACTCAGTGGATTGCTCGGAGGTCCAATTGCTATCGCTCTGTCCTCTCTCATCATTGGGATTTTTCGAATTTATGTGTTTGGATTGTCAGAAACATCTATTTTTGCAGGATTAAATATTTTAGTAATTGGTGGCGTTATCACATTTATTTCAATAAAAAAACCAATTACATTCCGCAATATCTATTTCTATTTCACTTATATCGTTTTCCAAGTTTGCATTGTTTTCTATATTCTTTCAGATACTTGGACACATGGCTTACAAAATGTTATTCAAACTGCACTTTTTTATATTTTGTCATTTTACATAACTTTACTTGTATTAAAATCAATTCGAAATCAATTTAATCGTATGCGAGAAACTGAAAAAATGGCAGAAACAGATTATTTAACTGGACTGCCGAATAACCGACGCTTCCAGCAAATAATAGATGATTTACTCTCTAATAATGTCCCCTTTTCATTGATATTAATTGATATTGACTCTTTTAAAAAAGTTAATAAAACGTATGGTCATCCTGTTGGTGATGAAATCTTACAACAAATTGGTACACAGTTAAAAAACTATGTGAAAACGATTGATGCAGAAGCTGCTAGAATTAGTGGTGAAGAATTTTATATTGTTTGCAAAGATGCTCCGCCTGCTTATGGAATACATTATGCAAATTTAATTCAATCACAAATTGCCAAAACGCCACTCGTTGTGTCCTCTGGTCATGTAATTCCTATTACGGTTTCCATCGGTATTTGTTCATATCCTGACAATGGTAATACGTCAAAGGATCTCGCATTTTCGGCAGATAAAGCCATCATGCAAGCTATAGAAAGAGGTTCAAATCAACTCGTTCACTTTAATCAATTAAATAATTAGAAATATTTTTAAAAAACGCTAAGAGAATTCACCATTATCTTAGCGTTTTTTGTTGCTGTCAAATAATTACCAAATTCATCCTTTTTAATTTTTTTCGTCCGTTTATTTTACATATAATCATCACATACTATCGCTAAATTGGTGGAACGGAGCTGTTCTTATGAATCGAGCAGACTATTGGCGAAAAAGAAGGGTGAATAAGCGATGGAAACGTACTCTTATGTGGAGTGTCGTAGGTATTTCAGCTGTTTTAACAGTATTGCTGTCACTCAGAATATACGCACAAATTGCGGGTGCGCCTTCTCTCGCTGTTCCGAAGGCAACCGTTTTTTTAGATACGGATGGACATCGAGCTGGCGATAAATTTTCTATGGAACGTCGCTACTGGGTAAACCTAGATGAAATTTCACCTTTTGTTGCACAAGCACTTATTGCAACGGAGGACAAAGATTTCTATTCGCATAACGGTTTTGATTACACCCGTATTGCAGGTGCATTATTGAAAGATGTTAAGGCAATGCGCAAAGTTGAAGGAGCGAGTACAATTACGCAGCAGTATGCTCGTAATTTGTATTTAACGCATGAGAAATCATGGTTAAGGAAAGCAAATGAGGCACTCTATGCATACCGTTTAGAAGTCTTTTATGATAAGGATAAGATTTTGGAAGGCTATTTAAATACTGTTTACTTTGGACATGGTATGTACGGTATAGAAGCTGCAAGTAGATTTTATTTTGGGAAATCAGCAAAAGATTTAACACTTTCTGAAGCTGCTTTACTAGTTGGAATTCCAAAAGGACCAGGCATTTATTCCCCTGCAGTAAATAAGGAAAAATCAATAGGTCGTCAACAATTAATATTAAGTTTGATGTCTAACCAAAATGTTATTTCTGAAGAACAATCAGAACGAGCTAAGAAGGAGACTCTTGATTTTAAATATGAGGAATGGGAAAATTCGAAATCACTAGCACCATACTTTTTAGATACAGCTTGGCAGGAAGCAAAAGATATACTGACTGAGAAAGGTCGTCGCTTTGAAGAAGGTGGTTGGGTAATCAAAACAACATTGAATACTTCCCATCAAAAAGCTGCTGAGGAAGCTGTTGAAAAATCGTTACCAAATAATGAACTAGAAGTTGGCTTCGTTAGTATGGATCCTTCTACAGGTTATGTTACTGCTCTAGTTGGAGGACGACATTATTTAACAAGTACATTCAATAGGGTAACACAAGCAAAAAGGCAACCTGGATCTGCTATTAAGCCATTTTTGTATAGTGCTGCACTAGAAAAAGGTTATACTCCTTTAACGTTTATGGATACTAGCCCTACCATTTTCACTTATGATGATGGACGCTCTAAGTACGAACCCAAAAATGTAAACGGCGAATTCGCGGATCATCCAATGTCATTGGCACAGGCAATTGCTATATCGGATAATATCTACGCAGTCAAGACGTTTGAAACAATCGGCTATAAGGCATTCAGCAGTGTACTGGAGCGATTTAATATTCAAAGTAAATTACAAAATTCACCAGCAGTAGCTCTTGGTACTTCTGAAGTAAGCTTAATGAATTTAACTTCCGCATATAATACATTAGCGGCAAAAGGTGTTCAAAAGAAACCAACGACTATTATTTCGATTACAGATGCAAACGGGAAAGTTATTTATAAAGCAGAAAAGAAACAAAAAAAGAAACAAGTAATTAATTCAGATGACGCATTTTTAATCACACAGTTGATGACTGGTATGTTCGATCCAGTCTTTAATGATTACGCACCGGCAACCGGGATTTCAATTCGCAACAAACAAACCAGACCTTATGCAGCAAAATCCGGTACAACTTTAACCGATCAAATGATGGTTGGTTTTACCCCTTCTTTAACTGCTGGTGTTTGGAACGGTTATGATAAAGGAAAACAAATGACAAGTGCAGAAGATTCACGTGCTACAAAACAAATTTGGATTGATTTTATGGAAAAAGTACATGAAGGACTTCCTAGTGAGCCATTTATGGCACCCGATAATATTGAAGGCGTAATTGTCGATGTTAAAACAGGCGGTATCGCAACATCAAGTTGTGATAAACAACGACTTGTCTATATGAAAAAGAAGGATGTTCCAAAAAAGCTATGTACTGATCCAAGCATTGTTAGTGATTTAACGAAAAAGGACGAAACATCTTGGAGTCTGTTTCCTTTTTCATTATTTGAATAAATAAAAAAGCTTCATCTTCTAAGGAGTCCGTTATCCTTAGGAAGATGAAGCTTTTTGGTTCTCGAAAATATGAGTTACATGGGGCATTCGGCTTGGGTTTGTCAAAATGCCACTTGTCACTCATTTGAAATCGGTTACCAGATGTCCTAGCTTACTTTCGTAAGTTGTAGTTAAAGTGTACTTCCTTTCAATGACAGTTTCAACCATGTATTGAAACCGCTTTACAAATGTCACATTTTGTTCAATTATTTTCAAAATTTTAGAAGGCCAATTCTTTACGTAATTGTTCTGAACTTAAAGACCACATTTTCTCGTTAAAGCCGTGTAAAAACTCACCTAGCACTCGTTTTGACTCTGCATCCATATGCTCTATAATGATATGACGCTTCATCGATTTATCCATTTTATTGACATGGTCTGCTAAAATTTTATAACCACGACGTTTTTCCCTATTGACAACCATTTCACAAGCCGTTATACCAGCGAAGTAAGCTCCGCCTTCTTTGTGATCGATAGTCACCCATACTAACCAATATGGCTTACCGCCTGCTGAATCTTCTCGATTCGTTGTAAATTTAATACCTCTTTCAACATCACTACGTGCATGCATAGCCCCTACTTCTACAGTGGCTTTTTTTTCTTCAATATCGATGATGACTGGTGATACATTCTCAAGCGTTAAAGAACCTACGCCAAATCCTTTATGTCCGTCTGTTGGATCGTTTTTAATAATCGTAAAGCCTAATTTTTGTTTTGGTTTTTCTTCATTATTCATTCGCAAAATCCCTCCGTTCTGTTATTATAACGAATATACACTATATTTTATATGAGGAGGACTCTTTATGCCTATAGTAACAATAAAAATGATTGAAGGTCGCACAGACGATCAAAAACGTGATTTGGTTGAAAAGGTAACAGCTGCAATTTCCGAATCTGTAGATGCACCAAAAGAAAACATTTCAATTATCATCGAAGAAATGCAAAAATCACACTTCGCTATTGGTGGCGTACGTAAGAGCGACCTTTAATAATATACTTTTTTCAAATAGAGCCGTCTCTTTCTAGGGATGGCTTTTTTATATAAAAAATCCCCACTATTGGGGATTTTCTTACTGAATCGATACTGTTGAAAGTTGTGCTATAAATTCAAAGGCATCTGTCAGCTCTTCTTCTGTAAAGTTCAACTTCCCTTTTACCACATGTACCTTTTCAATTTGCTCTTCTTTTGTGAGTTCATCAAAATATAGTAACGTTGAAACAAGCTCTAGAAAACGTGCACTTCTATCATTCATCATATTGATCACTTCTGGTAACTTGTCATGTTGCTTACCTAGCATGGTAGAAAAACTTGTCCCTTCAGCAGTAACCGCATATCGGTATTGTACATATGATCCCTTATCCTCTTTTTCTTCTGTTAAAAAACCCATATTACAAAGCTCTTCAATTCGTAAAGTTAGCTCTTCTGAGTAAGGGCCATATATATGAAATTGGTATTTTTCTTGGAATGGAAACCGCATTTTCTTTGCTATATAGACCATCTTTTGTAATTTTTTACGACCAGTGACTTGACCTGCTAATGACACAAATTGTACGACTTTTGCGTGTTCTTCTAGCACTTTTAAATCTCCTTCCGGGAGGTTATTAACCTTTTAATATTTCTAATATTTGTTTTCTGAGTATTTTTTTCTTACCGTTCTCTAGTAAAATATCTTCTGGAAAGTATAATTTATGATCCGTTCGGCGTTTTCCGGATATGGCATCTACAATATCAGATGATCTAGATAATTCACGGATTTCGTCATTTGGCATTAATAGATGAATCGGTAACCTTTCCTCTTCTTCACCCGGACGATAAAAATCATATGGTAAATCTGAAGATGAATCTAAAACTAAGTAGTACTGCGGATCAATACCAGCTTTGCGGAATAGATTCTCAAGTTCACGCAGTTTTTGATAATCTTTGGCAGGGTCAATCTCCACATAATTAAACAATTTTCGGTTCACAAAACGTCTGCTTAAATCGCTTAAAATAGGATCCGCCTCACGCATCCATAGTTGGAAATATGTCAACAAAATACTTTCATCCAAAGCTAGATAATCTTCAAGTTCAATATTTCTATCGAAAAATGCTTGAAAATGCGTAGGTTCATGTAAGAATGAATAACCTGTTTCACTTAATGCTTTCGCACGATGTAGAATTTTTGTCAAAATTACTTCCGCACTCCGTGATACAGGATGAAAATAAACCTGCCAATACATTTGATAACGACTCATAATATAATCTTCTACTGCATGCATACCACTTGATTTGATGACCACTTGATCCTCTCGTGGACGCATCACGCGCAATATACGTTCCATATCAAAGTGACCATAACTGACCCCAGTATAATAAGCATCTCGTTGTAAGTAATCCATACGATCAGCATCGATTTGACTTGAAATCATACTGACAACTTGTTTATTTCCATACGTTTTTGCAATAACATTCGATACTTTTAATGGGAAATCAGACGCAACGCGACTGAGTACTTGATTGACTTCAGTATCTCCCATAATAATATGGCGTGTGAATTCCTCATGGTCCAAGTCAAAAACATGTTCAAAAGCATGTGAAAAAGGTCCATGTCCCAAGTCGTGCAATAATGCAGCACAAAGTACGACAAGCCGTTCACTTTCATCCCATTCTGGTCTACCCTTGAACACATCATCGACCATCCGGCGGACAATTTCATAAACACCAAGCGAATGATTAAATCGACTATGCTCTGCACCATGGAACACTAAATAAGTCGTACCGAGTTGCTTAATACGGCGTAATCTCTGAAATTCTCTTGTTCCAATTAAATCCCAAATCACCTGATCTCGCACATGTACATAGCGATGGACTGGGTCCTTAAATACTTTTTCTTCTTCTAACTTTGCTGTTGCGTAACTCATAAGGCACCCCACTTCCGCTGTTTGTATTGATTTGTTGAAAATGTATAACGAATTATTAAAAACTAATTGAAATAATTACAGGAACTCTATTGATGACCATCAAACTTATTAATTAGCAGCTACTTGGGTTATAAAAACAAAGTATACTTGCTTATACATAAAATACTTGTAGTAAAGTACACTCAAATCATTATTGAATTCACCATTCTACTACAACTTTAATTACAAGTATAAATGAAAAAACCACCTTTCGGAAAGGCGGCTAAAGTCTGACTTCAAGCTAGGAACTTAGTAAGTTTATGAACTAACTTCTTCTTTAATCAGCCTAAAGTTTGTTGCTCTAATTACTATAATGATTGTCATATCAACATACTAATCGTCTTTTATAGACGATTTTGTGATTTTAATTTGGCGCGTACTTTTTCCATTAATTCCTCTTCCGTTAATGCAGCACAAGGACGATTATTTACGAATGCGAATGTTTTCTTTCGTCCAGGACCACAATATGACTGACATGCGATATCGACTGAAGCATCAGCATCGATTTCTTTTAATTTCGGGATTAATGTTTTTAAATTAACGGCCTGACATTCATCGCAAACTCGGAATTCGTTTGCCATCTGTCTACAACCCTTTCTATATTTGAATCTGAAGTCTAACAGTCATTGTATCGTATTTATAGCCGTTCCTTCAAGCTTATAATAGGCCATTGTCTCATAGCATTCTCTTTTCTTTTCGTTACAAAAGCCTTTATCACAACATCTAGCATAATATTTTGCAAGTTTGTGAATAAAAAATAGAGAAAGTGACCACGCTGAGACTATCAACATTATAGGAGGTTATAAAATGGTAAAAGTGAGACAAGATGCTTGGTTAAAAGAAAACGATGAATTATTAGCAGAAGCAGTTATTCGACATGTTAAAGAAGGAAGTACACAATTAAATGCCTTTGAAGAAGCGGGAGATGCCCTAAATCGTACTGCAGCAGCATGTGGATTCCGTTGGAATGCGGTCGTTCGCAAAATCTATGAAAATGAATTAGCAGGAGCTAAAAAGGAGCGCAAGGAGCGGATGCGTGTATTCGGACAAACCGTGCGTCGCCGAAATACAGGAATCTACGTCCTACCTACTAGTGGAAATAGTGAGAGTAATGGTGTCACTGAGCAACAACGTTCTATTCCACTATCATCGCTATCACTTGATGTTGTCATAGCTTATTTAATGCGCTTACAACATATGGGTAGTGGCAATGATTCTGAGACTACAAGATGGCGTCATTTGGCTAATGTGGCTAATGATAAGGTATCTCGCTTAGAAGCTGAACTTAACAAGCTAGAGAAGGAGAATCGCCACATGCGCAAAGATTATGAGCAATTTGCTCAAATTATGAATCGCGCTCGTCGAATGATAACACTAGATGAAGAGGAAGAGCATATCGCTCCCGTCTTCACTATGGAACGCAACGGGAATTTAGTTGTTAAAGAACCGCCTACAAATTAATAGGGTTAATGAGAGGGTAGTATTTCACTAAGAGATTTTATCGCTACTCTTCTACTTCCTATACTCATCTTTTTTAATCCAATACTAAAACCCGGCCCGCTTGCGAGTCGGGTTAATTTTTTCTCTGTTATTCACTTAACATCTTTTTATTACGTTCAAACACGCGATTCAAATAGAAACTATAAAGTTCCATTTCTTCTTGCTGTAATGAACCTATTTTTAGTTCATCACTAAGTTCCATTAATAATTTTTGTAAATCTATAACGGTTTGTTGAACTGTCAACTTTTCATTTAAAAGTTCGGATAAGGAAGCCATAACTTCTGGACGTATTTGTGGATATTCAAATTTTGTCTGCTCATCCTGCAGGCCTATTTTATAAAAATCTCTTATTAAACTGGCACGCTCTGCTCCATTGCCTTCTATGCATAGATAGATTTGGACGGCGATACCTTGACGCAATCTACGTTGTGAGATGCCTGCGAACTTCTTTCCACCTATACTTAAATCATAAGAACCTGGGCAGTATGAACCGATGATTTCATACGCTTCAATATGTTCTGCAGCTTTTGGAAATAATGCTTTGATGAGTTCTAACATCACTTCATAACCTGTATTAATATCGATTTTTGAATGCTGTTCAGACAGCACGATGGAAATATTCAAAACACCTGAATCTAACACAACTGCAAGCCCACCTGAGTTACGAACAATTGGTGTGAAACCTTTTACCTCCAAAAAATTCATACCTTCTGCAATATGTGGCAAACGATGGTCCTGAATGCCAAGTACAACTGAACGATCATGCACCCAGGTGCGGACTGTTGCTGGTGAGATGTCTTGGCCAACTAAATGGCACAATGTATCATCAGCGGCAAATGATTCTAATGGTGAGTGTCCAATACCACTCACGGATTGATCCCAAAAACGCCATGTTTTTTGCTGTAAGTATGTTAACATTTTTATTCTCCTGGACTATAATGTTTTCTTCACTAGCATACACGAATCGGTCAATTTTCTCATGTCAAATTCGTGACTTTCAAACAATAGAGAGACTTATTTTCTTTATTTATGCTAAACTAATGCAGAATGATTCTCACTAAAAGGAGTGTCCATACACAATGATTGAAGCAGCACAAACATTAGATGGTTGGTACGTATTACATGATTTCCGCTCAATTGACTGGGCTTCTTGGAAACTAGTTTCTGAAGAAGAGCGTCAAGCAGCGGTTGAAGAATTCATTAAATATCTAGAAAAAATTAACGAAGCTGACATTGCGAAAACAGGGAGCCATGCTTTCTACTCAATCGTAGGTCAAAAAGCAGATTTCGTACTTATGACATTACGCGAAACAATGGAAGAATTACAAGAGATTGAAACCGAATTCAACAAGTTAGCAATTGCTGATTTCACAATTCCTTCTTTCTCTTATGTTTCAGTAGTTGAGCTTTCAAACTACCTTGCTGGAAAAGACTCTGACGAAGATCCGTACCAAAATCCACATGTACGCTCTCGTTTATATCCTGAATTACCTCGTTGGAATCATATTTGTTTCTATCCAATGGATAAACGACGTCAAAAAGGCGCTAACTGGTATATGCTACCAATGGACGAGCGTAAAGAATTAATGCGCAGTCACGGTTTAATCGGCCGTAGCTATGCAGGTAAAGTTAAACAAATCATCTCAGGTTCTGTCGGTTTTGACGATCATGAATGGGGCGTTACTCTATTTGCTGAAGACGTATTGCAATTCAAAAAACTAATTTATGAGATGCGTTTTGATGAAGTAAGTGCTCGTTATGCAGAGTTCGGCGCATTCTTCGTTGGTAATATTTTGGACAACGAAAAATTAGTGAAATTCCTAACAGTTTAATTTTTTATCTTTAAATGAAAGCTCTTTATTTTATTGAGCTTTCTTTTTTTACGTTCATATGTGTCTTTTCACTTGAAACCTTTAAATGTACACTTTATTAAAACCTAAAATTTGGTGGATACGATATGCTGAGCTATAGATAATATGGATTGTTGAATTAACATAATTTGGCAGGAATGACTGGAGTATGCTTGTCATGTGAATTGCATTCTTATTCTAGTCATTGGACCAAAATGTCGAATGGCCAACAGTCTTCCACAGTAGAACAAATAAAACAGCAAGCTCTTTAAATTGAATCGAAAGAGTTTGCTGTTTTGTGTGTCTCTTTACTTAATAGACATTATTTTTTCAGAAAACGTTTTATGCATATCGAACATTAAATTCTGCTAATTTCTCAATAATTTGCTGTTCAACATTAACATCATTTGTAATAGCTTCATCAGAATATGGAGCGAGTATCTCATGATGGCCTATCATAACAGCATGATGGGCATGTTCGAACATAGAGATATCATTAGTATCATTCCCAAATGCAATATAACTACCAGAAGAAATATTCAGTTGCTTCAAGGCACTCCATTTATGAATACCTGTTGGACTAATATCCAATATCCCCTCATCTCTATGTAAATGAATGATAACATCTAGTTGTTTCAAATCTTCATGAAGGGCTTCCATATTACACGAGGTCAGAATAAGTATTTTAATAATCGAACTTAGTTTTTCAAGCGGTTTCTTTTCTGCTAAATTATGAGGATTAAGATTATTTAATATCGGGTGATCTGCAGGTCCTGTATAAGCATAATCCCAGTCGCCATCAATTAAATACGTAGCTTGATATTTTTCTAATAATGCCTTTAACTTAACTAATATTGTTGGGCTAAATCGAGCTACTTGTTTAATATTTCCATTCTGACATATAAGTGAGCCATTCCCACCTATCATTTTATACCCATGAAATCTTTTATGCAGTACAGGCAATAAATCGCGTATCGGGCGTGCGGATGCAAAAACGACTTCATGTCCACTTGCTGTAAGTTGCTCTAAGCTTTGAAGTATAGGTTCTGTGACTGGTTGGCCTTTAAAACAAATCGTCCCATCCAAATCGAAAACAAAATGCATGTATGACACTTCTTTCTGTGAGGTTTCGTGAGTTTTGCCCTCTTATTATTTAACTGCGACAATTTTGCCGCCGGTGAGCTGTAAGAGTTCATCTGCAGTTAGCTGGAACACAGCCTTTGGATGACCCGCTGCTGCCCAAATTGTATCATATTGAAAAAGGTCCTCATCAATTAAAGTTAGAATTTCTGATACATGTCCGATGGGAGATACTCCCCCTATTACAAATCCTGTATGTTCACGAACAAATTCTGCATCAGCTTTACCAAGCTTGTCTTCTACAACTTTGGCAATATGCTTCTCATTTATACGATTAATACCACTTGCTACAACTAAAAGTGGAGTATTAGTATTTTTCATACGAAAAATGATCGATTTAGCAATTTGCGCAACCTTACATCCAATGGCATCTGCCGCTTCTTGTGCTGTACGTGCGCTATCAGGTAACTCTACTACTTCATTATCGAAACCTAACGATTGTAATTTTGTCTGAATCGCAAGTGCACTTTCCTTCATGAAATACATCTCCTAAATAGATATTTTTTTCATTATACACGAATAGGCGGTCTTAATTTCTTAATATTGCATATATTTTAATGAGGAGGTTTTGCGATGCCTGTTATACAATCGACAGAAAAACAACTAGAGTTACTAGCAAGGTTGATGCGAGCCGAGGCAGAAGGTGACGGTGAACTTGGAATGCTAATGGTTGGCAATGTCGGTGTAAATAGGGTACTTGCTAGCTGTCTCGACTTTACTGATATTCGAACAATTGAACAAATGGTTTTTCAAAGTCCAGGTGGATTTGAAGCAACGCAGAAAGGGTATTTTTATCAACGGGCACGCGAACAAGATAAACGTTTAGCGCGTAGAGTAATTAACGGCGAAAGATTCCACCCAGCAACGCGCTCGCTATGGTTTTTCATGCCTGAGGGTGGCTGTCCTGCTCAATGGTATGGTCAATGGAATACTGGGCGTTTTAAGTCGCATTGCTTCTTCGCACCAAGTGAAAGTGATTGTCCGCAAATTTAACTGTTAGAAAGGATGAATGAATGGTCCAGTATTATTGGACACCTAGCTATCAACAACAAATGACTCCTCCCCCAGTGACAATTCCGAGTGGTAGACCACCAGGTTTTCCACAGCGTGAGGAATCTTATATTGAAAACATTTTACGACTAAATCGTGGGAAGCCGGGGAATTTTCACTTTTCGTTTGAGCATGCAGTAGAAGCTGGCAAAAATACGATTAACGTACGCGGTGTCGTGGAGGCGGCTGGGCGCGATCATGTCATTTTACGTGATCTCAGAACGAATCACCGATATCTCTTCCCAATGATCTACTTTGATTATGCAGAATTCGATGAGGAATTAGCTTATTTTAATCAATCTCAGTAAATAGCAAAACCCTTCCATATAAGTCGGAAGGGTTTTTGGCTTTTTATTCATTAATTAAACGCTGTTGCAATGCTTGTTTGAATGCTATTGGGTCATCAAGACGAATAGCGACTCGTGTATATTGCTTTTTAAAACCGATTAACAAAGATGCCGTACATGGTTTTTTTAATTCTAAAATCATATGTGGGTGCACTTCTTCAAAGTCTCTTGCAACAAATTCAATCGTTGTTTTAGCATTAAGCTTTTTCTCGAGTTCTTCTTGATCAGTTATGATTGACTTAATATCGTCTAATGAAAGTTCCATTTGTTTTACAAGACCTAATGACAAATATAATTTCTGCTCTTTTAGACGTACTGGATTCAAACGTACTGCTTGTATATCTCCAAGAAAGAAAATAACGCTATATACGTTCAATATGAGTAGGATAATGGAAAGAATCATTGATTTTTCATGAAGCCACCAATGGATGCCTAATGTTTCGATTACTATCGCATGTATTAGCATAATTTGAAAGGCAAGTAGACTAGATTTTTTGTGTAAAGTGAAGGTGTTAGATGTTACTGGAATAGGCTTTTTCCATGAAGCAAAGGCATAATAAAACATAAGTAAATCTGAGATAATCATTTGTACAATTCGTTGCTTAGATACCTTTTTTTGAACAGCTTTTGGAAAGGCAAACAATAAACTTTCATCATAGGTTCGTACTTCTCGAATGACAGCAGGCATGAGGAAAAATAGTAATCCAATCAAACTGAGCTCAAGTAAAATTATAGAGCCTTCTATTGCAAAACCTACATAAGAGAACCCGACAAATGGCGCAAGATGATGGGCTGGTATTAATAGCTTTGCGAAAATTAATCCGCCTGCCATTAACATTATGAAACGTTTAATAGTAAATTTATTTTTTCGATCGATTGCGATGATTAATAACGGTGTGACAATTGCAAAATCAAAAAGACTCCCTAGAATAACACTTTTTGTTTCCTCTGATAAAAAAATTTCTGACAATGGCGTCCGATATAATGCAAAGTTCGTTGCAAGAACAAGTAAAAGTAACGCCATCCAAATATAGCTTTTTATATCTCTTTGGCTTACTACCATTTCATCACCTCATCTTCTATATTTTATTAAAAAAATAATACGTATTTTTAATAAAGTACCGACCTTTACTAAAAAATCCTACCTGATAAATTAGCAAGTAGGATTTCTTTCAAAATTAAACATGTTTAAGAGTTGCTAGAATAACCATTACCCAAGCAGCTAAGAATAGAACTCCACCAATTGGTGTAATAGCCCCTAAAACGCCAACACCTGTTAAGCACAGAACATATAAGCTACCTGCAAAAAATACGATCCCTGCAAGCATTAAATAACCTGCACGTGAAAGTTGTGTAACTGGTCCTATTAATGACGAACTCATTAATATGCCGATTGCGATTAATCCTAATGCATGGAACATTTGATACTGTACAGCTGTATCCCATACGGCTGCATAATGATCGGATAATTTCCCCTCAAGTGCATGTGCTCCAAAAGCACCTAGTGCCACTGCGATGAATGCGTTCACAGCTCCTGAAATAATAAAAAATCTCATTTTCTTTTGACACTTCCTTTTCTAAAAATCAAAAATCGAGTCACCATTTGCATCCTCTTCATGAAGCTTGTTTGTAGTAATGGAAGCCGGTATCTGGGTCTGCATCATCTGTTGTGATGGTTGTATATTCTGTGATTGAATTACTTGGCTAGTTTGCATGTCAAGTGGTCTTGATGGTCTTGCTATAGTTTCTGAAGATTTAGCTAGCACTACATCGCATAACGCTCGAACCGCAGAAAGCGCTTCACGAATTTCCTGCTCATTTTGAGCATGCTTTGCCTGCAATAAATGTTTGTCAATTTCAGTAACAATTAATTCATGAGAAATCATTAGATGTTCCCTCCCTGCTTCAGCTCAAATTTCAAACACTCAAGACCCGAGGACCTTTTTACAATTACAGAAGGTAGCTCCTTACTTTTGAATTGGTATGCTCGACAACCTCTAGGACTTCTTTGATCCCAAGTCACATAGAAATGCCTACATTTAAAACAACTCTCTTGCATGACGCTCCCCCTCTTCATACTTCACTTTACCATGATTATATCAAACCATAAAGTGACGTGTTTTTGACTTTAATGCTGAAGACGTTCATTAAAAGTAGGAAGACAGTTAGTGAGGGTGATTGTTGCTCTAAGTTAGTTGTTTGTTGCAGTAACTCCGACCTTTGTTGCACTGACTCTGCTGTTTGTTGCGCTAACTAGCACCTTTGTTATTTAGCTGAATATTCACGTCTTCAAAACCTTAATTCTCCACTTTTTATATCAACTCTAGTACTAGTAATTCACCTGCATTTCTCAAACCCTATACTCAAAAATAAAAACCGTTCTCCACAAAAAGAACGGTTTTTCATATGGTTATTTCGTTAAATCAAAATCTATTGGTGATACTCCCCACTCTCGGAGCTGTGCATTGATTTTGGAATACGGTTTACTACCGAAAAATCCTCGATATGAACTAAGCGGACTTGGATGAGGTGCTTCGATAATAGCATGGCGGCTTGTATCAATCAGTCGTTTTTTTTGTTGTGCTGGTTTACCCCAAAGGACGAATATAATAGGTTGTTCACGGTCTGATAGTTTTTGAATAACTGTGTCTGTAAACTGCTCCCAGCCTTGCTTTTTATGTGAATGAGCTTGTCCTTCACGCACCGTTAAAACGGTGTTTAACATAAGCACGCCTTGCTCTGCCCATTTAGTTAATGTCCCGTCTAATGGAATCGGAAAGCCTAAATCCGACTCCATTTCCTTTAGCATATTTTTTAAACTTGGTGGATGCTTCACACCTCGTTTCACTGAAAAGCTCAATCCATGTGCTTGCCCTGCTCCGTGATAAGGATCTTGCCCTAATATGACAACTTTCACATCATTGTATGGTGTATAACGAAAAGCGTTCCATATCTCCGCTTTGGGAGGGTAATTCGTTCGTGTCGCATATTCATTTTCTAAAAAATCCTGAAGCTGTAAAAAATAAGGCTGATTAAATTCTGTACTGAGTACTCGCTGCCAATCGTTGTCTAAAATTTGCTTTGTCATCTTTTCTACTCCTTAAATTCCACTGTCACATCATATCCGACAAGTGCAAACATATCAGCGACAGAACTTTGCGCATTACTTTTTGCTGTATCAATAACCCCTTGAGTGGTTGCTTCTTCAATCATTAGTTTCTTTGCTTCTTTAGCAAGTTCATATGCTTCGCTAATATCTGCTTTTTCTCGGAACAGGCCTTCACTTGAAAAGACTTGAACATGATCAAAGTCTATTTGAGGCTCCCCTAGTATTTTTGCACTTGGCAATGTAATCGTAGCTATTTTCTTCTCTTCATTTAATTCAATATCTTTTTCGGTAATCTTTGAAAAGTCTACACCTGCTTTAACGCCACCAGGTATAACAACTAATAATTCTCTTTTAGTTCCAGGTAAGTTTAAGCCAATCTCTTTACCGAAAAGTTTATTGTCAGAACGTTCAATCATAATCTTTGTATATGCCTCTGCTGTTGTTAGTTCATTTAAATTTTGAATTCGTTCCATGATTGAACCTTTATTTTCTGTGAATGTACTTCCTTTAATAATGTTCATAGTTGCAATCGGAATGATAATTAATAGCGCTAGGACAATTATAGTTGCCCATACATACCATTGCATAAAGAACTTAGGTATAAAAAATTTCCGAATAAAACCCTTTTTTCTATCTTTCCTATAGTAAAGAGACTCTGAAGAATCAAGAATTGTGGCAGATTGTTCTTCTGACTTTAACTCTTTTAACATCTTCTCAAGCTCTCGTATTTTCTTATTTGAAGTCACCTTAATCCCTCTCTTCTATTAATCTAAAAAGGAATTTACTATTCCTGATATTCAATTCGACATTATTCTACTATGTTCACTCCTATTATAAAAGTTTCTGCGCTATTAATACAGTCGATTGAATTTGGTGATTAACGGAAATATTATTTAAAACCGTTTTAGAGTAATATAATGGAAAGGAGTTGGTGGAATGGCTGATTTACAATGGCGAGAAAAGGTGAAAAGAATTACGAATGTAGCTGAAAGTGGCCAGCACGTGCCGGAGCAGGCAAAATCGTTTGGCATGGGTTGTTTTTATATATTCTTTGCTATTATTATTTTACTTTTTATATTTTTATTAATTGGATTTATACAAAAGGGTCATTACATAGCAGCTACCATTGTAGGTTTACTTTGTTTAGGTGGGATTATTATTATACGAAGAATTATAAATGCAGATCGGTTACCTAAATAGAAATCCAAACTGACCTTATTAAAAAGTTGGTTTTTGACCATTTCATTCTAGCCAGTTAATTCGTTATAATAGGACTATTCAATTACATTTTTTATATTCGGAAAGTTTAATAAAATAAGTTTTTTCATAAAAGGAGTCTTTTTCTATGTCACTAAAAAAAACACTAACAATTGCCGGCACCGATGCTTCTGGTGGTGCAGGTTTACAAGCTGATTTAAAAACTTTCCAAGAGCATGGCACATACGGTATGTGTGCAGTGACTGTTGTTGCTACAATGGATCCAGACAATAACTGGTCTCATGGTGTATATACATTACCAATCGATGTTCTTAAGGCTCAGCTAAAAACAACTCTTTCTACAGGCGTTGATGCAGTAAAAACAGGGATGATTTCTACTGAAGAAGCTATTCAAGTAGCTGGTGAAGCAATTGCAAACTCTGGCACATCAAACGTTGTTATTGATCCAGTAATGGTATGTAAAGGTGAAGATGAGGTTTTAAATCCAGGAAACGTTGAAGCTATGATTAAATACCTTATTCCACAAGCACTTGTTACAACACCAAATCTTTTTGAAGCTGGACAATTGGCTGGAACAGGTACACCAAAAACAATTGAAGAAATGAAAGTCGCAGCACAAAAAATCCATGAACTTGGTGCTAAAAACGTTATCATCAAAGGCGGTAAAGCGTTGCAACATGAAAAAGCTATCGACCTATTCTCAGATGGTGAAAAATTCATCCTTCTTGAAGCCGATAAAGTAGATACTACTTATAACCATGGTGCTGGTTGTACTTTTGCTGCTGCTATTACAGCTAACCTAGCAAACGGTTTATCTGTAAAAGAAGCTGTTTTCGAATCAAAAGCTTTCGTTGCTGCTGCAATTGAACATGGCTGGAAATTAAATCAATTCGTTGGCCCTGTTATGCATGGTGCAAAAGGTGTTTACGGTACTCCGAAAATCACTACTACTGAAGTTTAATATCGAATAATAGATCCTTCGCAATTTCATTAATTGCGGAGGTTTTTTATGTATATCTTTTCAGATTTAAACGATGTCTAAGAATTTATGATGGGACAACAGTTCTTTATGCAAAAAAAGCAGTACTTTTTATATAAACAGGTTGTCCTTATTTAAAAGAACATAATAATAAACCATACACTTTTAGATAAAGAAACAATTTTTCCTTACCCTACTTCTATAGATACAACTTTCAGCTTAATTCTTACAAAGCATATAAAGAAAATATAATTTTTGAGCTTTCGAATCGCATTCGTAGGAATTTTTCTCTATACTAGAGAATAGATTGCTAGCTGTTGGAAGGAGAATTTAAATGGAAATAGTACAAATAGAAAAGCTTCAACAACTTCTTAATTCCTTTGCGAATAAAGATGTTTATATACATTTAGAGACAACCAACGGGGCTTATGCCTCTCATTTCAATGAAAAAGTATTCAACGCTGGTGCATTTATCCGTAACGTTAAACTTCAATATGAATTGGGTAAAGTTACAGCAGATGTTCCTCACCGTGTTGGTTTGAAAATGGCTCATGGCTGGGTTTATGCTCAAGGTATTACTCACTTTGAAATAGATGAACAAAATCGTCTGTTAATGGCTGGACATGACTATGACGGTAAATTAGCAGTAGCACTTGAAATTAGCGAAACACCATTTACTTATTAATTAAGGAGAGATTCAGATGACACTACAACCTGAGCGACACGTACTTGTCGTATTCCCCCATCCTGATGATGAAGCATTTGGTGTTTCTGGCACCATCTCAACTTATGTCAATCAAGGTACCCCTGTCACATATGCATGTTTAACACTTGGCGAAATGGGACGTAATCTTGGAAATCCCCCATTCGCGACACGTGAGACTTTACCTTTAGTCCGTAAAAAAGAATTAATCGCTTCATGCGAAGCAATGGGCGTTACAGATTTACGTATGATGGGCTTACGTGATAAAACAGTAGAATTTGAAGATGATGAAAAAATGGTACAAATGATGACTGGTTTAATCGATGAATTGAATCCATCATTAATTATCACATTCTATCCAAATTACGCTGTTCACCCTGATCATGAAGCAACTGCTCGTGCTGTTGTGCGAGCTGTACGTCGTATGCCTGTTGAACAACGTCCGAAGTTACATGCTGTAGCATTTGCAAATAATACCGGCGAAGGTCTTGGAGAACCGGATATTGTCAATAATATTCGTGACGTACGCGAGCAAAAACTTGGCTCAATGCGCGCTCATATTTCTCAAACTGCTTGGATGCTTGAAGAAAATGAAAAGCGTCTAGAAGCAGGTGAACCAGAAGCTGAGAACTGGTTAACTTATGAACGTTTCTTCAGCTATCGCTGGCATGAAGATTTTGAAGATCAATTTTAAACGAATAACTCCACCCCTGTCCGGCAAAAAATGGACAGGGGCTTTTTTATTTTTCATAAGTAAATAAAAGGATTCACATTTGTTATTGTCTGAAAAGTACGTCTTTTACCTAAACTATTTACATCTGAATGTAAACTCTTTATGATGAATAAATATTCAACTATAAAACGAGGTATTTAATATAAAATGAAAAAATTCCCTATATCTACTTGGCTATTATTTATAATCCCGTCACTGATTGGCGTATTCTTATTTATGACGCCACTTAAGACAGCTGACGGCTGGAAGGTTCCTATTGCGATTTTGGCCAATTTACTTGCTGGATCTTTAGTTTCATTCATTTCCTGGTTCACAGTTATCGTATTTTTCATCGCAGCATTAGGCTCAGTTGCATATCACTTTATTCCGCAAAAGAATCCTGAGAAACCTACAATGTTTGATGGAATATTCCGTGTAAATTGGTTTTGGACAATCGCACGTGTACTTGGTTTTGTCTTTGCATTAATGGTTGTACAAGATTTCGGTCCGAGCGCAATCCGTAATGAAAACACAGGTGGACTGTTAATGGATCCAGACGGTGGTCTTGTGACTTTCCTATTCACGATTTTCTTATTCGCAGGCCTACTGCTTCCATTTTTAACTGAATTCGGTTTACTTGAATTCTTCGGTACAATGATGGTTAAAATTATGCGACCATTATTCAAAATTCCTGGACGTTCTTCTATTGATGCATTAGCTTCTTGGATAGGCGATGGTACAATTGGTGTCCTTTTAACTAGTCGTCAATATGAAGAAGGCAACTATACACAAAAGGAATCAGCGATTATCGCGACTTCATTTTCAATTGTATCAATCACATTTTGTATAGTTGTAATTGATACCGTACATTTAGGTGAATACTTCATTCCATTTTACGGTGCGGTTGTTCTTTGTGGTTTAGTATTAGCATTAATCATGCCACGTATATACCCCCTTTCTAAGAAAAAGAACACGTATATCAATGGAAAACCACTTGACCTTGAGCGCGAGAAATTGCCAGAAGGTTATAATATGATTACACATGGTTTAGAAAATGCATTAAATACAGCTGAACGTAATCGTAATTTCAGTAAATTTTTCGTAGATGGTTTTAAAAACGTTTTAGATATGTGGTTTGGTGTTGCACCGATCGTTATGGCATTTGGTACTGTAGCGTTAATACTTGCCGAGTTCACTGGAATATTCACTTTCTTAGGGAAGCCATTCGAACCGATTTTAACAGTGCTAGGTTTACCTGAAGCTGCTGAAGCAGCACAAACTATGGTTGTTGGTTTTGCAGATATGTTTTTACCTACTATTCTTGGTTCTGGTATTGAGTCAGACTTAACACGCTTTGTCATAGCAGGTGTTTCTGTTTCACAGTTAATTTACATGTCAGAGGTTGGTGGCTTAATTCTTGGTACGAAGATTCCTCTTAACTTTTTCGAGTTAATGATTATTTTCTTATTACGTACTTTGATTTCTCTACCAATTATTGCTGGTATCGGACATTTAATTTTTTAATCATAAAAGCAGGACCATCTTATTTAAAAGACGGTCCTGCTTATTTATTTAACTACCGTTTTATATATTAAGTAACCGATAGTCAATCTTTTCCGCATTCGTAAAGCACTTTATTTTTAGATAATTTATTTTTAAAACCAATTACTAATTTTAAAAATAAGTTGATAAAATTTTCTATTTTGGAAGCCACAAATAGATACCTGTTATTCTATATTACAAAGAAACCCTTGTTTCAAGCATATATCGATCATAAATTTTTTATAACCTACAGATTCAAATTCAACACCAATAGCTTGTCCACTTAACTCTCGTATTTCTCCTTTACCAAAAACATGATGCTCTACATAACTATTCAATTGCAAATCTTCTTTTTTAGTAATGGCATTTACGGGAATATCTCTAGAAGGTTTACTTTTTAGATAACCAACCTCCTTTTTCACTAACTCTTTTCCTTTTACTAAACGCCGTACTTGTTTTAAAAACTGAGACTCCTCTACATGTTCGTCGTCTTTTAAATGATAAGTAAGCAATTCTAAATGCTTGCGTGCACGAGTCATCCCAACGTAGAAGAGACGGGCAGCTTCTTCTATTGGTTCGCTATTATCTTCGTCCTGTTGTTTTAAATCATCTTTTGAAGGAATAATACCATCAACTAGATCAATCATATACACGTTGTCATACTCAAGCCCCTTTGCACTATGCAAAGTAGATAAAGTAACTACATCACGCCCTTTGTTTGACCAAGACGTTTTCATAATTTCCTCTAACTCTTTTAAGCGTCTTGCGAATGCTTCAAGATTTGGTATACCTACCGCAATATGCTCTAGTTGATTTAGAATACCTAATAATCCTTCCTCATTGAAGCCAAGGTGCTCAGCCGTGTTACGAATCGATTTTTCATATCCTAGATTTTTACGGATGATTTTAATCGCTTCTTCTGGATCTAGTATATTTATCTTTTTAATTAACTTCTTCGTTTTATTCAATGCCTGCTCCTGATAATCTGCGTGTCGAACCGTTTGGAGCTGATCAAAAACTGAAGTTTTGTCATTATTATTTTTTAAATACATCATTTGTTTTTTCGTAATATATGCATTCATCTTCGTATGGACTTTCTCAAGAATGTCTACACGTGAATCATTATAGGAAAGGCGCATGAAATTGATAATATCTTCTACAATCCAATGTCGGAAAAATTTCAAATCTACGTCTTTCATATAGAATGGCAAACCTGCTTTATTTAACTTATCCACTAATCGGATGGCCGAAGAATTATTACGGTATAAGATGGCCGTTTCTTTCGGATTACTACTTTTCTCAATTTCTTGAATGATGTAGTTCAGTTGTAACTCATAGCGCTGCATATTGTGGATTTCAATTGATTCACCAGATGGATTTTCCGTGAACATTTCCTTCGTATAACGCTTTGGATTTCTTTTGATGAAGTCATTTGCTATTTTCACGATTTCTGGTGTGGAGCGATAGTTTTGAGTCATTGTTAAAATCTTTGCTTGAGGATAATTCTTTTCAAATTCTAATAACTTTTGGACATCCGATCCACGCCACATGAAAATAGATTGGTCATCATCAGCGACAACGCAAAGATTATTTTGTGGTTTTGCTAAAATCGTAATAATTTCATGCTGAATAACGGAATTATCCTGACTTTCATCCGTTAAAATATATTCAAAACGGCGCTGATATTTCGTTCGAATTTGCTCATCGTCTTGTAAAATACGTAAACAGTACGTGAGCATATCGTCAAAATCTAAGAGTGGATATTGCGGGTTTTGAGTTTTGAATTGTTCATACGCTTTATACATATCGGCTATGCCTGAGATGGAGGATTTTACGGTACTTAGCTGCTTACTTGAAAGCATACGATTCTTTACATAGCTGATATAAGTAAGGAGCTCATCCATTTCATCTTCAGTTGGATTTGTATCCTTTATCTCCGTAAATATATTTCGAAGAATTATTTTTTTATGAAGTGGGACGTCATTGCCCCCCTCCACTAGTTGAAAATTTATGCGTTGCTTTGCAAAGTATTCTCGTACTACTTGAAAAGCAAAGCTATGAATAGTAGAGAAATGAACCTTTTCATGCGTCAGTTTGCCAAAGAATTGGTCGAAGCGCTGTGCCATATCTTGTGCGGAGGCTTTACTAAACGTAATGGCTAAAATCGCACGTGCTGGTATTTTCTTTACTAATAATAGATAGCCAATTTTCATATTCAAAGTTGTCGTTTTTCCTGAACCGGGTGATGCTAACAATAGCAATGGACCATCAGAATATCGAACTGCCTGTTTTTGTACATCATTTAAAGAAACACCCGTATGTTGTTGCATTTTATCAAAGAAATTCATTTGTACTCGTAATCCTTTCCGTTCATTCATACTGTTCTTTCTATTATAACTGAAAGCTAGTTGGAAACGCTTTTTTGCCCGCTCAAACGATAAGTAACGAAACATTTAGAATTAACTTAATATTTAGTCCATTCAGCTTGAATAATATGTTAAAATGAATAAATGCATTTTAAGGAATCGGAGGTTAGACGAATAATTATGACAGTATCAGATGTGAAGACCGTTCAGGTGGAAAATGTACTAATTGCTTATCAATTTTTAAAAGATGTTGTTGCACACACACCATTACAAAAAAATGAATATTTATCTGAAAAGTATGGTTGTACCGTTTATTTAAAACGTGAAGACTTGCAACATGTACGTTCTTTTAAACTACGAGGTGCCTATTATAAAATTAAAAGTATCGAGAATGATGCAAGAGAAAAAGGTGTTGTTTGTGCAAGTGCAGGCAACCACGCGCAAGGCGTTGCATATGCGTGTGCAAATTTAGGAATCCGTGGGCACATTTTCATGCCAACAACTACTCCTTCTCAAAAAATAGAACAAGTGAAAATGTTTGGACGTGAATTTGTAGAGGTTATTTTGTCAGGCGATACTTTTGATGATTCTGCTAGAAGTGCGCAGGCATTTTCAAAGGCTGAAGAACATATTTTCATTCACCCATTCGATGATATAGATGTAATCTCGGGACAAGGCACCGTTGCCGTAGAAGTGATGAATGATATTGAAGAGCCGATTGACTATGTATTTGGTAGTATTGGTGGAGGCGGCTTAATTGCCGGTGTATCTGCCTATATTAAAAACCTTTCCCCTCAAACTAAAATTATCGGGGTTGAGCCCGGTGGTGCTGCGAGTATGAAAGCAGCTTTTGCTAACGGTGGTCCTGTTGCCTTAGATTATATCGAAAAATTTGTTGATGGTGCTGCTGTACAACGTGTTGGCGACACTACATATGCACTTTGCAAAAAGTATGTCGATGATATTATTGCCGTTCCTGAAGGTAAAGTGTGTACGACCATTTTAAGCTTGTACAATAAGCATGCAATTATTGCTGAACCAGCGGGCGCTTTACCAGTTGCGGCACTGGATGCTTATCAAAACCAGATTAAAGGGAAATCCGTAGTCTGTATTATTAGCGGTGGTAACAATGATATCGGTCGTATGCAAGAAATTAAAGAGAAATCCTTAATCCATGAAGGTCTGTTATACTATTTCATCGTCAATTTCCCACAACGTGCAGGTGCACTTCGTCAGTTCCTTGGTGAAGTACTTGGTCCAGATGATGATATTACAACATTTGAATATACGAAGAAAAACAATAAAGAAAGTGGTCCAGCACTTGTAGGCATCGAGTTAAAACGTCCTGAAGATTATGCTGGTTTACTTGGCCGTATGAAACTTAACGGTTTCTCATTTAAAGAAGTGAACAATGATAGTACGTTATTTGCTCTATTAGTTTAATATCCATAAAAAATGGAATCTTCTGAGTGTAGAAGACTCCATTTTTTTATTCTCTGCTTTCCAAGGAAGGCAATCATTAGTTCTTCATTTATAAATAAACCATACTGCTCTTACTTGAAGCTAAGAAACGGTTTTATACTATGGATTTATTTTATATATCAAGCTATCTATGCTATCAGATTTTACGATTTAGGTAAACAAAAAGCAGGCACCCTTAGACAGGGTTCCTGCTTTGCAATTTCTACTTACTATACACTTAGTAGAGTTCGGTCTGATACAAGCTTTTCACCGCGAATACGTTGGAATGCATCCATTAAATCGGCGATTGTTAAATCTTTTTTCGCTTCTGGGTCAACCTCTAAAATGATTTGGCCTTTATCCATCATTATGAGGCGGTTACCTAAATCAAGCGCTTGTTGCATATTGTGGGTAACCATTAATGTTGTCAGATTATCTTTTTCAACTAACTGCTTTGTTAAATTCGTAATAAGCTCTGCACGTGAAGGATCAAGTGCAGCTGTATGCTCATCTAATAATAAAATTGATGGCTTTGTAAATGTTGCCATTAGTAGAGATAATGCTTGTCGTTCTCCACCCGATAGTAAGCCTACTTTCGCTGTTAAACGGTTTTCCAAATTGAGATGTAATGCTTCCAATGATTCACGGAAAAACTCACGTCTCTTTTTATCGACTCCTATACGTAAGCCACGACGTTTATTGCGAGAATATGCAATCGCCAAGTTCTCTTCTACGGTCATTGTTGGTGCTGTACCTGCCATTGGGTCTTGGAAGACACGGCCAATTAAATGAGAGCGTTTATATTCGGGATATTTGGTTACGTTTTTTCCGTCTATTTCAACAGTACCAAAATCAGGTGATAAAGCTCCCGAAATCATATTCATCATTGTAGATTTCCCAGCACCGTTACTACCAATTACAGTGACAAAATCACCTGTTTTTAAATCTAGATTAATATTATCTAAGGCAATTTTTTCATCTGGCGTTGCTTCGTTGAAGATTTTGTTGATCCCCTCTAGTTTAAGCAAGATGTTTCGCCTCCTGTTCACTAGTAACCGTACGTTCTCCTCGACGTTTTGCTTTGCGTGCACGCTCTTTACGTTTTTCAAAGAATTTAGGCAATATCAACGCCACGACCACAATTAATGCTGTGATAAGCTTCATATCACCGGTATCTAAAAATTCAACGCGAAGGGCGATAGCAATTACAATTCGGTAGATAATCGCACCGACAATCACAGCTAAAGTTGTACGGACAATTGTTTTCGTCCCTAAAATCGCTTCCCCGATAATAACAGAAGCTAAACCGATAACAATCATCCCTATACCCATACTCACATCTGCAAATTTCGTATACTGCGCAATAAGGGCACCTGATAATGCAACCAAAGCATTTGAAATACCCAGCCCTAAAATGATTAATGTATCTGTATTCGCAGAAAAGCTACGAATCATTTTGTCGTTATCACCGGTTGCACGAATAGCTAAACCAACTTCGGTTTTTAAAAACCTATCGAAAATAATTTTAATCGCAAAAGTTACGATGATCATAATGAAAAATGTACCCCATGTTTTTGGAACATTTTCGATGCCGATGCTGCTTAAAGTGTTATTTATTGCTGTATCAATACCTAAATTACCCCACCAGCCAAAGAAAATGGTGAACAGTGAATCGACGTTCGAAAGCGGTACGTTTGGACGCCCAATTGCGGTTTCTGTAGTTGCCCCCATAATACGTAAATTGATGGAATAAAGAGCAATCATCATTAATATCCCAGATAACAAAGGATTGATTTTCGCCTTCGTATGAAGTATTCCTGTCATACATCCTGCTAAAAAACCTGCGACAATCGCCGCTGCTGTTGCCAATGCTGGGTGGTAACCAAGTACAATTAAAGTCGCTGCTGTTGCAGCACCTGTCACAAAACTACCATCCACTGTTAAATCAGGAAAATCTAAAACTCGGAATGTAAGATACACTCCGAGCGCCATAATTGCATAGATGATTCCTTGCTCAACAGAGCCAAAGATTGCTGTAAACATGTAGAATCATCTCCTATCTATTCGACTACTTCTGCTTTCCATTCGTCTTTAATGTCTAAGCCAAGTTGTTCAGCTGCTTTCTTGTTGATCTCGAATTTTAAGTTTTTAGGATATGCCACTGGGATATTTGCTGGTTTTACACCATCTTTTAAGATTTTCACTGCCATTTCACCAGCTTCATAACCAATATCCGAATACGCAAAGCCGTAAGCACCTAGACCTCCACGTTTAACTGAGTCTAATTCTCCAACCATTACAGGAATTTTCTTATCAGTTGCCACATCCAACACTGATTCAAGTGCTGTTACAACTGTGTTATCAGTAATGATATAGATTGAATCTACTTTTCCTACTAATGATTCAGTTGCCTGTTTTACTTCTGCAGATGTTGAAACAGATGCTTCTACAATTGTTACACCTAATTTTTTAGCTTCTTCTTTTACCATATCCACTTGTACACGCGAGTTTTGCTCTCCTGAGTTGAAAACCATTCCTATCTTTTTAGCTTTTAGTTCTTCAGCTAAAAACTTCACTGTACTTGGAATAGCTTCTGGATGTGTATCAAGAGTTCCTGTTACATTTCCACCTGGAGCTTCCATTGATTTTACAAGCTCTGCTCCTACTGCATCTGTTACAGATGTAAAAAGAACCGGAATATCAGATGTTGCAGCTGCAACTGCTTGAGCACTTGGCGTTGCATTAGCAAATATTAAATCCATACCGTCACCAACTAAATTATTTGCTGCAGTTGTATTAATACTCGAATCCCCTTGTGCGTTTTCAATTTTGAATTCTACTTTAAGACCGCTATCTTCAATTGCTTTTTTGAATCCTTCAGTAGCTTCATTTAAAGATGGATGTTCAACGTATTGAGAAATCCCGATTTTATATGTTTTCTCATCTGATTTTTCAGATCCTGAATCGCCTGATCCTCCAGAGTCAGATTTATCTTTGGTTCCACATGCTGCTAATACTAGCATTGCTGCAAATAATAAAAATGCTAACTTTTTGTAACCCTTCTTCATATGAAATCCCCCCTATTTGAATCGTAACCACTTCTATTAATCTAGCGTGACTATAATTAGTGTTATATTACAGGGGGAAAAGTCAATCGTCAACAACATTATGAATCTTTCGACAATTCAAAATATGACATCTTCGCCACTTTAACGCGTTGAATGGCTGAACATCAACGTTTTGATGTATCCCTTTAAAATGTGAACATTTTGTGAATTTTTATAACTAATGGAAATGAAATTAATTTTATCCTATTTCAAAATTAAGCCTCTCATAAATGCATTAAATTAGAATGAAAAAAAATACCTTTAAAATTAAAGAAACACTAGGCTCCAAAACAAAAAATTGTTTCAAAGTCTAGTGTTACTTAAATACATTGGTAAAAAACGCTTATATTTATAGTTAATTTTTCGCTAAGTATAAATGTTTCACTAATTCCTTATTCTTTTCTTTGAAAATATCATTATGAGATGACACCATTCCATACTCATATGCATCTGGTATTACGTATTGCTTTGCTTTATTTACTGCATTTGCTGCATCCTGAAATGCACCTGCAATTAAATGTAACTTTCCTTCATGATTCAAAATATCACCTGCAGCATATAGACCTTCTACAGACGTTTCACTTAAAGGACTTCCTGCAATACTATATTCATTTGCCATTTCAATATTTAATCCACTATTTGATGTCAGCTCTTTATCTCTATCATAACCGTGATTAATAATAACTTCATCAACAGGTAGTTGAATAATATTGCCATCTTCAATACTCAACAACTCGACTTTTTCAATACGTTCGTGATCATTTGAGGCAATTAGTTTTTCAATTGATGTATTTAGTAAACACTCAATTGAACTATTAAATAGACGTGATACCTCTGCCTCATGCCCTTTTAACATATCTTTTCGGTAGGTTAAGTAAACTTTTTTGGCAATGGGCTCCAATTCATTCGCCCAATCTATTGCAGCATTTCCGCCACCTGAAATCAATACAGTTTTGTTTTTAAAGCGTTCTAGAGATTTGACAGTATAATGTAAATTTGAAATTTCAAACCGTTCAGCGCCCTCGATATCTAGTTTTGTTGGATTTATAATACCGCCCCCAACAGCTAAAATAACTGTTTTTGAAAAGTGTTTATTGTTCGCTGATGTTGAAATAATAAAGTTCCCATCTTCGCCTTTATTAATTGACGTAACTTTTTCTCCTAATACTAACTTAGGATTGAAAGTCATTCCCTGCTGAATCAATTGTTCTATCAGTCGTTCACCTGTAACAGGTGTCAGTCCACCAATATCCCAGATCATTTTCTCTGGATACACATGCACTTTTCCTCCCAAAAAAGGTTGGAATTCGATAATTTTTGTTTTCATTTCTCTTAAGCCACTATAGAAAGCTGAAAAAAGTCCTGCTGGGCCACCGCCAATAATTGTTACATCATACAATTCTTCTGAATTCATCTTGAATCCTCCTATTAAACTTATTATTTTTTAATATTCAAAATTCACACTCTATGCTTTTGACCTTGCAAGTAGATATAAGAAATAGGGTGCTCCAATAACTGCAACGACAATACCAGCTGGAATTTCAGATGGTTGTAATATCCATCTACCTATCGTGTCCGCAGTTATTAACAAAAGGCTACCTATTAAAGCAGCTGTCGGTAAGAGATACTGATGTTTTGCACCCACTAGTTGTCGTGCTAAATGTGGTGCAATTAAACCAATAAAGCCAATTCCCCCACTTACAGATACGCTTGCACCAGCTAAGCCAACTGCAATTGCTAGTAAAATTAATCGCTCTTTTTCTATAGCTAGCCCAAGGCCCGTAGCAGGTATCTCTCCAAGATTAAATGTATTTAAGACACGAGCCTTCGAATAAGCGATTGGTAATAAAATAAGAATCCAAGGCAATAATGCCAATACAAAGCTCCAGTTAGAACCCCAAATACTACCTGCCATCCAAATAGCAACAAATTGGTAGTTTTCAGGTGATAATCTCAATGTCAATACAATCATTGCCGCACTAATACCCGCCGCTACTGCAACACCTGTTAGCAATAGCCTTGTAGGCGAAATTCCTTCACCACGTTTATATGCAAGTACATAGATCAGAATAGCTGTGGCTGCTGCACCTACAAACGCTAATATAGGAAGAAAAAAAACCGGTGCTGCTGTTGTAGTTGGAAAGAACGAAATAAATAACATGACTGCTAAACCTGCTCCTGAATTTATACCTAAAATTCCTGGATCAGCTAATGCGTTCCCTGAAACTCCTTGTAATATGCTCCCCGATACAGCTAATGCCATCCCTACTAAAATGGAGATAACGATTCGTGGTAATCTGAAATCAAACAAGATTATATTCTGTTTATCCGTCCCCATTCCAAATAATGTTCGAACTAATTCAATTGGGGTAAGCCTTATAAAACCTGTACCCATACTTATCATGAACATTATAATGATGAGTAGACAAATAGTGAGAATAAGCAAGATATTCTTCCGATGTTTTTTTTGTTGATAAGCAGATATGTAATTTTCCTCAGTCACAACTCTTTTCCTCCTTTACGAGCAAGGTAAAGAAAGAATGGAACGCCAATCAAAGCAATCAATGCTCCTATAGGTGTTTCATAAGGTGGATTTATCATCCTCGCAGCAAAATCAGCTAATATAACTAATAGACTACCTAAAATTGCTGAACAAGGTACAATCCAACGATAATCGCTTCCTACAAGAAAACGCGTTAAGTGAGGAACAATTAATCCAACAAATCCAACGGCACCTACAACTGAAACGGCTGCACCTGCCAACACTAATACGACAACTGATCCAAAGAATTTTATCCTCCCTGTTCGTTGTCCAAGTCCAATCGCCACTTCGTCTCCTAGACTAAGCAAAGTGATTGATTTTGACAGCATGATTGCACCAATAATTGCTGCTATTATCCAAGGAGACATAACTTTAAGATGCTCCCACTTTGTACCCGAAACACCACCTGCATACCAAAACGCCAAATCTTGACCAATGCGATAATAAATTGCAATTCCTTCACTAAGCGCTCCGAGCAAAGCACTGACTGCTGCTCCTGCTAATACAAGACGCATAGGTGTTAAACCACCCTTTGCTAAAGAACCCACTCCATAAACAATGCCAGCACCTAAAGCTGCTCCAAAAAATGAAAATAAAATAATATACATATAAGGTAAGCCAGGAAAGAAAGCAAAGCAGATAGCAAGCATGAAAGCAGCACCTGCATTTAATCCCAATAGACCTGAGTCAGCCAATGGGTTTCGTGTCATTCCTTGCATAATAGAACCTGCTACAGCAAAACACGCTCCTACTAAACCTGCCCCAAGAACTCTTGGTAGTCTTATATCTTGAATAATTTGGTGTGTAGTTAAATTGGGGTTAAATTGAAAAACAGCAGACCAAACAGTTCCAAAATCAATATCTGCTGCACCAAATGATACTGATAATCCTATAGCGAATAAAAGGCCTATCGTTCCACCCAGTAATATGACAGTTGCAATAATTGGACGTGAGCCCTTATATACTTTCTTTAAATCTATTGATTCTTCTACTGAATCTGACATCTTCTTTCTCCTTACTTTTATTCAACAGTTTGCAATAAGCATTCCGTTTCTTTATTCAATTGATAAGATAAGCAAATTGGATTCTGGCTAAAAGGACATGTCATTAATATTGCATTAATATCAAAAACTGCTTTTAAATTTTCACTTTTCATTACTTTTTCCGGTTTTCCCTCTGTAATAATCTTACCGTCCTTCATCGCAATCATATAATGCGAGAAACGTGATGCATGATTCAAATCATGCAGTACCATTACAATCGTTTTCCCTTCCTCTTCGTTTAACTTTTTAAGCAATAAGAGAATATCAAGTTGATGGGCTAAGTCCAAATACGTTGTTGGTTCATCCAATATTAAAATTTCCGTATCTTGTGCAAGGGCCATTGCAATCCATACGCGCTGTCGTTGTCCTCCTGATAACGCTTCTACGGGGCGATCTCTTAGCTCACCTAGTCCAGTGACCTCAATTGCCCAATGAATATGTTGTAAATCTTCTTTTCTTAATGTACCAAAGCCTCTTTGGTGTGGAAATCGGCCGTATGAGACTAATTCAAATATTGTAAGTCCTGATGGTGCTTCGGCGCTTTGTGGCAAGATTGCCATTTTCTTTGCAATTTCTTTTGTGGAAACTTGTTGAATTGCACGCCCATCTAGAAAAATTGCACCCTTTTGTGTCTTTAAAACCCTTGCAATTGCTTTTAAGAGCGTTGATTTACCACATCCATTTGGACCAATAATGGTCGTAATTTTTTTTTCAGGAATTGCGGCACTTAACTCTTCTATAATTACAGTGTTTGTATACCCAACTGCCACATGATCAACAGTAAGAACTGACATATTTTTTTATCATCCTTCCTTTGCCTTATGACAATTCAATTGATAATGATTATCATTGTCATTTATTTCAGTATAAAGTATGTTGAAAATATTTACAACATTTTTCCGTTAGCTTAAACATTCCTGTCGAACTACTACTGAATAATGATCAATTTAAAAGTTTTCTATAAAAAGAAAGATGTTCCCTCACCATTAAGTAGGCAGGGACCACCCTTTTCTATTGTTTAAGATTAGTAAGCCAATTAGTCAGTTCTTGAACTTGTGCAAGTGTTGCAATGGGATCATAATACCAAGAGCGTTCTTCTGGCCAAATATATAGACGGTCGTTCTTAACCGCTTCCAAACTGCCCCAAATTGGATCTTTCTTAAAATCTTCAACTGTTCGACCGTTGGAAGTCATGATAATATAGTCACCAGCGTATTCTGGTATCATTTCCTCTGAAAGCTCTGCCCATTGCTTCTTCATAATTTCTTCAGCAATACTCTTTGGAGGTTTCCTTCCAAAAGCTTGATAGACTGCCTGGCCGCCACGACCAAAATTGTCACCGTACACATATGTCACCTTTCCTGCGTCTTCCATAATTGAGAAGCTGCTATCTTCTTTAATAGCTGCGTCTACCTTGGCTTTAGCATCTGCAATCTGTTGGTCGTATTTTTCTAACCAAACTTTTGCTTCATCTTCCTTATTTAATAGCTCCCCAAAATAAGTTAACTCCTCGTGAGCATTTTTTAAATCACCATAAGGAATAACAATTGTAGGGGCAATTTTGCTTAAAATCTTGTAGCTTTCATTGTTCCCGGTAATAATTAGATCAGGATTCATTGCTAGTATGTTTTCTGCAGATGGTTTCCCATAAACTCCTGTATCAGAAACACCTTTTAATTTATCTTTGAAATAATAGTTTTTAAGTGTCAATTCGGGTGCTCCAACAGGAATAACATCTAGAGCGATTAAACTACCTAAATATTCTTCTGCCACAATGCGTTTTGGTTGTGTAGGAATCTCTATTTCTCCATTTATTGTACTTATTGTTTTTGTTGTTTTACTCTCTTTAACATCTGAACTCTTAGTTGTATCTTCTACTGTTTTATCATTATTTGTACTACTACAAGCAGATAGGGCTAAAACCATTAATACAAATAGGGTTACTACTATTCCTAATTTCCAATTTCGATTGCGGTATTGTTGTATATACAAATTAATATCCCCTTGTCTATTACATCCTGTTAGTTACTTAATAATGCAAACTCTATCAAACACTAAATTCTAGCGATATAAAATATAATTTTCTTTTTATAATTGAGATTATTTACTACTACACTATTTTTTTTCCTTAGTTAATTTCTCAATTTTAGTTGCTAAATCTTCAGCTTGGTGCAGTACTGAAACGGGATCAGAAGCGAAATAATATTCGGGCGCTAAACTAATTACTTCTCCCTTTTTAACTGCATCAAGATTTGTCCATGTCGCTGGTAATGAACCGCCCTTATTAAAGTAGTTCATCTCTATTACATAATCTCCTACATAGTCATTTACAACTTCATATGATATTTCGTAACGGCTGCCATCCGCTTCTTTCGTATCAAACAACTCTTTTACTTTTGGTGGAGGTGTCATTCCTAATGTTTCATATAATGCTCGTCCTCCAACAACACCGTTCGGAGCAATAACTGAAAGGTTCTTTTTCCCTAAATCGAAAATAGTAAAGGTAGAATCTTTGCTGATTACTTTGTTAATTTTTTCTTTAGCTACTGCAATACGTTTATCAAAATCTCCAAGAAATTGCTCCGCTTTATCTGTACGTCCAAGGTATTCCCCCATTGCTTTGATTTCTTCGTGAATAGATTTATAATTAGTATCTGAAAAAACAATTGTTGGAGCTATTTTTTCGTATTTTTCAACTGCTTCTTTATCCCATGTAATAATTAAATCAGGATTTAATTCCATAACTTTTTCTAAAGACGCTTCACCATCACCAATATTTTCAATTGCATCTTCTTTATAATAGTCTTTCAAATATGCTGCATAATCCAGGTTTGCCATAACAGCTCCTACTGGCATGACATCAAGTGCTAGCAATTGTCCTAAATACCAATCCGTCACTATTCGTTCAGGCTTATTTGGCACTTCAACTTTACGACCGATATCGTCAGTAATCGTACGAGTTCCCGTTTCAGCTTGTACGTTTTCATTTTTTTGTTCTTCTTGTGCTTTATTACTCTTAGTCGCTCCACATCCTGTTAAAATAAGCATCAAACTAAGTACCATCAGCAAAATTACCTTTAAGTTCAATTTATTGAACATTATAATATTCCCCTCTATCCGCGTAATTCTAAGTTTGTATTTACTATATCGCCTACATATTATTTCAATTTTAATAGCCAAATTGTGCTTCATGGAGTCTGCTGTATGCACCTTTCATCTCCAATAATTCACTATGATTCCCTTGTTCCTTGATACCCTCTTCCGTTACAACAATAATACGATCAGCATTTTTTATCGTTGCTAGACGATGGGCAATAACAAGCGTTGTACGTCCTTTCGATAGATTGGCTAGAGCTTTCTGAATAGCGATTTCTGTCTCTGTATCAAGTGCAGAAGTGGCTTCATCCAAAATAAGAATAGATGGATTTTTCAGAAACATACGAGCAATTGAAAGACGTTGCTTTTGCCCTCCAGATAGCTTGGCCCCTCTTTCACCAATCATTGTGTCTAGTCCATTTGATTGGGAAAGGATAATATCTTCAAGCTGTGCTTTTTTGGCCGCCTCCCAAATTTCCTCTTCTGAAGCTCCTAATTTACCATAGGCAATATTTTCACGAATCGTTCCATCAAAAAGGAAAACATCTTGCTGAACTACCCCTATATGCGATCGAAGAGATTCTAAAGTCATTTTCTTCGTATCAATGTCATCAATCGTAATTTTGCCGTTTTTGACATCGTAAAAACGAGGTAGTAAGCTACAAATCGTTGTTTTACCTGCACCAGATGGACCTACAAGTGCTACCGTTTCACCTGCACGGATTGATAAATTAATCTTCTCTAGCACATTTTCTTTATTTTCATAACCAAATGATACATTTTGATAGTTAATATTCCCTTGTAGTTGTGTGACATCTTCTGCTTCTGAAGCATCTGCAATCTCCGGTTCTGTTTCAAGTAAATCTAAGTAACGTCTAAAACCAGCAATACCCTTTGGATACATTTCAATTACTGAATTTATTTGTTGAATCGGCTGAAGAAATACATTTGACAGAAGTACAAAGGCGATAAACTCTCCATATGACATATTCCCTTGTATAACAAACCAAGTTCCACATAATAGAACAAAAATGGAAACAACTTTCATAAGAATGTAACTAATAGATGAATTCCAAGCCATTATTCTATAAGCAATCAATTTTGTATTACGAAAGCGACTGTTATTTTCTGTGAACTGAGCAATTTCATGATCTTCATTTGTAAAAGCCTGTACCACTCGCATACCACTCACATTATTTTCTACTCTTGCATTGAAGTCAGCTATATCAGCAAACATTCGATCGAATGCCCGAGACATTTTCCGGCTAAAGTACAATGATAAATAGATGATCAGTGGAATGATGATAAATGTCAGAATAGCTAATTTCCAATTAATTGATAGCATTAAACCAAACGCACCCGTTAATGTCATCAGTGCTATAAACAAATCTTCTGGCCCATGATGGGCAATTTCTCCGATATCCATTAAATCATTTGTCATCCGTGAAACTAAATGACCTGTTTTATTGTTATCAAAAAATCTAAATGGTTGCTTTTGAATATGTGTAAATAACTCCTTACGCATATCTGTTTCAATATTCACACCAAGCTTATGTCCCCAGTAAGTAACTACATAGTGAAGGGCTGAACTGACGATATAAATTGCAAATAATCCGACACACGCCCATAAGATAAACGCCAAATTTCCTGATGGCAATAAATCATCTACTACGCGATTTACGGCTAATGGAAAAGCAAGCTCCAATAACGCTGCAATGATTGCGCAAGAAAAATCCAATATAAACAAACCTTTATACGGTTTATAATAGGAAAAAAATCGCTTTAACATTGTTAAATACACCCCTACTCAGCAATATTTTTCTTTATGCCAAATCCATATATTGTTCAATGGATATGATAACGAACACGAAAATTCAAATGAACTCTTATTAGCTATTGAGATAAAAAGAGAGACTCCACTATATCAAACTGCTCCAGGCAAAGCCTCTCATCAATGGAAATAAAATTAATATTGTCTTACTTTTCCTGATTCTTCGATACTAGTAAATCAGCTATTTCTTCAGACTGAGCTAATACTGAGATAGGGTCATATGGCCAAAATCTCTTAGGATCAAGATCAAAAACTCGGTCGTTTTTTACTGCATCCATTGAATTCCACATACTATTTTTCTTGTCCAATTTGCCACCATATGATTGATCCAAAAAGATATAGTCACCTGCATAATCATTTAAAGCCTCAAACGATATTTGTTTAAATGTATCGCCTGTATCGATCAGTTCTTTTTTTATTTTTTCAGGTGGTGTGAGTTGAAGTTGCTTGTATATTGCCTGTCCACCCCTATAAATACCATCTCCGTATATGTAGAAGTCCTTATTATAAGCACCAAAGATTGAAACAGTTTCATTGGCACTTATTACTTTTTTAATTTTCTCTCGCTGTTCTTCAATTTTTGTATCAAATGAAGCAAGCCATTCTTGTGCTTGCTTTTCCTTTCCAAGCATTTCTCCAAATGCTGTTACTTCCTCATGAGCATCTTTGTAAGTTTCATAAGGAATTATTATTGTAGGTGCTATCTTCGAAAAATCTTCAAACGCGCTATTTTCAGAGTTGGCACTTATTATTAAATCTGGATTCAACTCTAATATTTTTTCTTTAGAGTTTTCCCCGATACTGTCAATTCCGGTGACTAAATTTTGAATATGGATATTTTCAAGATCCGAATCAGTTGCTCCTACTGGTTTTTCATCTAATAAAAGCAAGGTTGGTAAATAGCCATCTACAACGATTCTTTTTGGTTTGGATGGTATTTCAATATCTCCATGTATAGTTTTTACAACCCTTGTTACCTTTTCCTCTTTATTCTCATTATTTTGTTGTTTACTTGTACTATCTTCGGTTTTGTTACACGCAACCATAACAATTGAAAACATGATTAATAGTAAACAAAACAAGAAAATTGATTTATTTTTTAACATCTTTATCCTCCTGTTAATGATTATCATTCTCATTTAGGATATCAGTTTACATATTTATAGTCGATGTCAATAAGTCAGTATTTTCATATGTTAGATAGTCAGTCCTCTTTTTCCTTTAACAAGTGTCTCACTTGAATCTCTAATTGTTTTTCCAATGCATATGCTTCACAAAATCTAAATTCTTCTTGCTTCAAAAAATAAATCTGCTGTTTTTGAACAGCAGGGATTGAACTCCAAATGGGGTGATTTTCTATTGTTTTTTTCACTCTATGCAAATATCCACTTTTTTCACATGCAATGATAAACATATGATCTGCTGCATATTCTGGTAAACGATCCTCTGGAATCACTAAATGGTTTTGAGCATCCAACACTTCTCTCTGAACTCGTTCTGGTGCTGCTAATTCAAGCATGTCGTACAAATTATAGGCCGCTCTAGCTGTTCGATCCCATATTCTTATGTATTGATCGTCCCAAAACTCATATAATGCTACTGTTTCATTTTGTTTTTTTACCTGTTCAATTCTTCGTTTAGACTGCTGCACCTTTTCTTTAAATGCTATTATCCAATCCTCTGCCTGTTTCTCTCTCCCAAGAAGCTCTCCAAAAAAACGTAACTCCTTTAGTAAATCACTGTTTCCCCAATTAACCATCAAAACAGGTGCAATTTTCTCCATTTGCCCTATCCTTTCCGGGTTAGCATAATAGTAATAAGTTGGGACAATGATTAAATCTGCAGCGAGTTCATCTAAAGGGACTTTTCCTACATCAATAACACCGTTTAACTCAGCTTGTAGAAGTTGCGAATCATTTAAGACTTCAGCTGTAGATGCTATTGGTTTAATTCCTAACGCAAGCATATCTCCTAAAAATTGTAACGCTATAATTCTCTCTGGCTTACGTTTTAATCGAAAATCACTTGGTGACATGCCTACCAAACTTTTAAATTTTTTACTAAGCGAACTACCATCAGCATATCCAACTTTATAAGCAATATCGTTTAAGGGCGAATCGCTAGTAAGTAAATATTCCTTTGCTTTATTCACCCTTACGTATGCCAAATAATCAGAAAAATTCCAACCCATTTGTTTTTTGAAAAATGCCGAAAAATAGCGTGGATTATAACCAATCATTTCAGCTATAAAAGTACGCGTTATCTTTTCATGAAAATGCTCGTCTATATAAGCACAAGTAGAGCTAAATACTGTACTCGGATATCTAGTATCTGTAGAAAAGTAGAGCTCTAAGAATTCTTTTAATAAATAATGAATTCGATCATCCTCTTCCATTGACGAAAAACAATCCATTAATTCTTTCATAATCATAAAAGCTCTATGAGGGAGTTTTTCTGTTAGAAATCCATTTTGAGGTAGATTATTATATTGAAGATGATATTTTAATTCACTGTCCAAAATACTGGTCAATTCATATTGCTCTAGTGTCATTTGATAATATTCAAAAACATCATCAGATAAACTATTTTTTAAACGTAGAAGAGATCCAGGATGTATGCTAATAAGATTCCCCTCCACTATTGAAGACTGTAACTCATTTAAGTTTGCTTCAGCTTCTCCTTTTACTACTAAAATGAGAGTAGGTGACTTAATAGTATTAAATATCAATACATTCTTAGGCTTTATTTCTGTTATTTTTATATCTTTTAGAACATTGATTAACTTTATGTATTTTCCACTTTTGATCAACAAACTGTTCCTCCTATGCTTTACTAGTAAAAGAAAACTTACCTATTTCCTTCATTAACAACTTACATGACAATGATGATAATGATTATCAATATCACCACTACTATACTATAGAATAGTAGGATATAAAAGGAAGATACATCCACCCTTTTCATTCTTTCATCATAATTTTTGGGTATTATAGATGTTGAAGTGGCCAATAATAAGTAATGGCATAAAACTTAAAATACATAATAAACGACTTTGAATTTTCCATTTAGCCATGTCATTGTGGAGAACGTCTCTTTAAAATCCCCATTGTTTTTAGAGGGTTATAAACAATTTACATCTTGATTCATGAAAAAAATTCTACAATAGGTATCCGAAAAATATGGAATCTATTGTTTTTTTTATTGATTTACTTAGCTTAAATTTGAATATAAAAGTTGTAGTGAAAGGTTAATTTATACATGTACAATTTAAATTCGCTATGATAGGGTGTAGTGTAGACTTTTTATAACGTGGTTCGTAACCATCCCACGAAAAAAAACTAGGGGGAAATGAATAATGAAAGTAAAATCTTTGGCTACTAGCGGAATTATCGCAGCGCTTTATATAGCTGTGTCTATGCTAATTGCCCCACTCGCATTCGGTGCTATACAGTTCCGTATTGCTGAAGTGTTCAATCATCTTGTTGTCTTCAACAAGAAATTTTTTGTAGGTATCGTGATCGGTGTATTGATTACAAATCTATTTTCACCACTTGGTATGTATGATTTAATCTTTGGCCTTGGTCAATCTGTCTTAGCCTTAAGCATCACAATCTTTGCGAAACGTTTTATTAAAGGACATGTTAAGCAAATGATTTTCGGTACACTTGTATTTACATTTACGATGTTCTTAATTGCCATCGAATTGAATCTCGCATTCCAGCTACCGTTTCTATATACTTGGCTAACAGTTGCTGTCGGTGAATTAGTTGTGATGGGACTTGGTATTCCGATTATGCTAGCACTGAACAAGCGTATTAACTTTAGTAAGCTAATTGAAGATTAATATTATAACCACCTAGTCGCATTTTTGCGGATGGGTGGTTTTTTGTTTTACGCTCACAATAAAATTTTTCAGACCAAAACAAAGAGAGAGTCCCTAATGAAGACTCTCTCTTTGTTTTTATAATTGGTAATCCTTCACTTCATCACGCAATTTTGCCTTTAAGAATTTGCCGACGGATGTTTTTGGGATTTCTTTTAAAAAGACAACATGATCTGGTACCCACCACTTTGCAAATTGCCCTTCTAAATACGAAAGAAGCTCTTCCTTCGTTGCACTACTACCTTCTTTCAAGACAACACAAGCTAGTGGACGTTCTTGCCACTTTTCGTCTGGAACTGCGATTACAGCCGCTTCAAATACAGCCTCATGTGTCATGAGTGCATTTTCTAAATCTACAGATGAAATCCACTCTCCACCGCTCTTAATTAAATCTTTTGTTCGGTCTGTAATTTTGAGATACCCCTCTGGTGTTATGACAGCAATATCACCTGTGTATAGCCAACCGCCTTTAAACGCTTCTTCCGTGCGGTCATCCTTATAATATTCATCTGCAATCCAGGGGCCTCGAACAGTTAACTCACCCATAGTCTTACCATCCCAAGGCACTTCTCCATTTTCGTTGACAACACGTGTTTCAACAAGAGTTGTCGTCAATCCTTGTGTTGCACGAATATTAAGTTTCTCTTCTGCAGACCAGTTCTCCATTTCCTTTGTGTACGTGGAAAGACTTACAATCGGCGTAGTTTCAGTCATACCGTAACCAACGATAAATGGTACTTTGTATTTTTCTTCGAAAGCACGGATTAGACCTTTTGGTGAAGCTGATCCACCACAAACTATGGCACGTAATGACGATAAATCTCGTGGATTTTGCTCTTGTTCGTTTAACACACCAAGCCAAATTGTCGGTACACCTGCTGTTAATGTCACTTTTTCTTGTTCGATTAAATCGAGTAAGAGCTGTGGGTTGAACATTGGGCCTGGCAATACTTGTGTTGTGCCAAAATTTACTGCTGCAAATGGCATACCCCAGGCATTTACATGAAACATCGGTACGACTGGCATAGCTACATCGCTCTCGCGAATACCAAGTGAATCTGCTAAACCAAGTGCTAAGCTGTGTAGTACTAAACTACGGTGCGTGTAAACAACACCTTTTGGGAAGCCTGTTGTGGCACTTGTGTAACACATTCCGGCCGGCATATTTTCATCTAAATCATCAGGGAATTCATAGGAATCTGATGCCTCTTCTAGCAGTTTTTCATAAGAATGAACGTTTTCTAAGTTAGTTTCAGGTAAGTCTGTTCCATCTTGCATAACAACGAAATGTTTCACCGTTTTTAGTAAAGGTGCAGCTTGAGCAATTAACGGGAAAATATCGCTATCTACAAGTAAAATTTCATCTTCAGCATGGTTAATAATATATACTATATGCTCTGGTGATAGGCGAATATTGATCATATGGAGTACTGCTCCTGCACATGGTACACCGAAGTATGCTTCTAAATGGCGGTGATGATTCCACGCTAATGAGCCTACTTTTGTACCTTTTTTCATCCCCAATTTCGTTAATGCTTCAGATAATTTTCGTGTCCGCTGTCCAAACTCTTTATAAGTAATACGGTGAATCATCGTTTCACTCGTTCTAGAAATGATTAATTTTTTCGGAAAATATCTCTCTGCACGTTTCACAAAATCAGTTAGTACTAATGGCGTTTGCATCATACTCATCCAACTCCCCTTTAATTAAGTAATATGATTTTATTTAAAAACAAATGCTTATAAACCGAGATTCTTTGCAATAATCATTTTCATGACTTCATTTGTATCTGCGTAAATAGATGCTACTATGGCTGTCTCGGAAGCTTTTATCAACCTTATTACTTCCATATAACATAGCCACCTGTATCCTAGAAGCATTGCGGGGTAACACTTGTGTGTATAAAACTTTCTTCAGAACCTTATTTGCCGCTAACCTCTTACTATTGCTATTGAAGCTTTAATACATTTGCTCACTTAAAGTTCGATTATCCTTTGACTCGATAATACCTAAGGCGATTCCCTCATTTTTTATCTGACAAGTCAATTTTTGTAGCATCCAAAATTTCATGATGCTATTTAATACTAATAGAATAGTCAAATCTATAGATTATCTTTTCAAAACATAAATATTCAAACTTTTCCAATAAATACATTTTACACAATTATACATGTAAGCGCTATTATGAAACTATTAAAATGGAATATTTTTGAGAAAAATATTAATTAAAAGAGAATATTCTTAAATCTATCATCTCATTACAATATGCAGTTCTATCTATTAAAATACTTATCTTCTCCAATAAAAAAACCGTACCTTCAATTAAGAAGGTACGGCTCTATTAATGCCTATCCATTAAGCAGTTTTAGTTTCTTTCTCTTTTAACTTTTTTAACATATCTGCTGTCATTGCATCTAAGTCATATTTTGCTTTAAAGCCCCATTCTTCTTTTGCAGCACTTGCATCAATAGAATTTGGCCAACTATCTGCAATGGCTTGACGTACTGGGTCCACTTCATAAGCCATTTTAAAATTAGGGATATGTTTGCGGATTGATGCCGCAATTTCTTCAGGTTCAAAACTCATAGCTGTCACATTGAACGCATTGCGATGTATCAACTTCGTAGGATCTGCTTCCATCAAATCTACAATAGCTTGCAACGCGTCTGGCATATACATCATATCCATGTATGAGCCCTGTGCGATATATGAAGTATACTTCCCTTCAGAAATCGCTTTATAGTATATATCAACCGCATAATCTGTTGTACCACCACCAGGAGGAGTTGCGTAAGAAATTAATCCTGGGAAACGTACTCCACGAGTATCTACACCAAAGCGTTGGTAATAGTAATCACATAATAGTTCACCCGCTACTTTGTTTACACCATACATCGTAGTAGGGCGTTGCAACGTATCTTGTGGTGTATTATTTTTGGGCGTAGAAGGTCCAAATGCACCGATTGAACTCGGTGTGAAAAACTGCAGATTTTGTTCACGCGCAACTTCTAAAGCATTAACAAGTCCACCCATATTCAAATTCCAAGCAAATAACGGTTTAGATTCTGCAGTTGCTGATAATAATGCAGCCATGTGCATTAAAGTATCTGCTCCAAAATCCTTCGCCATATCATTCATGCGACCAGCATCCATAACATCCAGTGTTTCAAAAGGTCCCTTTTGTGTATCCGGTTTGCGAATATCTGTTGCTAAAACATTTTCCGTTCCATATGTTTCGCGCAGCTTAGATACTAACTCTGACCCTATTTGACCGCACGCACCGGTTATCATAATTTTTTTCATTTAAAAATCCTCCTCACCCAATAAACATTTGTATTTACAGAAAACACATTCTCCCGAGTGTTACAAATGTATTTCTAGAAAATACAAATAACAACAATAATACGTTGATTTATCAATGTTTTTAATAATTAGATTATACAATGTATGTTTCTAAAACACAATAATCGTTTTCACACAAAGGACAGTTTGTTTACAATACAATTATTCATTGTTTATTTTATAATAAACAAAAGGAGTGGAATCGATGCATTTATTTAAACTAACTTTTATTTATTTGGTCGCCATCATCAGCTGCACATTCCTACTTATAATGGACTTACCTATAGTCGTAGTATTTCTCTTACTATTTATGTATGTCTTCGCTCTCACAATGTTCCCATACCTCAACACTTTGTTTTGGTCTAACAACATTAGTAAAATGGATCGCTTTATAACAAAGCATAAAACAAAACCCGTATTTGCCTACCCATACGCGGTTGCACATGAAACAGTAACCGAGCAAAAAATAAGCGTACAAAAAATACTAAGCAGTTATAAAAAACAAGATGTTCAACACAACTACCGTTCTTTGCTAGCTACTCTGGACAAAGATTTCGAACTTGCTTTAGTAGAAGCGAAGCAACTTCAAAAAGAACCTATTCGTAGCTACACTATCGCACATATTGAAACTTTACTCGGCAACTTCGAGGCAGCAAAATCGCTCATCCCAAACCTAAAAAAAGAATGGATGCCACACGCCATTGAGGGTTTGATCGCCTATGAACAGCATGATTTCCAGACATTCGAAAAAGAAGCACATGCAGCCACCGCAAAAGTAAGAGGATTACAAAAACATTTATTGTTTTATTCTTTCAAAGAAATGAAGGCAAGATTAGAGGCAAAATAAAAAACCACCCGGGGGAGGGTGGTTTTTTAAGGATGGAATTTTTACATTCCAATGGGGAGTTGGTATAGTATTAGGCATTTCGGGTGGGTTTTATACATTACTTTAAAAATTCATTTATTTTAGTTAAGATTACCTCATTAATTAGTATAAACTTTATCTTTTTCTCACGACTTTAAGATTTCAAATCAGCTAGCTCTTACGTTTACCTGCCTAACAATTTTATAAAGTCACTCAATCCCACACCACTTTTCACCAACTAGTAGTAAATCTTCTGTTGTATTATTTATCAATCTTCCTAGCATCAATCACATAAGTGTTTGCAACCAAATCATGCAAGGCACGCTTTTGCGGGTGGAATGCGGCGATTATGTAACCAAGTCCGAGGAGAAGTCCACTAAAGATTCGAGCGACATTCCGAATGACGCTTCGGAAAATAGAGATTGTATCACCGTTCTTATCAACAATTTCTATGCCTAGCACTTTTTTCCCGACGGTACCTCTCCATGGCGTTGCCGGTAGTCCGATGAAATATAATATACCTACGATAATGAGAATCCAGCTATATAAAGGGTAAGTTGTTAGATATAGTTCATCACCAAATATCATTTCAGATATGACCCCTTTTGGAACTTTTAAAACGCCCCCAATTAGCGCTGTTGCCACAGCCACCACAGCAGCATCAATAATTGACGCTAAGAAACGGATCCAAAACCCTCCATAATTCACTTCTACTTTCTCCTTTCCCTTCTATTAATTTACGTCGTCATCATTAGTGTATGATACATAACTTTGCATTTTGAGCATTTGTTCTTCAATAGATAATACGTGAAATTTCAGTGTAATAAATTAATTCCCCTCGTTGCACAAAATACCTATTATAACTCTATATTTAGGTGATTTATACGAGCTCTAAAATAGAATCATTCGATGAATTAATGCCCCACCTGTAACGCTGTGAGGAGTGATAGTAGTTTATCCCTGTTCAATATTACACAGCAACGATTATTGTCGTAATTGTCACGAAAAGTGATTTTCAGAAAACATTATTGATTTCATTGTTTTTTATATAACAATAAAGACCTCTATACATTGGTATAGGGGCCATCTAATGTAATTGATTTTTATTTTAAAGATTAATCACAATAGTTATTTTCTAATTGCGCTCTATAAACAGCATCCAATGGTATACGCCGAATGATTGTATCCATTTCTAATGATAGCTCACGAGTGGATGCCTTAAGATCCGTAATAATACCTGTATAGTGACTTAAATTATGATCAACCATAATTTTAAGCGTAACAATTAACTTTTGGTCATACGCGAGTTGAATAACCTGTTGCAGTTCTTCTAATTCCCATTCAGTCAATTCATTCGGTAATTCTTCTTCTGATTCATGTTTCCACACTCTAATTTGCTGCACATGTTCTGGTAACATCATCGAAACCCATTTAACATTACCTCTGTCACGAATCATCTTAAAACACCTGCTTTTCCATTATATTTTGTATGACATGATATAAAAGAACATACTAAAACATACTTTAAATTAATTTCTTCGCATTCAATATTACGTCAGTCTTTTTATGCGAACTGCTTCAACCTGTGTATTTAGTGCATAAGTTGTGCATAACTAGACCTATTTGCAACTAACACTTAGTTATCCACATGTCCGCAAGACATTACCACCCTGCCGTGTCATACAACTATTATTCAAATAGTGTATATCAATTAAATGGATATTGAATAAATATACATTACTTTATTTTTTGTGACCTCCTAATAATTTTGAACGTGAGACAGCGGTGCCAGCTTCTGTATAAGAGACCGCACGTAAAAGTGCAGTAGGGCCGTAACGAGAGCGTAGTTGATCCATGGTAGCTCCGAGCTTACGACGACGAAAGCGGTCAGTATCGAACAAACTAAGCTGCATTGAACGTTCAGATTCAAGCTTTGTAATACTAATCGTCAGCTGGCGTACCGGTCTATCTTCTATATAGTGTTCATCAAGCAACTGCTGGCAGACCTGATAAATTTTCATCGTTTCATTTGTTGGCTCATCGATTGTGCGTGAACGATGAAAGCCTCCACCAAATGCATTTTTACTGTAGGAGAGTCCTAGTGAAATGGTACGCCCTACTTTAAATGCTTCACGCGCACGCCTTGCGATGTCTTCACACATCTCTAAAACAACTGCAAGCACTTCTTCTTTTTTGTTATAATCGCGCATTAAAATTTGTCCTTTACCATAACTGATTTGCCCTTCAATTATCGGTGAACCGAGCTCAGAAAGATCAATTCCCCACGCATGATGATAAAGCTGATTACCCATAATACCAAAACGAGCTTCTAGTGTTTTTAAATCTGCTTTCGCTAAATCTCCTACTGAAAAAATCCCCATATGATTAAGCGTGCGTTCTGTCCGACACCCAATACCCCACATCTTAGAGAGTGGTGATGTAGGCCATAACTTTTCTTCCACATCTTCATATACCCATTTAGCAAAGCCCGTTTTTTTCGCTTCTAAATCAAGCGCTAGCTTTGATAACAACATATTAGGCCCCATGCCGACGGCACTTGGAATTCCAAACTGATTGTAAATATCTCGTTGTATCTTCTTCGCGGTTTGTTCAACTGGTCCCCATAATTTTTCTGTTCCTGTTAAATCAACGAAACTTTCGTCAACACTATAAATATGGATAGCTTCCTTTGGGACATAACTGTTGAGTAAGCGTGTAATTTCCATTGAAACGCGGATGAAGAAGTCCATTTTAGGTTCAAATAGGCGAATATCCGGATGCTTCGGAATTTCATAGAGGCGTGTGCCCGTTTTTACTTGGAAACGTTTTTTCATCATCGGCGATGCCGCTAGCACGATACTTCCCTTTTGATTGAAGTTACCAACTACCGCAATCGGCGTTTTCATCACATCTAAATGCTCCAATGTTGCAATACAACTCGCATAGAAGCAACGCATATCGATACACATAATTGATCGCCTTGGCATGTTTTCGTACATACACCTATCCTCCAATAGAGAACGTTTGTTCTTATTTTAAATTGAGATGAGTGAGATGGCAAGTGGGAATATCAGGTATTGTGAATGAGTAGTGAGTATAAGTTTTACTAGGAGGACTTCATAATAAAAAGAGACTACTGCACACTTAAAAGTGTGCAGTAGTCTCTTTAGAAAAATGCTCGAAACATTTACTCGAGATATCCAGCTTCAGCAGTCAGACTCTCGAGATCACTTCCACCTTCTCGGTTGAAAACTGAAAGTACGTTTTCAATTCGAAGGTTCCAGCGCTTGTCGAGTCTAGGCGGACCGCTTCAGCATTTACTCGAGATATCCAGCTTCAGCGGTCAGACTCTCGAGGTCACTTCCACCTTCTCGGTTGAAAACTGAAAGTACGTTTTCAATTCGAAGGTTCCAGCGCTTGTCGAGTCTAGGCGGACCGCTTCAACATTTACTTCATCCAGTCAGGTTTGCCGAAACCTTTAAATTCTTCATCGATGATTTTTTCAAATTCTTCCGATTTAACGATTTCTAGTATATCTTTTGCTAGTTGTGAATCTTTGTTTTCTTCCTTAACCGCAATAACATTACGGAATTTATCAGGCATGTTTTCTAAGAAGAGTGCATCTTGTAGATTCAGTCCCGCCGCAAGTGCAAAGTTTCCTGGGACACCAACAAGGTCAGCGCTATCGATTGCACGAGGCAGCCCCGCCGCTTCTATTGGTTGGAACACTAAGTTTTTAGGATTTTCAACAACGTCTTTTTCAGATGCTTTTAGTTCTTCGATGTTCGGGTCAATTTTGATAAGACCTTGTTCTTGTAACGCTAATAATGTACGTGCCGCATTTGATGGATCATTAGCAATTGCTACTTTTGCGCCGTCTTTAATACCATCAATTGATTTAAAATCTTTTGCAAAGAAGCCCATTGGTGCAGTTGGTACGTTAATTAGACCAGTTAATTTCATTTTATTTTGTTCATTAAAGTTTTCAAGATAAATTGAATGTTGGAAAAGGTTTGCATCAATATCACCAGAATCTAATGCTTTGTTTGGTTGTACGTAGTCACTGAATTCAACTGTTTTTACTTTATACCCTTTTTTCTCTAATTGCGGGATGATTGCTTTATTTAACATGTCACTATACGGCCCTGCAGTTGCGCCAATTTTAATGTCTTTTGAATCTTTTGGTTTGCTTTCATCTTTGTTACCACATGCAACTAAAACTGTTGCTAATACGAATAATAACGCTGCTAGTAAAAACTTTTTCATTTTCAAATCTCCCCTTTATCGTTTATCAATTGCTTTTGAAATGGCATCGCCTGAAAGTTGAATAATTTGGACAATAACAATTAAAATGACAACTGTCGCAATCATAATTGTGTTGTCATAGCGGTAGTAACCAAAGCGAATAGCTAGGTCGCCAATTCCACCGCCGCCGACAATACCAGCCATTGCGGAATATGCGACTAAACTAATAATCGTCATTGTCACACCTTGGATAATACCCGATTTCGCTTCAGGTAATAGCACATCTCGTATAATCATCCACGGTGTTGCACCGACAGCTATTGATGCCTCGATGACACCTTTATCAACTTCACGCATAGACGTTTCTACAAGTCTCGCAAAGAACGGAATGGCTGCTACAGATAATGAAACACTTGCCGCTACGGGACCAATTGTATCTCCAACCAGTATTTTTGTTAGCGGGAACAACGCTACTAATAGAATGATATACGGAACGGAACGAACTAGATTGACGATAAACCCTAAAATTCCGTTAAAAAAACGATTACGTAAAAATAAACCTTTGCTTGTAACAAATAGTATAATTCCAAGTGGTAAACCAATAATTAGTGAAATGCTAAGTGAAATACCAATCATCAGTAACGTTTCACCAAATGCTTTCCAAATGTCTGGAAGCATACTAATAAAGTGCTCGAAATCAAATAGCATTGTTAATCACCTCCACAAACGCACCGCGTCCTTCCATATAAGAAATAGCTCTCCCTACATTATCCGGTTGACCTTGTAGCTCCATTAAGAAAATGCCAAGAGGTTTTTCTTGAATATATTCAATTGTGCCGTGCAAGAAATTACCACGTACTTCAAAGTTTTGAATCATATCTGAAATGACGCCCTCTCCAGCTACATCTCCTTTGAATAGTACTTTCACAATTTCCCCTGTCACACCTTTAAGAATCGTTGGTGGCAGTTCAAATGATACAACGCTGCTAATAAATTCTTGTGTTAATGGCTCAACCGGATTTGCAAAAACGTCGTAAACTGCCCCTTCTTCAATGACTCTTCCATCTTGCATAATAACCATTCGATCACAAATTTCTTTCACAACATCCATTTCGTGCGTGATAAGGATGATTGTAATATTTAGCTCACGATTGATCTTTTTTAGTAAGCGTAAAATGGAAACCGTTGTTTTTGGGTCAAGTGCTGATGTCGCTTCATCACAAAGTAGTACGGATGGATTATTTGCAAGTGCGCGGGCAATGCCGACACGTTGCTTTTGACCACCACTTAATTGTGCTGGGTAAACGTCTATTTTCTCAGATAAACCTACCATTTCAAGCAATTCTTTTACACGAGCATTAATCAGCTTCGGTGGTGTAGCCGCTGCTTTTAAAGCAAATTCAATATTTTCGCCAACCGTTTTTTGACTGATTAAGTAAAAATGTTGGAATATCATTCCGATTTTCAAACGCGCTTTACGAAGTTGTTCACCTTTTAATTTTGTTAAATCTTGACCATTTACTACGATACTGCCACTTGTTGGTCGCTCTAATAAATTGATACAACGTAGAAGCGAGCTTTTTCCTGCGCCAGAATAGCCAACAATACCGAAAACTTCACCTTCATCGATTGTCAACGATACGTTGTCTACACCCGTTACCGTACCCTTCTTGGTTTTATATACTTTTGTAAGATTCTGAATCTCGAGCATATTGTATCCCCTCAAATCTGTTTAAATTATGTAACTTCTATAGAAATACTTGGAATTTGCTGTATTAAAAAACGCTTCTTTCGGTTATCTGAAAGAAGCATCGTAAGTGTAAATTGGCGATTTATCTTCCAGAATGTACTCATTCTGTAGGAATTGGCACCTTCCCTTTGGCAGGGGGTTGCCGGACGTCATAGGGCCTATCCCTCGGTCTCTCTAGATAAAATTCAATATTCGTTTGTAAGTTATGAACTAAATATTACTGTGAAATAATGTAGATGTCAAACACTTTTTTGAAACTTTGAATTATTTCAAAATATCTTTATATAATTCAGGACGACGATCATCATATACCGGGATTCGTTGGCGAATTTCATCCACTATAGAGAAATCGACATCGATAATCGCCATTTCTTCATCTTCTCCACCAGTCCATAACACTTCACCCCAAGGTTCAATAACCATCGATTGACCGTTGAAATTTTGTTTTTTATGGCTAATTCTATTTACTGCAATAACAAAACACTGGCTTTCAATTGCACGTGCTTGTAATAACGTTTTCCAATGATCAATACGTGGCGTTGGCCATTGTGCAGAAACGAAAATTACTTTCGCTCCGTTCAATGCATGAAGACGTAACCACTCTGGAAAACGAATATCGTAGCAGATAACACCAGCTGCTGGAATATCACCCAGTTCAAAGTTATTTTGCTTATCGCCAGCTGATAAATACAAATGCTCGTCCATTAGACGGAAAAGATGCGCTTTATCATATTCGCTGACAAGCTCCCCTTTGTTGTTATATACGTACATCGTATTATAGAATTTACCATCTTTTTTCGTTGATACCGAGCCACCAACAATATGAATTTGTAATTCTTCTGAAAGCTTTTGTAGAAAATTCTTTGTGCGTTCCCCGTTCGGATCTGCAAGGTCTTCTAATTTCTCTAAAGCATAGCTAGAATTCCACATTTCGGGAAGAATTGCGAGTTCCGCCCCCTTATCAGCGGCCTCCCTGATAAACTTTTCGACGTTTGTAAAATTTTTTTCGATGTCCCCGAAGGCAACATTTAATTGTATACATGCAATTTTCATAACTCCACCACCTGTAGACATTTTCTTAAAAAGGTTATAATATTTCTCTTATTATTGCGACTATTTTATACATACGTCTATTTTATCCACAAAGTAGTTGTTGTGTATAGCGTTTTTATAAGAAAGATTTTGTGGATAACAAGTTATTAAAGAAAATAATTCAAGGGGGTTTGTTCGAAGATGGAATTTTCAACGAGATTACAACAGTTGCCGAAGCAGTTTTTCGCAACTTTAGTACAAAAAGTAGGTGCCGCAGTTGCGGAAGGTAGAGATGTCATCAATTTAGGCCAAGGAAATCCAGACCAACCAACGCCTCCTCATATTATAAAAGCTATGCAGGAAGCTGTTATTAATCCGCAAACTCATAAATACTCTCCATTCCGTGGCTTGCCAAAATTCAAGGAAGCCATTGCTGAATTTTATGCGCGAGAATACGGCGTTGAAATTGATACAGATACGGAAGTAGCCATACTTTTCGGCACAAAAATTGGTGTAGTTGAATTACCTTTAGCTATTATGAACCCTGGTGATTCAATGCTACTCCCAGACCCTGGTTATCCGGACTATTGGTCAGGCGTAGCACTAGCGGATGTCAAGTTCGATACACTTCCATTACTAGCGGAAAACAACTTCCTACCTGATTACACAACTGTGTCAGATGAGGTAAAAGCTCGTGCGAAATTAATGTATTTAAATTACCCAAACAACCCAACTGGTGCTGTTGCTAATTTATCATTTTTCGATGAAACTGTGCAGTTTGCGAAAGATCACGATATTGCAGTAATGCATGACTTTGCATATGGAGCAATTGGATTTGATAGTGAAAAACCAGTGAGCTTTTTACAAGCTGAAGGTGCTAAAGATGTCGGGGTTGAGTTGTATACTTTATCGAAAACGTATAATATGGCCGGTTGGCGGGTCGGCTTTGCCGTTGGTAACGCAAAGTTAATTGAAGCATTAAATTTAGTACAAGACCATTTATTTGTCAGCCTATTTCCTGCTGTGCAAGAGGCTGGTATTGCAGCACTTTCTAGTTCACAAGATTGTGTAACTGAGTTAGTGGCTATGTATGAAAGCCGCCGGAACGCATTAAAAGTCGCTTGCGATCGTATTGGCTGGGCAGTGACAGCTCCAAAAGGATCATTCTTTGCATGGCTTCCTGTACCAAAAGGATATACGAGTGAAACATTTGCTGATTTATTGCTAGAACAGGCTGATGTAGCAGTTGCTGCGGGTAATGGTTTTGGTGAATATGGAGAAGGGTACGTACGTGTTGGCTTACTTGTTGATGAGGACAGGCTTCATGAAGCAATAACTCGTATCTCAAAACTAAATTTATTTTAAGTATTTATAAACTGAAAAGCTAACTTATTTCATAAGTTAGCTTTTCAGTGCATGGGTTTAATAAATATATCAATAAAACAGTCACATAATCACAGATGGTTATAGATTTAACAAAGAAAATTTCCTAATAAAATGCCCAGCACACATAGCGCTGAGCATTTTTTATATTAAAAAATTACGCCTAGCTCTTTACCTACTTTTTCATAAGTCGCTAAAGCTTCGTCTAGCATTTCTTTTGTATGTGCGGCAGTTGGCATATTACGTACGCGTCCAGTGCCTTTTGGTACAGTTGGGAAGACGATTGATTTAGCGTATACGCCTTCTTCAAAGAGACGAGCAGAAAAGGCTTGAGTTAGTTTTTCGTCACCAATGATACACGGTGTAATCGGTGTTTCAGATGCGCCGATGTTAAAACCAAGTTTTTTCAGACCCGCTTTTAAATAATCGCCATTTTCCCACAGTTTATCGCAAAGTTCTGTTGAATCAATTAACATTTGAACAGCTGCAGTGATTGCAGCAACATCACCTGGTGGTAAAGCTGTTGAAAATAAAAATGGACGAGAACGTACTTTTAACCAATCAATTAAATTCTTCTTACCAGCTACGTAACCACCTACTACACCAATTGCTTTAGACAGTGTACCGATTTGGAAGTCGATCTCTTTTTCTAAACCGAAGTGCTTCACAGTACCTTTCCCTTTACCTGTTACACCTGATCCATGAGCATCATCCACATATGTAATAAGGTCAAATTCTTTCGCAATTTCTACGATTTCAGGAAGTTTTGCGATATCTCCATCCATTGAAAACACACCGTCAGTGATGACCATTACTTTATTGTATAAGCCTGATTCAGTTGCTGCTTTTGCTTTGGCACGTAAATCGTCCATGTCAGAGTGATTAAAAGCAATAATTTTTGCTTTTGATAAGCGACAACCATCTATAATAGATGCGTGATTTAGTTGATCAGAAAGGATAGCATCATTTTTATCCATAACAGCCGAAATGGCTGCCATATTACAGTTGAATCCTGATTGATATGAAATGGCTGCTTCTGTACCTTTAAATTCTGCTAGTTTCTCTTCTAATTTAACGTGAAGATCGAGTGTACCATTGATTGTGCGGACTGCTCCAGCACCTACGCCGTATTTTTCGATTGCTTCTTGAGCAATTTTCTTTAATTTATCATTTGTTGCTAAGCCAAGATAGTTATTTGAAGATAGGTTGACCAAATTTTTGCCACGCACTTGAATAACTGAACCGTTCGGGCCTTCTACTGGATCTATTTCGTTGTATAAGCCTTGGTCGCGCAGTTGTTGCAAGTTGTCGTCTACGAATGTGTTCAGTACGTTTGACAAGAATATCATCCTTTCAATTTTCGATAAAAATATTGTAGCATACTTTCATCGTTATTTGTACATCTGAAAAGAACTATTACCAACAGCGATATGAAATTCATTGCAATAACTAGACATACTGTCCTTACAAGAAACACAGTTGTACACTCAGAAAAATTAGAATACTTACTTTTCTAGATTATTTTGATGGAAACAGTACATTCTATTAAGTAATTCATCATTCATAACCTCTTCTAAATTTCTCTGTTATGACTCACTCATCTTATTCTAGAGTATTAAAAAAGTGAGTAGACAATTATCTACTCACTTTCTACTTATTTCGTTAACTCTGAAAATGTTACTTGTTCTTCGCCAATACATTTCAATAATAATTTGCGGCTATACGCAAGCGAAAATTGAACAATAGGACCAAGACCAAATGCCATAAGGACAGTACCAAGACCTACAGGACCACCAAGTAACCATCCTGCTACAGCAACTGCAATTTCCATAATTGTACGGGCTTTAGTAATACTTAAACCCAGCTTGTCTACAGCTAAAAGCATCAAGCTATCACGAGGACCTGCCCCAAGATTTGCTGAGATGTACATTCCGCCACCTAAACCTATTAAAATAATACCGATTACGAAGCTAAGAAATTGTAGTGCTAAATGATCAACATCAGGCAATAACCAATTGAAGAAATCAATAAAAATACCGATACACACCATATTGATAAAGGTCCCTATCTTAGGCAATTGACGAGTACCAATTGCTGTAATACCAATAATAATTATGCCAGTAATAATTGACCAACTACCAATGGAAAAACCGAAGTTTTTGAATAGACCTATATGCAGTACATCCCATGAGCCTACCCCAAAGGTTTGCCCTTTAATTGTTAACGAAACACCGAGCGCAATGACGATAAGTCCCGTCATAAAAAATCCCCAGCGCCAACTATTTATTTTATTCACTAGAATCCTTCTTTCTACAGAAAAATGAAAAGCCCTCTACGCAACAAGCATAAAGTGGCTTTTCAATGATAACTAAACTATTATAACAAAATTCGTTCCTATTTAAAATAATACTGTCCTAGATTTATATAATAGCTGCGAATTTCGCATCGATGATTTTTGCTAAAACGGCCGGTTGGATACATATTTGCATGCCTATTTTCCCTGCACTAACAAAGATACGGTCAATCGTTTTTGCTGATTCATCTATGAAGGTTGGGAATAACTTTTTCATACCAATAGGCGAACAGCCACCTCTAATATACCCTGTAGTTGGCAATAAATCTTTGACAGGTAGCATCTCTATCTTCTTTTCCCCAACAGCCTTTGCAGCAGCCTTTAGATTAAGCTCTGCTGCTACCGGAATGACGAAAACGTAAAATCTCCCTTTACTAGCTGTAGAAATGAGCGTTTTATAAACACTCTCGACAGGTTGCCCAATTTTACCTGCAACTGAAATACCATCGACTTGACCGTCTGTGATTTCATATTCTGTCAATGAGTATGGGACTTTTTTTTGGTCCAATAAGCGCACTGCATTTGTTTTTTGTACTTTTGCATTTTTAGCCAAAACATTCACTTCTCCTAAGCAATACGATAAAAGCTAGGCTGCGTCACTCTAAATCCTGATTTCGCCATCTGCACATGATATGAATAGCGAGAAATTGCTCGATCAAATAGACGCTGTTTAAGCTTTTGCTCTAAAGTTTGTGTTGAATTTGTTACTTGCCCAAATTGATTAGTAGAATCTTCTGTTGTAACTGGTTGTTTTACTTTGGTGATTTGATCACGAGTTTGCTGGATTATCTCATTTTCGTCTTCAGTACGTACATCTTGTCTCATTGGTTCTAATGCTGAATGGTGAACTCTCTCTAACACTCCAGTTGTTTTTTCGAGCGTAGCACTAGTAGAGGAACGCATTTTCTCAATAACCTGACTAACTGCAACTGAGGTCTCAACTAATGGTGATGTCTGTTCCATGTTATCTTTTGCTTTAGCACGGAATTCATGGTCCTTTTGTTGAAGCTCACGAATAGCAGCTTGGACTTGCGGCTGATGTTGTTTTTCCTTTTTACCCGTTAGCAAATCCATTAGCTCTTCCAAAGCTGGATTCGACTTTGGTTGAAAATACTGAGCTGTTTTACGATAAGCATCACCTGCATTCTTTTGCCTAAGAGCTCGCTTACGATTTTCAATGTCTGTATACTGATTGTTTAATCGAGCAGCTAATTTCATGCAAATCACCTCTTTTCTAATACCATTATAGTTAAAACCTATTTTAACACCGTTATCTGAAAATTCAAAAGGTCGTTGTTCTCAAATGTTCATAAAATTTTATTGGTAAAAAATACCCATTTATTCATCTTTTGTTCCTAAAAGTTTCTTCAGTGCCTCTGCCATTGCATTGTTTTGTGGTTGATCATCTTGTTTTTTCATATATTTTTGGACTTCTTTTTTAGAAACCTTTGTATTACCAGTTTCCTTCTTACGTTTCTCAAATACCGATAATTTTTCACGATGGCCACATGAGCAAACGAAAATGCGTCCTTCTCCTTCACCACGAAGTTCCAATTTCTTATGACAAACTGGACAGCGCGCATTCGTCACCATTGATACTTTTTTCTTGTGACCACAAGCTCGATCTTGGCAGACAAGCATTTTACCACGTTTACCATTCACCTCAAGTAATAATTTCCCACAATCTGGACATCTTTTCCCTGTAACATTATCATGCTTGAATTTTTGATCGCTCTTCTTAATATCACTAACAGCTTTTTCAGAAAAATTAACCATATCATTAATGAAATCCGATTTTTTTGCTGAACCTTTTGCAATTTTCGTTAATTGTTGTTCCCACTCTGCAGTTAAAGCAGGTGATTTTAAATCTGTCGGTACTAATTCTAAAAGCTGACGACCTTTAGAAGTAGCATGTAGGTCCTTACCTTTTTTCTCAATTAAAAATGAATTAAATAGCTTCTCAATAATATCTGCACGTGTTGCTACAGTGCCAATACCACCTGTTTCACTTAACGTTTTGATTAAGTCCTTCGACTCACCACTCATAAATTGTGCTGGATTTTCCATCGCAGCTAGTAATGTTCCTTCGTTGAAATAGGCTGGTGGCTTTGTATCACCTTGTGTCATTGCAATGGCGCGGATAGCGATTTTATCACCTTTATTGTAGCTCGGTAGTGAACGCTCATCTGTGTCGTCATCATCATCTTGTTGATATACACGTTTCCAGCCCTCATCACGAATTGTACGGCCTTTTACTTTAAATACTTCATTACCCACAGCTAACGTAACCGTTGTTTGATCATATTGGAACGGGCCAAAGAAAACAGCTAAAAACCGTTTGACAATTAAATCGTATAAGCGACGTTCTTTATCAGACAAATCTTGTAAAATAGCCACTTCTTCAGTTGGAATGATCGCATGGTGGTCAGATACTTTTGCATTATCAATAACACCCTTTTGTGGTTGTACTGAATTGTTACGAAGTAAAAGGTTCGCTGCAGCTCGATTATCCCCAACAGCCGATGCTTTAATACGTTCCTTTAATGTGCTCTTCATATCATCCGTTAAATGCTTTGAATCTGTACGCGGATAAGTAACTACTTTATGACGCTCATAAAGATTTTGAAGCGTTGAAAGTGTTTCTTTTGCAGACCAGCTCCAACGCTTATGTGCCTCTTTTTGTAGCTCAGTCAAATCAAATAATGCTGGGGCAGATTGACGTTTTGGGGACGTTTGAATATCTTGAATAACCCCTTCAGTTACAGAGTCTAATTTTTTTAATAACTGTTCAATTTTTTCCTTTTGGAAAGACTGAGATTGATTATTTTGACGGTCAAACCAAGTGAATTTTGTTTCGTTTGTATGTGCTTGTAAGCCATAATACGTTTTTGGTTTAAAGTTTTTAATTTGTTGTTCACGTTCTGCAATCATTGCAAGAGTAGGTGTTTGTACACGGCCAGTGGATAATTGCGCATTATATTTAACTGTCAAAGCACGTGTGGCATTAATGCCAACAACCCAGTCAGCTTCTGCACGTGCTACAGCTGCCTCATATAAATGTTCATAAGAACGGCCATCTTTTAAGTTTTTGAAGCCATCTTTAATAGCTTTATCCGTCACCGACGAAATCCATAAACGTTTAACAGGTTTACGGCATTTCGCTTTTTCTAATATCCAGCGAGCTACTAGCTCCCCTTCACGCCCTGCATCTGTTGCTATAATAATCTGATTGACGTCTTGACGTATTAATTGTGCTTTCACTGCATTGTATTGTTTTGTTGTTTGACGAATAGGTACTAGTTTGAAAGGATTCGGTAATATCGGTAAATCTTCCATCTTCCACTCTTTAAACTTCTGATCGTACTGTTCTGGATCAGCATGAGTAACTAAATGGCCGAGTGCCCAAGTAACAATATATTGAGGCCCCTCTAGAAAGCCATTACCTTTTTTTGTACACCCTAAAACACGTGCTATATCGCGTGCTACAGATGGTTTTTCTGCTAAAACTAAGCTTTTTCCCATATAAATTCTTATCTCCTTATTTTAACGTTTGTAAATGTTCATGTAATACATGCTTAATGATTTCAGGCGTAAATTTATCTGGCAGCATGATGCAATGATAGGACATCCCTTCAAGGAGGGCATATAATCGAATGACTTCTACATCAATATCCAAATCTTCTCTTGCCTCTTTTAAGAATATTAGTAATTCAAGTATCGTTCTCAAAATTTGATAGGAGTTTTCTAAAAGCTCCTGACATTTTGCCCGAATGGCTTCATCCACTAATGCTTTAGATGAAAACGATAGCCAAACCTCCATTTCTAATTTTCTTTCTAAATCTAACGGCAAAAACTGACGTAAGACTTCTAGTATATCTTCTATTGAAGGACCGTTGCCAAATAAACGCATCGCTTCAATTCGTTCATCCGATTTTTTTCGAATTAGTTCCATTGAATAAACTAGTAGATCACTTTGTGTTGAAAAATAGTGCCTTAAAGAGCCAACAGAAAGATTTGCTTCTTGTGCAACGTTGCGCACACTTGCATTTTCCAGTCCCTCTCTTCGAATAACTGCCCAAGTTGCTCGAACAATTTTTTCTCTTTGTACTTCAAATTTATTTATCTTTTCCATTACCCAATCATAACACATTGAACGTTTTTAATACAGTTGTGCTACTTTATTAGTACAGTTGTATTAATTTTGTGTGCAAGAAAATTTAAAAATACTTATTACAACAATTGAAGAAGTGATAACTGTAGTAGAGGGGGTAATTGTAACTTCCAAAAATATTGGTCGTGATATTCTTGGCTCTTTAAGAGGCACTATGAGTGGGGAAAATAAATCGTATACTGAAATGACAAAACAGCACTTGAAGATACAAAGAATCGAATGATTGTGGTGGCAAAAGAAAAAGAGGCAGATGCTGTCATAGGTGTTCTGTATACATCTGAGTTTATGAAAGATGCAACGGTTAATGTGTGTGCATATGGCACAGCAGTAAAATTTATACAAACTAAAAAGGAGTGGCAAAAGCCACTCCTTTTAATGTTGGTCGATTGGTTCCTTCGGAAGATCATTACTTAGTTCGCAGTACTTCCCGAATACTCGTACTAATTCTTGTAATCGTTCAAGAACATTTTCATCTATGATGTTGTTGTCTTTATCAAAGTGACTAGCATGTGTGTATACGTAGTTTGGAGTTACGAGTGCACGGAAGTAGTCGAGGATTGGTTTTAGTTGGTTTTCTACAACTAGGTGATGTTGTTGTGTACCACCATTAGCTACAATTGAAACCGGTTTGTAGCGCAAAGCTTTAGGGTGTAGGAAATCAAATGCATTTTTTAATACGCCTGGAATTGATCCTTGGAATATAGGTGTAGCTAAAATATAACCGTCTGCTTCCTCGAATTTTTTCACAAGTGTTTTCATATCAGTATTATATTGATCAAATGGACGACCATCGACAAATTGATGTTCGAAGTCTGCTAGATGTAATAATTCTAGTTCTAAGCTATCATCAAATTCTTTAATATATGTCTCTATTTGTTTTAAAATTGCACCAGTTTTTCTTCCGATAATTGTACCGTCTACAAGTAAGATCTTCATAGATGTTACCTCCAATTCAAAATTCCTATCGTTATTGTAACAAATGCAGATTCTTTATATAAGGTGACAAGCACAATTTCGACATAATTTCAGTCTTTAGACGGAACAGAAAACTACATTTTTCGCCAAACAAAGTAAACCACCCTACTTAAACAAGGTGGTTTACTTTGAAAATTATTTTTTGACAAAATTATTAACTATCTTCAACAGTTTTTGAATATTACTGTTTATCATTTAACGGTTTGTCTATTTTTTCTTCTTCAAGTATTTCCTTTTCAATGAAAATATCTTGACGTTTCTCCCAATTAAAGATAAGTTCTTCGTCAATTATTTCCTCATGATCATCAACTAATGGGTCTATCTTTCCAATCATTGAAATTTCTGCAGATTCTAATACCCTGACTTTTTGTTTTGTATTTTTTATAGCTACACTATACATAGCTTTTGCTAATGTATTGGCAGCGATAGCACGGTACTTTTTAAGTGGACCACTGAATATAGGATTCAAGATATTCATTACAGCTCCACTAATTTTCTCTGCTGGGCGTACTTCCTCACGATTTCCCAACAGTAACGATGGTCTAAAAATCGATAATTGAGGTAATTCCAGTGCCATTAAATTTTGTTCCATTTTCCCTTTTACTTGATTGTAATAGAAATTAGAATTTTTATTTGCACCCATAGCTGAAATAACAAGTATATGCGGGATACCACATTTTTTTGCTATCGATGCGATATTCACTGGATATTCAAGGTCAACTTTTTCAAACATAGCCTTTGAGCCTGCCTTTTTACGTGTAGTACCTAGGCAGCAATAAAGTTCATGGGAAAATTTGAAATCTATTTCTTCCAATTGATCGAACTGACGAATTTTCACAATAAGTTTTGGATGTTCAAAATTCAAGGCACGGCGAGCAATTACTGTAATCTCCGCGTACTCTTCACTCTCACAAAGGACTTTGACAAGCTCCTGTCCAGTCAAGCCAGTTGCTCCAACGACAATTGCTGAACGCATCAACATAACTGTTCACGCCCCTTCCTATTCTATATACCGTCCAAAATGAAGGATAGTTTAGCCTATGTATCTTACATTCTAGTGATTTTACAGACATAATCATTAATTTTCCACCATAAAGTAGATAGATAAGTTGAAAGGATGGGATTTAAATGACTAATAACCAAACAGAAAATCATTCTAAAAAAACGATTGCATTTGCGGTTGAAGTTTCATCACATAATGACCTATACCCTGTTGAAAGAATCGCAACACTTGTTAAGATGTTCAGCGATGAAAAAATTCTCATTTTCATTAAGCAACCTTCTGAGTTAGCCTTGAAAAAGCTAGCAGCGACAGGAATAGAGCCTATTTCTTACCGCGATCAAAAACAGTTGCTTCAATATATATCGAAACTAAAGCCTGATTTACTTGTACGTGATGGCATAAATACAGAACTCGAAGATACGGAGAAATTAAAAGAAATTGTCCCTGCTCTCGTTCATTTTGATGATTTTGGCGAGGGAGGTAAAGCAGCTGATTGCGTGTTGCATACACTTTATAGAGAAATTCGAGAAAAGGTAGACCCTCATTACTTAACTGGCCCATCTTCATTTGTTGTACCTGAAAAAATTGCAGCCATTACTTCTACTGAAGATGAAGGAGAAAGACCTCATATTGTCGTCGTATATGAAGGTAGTGATTCGGAAAATTTAACGTATCGAACAATGCGCCACTTAATGCAACTGCAAATTCCTGTACGTATCTCTGTATTAGTAGATCCTTCATACGCACATGATATAGATGAATTGAATATGATGGCTTTAAGTCGTAGGAATATTACTGTTATACAAGCTGCTGATATGCTTGAAACTCTACTTTCCCAAGCCCAAATCGTCATTTGTGCAGCAAGTTATACCCCTTACAAAGTTGCTGTTGTAGGCATCCCATGTATCGTCATCTCTCAAAATGAAACAGAAATCATGCACGCATTCCCTCGTGATCAAAATGGTTTTATTCAACTTGGAAGTGGTCGCAAATTAAAACAATCTCACTTGCAAAATGCTGTTATGGAACTACTTTTACACGAAGCACGTCGCGACCGCGCCATTCGAAACCAAAAAAAGCTCGATCTACAAAGTAACAACCATTACATCTATTCCATGCTCATTAATTTTGCGCACAGAACACCAAAAACACAGGCTTTTTTAGTACAAGATCACACCAAGAAAACGCCACGTATGATACAATAATAAAAAAGCTGTGTTGAAATTAGTCGCAGTTCCAGAATTAGACATTACAATAGTCGAAATCTATATAAAGGAGTATTTTCATGCCTACTAAAGCCGAAATAGAATACCAAATATTAGAACTAAAAAGCGACTACATCCGTCATCAAGGTGACATCGAAAAACTCGATTCAATAGGTAACGGATCAGCTGTCGAACAGGCCGAACAGCGCCTAAAAGACATGGAGCAACAACTAGCCGAATTGAACAAACAACTCGCAGCGTTGTCATAACTGCGGGTTTTTTTTATTGTAAAAGCTGATGGCGCTCGTTCAGCTGCGAGGTCGTTGGAAGACGGAAGCCAAAGTCGCTCTTTGACTTTGAGCGCCCGACTGAAACGACCCAAGCAGCTAGCGCCTGAAGCTGGATATCTCATCTAAATGCAAAACCGCCTTTTAAAGGAAAGCAACCTAAGTTTGCGACGTCCTGTCGCAACGGTTGCATGATCAACGTCATGTTGACCTAAAATCGAACTACTAACTATAACAAAAAATACGAATTGCTTCGTTTGCAATCATGCGTTTGGAAATGAATATTTTTTTATAAAGTGCAACTATCGTATTTTATATGGAGGACAAAATAATGAGTATCTTAACAGTTGAAAATCTTGGCCATACATTCGGCGACCGTACACTTTTTAAAGATGTATCGTTCCGTATCGTAGAAGGCGAACATGTTGGTCTTGTTGGGGCTAATGGTGTAGGAAAGTCCACATTAATGAGTATCATCACGGGACAATTAATCCATGACCAAGGCAAAGTTGAATGGTTACCGAACACACATTACGGTTACTTGGATCAGCATACTGTGTTAACACCAGGTAAAACGATGCGTGAAACTTTACGCGATGCCTTTTTACCGCTTTACCAAAAAGAATCTGAGATGAACGAAATTACAGGCAAAATGGCTGAAGCAACACCTGAAGAGCTAGAAGAATTATTAGAACAGATGGCTGAAATTCAAGATGCTTTAGATGCTGGAGATTTTTATACATTAGATATGAAAATTGAGGAAGTTGCACGTGGACTTGGTTTAGATGCAATCGGGCTTGAGCGTGATGTAACAGCACTTTCTGGTGGTCAACGTACAAAATTATTACTTGCGAAGCTTCTATTAGAAAAACCAAAAGTTTTATTACTTGATGAGCCTACCAACTACTTGGATGAAGAGCATGTAACTTGGCTTTCAAATTATTTAAAAGGTTACCCACATGCATTCTTCTTAATTTCACATGATACAGAATTTATGAATGGCGTTGTCGATGTTATTTTCCAATTAGAATTTTCAAAACTAACTCGCTACACTGCCACTTACGAAAAGTTTTTAGAACTAGCTGAAATTAACAAGCGTCAACATATCGATGCTTATGAAAAGCAACAAGAGTTTATTAAAAAACAAGAAGGCTTTATCGCAAAAAATAAAGCACGATATTCTACTACTGGACGAGCTAAGTCGCGCCAAAAACAATTGGATCGCATGGAACGTATTGACCGTCCAGAAACAGCAGCAAAACCTAAGTTTAACTTTAAAGAATCACGTAGCTCGGGTCGTTACGTCGTAGAAGCTGAAAATTTGTTAATTGGCTACGACAAGGACAAACCACTATTACCACCACTTACTTTCGAAATTGAACGTGGTGAAAAAATTGCCCTTGTAGGTATGAATGGTGTTGGTAAATCAACACTACTTAAAACAATGCTTGGCAAAGTTCAGCCTCTTGGTGGTAAAGTAACGCGTGGTGACTTCCTCTTCCCTTCTTATTTTGAACAAGAAGTTAAAGCCGGTAACATCACACCAATTGAAGACGTTTGGAATGCATATCCAAGTTTGGAGCAAAGCCAAGTACGTGCCATTCTAGCATCTACTGGTTTGAAAAACGAGCACATCTCACGTCCATTAAGCCAACTTAGCGGTGGAGAACAAGCAAAAGTTCGTATTTGTAAATTAATGATGGATGAAAGTAACTGGATGCTATTCGATGAACCGACAAACCACTTAGACGTTCATGCAAAAGAAGAATTAAAACGAGCTATGAGAGAATACAAAGGCACAATCATCCTAGTCAGCCATGAACCTGAATTTTACGAAGGTCTAGTTACAAAAGTATGGGACGTAGCAGAATGGTTCTCAACTGGACATCAATAACTAAATGCTGAAGCGGCCCGCTCAGCCCCGACAAGCACTGGAACTTTCGAATCGAAAATATCTTTTCAATTTTCGACCGAGAAAGTGGAAGTGACCTCGAGGGGTTGGCCCCTGAAGCTGGATATCTATCTAAATGCTGATGGTGCTCGTTCAGCTGCGAGGTCGTTGGAAGACGGAAGCCAAAGTCGCTCTTTGACTTTGAGTGCCCGACTGAAACGACCCGAGCCGCTAACGCCTGAAGCTGGATATCTATCTAAATGCTAAAGGCGCTCATTCAGCTGCGAGGTTGTTGGAAGGCGGAAGCCAAAGTCGCTCTTTGACTTTGAGTGCCCGACTGAAACGACCCGAGCCGCTAGCGCCTGAAGCTGGATATCTATCTAAATGCTGATGGCGCTCGTTTAGACTCGATTGGCGTTGGAGGGCTCGAACACAAGACGCTTTTTGTCTTGTGCCGAGAGACCGAAACGCTCTGAGAGTCTAGCGCCTGAAGCTAGATATCTATCTAAATGCTAAAGGCGCTCGTTCAGCTGCGAGGTCGTTGGAAGGCGGAAGCCAAAGTCGCTATTTGACTTTGAGCGCCCGACTGAAGTTGGAGAACGAATATCCGCAAGCTAATAGCATCTAAAGTTAATTATTTCTCTAAAAACTAAAACTCCGCTTTTGCGGAGTTTTTTCAAATCCTATACATTTACCATGGTTTCATAGATATCCCTTGAAATCAGCAACATATCGTGTAAAAATTATTATAAGGAAGGTGTTTTTATGGATTCAGACAAGAAAGCTAAAATAGTACAAAGAAAAAAAAATAAACTTAAGAAATATGCAATAAAACTCTTCTTCTTAACAATAGGAGCACTTATCATGGCTGTTGGGTTGGAAATGGTACTCATCCCAAACAACTTGATTGATGGTGGCGTTACCGGTATTGCCATTATGGCCTCTCACCTTACAAATCTTTCACTAGGGTTATTCCTATTCCTCTTTAACTTACCATTTCTATATTTAGGCTATAAACAAATTGGTCGAACATTTGCCTTTTCAGTCGCTTATGGTATCGTCGTTTTATCAATAGCGACTTCATTTATGCATAATTCATCAGCATTTACAAATGATACTCTATTAGCTACGGTTTTAGGCGGTATATTACTAGGTATTGGTGTTGGGATTGCAATTAGAGCTGGCGGTTGCTTAGATGGTAGTGAAACATTAGCCATTTTATTCAATAAAAAGTTGCCCTTCTCTGTAGGACAAATTATTTTATTCATGAACTTATTTATTTTAGGTAGTGCAGGATTCGTATTCGGTTTTGACCGCGCTATGTATTCGCTTATTTCATATTTCATTGCATTCAAAACAATTGACCTTGTTTCTGAAGGCTTGAATCAAACAAAATCCATCTGGATTATTAGTGATGAAGCAGATGAAATTGGAGATCAGATTATGTCTCGCTTAGGTCGCGGTATTACTTACTTAAATGGACAAGGCGGCTATTCAAAAGATGATAAACAAGTGATTTTCTGTGTTATCAGCCGTTTAGAAGAAGCTAAGTTAAAAAACATTGTAGAAGACGTCGATCCTTCTGCATTCCTTGCTTTCAGTAATATGACTGAAATTCAAGGCGGAAACTTTAAGAAAAAAGATGTTCACTAAATAACTCATACTTTCAAAATCCACTGGGCATAATTAGTACAGTGGATTTTTTTTATTTATCAGCTACTATTTTTGTCGAAAATTCAAACTTTCTGCTTTAGATGTTAATTTAACTTGTTTTTCATATCAAAACCATTGACTTATATATATCTTACTTGTAAGATATAAGTATAATAATCAGTAGAGAAAGCGGGATAAATAGATGGCTGTTACAATTTTTACTCAAACGAGCTGTACATCATCAAAAAAGGCTTTACAGTGGCTAAAGGAAAATAACATTTCTTTCACTGAAAAGAGAATTACCTCTGATCAGTTAACATTGTCTGAATTCAAATTGATTTTAAGCATGACTGAAGATGGTACAGACGAAATTATTTCTACAAACTCTAAAGACTTCAAAAACTTAAATTGCGATATAAATCAACTTTCTATTCAAGAACTATATGATATTGTAAAGGATCATCCAAAAATGCTACGTAGCCCGATTTTGGTCGATGAAAAACGCCTACAAGTTGGCTATAATGATATGGATATTCGTCGTTTCATCCCACGCAAGGTGCGTGCTTATGAGCTTTATGAAATGCAACGCCTTTCACTAGAAGGCTGAATGAAACATTTTGGAGATGAGTAATATGAATGATGCTAGAAGAGAAAGCATTTCTTCATTATTTGAAGTAGTTGCTACTTTAGAGCGCAAATGGGCAAATGAATGGAATAGCCAGAACAGTCTAGGCTTTTCTAAAACGCATATTTTAATACTAGATCTTCTAAATAACGAAGGTCCAAAACGTCCTTCAGCTATCGCTGAAAAACTTCAAGTGACAACAGGTGGAGTAACTGTTCTAACTAGCAAACTAATAAAAACTGGCCTTGTTAAAAAGACGCAAAATGAAACAGATCGTCGTGCATCACAACTTGAAATTACAGATACTGGTAGAGAACTCCTATCAAAGGCACATCGCCATGTAAATGAAATTATCGAAAAAATGTTTGGCATGCTCAGCGAAGAAGAAATTCATACGCTCAGTAAGATTTTCTCTAAATGCTTATTTGGTTCATAACAACCGCTAACATGAAATTATTGTGTTAGCGGTTTTATTTTGAACAAAATTTTGGCCAAATCCTATAGTTGGAATATCATACTTCCTACCATACCAAAATAGCTACCCACATTTGGGTAGCTATTTTCTTATATATTTACCGTTTTTCAAGGCGGCGATCTCTGTATAGATTGCCCGACTTTTGATTAACGGACAACTATAGATTAAGCAGGCATGATTGCCTCAACTGAAGATTGATCGGCCATCATCATTTCTTTTAGACGTTGTTTCGCACGGAATAAACGAGATTTAACTGTACCGATTGAAACATTCATTAATTCTGCAATCTCAACAAGTGAGTATTGATTTACATAGAAATATACTAATGTATTGCGATATATAGCATCTAATTTACCAATTTTATCTTGCACAATTTGAGCGATTGCATCTTGCTCAATAACTTCCTCAGTAGATAGTTCATTATTGGGAACCAAATCTAGTACAGGAACGTCTAAAGTATCAGGTTGGTTCATCATGTATTTACTACGACGAACATTTTTGCGATAACGGTCGCGGAAAGTGTTCATACAAATTGTAGTTAACCAAGCTTTGACGTGATCTACGTCTGCTACATAAGATTCATAACGTACAACTTTCACCCAAACTTCTTGCATTAAATCCTCTGCCTCTGCTTTATTGCGAGTTAGTTTTAGACATAAATGATATATATAACGATTATATTCCTCATAAACTGTTTCTAGTGTTGTATTTGTATTTGTATTTGTATTTGTTTTCATTTTCATTACCTCCGATTCGCGTCTTGCTTTGTTAACCCTATTGTCGCAAAAACAAACCTTTCACTCTATCGGATTCTCTTTCAATTTTATTACATTCATGTAAGGTTAATATATAAATCATGTAATCTAGATTCTAAAACGTTGGTATATCAACTATCTAAAGTGAAAGCTTACATTACAAAAGAAAAATCCTACCCAAAATTTTGGATAGGATTTTATTTATTTTCGATTACTCTTCCTCTTTATCAGATTCGATTGGCTTTTTTGTAATAGTTAACTTAGCAATACGGTTATCATCCATTTCATTTACTACTACATGAAGATTCTCAAAATCAAATGATTCATTTTCTTCTGGAACATGTACGCATTGTTCAAGGACAAAACCGCCTAACGTATCATGGAGCTGTGGAATATTTACTTCAAAAATGCGATTAGCTTCCACAATTTCAAGACGACCATGACAAACAAGTTTAGTTTCAGTCACTTCATAAATGAGCGACTCCTCTTCCTCATCCGATTCATCCTCGATTTCTTGTCCAATCATTTCTTCTATTATATCTTCATGAGAAATAATCCCAAGCGTCCCTCCATATTCATCTAAAACTATAGCTAAATGCTTTTTCTTAGCCAGCATTAATTTAAATACTTTTTCTACATTGATATTCGAAACTACAAAAAGTGGTTCGCGATCTATGAAATCACCTAGCGTTTTCGAAGGATCTAATGTCCATTCAATAAATTTCTTTGAATAGAACATACCGACAATATCATCCATACTTTCATCATAAACCGGATAACGGGTAAACGAGTATTCCAAAATGGTATCGCGCACCTCTTCAAACGTTGAATGAATAGATAGTCCAATAACCTCTGTTCTGTGCGTACCGAGAACATCTGATACATCTTTATTTGGAAAATCCATAACACCTTTAAGGCGTTCTGATTCATCAAAAGCAAATGTTCCTTCTGTTGATGCAATGTCCACCATAGTTCGAAGTTCTTCTTTCGTCAGTATTGCTTCTTTCACTGCTCCATTTGAAATGATTTGGATAAAAATATTGGTAAAACTTTGGATAATCCAAGTAATTGGGCGCAAAATTTGCACTAATAATGCAATGATTGGAGCGACCATATAAGCAATACGATCCGCAAAAGTTACAGCGATTGTTTTTGGAAGTACTTCTCCGAATATAATGATAATTACTGTCAAAATTGTAGTAGCTACCGAAAGTGGCCACCCATGTCTAAGTGCAATGATGGTTAAGAACGTTGGCAAAAGTATATTCGCAATATTATTTCCAATTAAAATTGTTGTAATCATGCGGTCCGGATGCGAAATGAGCAAAAACAATTTTTCAGACATGCGATCTCCTTGCTCAGCACGCAACTGGACCTTCATCCTATTGATAGCTGTTAAAGCTGTTTCACTGCCTGAAAAGAAAAATGACGCCACCAAACATATGATTAAACCTATAAACTCCAACTAAACTTCCTCCTGTTAATAAACGAATTCAGAACATTTTCATATAGACAATATACCATATTATTGATAATCCACCTCTTTTTCATGTGTACCTTTCAAATTATTTAAAGGGATATGCTATACTTATTTTATTATCGAATATTTCGAAATGGGGGATAATTATGAATAGTATAGACCAATATTTCACTACCAAACGTGAGGAACATTTGGAAGAATTAAAGCAGTTTTTATCTATTCCAAGTATCAGTTCTTTATCTGAACATAAAGAAGACATGAAAACTGCCGCTGCTTTTTTAGGCGATGCTATGAAAAAAGTCGGATTAGAAAACATCACAATTAATGAAACTGGGGGCCATCCCGCTGTTACTGCAGATTGGTTACACGCTGAAGGCAAACCAACCATTTTAGTATATGGTCACTATGATGTACAACCTGTTGATCCTTTAAACTTATGGGATAGCGAACCGTTTAAGCCTGAGATTCGTGACAATATTTTATATGCACGTGGTTCAAGTGACGATAAAGGTCAAGTGTTCATGCATATTAAAGTCATTGAAGCTTTAATGCAACTAAAAGGTGAGCTACCCGTTAACGTGAAATTTTTAATCGAAGGTGAAGAAGAAATCGGTAGTAAAAACTTACCGGCATTCGTTGAGGAACATAAAGACTATCTAGCTGCAGATTTAGTTTTAATTTCAGATACAGGTCTTTATGCACCTGGGAAACCTGCTGTTTGCTATGCTTTACGTGGTTTAACAGGCGTACAAATAGATATTCGTGGAGCGAAAGGTGACCTTCATTCAGGACTTTATGGTGGTGGTGTACAAAATCCAATACATGCTTTAGCTGATATTTTAACATCCTTCCATAATGAGCACGGCACTATCACAGTGGATGGCTTTTATGATAACGTTGTTCCTCTTACTGACGAAGAACGTTCAGCATTTCGCGCTTTAAACTTTGACGAGGAAGGTATCAAAGAGGAAATTGGTGTGAAAGAGTTATTCGGTGAAAAGGGTTACACTTACCTTGAACATACATGGGCGCGCCCAACACTTGAAGTAAACGGCGTATTCGGTGGTTTCTCTGGCGAAGGTATTAAAACAGTTTTACCTGCTGAAGCTGGTGCAAAAATAACTTGTCGCCTTGTTCCTAATCAAGATCCTGAAGAAATTGTAGAAAAGCTACGCGCACATATCGCAGCTCACAAGCCAACTGGCGTTGAAATTACAGTTACTGACTTTGATAAAGGTAAACCATTCATTACACCAATGAACCATCCACTAATCCAAGCTGCTGGACGTTCTTACGAAAAAATATATAACACTCCAACAGCATATATTCGTGGTGGTGGTTCAATTCCTATCGTCGCAGCATTTGATGAAATTCTAGGAACTCCAGTAATCTTAATGGGCTTCGGACTTTCAAGTGAAAACTTCCATGCACCAAACGAACACTTCCATCTAGAAAACTACGACAAAGGACTCCGTGTTATCAGCGACTACTACTACGAAGTAGCAGCAGTTGATAAGGATGCCCTATAAATAAAATACGCTCCTTTTAAAAAAGGAGCGTTTTTTATTTGCAAAATTAATTTAATCAGAGATTTAGTACTTTATTCATATTACTCGAACTCCTTTTTTTGCATTGCTTGAGGCCGCATTTAACCTACTCATCTTTTCTTTTGCTACTTAGGCTTCCATTTATCCTACTCGCCTACTCTTTTACTTCACTCAAGCTCTCTTTATCATCCCCTCCCCTCAAAATCAAAGAAATCCCGCATACGTTTGGTTAACGCATGCAGGATTTCTAATACCATAGAAGTACTATGGTTAGTGTATATTTCTATTCACCAAAAATCGTTACAATTTCACTTGCTGATTTACGTGGTTTTTCTTTTGGTACAAGATCATAGTAGCCGAATTGTAACATGCCGATAATGCGTTCACCTGATTTTACACCCATTGGTTCACGGAATTTTGGATTATCTAGCCAAGCAGGAGTTTTCCAGCATGCACCGATTCCTTTATCCCAAGCAAGCAGCTGCATATTTTGTATAAAGCTACTTGCTGCGGCGAAGTCTTCTAAACGTTCTTTTTGTCGAGCATCTTCTGGAATGACTACAAATGCATATGCACCTGGTAATGAGAATTTACTCATCTTGCTTTGAAGCTCATCTTCTGAAAGTTCTTTCCAATTTGGTACAGCAAATTCACGAATAAGGTCTTTTAATGGTTCTAATTCAGGACCGCATGCCACTACTAATCGCCAAGGTTGACGGTTACCGTGATTAGGTGCCCATACTGCATCGTCAATTATCGACATTAAATCTTCACGATCAATCGGCTGACCATTGAACATTTTAATGGAACGGCGTTGTTTAATTGCTTCTATTACTGTTAATGATTGTTCCTTCATTTCCATCACTCCTACTCTGCAAATTTTTACAATTTGGCAGTAAGTTTCATCATACGAGTTATGTATGCATCACTATCCACCATACCATATTCCTAAAAAAAAACAAAAAATGACGAAAGTAATCCTTATCATTTTTATTATAAAAAGTTTGTTTGATTGCGGCCGCTATTTTTTGACTGATAAAGTGCTTGATCAGCTGCTTCGATAAAATCACTTACTGATTCAAATGAATGCATAAATGTCGTAGTGCCACCAATGCTAATAGTTGCAAATTGTATATCACTTCTACCTTTATGTTCAAATTTAGCATTTTCAACTGAACTGCGTATTTTCTCAGCAAGTATCCTTGCCTCACCCTCGCCCATATCTCGAATAACGATTGCGAATTCTTCTCCACCATAACGAGAAATTACGCCTCGGTCAGCTACGATATCCTTCATTATATTCACAGTATGACAAATAAGATCGTCACCTTTTAGATGACCATATGTATCGTTATATTTTTTGAATTCATCAATATCAATCATGAGTATTGTTAGAGGCCACTTGTCTTTGTAACTTTTTCGGAAACAGATTGGTAGTCGATCTTCAAAATAGCGTCGATTATTAATGCCTGTTAAGCCATCTAATTCTGTCAGTTGCTTCAATCGCTCATTTTTCAACTGTAATTCATATGTTCTTTCATGAATCTTTTTGTCAAGTGATGTATTTAACGTCATTAATTCCTTGCTAAGTAATTCAGATTCATGGAAATTTTTTGCGTAATTGCGACTTAAATTGAATGCTTGCAAAATGACGTAGAAGAAAAATCCGTAAATTGAAAGCATGAGTGTATCTATTAAACCCTTTGCAAACAAATAATCGTTCACCACCGTTATAAAAAACAATAAATTCGCTATTAAGTTCATTAGAGCAGTAGGTCTTTTGTTAACAAAAGCCTTTACTAATATAATCGTTATGAAAATCATAAGTATAAAAGCAAGAGGAAAAATGTCAAAGAAAAGAGATTTAAAAAAGCTCGGTGGTGTTACCCACGTTAGCAATAATAGAGGCATAATTATTGCTATTACTATATAAACTATCTTCTTACCAGCTTCTCTAGGGAATAGTCGAGAAATAAAACCTATATATACTAAGACTGATCCGTAAATTAATGTGTGCTCTATTCGCTTTAGTAAAAACCAAGACAAATGTGAGAACTGCATTTGCAAAAGCATTGGCCCTACGAAAAGTGAGCGCACCGCTATGAATAGACTCAACAAGCCAAAATAAAGGAAAGGTCGTTCAGTTTTCCTATATAAAAAAATAATTATATGGTATATCCCTATAATAATTATACTGCCATTCATAAATAACAGAGCTGCTTGCCGATCTGAATGATAATTGACTATAGCATTTGCTCGTCCAAATAAAATCTCTTCACTTGGCCCACCAACGTTGTCTTCAAAATTAGACACTTGCAAAACGACTAAAATCTTATCAGAGTTAGGAACGAAATAGCCAATTTTAGGTGTCATTGAAGGAGCTGATGTATCTTTAGAAGTACCAACAGAACCACTCGTTGAAATGGGCATTCCATCAACAAGCAAGGTATAGGCGCTTGATTGGAAACGAGTAGAAAGCGCAAATGTATGACCAATTTGCTCTTTAGGAATTTTCAAATAGAGAGCAAATGTTGCATAGTCTGTTATATTCCTTAAAGAGTCATTCCAAGTTCTTGGCAAATATTCTTTATCAACATTAGATGTTATAATCCTCTTCTCTATCTCTCTATTAGATAGTAGTTCATGAGTAAAAAATAACCATTCACCTCGTAATGGAATGATAGAACTCTCTGCTATATCTGTTTGATTGATTACTAATAAGCCGTATTTGATTTGGGAATTAGTTTCATAATCGACTAATGTACAGCCACTGAGGATGAATACAAATAGTATTAATGCACTGATCTTTCTCAATTGTACTCCTCCAAATATTTGATAATCGATTAAAAAAGGGTTGTTTTCATAGTTGTTTTTCCTACATACTGTAAAAAAGAGTCTGGAGGATTTTGTATGTCTTATTTGACGATTTGTTATTGGCTAGTAAGTTACTTCGTCGGTACATTCATGACTGCATGGTGGGTTGGTAAATGGCGAAATATCGATTTACGTGAGCATCGCAGCGGGAATTTAGGCGCTAGAAATGCTGGAGCAGTTATTGGTAAATCCGCATTTTTCCTAACTTCAATTGGTGATGGTAGCAAAGGATTACTCATTGTTCTACTCGGCTACTTGCTGAACGAAACGGAATTTTCAATCGCAGTTGCTGGTGCCCTTGTCATTATCGGCCATTTATTTCCTTTTTGGTTAAAAGGCAAAGGTGGTAAAGGTATTGCAACCTTTGTCGGAGTTACACTTGCTTTTAATCCGTTATTATTTTTAGCTTTTGTCGTTGGTTTTTTAATTCCAATTCCTTTCCTGAAAAGCGCAACACTAAGTATGCTTTTTGGTTATGTATGTTATATAGGATCAATTATTTACAGCGGATGTTTACCAGTTGCGTGGCCAATCATTCTTATTATTTTAATCATTGTTTACAAACATCGCTTCGACATTATCGAGTCCTATCAAGAAAAAGCTTGGAAATCAAAAAAATAATGAAAAAACCAATATTATAATAGCCTACTTTTTTTGAAAACACAGCAAACCCGACCTATTATCCATTGAATAGGTCGGGTACTTTATTATATTGGTAATATAACATCTTCTATGTGAAAAAAGTAGTATTTCATATTCGGCGTATAAGCAGTTGAGTCTAAATATTCCCATGGTCGATGAAAGCTATTGGATGTGTGGGCATTCACAAGAGGTTCACCATCTTGAAAACTTGTAACGATGACAGAATGATCTATTCTTCCGTTATCTTGGAAATCGTAAAAAATAACATCTCCTAGTTCTAAGTCATAGGCAGATGCAACTCGCTTTCCCCTCAGTCCCTTCTTTGAAGTTTCTAAATACCAACGCAATGAATGCGGTGTACTCCAACTAAAACTCCAATTACCTCCTTTTAGCCACCATCCCCCCGATCGGTTTGGCGCTCCCCACATTGGTGCGCCTCCTGCAAAAAGACATTGCGATATATAATTCGTACAATCCACATCAAATCGCGGAAATGCTGGATTGTAGCTGTCCCACCATTTATCGGCGTAAGCGACAGCTGCTTGTCGATTGTAAACTGCTCCATCACACCTCCTTACTCATGTATATGTATTGCCCTGATTGAATATTTCTATTATTGTAAAGGATTTTTATAAAGTAGTTATTTTGTCATTAAAAGTCTTTTTAACGAAATTTATCTATTTATAAAGAACCTCAAACTATTACTCATGTTATTACATTTCCATGATATTTGTCAGTGTCTTTACATTTATACAACAATTTCAATATTCCTTATTTGAATTGCCCAATATAAGTCAAAAATTTGGTACAATAAAAACAACTAATTTGTTTCTCCTACTTTACGTTTGAAAGGGTGTTCGAAATTGACACAGCACGCAGAAAAAGAAATTGTTGAGTCGACATTATTATGTGACAAGAAGGGTAATCTAAATCCCGCTGCCATAGGATTCGCTCGAAAACCAATTATCAATAGTAATTTGAAAGGCCATTTCATGCGTAAAAAGAAATGGAATTATTGGTGTGTTTTCGGAGATGAAATTATGTTCTCTGCTACAATTAGCCATTTAGATTATGCTGCTGTTTGTTTCGTCTACTTCTTAGATTACGAAACTCAACGTTACTTTGAAAAAACAATCACTATTCCCTTGGGCAATAAAGTTAAAATGCCTACAAGCGTATTAGAAACTATAAGTTTCAATCACGATGATATGAAAATCCAACTGCTATATGCGCAAAATGAAACACAAATGACTGTCACTATCCCTGATTTTGATGGCGATTTACTGCATGCTGACTTAACAATCAAACACCCTGTAAACGACGACTCTCTCAATGTCGTCATCCCTTGGAATCGTCAAACCTTCCAATTTACTGGAAAACATCATTCATTACCAACTAACGGTTACGTTAAAATAGGAGAAAAACGTTATAATTTTCAAGAAGAAGAGTGCTACGCAGTGCTTGACTATGGTCGTGGCGTTTGGCCACGTGAAGCAACTTGGAACTGGGCTATGGCTTCCCAAAGATGTAGAGGACACCGAATCGGTCTAAACTTAGGTGGACAATGGACAGATGGTACCGGCATGACGGAAAATGCAATATTTCTAGATGGCAAGATGACTAAAATCCATGAAGATGTTATTTTCGAATACAATACAAAAGATTTTATGCAACCTTGGCATATTAAATCTAAATTCACGGATGATGTTCAACTTACATTCACACCTTTCTTTGAACGTATCGCTACTACAAACGCCAAAGTTATCAAATCCGAAGTACATCAAATGGTAGGCTATTTCAACGGCCGCGTCCGATTAGACAGCGGTTGTTACCTACCTATCCAACAACTACTCGGCACCGCCGAAGAACATTTAGCTAAATGGTAAAAAGGACAGCCTCTGATTTGATTGAGAGGCTGTCCTTTTATCTTGGCAGTTGTTAAAAATGCGTTCGTTGAGTAAGATTAGTTTTTTTGAGTAGCTATGGTCTCCTTGAGTAGTGATAATCTATTCTCCAGTAGTGATACTTCTCCCCTGAGTAGTGATACTTTCTTCTCGAGTAGCGCTAATCTCGCTCTGAGTATCGATAATTCCCTTCCCAGTAGCGATTATCTCTTCTCGACTAGCACTGATTCCTTCCCAATAGCGAGCACCAATCCTTTATTTATTCCCATGCATATAGAGTTTCTCCGGATAATCTGTAAACACAGCTTCGACTCCAAGCTTTTTCATCAAATCATAATCTTCTATTGTATTCACAGTATAGACGCGCACTATATTTCCTCGTTCAATCGCCGTTTTAACGGCTTCTCGTTTAGCCGCTACTAATGAAACATGCAGTGCATCCGTACCTATCATTACACCGTACTCATGTAGATTTACTAATATCTTCATGAATAATGCCCCTACTTCATTTTGCGGTGCTTTTTTTAATACTCGCTCCACCATTTCATGATCAAATGATGAAAAAACAACTCTGTCTAACATGTCATTTTCTACTAGCAAAGCTATTACTTCATCTTCTATCCCCTGATATGAAAAGACATCCGTTTTCAATTCAATATTAATCATATGATGAGTCGCTTTGAAAAGCTCTAATACCTCTTGCAGAGTTGGGATTTTCTCGCCTGCAAATTGTTCACCTTTCCATGACCCAAAATCATATGAACGTAATTCTTCAAACGTCATATCACGGATATAGCCTTCTCCGTTTGAAGTACGATTGATACGTTCATCATGGTTGATAACGAGAACACCATCTTTTGTACGTTGGACATCTAATTCAATACCGTAAATAGGTAATCTTGCGGCTTCACGAAAAGAACAAAGTGTATTTTCAGGGAAATCACCTGAAGCCCCACGATGTGCAAATATTTTCATTTATTATTTCCTCCAAAGGTTTATTCGTTAACTATATGCTACACTTTCTAGATTTTCCAGACAATTGAAAACTTTTACTTGTACTCTCTGAATTCATGTAGTAATATTTATCATTGCTATCAAAACCCCAACATCTTCAACAGGACGCAAAATTGCCAAATTGGAGGACTGTAAATGACACAGAAGCATCCCGATTTTGAACAAGAAGCTCAGCGCCTGGCTTACACAAAACATTATATGCGAAAACTCTTAGAAGAATCCAAACGTGACGTTCAATCAGCACAGGACAGTATTCGAAAATCGATGGCTGATTTAGAATACCTAGATTCAAGTTTAAGCTACCTCAATATTTTAACGAATGCTCGTTTTTTTGAAATGGCACGTGATCAAAAAGAAGGCCTTGAAGCAGTTCAACAAAAACCTTATTTTGCACGTATACATTTTCAAAAAGAAGGCGAACCAGCGGAAAAACTATATATTGGTAAGACCTCTCTATTTGACCGTGAAACACAAGAACCCATCATAGTTGACTGGCGCTCTCCTGTCGCTAACGTATACTACGACGGACGACTTGGAGATCTTACTTATAAAGTACATGACGAAGAATACAATGGGCACCTCTTTTCAAAACGGCAATATAAAATTGAAGAAGGCAAACTATTAGACGTCCAAGATATTGACCTGACAACAAATGATGAGCTATTACAAGATGCACTGGCAGGTAAAGCTGATGTACGACTTACTGAAATCGTCTCAACGATTCAAGCTGAACAAAACGATGTTATACGTGCTCACTTAAAACAACCGATACTCGTACAAGGTGCAGCTGGTTCAGGAAAGACAACTATTGCACTCCATAGAATCTCTTATTTCCTTTATACAATGGGCGAGCATTTCAACGCAAAAGAACTGATGATTTTAGCACCTAATCAGCTATTCATAGACTATATTGGCGACGTATTACCTGAGCTTGGTGTTGATCAAATTTGCCAAACAACTTACTCAGATTATGTGCAACACGCAACTGATATTAAGCTGAAAATCCAAAATCCAAATGAACAGCTTGAAAAACTCGTGAGCGAAGACACTACCGATGAAACAGTGCTTTGGCTGACCAAAATGAAAGGTTCATTAGAATACCGAGATGTTATGGATCGCTATTTAAAAAGGATTGAATCCCAAATAGCTGATCAATTCGAAGACGTTTATATCGAAAAATATCGCATTTTAACAGGCTCTCATTTAAGAAAACTCTTCTTAAAAGATTTTGCCTATATGCCCATTGAAAAGCGAATTGAACGAATTAAAGCTGTGCTACAAAATTATGTACGACAAAAGAAAAAGCAAATACTACTTTCTTTAAATAAAAGATATGATGAAATGTTGGATAAGGCATTGTTCGGTATTCAAGATGCAGCTAAGCGTAAACAAACAGTTACAAAATGGATTGATGAACGTGATGTTCGAATTCCAGCTGTTGAAAAGATGGCTAAATCTACCTGTTCAAGTTATATGAAGCGTTTTAAGAAGCATAAAATCAAATCCTTATATCGTGAGTTTTTGACGAATTATGATTTACAAAGAGAGTTATCTCCCAAATGGTCTGAAGAAGAGCATGCGCAATTTTTCAACGCTCATATAAAAGAAACTTGGGCCTTAGAAGATTTGGCTGCAATCTTCTATTTGCATGCCAAAATCAAAGGGGTCAACGAAGAATGGAAAATGCGCGTTGTTTTCATCGATGAGGTGCAAGATTATAGCTTATTCCAGTTAGCTGCTTTAAAAGAAGGTCTAGAAACTGATATGTTCACTATGGTAGGCGACTTGGCCCAAGGTATACATAGTTACCGCTCCTTAACGGACTGGACGCCCGTACGCGAGTTATTCCCTCGCGCTACTTATAAAACTTTACAAAAAAGCTATCGTACTACAATAGAAATTATGGCTGTTGCAAATGAAATCTTATCGAAAATGGGCGAAGATTTACCACTTGTAGAGCCAGTTGTCCGTCATGGAGATGAACCAACCTTCCATGAGATGGGAATAATTGACCCCACAGCGATTGAAGATATTCATCAACAAATTAGAGCAAAAGGGCACCGCTCCATCGCACTCATTTGTAAAACCTCTGATGAAGCAATGGACTATACGAAAGTATTACAAAATGCTGGTGTAATGGCACAGACTTTATCTGAATCATCCGAGATTGATCAGGGTGCACTTCTCGTCATACCAAGTCATTTAGCAAAGGGGCTTGAATTCGATGCAGTTATTGTAACAGCCATCGAAAAGCCTTTCCGTGATACAGCACTTGATCGAAAGCTTTTATATGTAGCTGTCACCCGTGCCATGCATGAGCTACATTTAGTAGGCTCTTCACGCAATGCGTTTTTATTAGCAGAATAAAAATAAAGAGGCATTCCAAAAGTCGTTTGCAAGCCGACAATTGGAAGCCTCTTTTTATTTCCTCGCAGAGAGAGGATAATAATTTTGTTTTTTAGAGAATATATTCATTATCTTTCGGCGGATGCCCTTTTTCTCTTTTACTAATTGCTTTTCGTTTTTTTCATCGACTTTTCCTAGTGCAGGTAATCTCATTGTAGATCTCCCCTTTGCGATGGTTTTTGTATTCCTTTAACATTACCATTAGTTTATGAATATTATCGACTAAATATGTATATTTTTAGTAAAAATTATTATTGATTTCAAATTTTTATTTTGAATTTTATAAAATAAATGATTTATGATATCCAGATTATTATCGCACTACAACTATCCTTAAATGACTTATGATTTTAAACACCTCTTAAAATGATTTAGTAAATTAAAAATACCAAGCAATTTATTATTTGCTTGGTATTCTTCGGATTATTTAAAGATGCTCCAAATTCTTTTGAAAAAACCCACTTTACTCACATCTTCCATTTTATTTAATTCTACTATTATCGCGTCTGATAACATTTCGTAACCAGCTTCTCCGAAGTGTAACCCATCGTTTTTTATACCGACCAAAAGCTCCTTGTAGTTTGCCCTACTGTAGAGAATGTCAAAAAAATCAATGACATGACATCCTGTTTCTTCCGCGACATCTTTGACTGCTTGGCCGTATTTCTTTAGCCTTTGATTTTTACGATTTGGTTGTAATGCTTCATCGACTGGCGGAGATGTAATAAGAATAGTTCGATCAGCTCCAATTTGCTGAACAAAGTAGCGAATATTAGATTTAAACGTGCCTATCGGTATTAATTTATGCTTTGCAGAATCGTTTCCACCAAATAATACTGTTACAACATCAGGATTTTTTGAAAGTACATCTTTCTGAAAACGAACTCTAGCTTGCTCCGTTGTATTACCAGATACTCCAGCATTAATAAATTGATGCTGTTTCATTTTCAACTTTAGCATGGATGTTAACACTGGTTTTGGATAGTTTTCTTTTCGTGCTGTAATACTATCTCCAAAACATATGATTTTCATCTAATAATCCCCTTCTGCTCTTTTCTTTTCTAGTGATTATTTTTTCGCAAAATAATCTACTTGCTGTATTTTCGAAAATCCAGCTCTTTCATAAACAGATAGCGCTTGTTCATTTTCAATCTCAACATCAAGTAATACTGTCGATTGCCCTTTTTTAGAAGCAACATTTTTGACCCATGCTAAAAGTGCAGCTCCTATTCCTTGACGTTGGAAATCAGGATGTACTGCTAAAGCAGTTACCCACTGGACATCATTCTCTTCAACTGAAGTCACAGTACCAACAACTACACCCGCTTTTTCCGCAACCCATAACACGCGTCCCTCTGTTGTCGTATTCGTAGAGATTAGATGATCTGTATCTTCTGGAGTATCATCAAATGCAGATCCAAAAATAGGAACAAGTGCATCGCGTTCTCCATTATATAAGCGAATTGTTAAGTCTCTAAGAACGTCTGTATATTCAGCAGCTGCCTGTAGTGTTGCTTCTGAAAAACTATATTCATAGCCTTGCTCTTCGATGAATTTACGACCTTCGTCACCGTTTAATGTAAGAGCTAATTCTCCAACAGTATTACGTTCATTAAATCCAGTTGCAATGCTCCCAACTAGTAGCTTACCAATTCCCATCCCACGATACATAGGAGCTACAACTGCGGACCATTCAAAAGTATTGAACCCCATCGTATCAACTGCACTAGCTACACCAACAAGTTCGTCCTTGTCATCATCATAAGCCAGCACTAGAAAGCCATATGCCTCTGGGTTGCACCAGCTACTTTCGTTCATCACCACTTTGTAATTTAGTTTATCTTCAAGTTCAGCTTTTCTCAATAATTGTAAAACTTCTTGATAAGTTTCACCATCAATAGGATATGTTGCTTTCATTATAAAAATATTCAAATTGAAACCACCTTGTTGTAATTGTTTTGTCATCTAAATGATAACAAATTATTAAATTAAGCGACTATCATTTGGCTTTTTAGGGGTATAGAATATCGAGATGGAGGTTTTACAATGACAAAACAACGCTTAACTTGGGTTGATGTGACAAAGGGATTTTTAATGATATTAGTAGTAATAGGTCATTTTCCTGGCGACTTGGATTACCCTCTTTTACAATATATTTATTGGTTCCACATGCCCGCTTTCTTTGTACTGAGTGGATTATTTTTCAAACCGTTATCAAAGGACGAGCCTATTCGTAAAGCTGTTAAAAAACGATTTATGCAATTGATGGTTCCCTATTTCTTTTTCCTATTGGTTATTACATGCATTCGTTATATATTGGCATTCGCTTATGGAAATACCGATATTTCATGGTATATGGAGGATTTAAGTACGCTCATTATTGGTGGACGTTATGCACGCGGATCTTACGGTGTATTTTGGTTTACAACAGTCTTATTCTTTACTTACTTATTATTCTTATTACTAACAAAATATTTAAACCGATTCTATCAATTTCTTGTACTTGCAATTTGCTATATTATCGCGCATATCCAAAGTTACTATGTAATAGATATTATTGGCGGCTCTTCAGCTGAAGCTGCACAAACAATTCCTATACTATGGAATTTAGATGTTACGCTCATAACTTTGGTCTACTTCGCCATTGGCTATTATGCAAAGGATTTGTTCTTACACATACGTTTGCCCTTATGGACAGTTTGTACAGTTAGTTCTCTCTTGGTAATGCGTCTAGCTTGGATAGATCAATTTGACTATCATTTAAGCTTGAAGTTTATTCGTTACAATCACGCCTTATTGGACCTTATCATCCCTTTCATCTTTATCATTACCATTTTCGGTATATTCCAATTTATTACGCGCTTCACACCATTGAAATCGTTGAATTTTATCGAAATGCAGTCAATCACTATCATGTATATGCATATTTCGGTAGATAAACAGATGAATAATTTCTTTGACTACGATCTCGTTGGATATACTGTTCTATGTCTGGGAGTATCTATTATAGGCTCTTTAGTTATAAAGAAATTCATCCCTTACGGATTATTCTTTATCGGAGATATTCGTGCAAAACGCCCACTTCTTTTTAAGGGCAAGCTATTTACCACATAAACAAAAAAGGCATTCGTCCATTTGAAATGGATGAATGCCTTTTCTATCTACCAAACAGTTATGCATTTGATTCTTCTAACATTTTATAATAAATCCCTTGTTTTTCAGTTAACTCTTGCTGGGTACCTGCTTCAACAAGCTCGCCTTGTTGCATGACAAAGACGATGTCAGCTTGGCGTACTGTATTCAATCGATGAGCAATTACAAAGCTTGTGCGCCCTTTCATTAAACGTTCTAGAGCTTCTTGAATTTTCAACTCTGTTACAGTATCAATGCTACTCGTTGCCTCATCTAACAATAGGATTACAGGGTCTGCAACAAGCGCTCTTGCTATAGACAATAACTGCTTTTGACCTTGGCTTATTTCAGCACCATCAGCAGTCAGAAATGTATCGTAACCATTCTTCAATTTCATAATGAAATCATGAGCATTAGCCTTACGTGCGGCTTCCTCCACTTCTTCATCTGTTGCATTTAATTGACCATATCGAATATTTTCTCTAACTGTTTCTTCAAATAAAAACGGATCTTGTAAAACAAATGCCATTTGACTGCGCAAATTTTGACGTGATATTGCTTGAATAGGTGTATCGTCAATAGTAATTTCACCATTATTTACTTCATAGTAACGTGCGAGTAACTGTAAAATAGTTGTTTTACCAGCCCCCGTAGCACCGACTAAAGCAGCTGTTTGTCCTGCCTCTACGTGAAAACTAACATTTTTTATCGTATGCGTTGCATCTGTTTGTTCATATTTGAAAGAGACGTTGTTGAACTTTACATCACCTTGTAGTTGATGGATTACTTTATCTGAGGCTAAATCCTTCTCTTCCTCTTCGTTCATAATCCCAAAAACGCGTTCTGCTCCTGCAATTGCAGACAAAACATTATTAAACTGATTCGCCAAATCGTTTAGAGGACGTGTAAACTGACGCGCATATTCTGAAAATATCACAATCGTCCCAATTGTAACTTGACCCTTCAACGCTAATAAACCACCGACTCCCGCAACAATGGCAAAGCTTGCATTATTTAATAGGTTCATGACCTTTGGAATGCCACCTGAGTATACGTTAGACCAAAAGCCAATTTGTCGTAACTTAGTGCTTTTCTCTGCAAACTCTTCAATCATACGCGGCTCTTGAGAAAAAGCCTTAACAATTCGTTGTCCTGAAATCGACTCCTCAATCATCCCATTTAATGCCCCTAATGCACGCTGCTGTTCTTTAAATAATTTGCCAGTACGGCGTGTAATCCATCTTGTAGCTACGAACATTACTGGAATAATGATCATCGTCAAAAGTGTTAATAATGGACTCATTGACAACATAACAACTAATGTCCCAACTAATGTTAAAACACTTGAAAATACTTGAATAAATGTACTATTCAAGGTCGAACTAACATTCTCAATATCATTTGTCATACGACTCATTAACTCGCCATGTTGGCGCTTATCAAAAAAGGAAATTGGTAACTTCTGCAGCTTAGTGAATAGACCTGTACGCATGCGATAAATCGTTTGTTGTGCAATACCAATCATCCAATAGTTTTGGAGAAACAATGATAATGACAAACCTATATAAATGGCTATCAAACCAAATATTAGCTTAGACAAACCTGCAAACTGAGCCTTCATAATGTGGTTATCAATAATTTTCCCAATCAAATAAGGACCTAGTAATGAGAATACCGAGCTCGCTACTACCATGAATAGAACAATAATTAATAGCGCACGTTGTTCATCCACAATACGCCAAATATGTCCTAGCGTTGAACCCCAATTTGTTGCACGATCCACCTTTTTATTGCGCTTCTTTTGTATATCTTCTTTCGTCAAAATATTTTTATAGCCAAAAGGTTCTCGAATTGCTTTAAGCATTATCATCCACCCCCTGCTCTTGTTGTGAAGTCGCAATTTTCCGATATAATATAGAACTTTCCATCAATTCTTCATGAGTACCAAATGCTGAAACTAATCCGTCTTCTAGAAGCAAAATTCGGTCTGCTCCTTTTGCTGTGCGAATTTTCTGTGTCACCACTAGCATTGTTGCATCTTCACCCTCTAGAGCACTCCATAATGCCGATTCTGTTTTGACATCTAGTGCACTCGTACTATCATCTAAAATCAAAAATTCTGGTTTACGTATTAATGCCCTAGCAATTGATAATCGTTGTTTTTGACCACCTGATAAGTTTACTCCCTTTTGACCAACTCTAGTTTCGTAGTCATTTGGAAAATGCTGAATTGAATCATGGATTTGTGCCTGTATTGTTGCCTCTTGCACTTGTTCAATTGAAGCAGCTGTATTGCCCCATGTTACGTTATCGTGGATAGAACCTGTGAATAACAATGCCCGCTGTGGTACATAACCAATCTCTTCACGCAACTTTTCTAAAGACCAGTTTTTCACATTCTCTCCATCCACAAAGATATCCCCAGACGTCGTATCGTAAAAACGAGGTAATAGCTGTAGCAATGTCGATTTACCTGAGCCAGTCGCACCCATAATAGCTAACTTTTCACCTTGCTCACATTTAAAAGAGATATTACGCAACACGAAATCATCTGTCTGTGGATATTTAAAAGAAACGTTGTCAAAACGTAGAGTCCCACGTTGTCGAACTTCCAGTAATCCTTTATCCATCTCATCATCTTCTAAGCCTTCTTCAATTAACAATACTTCCTCCATGCGATCCGCTGATGCTTTCGCTCGTGAAATAAATACGATAATAAATGAAAACATTGAAAATGCCCCTGTCATACGTAATGCATAGTTGACTATCGCTACAAGCTCACCGATCTGTGTTTCTCCTTGCTCAATTTTTCCCGCTCCAAACCAAAGAACCACAAGCAAGCTAACGTTCATAACAAACAGCAATATGGGCTGAATATACTCCATCGTTCGTAATGCTTTAGAGGTATCTACCTTCAAAGCATTCGCTACTTTTTCAAACCTACTCGCTTCGTACATACCACGCAAATAGGCTTTTACTAAACGCATCGCTTGTAAATTCTCTTGAATAACACGATTGACTCGGTCAACACGCTTTTGAACGGATGAGAAATATGTAATACCTTTCCGAACCATTAATAATAAGAAAATAGCTAAAAACGGTGCACCTATTACAAGATATACGGCTAATGATGGCTTCACATAAAACGCCATTATTAAACTACCAATCACAACAAGAGGCGTACGTAGCATGACTCTTAGACTCATAAATAAGACCTGTTGTACTTGAGATACATCACTTGTTAAGCGCGTAATAAGTCCAGCCGTTGGAAACCTCAAAAACGTCGTCATTGTAAATGATTGTACTTTTTTAAACAATGCATTTCGCAAATCAAAGGCAAAGCTTTGTGATGCATGTGCTGAAAAAAATGAATTCGTAATACCTGCAATAAAGCCAAGGAAAGCTATCAACATCATTATGCTACCCCATAACCAAACAGTTGCAGAATCTTGTAAAACGATTCCATCATCAATAATTTTCTTGATAATTAATGGTTGCATTAATTCAACAGCAAGCTCTACAAGCATGAGCGAAATAGCAATAACAGCGAACCATTTGTATGGTTTTATGTATGAAAACATTGTCTTCATGGTATAACCCCCACATTCATTTCGTCTCTCGAAATTTATTTAATTATTCCTTATTATGCCACAAAATAGACATAACTTGTGCTATAAAAACTCGAAATATTTTGAATGATAATATGATAAATTTTTTTTACTCATAAATATCTAAAAAAAACCCCTTCACTCCAAAAGTGAAAGAGGCAATTTATAAGTAATGAGCTTCGAAATAGATAATACAATTTTTCACACTAATTTAGTATCTAATAAAAAACCTCTTTAAAAACACAGTGGTATTTATTTTTTATCCAAATTTATTCATCTGCTTGTTGCTTATCCCCTTCAATGGAAAGCCATGTCACACAAACAAGCATAATTACGATTCCTACAATTTGCCATATTGCTAGTGTTCTTCCTAACCAAATAACAGAAATGATCATAGCTGTTAATGGTTCCATACTCGACAACACACTTGTTTCTACAGCTGTTATATATTTCATACTACTTAAAAACAATACAAAGGCAGCTGTTCCAAAGAAAATAATAGCAGTTAGCATTAATGCAATTTTCGGGTCTAACAATAGGCTCCATTCATCTGAACTCCAGACTCGCGAAATTACACCTAGTACAATACCACCGATTAGCATTCCCCATCCTACTACAATAAGTACACCCCATTCCTTCATAATAGCTGCAGGATATAAAGTATAAAAAGCAAATGTTAACCCAACCACAACTCCCCATAAAAGAGCTTCAGAACTTACGAGCAATGTCTCAAAGGAAGCATTCGTGAGTAATAAAAACAAACCAACAAGCGTCCCTAGAATACCTAATACTTGGTATTTTGGTGGCCATTTGCGATATGAGATTGAAACAAAAATAATAATGAAAATAGGTGCCAAAAATTGTAGTAATGTGGCTACAACTGCATTACTAGCATCAATAGCTGCTACGAATGAATATTGCACTCCAAGCATTCCTAAAACGCCAAATATGACTAATTTCCTCCACCAAACAGGATATCTCCAAATACTTGTTACATCTTTTTTAGTTATCAATAAAAAGGACAATAGTATTATACCTGCCAAAACGAGGCGGACTGTTAGCATAAACGGTACAGTTAACTCACTATTAGATAATACCCACTCCATAAGCGGCCCAGTAGCACCCCAAAGCATCGCTCCAGAAATAATCAGAATTATCCCTCTTAATCTATGTGACTGATGATTCATTACCAAACCCCTCAATAGTAATTATATTTTACTGTATTTTGAATATTTTTTTGCATATTTCTACCCATTTTATCCTTTATATATCACTAATATTAATATATAATTCTGAATTTCTTTTATATACATTACCTATTACTAATGACGGATGACAATCTTTTCACTATAATGATAGATATAGTAATTTCAAGGAGTCGTCGCATGCATGAATGAAACTCAAACAATTTTTAGTACAGCCAATTCAGTTTTGAACCAAATGCCATTTCCAATGATGATTGTTAATCATGAAGGAATCGTAGCAGCATGGAATCGCCAAGCCGAAAAAACTTTCGGCTATTCTGCGGATGAAGTCCTTGGTAAATTTACCCCCTTCATTGAAGCAGAGAAATCAGGCCTACATAAAGAAGGATGGACAAAGCTTTTACGTTCTCCTGAACCTTTCCATTTCGATAAAATGGCATTCATAGCAAAAAATAAAGAAGCTATCTTTTCGTCTGCTTTAGCAAAAGCATTTACTATCGAAAACGAGCGTTATGTATTTTTCCATTTTGAAATGACAGATGAGATTCAAAAAGACCCATCACCTTATCAAGAATTAATTAGCTTGAAATCAGGATTGGAATCCTCCTTTATGATGTTAACGATGGATCAAGAAGGTTTAATCAATTTCGCAAACAACAATTTCTTAAAACGGAGCAAATGGACACCAAAACGAATTATAGGCAAAACATTTTGGCAAATGTTCCCTCAAACAGATGACGGAACTGCTGATGCAAATAACATTTGGACATCCCTTAAAAACGGCAAGGCTTGGAAGGGCGAAGTTGAAAAAATGTCGAAAGACGGTTTATCCTATTGGGTCGATTTAACGGCTATCCCGATTTTCGTGACATGCAAAAACCCTTCCTACTTTATACTGCTCGAAAATGATATTACAGAAAAAAAATTGCTACAAAACCGCTTAGAAAAAATCGCTTATATCGATCAAGAAACTGGTTTAATGAATCGCTATCGTTTAGAACAAATTGTCACTGACATGATTCAAGAAAAGAATCACTTTACATTTGTTTACCTAAGCATTGATAAATTTTACTCTTTGAAGGAAATTTATGATGAACAAACAGAAATCGTCCTTTTACAGGAATTCACAAACCGTATGAAGATATATTTCCAAGATAGCACAATGGCTCGAGTCGGTATAGATGAATTTGTCGTATTAACTCCACTTGGTGAATGGTTTATCCAAGGTTTCCTTGCCTATCTAAAACAACACCCTATTTATGTAAACAATCGTGCACTACCACTTTCAATTAGCGGAGGTATTACAAAATACCCTGAAGATCAGTCATCATTCTCACATTTAGTGAAAGCTTCACATGCAGCAATTTCTAAAGTGCGTTCTGATGGTGGGGGCAATATTATTAGTTTAACAAAAGCTGATCATAAAGCACTTAGTACAAAGGCCATTATTGAAAAGCGCCTACTAATTGCTCTGGATAAAAAGAACTTAAAAGTACTCTATCAACCCCAGTTAAATTTAGAGACAGGTAATATTACTGGTGTAGAAGCCCTCGTACGTTGGGAAGACGAGGAAATTGGTATCGTTACACCAGATGTCTTAATCCCAATCGCCGAAGAAACTGGTTTGATTAATGATATTGGCGCTTTTATGCTTGAACAAGCTTGTTTACAAGCAGTAGCTTGGCACAAAAAAGGCTTAGATTTAAAAGTAAGTATTAACTCATCTGTACGAGAATTCCGTGATAAAAACATGGTACAACATATTAGAAAAGTATTAGAGAAAACAAATTGTCCTGCTAAACTATTGCAAATTGAAATTACAGAAAAATTTGCTTTAGAAGCTGAAGCCGAAACTTCTATAATTCAACAGATGAAGCAATTAGAAGCTGACGGTATTGTCTTCGTCCTTGATGACTTTGGTACAGGATATGCATCTTTCCGATTCATGCAACTCTTACCATTAGCTGAAATTAAAATTGACCAAACATTTATTTCAACACTTCAATATCAGAAGAAAGCGCAAAAATTAATACAAGGTATGATCCAATTTGGAAAATCTATCAATATGCGTGTTTTAGCTGAGGGGGTTGAAACAGCAGAGCAACTCGAATTACTTACATCATTTGGCTGTGATGCAGCACAAGGCTATCATATTAGCCATCCTATTACACCTAAAGAGGTTGAAAACCTTTTAAAATAATTTCTTATATTTATTTCAATAAATACAGTTCGTAAATAAAAGATGGCCATCGCTCAAATTAGCGATGGCCATTTATCTCTTTAAATTTCATTTTGTAACGCTTTTGCCTTACGTTTGCGTATTACATTGAAAATGAGTTGCATAAACACCTCTGCGAAGACAAGCCCCATAACAATGGCACCTGTAATAATGAATGCCCTTGCTGCATATTGAATGCTTTCAAGATATTCATTTTCAACGACATGTCTCATTGCATTGTAAGCCATTCCCCCAGGTACGAGAGGAATAATACCAGCAACGCTAAAGATAATCATCGGCATTTTAAAACGTCTTGCCAACATATGTGCCACAATCGAAATAACAAACGAACCCGCAAATGAAGCTAATACAGCATCCATACCATGCTTCAATAGAGAATAGTATATTAGCCATCCGATGGCTCCCACTAACCCACAATGGAATAGAGTTTTTTTAGGTGCATTAAAAATAATTCCAAAACCAGCTGTTGCTAAAAAACTAAGAACTCCTTGGGTGACCCAAAACATAGTATTCCTCCTAAAATGACAATACTAGTGCAACACCCGCACCGATCGCAAATGCCGTTAAAAAAGCTTCCGTTCCTTTAGCTACTCCGGATACAAAATGTCCTGCCATCAAGTCCCGCACTGCATTTGCAATAAGTAAGCCTGGTACTAACGGCATCACAGAAGCAATAATAATTTTATCTATTTGGATACCTATTCCCAATTTTACTGTTATAAACGCTGTAATACCTACAAACAATGCAGCTGTGAATTCTGCAAAAAACTTTACCTTTGTTAACTCATGCATTAAAACAAAAAGCAAAAAACCAATTCCGCCAGCTAAAATCGCTGCAGGAACATCCTTCCAAACACCTTCAAATAATATCAAAAAACATCCACTTGCAATAGCCGAAGCGACTATTTGAAGCCATGTCGGGAAATATAAATTTGAACGATCTATTCGTTGTAATTCCTCAAACGCCTCTGACAAAGTAATTTGCTCTGCAGTTAATCGACGTGATACACCATTTACAAGCGCAATTTTCTCTAAATCTGTCGAGCGTCTTGGTATTTGAACAATTCTTGTTGGCCTTTTATGACCAGCTGAAAATATTATTCCTGTAGGTGTCACAAAACTCTGCGCGGATGTTAATCCTTGGGAATTCGCCATACGTAACATCGTATCTTCAGCACGATACGTTTCTGCTCCACTTTGCATAAGTAATCTTCCAGCTAGAAGAAAACAATCTATCGCAAGTTCCTCTTCTTCCATTTCAATCACGGCTTTCTCCTGCCCTTCATAAACAAAATTCACCAAAAATACGTTATGTAAGACCAATTATTAGTAAAAAAATGTAATATCTTGCATGGCAAAATGCCTCTTTTGCGTCATTTTTACTTATTTTTCAACAAAAGATGATTTTTTAACATAAATTCAAAACTTTTCGCGCCACTTCGCCGTCTAATCGTATAGAATAGAACACATAATAGTTTTAAAGGAGGTCTTGGGGAAATGACCACATCACGCCCTAAAAAAAGAGGGCTTTGGATTGACACAATATTAATTTGTAGTGTTTTAGCACTATCTGCTGTTTTGCTTTTCTTTTTTTTAGTACCAAAAAACGACAAAGAATCTTCAGTAACAAATGGGGTCGCTTTAGCAGCACCACCTGAGCATCAAACAAAGGATTCGAAATATACCGGTATAAAAATTGCCTCTATTATTTCAGAAGACCATCGTATGCCCTATTCAATTGAATATCCTCAAACTGAAGATAAAGAATTCAACAAAGTTATGAAAGATGCCGTTTATAAGACGCGCGATACCTACTTAGCTAGCATGGAGGAAGTACTCCAAAATGATGCAAATAAAGTTGGTAAGTTAACAATAACATTTAAAACTTTGTATCATAAAAAGAATTACTACTCGTTTGTTTTAACTCAAAATACATATAAAGGCACAGGAAGTAAAGAAAAAACAATCCAAACCTTTATGTATGATAAAAAAAATAAGAAACAGTTGTTTTTAAACAACGTTATTAAAAACGAAAATAATCTGTCAAAACTTATACCTTTTGTTGAAAAACAGATAAAAAGTGATGACCAGTTTAAAACATATATCAATACAACAAAGTTAAAAAATGCTATAGCACCTACGTATTCAAATTATAAGCATTTTTCTTTAACTGATAGCTCTTTATACATTTATTTTGACGGAGCGAAACTGTCCGATAATAGTAATGCTATCTCTAAGATTAAGATACCACTTTCTTCTGTAAATAGTATACTGGCTAAACCGTTCAAAATGGCAGGAATAAATCCAGATGGTACAAGAAAGAAACAAATTGCATTAACATTTGATGATGGGCCTAACGCAAAAGTAACACCGAAAATCTTAAAAACGCTTAAGAAATACAATGCAAAGGCAACGTTCTTCATGCTTGGAAGCCAAGCAATGTACAATCAAAAGCTTGCTAAAAAAGTTGCGAGTGCTGGACATGAAATTGGCAATCACTCATTTTCACATACAAATTTAGTCACTCTTTCAAATAAGAAGATTAAAGCTGAAATCAACCGCACCAATGAGGAAATTAAAAGAGCTACGGGAGAAAAACCAACGTTATTCCGTCCACCTTATGGTTCAATCAACGAGAGAGTGCGTTCACAAAATAAACTACCAGTTATCTTATGGGATGTTGATACACTTGATTGGAAACATCGTAATCCTAAAACACTATTGACTATGGTCAAACAGTATAGTCATGATGGCGCTATTATTTTAATGCATGATATTCAACCTACAACAGCTCAAGGTTTAGACTCTGTTTTAGCTTACTTACAAAAACAAGGTTATGAATTTGTAACCATATCTGAGTTAAGAAGATAATTGTATAGCCCAAGACTAATGATTTTAGCCCTCGATTACATTATGTAATCAAGGGCTATTTTTATGCTCATTCTAATTCTTCCATCCATTGCTCCAATAAAACTTCTAGTTGCTGCTCTGCTCTTTCTTTCTCAGCTATTAGTTGTTCATATAAACTCCAATCCTGCTCTTGATGAATTTTCTGATTCAGTTGTTTTATAGTAGCTTCAATCTTTGCAATTTCTTGTTCTTTATTTGTATCATTTTTTATTACTTTTACTTTTGGAGATGTTTTTTTCTCTTGTTTTATAGACTGTGGTGAGTTAAGAGCTTGTTTCTCATTAAACTTTTGTCGTGCCCAGTCGTACGGACCCTCATATGTTATTAACTTCCGATTCTCAAGCCACACTGTTCTTGTAAACAATTTATTTAAAAAGAAGCGATCATGAGAAATAGCTAAAATAGTACCTTTAAAGTCTTCTAACGCGTCTTCTAGTACTTCCCTTGATTCTATATCTAAATGATTTGTCGGTTCATCTAAGATCAGTAAATTGACGTCTTGATGCATGAGCTGTGCCAATCTAAGTCGCATACGTTCACCACCACTTAAATCTGCAATTCTCTTAAAAACATCTGCTCCGTAAAACATAAATTTAGCTAAAATATGACGAGCATCAACTTCAGTGACAGAAACTTCATCACGGAAAACATCAATGAGACGCGCTTTAGGCTTATCAATTTGAAAATGCTGTGATAGATAGCCAATTTTCACTTGGCTACCTAACTTACATGTTCCCGTGTCTATCGTTGTCTTATTCAGTAACATATTCAAGATAGTAGATTTTCCTGTACCATTGCGCCCTACGATTGCCATATGTTCTTGCCATAGAAGTTGTAAATTTACATTTCTGAGTAATACTTTATCTCCAAAAGCTTTTGTGACATTTTCTAGTATGGCAACTTCCTTCCCACTGCGAGGCGCCGCTTCAAACGATAGATTCATTTTTTTAGGATCAATAATTGGCTTGCGAAGTTTTTCAATACGTTCTAGAGCTCGCTCCATATTACGCGCACGTCGATGCATTGCCTCATTCGGTGGAGTGGCTTCATTCGCCCATTGTCTCATACGTTTGATTGCTTCACGCATCTTCTTCATCTTCTTTTGTTGTTCTTCGTATTGTTGAAACTCCCGCATAAGACGCGCTTCCTTTTCAACACAAAAGTCTGAATAACTACAATGATAAACTTGCAGCTCACCTTGCTCTAAATCTACAATTTTCGTCACAACTTTATCTAAAAAATAGCGATCATGCGATATTATCACAACTGTCCCTGTGTAGTCGACTAAATATTGCTCTAACCATTCTACAGCAAACAAATCCAAATGATTCGTCGGTTCATCTAATAGTAGTAAATCTGGCTTCGTCAAAAGCAATTGACCAAGCATAATTTTCGTCTTTTCCCCACCACTAAGACTGTTAAAGGGCTGTTCTACAAAATCATTTAATTGAAGTCCATTAATGACCATCTCAATTTGTGCTTGCATACTATAACCATCTGCTAGTGTGAAGCGTTCTTGCACATCTCCATATTGAACTAAGCATCTTTCTAATTGCTCCGATGTTGCATTGGCCATACTATTTTCAAGCTCTTGCATTTGACTCTGTAAAACAAGTAAATGATTAAATGCTTGGGCTAATATGTCCTGACCTGTAATTTCTTCTGAAAATAATGGAATTTGAGCTAAATACCCAATTTTAGTCCCTTTCTTAAAATGAATTTTCCCTTGGTCTGGCGATTCTACTCCTGCAATCAGTTTAAATAAAGTTGTCTTTCCAGAACCATTACGTCCAACGATTCCTAAACGGTCTCCTGTTTTAATATCTAATACTAAGTCTTCAAAAATACTATTCCCACCGAGCATTTTGCTTATATGTTGAACTGTACAAATCATGATTGATTACTTCCTTCCGTTTGACACAGCTGAAAGCACCCGATTTTTGCCAAAACAAAAAGACTGCCTGATTAACAGACAGTCTTTTACGCCTTAAAATTCGGCTTGGAAAGAATGGCTAATCAGCTGTGGATCATTTGATTTTGTTGAAAAAAGGGCGCACTTATCCCGTTGACCGCAAAATCGAAAGAAATCGCACATGTAATTGGCAAAAATTCCAAAGTATAAACATATGCATCCACAGCATTTCTCATTCTTTCCTCACCTCCGTTTCAAATAATTATGAATAGTCTAACATAATTGATGGTCAATTTCAAATGGCCATTTAGGTAACATATGATTCAATGGTTTATCTTCACGTTCCCCCAATACATAATCTGCTTGCATTAACGTATGGATTTCACGTGTTCCTTCATAAATTACAGGTGCTTTTGAGTTGCGAAGGAAACGAGCTACTGGGTATTCATCTGAATATCCGTAAGCACCATGTATTTGCACTGCATCATCTGCTGCTTTGTTGGCGAAATCACATGCCTGCCACTTTGCTAATGACGTTTCGCGTGTATTACGTACGCCTTGATTTTTTAATTCTCCTACACGATAGACTAACAAACGACTCATCTGATAGCCTGCTTCCATTTTCGCAATCATTTGTTTTACAAGCTGGTGCTGTCCTATTGGTTTGCCGAATGTGTAACGTTGATGGCAGTATTTTACGCTTTCTTCAATACATGCCATTGATAAACCAACTGCTCCTGCTGCTACAGTAAAACGACCATTATCTAAAGCTGCCATCGCAATTTTAAATCCTTCGCCTTCTTCACCTAATAAATTTTCTTTTGGGACTTTGACATCTTCGAAGAAAAGTTCACCCGTATTACCAGCACGTATGCCATACTTCCCTTTTATTGCTTTCGAAGAAAAGCCTTCCCACGTACGATCTACTATAAAGGCGGAAATTCCTTTATGTTTTAATGAACGATCTCCTGTGTATGCAAATACGATGAAATAATCGGCAACATCACATAAAGAAATCCACGTTTTTTGACCATTTAAAATATAGTGATCACCATCAAGTACTGCATGTGTAGACATAGCGGCCACATCAGATCCTGCTCCAGGTTCAGTTAAGCCGAAAGCGCCTAACTTTGCCCCCTTAGCTTGAGGGATGAGGTACTTTTTCTTTTGTTCTTCATTGCCCCATTGCAATAGAGTCATACTATTTAGTCCCGTATGGACAGACACAGCTGTACGGAACGCTGTATCACCGCGCTCTAATTCCTCGCAAACAATGGCTAATGAATTATAGTCCATTCCACTACCACCATAAGCTTCTGGAATACACACACCCATTAAACCTACATCTGATAACTTAGAAAAAATTTCTGGATCGAACTTACCTTGACTATCCCATTCAGTAATATGAGGCATGATTTCTTTATCAACAAAAGCACGTACTGTATTTCTCAACATTTTTTGCTCTTCGGTAAATTCAAAATTCATATTAATTCTCTCCCTTATGTGTCATTTTTTCATACAAAGGCTGTAAAATTTCATCGTTGTGCTCTCCTATATTTGGTGGATGATGTCTGACTGTCACAGGTGTTCTTGATAATTTCAACGGGCTCCCGATCATTTTGATTGGACCTATTGTAGGGTGATCATAAGTGATGAACATATTACGTGCCTGTAACTGCTTATCTTGTTCAACCTCTTGTATATTTTGAATCGGACCAGCTGGTATGTTCTTTTTTCTGCATGCTTCATACCAATGTGCTGTAGACTCTTGTAAAAAAGCTGTTTGCAATAAAGGTATCAGCACATCACGTTTCTTTACGCGATCTGGATTAGTAAGAAAACGTGAATCCTGTGCATATTGAGGTACCTTCAACACTTCACAAAGCGTTGCAAACTGATGATCATTTCCAACTGCTATGACCATTTCACTATCGGCCGTTTTAAATGTCTGGTATGGTACGATATTGGCATGCGCATTTCCAAGTCCAGTTGGAATATTGCCTGACATTAAATAACTGCTTCCCACATTGACTAATGCGCTCACAGCCGCATCATATAATGCGATATCAACTTTTTGACCGATTCCTGAGCGACTACGTTCTAGTAATGCAGATTGAATACCAATACATGCGTACATTCCCGTAAGTACATCAGTGATTGCTACGCCCGTTTTTTGTGGGCCAGATTCTGCTGTCCCTGTAATGCTCATAAGGCCACTCATACCTTGAATAATAAAATCATATCCCGGTAAATAGCGATCTGGTCCTGTCTCACCAAAGCCAGTAATAGAGCAATAGACAATACCCGGGTTGATCTCAACTAATGTTTCGTACCCTAAACCAAAGCGCTCCATAGTACCGGTTTTAAAGTTATTAATGATGACATCGCTATCTTGTACTAACCTTTTAATAACTTCGCGTCCCTCATCTTCCTTCAAATTGAGAGTGATAGCTTTTTTATTACGATTTGCTGTTAAATAATAAGCACTTACATCATCTTGGAATGGAGGACCCCATTTTCGCGTCTCATCACCACTATCAAGGGCCTCTACTTTAATGACCTCAGCTCCTAAATCACCTAAAATCATTGTGCAGTATGGTCCTGCAAGTACTCGAGATAAATCGATTATACGAATATTTTCTAAAGCACCAGACATCCTGTCACCTCTTTTCATAGGTCAATAAAAAAGCCAATTCAAAAAGACTCCAGTGAATATACTGAGTGTCAAATTGAACTGGCTCTTATCTGTGTCATAAAACCCGGCTAGGCTTCAAACAGATTAGACAGTATTGGCTTACTATTACCCTTGTTACCTCATCACGCGTAATGAACGATTTGAACGTTTTTGCATGATTTATTATCTTTAACTTTACTTTACTATACTATTCTTTTTTTGTAAATTTATAACTACCTGAAAATTCTGAATTATTTTGACGATTTGTAAGATTCATATTGTTTATATAAATCTTTCAATGCCGACATTAATGCGTTTCCTGCTTTACCTAAGTAATGGACTTTCACGGCTTCGACCGGTTGTGTAATACCATCTTGCAAACTATGCCCTCTTAGCAATTGCTCAACAAATGATTTCCCATGCTGCGTTGCTAACGTACAACTTGCTGCAACGATTACCCCATATTTCTTATCAATTTCCGCAGTGATTGTTAGAGTCTCATAAATGTTTTGTGCGGCCATACCAGATGGCAGCCTCGCATGTCCTGCTATAAAAATTGTGTTCATAATGGTTCAACTCCTTCAGCACATTTATTTATAAAAATTTCCAATTTATATAAAAATCATACAATACTTATTGTTAATTTGAAAGTCTTTTCAATAAACGCAAATGCCCTATTACCAACAAAAATGGCAATTTTCCAGAGTAAAAAAAGAAGCACTATCCAATTTAGAACAGTGCCAATTCTATTAATAGATTAATCAATGCCAATTGATTAATATTAGGATTCTAATAATCCATTCATTTCCTTCACCTCCTACGTCATCATTCCAACCTACAATTCCGTAATCTTATTCTTCGATAAGTTTCCTTCATTATAAAAATGCCAAAAATCGTGATTTTATTTCATACCCGCGCCTTATAAAAGACTTTGGATATTACATAATTAGGCACTTGGATCGAAAAAAATATTTAAAAAATTCTTACTTTGATATACAATAACATTTAGTTTATATTATTGAAGAATAATTTAATAAGAAGAAAGGGGATATGTATGGTTCTAATTGGTGTTCTTTTAATCATGATTGGATTTGTACTTAGAATCAATTCAGCAGTTGTAGTAACTATTTCAGCACTCGTTACGGGGATGATTGCCGGTATTCCCATTACCAGTATTATTACGCAATTTGGAGAAGCATTTACAACTAACAGGTACATGTCTATTCTCATAGTCACGCTTCCTGTTATTGGGCTGCTTGAAAAAAATGGTCTACAGCAACAAGCTGCAAAGATTGTATCAAAAATTAAAGCCATCACTGTTGGTCGGGTATTGACTATGTATTTATTGATTAGGGAAGCCGGAGCTGCTCTTGGTTTAAACAGTCTTGGGGGACATCCGCAGACTGTACGTCCGCTGATTGCTCCAATGGCAGAAGGCGCTGCTCTATCGAAATATGGAAAACTACCTGAGAAAGAGCAACAGGAAATCCGTGCACACGCAGCTGCAACCGATAATATCGGTTTGTTTTTCGGTGAAGATATTTTCGTGGCGGTTGGTGCAATTCTTTTGATGAACGGATTTTTTGAACAGAATAATATACCTGCCGATCCAATATCAATGGCGTTATGGGGAATTCCTACTGCCATCTTTGCTTTTATCGTACACGCCATTCGTCTTCGTATGTTTGATAAAAGGCTGGATAAACGTTTGGGTAATAATGGTAAATAACGCAAAACAATCTAAAGAGAAAGTGAGAGTCTATTATGATATTCTCAGTTGAAATGATTTACGTATTAATGGGCATCATTGTTCTAGGCTGCTCCCTATATATTTTCACTGATCGGACAAACAGCCGGCGGTTATCTTCGGGATGCTTTTACTTGATTTATTCAGTTACATTAATGTTCGGCCAAATTATTCCTCCTTTTTACATTGGGCTTATGGTTATTCTTATGGTTTTAATCATTGCAAGTGGTGGGTTAAAGAAAGGTGAACATGTTGAAGAAAGCATTACTATTAAGGAAGAGCGAAGAAAACGCCTTGGCGGTCGCCTTTTCCTACCCGCTATCTTGATTCCTATTTTAACCTTGGCTGGTTCTAAGCTGCTAGATGGTGTTAAAATTGGAGGAAAGGCATTGCTTGATCCATCTAATGTAACGATGGTTGCTTTAGGTCTGGCGTGTTTGACTGCCATTATCGTTGCAATGTGGATGACACGCGGAACACCTACAGGAGCTGTGAAAGAATCACGTCGTCTGCTAGAATCTATTGGTTGGGCTGTATTGCTGCCACAGTTACTTGCAACATTAGGAACTATTTACACAAATGCAGGGGTTGGTACAGTCGTTTCCGACGCTGTAACAGCGATCATCCCAGAAGGTTCGCTATTTTGGATTGTGGTCATTTTCTGTCTTGGCATGGCTCTATTCACTATGATCATGGGGAATGCCTTTGCTGCTTTCCCGATTATGGCTGCAGGTATTGCCATTCCTTTTCTGATTAAACAATTTGACGCTAATCCAAATCATATAGCTGCCATATCTATGTTTGCTGGTTATTGTGGAACATTAATGACACCAATGGCCGCTAACTTTAATATTGTACCGGCAGCCTTGTTGGACTTGAAAGATAAAAACCATGTCATAAAAGTTCAAGTCCCAACAGCTTTAGCAGTATTAGTTTTCAATATCGTACTTATGTATTTTCTTGTCTCATTAGGAATATAGGAGGGATCGGCATGAAGAAAAAAGTGTTGTTAACCGGCTTTGAGCCTTTTGGGGGAGAAAGAATAAACCCTTCCTGGGAAGCAGTAAAACAGTTACATGGAGAAGTTATTGATGATGTGACTCTAGTTGCTGAACAAATTCCAACTGTGTTCGGGAAATCAGTTGCAGTTTTGGAGACTCTTGTTCAACAGCATAATCCTGACATCGTTATCTGTATAGGACAAGCCGGGGGTCGGCTTCACATCACACCTGAACGAGTGGCAATCAATTTGGATGATGCTAGAATCCCAGACAATCAGGGAAACCAGCCCATTGATGAGCCGATTGTAGACAAAGGTCCGGTAGCCTATTGGTCTACAATCCCCATCAAGAGAATCGTCGAAAACATGAAGGAGAGCAATATTCCTGCATCGGTATCCCATACCGCTGGAACATTTGTATGCAACCATATCTTTTATGGATTAATGGACTATATCGCCCGAACCTCATCAAGCATTCGGGGTGGATTTATCCATATTCCTTTCATTCCGGAGCAAACCATTAATAAAGAAGCACCTAGCTTAAGTCTTGAGACAATTGTTAATGGCGTAAAAATAGCAGCTGTCACAGCTGCTAAATACGATTCGGATATTCATATAGTAGGTGGGACGACCCATTAATTGTACCGTTTGATTTTAAAATATTGAGCGATTCCCTTGTTTTTCTTATAATTTATGATAGGCCTCCTGTTCATGATATAGCTATCCTTTTCACTGGCGTGCTTGGGATACTTCATAACAAGAGGTCTTTTTTATGCTCAAGTCTCATTTTTATTCATATGAATATTAAACTCTCTCCAAAACTCCATTCACATCTTTTCGTGATGAAGTTTCTTCAATATCTTCTTCGGATAACACACGTTCTATTTCCTGGTCCATTAGTTTGTTGGCATTTTTAGCGCCATATTTGGCCATAGAGATTTTGTATAACACTGTCCCAAACAGAGCCCAAGCTAATATGATTACCCACTCATACGGCCAAACTAACGCGGAAGGCATACCTGGTAGATATAAAATACATACGCCAATTGACATTAGAACAGCTAACCAACCAATTAATGTACCCCCTGGCAATATAAACGGTCTTTTTAAATCAGGCTCTCTTTTGCGCAAAATAATAAAGGCAATTGCTACTAAAACCCATGCAATAACAAGAGCAAACCCTCCTGCATCTACTAACCAGACAAGTGCTGGGCGACCGAATAATGGTGCTAAAGTAGTCAAAACTGCAATGAGTAAAATTGCTTTATGTGGCGTTCTATATTTAGGATGTAGCTCGCCTAATGCCTTAGGTAGCATTCCCGCTCTCGCCAATGCAAAAATGGCCCGACTACCGCCAACATAGAAGCCAATCCAGCTCGTTAATATCCCACCGATTCCACCTAGTACTAAAACATTCCCCATCATCTTACTACCACCAAATGCTTTTGCCATCGCATCTGCTGTGACAAGTGATGAACTAGCAATTTCTGATGGTGTCAACACGTATGAAACGCCGAAGATAATTGCTACATACCAAGTAATAGCTAAAAACACCGAAATGATTAGCAGTTGTCCAATTCGCTTACGTGGCAGATTAATTTCTTCTGCTGCTTGAGGTATCACATCGAATCCAACAAACATGAATGGCGTCATAATCAATACAGCCATGATGCCACCCCATCCTTTTTCAAATAAAGGTTGCATATGCTCTGGGCTTCCTGCAATAGAACTTCCCGTAACAAGCAATACACCTGAGATTAATATGAGTAATGTCAAAATTGACATCACAACACTTGTAATCTTCATTCCCCTATAGTTAATCCATGCAATAATAATCGACCCAAGAATTCCTACGGCTACCCATGTGAAATTTACATCCCAACCTGCAATTGTATACATGTAACCGACGCTATAGCCAGGAACGACATATTCAAAAACAGTCGGTAAAGCTACAGCTTCAAAAGCTACAACTGAAACATATCCAAGAATCATTGCCCATGTTGCTATAAACGAGGTGAGCCGTCCAGTCGCCCTATATGTGAAGAATAGTTCTCCACCAGATAACGGCATAGCCGAGGACAACTCTGCGTATGTTAAACCTATAAAAATAACAAGTAAACCGCCTATTAAAAATGCTATGATTGCACCTAGTGAACCTGCTTCTGTAATCCATAAACCAGCTGTTACCACCCAACCCCAACCAATCATTGCTCCAAAAGCAAGTGCCATAACGTCTCTATTCCCTAAAATTTTCAATAGCTTTTGATCTTCCATCTTACACCCCCGGATAAGAGTCTATTGAAATACAATAGACTCTATTAATGGAATTACTCTCGATCTATCTAGCCTTGAATAATTTTTCATTAGTTTTTAAAGTGCTGCTAGCTGCTCTTCAACCTCTTGTTGAACACTTAGTACAGCTTCACGTAGTATAGCAATTAGGTCATCTATCTGTGTTTTTGTAATAATCAATGGTGGTGAGAAACATACGATATCTGTATTGTCATAAGTAACTGCACGACATATAACACCACGTTCATGTAAGGCCGCAATAATTCTTGGAGCCACTTTCAACTCGGCAGGGAAGCGTTTATTCGTTAATGGATCTTGTACAAATTCCATCGCTCCGAGTAAACCTAACGTACGAATATCACCTACAATCGTTGATTCCCCTTTAATGGATTTAAATCCTTTTTGTAATTCTCCACCCATTTTAGAGGAGTTATCTACTAGATTTTCACGTTCTAAAATTTCAAGGTTTCTTAGTGCTACAGCCGCACCTGTTGGATGACCACTATAGGTAAAACCATGGAATAATACTCCTTCTGATTTTTCCTTCAGCACATTATGCACGTGGTCGGAAACAATGACACCACCTAGCGGAAAATAGCCACTTGTTACACCTTTTGCAAATGATAATACATCCGGCTCTACTCCATAATTTTCAACACCGAACATTTTCCCTGTGCGTCCAAATCCTGTAATAACCTCATCTGCTATATATAAAATGCCATATTCATTGCATATCTTACGTACTTCCTTGTAGTAATCCTTCGGTGGGATCAATACTCCACCTGCCCCTTGGACAGGTTCTGCCATGAATGCCGCAATCTTTTCTGGTCCTTCAGCTTCAATTACTTCGCGAATGGATTGAATCGATGACTCAGTACCAATTTCATATGGAGATTTTGCATGTATAAATCCTTGCATCAAACTTCCTGCCATGTCCCAAAACTCAGGTATACCTGTTGCACTTGTAGCGCCTGCTGAGACGCCATGATATCCTCGTCGTAATGCAACGATTTTATTTCGCTCGGGTTGACCTTGAATACGCCAATAATGACGTACAATTTTTATCGCTGAGTCATTTGACTCTGAACCACCTGATGTAAAGAACACCGCATTTAAACTAGGTGGAGCTAAATCAGCAATTTTCTTTGCTAGACGAATTGCTGGCTCATTACTAAAATTCGAAAAACATGAACTGTATGCTAATTGTTCCATCTGGTCTTTTGCCGCTTCTGCTATTTCTTTGCGACCGTGCCCAATGTTAACATTCCAAAGCGACGACATAGCATCTATATATCTCGTACCATCTTTACTTGTTAGATATATCCCTTCACCCTTATCGAAAATCACTTTTGGTCCATTCGCTTGTTGCTCTTGAATTGATGAGGTTGGATGAATAAAATGCTTTTTGTCCCATTCGTTTAAAGTTGTCATCTGTATTCCTCCTGTTTTTAAATATCTTTTATTGAAGTGATGGCATAACCGTAAACTACACATGATGTACTGAATGATGTCTTGTTTTTGCTAAAGGAATGTTAACCTCCCTTCTTAACTGCATAAAAAAAGCCAATTCAAAAAGACTACAGATAGATATCTGTGAGTCAAATTGAACTGGCTTATATCTGCGACGAAAAACCTGGTTTTGGCTTTTAACAGATTAGGCAGTCATATTTGTAAACTCAAGCACTTTACTATTTATATTTTAGGGCTACCTTCAACACTTACCCTTAATACATATTATCGTCTATGAATTACAAATATTCAAACTATTAATCATCGATTTTATAAATTACTTTACGAGATTACTCGTTAGACTTTGTTTATGTTATAAAAACCATCTCCATAGTCCTCTTCTATCCTTTTACAATATTAGTTGAACGATGCATAGTTTCTTTAATGGATACTCCACGTTTTTTCATTTCTTCCATGTATTTTTCACCTGGAACTACTTTCTCTGGTGGATATACTCCACGTTTTGAAATCGTACCATCGCCTACTAACTGAGCAACTACTGAAATTGTATTTGCAGTTGCTAGAGCCATTGCTGTTTCATTGGTTTCTTTGTCTTTCTTAATAATCAATTCGTATTCGTACGAAACTAGTTCCTCACTTTTTTCGCCTGAAACAATCACCCGTAATAATACCGCATCTGATTTATTACCAAGGGACATTTTAGTTTGTAGCACTTCACGTAAAACATCACGCGCTTTGATAACTTGACCATCTAGATTAACCGTTGTCTCTTTATTTGTTAAACCTAGATCTACAAGTAACTGGAATTTTTCTGCATGACCTTGATAGCGAATTGTTTTATATTCCAACGTGTTCACATTTGGGAAGGTCTGTGCTAAAGTAGATAATCCACCTGAAGTATGGAAAGCCTCTAGCCCGGTAAAGCCATCAAAATAAACCTTTTCAATCTCTGACAATGAAGCAATTTCCTGCAATTTCCCACCACGAATAACATGAGAAGAATCAGTATAGTGATCGAATACCCCTTCTAGAGAAAACACAATGTTATAATCCAACGGTGGTTCTTTTTCTACCGGAATTCCTCCAACAAAGATTTTAATCGATTTGACGCTATTTAATTTTGATGCACCATAGCCCGTTAAAATATTGATCATTCCAGGTGCAACACCTAGGTCAGGAATTAATGTAACGCCTTTTTCCTTAGCATCCTCAGATAGCTCTAAAACAGCATTTGTTGCACCGCCAATGTGACCACCAAGATCGACTGAATGCACACCCACTTCAATTGCCATACGTGCAACTTTTTCGTTAAATGTATAAAATAGAGCGTTAATCACAACATCTGCTTTTGCCATAATCCATTTTAACTCCGCATCATCGTTGGCATCTAGATGTAGCACTTCTAATTTATCTGACTTCAATAACTCAGCGAATAATGTTGTTTGACCGACATCTAAGTCTGCTAAGTACACTTTTTCAACTTTGTCACTTTTAACTAAATCACGCGCAACCTCTTTCCCCATTAAACCTGCACCTAATACTGCTACTTTCATCTGAATGTCCCCTTTCTTTGTTATTATTCCGTATCAATTTGTGCCCGTTGCAACTTGCCACTGTAATCAATGTAAATACTCTTCCATTCCGTATAGACATCCAGTGCTGCAACACCAGAATCACGATGACCATTTCCTGTTCCTTTTGTGCCACCAAACGGTAGATGAATTTCTGCTCCAGTTGTACCAGCATTGACGTATACAATACCCGTATCTAAATCACGCTGCGCTTGGAATGCTCGATTAATATCCTGTGTAAAGATAGAACTTGAAAGTCCAAACTGCACACTGTTATTAACTTCAATAGCTTCTTCTAAACTTTCTACTTCTATCAATGAGACAACTGGTCCGAAAATCTCTTCTTGTGCAATACGAGCATCCCATTTCACATCGGTAAATAATGTTGGTGCGTAATAAAAACCTTGATCGAAAGGAGATCCCGTTAGTATATTGCCTCCTGCAAGTAACTTCGCACCTTCCTGACGGCCTATTTCTACATAGCTATTAATCTTGTGTAATGCAGTTTTATTAATAACAGGACCAATTTTTACCGACTCATCTAAACCATCACCTATTGTTAATAGTTGCATAGCTGTTAGGAGGCGTTCTTCCAGCTCTGCTTTTACATCTTTATGCACAATTACTCGACTACATGCCGTACAACGTTGACCCGCTGTACCAAATGCACTCCACAAAATACCTTCAACAGCGAGTTCTAAATCAGCATCATCCATTACTATCACTGCATTTTTGCCACCCATTTCTAAAGAAACTTTCTTTAAATGACGGCCGCCCAACTCTGCTACCTTGCTACCTGTAGCAGTTGAACCTGTGAACGAAATGACTTTGACATCTGGATGCTCGATTAATGCTGTTCCTACTTCTGAACCTGAACCAAAGACAACATTAGCGACGCCTTCTGGTAAACCTACTTCTTCAAAAATTTTCGCCATTTCATAAGCCATCATCGGCGTTTCTGTAGCAGGTTTCCAAATGAATGTGTTCCCAGCAACAATTGCAGGGAAGGATTTCCAAGTTGCGATTGCTACAGGGAAATTCCAAGGTGTAATTAGTCCGACGACACCAATTGGAGCACGGACACTCATAGCAAATTTATTGGCTAACTCTGACGGAGTTGTTTCCCCAAACAAACGTCGCCCTTCTCCAGCCATATAAAATGCCATATCAATGCCCTCTTGTACCTCGCCTCGACCTTCTTCAATAACTTTTCCCATCTCTTTCGTAAGTACCTGAGCTAAATGTTCTTTCTTTTCTTTCATTCTTAAGCCAATTGCATACAAATAATCTGCGCGTTTTGGTGCTGGTACTAGTGCCCAACTTTTTTGTGCCTTTTTTGCAACAGCTACTGCTTGCTCCACAGCTCCTGTTGAAGACATAGGTACTTGAGCTAATTCCTCACCATTTGCAGGATTAATAACGGGTACGAATTTCAAATCTTCAGAGGTTCCCCATTGACCTCCGATAAAATTTTGCAACTTCACTGCTACTCCCCCTTTTAAATGAAAACGCTTTCTCTGTATATATTTTCTACAAAATACCTAAATATCCTTTATTTTTATTAAAATTGCAGTCAATTTATTTTTTCCTGAAAATTGACGAAACCTTTTAAAATCTCAAATCGTATTAATATTAAATACTAGGCTATAACAATTGGGAGGAAAAAAGATGAATAATCATGAAATTGATTACAAATTATTCGGCGATGACATGCAGTTTGTAGAGGTAGAATTAGATCCACAAGAAACAGTCATTGCAGAAGCTGGTGCATTAATGATGATGGAAGACGGCATTCGCATGGAAACTGTTTTTGGTGATACTTCAAGCGGCGGTGGCGGTTTCATGGGTAAATTAATGGGCGCTGGTAAAAGACTTGTAACAGGTGAAAGTTTATTCATCACAACATTCACAAATGAAGGTTATGGAAAAAAACATGTTTCTTTTGCTTCTCCCTACCCTGGGAAAATCATTCCTATGGATCTAAGTAGATATAACGGAAAAATCATTTGCCAAAAAGACGCATTCTTAGCAGCTGCTAAGGGGGTTTCGATCGGCATCGAATTCCAACGTAAATTAGGAACGGGATTTTTCGGTGGTGAAGGTTTCATCATGCAAAAACTAGAAGGTGATGGCATGGCGTTCGTTCACGCAGGCGGTACAATTATTCAAAAGAATCTACAAGTCGGTGAGACATTACGTGTAGATACAGGTTGTCTTGTAGCTATGACAGCAGACGTTGATTACAATATTGAAATGGTCAAAGGTGTAAAAACTGCCCTATTTGGTGGCGAAGGTCTATTCTTCGCTACTCTACGAGGACCAGGAACAGTATGGATCCAATCACTTCCATTCAGCCGTTTAGCGAGTCGTGTATTCGCAGCAGCGCCTCAAGTACCAGGTAACAAATCCGTAGGCGAAGGCGGAATCGGCGGCCTATTTGATATTTTCAACAAATAAGGACGGCAAACTAATTACGAAACACTTTGCAGGACAGAAGCTAGAGTCGACATTTTACTTTAAGCGCTCGTCCATCTTTATTACTCGTATCCAATTCTTATAACTCAACCTACTCTTTCTAAGAGTAGGTTTTTTCTTTAACGCAGTGTTTTTTACCATATTACAGCTCTCCATCAATACTGTACCTAATAATCTATTAGTCACTCTTCACTTCTATTACTCTATTTAAAAATTCTTCTTTTCCTCTTTCCCTTATGATAAACTTACAATAATTTCAAAAAAGGAGTGAACGAATATGAAAAGCACTTTAATGACTTTCAAAGACAACTCGGAGGGCATGCTGTCTTAATAACGAGAGTTTGGCCTCCGTTATTTTACTAACGCGGAGGGAAAAAAATGAAAATACAAAATACTTATTATGCAATCACTAGTTCACGCTCATTGCTTATACAAATGGTATTCACACTGAACGCAATTTATTACGTTATAAATGCAGGATTAAATCCATTACAGCTAGTACTTATTGGAACGATTATGGAGGTAGCTGTATTTCTTTGTGAAATGCCTACTGGTTTAGTTGCCGATCATTTTGGACGAAAACGTTCTCTATTCATCGGGACTTTTATAATTGGCATAGCACACTTACTTGAAGGAATTTTCCCAGCATTTTGGTCAATTGCCATCGCTTCGGGTTTGTGGGGGTTAGGCTGGACATTTATTAGCGGTGCTGAAGAGGCTTGGATTGCTGATGAATTAGAAGGTAGAAATTTAGATTCAGTATTTCTTAAGGGCGCTCAATTTAGATCTTTAGGTCGATTTTTTGGTATTTTGCTTAGTGTTTGTATTGCTACTTTATTTTCAGTGCAAGTAACAATAATTATTGCTGGAATTTTATTAGTACTACTAGCTTTTGGTGCATTATTCACAATGCCGGAGACAAAGTTCGTCAAAATCTCACGAAAAAAAGATATTTCCGCCATACATCATCTAATAACAACAATTCGACATGGTGCGCGTCAAATTAAAGGAAATACAATGCTCGTGAGTATCGCGATTATAACTATACTTTTGGGATTGGCGAGTGAAGGATTCGATCGACTATGGGGTGCTCATTTTATTGAAGACTTCCATATACCTGAGGCTGAATCTATCTACTGGTTTGGTGCTTTCTATGCAGTAGCATTTTTATTAAACATTGTTGTTTTAAGATTTGTAGAGCGTCGTTTTAATAAAAATTACCCTGTAATTCTTTTGATTAGCAATGGTTTATTAATTTTTGCAATGCTTGCATTTGCCTTTAGTTCAAACTTTTTGCTGGCTCTTATAACTTTCTGGATAGCAGGTACGCTACGTGATGTTAACTATCCGTTAATGAGTGTAATGACGAATGAAAGATTGGAAGCAAAGGGTCGAGCAACTGCTTTATCTATGTTCGGACAACTTGATGCTATTGGACAAATTGCTGGGGGACCTATTATTGGACTATTAGCACTTTATACAACAATCGCTAGTGGTATCGCATCTACTGTGGTATTTATTTTACCGATTTTATTCTTCTTAGTACTGATGCAAAGAAAGATTAACAATTTTAGTTAGATGTTTTTCGCAAAAAAATGTGCCGAGGATTCCAATATCCTTCTAGGCACATTTTTGCTTTATTTCACTGGATTCTTTATTTCTTTTCCTTGTAAACAGGCTGCAATTGACTCTGTATTTTTTGCCATCATATTATTTCTAGTACGAATTGAAGCACTACCTATATGAGGAAGCACTACAACATTTGGTAATGTTAATAAAGGATGATCAGTTGGGACAGGCTCTGTTTCAAAAACATCAAGTCCTGCTGCCCAAATTTCTTTATTTAATAACGCCTCATATAACGCTTGCTCATCTACAACTCCACCACGTGCAACATTAATAAGAATTGCGCTGTTTTTCATCAATGCTATTTCACTTTTACCGATTAAGCCCTTTGTTTCAGGTGTTAACGGAGTTAATAGCACAACAAAATCCGATTCTTTCAGTAATGTATCTAGCTCCGCATACTCAAAACCATACTTCTCTTCAGCTTCAGGCTTTCTTGTACGATTATGATATAAAATTCTCATATCAAAACCCATTCCGCGTCTTGCTACCGCCTCTCCGATACGCCCCATTCCTACGACACCTAAAGTTGCACCATGAATGTCCATCCCTGTTAATTGGTTAACAGACCAACCTGTCCATTTACCATTTCGTACTTCACGCTCTGCTTCTGGGATTCTACGAGCTGTTGCTAGCATTAGAGCAAATGCTAAATCCGCTGTAGTTCCTGTTAAGACATCGGGTGTATTCGTTACAATAACACCTTTTTCCTTTGCAGCTTTAATATCAATATTATTATAGCCAACTGCTAGGTTAGCGATTATTTTTAACTTTGGCGCCACTTCAATAACTTCACGCGTTATTTGATCAGATATCATGACCCACATTGCATCCGCTTCACCAGCTGCTTGTTTCAATTCTTCAGCGGGCATCGGTTGATCCGCAGATGACCACATCTTCACTTCAGCTATTTCACGGAGTGGTGATATGCTCTCCTCTGGTAATTGTCTAGTAATCCAAACTAACGGTTTCATCTAAATTGCCTCCTTTAAAGAACTTAGTGAAAGCTTATCATATTCTCAAAGTGCTCCGATTAAAAAGCATAAAAAAACTATCTTAATAGATAAATTTAACATTTCTATTAATACAGTAATATTCATTAAAACTTTCTCACCGTTGTTTCTAATTCTGTAGCAGCTTGTTTTAATTGTTCTGAAGTTTCACCTATAGTTGTTACGACATTCGATAGAATATCCATTCGTTGTTCTACCTCTTGAAAATCTTGGATGGTTATATTTACAGCCTTACCGATGTTCTCAAATTCTTGCATCGATCTTTCATTTTCTTCAATACCATTAGTTACAAGGTTTTGTATATCTTGAATAGCTGTAACTACTTGACTGGTTACACCACTGGATACACCGATTAAACTTGCAATTTGTTCGACAGATTTCTTCGTTTGATCTGCAAGTTTACGTACTTCATCAGCCACAACAGCAAATCCTTTACCATGCTCACCAGCTCTAGCAGCTTCAATAGCTGAATTTAATGCCAGCAAATTTGTTTGTCCTGCAATATTTTTTACAATCTCGATTACTGCTTGAATTTCAGATGAAGATGCGTCTAGCGCATGAATCATTTTTGACATTTCATTCGTTTTTTCATTAATTTCATTTGTATGTTTTTTTAGTAGAAGCATTTGCTCGTATCCTTTTTCGGATGCTTCTCGAGTACCTTTTGCATCTTGAATACTGCTCTTCACATGTTTATTCACTTCACTAGTACTTGCAATTAATGTCTCAACAGACTCTGAAGTATGTAAAGAATGCGATTCTAAGTTACTAGAAATACTACCCATAACATTTTTTACATACATACGCGTTTTTTCTTGTTGTTGTTCTAATAATTGATTTGAAAATTGATCGTATTCTTCAAGGACGATTTGTTGTTCAAAGCTAATTAATTTTTTCACAGAATCAATAACATTACGTTCTAAGGTAGTCTCCAACTCTAAGCCATATATTTTCTCGATTAAATTATGTTCTAATTTTTGGAATGCAGCTAAATACCATTTTGGATATAATCCAATTCGAACATGCACTTTCGCTACACGAGTGCGTTTTTCGATAAATGTATCATCAATAATCCCATCGAACATTTCAATTACATGTTGTCGTAATGTTTGACGTAACCTTTCACCAGAGCTATGTTGCTGAATAAGTTCCTTCATAGAAGCGACGGTTTCAATTGATGCATAGAATTGCTCTACAACTTCGACTATATGTTTCTCCACTGTAGGTTTCAATTGACGTGCGATACGTAAATCTTCATTTGTTAAGTTTAATAAATCTATTTGGTGTAGACGTTCCTGATCGCTTATAAAAACCCCAGTTTTCGTTATGTCCACTTCCGGAAGAATCATCTTATTTACCTTATTACGTTTGAACGACAACATAAACTTAGCCCACCCCTAAAATATCTATACTTTTTACTAAACTATATCAAAAAACACACCTTTATATCTATTATTACGATATTTATTTAATAAGTTTTTTCTATCATAATTATATATAGGTCTAAAGACTATGTGTACAACAAAAAAATGAGCGCTGTCTAAAGCGCCCATCTTCATATTATTATTTCACTTTTTATAGTTCATCAAAACCATTATCTTGAACATTTACCTTCACATATTGACGAGAACGTTGTTCGAAGAAGTCAGTTTTCCCTAAATCAACATCTTCATAAGCTTTGATCCATTTCATTGGATTTTTGCGGTAGCCTTCGAAAGGTCTTTCATAGCCTAATTGTGAACAGCGTACATTCGTATAAAAATAAATATAATCTTCTACATCATCTACATCTAAGCCATCAATTTTGTCTCCAATGACTTCATGTGCCCATTCAATTTCAAGTGCAGCTGCTTCACGGAAAATATCTTCCACTTGCTTAGCACGCTCTGGCGTATCGTATTCAGGATATTCTTCCAACAATTCTTTATAGATTTTAACGAATAGGTCAACATGAAGTTGTTCGTCACGGTTTATATAATTAATCATCGTACTCGTTGCTACCATCTTTTGGTTTCGTGCTAAATGATAGAAGAATGCAAAGCCAGAATAGAAGAATAAACCTTCTAAAATGACGTCATAGACGATGGAATTTAACATATGGTCGATATTAGGCTCTTCAGAAAATGTTTTATATCCTTTAATAACAAAGTCATTTCGTTTTTCAAGGACTGGTTCTGTACGCCAGAAATCAAATACTTTATCTTGCTCATCTTTTGATACTAAACTTGAAAGAATATATGAATAAGAATGATTATGAATTACTTCCTGCTGTGCAAGGATAATCATTAAAGCATTTAAGCTAGAATCTGTTAAATAATCTGCCACTTTTCCTGCATAGTCTGTTTGAACGCTGTCTAACATTGCAAGTAATCCAATTGTTTTCATAAATGCTTCTTTTTCATTCGCTGTTAATGTTGGGAACTCTTTAATGTCGTTCCCCATATTGATTTCGAAAGGAGTCCAAAAGTTACCTAGCATCTTTTTATATTTTGGATATGCCCAGCTAAAACGAACATCATCCCAGTTTAATATATTTGAAGAGCTCCCGTTTACAATACCTGTCGAACGGTTTGGAGCTGTTTTATCCATTAATTTTCGTTTTTCTAGTTTTGTCATCGTTAGTTCCTCCTAGCTTGCACATGATTCACATTCTAATAATTCAACCGACGTTGAGCGAACGTAGTATGTCGTTTTAATGCCTAGTTTCCAAGCATTTAAGTGCAATTCTAATAATTCTTTAGCCTTTACCGTGTTTTGTACATATATATTCAACGAAATACCTTGGTCAATATGACGAGCACGTGCTGCGTTTTGTTTTAAAGTCCAATTTTGATCAATAAAGTAAGCAGATTTGTAATACCAAGTTGTTTCTTGGTTCAAATCAGGAACAGTTACCGGGATCTTATAATCCTTTTTCTCTTCAGAATACGATTTTTGGAAAATTGGATCGATACTCGCCGTACTTCCTGCAATAATTGATGTTGATGAGTTCGGCGCAATAGCCATTACATAGCCGTTACGCATACCATTTTCAGCAACTGCTTGTTGTAATGTAGCCCACTTTTCGCCTTTATATTGGCGCTTTGTGAAGTATTCTCCTGTTTGCCAGTCCGAACCTTCAAATAATGGATATTGACCTTTTTCTTTTGCTAATTCCATTGATGCTTGTATTGTTAAATAAGCAATTTGCTCGTAAAGCTTGTCCGCAAATTCTACAGACTCTTCAGATTCCCATGCAATACTCTTCAGTGCCAATAAGTGATGCCAACCGAATGTACCAAGACCAATACCACGATAACGTGCATTTGTACGTTCTGCCTGAGGAACAGGAATACGATTTAAGTCGATAACATTATCTAACATACGCACTTGAATTGGGATTAATCTTTCTAAAGCTTCAGCAGGTACAGCTCGTCCAAGATTGATAGATGATAAGTTACATACAACGAAATCTCCAGGTTTGCGGCGCGTTACAATAACATCATCTTCTAATGTAATTGATTCGAACTTAGTAGCGCTCATGTTTTGGAAAATTTCCGTACATAAATTACTTGAGTAAATCATACCTTCATGCTTATTTGGGTTTTTACGGTTTACTTCATCACGGTAGAACATGAACGGCACACCAGTTTCTAATTGGCTACGCATAATACGTTTCATGATATCAATTGCTGGTACAGCTTCACGCGTTAATATTGGGTTCGCTAAGCAAGCTTCGTATTTCTCTCGGAATGATCCTTGTCCACGTTTTTCGTCATAGTAATCTTCTAGATTAAAGCCCATTACTTCGCGAATTTCATGCGGGTCAAATAAGTACCAATCTTCACGTGCTTCAACAGCCTCCATGAAAATATCAGGTAAACTAACGCCTGTGAAAATATCATGTGCGCGCATACGTTCATCACCGTTATTTAATTTCAAATCAAGGAATGGGAATATATCTTTATGCCAAATATCAAGATAAATAGCAATCGCGCCTTGGCGTTGACCTAATTGATCTACTGATACTGCTGTATTATTCAATTGTTTAATCCAAGGAACAACACCACTTGAAGCTCCTTTGAAGCCACGAATAGATGATCCACGACTACGTACTTTCCCCATATAGACACCGATACCACCGCCAAATTTCGAAAGTGTCGCAACATCAGTATTTGAATCATAAATACTTTGTAAACTGTCATCTACTGTATCGATAAAGCAACTTGATAATTGACCATGCGTTTTACCTGCATTTGATAATGTAGGAGTAGCAGTCGTCATATATAAATTACTCATTGCCCAGTAAGACTCTTTAATTTTCGCAAGGCGATCTGTTTTTTCATTTTGCATAAGTGTCATCGCTATAATCATCCAACGCTCTTGGGGCAATTCAATTGGTGTTTTGTCATAATCTCGCGTAACATAACGGTCCAATAATGTTTTCAATCCGATATATGTAAAGATTTCATCTCGTTTAGGTTCAAGCATTAGACCAATTTCTTCAAGTTCCTGTTTTGTATATGATTTTGTTAAAGCTGGATCATATAAACCTTTTTCGACAAGCTTCTCAACTTGTATAGCAAATGCTGTGTATACCTGTCCTACTTCTAATTGGCGTACTGTAGATGCTTCTCTATAAACACCCGCCAATAATAAGCGAGCTGCAACGAATGTCCAATATGTGTCTTCTTCATCTAAAAAGCTTAACGCTTCTAAGCTCATCGCCTTTGTCCATTCAGCGTCAGTTCCTTCTGGATTCTTATTTTCCCAGCGTTCAGACTTTCTAATAAGCTGGCTAATTTCTTCTCTACCAAACTCTTCCTCTAATTGAGATAATAATATTGCTCTTTCATATGTCATTAATTGGACCATATTGTCGTCTCCTTTTTTACAAATATAAAAAGCGATGAATCTGCCTTCTTCGGCAGAGCCATCGCTCTAGGTTTTAAAATTGGAAGCAGGCGAAATCACAACAAAAAAATACTTTTGTAATCAAAAGTAAATTGTTCAATGTAAAGTCTCTCGCTTCAACTCCTCAACCCCCGAAGAAAGTGTCGTCATGCGAAAAAGGCAGGTCTACTGGCTCATGCATCATCCAATTGTCATCCTTCCCAAGCATTGCTCAGTGGTTAATTGACAGTTGTCCGCATTCACAGTTGCGGGGACAGCTTCGGTTTCTCTTCCGAATTCCCTTTCAAACCGTATATGGTACCTTTTTTCGCTCACATACTATATATTGTGTTTTATTGATTAATCTAATCTAACATATTGTGTTCCTATCAGACAAGTAGAATCGTAAAATTAAAGTAAATGAAAGCAAAAGACCTACGAAAAATGTTTTATAATTTCCTATAAAGTCTATTTTATTTTTACAAAACAGTAGGTTAGGATTGTTTTTAAGTATGAAAATAATAAAAAACTACCCAAAATTATATTTTAGGTAGCCAAAGAACTATTTTATTAAAGATTAGTCGTCTTCATACTCTTTTTCGAAATCAAGAATGGCACCAGTCTTAGCGTCAATTTCTAATTCGTATTCATACATGCCATCTTTTACTTCAATTTCATAAACGCCATCTTCTTCATCTAATTCAATTTTAGTAATTGTTCCTTTTGCTTTTGTTAAAGCAATTTGAGAAGCTTTTTGCTCACCGATGAAAGTTGTTGTTGGATTTGGTACTTTTGTAATTCTTTCTTTATCTGTAATCATAGCTTTCCCAGTTACTGCATCGACATCGATATCATATTCATAATCAGCAGTTAAAATCTCAAATTCATATACGCCATCTTCACGGTCATATCCTGCTTTTTTTACTGTACCATTAACATTTTGTAAAGCAATTTCTTTGGCTTTTGTAATGCCTATTACTTTTGCAGGTGTTGAAGGATTTGCTGAATCGCCAGTGTTAGGAGTATTTGGTTTAGTAGTTGTGATTACATCGTCAGCTACTTCTGATTCTTTTTTAAGGATTTTCCCTGTTTTTGCATCGATTTCAAAATCATATTCTGTTGTACCATTAATAATTTCGATTTCGTATACGCCATCACTTTTATCTAGTTTGGCTTTTTGTACAGTACCACCAACATTATTTAAAGCTATTTGCTTCGCTTTCTCTAAACCAATCACTTTTCCAGTTACTACTTTTTTTGAAATTCTCTCTTTTTCTTTTTTCACAATTTTCCCTGTGTACGCATTGATATCAAAATCGTATTCATATCCAGCTCTAATGATTTCAATTTCGTAAATACCATCTTCACGATCTAACTTCGCTTTTTTTACAGAGCCCTTAACCGATTTCAATGCTATTTCTTTCGCTTTTGCTAAACCAATTACTTTTTTATTATTTACTGAATTAGAAACTTTTGTAGTCTCTGTTTTCTTCTCTAGTAACTTTCCCGTTTTAGCATCTAATGTTAATTCGTATTCTTTACTTTTGCCTCGCACATCAATTTCATATACTTGAACACCTTTTTCTTTGTCCAACTCTACTTTGTATACTGTACCTTTTACGTAGCTAAGTGCTTTTTTCGTAATTTCTTCTGACGATAAAATTTTACCTGAGTTAGTTTGAATGCCCGCTGCCGCAACTACTCCAGATACTGCAAGTGACCCCGTAATTGCTAATGCTGTAATCATTTTTTTCATAATTAAGTTCCTCCTCTTTGTTGATACTTATACTTTACACAATGAAAATGAAAGAATAAGGAGAATAAGATTAGAATTTGATGAGAAATTATTAATCCCACGTAATGGATAACACTTTGCCGGAAATAGCATGGATTTGAAATACTGCATCTTTGTCGTTACCTTCAATCTCCACTAAATAATATCCGCCATCACTCGTATCGTAAAAAGAAATTTCTTCTACAGTTCCATTCAGTTTTTTCTTAGCAATAGTAATCACTTGTTCCTTAGATAAAAGTGAAGAATCTTGCTCTGCATCTGCTTGAATTTCTGATAAAACTTCCCCATTAATTGCATCTATTAATAAGTTAATATGCTCTTTACCATTTACTACTTCTATTTGGAATACGGGGTCTTCCTTATTTGTATTGAGTGAGATTTTTTTTATATTCCCGTCATATTGTTCTTTTATAATTTTTCGTATTTCAGTTTCTGGTAGATATTTTATTTTTTCTTTAACAGCTGTTTTTTTCTGCTTCATCAATAAGATTTTGCCTGATTCAGCATCAACTTCGAGTTGATAAAGCTTGCTATTTCTTTGAAGCTGCACTCGATATTGATCGTTTATAGTAAGGAAAGAGATAATTTCCCCTCCATACATCGTTTCAATATTATTATAAATTTCCTCAGTTGTAAGAGGTGTTTCTTTCGTTAGTTTATTCCAAATCATGATACTAAGAATCGTCGCAATAATGATGAGTGTCACAATGAATAGTATTGATAGCTTTTCGCGAATGCGCATATCATCGTTCCCCCTCATTACTATTTTCAAATCGCAAGACGATTGTAGTTCCTTCACCTAGCGTACTTAATACAGTAATATTAATTGCTAAACGCTCAGCAAGCTCATGTGCAATAGCTAGTCCTAAACCCGTACCACCGGTTTTGCGATTGCGATCCTCACTAACACGATAAAAACGATCAAATAAATGTGGAATATTCTCTTGGGCAATGCCTTGACCAAAATCTTGAATGCGAACGACTAATTGCGATCCCTCTTTTGCTATGCTTACATTAATTTCACGTTCACTATAATGGCGTGCATTTTCTAAGAAAATAAAGAATAGCTGTTTAATTTTTTGTTCATCCGTTTTCGATATAACTGGACCTTTACCTAGTAAGTTAAATTCTCTGCCATAAGCTTGATGCATTTGATGTAATGTATCCTCTAATACTTTATAAATATCAACTGATTCAATGGATAATGGTGATTGTTCTTTATTTTTGGCTAATTCAAGCATTTGTTGAATCATTTCATTCATACGAATGGATTCACTTAAAATTGCTTGTACCGCTTCATTTGCAACTTCTTTATTATCAAAACCACGTCTCTTCAATAGACGAGCATAACTCTCAACTACAGTTAAAGGTGTCTTTAATTCATGAGATGCATTCGAAACGAAATGCTCTTGCTTACGAAAGTTTTGCTCCAACTGGCACATCATCTCATTAAATGTACGACTCATTTCAGCCATTTCATCTCTGCCTTCATTTTCTACATTTATTTTTTCGAAGGTTCCTGACTTTTGGCTTTCCTGCATCGTTGCAATTAGCCGATGAATTGGTTTAGTAACGATACGCCCTAGCGTCATACTTGAGAGCACAATAGGAATTGTCGCAATAATTGTTACACCAAGTAAGACAAGACGTAACAACTCTAAATTTCGCGCTACATCCTTCATGGACTGTAGCATTTGTATGTGTACAACAGAACCGTCAACCCAAATTGCAGGCATACTCATTGATAACACTGGGATACCTTCGTATTTTTCCACTGAATATCGTTTATGCCCATCAATATTGGGATGATAATCCTCAATACCTTCAGTAGATTGTACCGTAACGAGTGATTTACCATTATTATCAACGGCTCTTATTGCACCTCTTGGAGGGATATATGCGCGTAATATAGTAGCTGGGTCATTTACTTTACTTGTCTGGCTAATAGACGTTACAAGTTCTGTTGACTCAGATAATAGTTGATTATACTCTGTGTCATAGGCCATTTTTTCATATAAGAAGTAAATTCCAACCATCGTAAGTACAAGGATAATCAACATAACAAGCGACGAGAAAACATGAATTTTAGTCTTAAGCTTCATTCACCTGCTCCTTTAATACATAACCGACACCACGGACTGTTTGAATAAGTGGTTGTTTACTGCCTTTATCCACCTTCTGACGAATGTAACGAATATAAACATCTACGACATTCGTATCCCCGTAATAATCAAACCCCCATACAGCATCTAAAATTTGCTCTCGTGAAAGAACTTGTTTTGGATTTTTAATTAAATAGAGTAGTAATTCATACTCCCTGGGTGTTAAATCAATTAATTTCCCATTTCTTTTTACTTCACGCGTCTGTTCATGTATAGACAAGTCTGCATACTCATGGAAAAACTCATCTTGTTCTACAGTAACTTCCATTTGCTGAGGTTTAAAACGGAGTGCCGCTCGAATTCGTGCTAGTAATTCATCTATTTCAAAAGGTTTTGTCATGTAATCGTTAGCGCCAAGATCCAGTCCAGCCACTTTATCTTCAACATCACCTTTTGCAGTAAGCATAATAACAGGTGTATTAAATTCTGTTGCACGAATTCGCTTCAATACATCCAGCCCGTTCAAACCTGGAAGCATAATATCCAGTAGTAGGAGATCCCATTGCTGTTCACGGTATAAAATAAGTCCATCTGTTCCTGTATGGGCAATTCCCGTTTCATAACCTTCAAATTCTAATTCCAGTTGTAACACTCGTGCAATTTTTTCCTCATCTTCTATGATTAATATGCGCTCAGCCATTATTCTCACCAACCGTTTTTTATTTCCATAGTATCATGTCATTATGAAAATTCCATGAGAAGGACTATACGTTATACAAATTTCCCAAATAAAAAGAGCCTACCTTTTTTAAAAGGTAGACTCACTTTTCATTAAAACACGATAATTGCTAATACAATCGCTAAAATAATTCGATAGATGGCAAATGGTGTTAATTTTATTTTGTCGATAAGTTTTAAGAAGAATTTAATCGATAATAGTGCAAAAACAAAGGCACTAACGAATCCTACTGCGTAAAATCCAATATGGTCCATCGACATGTACTCCCAGTTTTTCAAAACAGATACTAAGCTAGCCCCTGCCATAATTGGCACTGCCATGATAAATGTAAAATCCGCTGCCGTTTTATGATCTAACCCTAATAATACCCCACCTGAAATGGTCGCACCTGAGCGTGAAAATCCTGGCCATAATGATAAACATTGTACTAAACCAATCTTTAATGCTTGACCATATGAAATTTTATCTAAAGTAGTAACTGTCGGTCTTTTCGGCCCGAATTTATCTGCAACAATCATTAAAATCGCGCCAGCTACTAAGCTGAAAATAACCGGTTTTACTCCAAATAGATAGTCATCGATATAATCTTTGAACGCAAATCCTAAAATAACTGCAGGTAACATTCCTACAATAACATGTATTAAGTTAAATTTACGATTTGCTGGTTGACCTTTAATTTTATAAAGTCCTACTAAACTTAATAATCGTTTCCACATGACTACGACGACCGCTAAAATAGAGCCTAACTGTACGACGATTTTAAATGTATTAGCAGAATACATTCCTAAAAATTCTTCGGTTTTTAACCACATATCATCTACAATGATCATATGTCCTGTAGATGACACTGGTGCAAACTCCGTCATACCTTCTACTAAGCCCAGTATAAGAGCCTTTAATAATTCAATAAAGTCCATAGTATCTCCTTATTCTTTTAATAATTGAAATGCCGAATCCTCACGCCATTTCTAGCTAAACTATCATACCACAATATACCTCGTTTAACTTTTACCATTATGTTAAAAATCACTTACAAAACTCTACGTCTACAACCCACATTTCTGAACGACTATTCGTCCGAATTGGTGGTCCCCAAAATCCGAACCCTGATGACACGATTGTATGCGTTGCTACCTTCAGTTTATAACCATAATCGTGTTCGAATGTTTTTCGTGTAATGTATTGATTCGGCCACATTTGTCCTAAATGTGTATGTCCAGATAAATGTACATCTACACCAAGCTTACTTGGTGTTTCAATATCCGTAGGCGTATGGTCCATTACAATCCAAGGTAACTTGTGATCAACGGTTGTTGCTAACGTTTCTAGCGAAGCTCGATCCGCATTAGTTTTGTCTTCTCTTCCTGTAACATAAAACGAATCTGCCACTAGAATTGTTTCATCTTGTAAAATGTTTACGCCAGATTCAGCCATTTCATGAACAAATAATGGAATTTTACGTCCATAATATTCATGATTACCTAAAACGCCATATACACCATATGTACTTTTCAATTGCTTCATCACTTCACTCATCCCATACTCCACATACCAAATGGGATCATCATCAACTAAATCTCCAACTAGAAAGACAACATCTGGTTTTGCTTCATTAGACAATTTCACAAAACGTTCTAAATGGGTTTTATTCGATAAAATGCCTAAGTGAAAGTCTGAGCCTATAACCATTCTTAATGGCTTTTGTACTGGATTAGCTTTTTGAATTTTAATCGTAAGATTTCTTACAACTGGTGAGTACGCCATATAGCTACCGAAAGCTACAATGATGAGTAATAATACGGCAACAACATAACCCACCCATTTTAGTGTGCCTGGCAAAAGCCATACAAGTAAATTCGCGATTGGGAATAACAACAAACCATACTGAATAACAATCATCCAATAGCTCCCAATAATTTTAAATATACGTAGTTTATGATGAATGCGTTCAATCATAATGCTATAAGCCATTATTGCCCAAATCACTCCAAAAACGACTGGTCCCTCAAAAGAAAAAGTCACATGGAGCCATGTATAGACATTCCAGCCTAAATAAAAAACTATTGAATTATATAGTAGAAACGCGATTAAGCCAAACCCAATTCTTTTACCCATAAAACCCCTCCTTATTCCTGTTAGTATAGCATTTCACTCTAGAAACGACTTGTTAGAAGCATAACTAGTAATTTCTACGTCTCTGGTCTTAGTTGAAAATGCATTTCAAGGCCGTTTGTCCAAAAACAATCCTAGCGTAATATAAAGGTACAAACGAAGGGAGGCACTAACTTATGAAAAAAGTCGGGTTATTTATCATCGGCGTCATCGCCGCTATCACCATTTTATGTTCACTTGGAGCTATGGCAGGATTGGCTATTTCAGCAGCCATCCTATATGCAGGTATTCACTTCTACTTAAAGAGTGAATCAACATTCGCAAAAATCATCTGGGCTCTTGTTGCAATCGCAGGTTTACTAACAGCTGTAGCGAATATCCCTAGCTTTATCGGTTTAATCGCAATCGTTGCACTTTGGTATATTATTCGAAAATGGGACGGTAAAGAAACAACACAAATCATCACTGCAAAAACAGATGATCCATTCACAAATTTTGAAAACCAATGGGATGAATTAACGAAATAAGGAGGAAATTAAAAATGGCAAACTTACTACAACGTTTAAAATATACTCTTGAGGCCGACTTACATTCAGTATTTGATAAAAAGGAAGCTAAAAACCCTATTGCTATGCTAAATCAGTATATCCGTGAAGCAGAAAAGCAAACAGAGCAAACTGGTAAATGGTTAGAACGCCAAGCATCTCTAAAAAAAGAACTTGAAAACGAACTAGCAGTAGCAATCGAAATGTTCAATAAGCGCCAAAAGCAAGCCGAACTGGCGAAGCTAAGTGGCGAAGAAGATTTAATCGGCTTTGCAGAACAAGAAATGTCTGCTTATGCAAACCGACAAATCGTATTAAAAGACAGCATTAACAAAGCAACTGAAGAATTATTTGGCTTGGAACGCAAATACGAAGAAATGAAACATAAAATTAAAGATATGAAAGTCCGTCAGCTCCAATTAATGGGGAAAGAAAATGTCACGCGTGCCCATAATCAGATGGATCGTGTTCTAAATCCAGAAACAAACGGTCAAGTCGGTAAACGTTTAGAAACTTTCGAATCTATGGAAGCTTATATTGAGCGTCTAGGGCAAAAAATTGATCAAGAGCACGAAATCTCATCTATGGAGCAACGACTAGCAATGTTAGAAAAAAATGCGCCACAACCGATTGCAATTAATGAAGAAAAATTAAGCTAATACTAGACTTCTTTGGAAGGCCAGTTATACTAAAAAGGAGAAAGGCAGATGCCCTTCTCCTTTGAGTTTTTCTATTAAATAAACATTATGATGCGAAGAAGGAGGAACAATATGAATCAAATTACAACAAATAAACTGACGATGTTACTTATCATTTCACTATTGCTTGTCTTTATCGAAGTGACGTTTTTCGGTAATGGCAGCATTATTTTCGCCCTTCTTGGCATCGTAATGATTTATATGAGTATTAGTAAACGTCGAAAATGGTTATTTTGGATGGGAACCATTATTAGTATCATTTCATTATTTTCTATGTGGAGTTTACGCTTACTTGTCGTAGCAACACTTATTTATATTTTATGGCAGCTAAAAAAAGGCTCTCCCATCACAATATCACTACCAAAGCAATTTGATTATAATTCAGTAGAAGCTCAACCGATAATTCAAAATAAAGCATTTTCCTTTCAAAAGACTCCAACAAATGCTTATGAATGGCAAGATATACACGTGCAAGGAATCGTTGGGGATTTAACAATTGATACAACACAAACACTTTTGCCGAAAGGTACTTCACTTATATCAGTCCGTCAAGGCTTTGGAAAAGTGAGAATTGCCGTACCATATGAAGTTCCCGTTCGAATTCATTTTAATACTATGGTTGGTGATGTTCAGCTTTTCGGAAACAGAATGCCACGTTTGTGGAATAAAACAATTTCGATGAAGGATGGCTATAATCAAGAGATTGAACATACTGTTGAGCTGATTATTACTGTATCCACTCTATTCGGTGATGTTGAGGTGATTCGTAAATGAGATCACTTTTCCCAAGATTTCTATCCATTTTCCTTATCGAAATTGCGATTGTTTTTTTTATTCTCTTCATTTTATGGGGGCTACCTGAAATAGATACTTGGTCCCCTCTATGGAAGTTATATTACTTGGAATTACCACTTGGTTTGTGGATTTTAACACTACTCGGTGCATTCAGTATTAGTGTTGCTATTTGGTCAATTTCATTGACTCAAAGTAAAGATAAAGAATTAGCAGATGTACTACAAACCTTAATACAAACGGAGAAGAAAACACCTGTCTCAACAAAATATTTATCTAAAATTATTCGTAAATCGATTGTGTCTGTTGAAGACCTAATTATTACACAACGAAAAAGTCTTCAGCGTATTACTAATGAACGTGCGGAGGCAGAAGATAAATTAATTCAAGAGCGGATCATCCAAGAAAGACAAAGACTTGCTCGGGAATTGCATGATTCTGTATCTCAACAATTATTTGCAGCCTCTATGTTGTTATCAACGGTCAATGAAACAGCACCTGAAGATTTACCATTACATTTCACAAAACCATTAAAACAAACAGAGACAATTGTACAACAAGCTCAACTTGAAATGCGCGCATTATTATTACATTTACGACCAGCCGCCCTGCATAACAAATCACTGGCTCAAGGTCTTGAAGATTTACTGTTTGAATTAAAACAAAAGGTTTTCTTTAACATACATCATCGTTTAGAAGAAGTTTCTTTACAAAAAGGTGCAGAAGACCATTTATTTAGAATTGCTCAAGAAACCCTATCCAACACTTTACGACATGCAAAAGCAACTGAAGTTGACATTCTACTAGTAGAACGTGATAATCTTGCTATTTTTCGTGTACAAGACAATGGGGTTGGCTTCCAAGAGTTTGATGAGAAAGCCGGCTCATACGGTTTAAAAAACATTGAAGAACGTGCCATCGAAATTGGTGGTACTTGTAAAATTGTTTCCGTTCCAAATCAAGGAACAGTAATAGAAGTTAAGATTCCAGTAGAGAAGGAGTATGAACCAGATGATTCGAATATTATTAGCGGATGACCACGAAATGGTACGGATTGGTGTATCAGCCTATCTTCAAGCACAACCTGATATGGAGGTAGTTGCAGAAGCTACAAATGGTCAAGAGGCGTTTGACCTGTCGTTAAAACATCGTCCTGATATTATTTTAATGGATATGGTCATGCCCATTATGACAGGTGCAGAAGCTACTGCTGCAATTATTAAAGAGTGGCCACAAGCCAAAATCATGATAGTGACAAGCTTCTTAGATGACGATAAAGTATACCCAGCTTTAGAAGCTGGTGCCATTAGCTACTTGCTCAAAACTACTAATGCAAAGCAAATCGCAGATGCCATCCGCCAAACTGCAAGTGGCACCCCTGTTTTAGAACCTGAAGTAACGAGCAAAATGATGAAGCGTTTACGTCAAACCGATCGTCCTCTTCATGAAGATTTAACAGAACGTGAGCGCGAAATCCTTCTGTTAATTGCTCAAGGAAAGGCAAATCAAGATATTGCAAATGAACTTTTCATTGCTATAAAAACAGTAAAAACACATGTCAGTAATATATTAGCTAAACTTGAAGTACAAGATCGTACTCAAGCAGTCGTATACGCGTTCCAACATCATTTAGTAAAGTAAATGATATTGGCCACAATAATCCATCTAATAAATACCCTGTTTTGTGAAAATAAGTAAGAATATGATATTTTAATACTATGTTTTTTATGGAATTATCTAAATTTTCCTACGCTTATGAATATAGTCTCTACAAGTCATAATTTTCGTCACACAAAATCACTCTTTTTACCGATTCTAAAATTATTTTATTAGTGTAATATCCAAAATAGTATAATTTATGGAAGGTATATATATGCAAAATATTGGGCGAATTATTAAATCCGAACGTATAAAACAAAACATGAAACAAAAAGTACTTGCTGAAGATATTTGTTCTACATCTTATTTAAGTAAGATTGAAAATGGTAACAAATCTCCCTCTCCCGAAGTAATGAATGGCTTAATTGAGCGCTTACAGCTCGATTTAAACTACTTTTCAGAAGAAAACGAAGAGCAAATTATGGATAATCTCTATGAAAATTATAAATCTATAGTACTAACTCGTAACGAGCAAGCTGCTAAGGAAAAAGTTAACCATTATATGAATTTTGAAATTAGGTTTGATGAACCAAAAAACTTTTACTACTACAATCTGTATTTGTTTAGACTTTTTTTAGTCTCTAAGCAACCTCTAAATGAAATAGAACACTTTTTAACAGCCTTTTATGCCATGGAAGAAAATTTAGATGAACGCCAAAGTTTTATCTATAACGTCAATGCCAATATTTATCATTTTAGAAAGAGCAATTATATAAAGGCACTTTCCTATTTGGAATCATCTATAAATTTACTACCTAATATCCAGTTAGAAGATTGGGAAAGAGCAGATTATTATTATACATTAGCTTTAAATTATTATTCCTTAAACCAAAACTTAAACGCGCTTAATTACGCAAAGAAGTCTAGTGCTATTTACGAATCACTAGGGTACTTTGCCCGCTCTGTCGATTGTAAAACATTAATTGCCGCAACATTCATTCAAAACGGTCACTATGCTAGTGCCGAGCAAATTTTAGAAGATACTTCTCTCTTCTGCCATAGGCACCAGCTTCACCAATTTGATAGTCTACTGTCGCAGAATATGGGCTTTATTTTTGCTCTACAAGGCCATGCAAAAAAAGCTATTACTTATTACAAGAAAAGTTATAAAGCTAAAACAGAGCCTAATAGTATTCTCATTACTATCCATTCAATTATTAAAGAATACTCAAAATTAAAACAAGAAGATTATGTGCGAATATGGTGCGAAAAAGGGCTAGACCTTATTAAAGAGAATGAATTAACCACTAGTACAACTACCTATTTGTATCACTTTGAAATTTTTAAAATGAAACATCAGTTAATTTCCTTTGACGAAAAGCTAATCGCCAATGCAATTGATCATTTCCAAAAAATCAATGACATTAAAAACGTCCAAAAATACGCCATTCTTTTAGGCGATATTCTCTATGAGCATCATGAATATAAAAAAGCTGCTTCCTACTTCCAAAGATCAACTGAAGCTATGTATCAATTAAAGTATATTAATAAGTGGGAAGACCTCACATAACAGTAAAAACCCAAATTGCGTCGTTGCAATCTGGGTTTTCTTATTAATAAACGGATACTACATTTACTGTAACTTTAAATAAGTCACCATCTACTTCAATTTTCATACGAGCTCCGTGTAAATCTACAATCGATTGTGCAATAGCTAAGCCAAGACCTGATCCATCTGTATGACGAGAAGCATCTGCTCGCTTGAATCGTTCATATAATTCCTCAACATTTTCACCAATCTCATATTTCGTTACATTTTTTATAACAAATTCTGCTTCTCCATTGTGCTGACGAAGTGTCACATAAACACGTGTACCTTCCAGTGCATATTTCAATGTGTTGACGATTAAATTATCCAGTACTCTCCACCACTTTTGACCATCAACGTACGCATGTAACGGCCCATCTGGCGTATTCACACGGAAATCTAACGCGGATTTTGTTATATCCTCTTCATGTTCAGCTAGAGCTTGTTGTAACAACTGATTCAAATCGACCCGTTGTTTATGAAGCTCAATGTTGCCTGAAGCCATTTTCGATACTTCAAACAAATCTTCGATAAGTGTTTTTAAACGCTGTGATTTTTTATCTAAAATTGCAATATATGAATTGCGTTCTTCTTCTGTGACATTTGGTTTTTTTAATAAATCAGTGTACGTAATAATCGATGTTAATGGTGTACGCAAATCATGACTAACATTAGTAATTAGTTCTGTTTTTAGACGCTCACTTTTTGCCTGCTCAGAAATCGACGTGCGAACACCATCACGTAAATCATTCAAATTTTTGGCATGTGAAGCAAGTGCTGACTTACCTTGTATTTTAATTTCATTGCTCAAGCGACCCGCAGCCATTTGCTCTGTTTCTTTCATAATACGATTTAAATAGCTCATTCGTGTTAAGAATAGAAGCGTCGCTGGTAGTAGGATGAATAGAAACAGCGGGATGTATATGAGGAATAGGTGCCACGCCACTAATGCTCCAGCAAGACCTAATCCCCCTAAGAAAATAATCCCTAGTAGAATAACTGATTGGAAACCGATGCTACGATTTAAAAATAAATCCTGTAACTTCTCAAAAGTTTTTCTTGCTAAACTATTCTGATATGCTTTCATAAGTTTCTCTTCGCTATTTAGATCTTCTAAAACAGATACTAACTGTGCAAGGAATATCCAAATAATTAAATATAAAATTACAAAAGCAAAGCCAAATCTGAGTAACTGATATACGCTAATACGATAATAACTATATTCAATCCCATCTTCTACTAATAACAAACCTATAAACAGAGCCCAAATCGTAACAAGTAGACTTATAATTCGTACATCAATCGACCATTTGTGAATCCAGTGAGTTGCATTATTACTTTCTAGAATAGCTTTCTTATGTGATTTCCAAGAAGCTATTAATAGTATTAAGCTTATTAAACCTAATCCCCAAATAATAGAGTACCAAATTTGATTTGTTTTAAATGCTTTATAGTCTGTAGCAAATTCTGCATATTGTAGTGCATTCTTTGGAATTGTGATTAGCCCTTCGTATTGGTACGTTTTATCAATAAGTGCTTGGTCGATATCACTTGGCTCTAGCCTTGTCGATACAATATCAGAATCATCATACCAAGGATTTCCATCATAATTTGAATAATTGCTATTGATACTATTCGACTTAAGTAATTCTCTTCCTTTTCCATATTTAATACTAAATGCAGCAGGACTATCTACATCACCAAATGTAGTTGTTTTCTGTGTATCCACATCAGTAAATTTAAAAGCAAAAAAGCGATAGTTATTCAATAAATCCCTTTTTTCATTACTTACATTTGCCACGTAATCATCTATGGCTCTTTTCTTACTGTCAATAATTTTAGCTTTAATATACTCATCGTCTTCAAAATTTTTCGTAATATCATCTATTTTAGCATCGCGTTCTTTAATCAAAGCTGTTTTCACTTTTGTTGACTTAGAATCGATTGCTGCAGAAATACGGTCTTCGTATTGGCTATTAATATTCTCAATTTGTTCGCTTAAACTACCATATCTTGTGCGATGTTCCTCGATTTCATTATCTGTCACAGTAATTGCCTTTTTCGCCTCATCAGCATCAATAGGGTTTAACAAAAGAGGGCCGATATTGTTTGTAAACTCATATAACTTAGATTGGAAAGTTTCAGAATCAAAATAATCCTTTCCTATATACTCCTGACCCTTCTGGACTAATGAATAAACACTGAACGCAACAATTGTTAGTAGAAACAAACTAAAAAGCCTTCTAGAATTGTTTTTCATTATTACTCCCCTCCCATCCATCTTGTTAGCTGAGCAAATGTTCTTGTCGTTCTTGCAAAGCTTAAATCTACTAAATCTAAAATAAATGATAAGCAATACGTCAAGCTAATGACTGCTATAAATATTGCAAGGATTGACCATAAAAACGCATTATTATTTCTCGATTTTGTAGCCAATGCCCCACACCACCTTTAAAAAACGCGGATTTTTTGGATCCACTTCAATTTTTTCTCTTATCTTCCGAATATGCACGGCCACTATGTTTTCCGCATTGTATGCAGGCTCGTTCCAAACGCGCTCGTAAATTTCCTGAATCGAAAATACACGACCGGCATTCGTCATTAATAGTTCAGTTATCTTAAACTCAATTGGGGTTAGTTTTACTGACTCCCCATCAAGTGTTACTTCTTTCGATTCCTGATCCAGCACTAAACCTTGCACAGCAATTTTCGATTGTTGCTCATTATACGTTCCAAGTTTCACATAACGACGCATTTGCGATTTCACACGCGCCACAAGCTCCATCGGATGAAATGGCTTCGTCACATAATCATCGGCCCCGACGGACAAACCATGTATTTTATCCGAATCCTCCACCTTTGCACTCAACATAATAATAGGAATGTTACGCTCCTCGCGAATTTTAAATGTCGCAGTTATCCCATCCATTTTAGGCATCATAATATCTAAAATTATTAAATGTACTTCATTTTCTGAAAGTATCTCCAACGCCTCAAGTCCGTCCGCTGCCTTTATTACGTTGTAGCCCTCATTTTTCAAATAAATCTCAATCCCATCACGAATATCCTGGTCATCATCCGTCACAAGTACCGTATACTCAGCCATCTCTCGCACCTCATCCCTCAACAAATTCAAAGATATATTTTACTCATTCATTAATCTCGTAGTTCTATAACATTTATAATACACATCAAATCTTAAGACCACCTTATCACAAAAATGAAGAAATTCTTAAGGTTTATATTAAATGCTGAAGGCGCTCGTTCAGCTGCGAGGTCGTTAGAAGGCGGAAGCCAAAGTCGCTCTTAGACTTTGAGCGCCCGACTGAAACGACCCGAGCAGCTAGCGCCTGAAGCTGGATATCTTGATAAACACTTGTTTGTTGCACTAACTCAGTTGTTTGTTGTACTATCTCGATTGTTTGTTGCACTAACTCGATTGTTTGTTGCACTAACTCAGCTGTTTGTTGCATTAACTCGATTGTTTGTTGCGCTAACTCGGCCCTTTGTTATTTAGCAGAATATTCACGTCCTAATCCGCTACCATAATACCGAAAATAGCTCATGCTACTCATATCTATACTTCATTTTCCCCACAAAAAAGCTACTTAGCCTTAACTAAGTAGCTAAAATTTTATTAACCTTTTTAACACGACCACCAAATGTAATAACTAAAATACCACCGAGTAGCATCGCAACACCAAACCATGACGTTACACTTAGATACTCACCTACTAGAAATACACCGAGTATAGTAGCCGTTAATGGTTCTCCAAGTGACAGTGTCACCGCTGAAGATGATGATATTTTTTGCAAGCCCGTTAAGAATAACAAATACGCGATACTAGTACCGAAAACGCCCATGAATGCTAATGGTAGCCAGTTTGCGCCTTGTCCGACCCATTCAATTCCATATATTAATGAGATTGGACACAATAATAACGCACTGATTGAGAATGTCATAGCCACTGCTGGCATCGCTTCTTCTTTTTCCATTAATGCCTTGCTCACATGTGTATAAATTGCAAAAGCTGTTCCTGCACATAGAGCCATGGCAATACCAATCGGATTGATAGTTGCCTCTCCTTTGTTCACAAACAATAATACACATCCAACTATAGCAAGTAATGTAGCTACTCCCCATGTGCGCGTCGGCTTATTTTTGAAATAAAGCCAATCAATTAAACCTGCAAATACTGGCGAACTTCCAATCGTTACGACAGTTCCAATGGCTACACCTGTCAAACGTACCGATGAAAAAAATAGCGGTTGAAATAGAGCCATCGATAGTGCTGCAAAAAAAGTATACTTCCAAGCCCAATGACGAAATTTTATCTTTCTCATTAAAGTAGCTATGATCAGTAAAGTGCCGCCACCAACTGCTGATCGCATCATAGCAACAGTAAGAGGATTAATACCATCTGTTAAAAATGTCTGTGTAGTACCAACTGTCCCCCATAAAACAGCTGCCAATAATACAAAAGCATAGGGTAATATACTCACTTAACTGCTCACTCCTTATGTATCTTTTCATAAATATACCATAAATTCTGAAAGTTGAGGCAGACGGTTTCTTCTATTATAATGAAGGCAAAAGGAGGCATTGATCTATGTACAAAACTGTTACAGATACAGCGAAAGATATCTCAATGCCAGAGCAACAAGTGATGCGTTACATCCTAGAAGGTCGCATTCATGCGGTTCACGATGGCGAACAATTTTTAATCAGCAGTGACCAATTTGAGCGTTTCCATGAACAACTTGAACGTATCAAAGAAGAAATTGAGATTTGGAAGAACACGCCGATTCCAGAAGACATTGATATTAAAGATGAGGACTAAAAGACAGCCAAGAGCTGTCTTTTTGTTTTGCATTATATTGAAAGAAAATTAAAACACCAATGGCTTTTACAATAGCCACTGGTGTTTGCGATATGTAGAAGCTAGCAACTGATTGCAGCTCCAATTTATATTTAGATTGTAACAGGTGCTGTTTGTTTAGCTAACATGTCTGCGTAATCTTCAACCATCACACTTGCAGTTGGGAACATTCCTGCTCCTGGCCCTACAAGAGTTAGGGTCCCAATGTAGTTTGTATCAAGAGCAACAGCATTATTAACACCCTCGATTGAGTAAAGTGGATGTTCTGGACCAACTAGTTCAGGTCCTACTTTAGCAATTAACTCTCCGTTTTCACCTAACTGTACATCTGCTACATGACGGTAACGTAAACCTTTAGCAGAAGCTTTATCTACTTGCTCAGATGTGATTTCTGTAATACCAATTACATCAACATCTTCCCACCTTGGCTGTTTACCAAATGCTAACGCACTAAGAATCATAAGTTTTCGGAATGCATCTTGACCAGAAATATCGTTATAAGGATCCGCTTCAGCGTAACCTAGGCTTTGTGCATCTTTTAATACATCATCGAACGCTAATCCTTCACTACGCATTTGAGTTAAGATGTAGTTTGATGTACCATTCAAGATTCCTTGAATATGGTGTACATCATTTACACGTAAGATATTTTGCATCGTTTTAATAACAGGAACGCCACCAGCAGTTGTTGCTTCGTAGCCCACTTGTACGCCATATTGCTTCGCTTTTTCTTGCAAAGCTAAACCATGTTTAGAGAACATTACTTTGTTAGCAGTAATTACGTTACAACCATTTTCGATTGCAAGTGCTGAATATTTAAATGCTGGTTCTTCCCCAACTATTGCTTCAAATACAACTTGTAAATCTGGAATAGCTAAAATATCTTCAAAGTTATCTGTTATTAAATCTTGTGGTGCATTTGAACGTGGTTTAGTTACGTCACGTACTAAAATTTTAGCGATTTCAATATCTACTCCTAATGTCTCTTTAAACTGTTCACGCTTTTCATTAATGATATGATAAATACCTTGCCCTACAGTACCAAATCCTAGAATCGCTACTTTTACTGCCGCCATACGATCGCCTCCAAAAATAAAATTGCAATCTTACATTCAATCTCCAAATTGTGTTCAAACTCCATCTAGTATTGATGACTTCAAAGCCAGATGTTAAACATCATTTTGTAGTTCCAATTCTGTTTGTTTTCTAGCACAACACCATATGATATTGACTTCCAAATAATTCAGAGAAAAGATATTTACTAATTATGTTGCTGTACAACTGTATTTAACCCCTTTACAGCGTATATCCCCCATAATCCCCTTACGAATAGTTTTTCAAATAGCGTTTAGCAATTTTATCAATTACTAATACACTGTACTTCAATTTTTTTACTTATTGATGATTCTAGACTATAAATGAACAGATTACAAGAAAAATCTTTCCCGAAAGGACAATTGTTTTTCTCAGAAGGTCATACAAGCCGAGAATAACCACACTTTAACTGTATTTTGGAATTTCAGATTAAATGTTACTAGTTTAAAAATAACGATTTGAAAAGAAAAAAGGACGACATAATGCCCCTCGTCATCCCTTGAACTAGCCTTTTCTTCATTAATAAATACTTACTTTGTTACAACAGCTTCTGTTACTTTTGCGAAGGCGTTATCTAGTGCTTCTATAATATCCTCAATTGCTTCTAAACCAATTGATAATCGTACAAGCTCTTCAGAAACACCCGCTAATACTAATTCTACTGCACTTAACTGTTGGTGTGTTGTAGATGCTGGATGGATAATTAATGAACGCGCATCACCTACATTTGCTACATGCGAGAATAACTCAATGTTATCAATTAACTGGCGACCAGCTTCACGGCCACCTTTAATACCGAATGTTAATACTGATCCGAAGCCATTTTTTAAATACTTTTTCGCATTTTCGTGAGTTGCACTGTCTTCAAATCCATTGAAACTAACCCACTCAACATTTTCATGACCACGCAAGTATTCAGCTACTTTTTTAGCATTCTCATTATGTCGTGGTACACGTAAATGTAATGTTTCAAGACCTTGAATTAACTGGAATGCATTGTCAGGACTTAATGTTGGACCAAAATCACGTAGCAATTGAACGCGTAATCGAGTTGCGAATGCAGCACTTGCAGCATCAACACCGTAGCGAATACCATGGTAAGATGCATCTGGTTCTGTATAGTCAGGGAATTTCCCTTGCGTCCAATCAAATTTACCAGCATCGACAGCGACACCACCGATTACTGTACCGTGGCCACCAATCCATTTTGTTGCAGAGTGCACTACAATATCAGCACCGAACTCTATTGGATTTGAACCATATGGTGATGGGAATGTATTATCAACAATTAGTGGAATCTCATTTTCATGTGCGATATTTGCCAAAGCTTCAATATCCACTACAGTTAAACTTGGATTACCTATTGTTTCCACATAAATCGCTTTTGTGTTTTCTTGAATCGCTGTACGGAAGTTTTCTGGATCTCTTTCATCTACAAATGAGGCTGTAATACCATAGCGTGGTAAAGTATTGGCTAACAAATTATATGTACCGCCATATAAACTACCTGAAGCAACAATATGATCGCCTGCGCGTGCAATATTTAAAATTGAAAATGAAATAGCAGCCATTCCTGAAGATAGTGCTACTGCCGCTGTTCCACCTTCTAATAGTGCAACACGTTTTTCAAATACATCGACAGTTGGGTTCATAATACGAGAATAAATATTACCGGGTTCTTCAAGTGCAAATAGTTTTTGAGCATGCTCCGTACTATTAAAAGCATAAGCAGTTGTACGATAAATTGGTACAGCACGAGCACCTGTTGTTGGATCTGCTACTTGGCCACCGTGTAATAATAAAGTTTCTGGACGTAAATTTGTCATCATTCATTCCTCCTAAATGTATTTTTGAGATGGCAAATCGGAGGTGTGAGGAGGATTTTTTGGAAAAATAAAAACCCTCTTCGCTAAGAAGAGGGTTGCATAAGCAATTTTTCCTCCCCTTATCTGTCAGATCCGATTAAAAATCTGTAGGAATTAGCACCATTGTGAGTTCGTCACTCACCGGTTGCTGGGCATCGCAGGGCCTATCCCTCCGCCGCTCTTGATAAGAGTATTTGATTCAGTTCCATCTTGTTGACAAGTATAGAAGATAAATCAAACTAATGTCAATACTTTTATTTGTTTTTTCTGAACATTAAATTTAATAGATACAATTTTTAGATAGATGAATTTAATTTAAGTAGACTTTAAAATATGTTAGCCTAAAGATAGTAAGTAAATATATATTATTTGGCAAAGGGGTTTCGGATAATGGCAAGAGAATTACTACGTAGTCACGCTTCTGTGCGTAAATATACAGGAGAACTTATTTCTAAAGAAGTAGTTGTCGATTTAATTGAAACAGCACAAATGGCAGCGAGCTCTCATTTTGTACAAGCATATAGTGTCATTTGGGTTACAGATGAAGATAAAAAGAAAAAACTTGGAGAACTTTCGAATAATGAATTCCAATTTGGAACAGCGGGTGCTTCGTTTTTATTTTGTGTAGATTTTAAACGACTGCAAGTTGCGGGCCAAAAAAATGGGGTAGAAATTATTGCTGATTCTGCAGAGAACGTACTTGTAGGTGTAGCAGATGTTGCTCTTTTCGCTCAAAACTTCGTTATTGCAGCTGAAGACCAAGGTTATGGTATCTGTTATATTGGTGGAGCGCGTAATAATCCAAAAGAAATTAGTGAATTATTTGGTCTTCCTGAATATGTATTCCCGTTATTTGCTATGACGATTGGTGTACCTACAAAGCGTAATGAAACAAAACCTCGATTACCAGTTCAAGCTATACTACATGAAAACAATTATGATGTAGATCAATATGATACATTGTTAGATGAATATGATGCAACAATGGAAGACTACTATGCAAGCCGCGGGTCTAATCGTAAAATGGCCAATTGGACAAAACAAATGGCGGATTTCTTAATAGAACAGCGTCGACCACATATCAATGAATTTTTAGCACAGAAAGGCTTCACTTGGAAGTAATAAAGAAAACTCTAAAATTAGGGATACCTAGTTTTAGAGTTTTTTTGCATGAGTTCAACCTATTATAAATTGTTTTACTACGCCTCTTCTCTTTCACTTTGTTAAATTACTATTCATAATCCCATTAAAAAACCTGCCACTATTTAGTGACAGGTAGGCATTTCATTTTATTCTTTGACTAAACCTTCGATTACTAGCTCTTTTACAGGTAGGAAAACTTCGCCTGAGTTGATATATTTCACTTCGACTGTGTCACCTTCTTGTAGATAAATAGCTAATGGTACAACTTCTGAGCTCACGCTATAGTTGTCTTTGTTATCTAACATAAACGATACTGTTGTGAAGTCGCCACTTTTCTCTTTATAAACGCGGACAATTTTCCCTTTAATGGTTGCTTGCTCTTGTTTAGAGCTACCATTTACAGAACTGCCTCCACGACTTAGGATAGCTTTATATTGTCTTAATGCCTCATTTGGAGTAGCTCCTGAAACTGAAAGCTCAGGATTAGCAGCTGAGACGATGAAATAATTTTGTAAGAAACCGTTTGAATCGAGCACTGGTGTTAACCAGCTTGCTTCACCATAGAAGTTGTAGATGATTGGCATTTGACCATGCCACTTTTTCTCGATAAATTTCTTTTCGATTATTTGTAATGCTCCTTGAGAATCCATGTACGCTTCCTCTTGGTTGCCCGTGTAATACGTTGCCTCTCCAGTGCGGCCATTTGTTAATGAATAACCGAGCATTGAATCGACACCTTCTTTAGGACTTGTAAAATCTGTGAAGTAGTACATATCACCATTTTCATCAAAGATTGGGCTAACATTAGCTTCCGTTCCTTCATCCGAAGGTAATTTCACATCTTTTTTTCCAAATTTACTATTCCAGAAACCGTGAACATAGTTACCAAAATAGCTATTTTGAAGGCTAACTGCTTCCGGTGAAACTGCACCGTCGATAAATGTTGGAACATCTTTTAAAGCAAATGTCTGAGATTTACCTGTTTTTGCATCGACCATAACAATACCTTCTGCATCAAAGCCGTTACGCGCTGTGATGAATTTCCCATATGAACGAATATAATATGGTTTACCATTATCATCAACTTCAAGTTGAGGCTCACCGTAGAAAATTTTCGTTGGATTTTCTAAACGAATATGACGCTCAACATTATTGTTTAAAAATGAAGAGGTTGTATATTTCATTTCTGATTTGATGAACTTTGGATTATCTGAAGAATCTGTAGCACTCATTTTAAAATAACCTGGTGTTACTTTCCCTTTCGTCCATTTAAAGAAGCCTGAGAATTCAACAGGCGCAATATACACAAATTCGCCGTTAACCTTCTGAATTTGCAAACTACCTAATTCATAGTAGCTTGTATTTGGTACTTGGCTAAAAGCCTTTTTCATTTTATTACGAGCAAATTTTGGCGGTACGCTTGCAGGTGTTTTTGTTTCATCAAATGCCTTCAGTTCCACTTTTTGTGTCATTTCAGCTGATGTGTATTTTTCATTCGCATTAAATAATGGCGCTGCTAAAATATATACACCAAAACCTAAGCTTCCTAAAAACAGAATACCTTTTAAATTACGTTCCATCCCACTTGCAGACCAAGCTCCAAGCGCTGTTAAAACAATTATCACTGGCCATAAAAGCGTCCAATTTTGATCAATTATTAGAACATAGTAAATTGTTGCTGTCGCTATAAATGCAACTATGAATACGGAAATAAAGAATTGGATTTTGAATTTAGCTTTCAAATCCCCATCTTTTGTTTTACTTGTTATCGGAACGATTAATAGTCCAGCTACTGCTGCAACTATCGCCGACATTATTAATGTAGCAATCATTTTGATCATCCTTTCACATATCTATTTTACGATACAATCTTCAGAAAGTTTCAGTTATATTTTATATTAGAAAGGTTTTATTTATTTTAAGCAAGAATACTCTTTAATGAAGGGAGGTGAGAATATGAAACAAAAAATTCTCATTAGCTTAATCATTCTATTAGGCATCATTTATATTTTCTTTATACCTGCTGAGCCTGTTACAGTGAAACTAAGCTTTAAAGTAGTTCCAATGCTTCTAATTATTTGGTTAGCTTCGTTTCAAAAAGCATCGCCTAATACAAGTTATAAAAAATGGTTACTACTTGGATTACTCTTTTGTATGATTGGTGACGCAACACTCCAATGGTTTTTATTTGGTTTAACTAGTTTTTTAATCGGTCACATTTGCTACATCGTTGCATTTGTACAACTTAAAGAAAAAATAATTGCTAGACCTGCAGCTACCCTTTTATTACTTTATGGAGGGTTTATGGTTATTTGGATTGCTGGGACTGTCTTTAAATCTGGAGACATCATATTAGGTGTTGCTGTTATCGCATATATCACTGTTATTTTAACAATGGGATGGACAGCTATTCAGACAAACTCGAAGCTTGCTACAATAGGGGCACTATCATTTATTTTCTCAGATTCAATATTATCGATTAATATGTTCATTACTGATGTACCTTTTTCTCATGCACTTATTATGGTGAGCTATTACGGTGCACAGCTATTGTTTGCTATTAGTATTTCTTATTATTCCGTCATCCGAAAGAAAGTGTTAGAATAGTGACAATGCTTTTACAATAAGGGGGATATTCCAATATGAAAGAAACAGTGATTGAAAGACTAGTACGTTATGCACAAATTGATACACAATCTGATGCTGAAAGCGAAACAACTCCATCAACTGAAAAACAATGGGATTTACTACATGTACTTGAGAAAGAATTAGCCGAAATCGGTATGACTGAAATCTCTCTTGATGAAAATGGCTACCTATTTGCTACACTACCAGCTAATTCAGATAAACAATTACCAACAATTGGTTTTCTAGCGCACGTTGATACTACTACAGACTATACTGGTACAAATGTTAAACCACAGCGTCATGACAATTACGATGGTGGAGATATTCAATTAAATGAAAATACAGTTCTATCTCCGAAAAATTCACCAGAGCTTGCCAATTATGTAGGGCAAACATTGATTACTACTGATGGTACTACTTTACTTGGTGCTGATGATAAAGCAGGTATTGTTGAAATCATGACAGCTATGGAATATTTAATTTCTAATCCAGATATTAAACACGGTAAAATCCGAGTTGCCTTCACACCTGATGAAGAAATCGGCCGTGGGCCACATAAATTTGATGTTGAAGCATTTAATGCTGATTTCGCTTATACAATGGATGGTGGTCCTTTAGGTGAATTACAATATGAGAGCTTCAACGCAGCTGGAGTAAAAGTTAAAACTTTCGGCGTAAGTGTACACCCAGGCTCTGCCAAAGATAAAATGGTCAACGCTATTACAATGGCTATTAAATTCCAATCTTATATGCCTGCAGATGAAGTACCCGAAAAAACATCTGGTCATGAAGGATTCATTCATCTAATGAACTTCAACGCCCATATCGAAGAAGCAAGACTTTCTTATATCATTCGATACTTTGACCGTGAAGAATTTGAATCAAGAAAACAATTATTTAAAGAAGTTGAAGCCAAAATTAAAGCTGAGTTCGGTGAAGATGCCATTACAGTTGAAATAGCAGATCAATACTATAATATGGCTGAAAAAATTGAACCACAAAAAGATATTGTTGATGTAGCCTTTAAAGCAATGGAAAACCTAAATATCAAACCTTTAATTTTGCCAGTTCGTGGTGGTACAGATGGGTCCCAACTCTCGTATATGGGAATGCCTACTCCGAATATCTTCGCTGGCGGCGAGAATATGCATGGACGATTCGAGTATGTTTCTGCTGAGACGATGGTTAAAGCTACTGAAGTTATCATCGAAATTGTCCAATTATTTGAGCAACGAGCATAAAGCGTATTTATAGGTAGGTGATATTTTGAAAGAAATTGCTTTAGGTGTTTTAGCGTCATTATTTTTTGCTGTAACTTTTATATTAAATCGAGTAATGGAGTTAGATGGCGGTAGCTGGCTATGGAGCTCATCATTACGTTACTTTTTCATGATTCCCTTTTTACTCGTTATTGTTATGTACCGTAAAGGCGTACAACCAATGACAAAGGAAATGAAAAAACGACCTAAAGTTTGGCTATTATGGAGCTTTGTTGGCTTTGTCCTATTTTATGCACCGTTAACATTCGCGGCTGCTTATGGACCTGGTTGGCTCGTATCGGGAACATGGCAATTTACAATTGTTGCAGGAGTATTATTAGCACCTCTTTTCTTCATACGACTTGGTGAGAAAACAATACGACAGAAGATTCCTATCGTGTCATTGCTTATATCGTGCATTATTTTAGTTGGGATTATATTAATTCAAATCCCTAGTGCTAAAACAGTTTCTATTGAAAGCTTAATGTTAGGCATCTTGCCGGTTATTGTTGCAGCGTTTGCTTATCCACTTGGAAATCGTAAGATGATGGATGTGTGTGATGGTCGTTTAGATACCTTCCAAAGGGTTCTCGGCATGACCATCGCTTCCCTTCCTGCTTGGATTATATTAGCTGTTATTGCTCTAATAACAGTCGGGTTGCCTTCTGCTAGCCAAGTAATTAATTCACTTCTTGTTGGGATTAGCTCAGGTGTTATTGCGACTATTCTTTTCTTTATCGCAACAGATCGCGTCCGTAATAACCAAGGAAAACTTGCAGCCGTTGAAGCAACACAATCGACTGAAATACTATTCGTTATTGTAGGAGAGATGATTATCTTAGGTATTCCTTTACCAGAGCCACTCGCCCTATTCGGCTTAGCTATTATCATCATTGGAATGTTCTTACATAGCTATTACACAATGTTGATGAAGAAAAAACAAATGCCCACTGTCCGAAATTATCAAGAACTAAATTAAAAAGATAAATAAAAGAGCGTTACATATTTTATATGACTAATATGTAACGCTCTTTCCTTTTTTAAACTAAAGCACCCCGTTAGTTTAATAATTTCGCTTTAATTTTATTTGTATATTTATATGAATTAATAATTTTTATTGTTAATCCTGCTAACAAAAGTCCAAGAATCCCTCCAAAAATATTAAGCCACAAATAAATAATTGTAAGAATATTAAAGCCTCCTATAACCAAACCAAGATCTTCAAATAAAAGGTGTAACATCTCAATCCCAATACAATTTAATATAACAATAGAAATTACTTTCTTAATACTTTTTAAATTGAAAAGAATTGATAAATAAATTCCTAAACTTACTAATAAAAGTGTAAATAATGCTTATAATCTCCATTTTACGATTATAAGCAGAATCATCCACAGTCAGATAGATAAATTATGGATGAAGTGCCCGTGCCATCGCGTCCAAATAGTTCTGACTGGCACGCTGACTCACTTCGGCTTCAGGCACAAATACCTCAAAGCAATGGAAGCAGCCAGGGTAGAGTTGAAATTCAACGTCTACTCCTGCTTGTGCTAGTCGTGTTACATATTCAATGGTTTCATCTCGGAATAAATCGAGTTGACCTACACATGTATAAGTTGGCGGTAGCCCCGCTAAGTTGTCTGCTCTCGAAGGTACAGCGTAGGGAGATACCTCGTTGGAATCGTTCTCCTTGCCCAAGTACATACTCCAAGCCGTTGAATTGTTTGCTCTATTCCATGTTGCGTGGTCTTCTGTAATCTCATAGCTTGATGGTGTTATGTTGCGGTTGTCAAGCATCGGATACAGCGGCATCTGGAATATAATGGATGGACCTCCTTTATCACGAGCCATTATCGCAAGCGCTGCTGTTAGTCCGCCTCCTCCACTTGCACCGGCGATCGCAACTCGATTCACATCAATGCCAAGCGAGTCTGCCTCATTTGTCATCCAAACCAATCCTGCATAACAATCTTCGATAGCCGCTGGATATTGATGTTCGGGAGCAAGTCGATAATCGACAGACACAACAACGCATTTAGCAGTCTGAACAAAGCGTTCACACAAAACATCGTCCATATCGGGGTGTCCCATTACGTATCCGCCACCGTGAATCCACAGCATAGCTGGAAGTTTATCAAGATTTTTCTCAACGGGTTCGTAAATTTTAACTAACATCTCGCCCGCAGCGCCAGGAATCGTTCGATTGGTCATGAGTACAAGTTTTGATTTTTCCAAATGTGGATTCGACAAGAAACTTCGACTCGACTCTAAATTCTCCGCTAATTGAAAGCCTGGAAATTGTGAGAAAGCCTGTTTTAATTCTGGTAATACTCTACTGTCAATTTTCATATAAATTCCTCCAGTTAGATAATGAGACTTCAATCATTCCTTATTGAATTATTCACGGACTGGATGTGTCTCCTGTTCTCCTTCAGCTTCCCATTTGGCAATTTCCTCCCGTACACGAGGGGCAACTTCTGTTCCAAGCAATTCTATGGCACGCATGACTTGATTATGTGGCATTGTACTTAACGGAACATACATCATAAAGCGTGTAATCCCTACATGCTTACGAAGATGGATGATTTTTTCGGCGACTGTATCTGGATCACCAACATACAATGCCCCTTCAAAACTGCGTGCAGCATCAAAGCTGGAACGATCATAATAAGGCCAGCCCCGCTCTTTGCCAAGTTTATTCATGCCTGCCTGAGTGGATGGGAAAAATGTATCTGCTGCCAATTCCGTATTCTCTCCAACAAATCCTATCGAATGAGATCCCACCTGAAGTTTTGATACATCATGACCAGCGTGAGCCGCCGCTTTCTTATATAGCTTTACGATTCGTGCAAATTGCATTGGGCTACCACCAATAATCGCCAGCATAAGTGGTAATCCCAGAAGACCGGCACGGATAGCAGACTCCTCATTTCCACCGCTACCAACCCAAATCGGTAGAGAATTTTGAACAGGTCTTGGATACACACCTAAATTATTGATTGCTGGTCGATGTCCGCCTTCCCAAGTCACTTTTTCGGACTGACGTATTTTGAGCAGTAATTCCAAATGTTCTTCAAACAGTTCATCATAGTCATTCAAGTTATAGCCAAACAATGGAAAGGATTCAATAAAGGAACCACGACCCGCCATAATCTCTGCGCGTCCATTTGAAATGCCATCCAGTGTAGAAAAATCCTGAAAAACGCGCACAGGATCTGCTGAAGAAAGCACGGTTACTGCACTCGTGAGCCGTATCTTTTCCGTTTGTGGTGCCGCCGCTGACAGAACCATCGCTGGAGAGGATGCTGCATAATCCTTCCTATGGTGCTCACCAACGCCAAACACATCAAGTCCTACTTGATCAGCAAGAACGATTTCTTCGACAACTTCACGCAATCGCTGTGCGTGACTTATCACTTCGCCACTATGAACATCTGGTTTCGTTTCTACAAAAGACGTAATACCTATTTCCATTTGTTATCTCTCCTAGTTTAATTAGATTTTAAGCCTAAAAAATTAGTCATTTCCTTTATGGTAGTAATGTGTTATTCATATTGGCTAACACATGTTTATTTCATGAAGTCTTAACTCGGCTGGTCATAGCCCAAAAAAGAAGAGCGAAAGCACTGACAGAGGCTCCGAGTAAGGAAACCCCTCCCCAGCCAAAGTGTGCGTATATTTGAGTCGAAGCAATGGAACCACCAGCACTGCCGATAGAATAAAACACCATATACCCAGCAGTAAGTCGACTCCGTGCTTCTGTACGCAATGGAAGGATCATGGTTTGATTTGTAACATGTATTGCCTGTACGGCCAAATCAAGTAGAACTATACCTATCACTAATGCGATTAATGACTGCTCTATATAACTGATGAACAACCATGAAATCAATAATAAAGCTAAAGCAATACCTGTCGTTCGTTGTCCGTAACCTTGATCGGCCAATTTCCCTGCTCGTGCCGCAGCCAATGCTCCAGCCACACCTACAAGACCGAATGCACCAATTGCACTATGAGATAGAGCAAATGGAGGTGTGCTTAGTGGCAGGACTAGTGAAGTCCATAAAATACTGAAATCAGCAAAAATCAGCATGGCTAGAACGGAGCGAACGCGTAATGTTCGTTCTTGAATAAACAAAACAAGCACCGATCTAATCAACTGAGAATAGGATAGTGATTTTACCTCGCGCTCAACATTGGGCAACAACTTTAAAAACATACAAACCATCAAAAGCATGAGCGCAGCAGAAACTAGATATACGGAACGCCAACCCGCAAGATCTGTTAATATACCAGCAAAAGTCCGTGCGAGAAGTATGCCAATGACTATCCCACTTGTTACAATGCCAACGACACGACCTCGTTCTATAGGGGAAGCGATGGTCGCTGCAAACGCCATGAGAGTCTGTGTCACAACTGCAAGCAGACCCACCAAAGCCATACCTGCGAAAAGTACCATGCTAGAGAAGGCAGTACCAACTATAACCAGAGCTGTTATAGATAATAGCATCTGGCCGACAATTAGACGTCGCTGGTTTAGTAAATCTCCAAGCGGTACGAGTAGTAGTAAGCCCAATCCATAAAAAATCTGTGTGATGGTAATAACGACACCAATAATGGAATGGTCAATACCAAACTCATTAGATAGTTGATCAAGCAACGGCTGTGCAAAATAAATATTGGCAACAGACATTCCACAGGCAATCGCAAACAATAATGCCAACGCGCGAGACATTGATGGCTGTTGATTCAAATTAGGTTTCGTTATGGAATATTTATCACTTATCTTGGTGTAGAGTGGATCATTTTCTAGATTCGTCTCTGTTTCGCACACACCTTAACCCCCAATCATATTGGATTTTTGATTATAACATACCGTTCGGTACAATATAATTACTGGTAAATATATCTTAACCACATTCATTATGTCAACAACTTATTTGCATTAAAGTTAATATTACATTAAATAAATGGGGAGTGGTTTGACATGTTGAATGGCTAATAATATAATAATTACATACTGATTGGTATTGAAAATAGCAATTGTAATTACCTACACATACATCCTAAGCAATTAATAAAATCAAAGCTTGAAGAGGTGAATTCTTAATGGCAAGAACCCGTGAATTTGATGAGGATCAAGTTTTAGATGCAGCAATGCAGTTATTTTGGGAGAAGGGATATGAGGCTACCTCATTAAGTGATCTTACTTCTAGAATGGGTATTCAACGCCCTAGTATTTATTCGACTTTTGGAGATAAGAAAGAATTATTTGAAGCCGCACTTCGCAGATATACAATGTCTCGGGCCTCTGATATACGAACTAGGCTTCAAAGTCACTCCTCTGTAAAAGAGGCATTTTCTATTTTCTTTGCAGATGTCGTCATTGAAGAATACGCAGAAGATCTTAGTAAAGGTTGTTTTTGTATCAATACAATGGTTGAACTAGCACCTCATGATGAGAAATTTGAAATCTTAACCAGAGAACATCAAATGTATCTAGCCGTCATTTTTCAGGAGACGATCGAGCGGGGAATCCAATCAGGTGAGCTGGAAGCCAACACAGATGCAAAGCCTTTGGCACAGGCACTGATTGTAGCGTTAATCGGTCTAACAGTTATGTTGAAATCTCGCCCACAACGTTCATTTGTCGACAATGCAATAGCAGCGACGCTCACATTACTTAAGTGATGATTGTATATTCAACTACGGAATTGTTTTAATTTAATGCTATTAATAATTTATTCAATAAAAAAAGTCCTCTATGATAATAACTGCAATTTGCAATTATTTCATAGAGGACTTTTTAATACTCAGACAAATAGACTATCATTAATCTACATTCTCTAAACTGGCTTTTAGAGCTTTTTTATCTTCGATTCTTTTTACTAAATGAATGCTGATTTCATAAAGTAAAATCATCGGTATGAGAACAAGTAATTGACTCATAAAATCTGGTGGTGTAATAAGTGCAGAAAATACTGCCATAAATACATATGACCATTTTCTAATACTTTTCATTGTATATGCAGTCAAAATACCAATCGTTGATAAAAACATAGCTATAATCGGCAGTTCAAATAGTAAACCTATTGGAACAGTCGTCATGATGAGATAGTGAATATATTCACTAGCTGATATCATCACATTAAAGTTTGATTCACCTATACCAATAAGAAATTGATAGCTAAGCGGGTTAATAATGAAATAACCAAATGAAACCCCTACTAAAAATAGTAACAACATTACAGGAGAATATAATCCTAAAAAGCGGCTTTCATTTTCTTTTAATCCTGGTTTAACAAACTGCCAAATAAAATGCATTAAGAATGGTAGTGAAAGACCAAGTGCAATTGTGGTAGAAACAGACATATAGAATTTAACCACTTCTAACGGACCTAAAATGACTAAATCATGTCCACGTGTTACATACGGAAGCCATTTATTCACCGTAGCAAATACAATGATGAAGAATATGACAAAAATAGTAACACCTTTTATGATTTGTTTTCGTAAGTCAGCTAAATGAGCAACAAGAGATTCGTTAACCAAACTTCCTTTTTCCTCCTCATTTTCCTCTGGTGGAGTAGGAGATGGCTCTCGATTTTCAACAGAAGCATCTTCTGTTGTTTCTGGAGTTTCATTTTCATCCGAACTGATTAAATCCAAAGGGCTAAGTACCTTTTTTCCATTTTCTTCATACGGATCCATACGAACACCCTCTACTTAAATTTCTTTTTTATCAGTTGTTGTTTTTTCTTTTTTAACATCTTCATCGTCATCCATTAAGCCTTTAGTAGACTTTTTGAACTCTGCAAAAGTTTTCCCTACTGCTGAACCGATTTCAGGTAATTTTTTTGGACCGAATACGATTAAAACGATAACTAAAATAATAATTAATCCTGGTACACCTATTGAACTAAATCCCATGCTTTATTCCTCCTTTATAATTAGACTAAAGAGCCGCCTTTTTTGCTGTATTTAATGACACCTTCTGCACAGCGGTAAGCTAGCGCACCTACTGTAGCAGTTGGGTTGTAACCACTGTTATTAGAGAAGCTACCTGCACCTACTGCAAATAGATTTTCACAATCCCAATGTTGTAAGTATTTATTAACAACACCTTCTTCAGGAGTTAAACTCATAACCGTACCACCTGTGTTATGTGTAGATTGGTAAGGTACGATGTTGTAGTGATCGATTGGAGCACGTGCTTCAACCTTTTTAGCGCCCATTTCTTTTAAAATACCTGCTGATTTATCAGAGATAAATTTGTGTAAAGCAATATCTTGTTTAGTGAAATCATAGTTTAATTGTAATAGTGGTTGTCCATATGCATCTTTATAAGTACTATCTAAAGTTAAGAAGTTTTCCTTATGTGGAATAGATGCACCTTGACCGCCAAGACTTAATGAACGCGTGTAGTTCATAATAGATTGTTTTTTAAACTCTGCTCCCCATGTTGGTGTATCAGATGGTACTGGGTTATTACCAATTGGACGGTTACCTAATTGCATAAGTGCAATGTTAGCACCATGGATAAAGTCTAAATCACTATGGTCAAAGCTATCACCATTAAAGTCATCGATACACATACCAAGAGCACCTGCACCCATAAATGTATTGAATTGTTCATCGAAGAAACCTGTTGCACCTGGCATGATTTGATAGCAATAGTTACGACCGAGTGTACCTTTACCAGTTGCAGGGTCATACATTTCACCTATGTTAGATACCATTAGTAATTTTGCGTTGTTCATCATGAAGCTTGTTAAAACAACTACATCAGCTGGTTGGATAAATTCTTCACCAGAAATTGTATCAATATATTTAACGCCAGTAGCTTTTCCACCTTTTGTTAATACTTCGATAACGTTTGAATTACAACGCACTTCATAGTTACCAGTCTTTTTAGCAGTTGGGATAACTGTTACTTCTGGAGAAGCTTTTGCACCGTATTCACAACCAAAACGTTCACAGAAGCCACAGTATTGACAAGCATTAATTTGTTCGCCATCTGGGTTTTTATAAGCTTCTGATAAGTTTGCAGAAGGAACCATGTATGGATGGTAGCCTAATTTATCAGCTGCTTTCTCGAATTTTTGCAGTAGTGGGGTTTTCTTCATTGGAGGTGTTGGATATTCGCTTGAACGTTTACCCCAGAATGGGTTTTTATCTTCACCTGATATACCAGCTGTTTTTTCATACTTATCAAAATAAGGTTCTAACTCATCATAAGTCATTCCCCAGTTTTGGATTAAATAATCTGAGCCTAATTTGTCTTTACCATATTTTTTTTCAGTCATTGTCTTCATTTCAAAGTCATATGGCAAGAAACGATATGTTTGACCGTTCCAGTGAGTACCAGAACCACCAAGACCTTCACCTAATAAAAATGAACCTAATTGGCGCATTGGTAGTGCTCTTTGTTTACGATTATTACGGAAAGTTACAGTTTCTTTTGATAGGTTTTGCATTAATTCATAACGTATTGCGTAACGATATTCATCATGTACGTTCATGAAATCTTCTGTTCCACGTTTAGCACCACGTTCCAAACCTACGACTTTCAAACCGGCTTTCGCGCTTTCAGCTGCGACGATACCGCCTGTCCAACCTACCCCTACTGTTACAACGTCTACTTTGGGCATAGTTTTAGTCATTTTTCTAACCTCCTGTATTAATGTTGACCTAATGGTTTAGGTGCAATTTTTTGGAATTTATCTTCTTCAATTACATTGATATATGACATTTGGTGACCTGGGAAGCCTTTCATTTTCCATCCTTCCATGTTCAAGTTACCGCCGTACATTGGATCAGCATATGCTCCTTCAATTGTTGCTGAACGCAGTAATGTAAAGAAAAATGCAGAAGTTACTCCAGACATTGCTACTTCACCTTTTTGGAAAGCAGTTAGAATTTCATCCATTTGCTTATCATCAAGTGATGAGAATCCATTTTTAAAGCGTTTTTGAGCTTCCGCTTCAAGTTTACCAACACCTTGTTTGAATATCTCTGCTCTTGTTAAACGTGATTGGTAACCTTGAGTAGCTTCACCAGCATAGAAAGGTCCTTGCATATACTCTCTAGAGTTACTGCCATAGTTACCTGCTAATTGATGATCGATAAAATATGGAACACCAAGATCAATCGCACCTGCACCTAAGTCATCTTTAGGGAAAATACGTTCTGTTGCATTTGATAAAATTTCGAATTCTTTATCAGTAGTAAAGAACATTTTACCTTTACTGTTCGTATTTGCAGCCTGATCTTTAGATGCGTTTTTATCGCTGTTTGATGAATTATTCTTGTTCGAACCAAATCCGATTAATCCACCAATTAAGCCGCCACCTACTAATGTTCCAGTTGCAATACCTGTTGTTTTTAAGAAATCACGTCTTGATAAATCTTTCTTACTCATATAGGAACCTCCCTTAATACTTTATTCGTACTAAATTTGTCATTAAGTACTCATAAAAAAGCAACCGTTACCCCAAGACTACTTTTTGAAAATAATATTTTCCTAACTTAATTAATAAAATACGTTATGTAAAAACAGTTGTCGATTATTCTTCAAACAGATTATTAAGAAACCATCTGTTTGGAGAGAAATCGATAAGTTCACAAAAATGTCTTAATAAAAAAGTTTCGAAAAATGTCACATATTCAATTCTAATCATCTCACTTCAGAAGAACAACAGAACTTATTAATCATAAATTTTACATTATAAGGGCTTTATTATAGGTTTATAGACTTTTTTAAATTGGTATATTTTATTTATTTTCATTAATTAGGAATTAATATGGAAAAATGAAGATATACAGTAAAAATAATTCATACACCGAAACTTTCGTTTATCAAAATTCATAATCATTACAATAATCAATATATTTATTTTGAATAAAAGTATTTCAATATAATTTTATAGTGTATTTTTCATATTAATAACATCTCAAAACACCTATAATAATTACTGTTTTTTACTTTTCAGAAAAATCTTTCGGAATGATTATTAGCTTGTTAAAGGAGGTTTTAATTTCATTTTAGAAATCATTTCTCACTCTTAATTACTTTCTACTTTTCTATACGAAAGTGTTAAGAAAAACAAAAAACGGTAAGCCATTAAAGGCTTACCGTTCCAGTTTTATCGATATATTCTTAAACTTTTGAGGGGGGTTTAAGAACACATTGTATTGTTTAGCTAAATTTTGGAGAAAAGTAGCTAATTAAAGTCCTTCTCTACTTGCTATGTTGTAAAGGAGGTTTTTCTTTATATGATAATGATAATCATTATCATATAAATAGTCAAGCATTTTATAGAAAATTCACTTATATTTTATTCTCTAGATTTTTTTACTTTCTTTTTCTACGAAAGTCTAAATATTTATCCAATAGGTCTTTAAAATTTTATTGTATAGTAGTTTGTAAGGGGTGATTAAATGGGTACTTTATCAAAGGATCAAAGACAACAACTAAATGCATACAGCGTATATACGGACGAGCCATCAACAGTTCTCTTCCGGCTAGATCAATTGCAAGACGATTCATTTCTTCCTGATTTTATGAATCTTATGTATGCCATAAGTGGTGTAACATCAGAAACTACTGCGATTTCATATTTCACAAAACGCTATGGCATGTTCATCGCTATGCAGTTTTACATGCTTAGTACATATGACGAAGTTTGGGATAGCGATGTTTCTTCAATCCATTTTGGAGCACGTGAAGAATTTGGGAGAACAGCGCTTTGCATTTTTATTAAAGAAAACGATTGGCGCATTGTTGATGATTCAGAACGCGAAGAAGTAATTGCACATATTTTGCTCACACAGTGTCAGGAAATTATTCAGCAATTACGAAAAATTACATCTGTTTCTCCATTAATGCTGTGGGAAAACATTTTCGGCTATATGTTATGGCATTTCCATACCCTACTGTCTAATCCTGCAACTGAAGATCAGGCACGTATTGATTTAGACATTTTAGAGGATGATAAAGTATGGTCTAAGTTCTTAAAGCGCTCTCAATTTGCAAAGTATACTGGTGGTCAACATCCATCTAAATTAGTCAATATCCCTGTTCGTAAAACATGTTGTTTCTCAAAAGACGTACCAGGATGGTTACAATGTGGCTTCTGCCCTTTAAAGTAAGTTTTCCCCATCTATAAGAAGACTGAAAATTTAATGATTTTTTTATTCGGATAATCGTAAATTTTTCTTTACAATTTCCAAATTGAGGATTATAATTTAAACACTTAAAGTTTCCTCCGGGAAACTTTATTGTTCATACAACATTTTTGGGAGTGTGGGAAACTATGACGAAGACTAGAGAGAAAAATGTCTACAAACGCTTCGAAGCACCTAGAGCAGAGGATGTATTAAGAGGCGATGTGAAAGGCTTCAGACGCATTTTACCTTTCCTTGGTCCAGCCTTTATCGCTGCTGTCGCTTATATAGATCCAGGAAATTTTGCAACAAATATCACTGCCGGCTCTGAATATGGCTATTTACTATTATGGGTAATCGCAGTTTCAAACTTAATGGCCGTCCTCATCCAATCTCTTTCTGCAAAATTAGGGATTGCTACAGGAAAAAACTTACCGGAAGTTGCTCGTGAAAACTTTTCTAAAAAAACATCAATATTTTTATGGATACAAGCTGAACTAGTCATTATGGCAACCGATTTAGCCGAATTTATAGGCGCTGCTCTAGGGTTATATTTAATATTCGGTATTCCTATGTTACCTGCAGCACTTATTACAGCAGCCGGTTCATTTGCTATATTAGAATTACAACGTCGTGGATATCGTGCATTTGAAGCAGGCATATCTGGAATGGTTTTAATAGTCGTTGCAGCATTTGCCTTTCAAACATTTATGGCGAAGCCAGATGTGGGTGGTGTCATTTCAGGTATTTTCACACCACGATTTGAGGGTGTAGATTCCATCTTACTTGCAACAGGTATTTTAGGAGCAACTGTAATGCCTCATGCAATTTATTTACATTCTTCATTAACACAAAGTCGTGTTATTGGCCGTACCAATGAAGAAAAACGAAAAATTTTCCATTTTGAATTAATTGATATTGTCATTGCTATGATAATTGCAGGAGCAATTAATATGAGTATGTTAATTGTTGCAGCTGCCGTGTTCTTTAACAAAGGTATTGCTGTTGAAGATTTAGATGTGGCATTTGAAGGTTTAACACAATATATAGGACCGATGGCTGGTATTTCTTTTGGACTCGGATTATTGATTGCTGGTCTAGCAAGTTCTTCAGTTGGTACGATGGCTGGAGATATCGTAATGCAAGGGTTTATACGAAGAAAAATCCCAATTTATTTACGACGAGCAATTACGATGTTGCCTCCTCTTGCTATTATTGCATTTGGTGTTAATGCAACTTATGCATTGGTATTAAGCCAAGTCATATTATCATTTGGTATCGCATTTGCACTCGTTCCCCTTATCATCTTTACAAGTAATAGAAGAATCATGGGCGAGCTTGTAAATTATAAAATTACTACAATTGTTGGCTGGATAGTTGCTGCAATCGTAATTTCCTTAAATTTATATTTACTTTATCAAATGGCATTCGGTGCATAATCATAAACAAGTTCGAGCACACTTCTATATACAAGGGAGTGTGACTAAATGGAGAGACCTGAAATTCCAGCTGATAAAAAGATTTTCACTGATTTGCCCTATCTAGATAATCCTGATGTTGTCGATACAGATTCCATTAGCTTGTTCGATTTGCATGAAGATATGCAAACAGTTGACGCCATTCCTGTTGAAGAATTGAATGATAAAGTGAAGGATGAAGACAATCATCATGGAACAAAATCAACCTCTTCTACTAAACGGAGATACGCACGCTCGAAAGAGGATATAGAAACGTAAGATCGAATATTTTATTAAAGTATTAAAAAGCCTTACTTAAAGTATTTATCTATACTTTAGGTAAGGCTTTTATCTTTAAAATTAATTATCTACATAAAGTACTTGGGATATCTGGTTGAGCACCCATTTCAGTAACTACAAATGCCGCTACTTTTGAAGCGTATGCAATAGCATCTGTAAGCAAATCTCCATGACATAATGCAACCGCTAAAGCTCCGTTAAAAGAATCCCCTGCTCCTGTTGTATCCACTGCTTTTGCCATTTCAGCTGCTATGAATCCACTTTCTTCGGAAGTCATATAAAACGCACCTTTACTTCCAAGCGTTACGACTACTGCTTGTACTCCTTTTCCTATCATTATAGAACATGCCTTTTGCAAGTTTTCTTCCGAATCTGCTGAAATTCCTGTTAACAATTCAAGTTCTGTTTCATTAGGTGTTAATATTGATACTTTCTGTAACAGTGAATCTGGAATATTTCGTGCAGGTGCTGGATTTAAGATGATTTTCGCCCCATTTGCATATGCAAGCTCTGCAGCCTTTTCTACTGCTTCAATAGGTATCTCCAACTGTAATAGCAATATATCACTTGTTTTAAAAGCAGCTTCTGATTCTTGGATCTGCTCAGGTGTTACAAGGAAATTGGCTCCTGGGAATAGAACAATCGAATTTTCACCAACATCAGAAAGCTGAATGATTGCTTGGCCTGTTGCGCCTTGAGAAGAAATCGCTTCAGTTTTAACACCTTTTCTCTCCATATTCTCTTTCGCACGAATGCCATGGTCATCGGCTCCAACACTCCCGATAAATTGGACGTCTGCACCTAGCTGCCCTGCAGTAACTGCCTGGTTAGCTCCTTTCCCCCCAAAATACAGATCATGTTTCGTACTGTGAATTGTTTCACCTTCTTTTACTATATGAGGTACTTCATATACAAGGTCAATATTAATACTACCTGCTACTATTATTTTTTTAGTCTTCATTTAACTTGCTCCTTTATGGCTTAACTTTTTCGGAAATGGCAGCTAGAAGCTGGGCCTGCGTAGTTATACCATCCGATAAGGATAATAATTTAGCCATTTTTGTTACGGCAGGAGGCTTTAACATACTCATTTCTAGAACATCAGGGTTATAAAAAATTTGATTTACATTATCGTCTACAACTATTTTACGATTCGCCATAACAACAATTCTATCAAAATATTCACTTACAAACTCCATATCATGTGTAATTGTAATAACCGTTTTTCCCTTTTCTTCAAGTACTTCTAAAATGTGTACCAAACGTTCTAAACCAACCTTATCTTGGCCTGCAGTGGGTTCATCTAAAATAATAACATCCGAATCCATTGCTAAAACAGATGCAATTGTTACAAACTTGCGGACAGAATAAGGTAAATTATATGGATTCTCATCATTAAATTTTTTCACACCGCATAAATCCATTGCCCAATCCGTTAGTTTGTCTACTTTCTCTTCAGGAAAGCCCATATTTTTAGGTCCAAAACGTACTTCTGATTCTATGTTATTATGAAAAATTTGATCATCAGGATTTTGAAAAACATAACCTACTTTTCTAGAAATTTGCGCTGTTTTGTATTCATTTGTATCCATATCGTCGACTAAAACATTTCCTTTAGTTGGCTTTAATAATCCATTCATTAATTTTACAGCTGTTGTTTTCCCTGCACCGTTTTGTCCAATAATAGCAATACGCTCTCCACTTAATATAGACAAATAAAAATCTTCTAAAGCTAGAGTTCCATCTGGATATGAATAACTTACATTACTTATTTTTATATTAGTCATTATTTTCCTCCCACTCTATCTCTAAAGATTTCGGTAGTTCTTCATTTTGAATAGGGATAAATTTTAATGGAACACCCATCTCTTTAAGATTTAAAGCCACTTCAGTAACGTATGGGTATTGAATATTATATGTTGAATACTTGGAATCTGAAAAAACCTCTCTTACAGGTCCCTGCATAACAAGTGATCCTTCATGGAGTACTAATATATTATCGGCATACTCTGCAATTAAATCCATTTTGTGCTCTACAAGTAATACCGTTTTACCTCGTTCTTTCATGATACGAATAACATTAAAAATGTCTTCAGTACCAATGGGATCTAACTGAGATGTCGGTTCATCGATTACCAAAATGTCTGGATCCATTACAATAATGGCGGCTAACGCAACACGTTGCCTTTGTCCTCCAGATAATTCAAATGGATTTTTTTCTCTTAAATGTTCAATGTTCACTAGTTTTAATACATCTTCAACTCTTTGTATTATTTCTTCTACTGGTACACCTAAGTTTTCTAAACCATATGCAACCTCATCAAAAACAGAATCTTTTACACCAGAAATTTGACTGAAAGGATTTTGAAATACATAGCCAATCTTTCCACCTAGTTGTCCAAGTTGATAATCTACAATTTGCTTGCCATCTACAATAACTTCTCCTGCTAATTCACCTTTATAAAAATGTGGAACAAAACCACGTATCGCATTGCACAGCGTTGTTTTTCCAGCTCCATTATTTCCAACAATGGCTGTAAATGCTCCTTTTTGAATTGAAAATGTAATATTTTTCAAACAAAAATCATCGCTAACAGGGTAACGATACGACATATTTTTTATTTCAATGATATTTTTCATAAGAAAAACCTCCAAACAATAAGACTAATCATCAAAATAAGTAATACAATTGGTATTGTCCTATCAGAGCTACTATTCTTTAACTTATGTAGGCTCGTTTTTTTAGTAGGCGCAGAAAATGCACGTGATTCAAGCGTGATAGCACGTTCCTCCGTACTTGCAATAGAAGATAAAATTAGAGGCGTTAATATTGGTATAAATGCCTTTGCACGTATCAAAAGTGATCCTTCCGTTTCCACTCCTCGAGTCTTTTGCGCTTCCATAATAGTATTTGCTTGGCGTTTCATTTCAGGAATTATTTGTAGCGTTGATAATACAATATACGCACCCATGGGTGGCATACCCAAATCCTCCAGCGCTTTTACGAAATCACGTATTTCTGTAATCCTGAAAAAAAGTATGAAAGCTGAACCCATTGCTAACACACGTGAAGTTAGTACGAGTCCGTACTGTAACCCTTCTTTAGTTATCTCAAATATCCACCATTCACCTATAACTTGGTCTCCTGGATAGAAAAAAAGTTGCATTATAAAAACGATTCCCAGTAAAAACACTAATGCTTTCACAACAATGTCTAAATATTGTTTTCCTACTCCCGCAATAATAGCTATCACAAGTAGTATAGGAAACCAAGTAAATGCAAATATATAACTAGGTATGATAATAACTGAGATTGTTACAAATAAAGTAAAATACAATTTTGTCAATGGATGCAATTTTAATATTGGATTTAGTTTCATTATTGGCATCTCCTTAAAAATATGTCTTAAAATCTAAATCATAGAGAAAAAAGCCCCTTCCTTTCCATTGATAAACCGACAACGAAAATAGAAAGAGCTTAGTAGTATTAACGTTGTTTACGTTTCATATAAAGTTCCCCATAATTCATTTTGGATAAATAACGATCTGACATACTTTTAACAATGAAGTATACAATTAATACTGAGACTACTTTATCAGCTACTTCTGTAATAAATGAAGAAGAGAATACTGCAGTCCATAACTCTTGGCCTGCTGCTAAAAATGTCGCCGTAATAATTGCTGATGTATTACCTGTAGCGCCACCAAAAACTAAAACGGTTATTGGTGCAGATACAATGACAGCAATAAATGTGATAATAATACCTGAAATAATCACTTTACCAATTTGTTTGAACATACCAAACTTAGATAAATAACCTGCACCAATCCCTATTGCTATAGATGTTAACGCATACGGTAAATAAATAGGATTAAAAATAGCATTAATTAAATTTGTAATAAGTCCTGCTAAAAGCGCTACCCAAGGCCCTGCCACTACACCGATTAAAATTGTGCCAATGGTATCTAAAAAGATAGGTAATTTTAATACATTAGCAACCTGGAACCCTACTAGATTAACCGCAACACCTATTGGAATTAAAAGCATTGCTAACATATTAAAATCGTCTTTAAAGCTACGTTTCATCTCATCTTCCTCCTTCGGCTATTTTTCTACCTCAAAGTAACTGTTCAATAAGTGCATCTCCATATACCTATCATATTGTTTTCACATAGAAGTCAACTCCCTCTATAATTCTGATTATCATACATATAAAGCCACACGACAGACGTGTAAGCGGATACATTTTTTTATTTCCTTCTTCATATAGAAAGCCTGTATTAATTGCATTGTCTTCTCCTACTTCATCTAATGATGGAAATATGGTTTTTGTGACATTAAACTCAATCAAAATTCTTAGGACACTTTGTATTTCATTCGAAACTACATCATCTAGAATGCTTTAGGCGATATGTTCCCACTAACAATTAAAATCCTTAATATTGGGGGCAAAACCTTTTTCTATTATCAATCTAGTTACAACATTTGATTATTATGTTTTTACTATTTTTTCAATCACTGTTTTACTTAATATATTTATGAGTGTTATCAAATACTACTATTAAAAACAAAAAAACTACTTGATATCTAAATAGATATCAAGTAGTTTTTAAATACTTATTCCTTAAGCTAATTGTTTACCAATCGTATTCACTGCATTAAAGAATAATTCGATAAATCCTTCACGATTAACTGTATGTAGTACTTTAACATTTGGCGCTTTACCTGTTTTACCTACATAATCAACAATTGTTGAACCAGCTGTTAAACGGCCTTCCAACTCCACTTCTACAAAGTAATCTCCACCCTGGAATAACTCTGGAGCAACAAGATATGCAACTGCACACACATCATGTACACGAATTTGTTTCTCGAAATTTGGAGCGTGAAATGGTGTTTGTGATTGTGTGAATGTATAAAATTTCATCATCTCTGCAACTTTTTCAGCAAACGGAGTTCCTGACTTGCTTAATCGTTCCATTTCATCAAGGGTAATATATGCTTTATGCGTTACATCTAAACCACTCATAACAATCGGTAAACCTGCACGGAAAACTAATTCTACCGCATGTGGATCAACATAAGCATTAAATTCAGCAGTTGTTGACACATTACCACCTACTGCTGCTCCACCCATCCATGAAATCATTTTTATTTTCGGTTTTACTTCTGGGTGTGCAAATAATAACGCTGCTACATTTGTTAATGGGCCAGTTGCTACAATAATCATAGGCTCATCACTAGCTAAAAGTGTTTCACGCATTGCATTTACAGCTGAGCGATCACTCGTTTGTAGAGTTGGCTCCGCCCATTTCACATTGCCTAATCCACCTTCACCATGAATCTCTTCAGCCACTTCTAATGTACGGAACATAGGAGCATCAAGACCTCTAGCTACTTCAACATCTTGTTTAATATACGTTAAGAAACTAAGTGCATTATACGTTGTTTTATCTTGCGATACGTTTCCAGCTTCAGTTGTTACTAAACGAATATCTAACTCAGGTCTTGCAAAAGCAAGTGTTAGCATCATTGTGTCGTCAATACCAGGATCACAGTCTAATATTACAGGGATTTTATTCAATAGATTCACTCCTCAATACAGTTAATTCTATATATTTACTTCAATAAGTATTGTAACCCTTTTTCAAGATTGTATCATCATAGTATATTCTTGTATTTATATTTAAAAGCCACTTCCCTTATCGGAAGTGGCAAATACTCATTTCATTCTTTTATATTCTACAATCCATTCGTCATTTTCTAGAAACATTTGTACACCAAGCCAGCCTTCTTTTAATAGACGTTGCTGCATAGGGGTATCACTCATTAATACTTTATATGATTCATTGAATGACAAAACCTCTTCAGTTATTTTTTTGAAAAATACATAACGAAGCTTTCCACCATATTTTAATTTTAAAGCTGCAACCATCATACCTTGAGAAAATTTGTCTTTTAGGCTTGGAATATTGAACGGCTTTACTGTCGCACAAATATAATCAAAACGTTCCACATCTACCTGGTCCATAATAACTTTAGCCAATGTCTTTTGAAGACCAAAGCCACGATAATCAGGCGAAACATTTGAAATTTCCTGGTATAAAACAAGTGGTAATAGAGATTCTTCTACTCCACAATCACGTCCAAGATGCTCATCATCAATTTCAGGCTCAAGAAGTGCACGGAATGCAATTAAATCTTCTCCTACAAATGCTCCAATCATTAAGCCGTTGCCATGAAGAATATATTCAAATTCTTCTTGTGATAGAGGCTGTAACACGGATTGATCTGGTAATGCATTATAAACAATAGTTTGTAATTGTTGTATGATCGCTAAATGTTCCATTGCTAATAAGCGTATATCAAATGGTGTTTCACCTAAATGACCTTTATATATACTGTTCATTCAAGCCCTCCTCCAATTGTTATTTCACTACATGCGAGTAGTGGCAAAGTTCTTGTAGGATAGCCTCATCTATATCAATGCCTAATCCTGGACGCTCATTTAAACAAATAAATGGTACATCATATTTTAAGTTACCCACATCTTTTGAAAATTTCAATGGACCTGTTAACTCGACACTTGTCATGATTTTTTTTGAGAATGCAACATGGAATCCAGCCGCAGAACCGACTGATGATTCTACCATCGATCCGATTTGACATTCAATTCCTGCCATTTCAGCCATTGTTGCTAATTTCATCGCTGGGTAAATACCTCCGCATTTCATCAGTTTAATATTGACCTTATCAGCAGCACGTTTAGCAATAATTTCACGCATTTCTTTTACACCATGTAAGCCTTCGTCAATCATTAAAGGAATATCTGTTTTAGATTTTATTTCTACCATCGCATCAATGTCGTCCGCAACAACAGGTTGCTCTAACCAATCTAAATCAACATCACGTAATGCTCTTAAACCGCGTAAAGTTGTGGAACTATTTTCCCATCCTTGATTGACATCTACTCGGATTGCGATATCAAACCCAACACGCTCACGTACCGCTTGAATACGTTCTACGTCTTTCAAGACTTCTGTTCCAACCTTCATTTTGAATGAGCGGTAGCCTTGTCTCACACGCTCTTCTGCTTCATTTGCCATCTTTTCAGGTGTACCAATACTTAGTACATGTGTTATTGGGAACTTCTCATGATAACGCCCACCAATTAGTTGGTAGACTGGTACATCTAATTTTTTACCAGCTATATCGAAACAAGCAATATCAATCGCTGCCTTTGCTGCAGGTACTTGATAAACTGCCTTGTCCATTAATGCATGAATCTTTTCGAAAGCCATTGGATCTTGACCAATCATTAATGGTGCAAGTTGGTTTTTTAATACAGCATAAGTGCTTTCCCAAGTCTCCCCTGTTACATGTTCATCGGGGACAGACTCACCGTAACCTATAATACCTTCATCCGTAGTCATTTTCACGATTATAGAGGGCATTGATGGATATGTGTCATAACTAATAATAAATGGTTCAATTAAAGGTAGCTCGATAGCAAAAATTTCAATTTCAGTAATTTTCATTTATATTCACTCTTTTCTTTTTATTTACGAGCTGTTATAGTTGTCGTTAAATAGTCGTTAATTAATAAAAAAATATAACAAAGGAGTCATATTCTATGTCAACAAAAATAGCAGTCATTTGTTCAAAAGCATTTATGAATCGTCTCAATATTATCTCACACGAAGTACCACATATACAATTAGATTTTTATATTTACAATTCACCAGAAGAAACACCTAATTTAATGAAACAAGTAAAACCTTGTGATGTTCTACTGTTGGCAGGGACATTGCCTTATTTATATGCTAAACACTTATTACATCAATGGCCAATACCTTGGACATATATAAAACAAGATGAAACGATGATATCAACAACTATTCTTTCTGCCATCGCAAAACATAATGTTACAATTGACCGATTATCTATTGATGTAATGAGCTCTACCTTTATACAAAATGTCTTGCATGATATCCAGTTTGAAGGGCAATTACCCTTCACGCAAGAAATTGAATTATCGACACCAACTAAGCATTTACTTACAAATCATATTGCTCTTTGGCAGTCAAGGCAAATTGACTTAGTCATAACGAGTATTCATGCTATTTATGATGAATTAACGGCATTGGGCATTCCTGTCATACGTATGCTTGATCCAAAAAGTTCAATTATTCGGCATCTAAATGAATCTATATCCTTATCACAATTAACAAAATTTGAATCTGCAAAAGCAGTTGCCGGAATTATAGAGTTCAATGAAGCTACACATAATCCACTACAAACGGTAGATCAATTAGCTACTATCATCCATGCTTCATATCAACAAGTAGATACATGCCGTTTTGAATTATTCACAACATATGGACATTTACAAAATGCACTTACCCAAAACAAACTTGAGTCTTTCTTTACTGTTTCAGAAAAGTCGGTAAAGCTCGTCTTTGGTTATGGTGAATCTATATTAGAAGCTCAAAGGAATGCACAACATGCTTTAAATTATGCATCTCCTAATGCTATTTATATCTTAACTGAAAACAAAGAACTACAAGGACCGTTTTCTAATAAAGCCTCAACATTATCATTACAAGCTAAAGATCCTTATATTGTCCTTATGGCGAAGGAAACAAAACTTAGCCCACTCAACATTTCTAAAATTATGGCCTTTAGTAAAGCGAGACAGTCGTTACAATTTACAGCTCATGATTTATCCGAGCATTTACAAGTAACACGGAGAACAACAGAGCGTATTCTAAAAAAACTTGTTGAACATAACTACGCTAAAATCGTTGGAGAAGAGATGACATATCAGCAAGGTCGACCACGCAGTTTATATGAGCTGAATTTTTCCACATACAATTAATAAAGCCTTCTAGACATCAAATATGCTAGAAGGCTTTTGCCTATTAATCTAGTGCAGGTACACTATTTAAATCTTCTTCCTTTTTTAACTTCGCTTCATTACTCTTTATTAATGCCTGTTCTTCCGGCGTTAATTTAACGATTGAAAACCCAATATATCCATAAATAATTGAAAGAATTGGTACTGTAAAATTCAATATCGCATAAGGCGCATATTCAAAAGCGCTTACACCTAGTGTCGCTAGTATAAATACACCACACGTATTCCATGGGAAAAACACAGAAGTCAATGTACCGCCATCCTCTAAAGTACGTGATAAGTTTTTAGAGTGCAGTCCTCTATCTTTATAAACCTTAACGAACATACGAGAAGGTACAACGATAGATATGTATTGTTCCGAACAAGTTGCATTTGTTGTAATACAAGAAGCAATTGTTGCAGCTACTAAGCTACCCGTTGATTTCGCAGCTTTCACAATAATATTCATCATTGATTGAAGCATACCAGAATACTCTAATACACCACCAAAAGTCATCGCAACAAGAGTCATAGAAACAGTGAACATCATTGAATCTAAGCCGCCACGATTAAACAACTCATAGACCATTTCATTGTCAGTTTCTAGTTTAAATCCTTCTTGTAAGGCATTTACTGCGTCTGCTGGTGCACCGCCTTGCACGAAAATTTGAGCTATAAATCCTAACAAAATACCAACAATTAAAGCAGGGATAGCAGGTACCTTTTTCGCTACCAATACAATTACAATAACCGGTACTAATAATAACCACGGAGAAATAACAAAGCTTTCTTGTAAAACGCTTAATGTTCCTTCAATTTTCCCAATATCCATTGTAGATGACGCAAATTGACGACCAAGTATGCCAAATACAACTAACGAAATAAGTAACGCAGGAATTGTTGTATAAAACATATGCTTAATGTGATCAAATAAATTTGTATCTGTTAAACCCGCAGCTAAATTCGTCGTATCAGAAAGCGGAGACATCTTATCACCAAAATAAGAGCCCGAAATAACCGCCCCTGCAATCATTGCTGCAGGAATACCCATACTTAAACCAATACCCATTCCAGCTACACCAATTGTAGCCATTGTCGACCATGAACTTCCGATAGCCAGTGACACAATTGAACAGATAAGCATAATCGTTACTAAAAACCATGCTGGTGAAATAATTTTCAAACCGTAGAAAATCATCGTCGCTACGACTCCTCCACCAATCCATGCACCAATCGTCAATCCGACTAACATAATTATCACAATTGCTGGTAACGCAAGTCGTATCCCCTTATACATCATGCCTTCAATCTCTGTCCATTTATAACCATGTTTCCAAGCAACAATCGCCGCTACAATTGTCCCCACAATTAGCGGCACATGTGGACTTTGATCTAACACCACGACTGTCACTAACATTGTGATAATCATAATCAAAAATGTTAAACCAGCCCAACCTGCACTTATCTCCTTTTTCATTTCTCACAACCCCTTTGCGAAAATATAAATAGTTTAGAATAGTCTATAAATAATCACTATTATAATAATAGTAATAGCCACTTCTTTTTGAGTCAAACCTTTTTTGAAAACGCTATCATTTATTATTCATAAACTAGCAAAATTCATCTAACAGATATTACTAAAAAATAAAAAACCTATGCAAAGAATTCCTTCGCATAGGTTTTTAAATTATTTTACTAGAGTTTTTGAAAGTACTTTCGATAAAACTTTAGCAGCATCAAGTAATGCTTCTTTTTCAAAAGTCATTTTAGGATGATGTAATCCTGGCGCTAAATTAGCGCCAATACCGATCATTGTCGCTTTTAATTCTGGTTTTAATACTGTGTAGAAGTGGAAATCATCACTACCTGGTGTTACAACTGGTGGAGTTAGATACTCTTTACCTAATACTTCAACAATCGCTTCTTCTGCCATTTTTGCAGCCTCTGAAGATACTTCAGCACCTGGTGTTAAATCCACCCAATTCCAAGTAATATCCACATTAAATTGTTGCTTAATTGCTTCTAATCCATGTTCAACTTTAGATTGCATATCTTTTAATACAACATTTTTCTGCGCGCGAACATCCATTGTGAAGTTTGCACTACCTGGAATTATGTTGATACTCCCACCATCTGCTACAATTTTCGTTAATTTCACTGAATTTGGCTCAAATGGAGATATATAAATATTCTTCACCATTTGTTGGATAGCTACTACAACATCAATAGCATTTTGTCCTTGATGTGGTCGTGCGCCATGGGCATCTGTTCCATGGATACTGCCCTCTAAGAATACTGCTGCTCCATGGTGGATAGCTGGAGATACTTGCCCTATTTTAAGTTCCTCAATAGGACGTAAATGCACACCAAATAAATGAGTTACATCTTCAACTGCCCCTCTTTCAAAGGTAGCAACAGCACCGTTTCCTTTTTCTTCAGCAGGTTGGAAGATAAAACGAACACGGTGATTTAACTTTTGCTTTTGCTCTTTTAAATGTAATAGTGCGCCTAACACCATCGATATATTTGCATCATGACCACATGAATGATTAGCACGCCATTCACCATCAACTTCTTGCCATAAAGCATCAATATCGGCACGTACCGCTACTACATCTTCCCCTTCACCGATTTCTGCTAGTAAACCTGGTACATCACCAAGAAGTTTATAAGAAATACTCAACTCATCTAATATAGACGCGATTTTTTTTGTTGTTTCATGTTCTTCCCAGCTAATTTCAGGGTTCGCATGAAAATACTCAAACCAATTTACTATTTGTTCATCAATTGTCATGTTATACACCTCATCTGAATCACATCATACTGCAAAAATGAATAGATTTCCAACTAAGCTTTTCTGTCCTATTATAATTTCCTGTAAATAATTTTACTAAGAAACGAATAAAAGTTTAGTGACTTAACATTGTTTATGGAGCTCTTAAAATTACTCGTATATTTTAAATCTCTTGAATTTGATGTAAATTAACTAAATTATGTAAAATCAATTCCCGTTTCATAAAAAAAACAGCCCTTAAATACGGCTGTTTAATAATTATAACTCCGTAAAAAAACCTTCAGGATATTGCTCACTATTATTCTCATGGCAAATCTCCTCACGTTTTTCCTCTTCTTTTTGAACCTCAAAATCCTGATCTACTAAGTACGTTTCAAATCTTGATGCTTTCATTAGCATCCCCCTTTTAAAAATATTTTTTATGGTTTTTTTATATTACAATTTTCTCCACATAAAATCAATGATTATAACCTAATTAATTTAAATTTTCTGTTATTTTATAAATATGAATCTAAATCCAACAATTTACAGTATAATAATGTAAACATTATACAACTGAAGGAGATTGCTCATGAGCCCTTATATAATTCCCATTTTCGCAATGTTAATCCCAATTGTCGCTATTTCATCGAAAGCTTTCAATGATCGCTTGAGAATTAAACATTCTATACTAAAAGATGAAATTGAGCTTGAAAAACTGAAACAACAAAGTTTTATAGCTGAAACTGAAAGGCTTCGTTTAGAAATTGAACAAGTTCGTTCATCATCTCCACTATCCAAAGATGCATTGTTAGAATTTAAGCCTATTCAACCAGACTTAAATATAGAACCTACTCCAATCTCTTTTAAAGAAACAAAATAAAATCACGGTCGCTCTAAGAGTGACCGTGATTTTTCTTTTCTCCAAAAACAAGACGCCATCCAATAACAACCGCAATTATTAATATCAGTATATATATCAACTTAGCATATGGAATCATATCGATTAAATAATGGACTAAAGCAAATGCACCAATGGCAAACATTGCTACAAAAATCTTTAACGTATTATTATCTTGTGTTAGTTCATGAGAATTTGAAAAAGGATATACTTCTCCATTCAAAAGTACATATGAAAGCAATGTCATCATAACTGCAACTAATAAAATTATAAGTAAATCCGGAATTATTGCCCATGAGAACATGGCAATAAATACAATGCTTAACAGAGTAAATGTCGGGAAGAACAACTTTACAATTGCTGCTTTTAGTGTACTACTATAAAACATTTTCGAATTGCTAATCGGTGTTGCTCTAAAAATCCAGTTACCTTTATATGCCCCTGAAAACTTCAACAAATGAACAACAGTCGGAATCATAAGCGCACTAAAATACAAAGGATACACATTTTCATTTGCCATGGCTTCTTTTAAAGAATAGATTCGTACTTCATTAAAAAACATGACAAATGGAATAACAATGGCAAAACCTATTTGTGGATATGCCTTCAATTTAAATTCTCGTTCCTGCCGAATCATTAGTGATGCAAATCGATAAAATGTACGCTCCTGAGAATTACGGCATAATACCTTCGAAGTCCATTCCTCAAATAGGTGGGATTTACCTTTTGTACGTACAGAATCACTCAACAATTTTGAGAGGCTTCGCTCAAATACTGGCATCAATTTAATATATAATTGCAGCATCAGCAAAGGAATAACAATACCACATGCCATTAATATAAGCATATTTATCGAGTAATCTTGGTTTAACATTACTTCAAAAAAGGCACTATACCAAAGAGGGGGTAAAAAAACATGCCACCATGTAAACATATACTGTAAATTCATTTGAGTTAACTCAAATGAATTTGCCATTACTTGATAGCTAAGCATAACTGCGACAGCTAAAAATATTTGCACATAATTGATAAGATCCTTCAGTTTTTCACCACTAAAGAAACGTAGAATAAATAAATATGTGAAGGCAGTAATGACAACGACAAAACAACTAATAAAAACAATACTAATGATGAAAATGAGCCCGTAAAAAATACCGAATCGATATATACCAACAGCAAGTGGAATAATGACAAATGCACCTTCCAACAATGCTAAATAAATTACAATATGCATTAATTTAGCCGCATTCAGTGTACGATTACTGACGGGTTTTGGCTGTAATATATTTTTGTCACGCACATCTAACAATACTGCTGAGAAATCAGACACCATCGTCGTAATTGTAATGAACATTAGCATAGTAAATAAAATGCTCGACGCAAACATATATTGATTTTCCAAAAATAAAAAAGGGGTTAACAATAAGAGTCCGTATAAAAGATATATCCAGAGTGATTTAATAAACTGATTACCCTCTTTTTTCTGCTTTTGTCCATTGAAAATAGCCGGTATTCGACGACTGTCCATCGTTAGTTTCAATTGAATCAGTTTCCTCATAATTGGATAATCGATATCGAATTTCTCAAAAATCCATCGGAACGCATCGAGTACTCTCAACGATTTAAAATCATTCATGTACTCGACCTTCTTTCACAATCTCGACAAAACGCTCAGCAATTTCAACCTGCTGATTAAATCCTGTCATTTGATTGAATATTTCTTCTAGAGTCCCCTCCTTGCCTTGCTGTTGTAACTCTTCGAAACTACCATCTGCTACTACTAAACCATTAACTAAAAGCACAATTCGATCACTAATCTTCTCAACAACTTCCATGATATGAGAAGAATAAAAAACAGTCTTCCCCTCCTCAGCAAGCTTTGCTAAAACCTCCTTCACAACGAGTACACTATTTGCGTCTAACCCACTTAAAGGTTCATCAAAAAATAATAGATCGGGATTATGCAATACGCTCGAAATAATCAGCACCTTCTGACGCATCCCCTTTGAAAAAGAGGTTAAGCGTTGATGAAAAGCATGCTCTAACCCAAATTGGAACATCAATTGATATGCTTTTTTCTCAGCTTCCTCTCGTCCTAAACCGTACATTTCTCCAGTAAAGGTCAAGTACTCTGCAGCCGTTAAATGATCATATAGCTCTGCCGTTTCAGGCACATAGCCAATCCGTTTTTTATATGTATAATCTCCATCAGCAATATCCTTACCGAAAATTTCAATTTTCCCTGAATAGCCTTCAATTAACCCAAGCATTAATTTTACCGTCGTACTTTTACCTGCTCCATTCGGACCTATATAACCAATAATTTGTCCCTTACCTACTTCTAGATTAATACCATTTAAGACTTGCTTATTACCAAAAGACATCTCAACGTTTTGTAATCGTAAAATGGATTCGCCTATCAACAAAATCACTCCTTTATAAGAATTTTCTTACTTCTTTAATTATAATAAAACCTTAGAATCGTATAAATGACTCTAAGGTTTTATGGTTATATTATCGTTTACGAGAGTTTTTAATTTCAGATACTTGCTCTCTCATTGTAGCGTATTTATTGTCGCCTATTAAAATCATAATTTGTAACATTGTAAAAGGTAAATAGGCTCGTTTTCGATAAGCCAAATATTTAGGCTTCCATGTATTTGCGAATTTCTCTTTAAAATGTTGCACGTCTTGGAAATTATAATATTCTTGCCCATTAAATATAATTTCTGCAGCAATTTTCTCTGTTAACGTCGCATACTTGGAAACCCCAATATGTGAAAGTGGTGTCATACCAACATTTAAATGTTTGAAATTCTCACTCTTTGCCCAGATGAAGATATTGAGGAATAAATAATCTATTATTCCTGTTGGAAGATCCGTCTTTTTCGAACGCATTAAGTCAATCGAAATAGTCTGTTCTTCGTCATATAACGGGATGATATTTGAAAATGCTACAACTTGCGCTTCACCATTTTTTACAACAGCGAGTGGTGCAAATTGTAAGTAATCTTCGTTAAAATAACCAAGTGAGAATCCCTTTTCCTTTCGATTATCCAGCCATTCATCTGATAAGGTGCGCAATTCTTTCAGCAAATTTTTTTGAAATGGAGGTTGTATGATTTCAAAAGAATAGCCTTCCTGCTCTAAACTATTTGTCAGCTTACTAACGGACTTTGCATCATCTTTTGAATATACAAGTTTCTCAACATCTATATAGCCCTCTTCTCCTAATTTAAAGAAATTGTAGCCATAGCCATGTAGATAAGGTACAAACTGATCGCTTACTTCATAAAAGACTGGCGTATAACCGTAGTAATCAGCATGCGCAACAAACTCTTCAATCGCTTCCGCAAAATCCGCCTTTTCTCCAACCAAGTCTCCAAGAACAACTAGTTTATCGGCACTTTCCTGATAAGGGAATAAAACAGTTTTCTTCTTATTCCAAAAAATATATTTATCATGTAAAAAAATAAGGTGTGATAGCTCTTTACCACCATATTTATTGAGATGTAAAAATATTTCTTTCTCATGCTGGAATGAAGATATTTTCTTAAATTGTGTCACTTTCCTTAACCAAACTTCTATTAATACAACAATGGTTACAACAATTAAAGCGATAAAAGCGCTACGAAATAGATCACCCGAATCCGTAATAAAGTATGGTCTCATGCTTTCCGGAATTGGATATTTTGCAGATGGCTTCGCCCAAATGCCAATACCAACATACAATGCTGTAATAACCAAAATAATAGATACATTTATAATTGAGCGACCCCATGTAACAATATAACTTTCACGATAGAAACGATCTCTCGATACAAATAATAGTCCAGCTACAAAAATCATAAATAGTGCCTGTTCATATTGAATACCTTTTAAAATAAATAATGCTGCAGCAAACAATAATACAAATAATGTTAATTGGTATGAACGTCGATCCTTGTATGAAATACCATTAGATAATGCTAGCAATATAAATCCTGTCGCTACAGCAACTTGATGAGATACGTTTACTATCGGCAAAGATAATACATCTTTTGCATACTTAATTCTTTCAATGGCTCCAGGAGCTGCAGAAGATAGTAAAAGCAACAAGCCTGATAAAAACACAAGAACAGTAGCTGTGATATGACTAGCACGTTCTAAAATAATATTAGGAACACTATTAAAACCGGCATTTAATTTCCCCCATAGCTCTCGAAGGAACAAAGCAAGCCCCGCTAAAAAAGGAATAATATAATAACCTACGCGGTAAAATAATAGCATTAATAATACAGACTCTTCAGGAACATTTAAACTTTGAGTTCCCCAGATGAACACTAAATCAAAAGATCCGAGACCACCAGGAATCATACTCACAATACCAGCACATGAAGCAACAATGAAAATCGGCAATAATTGTTCAAATCCAATTGGAACTTCTAGCATATAGCTGATTAAGTATATAAATGCAAATGCGCCTAACCATTCTAAGACTGATACACCTAGTAATCCCACATCACCTAATACATGGCGAGGTGTTGTTGTTTTTTTAACTAATTGAACAATAGCTTTGATAATTAAAAATGGCACATATAGACCAATAATTGATACAGCAACAACTAAAATCTTTCGTTCATTAAATAATGGGAAATCCCAATAGAAGATTGGTAATACCCAAGCAAATAATGAAAGACCAGCTAAATAAAATAAAGTTACTGAAGCAATTGTTTTGAAAAAGGCACCACTATCTATTTCTTTTTTCTTAAAATAATGTGTTCGTAACAACACACCAATTAAGCCGCCAAAACCAATTAGATTAGAGAACGAGTTAATAATTAACGATTCTTTCATCAAACGTCTTAAAGGTCTTTTAAGCTTTAGTTTTCTTACAATAAAATAGTCATAAAAAAACATTGGAAATACAAGTGCTAAAGGAACAGCTGCCATTAATACTAAAGTACGAACATCTAAATTCTCTAGCTCTCGAACAATTTCTTGCCCATTAACATTCCCAAGTATCTTACCTATTTCATGAATAGCAAAAATCATTAATAGTACCGGAAGAATGATTTTCAGCCATTGAAAAATTGTCGATCTGTTTAGTTTCATTCGCAACCACCCATTTTACGTCAACTTCTTATACTACTACTATACAGTTGTAACGCAAAAAATGCTGAATTCGTTGCTTAAATTCTTATTTTTTTCACAAATCGACTATTTTTTGATAACCCCGCACGCTATTCGCTTACCAGAATTCCCTGATGGATCTGTTTTATAATCGTCTGATGATTCATGTATAACAAAAGCACTACCATCTCCATCTAAAATAGAACGACTATCTCCTTGTTTTAAAGTAAATGCTTTAGTCGAAAATTCTAAATCAACTGTACCATCTTTATCTATTTGTAAATTTGGTAAATCACCTAAATGGTACCCTTTTGGATTTAGATATCCATGTTGCTTATCTGTTGGATTAAAGTGCATACCTGCCGACTCGAATGTAGGCGCTTCACATTTTCCGACTGCATGAATATGAATCGCTTTCTCACCAGGTTCTAACCCTTGTAAAGCAATTCCGATGTTAACACCTTCTTCTGTTTCAGTTAAAACTGCTTCACCAATAGATTTACCTTCACTATTAACGAACATTGCATGTGCAGATTCAGCTGGAATTGCGGTTACTTCCTTATAAACTTCTTTATTAGACGAACAAGCACCAAGCAATAATGTCATACTTAGTAACATCCATTGCGATTTTTTTACTCTCATTGAATACCACTCCTTTTATAAAAGGATGGCTAAAATGTTGAAAATTATGTATGAGGAATGCTAATGACTCTCTTTTTCAAGAAAAGCGAATAAAAAAGTACCTCTCACAACGAAATTTTTTCGACATGAGAGGTACATTTTATATAGCTTATCAGTTTAGTTTAAAACTTTGATTGTGACATTACGTACGCCCCACTGATAAACCTTGTTGTTATCTGGGATGAATACATCAATACGGTTTCCTTTAATAGCGCCACCCGTATCAGAAGCGATTGCCTCCCCATAACCTTCAACCCACACTCTTGAACCTAATGGGATAACAGAAGGGTCAACTGCAATAACTTTTGCTCCTGGATTTGCACGTAAATCATAACCAGTAGCTGTTACACCTGAACAACCAGTACAATATGCAGTGTACGCAGTCGCACGTACAGTCATTGTTTTACCACCTTGAGGAGGTGTTGCTGTTGCTGATTGTGTAGATGTTGATTGAGCTTGTTTTGTTTGTTTTGCTTGTGGTGCTTCTTGTGTTTGAGCAGGCGTTTGTTGAACTTTTGTAATATTTGAAGTTGCCTTAGCCGATAATGCGAGTGTATCTCCTGCAAAGATTAAATCGCTTGATAAATTATTCCAACTCATCAAATCCGCTATAGTAACCTCATTTTCTTCGGCGATTTTTGTAAGTGTATCACCTTTTTTAATAGTATATGTGTCATCTGATTTTTTATCAGATTTAGATTCTAATTCTAGTTGTTGCGCTGGGAAGATTAAAGAAGAATCTAGCAGGTTAGATGCTTGCAAGTCTTCGACTGAAATGTTGTTGGCCTGTGCAATAGCCCAAAGTGTATCACCTTTTTCAACAGTATAACTAACAGATGCAGCTTGCGCTGTCATTGTTGCAGATCCTAATATTAAAAAACCTGCTGCTAGTGCAATCAATTGTTTTCTCATCGTTAAAAACGACCTCCTTTTCACTAACACGGATAACTCTAACATCCCCACATTGCATGAATATTTCTAAACGATGTAGGGGGGGTATCAATCCTGTTACAATAGTTGGCAATATTCTGTCATTTTATACATTTTTCTGTAAAAATTTTTTTCAAAGTGTTCAAAAAGGTTGTCATGACTACTATCACAGGAATTGGAATATAACTCCAATCACTCATTTCTGAAGCGCTTCATGCTCAAAGAACATAAAGAAATTGTCTCCATTTTTTTTTATTTCCTTGCAAAAAGAGGTTATTTCACTAAATTTGAGGGTGAAAATAGAGGTTTGAGCGTTCAAATATTACAAATGTCCATACACATTTTTAGAAGAAATAAACAGTAAAAGAATGTTTTTCAATTTACTTTCTGGTAAAACATTCAACTAATATATACTTTAAAAACAAAATTTTATTTTAAAGCATATATTTTCTTAACAAAAAAACACCTTCCTTTATCATTTAGGAAGGTGTTAAGTAAATTTAATCTGACCATGCTTGATCACAAACATTTAATGAATTTAAGAAGTAACCTCTTTTTGCATCGCCTTTAATTCAGCCAAAGTATAAAGTTCTAATAAGTCCTGTTTGTTAAGTTCAGGCAATAATAAATGAATATCTCTAAGTAATACTTTACGTTTTTTAAATTTGTCTTTATCTTCTTTTTGCTCAGCTGATTCGTCCATTACATTCAATAGTAATTCATCGGCCGACACTTGTAGCACCCCGCTTAACTTTACAATCCAGCTTGCGGATGGAACACTTTCTCCCATCTCCCAACTTTTAATACGGCTTGCGGACGTGCCAATTTTTCTGCCTAATGACAACATTGAATAATCATTTAACTCTCGTAGTTCCTTCAACTTCATTCCAAAAGCTTGAGCGTCAAACATTTTTCTCACTCCTTTTAATGTATTTTCTTTTGTGGTTCTTGAATTACTTCTATTATTAAGTTTTCGTATTTGCACTATTGAAATTTAGTGTTGAAAACTAACTCTGATGACTAAATAAAATTGTTATTTAACAAAACTAGCTGGCATATAAGCAGCTACTACCTCTCCATTAACTACATGCTCATCCCCAGCATATAATTTCACGTGAACTTTGAATTTCTTTGGGTGAATTTCTTCTACCTTGCCAACAGCTTTTAGCTGTACCCCTTGTGGCGTCGGTTTCAGGTAATCCACATGTAATGACGCGGTAACGAATCTTGGCGGTTCCACACTATCACCTGGCTCATGGCCATTTTTTCTATGGAGTGCCAATGCTGCTGATCCGGTACCATGACAATCAACAAGTGAAGCTAAAAAGCCACCATATACGAATCCTGGTATAGCAGTGAATTTATCTCCTGATTCATAAAAAGTAACGGTTTCTTCGCCTTCCCAAACCGTGCGAATATGATGACCTTCAGTGTTCAATCTTCCACAACCGTAGCACCAAGCAAATTCATCCGGATATTCATCCTGAATAGCTATTTTTTCTACCTTATTCATGCACATTCATCCCCCTTATTGCAAAATAATCCATCTACTATACAATTCGACACCCTGCTTCTTAAACCTTTTCTTTTTAACAACTTTTCTGCTTTAAAGAGAAAATTTTAATGTTTATTAGAATAATAATTAGATTACAGAGCGAATTCACTTTAACTTAAAAGCAAAAAAGCCATTTCATCTAATCGATGAAATGGTTTTTTTAATTTAATTTACTATTACCCATGTAGCGCAAAAAATGATTATGATAACAATCAATTTGAATAACCTAGTAGTATTTTCATTTCCCTTTAAGACTCTTTGCTCTTCTTCATCTACGATTTTGCGATAATCAGGATTGCAACATCCCATTAAATATGGTCCTTTTTATAACCTGATTCATCTTTGTCCAATAAGATCAAATTTTCATTCCTTTGTTTGGCTGCAGCAAGAAAGAAGATAGAAATAATTCCCAAAACAATGACTATAGATCCTATATATGCCCCATTCATCGGAACTAAAACCAATCGTAGCATTTAAAATGTAGATCATTGTTATCATCGTCATAAACACACCTGAATAAGAGAAATCCAGTAGTTTTCCTCTGCTAATAATAAACACATTGTCTCAACCCATGATTTCCTTCTATTATAATTGTAGGTGTAGAAGGAAATTCTAAAAAATAAAAAAGCTATCTACTCATCAAATTTGATGAATAGATAGCTTTCATATTTTTATTACCATAATATCGGCTTTGCAACCATAAACCATAGCATAATTAACAACAGTACAATATAAATCCAAACAGATTTCACTAATTTATTGATAAACTGCTGCTGATCGAATTCTGGTGTATTAAATGTACGAATAGTTGGCTTAAAGGCACTTGCCAAAAAGACGATTGAGCTAATCATTACAGCAAATGTCATAACAATCCATGACGTCAGCATGTTCCAACCACCTAGCCACATAGCAAGCAATCCAGTAGTGACGAGAACATGGCCCGCATGCTTCACAATACGAATGGCAGTTGAAAATGTCCCCACATATGCTTCCAATGCATGGTGATTATCCGTCGTTCGCATCTTCTTCAGCATCGGTAACAATACAAAAAATGGCCCAATCGACAAAATGGCACTAATAACATGTATAAAAACGATTATTGAATATATCATTTGATCGAATCCTTTAAATGGTATTTACTTTTCGATATTCCTTCTATATTCACGATAATTGAAAAGGTAATAGAGTGCAATGTCTGAATTATGAACAAAAAACTATGTTGTTTTATTCCACAGTCATAAGCAAAAAAGTAGCATTTCCATGGTTTAATCATATACACTTAAACTAGTGTTAATCTAATGTAAATTACTTATTAAAAAATCGTAAATTGGACTGGTTTTTTAAATTTCTGTAGTACAATGCAGATATAGGTGAAACCATCACATAAAAGGTTGCACTTTAGCATATACTTAAGATAGAGGAGAGGATTTTTATAGGTATTCATAAATTTTTTACAAGCTTAAACGACTTAGAGCGAATTATTCGCTGTCCCGGACGCTTCAAATTCGAGGAGCATAATGTAGCAGCTCACTCTTGGAAAGTATCACAATACGCTATGTTCTTCGGCACCTTAGAGGAAATGAATGGCGCAACGATCAACTGGAAATCTTTATATGAAAAAACGATCAACCATGATTTCGCAGAAGTTTTCATTGGTGATATTAAAACACCAGTTAAACATGCATCACCTGAGCTCAAACAAATGCTGGCGCATGTGGAAGAGAAAATGATGGAAAAATTCATCGTCTCAGAAATTCCAGATGAGTTCCAAGCCATCTTCTTTGACCGTATGAAGGAAGGTAAAGATGCCACAACAGAAGGTCGTTTACTTGAATTCGCAGACAAACTCGACCAATTCTACGAAGCATTTGCAGAGCTAAAACGAGGGAATACTGATTTAGAATTTGTTTATATGTATCAAACGGCTTTAGAAAAGTTGTTGCGTATCCCACTGCCAACAAGTGTTGCATACTTCAAAGAAGTTATGTTAGCAGACGTTATTGCTGAAGAAACGCAAATCGATATTTACTCATTAACCCATGAAATTATCAATAAAGCCTAAGCCTTGGAAATAAAAAGGCGAAGAGCTTTTTTATTTTACCCCGATTTCATAAAAAAACTGAAAAACTGTAAATCCCCTAACACTTTAGGAATTCACAGTTTCCCCTTTACTTTGCTTCTATTTTATAAAACTCTTTAGGAATTGGCCCTACATTACGTCGATGATAGAGTAATGGCTCTTTTTCTGTATTTTCAATATTAATGACGTGCCCGATTAAAACAGTATGATCACCTGCATCAACTTGTTGGACTGTTTCACACTCTAGCACTGATAATGTATCATTCAAAATAGGTAATCTTTGTACAGACTCTTGCCATTTACATTGACTAAAACGATCTTCAATTTTACTTGAAAATAGGTTACACAGTTCTTGTTGATCATTTGCTAAAATATTTACGGCAAATTTTTTCGTTTTCATAAATTCATTATATGATTTTGATTTTTTATCGATCGACCATAAAATGAGTAACGGATCTAGAGAAACAGATGCAAAAGAATTCACCGTTAATCCAAGAGGTTCATGATTTCCATTGAATGTTGTTACCACTGTAACGCCTGTAGGGTAGTTACCTAAAGCTTTACGAAACGCTTGCTGTTGCTCTGACATATTATTCACTCCTATTTTTCAATTCCTTTTATTATGATATCTCTATCATATGTTTATTTTTAACGAAAGGGTTCGGTCAAGAGTATGACGAAGAATTTCTTATTTTATAAGTTATTTTACAATAATAATTCGCAGGTCGAGCGACTGTATTTCTTTCTCCCTGGGCGCAACAGTTGGCTTTCCAAATGGTAATTGCGCTATCAGTTTCCATCCTTTTTGAATTCCCCACTGCTGACAGATTTCAGATGAAAACGTTGGAATATAGTGCTGCAAACTAGCGCCAAACCCTTCGTACTCCAATGAAGTCCATACTAAGTATTGCAGTATTCCTGATGATTGATGCGACCATTCAGTAAATTGTTCATGAAATGATGGGAACTTCTCCTGCATTGATGCAACTACTTCATAATCCTCAAAAAACAATACTGTCCCATAGCCACTTGCAAATGCATTAAACTTTCTCTTGTTTTTTTCTATGTGTTCTTCCGCTAATCCTTCTTTGATTGATTCAAAAATCACTTGCCAAAAGTCTTTATTGCTATTTCCAAGCAATACAACTAATCGACCTGTTTGAGAATTAAAAGCCGATGGAGTATTTGCCACAGCTAATTGGACAATCTCCTCAATACGTTCATCAGAAATCACAAATTCATCCGTAATACCATAAATGGATCGTCTTTCTTCTATCGCAGAATAAAAATCACCTGACATTTTAAGAACCTCCTTCCTACTCTGCTATATCAAATCTGTAACATTTCACTAATGTATTAAATTTATAAAACTCTTTGGTTTGATCTCTTTGAAACCCAAGCCATTCATACAATCTAATTGCATCTGACATTTTATCTGTGGTATGCAAATAAAGAGACTCAGCTCCTTTTTGTTTAGCATACTCTATACTTACTTTTAACAGTTCTTTTGCCACACCTTTCCCTCTAGCAGAAGGATGCACTGCCAACAAACGTACAACAGGAGTATGGATTTCTAACTCAGGCAAACCATATGCTTCTTTAGATGAAGAAAAAATTTGTAATGTTCCTAAAATATTATCGTTGCTTTTCGCTACTAAAACGCGGTCCAAATTAGGGTTGTCTAATGAAGTTCTAATCTCCCCAATATACGTATTCCAAACTTCCTCATTTTCATAACTATCTTTATATTGTTCATAGCTTTTCACTAAAACTTCACGTGTTGCATCCTTTTCTTGTTCTAACAAGACATCTATTGCAATAATACTCCCCATTATTCCTGACCCCTTTCTAATTTCATTTAAATTGCACTATTATTATAGGATTTCGCCTTTTTCTCTACGGCATAAGATACCCATTCTATAATTGCTGTAATAATCCAGTATAAAAGACCAGCTGCTATGAAAGCCTCCAAAAACTTTAAATTTTTGGAAGCGATTATATTTGCAGCACCTGTAATTTCTTTTTGAGATACTAGAAAAGCAATTGATGTAGTATGTAAAAAGCCGATTATTAAGTTTGTAAAATTAGGAATAGACTGAGCTAATGCTTGAGGTAAAATAATTCTTTTCAGTACTTGAAATGTATTCATCCCTATTGCATACGCTGCCTCTATTTGCCCCTGAGATACACTAGATATCCCTGATCGAATAATCTCAGATAAATAGGATCCCGCTGTTAAAGATAAAGCGGTTATGACAAACAAAACAATAGGAATAGAGTTAGATTGTATAGGTAAATGTAAATATTTTATTAATATATCCAGTAATAGCGGTACACCAAAATAAATTAACATAATATGCATAATTGCAGGAGTTCCTCTAAAGAAAGAAACATAACCATTAGCTATTTGACTTAAAAACCTCAAATTATATGCTCTAATCATTGCAACAGATATTCCGATAAAAAAACCAATAATAATAGGTGTAAATGTAAGAATTAGAGTTAACGGGGCAGCTTTTAATAGTTCTTTGAATGCAATCCAGATAAAAGGAAAGTCAATTGTCATATTACTTTACACCCCTTCTCAAATAGTAGCTGTTTCACTTGGTTGATAACGATTTAAATATCTCTCCGAAATTTTAAATGCTTTCTCTAAAATCACTACAACAATGTAATAAACAATTGCTAATGAAATATACACTTCTAAAGCATGTGCAGTTGAAGCGATTAACGTCTCGCCCCTCCCCATCATATCCATTACACCAATTGTAAAAGCTAAAGAAGTATCTTTTAAAGAACCTATTATAGAATTTGAGATATTAGGAAATGCGATTCTAATTGCTTGTGGAAATATAATTCTATAGAAATTTTGAAAACGAGTCATTCCTATTGAATAAGCTGCTTCCGTTTGACCATAATTGATAGCTGAAATGGCACTGCGAAATATCTCTGCAAAAATTGCTCCATTGCTTAGTGAATAAGTAATAATAACGAAATAGAGTGCATCCATTCTTGTAATATCTATATTCCATATCATTAAAACTGCTGGTAGCCCATAGTAGACAAGGAATAACTGAATAAGTATAGGTGTACCTCTAATAAATGATATATATAAAGTAATCAATTGCTTTAATATTGGAATATGAAACAACTTTGGTATAGCCGCAACTATACCAATTAAAATTCCAAGTATTATAGAATAAATTAAAATTTCTAGAGTAATACCCAAGTATTTTATTAATGTAGGAATAAATTCAATAATTAATGCCGGATCAAATACTTTCCCCATCCACTCGCTTCCTTCCAAACTATTATTTAAAACTCAACAGAATAATCTGCTCCTAGCCATTTCTCGCTCAATTTGCTAACAACTCCCTCTTTCTTTAATTCTCTAAGTGCCTCATCCACTCTATTTGAAAGTGTTGTTTCATCCTTATTTAGCAAGAAATACACTTTAGAATTTAGTAATGTTTCCCCAACTACTTTTTGCTGTGCATCTGCTTGCTCATTATAAAATTCAGCTGCAAAAGGTGTTGAAATAATAGCATCTATACGTTTTGTTTTAAGTTGATTGATAATATCAGTTGTGTTAGTCCCGTAATTGATTTTTGCTCCTAAATTATGTTTTTTATTGTATTCTTCAATGAAAACGGCTGAATTACTAGTTGGAGTAACACTAATTTTTTTCCCTGCTAAATCATTAATTGATTTAATATCATTATTGCCTTGATGAATAGTCACCTTTAACGGAAAAACATTATAAGGTTCTTTATTGAATAAAAACTTTTCTTCTCTTTCTTTATTCACTTCCATTTGATGCGCGATAAGGTCAATTTTTTCAGTTTCTAAGCTTAATAATAAATTTGAAAACTCCATCGTCTTAAATTCAAATTCATATTCCGGTAGCTTTTCATCTATCGCTTTTACAATTTCGATATCATACCCCGTCAACTTTCCTTCATCATTTATAAAACAGATATTTGGAAACTGAGTACCCGTACCAACAATGATTTTCTGAACCTTTGTTGAACTTCCTTTATCATCCACTGACTCTGCCTTTGATGAGCAAGCACTCAATAAAGCTATTACAAATAAAAGACCCCATAACCATAGTTTCTTCATTATTTTCCCTCCCACTTAAATAACTAAATATCTATTTGTTTACTTGGTTTTAATCCAAAACAAATACTTCATCTAATGCTTCTTGCAAATGCTCTATTCCTACTTCCGTTACTCCACGATATACATTTCCTTGACCAATTTCTACAACAGGTACGTGACGTACACCGTATTTTACATCTAAAATATCTCTTAAATGATCATTATTAGTGACATCCACTGTTTTATAAGATAACTCTTTGTCAACTAAATATTTTTTTACATCATCACAATAACTACAGCCTTCTTTTGACCAAATTATAATAGATATATTTTCTGACATGCTATCTACCCCCGGAATATAATATTTTTTTTATAGCTATTATATTGATACTTCTTTGCGTACCATTGTTGCTAAGGATTTTGGACTTAATAATTCAAAGGACTTTAAACGCTCTTCACTTTTAGGTATAGGTGTATGTAAAATAAATTCATCTATACTGTATAACTGATGCAGTTGGTCTAGCGTACTCTTCACTTCAGTAGCTGTGCCAGCAATTATATTCGCTGCATATTCCTTCACCTCATAATCCTGACCGGACTCTTGGCCGAATTTGTCTGCTGCTTCATACGAATTTAAAGTCAAACTACGTCCACTCGCTAAATGTACTTTTACAATCTTTTGGTTCTCAGCTAAAATTCTTGCTTCTTGTGAAGTTGGTGCTGCAATTGTTGCTACAGCTACAATGAATTTTCCATTCGTATTATTTTCCTTATAGACTTTTGATGCCTCAGCAATAATACTGTCATCACTATTAATAAAGCGTGCAAATACAAATGTTATTCCTAATTCCCTAGCTAATTTTGCACTGTTTGGACTAGCACCTAACAAATATAATTCCTGTTTATTAGGTGGTATTGGAGTAGCTTGAATTCCTGCTAGTGGGTGCGTCGCGGGAATTTTGTCATCTATTAATTGCTGTAAGAATATTAAACGTTCCTCAAAATCTTCACCATTATTAACAGTTCCATATTGTAGAGCTTTCGTTGATAAAGGTAATCCACCTGGTGCTTTGCCAATCCCTAAATCTACACGTCCCGGTTCTAGAGTAGACAATACATGAAAGTTTTCTGCTACTTTATATGGACTATAATGTTGAAGCATCACACCTCCAGAACCAATTCTAATTCTTTTTGTTTTAGCTAATAAGTAAGATACCAATACTTCAGGGGATGAACCTGCAACATCAACTGAATTATGATGTTCTGATACCCAAAATCGCTCATACCCCCAATCTTCTGCAAGTTGTGCTAGTTTTACTGACTGTTGCAAAACGTCATGATTAGAAGATCCTTCAATGACTGGACTTTGATCAAGTATTCCAATTTTATATGCCATCGTTCCAACTCTCCTCTTTTCTCCTTAAATGGAATAATCCAACTCGGGAGTCATCCTTTTTAAGAATTGTCTTGTACGTTCTTCTTTCTGCTCAACAAATATATTGTTTGGTGTCCCTTCTTCTACTACAACACCATTATCCATAAAAATAATTCTGTCAGATATTTCTCTAGCGAAGTTCATTTCATGAGTCACGATAATCATTGTTTTTCCTTCTTTAGCAATTTTAGCGATTACTTCTAAAACCTCTCCGACTAATTCTGGGTCTAAGGCTGATGTAGGCTCATCAAATAAAATAACATCGGGATTTAAAGCAAGTGCCCTAGCAATTCCTACACGTTGTTGCTGTCCTCCTGATAATTGACTAGGATAGGAATCTATTTTATTTTTTAGCCCTACTTTTTGTAGCACTTCTAATGCGATTTCTTTCGATTCCTTTGCGTTTCTTTTTTGTACTACAATTAAACCTTCCATTACATTTTGCAGTACTGTTTTATGTTGAAATAAGTTATAGCTTTGAAAAACCATCGCAGATTTTTTACGCAAATTATTAATTTCTTTTTTATTTACCTTACCAGAATTAATAGAAATATCACCGAGTGTTATAGTGCCGCCATCTGGCCTTTCTAAATAATTTAAACACCTTAAAAGTGTTGTCTTTCCAGATCCACTTGGTCCTAAAATTGAAATAATCTCGCCCTTATCGACCTCGATATTAATTCCTTTTAGCACTTCATTATGCCCAAAACTTTTACGTAACTCTTTAATAACAATCATCTAATACCTCCTCTCAATACTTTTATTCAAAAATCATTACTATTCAAATTGAATAACTAGGTATTAATCTAAAAATTTTAAACAGTTTGCTTTATATAGCGGCTTTGTTTGAATGGCAATCCTAAATTCCCTCTTAAAGTATCAGCTTCATAGTCCTCTCGATAAATACCACGATGTTGTAAAATTGGTACAACTTTATCAACAAAATCATTCAATGCGTCTGGCAATGTAGCTGCTATAATAAAACCATCTGCTCCGCGCTCCTCAAACCATAGCTGTACTAAATCCGCAATTTTTTCAGGTGTACCGATAAATTGTGTACGTGGTGTTGCTTCTCGCAACGCAATTTGACGTAAAGTTAATTTTTGCTCTATTGCTTCTTTCTTTATACGGTCTGTATGACTACGAAAGCTATTTGCGCCTATATCACCTAAATCAGGGAATGTTTCATCTAGTGGATATTGAGAAAAGTCGTGATGATCAAAGTAGCGCCCCAAGTAGGCTAGTGCTCGTTCAATAGACACTAAATTTGCTAATTCCTCATATTTTGTTTCTGCTTCCTCTTCAGTATCACCAATAATCGGAGAGATCCCTGGCAAAATAACAACTTCATCAGGATTGCGACCAAAGGTTTTAACTTGATCTTTAACATCCTGGTAAAATTCTTGTGCTTCCTGCAAAGTTTTAACCATTGTAAAAATGGCATCGGCATCTTTAGCTGCTAAGCGTTTTCCTGCTTCTGATGAACCTGCTTGGAAAATGACTGGCTGCCCTTGCTTTGTGCGACCTATATTCAACGGTCCTTGTACAGAGAAGAATTCTCCTTGATGATTAAGTTGATGTAACTTAGATGGGTCAAAAAATTGATCATTTTCTTTATCCCCAACAAATGCATCATCATCCCAAGAATCCCAAAGACCTGTTGTAACCTCTAAATACTCTTCCGCAATGCGATAACGTTTTGCATGGTCAGGATGTTCATCAACAGTTTTATTGTAATTTAATGCTGTGTTCTCTAATGGGGTTGTTACGACATTCCAACCTGCACGACCATTGCTAATATGATCAAGTGAAGCAAATTGACGTGCAATAGTAAACGGTTCGCTATAAGAAGTCGAGACTGTACCAACAAGACCTATTTTTGAAGTAACCGCAGCTAACGCTGACAAAATAGTTATCGGCTCAAAACGATTCAAGAAATGTGGAATTGATTTCTCATTTATAAATAGACCATCTGCTATAAATACTAAATCAAATTTCCCTTTCTCTGCCTTCTGTGCTTGTTGCGTATAAAAATCTAAATTTACACTTGAATTTGTTAACACTTTTGGATGACGCCATCCTGAAATATTACCACCAACACCATGAATAATCGCACCGAATTTGATTTCTCGTTTTTCAGCCATACTAATACCTCCCATTTTCAATTCCGCATAATTTTTAATCACAAGTTAACTGATAAGAATTATACGTTTTCTAATTGTGGATAATACTAACATTTTTCATATAGAGCTGACAAGAGTAATAATGATAGGAAAAATTAATAATTGATTAAAAATTTCTATCAATCTATTTTCCATTATAGAAATGCATTTATAGAGCGATTTATATCCTTGCGTAGTAGTTCAACCGCTTCACTTTGAAAATATGTTAAATAGACATGTTGCTTAATCAACAACAAATGAGAAGTATCTATTTCTACTAATTCACCTCTTGCAAGCTCATCCTTCACACATAAATAAGGTAAGAACCCAATACAATGTTTATTTTTAATGAGTGATTTTGCTACTTCTAAATGATCTACTTTAAATTCAATAAGAGGTTCTACCTGCTCTACCTCAAACAATTTATAAATCAAATTCCAATCAAAAGCACCACACTCAAAAAACACCATTGGTTCCTCTGCTAGTACTTTTGCGGTGATTATTTTCTTACCTAATAAAGCATGTCCAGGACTAACGATCAATCTCACTGAATTATCAAGCATACTATCTTGTTGAATACCTTCACTTGTTAACTGTTTCATAAAAGCCATATCAATTTGCTTATTCAACAACTTTTCTAACAGCACATCATTTGTAGCAGATACAATTTTAAAGCGTAACTCAGGATTTTGCGTTTTCCAAAAAGACAAAGCAAATGGAATAAAGTATTGAGAAGTTATTATATTTGCCCCAATTACAATTTCATGCTGATTCTCCCGATGTTTCATCTGCTGTTTTCCATCATTAAATGTTTGGATTATTTGCTGAGCATATGGAATAAAATCCTTCCCCTGCTGAGTTAGTATTACTCCTCTTCCTTGCCTTTCAAATAATTCAGTATTCAATTCACGTTCCAATGTTTTAATCCGTGCTGTAACTGTAGGCTGTGATAAGAATAACGCCTTCGATGCTTTATGAAAACTCTGCAAATGCACGACATACATAAAGGCTTCTAAATGATCAATATTCATCTATTTACCTCCCTTTATTATTCCATTTTTCAGTCTTAGTGTACTCGAAAAAGAAAGTAAATACTATGTAATCATCATTCTTGCAGTTACAGCAATTTTGCAGTATTATATGAATACAGGCTGCATTGTTCGTAATCATATTAAGTTTTAACCTTTAAGCTGTAAAAGGGAGTTTTAATTGAGGAAGGATTGGCATGCCGCATTCCATTGTTAATGCGGACAAACATGAAACCCTCTGCGAACACCCACTTTGAGGAGTGGTGGTTTAAAACTTTCAATATTAAAAAATTACGGCATACGCGGCTTATTAAAATTAAATTATCAAACCAGTTTCCTTTAAGGAAACTGGTTTTTTCATTCTATTTCGACTTTCTATTCAAATCCTACTATTGCTAAAAAACGTTCACTTAGTACGGTGCGTACATTCATGAACGTTTTTTTCATTTTACTATCTCTTCAAACAATCTCTGTGAAATTATGCGCTTTTCCATCCAATGCTTTAGCAGAAGTTGATATTTCTACAAAGTCTTGTATTGCTACATTGATTTGATCATGCGTCTCCTCCACACTTTGAGACACTCGGTTTATACTTCCTGTTACTTTTTCAATTTCCAAAGTAATTCCTTCAACATTATCCCTCACTTCGGAAATTGAATGAGCTACCTTTTCAGACAGTTTTCTTACTTCCTTTGCAACAACATCAAAACCTCGACCATGCACTCCTGCCCTAGCAGCTTCAATTGCCGCATTTAATGCTAATAGATTTGTTTGGGAAGCAATTTCACGAATGGTTTTCACAATCCCTTTAATAGAATCAGCCTGACTTTGTAAACTCACTAAATTAACTGTATTTTCCTCTGATTCACTTGCTATACGATTAATCGTCTCACGCAATTCATGACTTCTCATTATTCCGGCTTCGGAACGATTATGTAGCTGTTTGGACATGCTCTTTAAATCGTCGGCTACTTCCACAATCATATTCTGACGCTCTGTTATATTAGTAGCTATTTTTGATACACCTACTATTTTATTACTATTTTCAGCAAAAATAGGCATATAGGTAGCTTCTAACCATACTCGATTTCCCGTTGCATCCATCCGTTCAATTTTATCTTGAAAGCTTCTCCCAGATAGTAGACTTCTCCAAAATCGTTCATAGGATACACTGTTTACGAAGGATGGAAAGCAAAATTCTTTATGATTCTTCCCGTACATTTCTTCTACACTATAACCTAATGTTTGTGCAAAAAGATTATTTACGTATGCCACTTTTCGATTCAAATCAAAACGTATTATTGCTAAATTATTTTCAATGGCTTTCACTACAAGTTCGTCTGTCACCTGATTCTCCAACACATTCATATTATTCAACCCCTTATATTTGAATATTCATGTCATTATTACTCAATGTATTTCACTTTAATTTAACTATGAAAAAGCCATCTAAGTTGATTGAATATATTTATTATCCTCGTTCCAACATACCAACTCTGCGATATATCTAAAAATTTTTAATGATTCTATTGCCTACTAAATAGTTCAATTATGTAAATCTTATATTCTATAAATATTTTAGAATTTCCCTTTCAAAACTATACGGCTTATCTTTTGAACCAAAACGTTGAACAATTTCTCCATTTTGATTCACTAAAAATTTCGTAAAATTCCATTTTACGCTTTTCCCTAAGAAACCTTTTGAATGAGAAGTAACATATTGAAATACTGGGTGTGCATCCTTACCATTTACATTGACAACTTCATGCATTGGAAATGTAACCCCATACGTAAGACGACAGTTGGCAGCTGCCTCTTCTGCAGATGCTACTTCTTGATGAAATTGATTAGACGGAAACCCCAACACAACAAAGCCATCTTTTTTATATTTCTTATATAGCGCCTCAAGTTCATCAAATTGTGGACTAAATCCGCATTTTGTTGCTGTATTAACTATTAACATAACCTTTTCTTTATAACGATCCAAGCTATATTTTGTCCCATCATCCAATCTCACTTCAATATCATAAATACTCACATTTATCCCTCATCTCATTTAATTGTGTTAATAACTTGTTTAATTCGTTTAACCGTGATTTCAATACCCCGTCTTGCACTATTAATGTTTCACATTCCGATACTTTATTGAGAATTTCTTCGGTTATTAAGGATTCTTGTATTTGTGCTTTTTCTGTAAGCGACACAATAATAGCTCGCTTATCTTGAATAGAAATTTCCTTTGTCACCCATCCTTTATCAACTAACTTATTAATTATCGGATTTAGTGTCCCTATGCCTAAACACACTTTTTCACTAAGCTGTTTCACTAATAATTGATCCTTCTCCCAAAGAGCTAAAAGTACCAAATATTGTGGATATGTTAAGTCAAAAGGTTCTAAAACTTGGCGATATAATTTTGTAAATTGATTTGCTGCTTTATAAACTTCAAAACAAAGCTGGTTGTCTAATTTAAATGATTTATTCACATTACTCTCTCCATAAATATATATCGTGTACGATATATATTTTATTTTATATTTCGTGAAATGTAAATTTTTAGTTAAAATATCTTTTCCAATTCTATAATAAGACTTTTTCTTTATGTAACTGCGGATGAAAGCGGACGTAGAACAAAAACAATTTACCTTCGTCTGAATCCATCTGTTTCGAGTACAACAGCAAACCTTCGCCTCCGTGTAGGTTCGGGAAATAATATATTAACCAAAGCCTTAGATTTGAACTAAACAAAAAAAGTTGTTCAATTTAGAAGCGATAACAATTAAAGAACCTATTTGGGAGGTTAACTTTCAAATAGGTTCTTTTTATCTCTACTATAATTGTTGCATATGCTTTTCCATTCCTTCACTAAGCATGTAAAATACTTTATAACATAATAAATCTATAGAGGAGGCACTTCATGCTTAAACGTTTAGTTATCACTGGATACAAAGCACATGAACTTGGTATTTTTAATGATCAACACCCCGGTATAACGATTATAAAGAAGGCATTACATAATCAATTGATTTCCTTAATTAACGATGGATTAGAATGGGTTATTTTAAGTGGACAACTCGGTGTAGAAACTTGGGCAGCAGAAGTTGTACAAGAACTACAAATAGAATATTCAGAGTTAAAATATGCGATTATCACACCTTTTCTGGATCAACAAAAGAATTGGAATGAACAAAAACAAGAAAAATACGATATGATTGCGGCAAAAGCAAACTTTGTGACGAGTTTAACGAAGCGACCATATGAAGCTCCTTGGCAATTTATCGAGAAAAATAAATTCCTTATAAAAAATTCAGATGGTATTCTCATTATTTATGATGAAGAAAACGATGGTTCTCCTAAATATATAAAAAAGCTTGCCGAACTGTATGCCGACAAGCATGATTACACGATCCTCAACATTAACGCCTATGATTTACAGATTGTTGCTGAAGAAGAACAGATGAAAGAATGGGACTAGTTTTTAGAGGAGAGTTTTTTTAGTTCTCAATGAAATAGTAACTCCACAAACAATTACAATTCCACCTAGTAACTGGACTATTTCAATTGGAGTTCCCAGTACGATTAAACCCACAACCATAGCAATAAATGGTTCCAAGTTCATCAATAACGAGGCATTAGATGCTCCTACTTTTTGAATCGAGTTATTCCAAAGATAAGTACATAGGCCGTGCATAATAATCGCTGTTACTATTAATAGTAACCAATATGATAATGATACAGTAAGGGCTTGCTCCATATACTTCCACTGCACAAATGGTAGCAACCCAATTAAACCAAAAATATTACTATAAAAAGTTATGACGCCAGTTGGCATCGATTTTGATAATTGTTGAACAAAAATGAGGAAAATAGAAAAGGATAGCATTGTTAATGTTATTAATAACTCACCTTTACCAAAGTGAATTGTCACAAAGGAACCATTCGTTATGACTAGCCAAACACCAAGTAGGGCAGCTAATGAGCCGAACCAAAATACTTTTTTCTTTCGCTCCTTAAAAAAGACTACAGATAAAATGGCCGTCATTATAGGGGATAACGCTAAAATAAGAGCAGCTTTTACTGGTTCTGAATATTGTAAACTGGCATAAAAACTCCATTGATTGAGGGTAATACCAATAAGCCCCGCAACAACTAATATTAGAAGCCCCTTTTTAGATAGCCTATAATTTCTTACTTCTCGGTAAGTAATGCTCCATAAAAATAGCACTATAAAAATTAATCGAATAAACGCAATAACACTTGGAGCAAATACATTTACTAATATTGCACCAAAAATAAAATTACTCCCCCAAGCAAAAACACAACAAAATAAAATAAAATACGTAAATAATTGGTTTTTCATAAAAATACCTTTCTATAATTTTTCAGCCTTCACAATAACTCTAGAAAGAGGATACCCCTAAGAGGATCAGTAAACACTGCTTCCTTTAGGGTTATCCTCTAATTATTTATACAAATTGACCATTCACCATGACTGTACGTTTAAGTGGTTTACGTGCAACTACTTCTGCAGATGAAGTGGCATCAAAGAAAATAAAATTTGCATCATCTTGAACATTCGGCCAAACCTTTTGACCTTCCTCATCTAGAGCTGTAAGTCCCCCTGTAATCCATTTCAATGCTTTTCTAAGTGATTTCTCATCAATTTTACCCGTTAATTCACAAAAACGAGTTACTTTTTCAAGAACATCACCAGAGCCATACGGACTCCAAGAATCAAAGAAACCATCACAACCAAAGTTCACATTTACTCCGTATCGATCAAGTAAATCGATTGGTGGGAGCACTCTCTTTAAATTAATAGGAACTGTAGACATAATTGCTACATTATTTTCTGCTAGGCGTGTAGCAATTTTTTCTTGTTCACGGCTAGAGACATCACCTAAGCAAAATGAATGGCTTAAAGCTGTACGTCCATGATAATTTACATCCTCAACAATGTCTACCCATTTATCCACTGTATAATAGCCTACATGCCCACCATCATGAAGGTGAATATCAACGTCTGCATCAAATTCTGTAGCTATATTCATAGTTTCATATAAAGATCTTTCTATTGCATTATCAATACCTGCTGGGTCTAATCCCCCAACCATTGTTGCCCCATTACGCATCGCCTCTCTAAGTAAAGTAGGAACATGATCTCTTAGCAAACCATGTTGTGGAAATGCAATAATGTCTGCTGTTACTTTACCTTTGAATGAATCCAATGCTGCAATAACACCCTCTAAATTCTTCAGTCCTATATAAGGATCAATATTAACGTGTGTACGGATATGTGTCGCACCATTAGCTAAAATTGTTTCAATCATTTGTGTCGCTCTTTGCTGAGTAGAATCCGCTAGTAATGGCAACTCACTTGCTTCATGAGCCAATCGTTCCTTTAGATTAGCTACGGGTGTACATGCTCTCCATCCTAATGACATATATGTTTTATCAAGATGATTATGCATTTCTTTAAATGTTGGAACGGCAAGTTTCTCTTTCATATCAATACTATCTTCGTTAAAAGGAATGTTTTCAGAAGTAGATATTAATTTTGTTATTTTACCCTCAGTTATTTGAATATGGAATAATGCTGTTTCAGTTTCAACTGTGCCATCTGCTAAGGTTCTTTCTCCTACTTCTAATTTTACATTCGAAAGCCATTGTACTTTACTCATTATTACCCCTCCTGTCCTACTAGTTCTTCATTTGTGAAAATCAGCTGACCTTGTGAAATAACATGCGTAATTGGTCTTCTTCTAGCAACAGCATGTGCAGAGCATTCTGCGTCAAGTAATACTATATTCGCTAAATCCCCCGCTTGAGGCCAAACTCTCGTACCTACATCATTTAGTGGGGTAATTCCACCTGAGGCATATTTCCAGCATCGACTAAGTGAGTATTCATCAATACATTTAAATCTTTCTGCAAATGTATTTAACTTTTCTACAGTATTCCCTGTCCCGAATGGTGACCAGTGATCTGTTAAACTATCGTGTCCAAGCGAAACTTTCACCCCATTATCATATAAGTATGGAATTGGAATAGTTGTTCGACCAATTGGCACCGTTGAAGTGACATCGATTTGAGCATCTGCTAAAGTCTCCGTTAATGCTTCTAACTCTTTACCTTCTAAGTCTCCTAAAGCCATTGCATGACTAATTGTTACTTGACCAACTTTGTTTGCCTGCTTTGTTAATTTCGCTAATTGATAGAACTCAAAAGCACCAAGTGTATTCGGATCATGAATGTGCATGTCGATGCCTGTGCCTGCTTCTACTGCAATATCCATAGTAATATGTAATGATTTATCAATATCACGGTCAATAACAGAGGGGTCTACTCCACCAACTAGTGTGGCACCCATTTTCATAGCTTCACGTATTAATGGTTCAACACCCGAACGTAATAATCCGTGCTGAGGAAACGCTACAATATCATAAGTAACTTGTCCTTCAAATTTTCGAAATGCCTCTTTCGTAATTTCTATATGCTTTGTACCGATTTTAGGATCCACATTACAATGTGATCTGATATGTGTATGCCCTTGAGAAAGTAGTAATTGAATTATATTTTCTGCACGCTGAAGTGCTATAGGAAGTTGAGCAGGTAATAATTCCTCCTCCTCTTCTATTCTAGTAAAAATACCTTTCATAGCTGGCTTACAAGCCTTCCAGGGACCACTAAAATATGTTTTATCAACGTGAATATGCATTTCTCTAAAGGCAGGCATTAATAAAGATTCTTGTGCATCTAAAATATCAATATTTGAAGCCAGTATACCTTTCCCTATTTCAGTTACTTGTCCATTCATAATTAATACATCAAATATCTCTGTTTTCGTACTTACAATATGACCATTTATATAGCTAAAACCTGTTTCTAACTTAGCGTTTTTTATCAATAGATTCTGCATTGCTTACTACCTCCTAATTCTATAATTGTAAGTTGGCTACAATGGGCATCGAATTGTATGCAACTTTCACCCATTCTGTAAATCATATACTATTGTCACTATATTCTCTATTTTCTGTAATCAATAGTTTCATAATTAATATGATATTGACGTATAGCCTATCTTAATTTTTAAATTTGGTATAGGTTTTTACTATCTACAACTAGCCTGATACTCATATTAGTGATGACAAAATAAAAAAGCTATTCCACCAAGTATTTAACACCTGTGGAATAGCCTTAAATTATTGTTCTTTGTTTCCTTCTAATACTTTTAACGTTTTTTTATTTGCCTTCCAGCTCCAATAAGTTGCGAGTAATGGACCCGAAATATTGTGCCAAACACTGAAAATCGCACTCGGCACTGCAGCTAATGGACTGAAATGGGCAACTGCTAATGCTGCTCCTAGACCGGAATTTTGCATTCCTACTTCTATAGATATTGCTTTTTGATCTTCATAATTCAATTTCAGTGCTTTTGCAATTAAGAATCCAAATAGTAACCCTAAACCATTGTGTAAAATAACAACAGCAAATATTAATAGCCCTGTTTCTAAAATTTTATCGCGACTACCACCTACAACAGCAGCTACAATCATTACTATCGCAATAACAGAAATGAAAGGCATCACACCAATTGCAGCATCCGTTTTATTTTTAAATATTAATTTTACAACAACGCCTAAAACAATAGGGATTAAAACAATTTTAACAACAGAGATGAACATATCACTTGCTGATACTTTTAACCACTCACTAGCTAATAAAAACACAATAGTTGGTGTCAAAAGCGGCGCAAGTAGAGTCGTAATAGATGTGACAGTTACAGATAACGCTGTATTCCCTTTCGCTAAAAAAGTCATAACATTTGAAGCTGTCCCCCCGGGGCATGCTCCAACTAAGATGACACCTATTGCGACTTCTGGAGATAAATTAAATACTTTTGCGAGTATGTATGCTAATGATGGCATGACTATAAATTGAGATAAAACACCAACTATAACCCCCTTAGGCTGCTTCAAAATTAATTTAAAGTCTCCTATAGATAGCGTCATCCCCATTCCAAACATAACAATCCCTAATAATAATGAAATATGAGGGGCAATCCACGTAAATTGCTCTGGTGCGTATAATGCTAGACCCGCAACTATCAAGACCCATATGGCAAATGTATCGCCAACAAATTTCCCGATCTTTTCTATCGTCTGCATGTTACTTACCTCCTTAACAATATTATTAGATTATATGCTTGAGGTTTTAAATTATCATACTAAACTAATGGTCTAGTTTATAAACGATGTATTTTAGTAATTTACGATAATAAAAAAAAGATACACCACTATAAAGAAATGATGTACCTTAAAATAATCTTAAGCTTTTAATCTATTAATTCTTTCTTTGATTCTTCTCTTCTCCATGGGATCATATTAAAAATAATATTTAATAGGATAGCAGTTACACTTCCTGCAACGATACCGTTACTTGTTAGGATTTGAACGCTAGAAGGTAAGACTTTGAAGATATCTGGAACAACTGTAACACCAAGGCCCATGCCGATTGCACAAGCGATAATCATTGAATTACCTTCAGATTGATTGATCGTTGTACTTAACATTTTAATGCCTTGTGCGATAACCATTCCGAACATTGCTATCATAGCTCCACCAAGTACTGGAGTTGGAATGATTGTCGTTAATGCTGCTACCTTAGGTAAGAAACCTAAAGTTACTAGGAAACCACCTGTGATGAAAATAACATTGCGTGTACGTACGCCTGTCATTTGTAATAACCCAACATTTTGAGAGAATGCTGTATACGGAAATGAGTTGAAAAGACCACCTATAATAGAAGCTAGACCTTCTGAACGATAACCACGAGCTAAATCCTTTTCTGTCACAGGTTGCTTACATATATCACTAAGTGCAAAGTAAGAACCTGTCGACTCTACTAAAGATACTAATGCTACAAGTGTCATCGTAACGATTGGTTCCCAATGGAATGTTGGTGTACCAAAATAGAATGGCTGAACCATTTGTAAAAAGTCAGCTTCTATTACCGGAGTAAAGTCAACTTTATCCATGAAGATTGCCGCAATTGTTCCGAGTACTAGTCCTATTAAAATAGAAATTGCACGAGCAAATCCTTTTGTAAATCGATAAATTAAAACAATAGTAATCAATGTACCAAATGCTAACGCGATGTTAGGAGCAGAACCGAAATCCTTAGCTCCTTGGCCACCACCCATATTGTTAATAGCAACTGGTATTAAAGTGATTCCTATAATTGTTACAACTGAACCAGTGACAACTGGTGGGAAAAAACGTACTAACTTTCCAAAAAAACTTGCAATTAATACTACAATTAGGCCTGAAGCAATGACAGAACCATAAATTGCGGATAAGCCATATCCTTTACCAATTGCAATAATTGGTGCTACTGCCGTAAAGGTACAGCCTAAAACGATTGGTAAACCTATACCAAAAAATTTACCACGTACCACTTGTAATAGTGTTGCAATACCGCACATCATAATATCAATGGAAACTAAATACGTTAATTGCGTTGAATCAAACCCTAAAGACTTACCAATGATTAAAGGAACTAGAATAGCCCCCGCATACATTGCTAATAAATGCTGAATCCCAAGTGTCACTAATTTCAGGTTTTTCATCGAGCTGAGTCTCCTTCGGCAAATGTAACTTTACCGTCTTCCAAAGATGAAATGATTGCTAGAGAATCAATACGAATACCTTTTTCACGAAGTAGCTTGCCACCATCTTGGAAACCCTTTTCAATGACAATACCTACGCCACTAGCAGTTGCGCCTGCTTGTCCAACGATATCAAGTAAGCCTTTCACAGCTTCTCCATTCGCTAAGAAATCATCGATAATTAGTACAACATCATCTGATTTCAAAAAATCTTTTGATACAGAAATTTCATTCGTTTCATTTTTTGTAAATGAATGAACTTTTGAAGAATATAAATTTCCTGCTAAAGTTAAAGATTTACGTTTACGAGCAAATACTACGGGTATACCTAAAATAAGGCCTGCCATAGTAGCTGGTGCAATACCTGAAGATTCGATTGTAACGATTTTTGTTAAACCTGCATCTTTATAGCGATTGGCAAACTCTTGACCGATTTCTTGCATAAGTTTCGGGTCGATTTGGTGATTCAAGAAAGAATCAACTTTTAATACTGTGTCTGATAATACTTTACCATCTTGTACGATTTTGTCCTGCAGTGCCTTCAAGTTTAGGCGCTCCCTTCTTTTCCTAGCGGTTTCTAAATTTTTACTATATTAATCATTAATAAGCCTTTGTATCAACTAGAATATAATAAAAAAACTCAGAAACCATGCATCCATTCATACTACGAGTGGAGCAAAGTCCCTAGAGCTAAAAGTTCTTTGGGTATAGAAAAATAATGTCTTTAGACATTTACTTTCTATATCATTGCCTCTCATAGTCAGTTTGTTTACGGCAAACCGGTAGAAACTTGCGAGCCTTATTCTCGCTTTTATATGAGTGAATGCTATTAAGATTTTCGTTATAGAATGTTCCTATTATAGCACTGAAATTTTGAATTTCAATCCTTACAAATAATGAAAGACTATTCAATCTTTTTCGCCCTTTTAAAGCACTAAACCAAAAGGAACTATGTGGTATTTAACTAGTTCCATCTATATAAGTATCTCATTCATTTCAACTCAGCAAATTGGAATTTATGCTATAATTCCCCTTAAGGTATTTTACAAAAAATACAATTTCAAGGAGTCGAAGATGTGGTATGAGTAAATGTCCTAAATGTGATGGAAACGTATTGAAAAAAGGGGTGCTTCACAGTGGTGCTGTAATACTTCAAATGGTGCCAGCAAGCAATACTAGAGGGAAATCTTCACCTGTATCAGCAGAGTATTGTAATGATTGTGGATACATTGAAGCTCTTTATGTCACTGAACTTAAGAATTTGCAATAACTCTTCTTATTCCATTATTGATTAAATGCCCTTCAGATAATTTATTGCTTTACTTCCCTTAAACACGTTCATGAATATGTTTAATAGTGCAAATGGGTATAAATTAATTAAACAAAAAACTACGCAGCCTAAAGGCTACGTAGTTTTTTAGGTTAACGGTGACTATCAAAGTCACAATCTTCTAGTTTTACGACTTTCGTTTTATGAACAATTTTATAGCCGAACCAAATGGCTAAGAAAATTGGTAATCCGATATATGAAACAAGCATACCGTACCAATCGATATGGTCACCTGTGAATGCTGTATAGTTTTGACCAACAACAACAATTGCACAAAGTACAAAGGCAAAAATCGGACCGAACGGGAACCATTTTGCTTTATAAGGTAATTCGTTTAAATCGCGACCTTGTATGATATATGCTTTACGGAATCGGTAATGACTTACTGCGATCCCTAGCCAAGCCACAAACCCACACATACCTGAGGCATTTAGCAACCAAATATAGACAACACCATCACCGAAGAATGATGCAATGAATGATACACAAGCAACTAAACAAGTTGCTACTAGTGCTGCCATCGGAATACCGCGTTTGTTTAGTTTGGTAAACATTTTTGGTGCTTTACCGTCTTTAGCAAGCTCCCAAAGCATACGTGAAGATGCATATAAACCAGAGTTTCCTGAAGATAATATCGCCGTTAAAATGATCGCATTCATAACTGAAGCTGCAAACGCGATACCTGCATTTTCAAATACTAATGTGAACGGACTAACTGTAATATCACTACTAGCTAAACGTTCATCAGTAAATGGAATTAATAAGCCAATCGCTAAAATTGCTAAAATGTAGAATAAAAGGATACGCCAGAAAACTTGACGAACAGCTTTCGGAATATTTTTTCCTGGATCATCTGTTTCACCCGCAGTAATCCCAAGTAGCTCAGTTCCTTGGAATGAGAAACCTGCTGCTAAGAAAATACCGAACATTGCGAAGAAACCACCATGGAATGGACCATCTTCAATGAAGAAATTTTTGAATCCAACTGGGTCTTGTCCACCCATCAAACCAAATACCATCAAGAAACTAACGATGATAAAGACAACAATTGTAACGACTTTAATTAGTGAAAACCAATATTCACTTTCACCAAAGCTTTTAATCGATAAGACATTCAAAGTGAAGATGATTACTAAAAATCCTGCTGTCCAGACAAATGATGATACGTCTGGGAACCAAAATTTCATAATTAATGATACCGCTGCAATTTCTGCTGCGATCGTAATTGCCCAGTTATACCAGTAGTTCCAACCAAGAGCAAAGCCAAGCGCTGGGTCAACGAATTTAGATGCGTAAGTACTAAATGAACCTGATACAGGCATAAATGCTGCCATTTCCCCTAAACTTGTCATTAAAAAGAACACCATAATACCAATTAAAGAATATGCTAATAACGCTCCACCTGGACCCGCTTCGTGGATAGCTCCACCACTTGCTAAGAACAGCCCTGTACCGATTGTTCCTCCAAGTGAAATCATCGTCACGTGACGACTTTTCAATCCTCTATTAAGACCTTGCGTTTCTACGCTTTGGCCATTATTTTTATTACTCATTAAGAATCTCCTCTTTCCATTTTTCATTGCAAGAAGGTTAACTTGATGTCATAAAAAATACCATCACAAGGAATATGCGATGGTATCGAAATATGCCCATCAACCTTGATAAAGATAGCTCAACACGCCTGCTAAGACGTGACAGTTCTGCACCTTTCGGCAACAGCCCCAATGATTATAAGAAAAAGCTTATAATCACTTCGGCGATATTCCCTTTCAAATAGAATCCCCGACGCTTTTCGTCTCATCCATTTTACTTTTTAATACCGCGACCTCTACCTCATCGAATGGATGAGGCATTGCAATATATTAATTTAATATGTCCCCATTATAATACAAGAGTGTTCTATATTCAAGATGTAAATTATCTTGAATATTAGAACAATTTAAGTTAATTTTTGTTAAGACTTCAGAATATAACTTTTGCATCACTCGGTAGCGTTTGAATATGTTTTAAGTAATTGAGCACTATCACACTTTCACCATAACCTTGGAATGAAAGCATGCTAGCAACATTTGTTGCTGTATTTTGGAATAAATCACACATAGTAAATAGTGCTTGCCATGCTGAATCATAGCTAGCATTATTATATGTTGCGAGTAACTGCTCCCACACCTTTTTTGGTAACAGGTACTCTAGGTCCTTGCCATTTTTACCAACGCTTTTAGAAAAGTCTGTTTGCACTCCGACTTGCCAAGAAAGCATTTGAATCAGCATTTCACGCGTATTATTAAAATGTGCTTGTGCATAGAGCATTTCTTTTCTCCATAAACCTTTCGCAATATATGTAGAAACCCACCAAAATTCATTACAACAATCCTTATAATGTTCTTCTGTCGGGCATTGCACCCAATAATTCACATCCGTTGGTGAAGGGAGTTTAGGAAGTGACCCATCTTTATCTAACAAGATTGTGGTTAAACTATCTTCCTTACAATATTCTTCTTGTTCTTCGACAGGGATAAGCATCAAATCAATTCGGTTTCCATCCGAAAATTGCATCAAGTATGTATAGCGCCCACCAAGTTCAGGAGGAAACAACACCATATCTTCTGGCGTTTGCATAATGATTCTCTCTCCAAAAATATTTACCCAATAAGGGGTGTTAGTAAATGATTTGATATCCGTCACAATATAAACGATATCAAAATCTTGAAAGGGATCCTTTTTCACATTCATATTTGTTCTTGAACCATTCATACAAACCGCGCGTACGCGATCATCATTTTTCGCTATATCTAGGATTAAATCCATCATTTGCTGCTCTGTTCTCATCATCAATACCCCCGTATTAAATTGGTGATTTTATTTTGAGCCACCTTATTATAATTATCAATTTTCTTTGATATAATTAACCTTTGTCAATTAGTAGGTTTAAAATATTATAAGATTCATAAATATATATAATAGGAGGAGTGACAATTGGCAACAAATAAAGCTGTTCAAAATGGCAACAAGCTAAAATGGAATCGTAAAGTTTGGCTACTTGTAATTGGGATTATTTTCATTGCTTCTACATTACGTGCTCCTTTAACTTCTGTAGGTCCAATTATCTCATTCATTCGTGATGGTCTTCATATTTCAAATGTATTAGCAGGATTTATCACAACGATCCCTTTGCTTGCTTTTGCTGCTATTTCACCATTAGCGCCAAAATTTTCAAAGCGCTTTGGCATAGAACGTACTTTACTATTCTCAACAGCATTACTTGCTGTAGGGATTCTTACTCGATCATTAGGTACCACACCCACACTGTTATTAGGTACTTCTCTAATCGGTGTAGCAATTGCTTTTGGAAATGTACTGTTACCAAGTTTGATTAAATTAAAATTCCCTTTACAAGTTGGGTTACTAACAGGAATTTTCACTGTTTCGATGAATCTATCTGCAAGTTTAGCAGCTGGTATTAGCTATCCACTTGCTAGCGGAGAACTCGGCTGGAGAATTGCGTTAGGTATCTGGTTCATTTTAGCAATAATCGCTATTATTGTTTGGCTCCCACAAATTCGTAAATCTAAGTCTGAATCTAATATTGGCTCTGAAACTAATAAAGAACACATCCCACTTTGGAAATCACCTCTAACTTGGACAGTTACATTAGCAATGGGCTTCCAATCTCTTATTTTCTATACAACTGCGGCTTGGATTCCTGAAATGTTGCAATCACAAGGTATGAGTGCTAATACAGCTGGGTGGATGTTCTCCTTTATGCAGTTCTCGCAATTACCTGCAACATTTATGATTCCCATTATTGCTGGCCGTAGAAAAGATCAACGCCCACTTGTTATTGTTTTCGGCGTTCTTTATCTAGTAGGATTCGGAGGTATTTTAGCTGGATGGACCTCTTTAACAGTGTTATGGATGATTTTACTTGGACTTGCAGGTGGTGCATCATTTAGTTTAGCTATGATGTATTTTTCACTGCGCACGCGTACTGCTCATGAAGCGGCAGAATTATCTGGTACTGCTCAATCACTTGGTTATTTATTAGCTGCTATCGGTCCTGTACTATTTGGCTATGTTCACGATATTACCAATAGCTGGACAACAGCTATCATTCTATTCATCTTTACAGTTCTGCTATTAGTAACTGTTAGTATGCATGCTGCAAAAGAAGGTTATGTTACCCCTGAAAAATAGAGTTGAATCCGAGCTTATAATGGTTAGGGTTTTTATATTACTAGGCGCAAGTTATCCACATAAAAAAGCTATTAGGTAGTTTAACCACTACCTAATAGCTTTTAATTTTTATTGTCTTTATAATTGCTGGCTTACTATTTCCCCTCCACTTTATGTCACACAATTATAATATTGCTATAAATTACTTCTCAAAATGATAGCGACCGTTAAATAATCCAATTGTGCCAGGTTCTTTAGCACCTGAAAAATTAACTTGGAATGGAAATTCGCCTTGTTCTGCTAATACTTTTGCAACAACTCCATCTCCAATAGGACTAGCAAAGTATAAGTCCCCTCCAGCTAATGTAAGAACCTGTACAATAGCATTCAACTCTGGATCGACATATGCTTCTGCAACCTCTAACCCTAAATAACGAGACCATTTTTCAGCAGTTTTTTCAGCATCTATTACAGCAAAAGTAACACCTGCAAATTCTAACTTTTCTGGTTGATTTCCAATGACACCTTTTTCAATTTGTTCCTGTCTACGGGCATCGTCATTATCGTCCCATTGAATAATAAATGGTAATTGAAGAGAGTCATTTCCTTCACCAGCATAAAGTAACTGCCAGCTAATAATACTGCCATCTGGTCGTTTTCTGTTCATTGGTACTGGCCCATTTACTGATAAACCTTGCTCTTTCAAACGCTCTGCTATACCTTCAATATCCGTTGTACGAGCTGCAAATCTTACGAAACCTTCTTTGAATTTATTATTTACTACTGTTTCAATAAGGCTGTGATGTAAATGTTTTGCCCCTGCTACTAATTCTCTGTCGTATGTACCAAGGTACTCTATATAACTTAGATCAAAGTAACTAAGTGCATTGTACGTTCCGCGCCCTTCATGAACGCCACCTTCAACAGCGTAAATTCCTTGATTTTGTAATGGCTTAATTACTTCTTTTGGCTCATCCACAAAATGTACTAAGTGATCAAAAGATAATGTCATGTTCCAGTCCCCCTTATTTAAATAAATAATGTGAAACGATTTTCACAAATGATTTCTCTATAGTTAATAACGCTCTTTCATCAAAATCAAATTTTGGATGATGATGTGCAAAATGAGTGCGTTCGTCGTCATTTCGTGAACCTGCTTTAAAATAAGTACCTGGCTTTTCATTTAAAAAGTACGCGAAATCCTCCCCACCCATTGACGGGTCAAAATCAATCACAGATTCTGTACCGAATTCTGCTTCAAATAATTCTTTCACAAGCTCTGTTTCAGTTGGATGATTGTAAAGGGCTGGGTAGCCATGCAAATAATCGATTTCACATGTGGCATGTGCTGATTCCGTTACTCCTTTGACAATTGAGTAGATTTCTTCTTTTACCTTACTCCGAACATCCTCTGTCATCGTCCGGACCGTTCCTTCAATAATTGCCGAATCTGCAATGATATTAAAGGCACTTCCAGCGTGGAACACACCAACTGTCACCACCGCTGCATCAAATGGATTTAAGCGACGACTGACAATTTTTTGCAACGCTCCAACGATTTCACTACCCACTATAATCGAATCGATGGATTGCTGTGGTTTCGCACCATGCCCTCCTAGTCCTTGGATTTTAATTGTGAATTTATCAACTGCAGCCATTTTGAAACCATCCCCAACAGATACCTTTCCAACTGGCGAACCCGAGTCTAAATCCGCACCAAATACATAATCTACATCCTTTAATACATCTTCAGCAATCATGAATTTCGCACCACCAGGAGGTTTTTCTTCCGCATGTTGGAAAACAAAAATGATGTTACCGTGCAGATGCTCTCTGTAATGGCTTAGCGTTTTCGCTGTTCCAAGTAATGAGGCTGTATGTCCATCATGACCACATGCATGCATAACACCATCTTTTTGAGATTTATAAGTAACTTCTTTTAAATCTGCGATTGGTAATGCATCAAAATCTGCTCTTAAAGCGATTGTTTGACCAGCTTGATCCCCCTTCAAAACACCGATTAAACCATTTCCGCCTATCCCTTTTTTCACCTCTAAACCGAAGCCCTCAAGTTTTTCTGCTATAAATTTTGCAGTTTCATATTCTTCAAAAGATAACTCTGGATGCTCATGCAAATATCTCCTCCATCCAACAATTTCATCAAAATCTTTATCTATTTCTTCATAAATTGTAGTTAAAAGTTCTTTTTGCGTTATCGCACTCATTCAATATTCCTCCCTCAATTTATACCTTTAATTCAAATAGGTTTACTTTGAATTTGAGTTAAATTTTTTTCTTAGAACTTTTCATTATATGCTCTGTAAATTTATTTCATGATAATAAAAAAGTCGATTTCTCTATTTCATTTAGAGAAATCAACTCGGTATGTAAGTCTCTCCTCATCTATCAAGTTTTTAATCAACTTGCTGGAAGTAGCACCTTACTTTAATAGCGGTTGCTGAGATATCACAGGGCCAGTCCCTCCACCTCTCTTGATAAGAAAACCTATTGAATTAGTAGTAATTAAAATCATGTTACGCCAATCCATTGAAAATTGCAATAAATTTCCTGCTATTTTCTAAATCAATACGGCGCTTTCTGATAAAAATAATTTGGTGTTTTACGTTCATCGTCATATGGTTTATGGAATATATGCGTTGTAGCCGGTGATAACGGTGGAATAAGCCATGTCCAATTCCCTGTTACGTCACGCCCTGCAGTTTGTTCATTGGATTCGAAGCGTTTAAATTGTTGTGCTGCTGTATGGTGATCTACAATACTCACTTCATCTTCTTTATACGAATATAAAACGGCCGCATTCAATTCAACTAATGCACGGTCTTTCCATAAGGAAGAATTTGAAGATGTATTTAAACCCATTTTTTCTGCGATTGTCGGTAACATATTATATCGATAATCATCTGCTAGGTTACGCGAACCAATTTCCGTTCCCATATACCAGCCATTAAACGGAGCAGCTGCATATGTAATACCACCAACTTCTAATTTCATATTCGAAATCATCGGTACCGCATACCACTTCAGACCAAGTTCCTTAAACCACTCAAATTCAGGGTGTCGGATTGGTACTTCTAATATATATTCAGCTGGAATATCGAATACTTGCGGTTCTCTTTCTCCAATTTGAATAACTAGTGGCAAAACATCGAAACGCCCACCTTTTCCTTGCCAGCCAAGTTGCTCACATTTCTTCGTAAACTCTACCGAATCTGGATCTCCAACAACGCCATTTGCTGTTTCATACCCAGCATAGCGGATTAATTGATGATTCCAAACACGTACGTTACGTTGAGAGAAAATTGTAATCGTCGGACGGATTCGACCACTATTTGTTGCAAAATCAATATGCTCTAGAAGTCCTTGAAAAATGTCGTGCTCGCTTGTCAATTCCCGCTTATCAAGCACTTGCAACGTTTGCCAAAACAAACGACCTATACATTTATTACTATTACGCCAACCTACTTGTGCACCAAATCTCAGTTCATCTATTGTATGTTCATAATATCCATTATCTTGGATATCATTCTCTACTTCAACTAAGCGTCTTACTAACTCCTCTTCAGATCGCTCCGTTTCCGAATAATACAACTTTATAAAATCAATAGCCTCATTCAACATCGCCATAGTTCCTCCTGTCACCACTCGACTTCCTATCTACCATCATAGAAGAATTGATTTCCATCAGACAAGGCATAAGACTTAAATAATGTGGTGATTTTGTGGCAACTTCCAATTTTGGCATAAACCGATTTGATTTGAATGAATTTTTAGAATAAAAAATAAAATAATATCTTCTTAAAATTCAGCTTAAAGTGTAAATAAAAAACGCCCCCGAAAGGATTTAGTTGAAAAATATATTCTAATTCCATTAGAAGTCTATTTATTAAATTTTTTTGGCATTGGTATCCCACTCTCCACAGAGAGTAAACACGATTCATTACTTATAATCAAGATTATATACTTATTACCGAATAATCATACAATCGAATAATTATTACGACCGCTTTTTTTTACTTTATATAATGCTTTATCGGCGCTTTTGATTACAGTTTCTACATCAGTTGAGTTAGAACAAGGCAATGTACAAGCGCCAATACTTACCGTCACAATGTTAGATACAGGTGAATTTTCGTGAAGAATAAACAATTTTGATATAGCCATTTCAATCAATTTGCATTGTGTGTGGACCTGTTCTTCCGTCAAATCCCTTCCAACTACGACAAATTCTTCCCCACCCCACCTTACTGGGATACAATCGTATTCTTGTACTGTATCGGCAATTGCTTGTGCGATAGAACGCAGTGTATTATCGCCACGATTGTGTCCATGATGGTCATTATAATTTTTGAAGTAATCGATATCAATTAAAATAATTGTCACATCTATAGATTGTTCAGCACGATTTCTGTATATATCTTGTATATCTCGTTGAAAGCCATGTCGATTATAGATACCCGTCAACTCATCATAATAGGCTTTTAATGACAATTGCCTATTTGCTTTTTGTAGCTGATCTGTCAATATCGCATTTCGTTTCAATTCTACAAGCCACTGTTCCTTCGTTTTATATGACTTCAAATAATCTCTGTAAACTACTCTTGAAAGTATAAAAGTTATGATAACAATAAGCGCTACAAAGTAAAGTTGTAGATAGAATAGATAGAAATCATGATGAGCTATTGGAATTCCTACCACTAAAATTGTAGTTGCAATTATGATAGGCAACAATATTTGGTTTATTGATGTATAAAATAGTACTGCACAAAGTAGCATACACAATGTATAGACCATAAAATCCTGATATTGTACTTGATCCATTACAGAAATAATCGCTCCATAAATCATTGAAATGGTAATATAGACAACAATAATTTTTTCCCATTTATCAATATGTTTAACAGAGTAATTGGATACCTTCATTTGTCTACTAACAATGTAAAAACAATATATATTAAACAAACAAAATGACGTATATACCGCCATATATTGAAATGGGAAATTCGGATGAAAACTTGAAAAAGACGTAATTCCAATATTAACAATACCAATTAAAACAATAACAACCACATACACTTTTGTTATCAACAACATGCGTGACATATTATCCAACAATCGTTCTTTTCGAAAAACAAGCTCTTGTTTAGAGTCTTGGTCCTTCCTCATAGGGGTCACTCCCATCAATCGGCTCGCATTATTCCCTTATGAAATCCTATTTTGTACAATACATTCCAACACTGCTATAAAAATATTTCACCTTCGATTGAACCTAATTCATAGTCCTAAACTTAACAATACACACGTTTCATAGTATTAATCCCCCTAAAATAACCATAGATAGATGCACACAATTATGTCAATGGTAACGGATTTGTTTAATAAATTATATAATATAAGTTCTTTACTTAGATTTAATACTAATTTAGAGCATTTATTTAGTAATACTAACCATCAGTTCTAAACAAATTCTGAACAAAATGTGATGTGCTGGACAATTATTATTTACATTATTAGTAATTAACAACTGTCTAAATATTAAATCAGAAATACTAAAAACCCTAACTTCTGTAGAAGTTAGGGTTTTTAACAGTATTTTATAGTTAACATTTTCATTTAGCATTAAAAGCTAATTGGCGCATCTTCCCTGATTCATTTTCTTTATAATAAAGTACTTTACTTTTTACATACAAGTCTACGACATGAGTGGATTTTATTTTAGTTTTATTTTGACCATTTAACTTCACTTTATATAAATAACCACCATCAGAATAATTACTATAGTAAATCCATTGGCCATATACGGCTAAGAAAGGTGCTCTGTCGTTGACAACTTTTAATTGCTTATTACTTTTTTTATCCATCTTAAATAACTGATCATTTTTGTTATTTGAAAAATAATATGTTCCACTTTTTTCAATCACGTTCCCCATGTTGTGGAAATATCTGTATTTTCCACTATTTGCGTTCGGAAACTCTTTTTCTTTCCAGCTATGATCTTTTTTCAATTGTGCATTACTTAGTAAAAAATAATGATAGTTGACAACTCCAGTTTTGTTTGGAATTGGATCATCCCAAGTCGTATCGATATGATAGTACTCACCATTAATCTTCACCATGTTCCAAGAGTGGCTCTCGCCTTTACTACTTCCCGTAACAACTATTGTTTCCACTCCTACATTATTTAAAAGTAGTTGCATTGACTTTGAATACCCATCACAAACGGCAACTTTATTCACTAAAGCACCAAAAACTTCATAAGAATCTCGGGAAACCTTATCTTTTCTATGGTTTTTGTAATCATATTTTACCGATAAAACTAGATAATCATGAATAGCCTTTATCTTTTCTATATCACTCATATTTTTTTTTATTTTTACATTTATTATACGCTTTACTTCAGCATCAATTTTGTTCTTCTTTTTAAGAATACTTTGTTTACTGCCATCATATTTAAATTTGATTGTTCCAGTTGAGAATGTAGTTGCTCCATTATAATAAAAAATTTCCGGATGATCCTCAACTACCTTATTTACGATTGCCCCAATTTCTTCAGGCCTTACTTCGCTAGAATTAAAATATGTACTTGCTTCTACATTTTGCAAGCTTTTGAGAATATTATTATATGTCTTTTGTTCTTCGTTACTAAAAGATTTTGTTGAGATAGTGCTCCTTGCAAAGGTTTGCATAGGAAAGATGCTTGCTATTAAAATAATTCCTAGAATCACCTTCATTAACTGTTTCATCTATACCATTCCTAACCTTTTCTTTTCTCTAATTATATTAAATATAGTTCTAAATAAGTATCCGACATTAGTTATATTGACTCCATCCTGAGTAATTCATCAGTGAATATATGTATCTATAATAATAATGCAAATGTTTAAATTCCGGACTAAATACCTATAAAATTACCTTATTATCTATTCGTTTCCTAAAATAAAAAGAGGACTATTAGTGGTGAATTCCCACTAAATAGTCCTCTTTCCCTATGCCTTTGTACTTCTTCTGTTATATAAAACCCATAAACCAAACAGGATAGCTAAAATCCCTGTAAATAAGGTACCTGCTGAATACTCTACACCTGTTTGTGGAAGTAATTCACTTTCTTTTACGCTTCCCAGATTATTTGGCTTATCCTCATTTTTATTATACCCAGAATTATTCGCCTTACCTGTATCACTCGGTTTTCCTGGTGTGTTAGGATTACCCGAATTGTTTGGTCCTCCAGGATTATTTGGATTTCCTGGTTTGCTCGGTTTGCCTGGTTCTCCTGGTTTGCCTGGTTCTCCTGGTTTGCCTGGATCAACTGGTTTGCCTGGTTCTCCTGGTTTGCCTGGGTCAACTGGTTTGCCTGGGTCAACTGGTTTACCTGGGTCAACTGGTTTACCTGGGTCAACTGGTTTACCTGGGTCAACTGGTTTACCTGGGTCAACCGGTTTGCCTGGATCAACTGGTTTGCCTGGATCAACTGGATGTTTGTATTCATTTGTTTTTGTTAAGTCCAGTATTTCAATTTGTTCTTTTTGAATAGCAAATTCTATCGGCTTGCTATCTAGTATATAACCAGCTGGAGCTTTTGTTTCAATAAGTTGATAGAATCCTTCATCAAGATTCTCTTCATAAATTTCACCATTTTTATCTGTTATTAGTTTCTCTTTTCCACTAACAACGGTATACTCATCTGTCTCTAGCTTTTTATACATCAATTTGAATTCTGCATCTTTTAATACGATTTTAGAATTATTTGCATCTACTTTTTTCAGTTTAAATGCTCGGATAATTTTGTTGTTTTTAATTGTTATTTCTTTATCTGATTTGTCTAGAGTAACAACCACATTACTATCCTTCGAATCAATTGCGTAACCATTTGGAGCAGTGATTTCTTTTAATGTGTAATTATCATAAGGTAAGTTTTCAAATACTATCTTACCTTTTGCATTTGTTGTTTTTGTATCGACTAAAGAATTTTTACTGTCGTAAAGTTCAAAGATTGCACCTTCTAATACTTTACTAGCATCTGCCGCGTCCACTTTAATGACTGAAAGGTTTCCTTTGCCTCTAACATTTTCTTTTTTCACTACTTCTACTTTAGTTTGATCCTTCTCAATTGTGAATCCAACTGGTTCTCCGTCTAATAAATAATGTTTAGGTGCTTGTGTTTCAACAAACTGATACTTACCAGGTTCAAGATTATTTACAATAATTTTGCCGTCTTCATCTGTTGTTAGTGCTGTTTTAATTGTCTTATATTCAGTACCTTGCTTTTGTTGAAGGTCAAATATCGCGCCTTGCAGTGTCGTAGCGGAATTATCCTTATCAACTTTTATTAGCTCAACAGCTTGAATGATTCTATTATTGTAAATAGTTTCTTCGTTAGCGCCACTAATCTCTATTTTTTTTGTATCATTAATACCTACAACATATCCTTTAGGGGCATGATCCTCTTTTAATAAATAGTTTCCGTAAAGCAATTTTTCAAACTTCACAGTACCATCTTCACCTGTAGTCAACGTTTTGATGACCACACCACTGTCCTCATCGATTAGTGAGAATACAGCTCCTGGAAGAGGTTTTGTTTTATCATCAGCAGCAAATTTCTTTACTTCTAGACTTCCAACTTTACCTTCCCCTGTTCCTGAACCTGTTGTTTTTTTAACTTCAACAACGGCTTTAGATTCAGTTGTTTCCTCTGAAATTTGGTCGCCTGTCAATGTAATATCGTTATTAATCTTAGCTCCCACTTTATCTAAAATAAGTGACTGATATTCTAGAATATAAGGAGTGTCAATTGAATTCTTAAAGGTAAGCTCAAAGAAATCCTTATCGCCCTCTCCCTTTTTAAATTCAATTTTATATTGGTCGTGTTCTAATTCTTTTCCTTTTGTAACGTTCCCTTTTTCATCAACTGTAGTAGCGTATAGATGGAAGGAGTTTTCGAGTATAGATTGGTTACCACTTGGATTATCTGTTAATTTTACATTCGATACGCTTGATTGCCCGAAGTTAATATTAACCTTCCAATTAATAATCTTACCTTTCTGTACTCCTGATTTTTTAGTATATTCGCCTCCATGTTGCACGGATACACTTGCAGTAAGATCAGTTACTTTATTCCCGTCATTATATAGTGTCGCAGTGTTACTATATTTATTTTTAATAAGTGAATCTTTCAAACTTGTTTTATATGAAATTAAATAAGGTTCATTAATTTCATTATTGAAAATCACTTTAAAACCTGGTTTACTACCAGGATTCCACTCAACTGTATAATCTTGACCTTCTACTAACTCTTCTTTATTTGTGCCGTTTGCTCCACCCGTTAAAGACATTTTATATACTTTTAATGAATCCTCAACAAGTTTTTGATTGTCTAAAATGAAATCTTCTACATAGGCATTTGATAGTGTTTTAAGGTTGTAATTTACACCGATATTCCATGTTATTTCTTTTTCTACAGCATTGTACGAGCCGTTTTTAAAACCGTTTGATTGTGTATATTCATCTGGCGTAAATTTTGCCGTTGCTTCTTTTGATTTATCTTTACCATCTTTATCAGTCCATGTAAGACTGACATTATTTTCTAAATAATTTAAAGATTTATCATCACGATTTTCATAATTAAATTTTGTTTTATATTCAATTACATGTGGTTTATTAATTTCTTTTGTAAATTCAATTGTGAATCCATTACCATCTTTATCTTCTTTTAATGTGTAATCTTCACCTTTTTTAAGTTCATTTCCAGGTGTTGTAATTTTAAGTGTGTCCGGAAGTAATGTTAGCCCTTTATTTGTAAATGAGTCTACAAGTTTAACGTTTTTCATTGAATGACTATCTTGGTTTATGGAAATCATCCATGTTGCTGTTTTGTCTTTATAATCTGAGCTTACATAATATTTTTCTAGTATTTGTTGGTAAATGGTCTCTTTTCCTGTTCCTTGTCCACCATTACCAGATGTCACTTCATTTATGATTTCCTCGCCATCATAAACACGATTATTCGCTTTTGTTTTATAGACAATTTTATATGCAGCATTTATTTCTTGTTTAAACTTTAATTCAAACCCATTTTTACCTTCTGTTGATTTTGGAGTGAATGTATAACCAGTTGATACTGCTTCTGATCCATTTTCATTACCATCTTCACCAATTTTCACTTTTTCAACTTTAAGAGAAGCATCTACAAACTCCTGTGTATTGTTAAAAAAGTCTGTTAGAATCGCTTTCTCTGCAGGAATTGTTTTTTCATTGTAGTTGTACTTGATTTCCCACGTAATTGTTTGTGTTGCTGGGTCGTACCCTATTGATTTTTTTTCTAACGTTTTCCCTCTTCCAACGCTTACTGTTGCACTAGCCGATTGCTCATTAAAGTCTGTACCTGATAATGTTGCTTCGTTTTGATACTTCGTTCCATCAGAATCTATGATATCCGTTGTGTATTCTACACGATAAGCTGATTTGATGTCCCCTAAATCTATTTGGAAATCTTTATCTCCTGTTATTTTCCCAACGTTAAATCCGGTTGTAACTTCTTCCCCTTGCTCAACGCTACCATCTAAATGTGTTATTAGTTTATACACCTTTATAGAATTAGCTTGTAATAATTGCCCTTCTTGGATAGGATCACTAAGCTTAGCATTTTTAATAGAATCAAGGTTTTTATTAAAATCAATCGTCCAATTAATAGTTTTTGCATTGTAGTTTTTATCTGGTGTTCCTTTTTTATCAATTGCAGTACCATTCGGATTGTAATTAATAGGAATATCAATAGAATCTTTACCAGTAATAGGTGTTACTGTAACTATTTTTTCATCAGTAACCACTACTTTTTCACTTATTTTTGATAAAACTTGTAGTGTCCCTTTAATATCTGAATGGTTTTCTATGAATTTATTAAAAGTAACAGTAGCTACCCCGTCCATACCAACCGAAAAGACCCCAATGTCTTCTCCATCGAACCTAAGTGGTGCATTTTTCACTTCTTCATAAACAATTAGTTCTTTTGGCAAATTAAATTTGAATATCGCACCGTCTGTGTAGCCATGATTATTTGGAAGTACATATTCGTAATCTACCGTAATAATCGATTCACGATCGACACTTTCTATTTCCTGGCCTTCCTTGTTTTCAAAGGTTAATTTTGCACTCGTTAAGATATTGTCTTTTATATCTGTGTTTGTCGTTTTATTATTTTCTTCTTTTCCTTTTGAATCATCTGTACCATTTTCTTCTGTTGTTGATTTTCCATCTTCTTCAGAAGTGATTCCGTCAACTTCTTTAAGTAATTCTACCTTTTTTCCATTTTCAACTTTTGTATTCTCTACTGCCTCTTCTGTAGAATCGCCAGTAACTGTTGAATCAGCTTCAGGTTGGTTAACAGTGATTTCCTGTTCCCCAACGATTTCTATCGTACCAGAACCACTTTTCGTCTGATTCTGTAAGATTTTCACTTGAATTTGGTTACCCGAAACTGTGTATGAGCCGATTTCTGTCCCATCAATTAGTAATTTATTTGTTTGAGATGTACCTACCTTAACCCCTTCAGGTAATTGAAAATCGAATACTGCTGCCTCTTTCTTATCACCAGCATTAAAATGCCAATTATACTTAACCGTCGCTGTCGATTCTTCTTCCGAACCTTTGATTATTTCTGGGGTTCCTAAAATAAATAATTGCTCGTTATTACTATTTGCATTTGCAGCAATTGGAGTTAAAAAACTATTCACGAGTAATAGAATCATCATTGTTATAAAACCAATCTTTTTCATACTTACCTCCCTATTATTTAACCTCATCATTTTTCTGCACCATTTCAATTCTCCCGATATCACCTTATAATCTTAATGTTTCAATTAACTTTTTGCTCGGGTTTAACATTCCTTTTTCACTAAATAAGAACGAGTCAGGGGTACACCTGATAATACAATGGCATTTAACTTAGCTTATTTTTTTAAGCTATTTATACTATCTATTTCCCGATTAATCCACCTTTCTCCTTTTCTATTTATTATTAGCTACTTCTTTTCGGGACTAATTCGTAAAACTTTTCTAATTTAGGAATGGTCTATGCCATTATAACCTCTTGTTCTGAACAAATTCTGAACTTGAAAGATAAATGAGACTAAAACCCTATAATAAATATTAGATATAATATATTATTGATTAAACGAAAAAATTTTAATATTTTATCAAATTTAACTAAGCAAAAAAAAGGTATATATTTAGTTATAAATTATGAATTCACAGATTTTTAACAACTAAGAAAATAAAATCCAACTAATTCTTCACAATATTAAAAGAGCTGTCTCTAAGTCAAAAAATGACTTGTGAGACAGCCCCTATTAATGAGAAAAACATTCATTATATAAATCTACAATTTCTCTAGGTATTTTAATGCCTAATTCATCTACGAGATTATTCGTAATTGTTTCGTAAAGCGCTTTTATCTTTTGTGTATTATTTAATTGTTGATAATGTTTCATCAACTGGTGCATGATCGTTTCATTATACATATCTAAAATCAGCATTTTTTCCAGACACTTTTCCACTAATGCGTTTTGATCTATTTTACTTTCTGTACTCGTTATAAATTTTTCGAGATATAGTAGAACATCCTGTTTTATCCATTGTTGGTATTGAATTGACCATGGGTAGACGTCCCCTTCCAAATAATCTCCACTATAAAGTTCGAGTAACCTTTCTACCTTTAAAGGATGCATGTCCTCTGTTTGTACAATTTGCATTAGTTCAAGCACATCACTTGTGAGGGGCACAGACAGTTTATAATGATCATTTACTAATGTAATGGAATTTTCCACACCAATATCTTTTATAGCTTTTCTCAATTGGTAAACAGTTGTATGTAATAATGTCACAGCTTTTGTAGCGTCCATTTCTGGCCATAATGCCTCAACAACATTCGCCTTATGAATCGGATTTTCTCTATTGTGCCATAAGAAAATGAATAATTCCTTTACTTTTCTTGTACGCCATTTCACTTCATTTTGTTGATAATCTTGTAGTGCAAAGCTACTCATGAAGCGAGCATACAAAACTTTGTGTGTTTGCTCAGAAAGACCTTCCCTAGATTTATATAAAGTAATTCTTTCTTCAACTTTTTTAATTGCCTTTCTTAACCGCGTCATATTTACAGGTTTTAACAAATAATCAGACGCGTTCACTTCAAATGCCTCTATTGCAAATTGAGGATGCGCCGTTACAAAAAGCACGTCTATATTACTGTACCTTTCCATTACTTTCTCAGCAAATTCAATTCCGTGCATTCCCGGCATTTCCATATCTATAAAAATAACATCCACCTGTATGTTAGCTAATTCTTGCAAGGCAAGAACCGGATTTGTATATTTCCCGACAATTTCAATTCCTTCTATATTACTAGTCATAATCTCAAGCACTTCTAAAGCAATTTCTTCATCATCGATTAATAGAACTCTCATCATTTTCACCCCCAGGTACAATTATAGTTATTTTCGTTCCTTCACTTTCTTTACTTTCTAATAAGAATGATGATTTTTCAATAAGTTTTAGCTTTCTATATGGGTTTAAAAAGCCTAATCGTGTACTCCGCTCATTCATTAACTCATATTGCTTTTGAATAGGGATTCCTACGCCATCATCTTCAATCACTATTTTGACACCTACAGTAGTTTTCTCTATCGTTACTTTTACTGTCCCGCCATTAGACTTTTTGGCGATGCCGTGCTGAACTGCATTTTCAACAAGTGGCTGAATGGTCATTGAGGGGATAAGTGCTTCTATCGTTTCGTCGATCTCATATTCAATATTTAATCTATTACCAAAACGCATCTTTTCAATGGATAGATAAGCTTTCACTAATTCTATTTCATTTTCTAATGGGATTAAGCAATCTTGACCATTAAAATCTAATTTTGCACGGAAATACGTAGACAAATATTGTAGCGCCTCCCGCGTTTTCTCTTCATCCTTATAACTCAATCCTATAATCGTATTAAATGTATTGTATAAAAAATGTGGTGTAATTTGTGCAGATAAGAAATCTAATTCATTTTTCACTGCTTCCCTTGAAGATTCTTTCATTGATAACAATGATTCTATACGGACTTTTAATTCTTCAAGATTAATTGGCTTTTGTAAAAAGTCATTTGCCCCTCCTTGCAAGGAAATTATCAAATCTGATAATTGACCAGCTGCCGTTAAGATGACAATTGGAAGCTCGAGTAAACCATGTTCTTCCCTCACAATTTTACAAACTTCAAAACCTGACATATTTGGCATCATTAAATCTAATAACATTAAATCCACGGATTCATTTCCCATTATTTCAAGGGCGTCTACACCGCTTTCAACTGCAATCACGGTATAGTCTAAAGATCGTATAGAATTTACCAATATCTTTAAATTATCATGATCATCATCTACTACTAAAATGGTATAACCCTTTTTCCCTTCAATTTTCACCGGTACATCCAAGAATGCTTTTGAAGCCTCTTTATCTTTTATTGCCAGAAGCATACTATTTTTTTCAGTTGGAAAATATGCTGGTTTCTCCACCGCTTTAAGCTGTGATTCGTTCGCTAAAGGAATCGTAAAAGTAAAACACGAGCCTTTTCCGATTTCTGAAGTAACCCAAATGCGCCCACCAGACACTTCCACTAGTTGCTTAGTAATACTTAACCCTAGACCAAGACCTTCAGATTCAATTCCTTTTACTTGATATAATGAGTCGAAAATTTGATTAATATGATCTTCCTCAATGCCTATGCCTGTATCTGTAATTGAGATGAACATTTCTCCATTCTGCACTTTTGCAGAAAGTGTAATCTCGCCATATTTCGTGTACTTAATAGCATTGTAAATAAGATTAAAGAAAATCTGTTTTAACTTGTATTCGTCTACATAGATTAATGGTAGATTAGATGGAAACATATTAACTAATTTTAACTTATTCGAAGTCGGTATTAGATAAAATACCTCAGCTATAATCTCTTCAACAATATGAACATTGACCGGAGTAGGTGAAATATTTACTTCCCCACGCTTGATCTTTCCAGCATATAATAAATCCTCTACTAACTTCGCTAACCGTTTACCAACGGTGTGAATTAAAACAGCGACTTCTTGTTGTTCTTTTTTTAGTGCCCCTTTATTACCTTCCATTAATGATTTAGAGAGATTAATAATACCGTGTAATGGTGTCCGTAATTCGTGAGAGCTTTTCACTAAAAAATCATCCTTAAATTCATCAAAACGAAGTAATTCCTTAGATAAACGATCTACTTCTATAAAAGCACGCTGGTGACGAAAACCAATTAAAGAAGATAAGCCAATTACCATTGTTAAAAACAGAAACACGGGCTCATATTTAACTTTTATTTCAAATAAAAAGTTTAATGCAATTAAAGTTCCATAACATGCAAAAGATGTAACTATCATTAATATATACTCAGAACCTTCTGCTTTTTTTATTAAAGCCGCCTTCAGTAATATATATACGATGTATCCATAGCTTAACCCTAAAATGAAAACCATTACTATTTTCTCGACCATAATAGGAGGAGTTACTAACAACAATATAGGATTTGGTATTCCCTCTATAAACACCTCAACAATTAATAAGCTACATAAAAATATGACAACTTTTTTATTTGTATATTGTTTAAAAAATTCATATATAAATAACAGAAAGAATAGAATTGCTAGATGAAAAAATGTGAATTGGAAATACGACCTATCAAGCAAAGATAAATTCGACATTTTTATAAAAAATAATTGCTCATTTAACGTAGTAATATAAAATCCTTGAAAGAGGCAAAACAAACTAAAGTATAATTCATATAAAATTCTTTTTCGTTGTAAGTAGGTTACTAAATACATAATAAACAATAAGAAATAACCTGCAAAAAGAGCCGTTTCCAACATTACATCCATTGTTTTTGATATTTCAATGTCCTTTGAAGTCCCAAATTTTATTGGAGAAATAATGCCAGCAACATGGTAATTTAGATTGGCCACTTGAATAACAACCTCTATTTCTAGGCCTTCACCAGTTCCATACGCCACATACTTCTCATTACTAAACTGATGTATTTTCATATTTTTTGAAGGGTCGCCTTTTGCACCGGCCTCTACGCCATTTATAAACAATCGGCTAGAAGATCGAATCGTATCCATTTTGAATCCGTACTTCTCGTTATTTGGCAACTTAATAAGTAAACGGTATGTACCATATTGTTCTGTATATTGGTTATTCCAATTTCCTGGAACATTAATAGTTGTCAGATTTTGAGTATATTCATCATAAGTATGCGGGTTATTGTCAGGCGTTATTAAATCTCCGGCGTAAAATTGCCATTCACCATTTAAATTTATATTTCCATCTCTTTCAAAATCCCAATTACTCAAATCTAATACACCATTTTTTGCATCAGGCCCATTCGGTTGGAAAATATTAAAGTAGTTAAAACTACTTATAATTGTGAACAAAAAAATACCGATACAAATAGCGATGAACAGCTTTCTTTTCATAACACACCTCTTTGCTAGATCAAATATGTAAGTTTGTTTCTTTTATGAATCAATTTCTATTTTTCAATTCGTATAAACCTATTGTAAATGAATAATCCATAAGATGCTTAAATTGTTAAATCATTTCAAAGAATATTCACTTTAGAATACATTTGAATATAAAAAAACTGCGCAAAGTTTAAACTCTCAACATGCCTTTCTTATAGCCAATCTACTGATCATAAAAAAAGAAATAAAGATTCAACTATCATTAAAACATTATCAATTACTCTTATCTTTACTACCAAAATGATAATAATAATTATTATTATATAAAATTTATTCTTGACTTTAATTGATGAGTAAGTTGTTTAAAAGATCTTTATTTTGTCTAACTCATATTCTCAATGATTTTTTAATACACTTATCACTATTCAAGCTATTTCATTACACTTTTTGTTCCTTTTATAATTTATTTAGTAAGTGAATTGCACTTTTTGAAACACTATATATACATAATTAACCTCCCATTATTTATAGAACATACTTAAAGATATAAATTCCTTAAAGATAATCATTATAATTTACTTTCATCTAGCAATCTGTTATATTAGTTTTGAAGAGTTCAATTGAGTTCAAAATAGGAGGCACAACATTATGACAAATGATAATAATAAAAAGTTAACAACTGCTGCTGGCGCACCAGTCGTTAGTAATACTAACTCTATGTCTGCAGGTAAACGTGGACCCCTTTTACTGCAAGACGTATGGTTGATTGAAAAATTAGCTAATTTTAACCGTGAAGTTATTCCGGAGCGTCGTATGCATGCTAAAGGTTCAGGTGCATTTGGTACTTTCACAGTAACTCACGATATTACTAAATATACAAAAGCTGCAATCTTCTCTGAAGTAGGTAAAAAAACAGAAATGTTCGCTCGTTTTTCTACTGTAGCTGGTGAACGTGGTGCAGCTGATGCTGAACGTGATATCCGCGGATTCGCATTAAAATTCTACACAGAACAAGGTAACTGGGATTTAGTTGGTAACAACACTCCAGTATTCTTCTTCCGTGATGCAATGCACTTCCCTGACTTGAACCACGCTGTTAAACGTGACCCGCATACTAACATGCGCTCAGCTAATAACAACTGGGATTTTTGGACAAACTTACCGGAAGCATTGCACCAAGTAACTTATGTTATGGGTGACCGTGGTATCCCAACTGATTACCGTCATATGCACGGATTCGGTTCACATACGTATTCAATGATCAATGCTGATAATGAACGTGTATATGTGAAATTCCACTTCGCTTCACAACAAGGTATTAATAACTACACAGACCAAGAAGCTGCTGAAGTAGTTGCACACGACCGTGAATCTTCACAACGTGACCTATTTGAATCAATCAAAAAAGGCGACTTCCCTAAATGGAAAATGTCTATCCAAGTGATGACAGAAGAACAAGCTCGTAACCACCGTTACAACCCATTTGATTTAACAAAAGTATGGTACAAATCTGAATTCCCATTAATCCCTGTTGGTGAATTCGAATTGAACCGTAACCCAGCTAACTACTTTGCTGAAGTTGAACAAGCTTCATTTGCGCCATCTAACGTTGTTCCTGGTATTAGCTTCTCACCAGACCGTATGCTACAAGCTCGTTTATTCGCTTATGCAGATGCTGCTCGTTACCGTTTAGGTGTAAACAATACATCTATCCCTGTTAATGCACCAAAATGCCCAGTACACAACTTCCACCGCGATGGACAAATGCGTGTAGATGGAAACTTAGGAAGCACATTGCATTATGAGCCAAATAGCTACGGTGAATGGCAAGAACAACCATCATATAAAGACCCTGCATTAGCACTTGATGGACCAGCAGATATCTATGACTTCCGCGAAGATGATGACAATTACTTCGAACAACCAGGTAAATTGTTCAACATCATGAGCCAAGAAGAGCAACAACGTTTATTCGAAAATACTGCTCGTAACATGGAAGGTGTTGAGTTCTTTATTAAAGAACGCCATATCATTCACTGCTACAAAGCAGATCCAGCTTATGGTACAGGTGTTGCCAAAGCAATGGGTATCGATATCAAAGAAATTGACCTTAAAAAAGAAATTCAATATCGCTAATATAACAAAGCCTCGTTTAGCTACTCATGCTAAACGAGGCTTTGTTACTTTTTAACTACTTATCCACAATTTACTTAATTATTTTGAATATTCTATGCACTTATTCACAGAATTGGTGTATAACTTTGTGTAGATTGTGGATAGTATCATTTTTCCACCAAAAAGTTATCCACAAAAAAACAACTCTTCGCGTTGAAGAGCTGCTTTTTAAACTCAAATAAATAATTTAACTTCATATTTCATCTGTAGTACCTATGTATAAAGTATGACTGATATGTATATTACAATCGTTACTGTAATACAACTTGTGAGTGTTGTTACTAAAACAGTTTGACAATCTACTACAAATATATACTCAATCCCTAACTCATGATTGCATTTATTCACTTGTTTATTATGTAACATAAATAAAGGCATCCACATATTACATGGATGCCAAATACTTAATTAAAGTGATTTTCTTCTATAATACGGGTAAATTCTTCTAACGCGGCCACTTCATTCATCGTACTAAACCAACGATATGATTCAGAATCTAAAATTCGATAATGGTTGCTTAAAATATTTTGTTGCAAACGATATCCCTTATCCTCTTGTACTGTTCGCCACCATACATGTCCGCCCATAGTTTTTTCTTTTGGGCGTGCAATCACGTCATGCGCTGTTAGTTCCACTACTTCCATAGGATCGCCACCCATTGCATTTTGCAAAATTGAACTTTCTCTAAATAGGGCACATAGTGCAACTGTTGTTGTCCAGCCACATGGTGTTCGTTGTTTTTCGATTTGAACAAGTGTTTTTTTTGAAATACCTAGTACCTCAGCCATTTTATCCTGAGTATAATTATTTTCTGTACGCACTAACTTAAATTTCTCAGTAGCGATACTAATGATTTTTTCTTTATCCATATTTATCACCCTTAATTGTTTCTTTTAGTGTAATTTTATACTATTGAATGCAAAAAGGGAATTTTCTATTATAAAGTGGATTACAGTACAATAAATATTTCTTTTGCCATTACAACGCGATTTCTACCTTGTTCCTTCGCCTCATATAAGCATTGATCTGCTAATCCAATCATTGTTGCAGGCTCACTTGCCATTGAAGGATATTCTGCGATTCCTGCTGAAATTGTAATATTTTCCCCAGTTGGACTTATTGTTCGCTCGATATCCGTACGTAGCTGCTCTGCTACTAAATAAGCGTCAGTTGCAGATGTATTTGGCAATAAGATAATAAACTCTTCTCCACCATAACGGCAACATAAATCATTTGCTCTTGTTGCTTTTTTCATTTTCAAAGCTAAGAATTTTAATACTTCATCTCCAACACCGTGACCGTATGTATCATTCACCGACTTAAAATGATCTATATCGATTAAAATAATTGAGTAAGGTGTATTCCCACTTGTCCATTTTTGCATTCGTTCATTTAATGTTCGGCGATTCGTCAATCCTGTAAGTGGATCTGTTGTTGATTGGTCCATAAAGAAACTTACTTGTCCATGGAGAAAAGATAGGCTCTGAATTAATGCTTTTTTTAGTTGTATAACTTCATAATACCAGCCGGGTACTTGAGCGAGATTCTTTTCTTCGTTTGCTTTCATACTACTTTCCGTTAATGTTGCTAGTTGCTGTAATGGACGTGCAATTTTAAGTGAAGCCCATAAGATGATAACTAGTGAAACGAGCAATAGTGGTAATGCAACGTACAGCATCTGCTTTACCATATTTGTTGCCGGTTTCAAAGCAATTTCAGTTGAGCGTTGTGCCACAACTCCCCAATTGGCAATTGAAATATACGAATATCCTGCCAGCATATCTTTACCTTTAGAATTAATCAAACGAGATGCACCTGTACTATGGTTTTCAAGCATTTCACTTACAATCTTATTATCAGATACTACATCATTAATGCGTGATTTATCTTGATGATAAATTATGCGGCCATCGTTATCTACTACATACACGTAAGAACCGTCTTTATAAAAATGCTCACCGAGAACCTCATTCAATACATTATCTTCTTTCAAATAAATAGTTCCACCTATTAGCCCTAGGTATAGGCCCTCTTTTGCGAAAACTGGAACTGAAATGAAGATGAGCAAACGATTTGTAATTCCTTTATACGGCTTTGATATTAATGGTTTCTTTTGCGTTATCGCTTCTTTTATAGCATTAGAAGTAAGAGTCTTTCCTTTTAAATCTAATGATTGAGGGGAAGTTGCAAGTACTTCTCCCTTTGAGTCGACAATAGCTACAGAATTAAAAGTATTTGTTTGATTTTTCACACGATCTGCTTCATGTAACAATTTATCCTCATCATCAAAAATAGCTGTGATTTCTTCTGCACTTATATTAAGTGTTTGTAATGTTTCTTTCATATAATCATTTGCTGTCATTGCTAGTTTTTGAGCATACGCATGATTCGTTTCAAGAGTACTTTCTTGTAAGGATTGCGTATTCGTACGATAACTACTCCACAAACTACTCGCAATTGTTAAAAGGAATGCCAAAACAGCTACACTGATAATTAAATGGTGTAATTTTAGATTGATTTTTTTCATATGCCCCTACCTATTTCCTTATATAGCTCGATATAATACATCAAGTAAAATAGTAACATACCACAAGTGTTAAAATACAATAATTTACTATTTTATAAGTAATTTATTCTCTTTTTAAAATAAAAAAATCGCTATTAAGCCATCCAGCTTAATAGCGATTTATCCAAATTAATTAATTATTAATGTTAATTACTCGTAAGGCAATTTCCTTACTATTCTTTGTCTCTAGAGTGGTTGAAAATAGAATCTGCATTGTCGAAACAGTGTATAGTATCGTCAAAATCTTCTTCTACATCATCTATTTTAATACCTAAAAACCTCAATAACCTGTCCAACATACGATCAACCCCTTAATCTTCGTACTGACATTCTTGAAATTCCTATACTTATTTCGATGATTTACTTTCGTTCCTACTATTATTATACATAAAAATTGATAGAAATTCTAATAAGACGCTAACCATGCACGATTACTGTCATATTAAGGTTACTTATTCTATACAAAAAACCTCCTCATAGTTATATCTATCCAACAATGAGGAGGCTTTCAATTATAGTATCCATTAACAACATAAGAAATAGCAAAATGCTTATTTTTCAAATGAAATGAAAAGGATCATTAAGTAAAAACTAAATTTATATCTAGAACTCATCAAACCTCTATGCTAACTTTTTTAGCAAAAATTCCACTACAAATGAGTTTTTTTATGTAAAATAACCACGATTCCTGTTTAACTCCATCACTATTTGGAGTAGCGACACTATGGAGAATAAACTTTAATATAATTTCATTTGGCATTTCTTTATCCAGAAAATTCTCTTTTTTGCCTTGATCTATTATTGTTTGTAATATGCTATACATACCTATTTGTAATTGCTGTATTGCCGCTTTTTTATGTATAAGTACTTCAGAATCGTTTTCCTGAATTTCCTTTGCTTTCACTAAAATTTGTTGTAAATCTTTATATTTATACATTTTCGTCACTAATTCATCTAACTGTGCCGTAAAGGGCAGTTCTTGATCTATTAACTTTAAGTCTATATGTATTTTTTTTAAGGCTGAAACTAAATAATCAAAAATAAGTTCCTCTTTATTAACATAGTATTTATAAATTGCTGCTCTTGAGACATTCAAAGTATCAGCCAGTAGACTAAATGTATAACCTTCATATCCATACTTTAATAAAAGTATTTTGGTAGTATTAAATATTTCATCGGATGAAAATTTTCTCTCCCGCGCCATTTTAATCACCTCTATTTTTAAAGTAGTGGTACTATCCTATAATATCGACAAGGTATATTATACCATTATCACCCAATAATAGCATTACCATAGTGCAAATTATATATTTATCTCAATATATTGAATAATTTTATGTAAAACCAAGAAATTCTTTCACATTAAAAACGCTAGAAGTTTTTAGGACTCCTAGCGCTTTTTATTACTTCTTTTTAATAAGAATTTTCTTATCAAACAATACTTTTTTAGAAAGTGAGCAAAATAGGCATTGATATCTTCCTTGAAAAGTCCAACTGTACCACTATATTGCCAGTTGTAACTATCTTCAAACATTGTATTAAGAGTGATCAACATCTAAAACAAAGGCTGGTTTCGCTTCACGCACAAAGGAAGGGAGCCACTGTATTCTTTGTATCATCGCATAAGTATAGCTCTCAATTTATACAAGATTTATACAACTCTTATTATCAGCACAAACAATTCCATTTGAAATTGTTTGATTATTAAATCTTAGGGTATTTATATTATTAAGTACTTACTATAAAAGAGATATAATTAAATTGTCCTTTCTAATAAACATATGGGAACACATTTTTTAAGCGTTTTCAACTGAAATATAGGTTCTCATTTGCATTGGGGTTTCAACATGGTATACGATTTCTTAAAAGGCATAGGTTTCTAGTATGCCAATGTTTTAAAAAAAGGAGAGATTGTTTATGTTCGTAGTAACTAACCGTATTAAAACGAAAAAAGGCTTTGCTGAAAAAATGGCTCCTAACTTCACTCGTCCAGGTGCACTTCAATCATTTGAAGGCTTTGTCAAAGTTGAAGTAGCTGTATGCAAAGATTTTGAAGAATACGATGAAATGAGCGTTAATATGTACTGGGAAACACTTGATGGCTTCAAAGCGTGGCGCGAAAGTGACGCATTCAAAGCATCTCACAAACGTCCAGAAGCAAAACCAGGTGAAGCTCCAAAAGAATCTCCAATGCTTGGTAGTCAAATCGTTATAGCTGAAATTGTTTCACGTATTGAAGCAGCACAAGCTTAAGCTTTTATTCAATAAGAAAGGCTCTAAACTGAAGTTTTTATTCTCCAGTTAGAGCCTTTTTAAATTTATACTATTAATTTAATGATCCGTAGCTTACGATACGTGGTTCCCAGTAACTACCTTTTGCAACACTTTGATACTGTACTTTGTCCCCTGCTGCGTGTAAAACTTTGTTGTTTCCTGCATATAGACCAACATGCGTAATCGTGCTACCTCCTGGTGTAGCAGTGAAGAAGATTAAATCGCCTACTTCTGGACTACTTACTTTTTTAGTAACAGCACGTTGAGAACGACTATTATGTGGAAGTGTACCGTATCCAGCTTTTTTATATGCATAAGCTGTAAAACCTGAGCAATCAAAACCTGATGTCGACATGCCACCCCATACATAAGGAACGCCTAAATATTGACTACCTACACTTATCACTTTGTTACGAAGTGCTGAGTTTGAGCTAGAAACTTTTGTTGTTTTTTTGTATTTTTTTAAGTATGAGCTTGATACCCAACCTTTCTTGCTACTATGTTTGACTTTATACCACGTTGTTCCGCCTACTGTCTTTTTATATGAAGCTGTCACGACAGCTCCCTTTTTTAGTGTTGTTATTTTCCCACTTTTTAGTGATGCACTTTTACGCATATTTAATATTGATTTTGTTTTATATTTACCACTAATTTTTGTTGCTTTAGCAGTAGATGATGTTGATTTTTTATATTTTTTTAAGTATGAACCAGATACCCAACCAGTTTTTCCACCGTGTTTTACTTTGTACCATGTTGTACCACTTACTTTCTTTTTATATGTAGCTGTTACGACTGCACCTTTTTTTAGTGTTGTTATTTTCTTGCTGCTTGTAGATGGACCTTTACGCATATTCAATGCTGCTGTTGTTTTATATTTACCTGAAATTTTAGTTGCTTTTGAACTTGAAACCATCGTAATTCCGTTAGCAGAATCTTGTAAAACATTTGTTGCATTCGTTTGTGTTGGTTGTTGAGGTTGATTATTTACTAATGCTCCAAGTCCAAGTGTTATTGTCAAAGTAGTTGCTGTGATTGCCTTAAATACTGTTTGCTTGTTCATATTAATAATGTTCCTCCAATTTTTTCTTTTATAGTAGATAATAATATTTCGATGTTTATGGATGTAAATAACGTTTTTTTATTAATTCCACTATTAATACTAAGGAAAGTCAGATGGAGAAACAACGGCATTTCATTTACAATGTCATTACACTTTATTACAAATAACTCAAAATCCTCATACTATATCCAGTTTTTAATAAAACGGAAATATAAACGGATTAATTTTCCATTTAATACTACTTTTCTTTGTTATTTTATTTAATTGATGAATTCCATAATTTTTTTACTGAAAATGGTAACTACTTGATAAAAACATAATTATTCAATGCAAAAAACTCCCTTCTGCTTAAAAAGCTAAGGGAGTTTACTTATATAGTGAAAGAACTGATTATGGTTCTTATTGATAAATTTCTAAACTGAGAGCTGTCATTGACATTGGAATTTGAAATCCCTGAAATGACTCAATATTTCTATAGAAATCTTCTACTTGTATTTTCTGCAATTTTGTTTTTTATAGATCATGCTCTGGATTTTTTACTGTAATCATATTTTCCCTACGTTACTAAACCGTTTAATAGAAAACGGTGTGATATCTAAATCTGTAAATCCTTTTGTAATCAAGTCACTTAGGACTTCTCCAACAGCGCTAGCAAATTTGAAACCATGTCCTGAGAAACCAGCTGCGATGGCGATGTTATTGTGTTTTGGATGGACATCTATGATGAAATCTTCATCTGGCGTCATTGTGTACATACATGTTTTTCCGAATTTCAACTCATGCTCACGTGGCATAAATTCATCTAGGAATCCATTCAGATTTTCTACATCACCGACGACATCACCAAATGCAAGTTTGTCCTCATCTGGATTAATATTATCTCCTCCATCATGCCGTCCCACTTTTAATCCTGCGCCATCAATACTTGGAAAACCGTAGTATATACTTTCCGCAAGCTCGAATGTGAAAGCTGGAAAATCGTTTTGATTATAGTATTTTTCATCTACATCGTACCAAGCGAATGTTTTGCGAATTGGGTTTAGTGGAAGTTTTAAATCCAATTGTTTTAGTATTTCTCCAGCCCAAGCACCCGCAGAAATAATTACGGAGTCTGCTGTAAATATTGCACCATCTTCTGTATAAATCGTAACTTTGTCTGTCTGTGGATCGACTTTAATAACACGACTATTTGTACGAATAGTTGCTCCTGCATTTATGGCCAATTCTCTATAAGCTTCAATGCATGATTCTACTCTTAACACGCCCGAAGTAGGTTCGAAACAACCGAGGTAGTTATCTGGTAATTGCATACCTTCCCATTTTTCGTTTACCTCAGTTGCCGTCATAACCTCTAATGGTAGATCAAATTTCTCTGCACTCTTAATCACGTTTTTTATGAACGGAATATTTTTATCACCAACATTAATGACACCAGTTTGGAGAAAAATTTCCTTACCTGTTTGTTGTGCAAGTTCTTGCCATAAATCACGTGCACGTAAAGCGAGTGGAACATACTCTACCCCTTCACCATATGCATAACGAATTATGCGTGTCTCACCATGGTGACTTCCTTTATCATGTGGTGGATTAAAGGCATCTAATAGTAAAGTCTTTTTTCCACTTTGTGAAAGGAAATATCCCGCAGCCATTCCCATTGAACCTGCTCCTATAACTATCACATCATAATGCATTTTCATTGCCTCCTTGATACTCATTATTATTATTTTACTATGAATTTTTAGAATATTGGGGAGTGATAAGGATTATTGCTGAAATGTACAAGGCTGTTGTTCAACTTCTCATCTTGGAAGCGATACCTTTAATGGCTGCAATTCATATATTCCATTATTTTATTATTTAATCAACCTTAAACTTCCTCATTAGTTTCGCATTTTATGGCGAAAAATGCGATAATGAGGAAAACGAATATTAAGGATGACATGATGACAAAAATGATAACACTTAGAGTGGATCAAAGCTTTCTTGCAGATTTAAAAAGAGGCTATCCATTAATTTTAAAAGAGGCTGTAGTTAATACAGATATGCTACGTGAAGAAGGCGAACTTATTCGTCTTGTAGACCGCGCTAATCGCTATTTAGCAACTGGATATTATGGTAATCAAAATAAAGGAATTGGTTGGGTCCTAACGACAAAAGAACATGAAGAGATTGATGGGGCATTTTTCAAGACTAAATTGAAAACTGCACTAGATCACCGTGCTGACTTTTTCGAGGATAGCCAAACAACAGCATTCCGTGTATTTAACGGCGAAGGGGACGGCATTGGCGGTCTAACAATCGATTATTTTGATGGTTATTACATGGTTAGTTGGTATAGTGATGGAATATATAGCTTCAAACAATATATCTATGATGCACTTGCTGAGTTAGTTGAGTTCAAAGCTATTTATGAGAAAAAACGTTTTGATACGAAGGGACAATATATCGAGCAAGATGATTTCGTAATGGGTGAACCTGGAGATTTCCCTATCATTATTAAAGAGAATGGTATGAATTTTGCAGTGAACCTAAATGATGGTGCAATGACTGGGATTTTCCTTGACCAACGCGATGTACGTCGTACAATTCGTGATTATTATGCAGAAGATACGAATATGCTGAATACTTTCTCTTACACTGGTGCATTTTCAGTTGCTGCTGCTCTTGGCGGCGCAAAAGAAACAACGAGTGTTGATCTTGCAAAACGTAGCTTAGCAAAAACGATTGAACAATTTAGTGTCAATGGTATCGATTATGAAGCGCAAAATATTAAAGTAATGGATGTATTTGATTACTTCAAATATGCCGTTCGTCACAACATGAAATATGATTTAGTTGTACTTGATCCTCCTAGCTTTGCACGTTCGAAAAAAATGACATTTAGTACTGCAAAAGACTATCCGAAATTGCTAATGGACGCAATTTCTATTACGGAAAAAAACGGTATTATTGTTGCTTCTACAAACAATGCAAGCTTCGGTATGAAAAAGTTCAAGACGTTCATTGATAAGGCGTTTAAAGATTCAAACACTCGCTATAAAATAGTTGAACAATCTTCACTACCAAAAGATTTCCGCGCAAACCGCGACTTCCCTGAGTTCAACTATTTAAAAGTTGTGTTCATTAAAAAGCTGAATAAATAAGAGATTAAACCGCAACCAGAAATGGTCGCGGTTTTTATATTTTAGGTTAATCACTAATCTATACTAAGTACCATTTCAATAAAAACAACCGAATCCTTATCACTTTTATTGATTTGCTGTAATAGTAGTAGTTTCCATAGTTATCTGTATAAACAATTACTAGATTAATGCTTTAATTTTGCAAATATTTTCAGCTTTGCTCATAAAAAATTACTATTGCAAGAATTTGAATCCTAAGAACAAACCCCAAAAAAGAAATATCTGGCCTAAATAAAGAACTGATACTTCTTTTTAAGAATAGTTGATTCTCCGTTTCCCAACTTTTTCATGTAATGTTTTAATTACTGTTCTCGTTTTATCCAAATACTCTATTGTCTCTTCATATGTACTAGTTGCCACGCACATAAATAATATATCTAACACATGTAGCTGTGCTAATCGCGAAGAAGTTGCACCGCTTCTAAAAGTAGCTTCTAATTTAGGTGAAGTATATAAACAAATGTCTGCTAAGCTGGCAACAAGTGAATTCCCGTATCTGGTAAGACTAATTGTTGTAGCATTTACACCATTTGCTATCTCTAACACCTTAGCTACCTCATGTGTTTCTCCTGAAAATGAAATGCCAACAATTACATCTCCCTCTTCCGCGTTTACAACGGCGGTGCCGCCTAAATGTGTATCCGTGAAATACATACAGTATTTATTAATACGCACAAATTTTTGATACGCATCCATTGCAGCTATTGCTGATGCACCAACACCAAAGAAGAAAATTCTCTTAGCATTTAATATTGCATCCACAGCATGCATAAGCGCTTTTTGATCGATTAAATCTGCAGTTTCACGTAAAATTTGCATACTATGATTTGTAATCTTATCAATAGTTAACTCTAACGGCTCATTCGGTTCGATATCACGTACATCAACCTTCTCGCTTTGTAAATCTCCAGCAATTCTAAGCTTCAATTCTTGTATGCCACTTAAATTCAATGATTTACAAAGGCGAATGACAGCCGCACTACTTGTATGACTATGTTTGCCAATATCGATTGCTGTCATTTTAATTGCTTCAGCAGGATGTTTTAAAATATATTGAGCAATTTTCCTCTCAGAAGGTGGCAAGCTAGCTTCCATTTCGGAAAGTATTAGCAATCCCGAATTCATCTTTTCTATACTTATAACCCCCTGCTTCCTTATTTAATATTGAAGCAATATTACTATATTCTCTCTTAATTAGAGATTCTTCAGTTGTATTGCTGCACGAACGTGACCTTTTGAATTTGCTAAAAGTTGTTTTGACTCATCCAAAGTTGACTGTGTTAAAAGCATAACTATCGCTGGTTTCACTTCATAACCTGTTTTAGCTAATACCTGCTCTGCTTGTTCGTAAGTAACTTCTGTTGCCTCACAAACAATTCTTTTTGCACGTTCTTTTAATTTATTATTACTAGCATGTACATCAACCATTAGATTTTTATAGACTTTACCTAATTGAACCATAGTAGCTGTAGAGATCATGTTTAATACCATTTTATGTGCTGTAGCTGCCTTTAATCGTGTAGACCCTGTTAAGATTTCTGGACCTGTATCTACCTCAAGCGCAATATCAGCACATTCGCTAATAATTGAGTTTGGATTACTTGTTAAACTCATTGTTTTAGCTCCGACAGAACGAGCATAAACTAAAGCCCCTTTTACGAAAGGGGTACTTCCGCTTGCCGCAATACCGATCACCACATCATGTTCTGTTAAACCATGTTCTTTTAGGCTCGATTGACCCCATTGTTCATCATCTTCCGCTCCTTCAATGGCTAAGACAACTGCATCGATTCCACCTGCTAATATTGCCTGTACTACTTCTGGTGATGTACTAAATGTAGGAGGACATTCCACTGCGTCTAACAAACCAATTCTCCCGCTTGTTCCAGCACCTACATAGAATAATCTTCCCCCTGTCTCAAGCGAATGATATACTACCTTAATCGTTTTTTCTATTTTTGGTAGTACCTTTTCAATAGCTAGTGGAATTTTGAGGTCATCCTGATTCATTAATTTTATAATTTCAGCTACAGACATTAAATCTAAATTGGTTGTTTCCCTATGATGCGCTTCTGTTTTCAGTTTTAGCTCTCGCTCCATAGATTTTCAATTCCTCCTAATCTTATTTTCAAGATCAACTTTCATCCATGTCTGTAACAGATCAACTTTCATTTTCTTTGTGATTGGAATGTACATTTCAAGTAGTGCTAAAGTAAATGCACCAACTACTGGTGATACAGATGGTTTAATCAATTCATTGTCACTTAAGACTAAGCTTAGAGAATTCTCAAATTGACTTAAGAAATACTCATTTTCAAATAAGCCACCACATACAACTATTGGTAATGACTTTGCACTTTCCTCTCTTGAATATATAATTTCCAATAGGTGCACTAGTTGAGCCACCGCATCAAATACAATTCGACACGCTACATCGTTACCTCGCTCTGCTAATTTCAAAACAATCATCGCAATAGATGACACGATCAAACGTGGTTGCTCCTGTTCATAAACTTTCGTGATGATGCCTACGGTATTATTCAGTTGAAGATATTTGAGAACTTCTTCCGTAAATTCATCAAGCTGCTCTTGTAAATCGTATAGTTGTGAGATATGACTTAATGCCTGTGTCCCAATATAATAACCACTACCTTCATCGCCAAATAAATAGCCCCATCCACCTGCTCGACTAATTTTGCGACCATCTTCTTGTACTAAATAAGCAATAGAACCGGTACCAGCTATTAAAACCAATCCATCCAATTTAAATGTGCCACTTACCAAGGCTGCTACTGCATCATTAGTAACTCGAATTGTACAATGATACGATTGAAAATACTCTTGTATCCATTCATTCCAGCAGACTAAATCTTCCTCACGATCACCACCAGCTGCACATACAAATACAGCCTTGACCTCCGCTTTTTGAATAGCGGACTTTACTAACAACTTATCTAATAAATGGACTAATTGGATTTTAACTTTTTCCTTTGGAGTGGCTTTTATATTCGAGCCTTCACCAGTTACAAGAGCTAGAATCTCTCCATCGCTATTGCCAATCACCGCTTGAGTTTTAGTTCCGCCACCATCTATTCCAATAAAATATCGTTTATTTAACTGCACCTGCCGTCAGTCCTTCCATAAACTGCTTTGAAGCGATGAAAAATAGTAAAATCATTGGTAATGAAGCTAAAGTTAAGCCTGCGAATAGTGAACCCCAATCTGCCGAATGTTCACCAAATAATGACATCATTCCTACAGGGATCGTCATTTTCGCCTTTTCCGTAATAAAAATTAATGGGAAGAAAAAATCATTCCATGCAGATATAAAATTAATAATAACTACAGTTCCTAAAGCAGGTCGCATAATTGGTAAGAGCACATGCCAGAGTATGCGTATATTTCCTGCACCATCCATTCGAGCTGCTTCCTCTAATTCAACAGGCATTGTACGGAAAAAGCCTGTCAAAATAAGCATCGTTAACGGGATCCCTGTTGCAACATTCATAAAAATTAATGACCAAAGTGAATTAATTAATCCTAAATCTCTCATCAAAATAAATAATGGTACAATCCCTAACTTAATCGGTATCATCATTCCTAATAAAAAAATAAAGAAAATGGCATTAGTCCACGAAAATTTAAAACGAGCAATATAAAAAGCTGCTAAAGAACACACAATAATAATTAAAGATACTGACACAACGCTTACTATGACACTATTCATAAAGTAAGTAGTAAAAGGAACTTTTGATAATAACGTCCGATAAGTATCTAAGCTAATACTTGTCGGCAGACCTAAAGGGTTTTTAAAAATTTCTGCACTCGTTTTGAATGAAGAAAGAATCATTAACAAGATCGGATACAAACTAATTGTCGCTGCAACAAAAACAACAATATAATAGAAAGGTTTAGTCCAAATAGTACCTTGCTTCATACCTTCACCTCTCACATCTCAACGTCTTTTTTATTCATCACTCGTAAGAAAACCGAAGTACATATTAAAATAAAGCAGAATAAGCATGTCGCTAAAGCCGAGCCTAATCCTATAGAAGTAGATCCCGCAGCAGTTGAACTGCCAAATGCTAACCTATAGAAAAACACTGCTAATGTATCTGTAGAATAATAGGGTTCGCCCATCGATCCCTGCATAGCATAAATAAGTTCGAAAGCTTCAAACGATTGAATGAACGTCAATACGCCCATAATCATAATGGAGGGAATCATTAATGGTAAATAGATTCTAGACAACATTTTAAAGCCCTTTGCTCCATCTAATCTGGCTGCTTCAATAAGTTCACTTGAAATCCCTTGAAAACCGGCCAAAAAAATAAGAACACCAAATCCAATACCAAACCAACAATTCACTAGAATAATAACAATAAGAGCTGTATCCGGATCACCTAACCATGCTCTTTGCAAACTTTCTAGGCCTAGCTTTTCAAGTAAAACATTCACTGTACCATAGTTTGGATTTAAGATGAGTTTCCATAAAAAGCCGACTACAATAACAGAGAGTACCCTTGGTAAAAAGAAAGCAGCTTTGAAAAACTCTGAACCTCTGATTCTTTTATAGATGATAAAGGCTAAAAAGAAAGCCAGACCATTCATCACAACCATCTGTATAATAAAATAAATTCCATTATGCTTAAAAGCATTCCAAAACATAGACCCATAAGGTTCTTTTGTAAAGAGCGTAAGGAAGTTTTGAAGCCCTACAAAATTGCCTCTGCTCATTCCATTAAATTCAAAAAAACTATAGGATAGGGCAGCCATTATTGGATATAACACGAACATTCCATAAATGATTAATGCCGGTATAGGAAATAAGTGAATTGTCCACTTTGACCAACTCCGTTTCTTTTTTATCGATGGAGCTGTCCCATTTGTCATATACCATAGCCTCCTTTATGTAAATTGAAACAATAGGCCCTCACCTCTTTTCAGTGAGGGCAATTATTATTTATTGAAACGGCTTAAACCATGTTTTTGCATTTTCTTGCACTTTTTTTGCTACACCATCAACTTTCACATCACCTAAATACATTCCTTGTAGTTCAGTTTCAAGTACTGTTTTCGTTGTTGGGTCTCCACCTGTAAAATTAGTAACCCACATATAAGGTGTCGCGTTAGATTCTACTGCTTTACTAAGATCACTTAATAGTGCCTGATCAGAAGAAATGCCAGGCATTGCACTAATCATTGAGAACTCTTTTACAAATAGTTCACCAAATTCTTTTGTAGTTAAAAATTCTAAAAACACCTTTGCTGCCTCTTTATTTTTTGAGTTGGCATTCATAGCAAATGAGCCATCAACCCATGTTGTAACAGTTTTATTGCCTGCTTTAGATGGCATGGGGAAAAAGCCAAAATCTAAATCTGGATTCATTTCCGAAACAACGGGGATTTCCCAACTACCTAATGGGAACATGGCTGCTTTTTCTAATGCAAACTCAGTTCGAATATCATCCATTCCTAGACCCTCTGAGTTTTTAGGAAAGTATTTCTTCAAATCATTCATCACTTGAATAGATTCTTTAAACTTTGCATCTGTGAAATCTTTTTCACCAGCTAAAACTGACTTGTAGAAATCATTACCCTCATAAACACCTGGCCCCACAATGCCGTGGAGCAAAGATAATAGCCAACTTTCCTTTGTACCCATCGCAATAGGTGTGATACCTTTTGCTAGAAGTTTGTCATTTAATTGAATGAATTCATCCCATGTATTTGGAACATCTAAACCTTGCTCTTTGAAAATCTTCTTATTATAGAAGAATTGAGTAGAACTCAAATTAATTGGTACCCCATACTGATTTCCTTCTGCATCTCGAGAAGCTTGTAGCGCTTCTTCCGAGAATACATTCATTCCATTTAAATCGTTAATTTTTTCTATGAATCCTGATTCTGCTAGTTTTAAACCAGCAGCATATGGACGTAAATGAATAATATCCGGACCTTCTCCCGCTTGTAATGCTGTGTTTAATACCGTATTATATTCTGTGTTTTTTGTAGGACTGAAAGTGACTTTAATATCTGGATGTTCCTCGTTGAATAATGCGATTACTTTTTCATATTTTGCTACATCTTCTGTACGCCAGCTACCAATTGTCAGTGACACTTCCTTTGAAGATTCGGATTCTTTATCTCCCTTGCTCGTGTCATCAGATTTGTCTTTTGAGCCACAGCCAGCTAATACGATTGTCAACAAAAGTACAAACAAAAAGAACCACCTATTCAATACCTTCATGTCTGTTCCTCCACCCCAAAATTAGTTAAGCAATTCCTCATACACCAGGTCGTGAATCTGCCTTCTGATTTCTCGAATCGAATTGTTTCTTCCAAAATGCACGGCATTAGTTAATAATATGATAGAAGATTTTTTTACAGGATCCATGCAAATACTAGTTCCTGTAAATCCTGTATGTCCAAAAGCTCCTACGCTCACCTTCTTTCCAAAGGATACTGATGGTTCTTCACCAGTCAGCACTTCAAACCCAAGACCCCTTCCTAAAAACGTATTCATATATGCTGACTCCATCCAATTGAATGGAATAACCGACTGTTGTCTAATACCTAACCAATACTCTGAAAACAAGAGTAAATCCTTTGCACTTGAAAATAAGCCCGCACTACCAGATACACCGCCTAATAAAAGCGCTTTCTCATCATGTACATCTCCTTGGACATATTGTCCTTTAACTAGTTCAGTAGAAGCCACCTTATACTTTTGGTTATCCGGCAATAAAAATTGTGTATTATGCATATTCCACGGATTAAAAAAATGTCGTTTCACAAATTGATCTAACAATTCCCCTGTCACTTTTTCTACTATCTTGCCTAATAAGATCATCCCTAGATCACTATAAGCGACAAATCGACCTGGATTATAGACTAAATTACATGCTAATATTTCACTCATTATATCCCTGTTATGATGTCTCTCTACTTTTGGTACTAACCCTGCTGGTAATCCTGATCTATGCTGTAACAAATGTCGAATCGTCACCTTTGGAAAACGAAATGCTGGTATAATTTCCGACACACTTCTATCAAGTTGAAGTTCATTTCTACTTAGTAAATATAAGGTAGCTGGTAATGTAGCGACGACCTTTGTTAAAGAAGCCAAATCAAAAAGGGTATTTTCTGTGATTGCATGCAATTGCAAATCCTGTCCTTTGAAATGCCCGTAGCTCTTGGTTATTAAATGCCTCGAATCCTGTTGCGCACTAATAACTACACCCGGTAGCAATTTTTTTTGAATTATTTGTTTGATATACTCGTCTATCATGACAACACCCTTGTTATTTTTTAGATTTTCCATGTTATTACGATATGAAATTAAATAACAAAAAATAAGCGGATTTCTGAAATTTTTTTTTAAACCATATACACATAAAAAAAGAGCTATCCGTCATATTAGCGGATAACTCTTTTTCTATGTGTTCTATTGAATAACTTAGTCAATTTTTACAAAAAACTGCACTTGATTATAATGTCAATTCTTGCAACGCCTTTTTCAATTCCTGAACCTCTTCCGAACTTAACGTTACGCCCTTACCCATCTTCGTATGATCCTCAGACCAATCTCTTAGATCATACTTAGGGGCACGATCATTCCAACTGATTAAATTTAATTCTTTCTGCCAACCTTTAGCACCTTCAGAAAGTACTGCAATGTTTTCTACGATTTCGTATTTTAGTTCTGCCATTTACTCTTACTCCTTTGTTCTTTAATAACTTCATCATTTGGGCTAACTAGCTTAAATGTATGATGTTACAGTACTATTTTCCCTAAGCACCATCAGCCTCGTAATAATCCATTATATCAGAACTTTCTATTTCTTATTTGCAAAGCGAATTGCTCTACTCATGACTGTAGGCACGACAGATGCATGATTTTCTTCTGGAGCACAGTAAAATTCACATTCCACATACTTTTGTTGATCTGCACTTAATCGGCTGAACACTTGTTTTGCATCGTCAACCATAAAGCCCTCACATTCACCTACTGCAATGTAAAGGTTCTTCTTCCCATACGCTTCCGATTGTCTCAGAAATCCATCCATGTATGTTAAAATTTCATGATCATTCCACCAGATTGATGGACTTAAAGCTAGATAAGTTTGAAAGGCTTTTGGTTTTGTGAAAAGTGTCCATAATGTAAAAAGGCCGCTGAGAGAATGTCCGAACAGAGCTTGTTTTCCCTTATTAATAGAATAGCGTCTTTCTATTTTCGGTTTTAACTCTAACTCAATAAAATCAAGAAATTTCTGTGCTCCTCCGTGGACACCAACATCAAAACCCTTTAGCCGATCTGGATAAACATACTTATTTGCAGGTGCAGTAAAATCATAGAATCTTCGTTTGGAAGCATCCTTTCCCTCACCTTGATGCCCAATACCTACAATAATCGCCTCATTCACCAATGTTTTCGGTGCATTTCTAGATTGCAAACTTACGATGCCTTGAGCAAATTGAAAGTATGAATTTCCATCTAATATATAAATAACAGGATAGCCATCTACAGGTGGGGGTGAACTAGGTAATGATACTTTTATATCATATGAATAATCCATTTCATCAGAATAGTATAGCCATTGTTCTGTATTGTCTTGAGTGACTTTATTTATTGCTTTCACTACTTTTCCCCCGATTCCTGCTCTAGGAAAGTATCATATCCAAAACACACTGGTGCCCCATTATCTGGGTCAATCATTATGCGTGCATCGATATTGAACACTTGCTTTAGAGTTCCTTTTTCTAAAATTTCATTAGGTGTACCGACAGTAATAATTTCTCCTTCTTTCATTGCAATGATTTCATGCGAAAAACGTGCAGCATGATTGATATCATGTAATACCATTATTATTGTGCAATGATGCTCTCTATTTAGACGCTCTACAATCTTCAGTACTTCAAGTTGGTGAGCAAGATCTAAATAAGTCGTCGGTTCATCCAACAGTAAAATACTTGTCTCTTGTGCAAGAGCCATTGCTAGCCATACTTTTTGACGTTGACCACCTGAAAGTTGAGCGATTTCTCGATCACGAAAAGCAGTCGTTTTCGTTATATCCATAGCCCATTCAATCACTTCAATATCTTTATTTGATAAAGTACCTACATTTTTCCGATGCGGGAAGCGACCGTAAGAAATAAGCTCCTCTACTTTTAATTGTAAAGGTGCTTCGGGATTTTGAGATAAGAGTGCCAGTTGCTTTGCAATCTCCTTCGTCGAAATTGTCTTCATGTCTTGTTCCTGCAAAAATACATTACCACTTTGTTGTTTTAGGATTCGTCCAATTGTTTTTAATAAGGTTGATTTACCACATCCATTTGGACCGATAATTGTTGTTATTTTTCCTTCTTTAATTGTCGTATTCAAATCTGAAAAAACTGTGACTTTTTCATATCCTGCCGTCAATTGTTTCGCTCTAATAACACTAGTCACCATTTATCGGTTCTCCTTTTACGCTTTTGATTTAACTAATAAATATAGAAAATAAGGTACACCTAAAATTGCTACTATGATGCCTACGGGAATTTCCGCAGGGGCGAATACTGTTTTTGCAACATAATCAGAGAAGATGACTAATAGCATTCCTACTACACCACTCATAGGAATGACATACCGATGTTGTATACCTACAAGTTGTCTTGCGATATGAGGAGCCATTAATCCAATGAAGGATATACTACCTGATACTGCTACACATGCACTTATCACACCGATGCTACATAAAAGCAGTATCGATTTCTCTTTTTCAATTTCAATTCCAAGACTTTTAACGCTTGCCTCTTCAAGTTGTAAATAATCTAATAAATATGCTTTTCTGTAGATTATAGGTATCAAAATCAAAAGCCAAGGTAACATGGCAACGATGAAAATCCAGTTTGCATTATAGATACTTCCAGTCATCCAAACAGTCGCCATCTCAAAGTCACTTTCACGCATTTTAAGAGAAATAAACATTGAAAGCGCACCAAATCCTGAACTAATGGCAATACCTGTTAAAATCAGACGCTGCGTATCTAGTTTGCCATTACGCCAGGAAAAGCTATATATAATAATTGCAGCAGCTAATCCACCTATAAATCCAAATAAAGGCATTATTAATATCGAAATCCAGTTAGAGCTACCAGATGCAACTAACTGCATCTGAAAAAGAAACATGAATACTACAATAGAAGTACCTGCACCAGCGTTGATACCTAATATTCCTGGATCAGCTAAGCCATTTCTTGTGATTCCTTGAATAACCGTACCCGCTATACCTAGCCCTAGACCTACAAGAGCCGCAATAACAATTCGCGGAAGCCGGAATTGAAAGATAACTAGATCAAAATCTTCATTTGGATTAATTCGTAACAGCGTTGTGACGACATCTTTAATCGACATATCGAAAGTGCCATTGGTGATATGAATGTACATAGCTATAAAAATAAGCAAAAAAGCGGCTGTAATTTTCATCATAAAATGTTGTTTATGCACGTCGTTCTCCCCCTCTCGTACGAATTAAATAGAGGAAGAAAGGTACACCAATTAACGATGTAACTACACCTACTGGCGTTTCAAACGGAAAGTTAATAAATCGACTACCAACGTCACATAATGCTAAAAAGACCCCACCAATAATCGCTGAACATGGGATGACAAATCGGTAATCGACTCCTACAAGAAATCTCGTAATGTGAGGAATAATTAATCCTACGAAACCGATTTTCCCAACAAGAGCCACAGCAGTACCGGTTAAACAAACGACTATTAATATACTAATAGCCTTAACCCATTTTGTACGTTGACCAAGACTTATCGAAATATCCTCGCCAATTGATAAAATAGTAATTGATTTAGCAATGTATAAAGCAAGTAAAAGACCAACTAAACCAAATGGTAAAGCAAGTAAAAGAACTTCAGGATCAACCTTATGAATTTTAGCGTTATACCAAAAACTCATATCTTGTGAAATTTGAAAGTATGTAGAAAGTGCTGCTGATATACTGCTTAAAAAAGTTCCAATAACTGTGCCAATAATGGCTAATCTTACAGGAGATAGGCCATTTCTCATTAATGAACCAAAACCAAATACAATCCCCGCTCCAAAAGCAGAGCCAATCATAGAGAAAATGATTAGATTAAAGTTAGACATTCCAGGGTAAAAAATCATACAAATCGTGATCACAAATGCTGAACCATCGGTTACTCCCATAATAGAAGGGGAAGCAAGATAGTTTCTTGTCATCCCCTGCATAATAGCTCCTGATATTGCTAGAAATGCTCCTACTAGCAGAGCAGCCAAAACACGTGGCAAACGAGATTGCATGATAATATTATGATCAACATTTCCCGAATCAAATTGTGTAATCGCCAACCAAATTGTAGTAACATCAATATCCTTTGTACCGTATAAGATCGATAACGCAATTGTAAATATGATGAAGAGAGGTGCGGCACCAATAATTAGGATTGGCACAAATTTAGGTTTCATCATTTTATTTATCATAGGTTCACACATTATTTCGAAAGGTTTTCAACAGCTGCATTTAAGAATTTTTCTTTACTCCAAGCTGTACCACCTTGAGCCATAGGTTCTACTACGTTCACAAATACTTTGTCGTTTTTAGCAGCGTTAATGCTCTTGAAGATAGGATTTTTTAATACATCATCTAGTGCAGCAGTTTTCTTATCATTCTCGCTTTCCTCGAATTGCAAGAAAATAATATCTGGATTTACATCTGCCAAAGTTTCAATTGAGATTTCTTCTTGAGCAGCAGTTTTAGTAATTAATTCAGGAACTTTTATTCCCAAATCTTCATATATAACGGGATTTAAATACACACTAGCTGGATAAACGAACATGCTATTAGCACGGATACGTATTACAAAAACACTTTTGTCTTTCACTTTTTCAGCTACCTTAGTTTTTGCAGCTTCTGCTTCTGTTTTGTAATCACTAATAATTTTTTCCGCTTCAGATTCTTTACCTGTCAACTTACCCATTAAAAGTAGATTATCTTCCCAATCCGTAGAAATATGTGATACCGGGATCATCGTTCCAATTTTATTTAATTGCTCAACCACTTCATCCGGATATTTTGATGAACCTAAAATAACATCTGGCTTTAATTTTAAAATAGTTTCATAGTTCGGTTGCATTTTTTCTCCTATAGAAGTTGCACCTTCCAAATCACTAGCAAGGTATTCTGGGAGTTTACCAGCAGTTGTTACAGCTCCTAGTGGTTTCACATTAAGCATTGCTGCGTCTTCCATAGATTCTAAACTTGCAGCGATAATATTATTTACTTTAGATGGTAAAGTATATGATTTATCTAGATATGTGATTGTTTGTTCTTTTGAAGCTGTTTCTTCGGTTTCTACAGCTTTATTGTCCTCTTTTTTTGGAGTTGTTTCATTCCCTCCACAAGCTACTAAAAATACCGCTAATCCAAATATCCAAAATCTATTCATTTTCATCTGTTAAATCTCCTTTATGTATTAGTTAATATAAGCAGGCCTACTTATTTACCGTTAAACAACTGATAATGATTATCAATATCAATAACTTTTACCAATATAACCCTTAATATACAAAGTGTCAACACCCATTATAAGTTCTATTAAATTTCGTTTAACACGCTCAAATTATTGAACATTGTTATGTTAAATGCCCTATATCATAGAATCCCTCACTAACAGATTCTAAAGGCCGAATCTACATTTCTGCATTATTTTGTATAGTAATGGAAAAATTTGTTTCTATTAAAGCAGGATTTTCATCTTATGTTATTGAATTATTAGGAATTGTTATTACTTTTACATAAAAGAGGGATCAACAAATATGAGAGTAGAGAAGGTTCATGTAGAAAAAGAAAAGCGAGTCATTATTGTTTCAGATATTCATGCAAGCTTGGATTTATTTAAAAAATTGCTTCATAAAGTTACTTACACAACAAATGATTATTTAATTATTAATGGTGATATGTGTGAGAAAGGTGAGAATAGTTTAGAAGTCGTAGAATACATTAGAACACTATGTAATCACTCTAGTAATGTGTATGTCACTAAAGGCAATTGTGATGTATTGTTTCGCTATGTAGAAAATGGTGACCAGGGTATTCTCTCTTATATTGAAAAAAGAAAGAATTCCATTTTAAACGACATGCTAGCTGTCTATCATAAATCCTTGAATGATTTTGGAAATTTAGAGCAACTAACGCAATATTATCGTCAACATTTTGAAGATATATTAACTTGGCTTGAACAATTACCTCATGCAATCGAAACAGAGGAATTCATAGTTATTCATGCAGGAATTGAAAATAAAGAGGATTGGCAACAAACACAGGAGACATTTGCTTTGCAAGCAGATGCATTTTATGAAAAAAATCATCAAGCCGACAAGATGGTGATTGTTGGACATTGGCCAGTGGTAAATTATAGATTTAATCATACAACTTCACATCTCCCATTAATCGATTGGGATAAGAAAATAACGGCGATAGATGGAGGAAATCGAATCAAAGAAGACGGTCAATTAAATGCTTTAATCATTCAAGATAATCAATATACATCATGTTATGTTGACGATTTAACAAATGAAGTCATTATCAAAAAAGACCATTTCGACACAACAAGCCGAGTAGGGACCGTTACTTATCCATATTATGAAATGCAAATCATTCAACAAGAACAATATTTCACGCTTTGTGAAAATATCAATCTCCAGCAACAACAATGGATCAAAAACGAATATTTACAAATTGTTGATGGAAAAGCAACATGTACCCGAGGGATTAGTACAACATTTCTTTCAGTACAAGAATCAGAAAAAGTATGGCTGATAAATGATTCTACAGATGGGTATATCCTGATTAAAAATTCAATTGGTGAGATTGGTTGGATCCCTAAAGCATGTGTATTTTAAGATAAATTCATGTTATAGAAAAACATTAAACACAAATACCCTGTCGTAATAATCTACGACAGGGTATTTTTTAATTAACTTTTAATTCACGTTGTAAAGGCTCCAAATCCACTTCAAACCCTAAATCTTCAAGCATTTGGCGATCTTTTTCTCCTGCTTGTCCTTCCGTTGTTAAGTAATCACCTAGGAAAATAGAGTTTGCCGGGTATAAGCTGAGTGGTTGAAGTGTACCCAGATTCACTTCACGGCCCCCAGATACTCGAATTTCTTTAGTTGGATTGATGAAACGGAATAGGCATAATACCTTTAGACAATAACGAGGGTTGAGATCATGTGTACCCTCTAGCGGTGTACCATCTACTGCATTTAAAAAGTTTACTGGAATAGAATCTGCATCCAAGGCATGTAGGCTACGTGCCATTGCAATCACATCTTGTTGTGTCTCTCTCATACCGACGATAACACCTGAGCAAGGTGAAATACCCGCTTCTTTAGCTAGTTCAACAGTTCTTACACGATCATCATATGTATGTGATGTCGTAATGTTCTCGTGATGGTTAGCAGACGTATTTATATTGTGATTATAACGATCAACGCCCGCTTCCTTTAACTTCTGGGCTTGTTCCGGTTTTAGAATACCTAAGCACGCACAGATGGTCATATCATTATGTTTTTCTTTTATAGCCTTTACAGAATCTACTACAATATCAATTTCTCTATTAACAGGACCACGCCCGCTCGCAACGATACAATATGTCCCTACATTTAGTGATGCTGCTCGTTCTGCTCCTGCAACGATTTCATCTTGTTTCATCATCGCATATTTTTCAATCGGTGCTTTTGAAATAATGGACTGTGAGCAGTATCCGCAATTTTCTGGGCATAAACCTGATTTCGTATTAATAATCATATTTAATTTCACTTTATTACCATAATAATGATTGCGAATTTTATAAGCTGAGTGTAATAAAGGTAATAAATCTTCATCTGGACTTTTCAATATTGCGAATGCTTCGGTATCTGTCAGTTGATATCCATCTAGGACCTTCTGTGCTAACACTTCATAATTCATCGTGATTGCCTCACCTTCAACACTTTTTGTAATCGATGACCAAATATGCCTGCAAATACGGCTAATATTAAATCTTTCGGTAATGGTGGCATCATCCAAAGCCATGCCATTTTATAGGTGAAACCTTCAGGTGCGCTAAACCATAACATATATGCAGCATACATCCAGTTAGTACCGATCAAATAGCTCACGATTGCCCCTACTACCGCTGCTGTGATGTACATTCTTTTCGAACTATGATTTTCTACAATTTTACCGACAATAAATGCAACTAGTATAAATGCAACTATAAAACCAAATGTTGGACTCAATATTTGGGCAAAGCCTCCACCGAAACGTGCGAAAACAGGTGCACCCGCTAAACCGATTAACATATAAACCGTAATTGAGAGGGCACCTAGTCGACTTCCCAATACAAGACCAGCCAATACAGCAAAGAATAGCTGCAATGTAATCGGTACGCCACCTACTACCATAAACGGCGCGAAAGAAGTAATATTCGCTCCAATCATCATAAGTGTTGCGAATAATGCACAATAGACTAAATCGACTGTTCTCCATTTACTTTTAGAATTCACTGTACTTGTTGTCATTTTACACCCCTGTATGTTTATGTATTTATAAATATAGTAAAAAAAAAAACAATTTGTGTCAACCTATAAATTCACAATGGTTAACACAAGTCACTAGAACATATTACAATGCATTGCATTGTCGACTAATGTACTTCATTGTGTTACAATAGGTACATTAGCAGCTACTTAAAATTGCTTCTACTAACTAAGGGGGCTTTACATTATGTCAAATGTCAACGTTGTAACTCCAGAGGTCAGCTTACCGGAGCGTAAAATTATTACAAATCGTCTTTTCGAATTTCTTTATTTAAAAGAAAGACAGGTACCTATTCAAGATGTTTATAAAGCCATGGCCAATGTTTTTCAACTGACTATTGCACAACAAAAACTAACCCTAAAAAGCGGGGCAAGCCTTTTCGAAAATGAAGTAAGAAATGCTCATACTGAATTAAAGAAAAAGGAATATACTACGAGTACTGCAAAACGAGGATTTTGGAGCATTAGCGAAAAAGGCAAAAAAGTTTATCTCCATTCTCGTCTAAAAAAATTCAATTAATAAATCGATATAATCGGCTTCCAGGGGGATAACATATGTCAAAGGAGCAATATCATGCCGGAAACTCATTAACTTTGCGATTACGAAAAAGTGATGAGGGCATTATGAAATGGGCCGGTGCTCAATCTGAAATCGGAGATTCTATACGGTTCCTAATCGAGCAAGAGATACAGAGAAACGGGTTTAAGGATTTGTCTTTGGAGATTAAAAACAAACGTCCTATCCTTCCTACCTCTACAGACATAGAGCCAAATTTACTAGCTTATTTATACAATCGCAATGAACCCGTAGCAATTAATGATGCATATGAGGAAATGCGCGAGATGTTCGAAATCACTGAGGATGAAGCACGTATTACAGTACGTGATGGTCAAGAGCCTCAATGGAAAAACAATGTTCGTTGGGCTAGTCAACAGCTGAATATTAAAAACTTTATCCGCAAAGATTCTCAGTATGGTTATTGGGAGATTTCAGAAGATGGCAAAGTTTATTACGAAAAAACTCAAAATAATATTACTATGCAAAAAGAGGTTGCTCATAAGCCAATTTAATTGACTATGAGCAACCTCTTTTTTATAAAAATGTTATTAGTTTTTAGCAGATTCAAATGCTTGAACATATTCACGAGCTGCTGCTGTAATTTCAGCTGCTGTGTTGAATTTATAAATTGCACTGCCTACACCTACGCAAATTGCGCCATTTTTGAAATACGATTGAATATTACTTAAATCGATACCACCAGTTGGCATTAACGGAATTTGTGGAAGTGGACCTTTAACATTTTTTAAATAATCAGCCCCAAGTGTGTTTGCCGGGAATACTTTTACGATATCTGCGCCTAATGAATACGCTGTGGCAATTTCAGTTGGTGAGAATGCTCCAATTGCGACAAAGCAGTCATTTTCCTTTGCTACTGTAATAGCATCTGCCACAACGATTGGTGTAACGATAAAATCTGCTCCTGCATCGATTGAAGCTTGTGCATCTGCTCCACTTAAAATTGTGCCTGCACCGACAAATAGTTTGTCCTGGAAATGCTCCTTTGCAACTTTAATAGAATCTAAACCTTCGTCGCCCTCGATTGTAATTTCAACTGCCTTTAAACCACCCTCATATAATGCTTGCAGTAAATCAATAACTGTAGCTGTTTCCATACCGCGCATAACAGGGATGACACCTGCTTCTTTCATACGTAAAAGTGCTTGTTCTTTATTCATTTGAATTCCCCTTACCTCTCTAAAGTGATTTGTGCTTTATTTGTTCGGAAATCACCTTGTTGGAAGTATTCAGGTGTTTGCTCGAATGTAATTTTCTTTGTAACATAGCCCCCTTTAACCGATCCGTTTTGCATAGAATCAATGACATATTGGAAATCTTCTAAAGTAGCATTTCTACTTCCTAGTAATGTCATTTCTTTTGCATGAAAATCTGGATCGAAGAAGCTTATTGTACCTTTCACTAAACCAACATAGACTACTTTTCTTCCATGCTCTGCATATTCAAACGCTTTCATCATCGAATGCTTATTGCCAGTAGCATCAAAAACAATAGTTGGCAATTGGCCATTATTTTTTTCTCTTAATTCATCTAATACTTGCTCACTTGGCTGAAATACTGCATCTGCATCTGTCCAGTCTTTACTATAGTTAAGGCGTTCTTCGCTTAAATCCATTAGGAAAGTTGTAGCACCTTGTAACTTGGCAAATCAGTGATTTTTCTATCTTGTAATTTAATCACATAGCCCTTTTCTAAATCTTCCAATGCAATGGCTACATTATCAGCTATATTGATTTGAATAGTTTTTTGAGACACCAATTAGTAACAACCCCTTCTTGAAAGATTAAATAGTCCACTAAAATAAAAGATGCATGTATTATTTCAATATACAATTAAGTTAATGAAAAATATTACATGCATTTTTTTGTCCTATTCGATTTGCGTCTATACTATCTTTGTATATCTTTCTTTAAACCTAGGAATTTTTCTAGATCCTCTATATAAGGTAAACCTTCATTATCTCCTGGTACTGTTAATACGAATGCTGCTACAGAGTTTGCAAAGCTTAATCGTTTTTCCATTGTCCAGCCGTTAATAATTCCGTAAATGTAACCAGATGCAAAGGCATCTCCTGCACCAATTTCGTCGACAATTTCTAAATTTTCTAAGGCTGATGATGAAGTGATTTGGTCGTCTTCGTAACCAACTGCACCTTTCGATCCGCGCTTTAAGACAAAATTCTTGATGCTATAGGTTTCTTGCAAAAGTTGAGTAAGTTCATCCATTTTACTTGTCGAAAATAATATTTCTGCTTCTTCTTCACCCATCATAATCATGTCTACATATGGTAAATAAGAACATAATGTATTACGAGCTTCTTCAGCACTCCATAACTTCAGGCGAATATTAGGATCAAGAGTAACATAAACATTATTTTTTTTAGCTATTTTTAATAATGCTAAAATAATTTCTCGGTTGTTTTTATGAATGGCTGAAAATACGCCACTAATGTGAAGAATTTTGAATTGCCTTACGTATTCTTCATCTATATCCGTAGTTTCAAATGTTTCTGTAGGAGAATTCCCTCTATAGTAATATGAGTTGATACGATTGGCGTTTAAAATTTCTTTAAAATATACTGACGTTGGATAACCTTCCACTAGCTTCACATGCTCAACATCAATACCTTCTCCTCGAGCAAATGAATAAATATGCCTGCCGAATTCATCCTGTCCTAAACGACTAATCCAACCTGATTTCAATCCTAATCTTGAACAGCCAATAGCTACATTAAGCTCTGCGCCTCCTACTTTTCTTTCAAAGGAATTTACAAATCTTAATGGCCCATTAGACATAGGATTCATTGTGATGAGTGCGTCACCTATTGTTAGTACATCCAATATATTCGCTCCCATTCTTTTTGTTTTTAAGTTGAAGAACGTTCTACTAATTGTGGTTCAAAACGGATAATAGTTTCTTCCGTTTTTTCATGATCATCTGCTTTTTTTAATAACTGCTTTGCTGCATAAGTACCAATCTCATAAGATGGCTGTGTTACAACTGTGATTGGAGGATTGTATATCTCTGAAAAGCTAACTTCATCTATACTTACCAAAGCGATATCTGTTGGAATTATTAACGATTTTTTTCGGCAAAACTTCAAAACTTCAAGTAATGTCAGGTCATTCCCACAAATAATTGCATCTGGCACTTCATCTTGTGAAAACATAAAATGTATTTTCTCCTGCATTTTATGAATTTGCTCACCTGCACAAAACTGTTCTAAAAGTGGCAAATTGTGCTTTTGCAACGCTTTTTTAAATCCGTTCATCCGCTCTATACGAGGGGTAATATTCATTTCAATAGAAGTTGTTAAAAATGCTATATTTCGATATCCTTTTTTCACTAAATGATCAACAGCAAGAAAAGAGGCTTTCTCGTTATCTAATAACACCGAAGTTATGTCCGTATTTTCTACAGATCTATCTACAAAAACGAGGGGATAACCACTTTTCTCTAACTTCTTATATAAGTCTAAGTTGCCGCCTGTCGGGAAAATTATTAATCCATCCACTTGTTTCGCTCTTAGTGTTTCAATATACTTTCTTTCTTTTGAAGGTTGATCATCTGCATTACAAACTATGACATTTACATTTTTGAGCTGGCATTCATCTTCAATTGCACGAATAACTTGTGTTGAAAATGTGTGCAAGATGTTCGCAACAATGACACCGATTGTATATGTCTTTTTCTGTTTTAAACTCCGTGCGATTATGTTTGGTTGATAATTCAACTCATCAATGGCACATTCAATTCTTTTCTTTGTTTCCAAACTCATATATTCAAAACGGTTGTTAATATACTGTGATACCGTACTTTTCGAGACATTCGCTTTGTTGGCGACATCCGCCATTGTTACTCGTTCCATTTGTCATCTCTCCATTTTTAATAAATCGGTTTAGTTATTTATTAAAATTATAGGGCATTTTCACTTCTAGCACAATTTTTACAATTTATTGAAGACAAGAAGTGAAAAATAATTCCCTATGTATGAAGATATCTTATTTAACTTAAGCTACTGTCTCTTCATTTGGCTTAATAATAGGTTTGACGAAACGAATAACTGCTAGTGAAGCAACTATTGCTAAGCCCCCTGCTAATAGGAATGCTGCTGTATATGTTCCTGTAGTATCTACAAGATAACCTGTTAAAGTTGGTCCAATAATCCCTGCAGTATTTGCTAAGAAGTGCATGAAACCTCCTACTGAACCTACATTACTTTGATCTACTACATCATTGATAATTGCCCAATAAATTGCACCAGTTAAGTATAAGAAGAATACAGATGCTGCTACTAAAGCAACTGCACTTACAGTCGTTGTTACTAATCCAGCAAATCCAATACATAATGCCGAAAGGAATAAACATGACACAAGTATTAATTTACGAGAGAACAAAACACCTTTTTGTAAAAACTTTTTATAAATAAAGTCTGAAACAAAACCACCCATTGCAAGACCAATAAAACCTAAAACCCAAGGAATAACTGTAATAATACTCATATCCTTAACACTCAATCCACGTGCACTTACTAAATAGCTCGGGAACCATGTTAAGAAGAAAAATAAAATATAGTTATAAGCGAAAAATGCAAAGGCAGTAAATAAGACTGTTTTTTGTTTAATATAGAAGGTGAATTTTAATTTGCTTTCTTTTATTAAATTCATATCTTCTTTTTGATCTTTGTCACCAGCTTTTTCTGGTTTTTCCTTCACAAATTTCCACCAGAAAGCCGCCCAGATTAAACCAATGATCATAATTGCGATAAATGAAATTCTCCAACCATATGCTATTGCAATATAACCAACAATTGGTCCTGAAATTGCTCCGCCAAGTGGGGTACCACTATTTGTTAATCCGACAACGGAAGCACGTTGGTTCGGCGGAAACCAGTTATTGACCATCTTATTAATGGTGGCTGATAACGGACCTTCTCCCATACCAAACAACACGCGAATAACGATCATACTAACAAATCCAACTGCTAAAACTAACGCACCACTAAATAATGACCAAACAATCATTGCTACAAAAAGCGTCATTTTTGCCCCAAATTTATCTGAAGCCATACCCCCGAAAAAGTTGAATAACGCATATCCAACAGAGAAACTACTGAAAATAATCCCCATTTGCGTTGCAGTTAACGATAAATCATCTTTAATGAACGGTGCTGCAATTGATAGTGCAGAACGATCAAGATAGTTAATCACACCAGCTAAAAATAAAAATGCTATTACAACGCCTCTGCCTTGTGAAAACATAAAATCACCCCAATTGTCATTTTATTAAACGTAATAAACCGATTTAGTAATATCGCACAAAATTCACGTTTCCCTTAAACTCCTGAGTAAGCAATAAAACCACCATCTACCGGTACTGTTATTCCTGTTACAAAACCTGAATAAGCTTCATCAGAGAGCCATAATAATGTTCCAAGCAAATCTTCTGGCTGACCGAAACGTTTCATCGGAGTCGCCGTTAATATTTTTTTAGAGCGTGGTGTATAGCCGCCCTCTTCGTTGACCAATAAATTATGATTTTGTTTTGTTAGGAAAAAACCTGGGGCAATTGCATTTACACGTAATCCTGCTTCAGCGAAATGAACGGCCATCCATTGAGTAAAATTATTAATAGACGCTTTTGCAGCACTATAAGCTGGCACTTTAGTCATTGGAGAGTAAGCGCTCATAGACGAAATATTAATAATCGAAGGTGATTCACTTTTTAAAAGTACTTCCCCGAATACTTGACTAGCCAAAAAGCTTCCTGTGAAATTGCTAGAAAAGACTTTATAAAATCCTTCTTCTTTTAAATCAAAGAAACTTTTCCCCTCTGTTTCTTCTTCATAAATTTCAGTTGATGTTATAGCATCGGCATCATTTCCGCCTGCACCGTTAATCAACAAATCGATACGACCAAATTGCTTCAAAACTTGTTCTTTTGCTAGCACTAACTCATCGCGACTTAGGACATCTGTTACAACTGAAATAGCCGTTCCACCTGCTGATACAATTTCATCTACAATGACTTGTCCCTTTGCAGCTGTTCTATTCAAAATGGCTATTTTCATCCCATGACGAGCTAACTCTATTGCCATGCGGGAGCATAAAACACCGCTCCCACCCGTAATTACAGCAACTCTACCAGTTAGATTTTCATGAATTGGTATCATCTCGTATTACCTTCTTCAATTGTTTTGTACGCATCCCAAAGGCCAAGTAAATACATAATTCCTAATGCACGGTCATATAAACCGTAACCAGGTCTACATTTTTCTCCCCAAATATGACGGCCGTGGTCTGGTCTTACATAACCTGTATAATCTTGTTTATGTAATACATTTACAATACCTTTGACATCTATTGAACCATCTTGTGTATAGTGCGATGTTTCAACAAAGTCACCATTGTCATAGATTTTCACGTTACGAATATGAGCAAATGGGGAACGATATGCATATTTTTCTGCAATTTCCACCATATCATTTTCAGGACTAGCTCCCATTGAACCAGAGCAGAATGTAAAGGCATTTGAAGGTGAGTCTGAAATTTCGATTAATTTTTCATAGCTTTGGGCACCTGTGATAATACGAGGTAATCCAAAGATTGAATATGGTGGATCATCCGGATGAATTGCCATTTTAACATTGCACTCTTCGGCCACTGGTAAAATTGCTTCCAAGAAATATCCCAGATTTTCCCACAATCGTTGTTCGTCGATTTCTTTATACGCTTCGAATAGTTCAGAAATCTTCGCCATTTTTTCTGGCTCCCAACCTGGAAGTGTTAAATCTGACGCTGAAGCTACTGTATTAATAAGTTCTTTTGGATCTAAATTTTCCACTTTTGCTTTTTCAAAAAATAATGCTGTTGAGCCATCTTCTAAAGGATGGAACATTTCTGTACGTGTCCAGTCGAAAATCGGCATGAAGTTATAACAAATTGTATTAACTCCAACTGCTGCAAGATTACGTATTGTTTGTTTATAATTTTCGATATACTGATCGCGTTCAGCATTACCTAATTTAATTGATTCATGGACATTCACACTTTCCACTACAGCTGTGTGGAATCCAAAGCTTTGAATATAATCTACTTCACTCTGAATCTCTTCTTTTCCCCAAACTTCACCAACCGGTTTTTGATGTAATGCCCAAACAATTCCCTGTACACCTGGGATTTGCTTCACTTGCTCTAAAGTAACTGTGTCATTACCTCGTCCATACCATCTAAATGTAATATTCATATAGCACCTCCGACATTTTTTCTTTTTACTCAAATGTGATAATAGCTTTTCTAACTTGATCTGGATGTTTTTCGATAAAGTCAAAAGCCTCTTGAACTTGATCAACTGTAAATGTATGTGTAATTAACCCATCATGACGTAACTTTCCTTCATTCAATAATTGAACAATTTTAGGGAATTGGTAGGTTTGTAAACGTGATCCAGTTACTGTAATTTGCTTTTTCGTAATTGGTAATTGCGAAATAGCCGCTGGACGCTCATCAAATCCTAACACGACTATGTTACCTGCAGCAGACACTACTTCAAATGATAACTCGAAAGTTGAAGGTAAACATACTGCATCAATCACAATATTTGCTCCTTCACCGTCTGTTATTGCCATTACACGTTCCTTCACATCTTCTGAGCCTACTTGTATGACTTCATCTGCCCCTAATTGTTTTGCATAAGCAAGTCGTTCTTCACTTAAATCTGTAATGAAAACTTTAGCACCTTGAATTTTTGCTAGTTTCAAAATACAAATTCCAATTGGACCGGCTCCTTGGATTAAAACGGTATCTCCCTTTTCTACTCCGCCTCTCCAAACAGCTTGTGCACCAATTGTATATGGTTCCGCCAACACGACTTCTTCCCATGGTAATGCAGAATCTACTACATGAAGTTGCTTCTCCGGAAGTACGATCCACTCACGCATACCTCCGTCTTCATGAACACCGAAAACAGACAATTGCTCACATACATTAGGTTGACCTTTACGACACGCATAACATTTCCCACAGTAACTAATTGGTTCTACAACGACATGGTCTCCTACTTTTAAATTTGTTACTTCAGAAGCGATTTCTACTACTTCTCCTGTTACCTCATGACCAACAACTCTTGGTAAAGTAGCAAGTGGATTTGTCCCATGATAAATATGCATATCTGACCCGCATATCCCAACACGTTTAACTTTCACAAGTACATCTGTACCTTCGCTTACTTGTGGTTTTTCCATATCTTTCATAACCAGCTCATATGGCCCTAATACTTGAAGCGCTTTCATTTTTAACATCCTTTCTTTTAGAAACTTATAGTTTATAAGCAGTCTTTCTAATTTAGATGCAAATTCATAGATTACACATTACCTATTTAGATCAAAAATTTTTTCATTTGTAGAATTTTGTTGTCCTATGTAGCTAATTTAGGTATTTATAAACAATAAATCGGTTTAGTATTTATAAAATATAATTACTAAATCGGTTTAGTGAAATTATAAAGGATATATTTTTCAAAATCAATTATTAATTGAGACAATTTTGTTTATATTTTCACTATTTTAAATAGGGTAAATTTAACAATTTGATAAATAAATAGAGAGAATACTAATGTAGTATGTCAATGATCAACCCATCTTTTATGTAACAAAAATACTATTATTAACAATAAATGACACATAACAACTTCGAGTTTATAATTAAAATTAGTATATTTTTTATCCTTTATCTAAATAATATAAACAGTTCGTTTTTAGGAGGAAGTACATGAAACCGATTATTAAAGTTCTAGATGTTACATTAAACAACCTAAAAAACGTAAAATATGGAACATTCCACATCGATACAAATTTTGACAAATTAGAAGAGGCTAATGTTATTGGATTCTATGGTCAAAATGGTTCAGGTAAGACTGCAGTTGTACAGGCATTTCAAATTTTATCGGCACTCTTAGATGGTGGAATCTATAAAAAACTTCCTCATGTTCATCATCTACATATATACTACGGTGAATCATCTTTACAACTAAATTTCCAATTCATCATCAAAAATAAATTTGGCGAGTATTTCTTAAAATACGCTGTTTCTCTTGTGGTTGGTGAACAAAGGTTAAATGTGATGGCAGAAAGCTTAAGTTATCGAGAAAATAAACGAGGTAAACGCTTTAAAAATATACTCTCAAAAAACGGAGAAGAAGTTACTATCCGCACTACCAATCTCACCTCTTTAAACCAAAATGATCGAGTTAAAGTATTAGTAGCAAACCATCTTTCTAAAGAAAATCATTCTTCTTTCATTTTCAGAAAAGAAGTTAGAAATATTCTTCCCAATTATTTAGATGAAGTGGAAATGGCACTCATTCAAAATATTATTTTTGACTTCAAAAGAGATTTGCATATCATTGATAATACGCAGTTTGGCAATTTAATCTCTAATATTACGATGCCTTTTAATATACATCTCGAAAATAAACGTGGCGTGATTCCCTCCAAATTAGAAGATACTACTTTACTGCCAAAAGACATGTTCAATGCAATGAAAGAATTAATAGAACAAACGAACATTGTCCTTAAAATGCTTATTCCTGGTTTACAGATTAAAATTCATGTTCTTCATACACAAAAATTGAATGACGGATCTGATGGTGTGCTCGTTGAATTTCTTTCTCGAAAAGGCGACATCGAGCTACCTTTGAAATGTGAATCCGAGGGTACATTGAAAATAATTTCTATCTTAAGTACACTCATTGCTGTTTATAACAATCCTAATGCATGCGTTATTATTGATGAATTAGATGCTGGTGTATTTGAATACTTATTAGGTGAATTACTTGAAATTATCCATGAGAATGGAGCAGGCCAATTGATATTCACTTCTCATAACTTACGTATCCTTGAAGTACTACCAATTCATAATTTATGGTTCACTACTACCAATGAAGAGAATCGTTATATGCAATTAAAAGGTGTTAAAAAGCTTAATAATCCTAGGGATGTTTATTTACGTGCAATACAGTTAGGTGGTCAAGACGAAGCAATTTATAAAGAAACGAATGCCTATGATATGAAGAGAGCATTTAGAAAAGCGGCTATTATTAATGAGTAAAAAAGCGAAAAAAGTTGTCTTGTTACTAGTAGAAGGTGCCTGTGAAGAAGCTTTATTATACGATCGAATACGTACATTATTTAATAATAATGAAATTAGATTCGACATTATTAAAGGGGATATTTTGGGGGATTTAAATCAAAAGAACTCCAATATAAAAAACTTAATTGGAGATCGTGTTAAAAGCTATATTAATAAAATGAAATTAGGCCCTACAGATTTATTGGCAATTATCCAAATAGCCGATACAGACGGCTGCTTCATCGGCGAATCGGCCGTAATTATTGATGAAAACCAAGATAGATTAACACTTTATAACGCTACAACAATCAGCGTGCCAAATAGTAATCAACAAAGTAAAATTATTGAAAGAAACAAATTAAAAAGCAAAAACATTCATACCATGCGGACACTCAATACCATTTTATCTGGCAAGGTAAATTATCAAATTTATTATTTTTCAAGAGCACTTGAACATATTTTGTTTAACGAAGCCAATCCAGAAACACGTTATAAAGTACGTGAGGTTGAGGAGTTTTTAGAAAATGAACAAAAGCCAATAGAAGAGTTTCTTTCTAATTTTTTACCCATTTCAACTAGTATGACATTAGAAGAAAAGTATTTGGAAAGTTGGCAAAGCATATCTGCTGACCTTGCCTCTTTGGAAAGATTTACTAATGTATCTCTAATGTTCGATTATATGAAAATGATTAACGAGTAACAATAAAAGCCTTGAAACCGATTAATTTTGGTTTCAAGGCTTTTACTTTACTCATTCAAACTTTGTACTGTTGGTGTCGTCAAATTTTTATGACGCTTTACTGGATCCAATTTACGCTCTATGAAACCAAGTATCAAATCTGTAATGATAGCCATCAGTGCTGTTGGAATGGCACCTGCTAGAATAATCGCTGTACCATCCGTAGCATTTGTACCACGGATGATAATATCCCCAAGTCCACCTGCTCCAATGAAAGCACCAATTGCTGTAATACCGATAGCAACAACAAGGGCTATACGAATTCCTGCAATAATTACAGAGAGTGAGAGTGGTAACTCAATCATATACAGCACTTGAATGCGTGTCATTCCCATCCCTCTACCGGAATCGGTAAGATCCTTATTAATATTATTAATACCTGTATATGTGTTTTTAATAATCGGCAGTAATGAATATAGGAATACCGTGATAATTACTGTCGTTTTTCCAAGCCCCATACCTAGCATAAGAATCGCTAGTAATGCAAGCGCTGGTATAGTCTGTATAATATTCGCTATCGTAATGATAAACCCTGATAATTTAGCGTATTTCGAAATTAGTACGCCTAGTGGAATACCGACGATGGCTGCTAAGATTACACCGTAAATTGAGATAAGAAAATGTGTTATAAATTGCTCGAATACATAAGAACCATTTTCAGAGAAGTAGTAAAAGAATTGTTGGAATGTATTTAAATCAGTCATCCTTTTTCCCTCCTTCTGCATCTTCAAAATAATTATGTTCTTCTAAAAATTTTTCGGCCACAATAGCTGGTTCAACTAGATTGTTATCAGCTTCATAGTTAAGCTTTTGCATTTGCTCTGTTGAAATTTTACCTATTAATTTTTCAATCGCTTCTTTTACTTTTGGTTTTGCTTCTAATAATTCATTTACTGCAAGAGTACTCGCATCATACGGTGGGAAGAATTGTCGGTCATCCTCTAATACAACAAGATCATAACTTGCAATACGACCATCTGTTGTATAGCCAAGAATAACATCCATTTTGCCTGCTTCTACAGCATCGTAGACAAGCCCAATCTGCATAGGATAAACGTCTTTAAAATCAAAACCATACGTTTTCACAAAGTCTTTATAGCCATCCCCTACACGATTGACCCATGAGTTGTCGACGCCTGCCTGTAAATCTTTTGCGATGCCTTTTAAGTCACTCACTTTTTTCAAATGATGCTTTTCAGCCATTTCACGTGTGACCATAAATGCATACGTATTTGCAAAACCATATGTGTCGAAAAATGTTTGATCATAGCGCTCTTGGAATATTTTTTGTACAGTATCCATCGCTTTTTTAGGATCTTTAACAGGATCTTCTTTTAAAGCCCCAGTAAGGTCTGTTCCTGTATAACGTGTTGAAGAAATATTTGCATCGCCGTTAATCATTGCTTGATGCAGCACGACACTTGATCCTAAATTATTAATCAGTTCTACCTTTTCATCTGTTTCATGTTCAATCATTAATTTCAGCATATTAGCCATAATCTTACTTTCTGTCGTTGTCATTGAAGCAATTTTCACGTCATTATCATCACTTGAACCGGTTAGTGAACAAGCAGATAAAATTAACACCGTCATAATCAAGCCAATGGTAATTATTTTTTTATATTTCATAAGCATGTTCCCCTCCTAACGTTCAATTTTTAAACCTCTTGGTGTAGCCCACTTTTCTACTTTAGATAATATAAAGTCAGTAATTAAGGCCAAAATAGTTACTAATACAGCGCCGCCAATAATAAATTCAGGTTGATAAAGGTTCAGTCCATTAAAAATAAAATCACCTAAGCCACCTGCTCCTATGTAAGATGCTAACGTTGCCCATGAGATTGCGTACACTGCAGATAAGCGAATCCCAGACATAATGACAGGGATAGCTAATGGCAGTTCCACCATCCCGATGGATTGTATTTTTGTCATTCCCATACTAATTCCTGCTGATTTCAGACCTGAATTCACAGAATTCATACCAATATAAGTATTATTTAAAATAGGTAATAGTGTGTAGATAAATAGAGCAATAATTGCAGGGATTTTCCCGACTCCTAAGAATGGAATCATAATTGCTAAAATAGCTAATGACGGCAGTGTTTGTAAAACACTTGTAATACCTAAAACGATTTTAGCGGTTCTCTGTAGTTTTGATAATAAAATACCTAAAGGAACTGCAACGACTATACCTAAAATTAAAGCTATAGCAGATATATAAAAATGTTCCCATGTTTTTTGCACAATATCTCCGCCGTTTTGTGTTATAAAATCAATCATCTACTCACGTCCTTTCTATTTAGTTAATATTCAGTTAAGTTGTTTATTAGATTCACTTTGTTGCTCTGGATTAATACCATTTGCATCCTCATTTATTTCCTCATCACCCCAAATAGTGTCGTATACCATATCCACAATATTTGCACGAGTAACAAGTCCAATTAAACGATGCTCTTCATCTACAACAGGAATGTGTTTTAAATTCCGCTTTAAAATACGACGCACTGAATCTTGTAATTTTGTACCATTTCGTACATAAAAGACGTCTTTTTCTACTGCTTCAGAAATGCTAGAAGTGGTATGTCGTGCCGTAGTTAATCCCTCAACATCGATATAACCTTTCAAATGATTTTGTCCATCAACAACAAATAATGTGTCGACACGCTTTGTCACCATCAAACGAAAAGCATCATTAATACTTTTTTCTAACGTTATAGAGATTGGTTTAATCATTACATCATCAACAATTTTTGCACTTGGTTTTTCTTGCATTAAACGGTGAGAGCCAATAAATTCACGAACAAATTCGTTAGCAGGGTTAGATAGGATATTGTCAGGAGTATCAAATTGGATAACTTGGCCACTATGCATTATGCAAATACGATCTGCCAATTTAATCGCTTCGTCCATATCGTGCGTGACGAAAATTACTGTTTTACCAAGACGTTGCTGTAAATCTTTCATCAAGTCTTGTAGCGTGTCACGAGTAATAGGGTCTAATGCGCCGAATGGTTCGTCCATTAAGATAATGTCTTGGTCTGCGGCTAATGCCCGGAGCACGCCGATACGCTGTTGTTGACCACCAGATAATTGCGCGGGATATAGATCGAGATAGCTTTGAGGTAAATTAACAAGTTCAATGAGGCGTTCTGCTGTTTGATCTTTCTTTTCTTTTGTCCATTTTAACAATTTAGGTACAAGCGTAATATTTTCACGAATGGTCATATGTGGCATAAGACCGATTTGTTGAATAACATATCCAATACTCCTACGAAGTGCTACGGGGTTCTTTTTCGCTAAATCTTCCCCTTCTAAGTATATGGTGCCTTTGGTTGGTTCTATCATTCTATTAATCATACGCATGGCAGTCGTTTTCCCACTTCCACTTGTACCGATAAAGGCGACAAATTCACCGCGTTCTATTTCAATATTCATATCATCAACGGCTTTCTTTCCACCCCTATATACTTTCGATAAATTCTCTATCTTTAGCATAAGTATTCCCCCTCAAATTTTATAACCTAAGTTCTTTTACCCACTATCGATAGACATTAAACCTCAAAAAATAAAAATATTGAAAATATTTACTTGATTGTATAATTCATCACAATTTCCAACTGTATGAATGTGCTTGTTTCAATACGTCAAATGCTTTGATTCCTTGCAATCTACTGATCATTGATAATTAAAATCCTTCATTTATATCCAATAGAATTTATCTCATTTTAAATTGTAATCTTAGGTTCTTTTCTATAACTTTTAATCCCTACAAAAATACTTTGTTTTTCATATTGACTTTCATCTTTAGAAAAAGTAAGATAATTGAAACAATAGAATATTACTTATCATGAGAAGCTAAGGGACTGGTCCGATGAAGCTTCAGCAACCACTGTATAACAGAATGGTGCTACTTCCAGCAAGAGAAATCTTGACAGATAAGGGTGCATACACAACATTTAAGCTCCCTCTATTATAAATGGGGGATTTTTTATACCTTCAATACATAGTAATTCTATAAGAATTATAAACTTAGAAAAGACGAGGGGATTTATTATGAAAGAGATATTTATAAGAACAGAGCTACAACGACAATGGTTAGATAAGCTAGCGTTGCTTCAAGACCAAATTACAGGTAGCGCCGCAACTGTAGATGAATTATCTATCTTTCCTAAAGAGAGCTTTAGCCTGCTACGCGAAATTGGCTATCCTGCAATCACTTTGCCGAAAGAATTTGGTGGCGAAGGATTTTCAGTTTACGATATGGTCCTTCTACAAGAAACACTTGCAAGCTACGATGAGAATACTTCACTTTCAATGGGCTGGACTTTAGGAGTTGTGGGTGAATTGTATCAGGAGAAATTGTGGTCAGATGACAAGCTTAATTTTTTTGCAAACGAAGTACAAAATGGCGCCATTGTGAATCGTTCTGTAAGTGAGGCACGCACTGGCAGCCCCACTCGAGGCGGGCGTCCTGGAACAACTGCAGTTCGTTCTGAAATAGGGTGGCTTATAAATGGACGCAAAATTTTCACAACGGCTTCCCCTGTTTTAGATTATTTTTTAACTTCTGCTTGGATTGAAGAAAAACAACAAGTCGGGTTCTTTTTAATTCATAAAGATACAGCAGGGGTATCTATTGAAGAAACGTGGGATGTTATGTCGATGCGCGGCACATCAAGTCACGACTTAATATTACAAAATGTTAAAGTAAGTGACTCGGATTTAGTCGAATTACCAAATCATCCAAGCGGAGGTAAAATCAACGGCTGGTTGTTGCATATTCCTGCAACATATTTAGGCATAGCACAAGCAGCTCGTGATTATGCGGTTCACTTCGCAAATCATCATCAACCAAATAGCTTAAATTCACCGATCAGCTCATTACCAAATGTGCAGCATCAATTAGGTGAAATTGAGTTAAAACTTCAGCAATCTAGATTTGTCTTATATGGTACAGCAGAAGCTTATGACGACCCAAAACGAAGAGACTCATTGAGCAATGAAATTGCCGTTGCCAAACATACAGTGACTAATGCAGCCATTGATATCGTTGATAAAGCTATGAGAGTAGTAGGTGCAAAAAGTTTACAAAACGCTAATCCATTACAACGATATTACCGGAATGTCCGTGCGGGTCTACACAATCCTCCAATGGATGATATGACTATAACAAAATTAGCATTAACAGCTATTGAAGAAGAAAAGAAAAAGAATTCGATTGTGAATTAATAATAAAAAAATTAACTTAAAAGGGGTTTTAAGATATGTTCAGTAAAAAACTATTAAAATTTGCAGCAGTCGGTATTACTTCAATAGCAATTTTAGCTGGTTGCTCTACAAGTGAAGCATCTGATTCTAAAGATAAAGGAAATTCCTCTAAAGTACGTACCGTGAAAGTTGCCTTTGACCAAGCGAGTAAGCCAATTTCATATATTGACGACCAAGGTAATCCAACTGGATACGATGTAGAAGTGATGAAGCTAGTAGATGAATTATTACCAGACTATAAATTTGAATATGTAGGCACAACTAGTGACGACCTATTGATTGGTGTCGAACAAGGTAAATACCAAGTCGGTGTCAAAAATGCCTTCTTCACAGAAGAGCGTACAGAAAAATTCATCTACCCTAAAGAGTTCCTTGGCTTAAGTAGTGCAGGTTTAGTATTACGTAAAGAGGATGAAAATATTAAATCATTAAAAGACTTTGCATCAGCAGGTTACTCTCTAGCACCAATCGCTGCTAATAATGCTCAATATACAGTCATCGATGAATACAACAAAAAAAATCCAGATAACAAAGTAAAACTAAAAGCTGGAGATGCTTTCACTATCGATATTGTTCAATGGGTCAATGAAGGTCGAGTAGATGGTGGTGTAATGATTGAAGGTCCTTTTAACCAACAAGTTACAGCCAAAGACGGTGCTTATCATAAATTAGAAAATGACATTGTGTACAACGAATTTGCAGTAATTAAAACATGGCCACTATACAACAAAAAAGAACAGAAATTTGCAGATGCATACGACAAAGCTATAAAACAAATTAAAGAAGAACAAAAAACAAATGAACTAAGCAAAAAATTCTACGACCGTGATTTATTTGAAGTACTTGAGCAAGTGGAGCGTTAATTGCTTATGCATACGTAACGTCCTTAGGCTGTTGAGTCATTACACTCAACAGCCTTTCCAATACAAAACGAAAATGGTGAGCATATGGAAAAATATTTTGATGCATCTTACATCTGGGAGTCACTCCCTATTTTACTCCCCTTTCTAAAGGTGACATTTATGATAGCAGGTCTGTCCATTTTACTAGGTTCTTTTTTCGGTTTATTACTTGCGATAGCCAAACTGAGCAGCAGTAGAATTGCTCAAAAACTTGCAAACGGCTATACAACTATCATGCGTTGTACACCTTCAATCGTCTTACTATTTCTCGTTTATTATGGTGTACCTGCATTAGCTGAAAATTTCGGCCTCAATTTCCATGATATTGATACAGCCATATTTGTTATCGTAACTTTCACACTACAATTTGCAGCCATTATGTCAGAAGTAATTCGTTCTTCTTACGGTTCAATTGACAAGGGCCAATACGAAGCAGCTGTTAGTGTAGGCCTAACACCTTTTCAGGCCTATCGTCGTATTATTTTTCCACAAGCTTTAGTTGTAGCACTCCCCAATCTTGGTAACGGTATGATTGCCTTATTACAAGAAGGTGCACTTGCTTATACTATCGGGCTTATTGATGTCGTTGGAAAAGCTAATCTCATTATCGCCAGCAATATAAATGCACATGCTCTCGAAATTTTTATCGCTTTAGCAATCATCTACTGGGTATTGTCATTGATCATCGAAAAATTCTTCTCAATTCTAGAGAAATTCTTTAGTAAAGGTAAAAAAACTTTGGAGACAACATAAGGAGGTACGCCCATGTCTGAAGGATTAAATTATAAATTTTTGATTGATACATTTTTCGTCGCATTGTCTGGCGTACCAGTGGCCCTACTCGTGACTATTGTTTCTTTACTGATTGCTATACCTCTTGCGTTTTCACTCGCTTTAACACGTATTTATCGAATACCTTTTATACAACGTTTAACTCAAGTGTACGTATCTTTTGTACGAGGTACTCCTATTATTATTCAAATCTTCATCGTCTATAGTAGCGTTCCATTAATTTTAACCGCACTATTTAAAAAATATGATATTGCTATTGATGTCTATAAAATCCACCCAATTTGGTACGCCTTTATCGTCTTTTCATTTAGCACTACTGCCATTTTAATCGAGATTTTCCGTTCTGCACTGAGCACAGTCAACAAAGGACAGTTAGAAGCTGCATATTCGGTAGGCTTAACGACTTATCAAGCATACCGACGTATCATCATTCCACAAGCACTTGTGGTAGCACTACCGAATATTTGTACAGCAACCGTCAACCTTATCAAAGCTACTTCCCTTGGTTACGCAATGTCTTTACAGGAAATCACATTGAAAGCTAAGGTTGCTGCAAACGTAGGTTACAACTATGTTGAAGCATATATAGATATATTCATCGTGTACTTAATCTTATGTAGTGTTGTCGAATATGGATTTAAATTGTATGAAAAACACTTACGAAAATATAAATTAGCAAATGCTTAAAACTGGGGTGTGATAATATGTTAAATATTAAAAATGTGCATAAATCATTTGGCAATAATGAAATATTAAAAGGTGTCGACTTATCCATTGATAAGGGGGATGTTGTCGTCATCTTAGGTCCTAGTGGTTCTGGTAAAACGACTTTACTTCGTTGCCTTAACTTTTTAGAAAAGGCAGATCAAGGTCATGCTACTTTCGGAGAAATTGATGTAGATTTACATGATGCAAAGAAAAAAGATATTCATGCTATTCGCCAGAAAATTGCATTTGTCTTTCAAAACTACAACCTATTTAACAATAAAACTGCACTTGAAAACGTCATAGAAGGCCTTATTATTGGACGTAAAGTGCCAAAAAATGAAGCTATTGAAATCGGTAAAAAAGCTTTAAGTAAAGTTGGTCTTACCGACAAATATGATGCTTATCCAAGCCAACTATCAGGTGGACAACAACAACGAGTCGGTATTGCACGTGCAGTTGCTTTGAATCCTGATATTATTCTTTTTGATGAACCTACATCTGCTCTAGATCCAGAGCTTGTTGGTGAAGTACTTGCAGTTATGAAGAATATCGCCAATGAAGGCACAACAATGCTTGTAGTTACTCATGAGATGTCCTTTGCTAAAGATGTAGCTAACCGCGTTATCTTTATGGATGGTGGCGTTGTCGTTGAGGAAGGTAATCCTCATGAAATTTTCGTTAAACCTAAAGAAGAACGTACGAAGAAATTTTTAAAACGTGTGCTACCTGAAGATTATTCATTCTTTATTTAAATTAAAAAACGCCCACCTCTAAGTTTTATAAGAGGTGGGCGTTTTCTAATTTATTTACGTTTCCATAGTACTAACATCGAAATTGTAATCAATGTAAAACCGATAAAAGATAAAAATGGAATCGTTACAAAGCCAAACCAATTAATATATTGCCCTGAGCAAGGTACTCCATTTGTGCATGTACTGAACTCATGCATGGATGGTATCTTTTGTAATGCATAATGATAGCCAGAGAGAAGCATCCCAAAAGTCGACATTGGAAGCACATATTTATAAATCGCTTTATCATTCCTATAAAATGCCATCCCTAAGAAAAAGACAAGTGGGTACATTAATATCCGCTGATACCAACAAAGTGTACATGGGATAAAACCCATTTTTTCACTAAAAAACAAACTACCCATCATGGCTATAATCGACGTTATCCAGCCAAAGAGGAGTGCTTTATTTACCATTAGCAGTCGCCTCTTCTACCTTTCTCACAAAATCATCGTATGTTTTTCCAGTGAATTGTTTGCCATCAATATAGATAGTTGGTGTTGATTGGACACCGAGATTTTTTGCCATTTGCATATCTTTATCCCATGCTTCTTGTCCCGCATTTTCACCAAAAGCTTTCATTACCTTTTTAGTTTCTTTCTCAGTGGCTATTTCAGATAATGCTTCTTCTAAAAAGTCCTCAGTATATAAATCTACTTTTTCATAAGATAAATCTGTTGGTTGTTTACTGAACAGTAGCTCATGGAAAGCCCAAAACTTCTCATTTCCCAACTCTTTATAGACTGTTTCAGCAAATTGAGCAGATCGATTTGAATCAATATTTATAAAAGAATAATTCATAAAGTAAAACTTAGCTTTCCCTGTTTCAACAAAGTCTTTATAAATAACAGGGACCATTTGATCATTAAAATCTTTACAGTTTGGACATTTATAATCGCCGAATTCAATAATATCTACGGGTGCTGATGCTTCACCTAAAAACGGTTGCCCTTTATAATCAATTTCTGCCGATTTTTCTGCAGAATTCGTTAAAAAAATAATACCTACGATACAAACTACTACTATACCTACAAACCAAAATATTTTCTTAGACATTAATAAGCACTCCTAATCAAGACTACATTACGTAGTGTATTGGGGTAAAAAATTTACGCCAAGGCGTAAATAAATAAAGAACAAATAAAGCTAAAAACTACTAAAGAGATTACTAACATTTTCACTGGTAAATTCCATTGAATTTCTCTTAACGGATCTAAAATAAAGCCAATTCGATAGTTAACAGATGTATCTGCAAATGATGCATAAGAAAAAGGCATTTTTTCATACTTACTTACTTTTAACATCTTCAACAAGGCACTACCCAAGTGCACAGATGTCTGCTGTTTTTCAATAGCATATTCATCTGCTAGTAATTCTTTCATGATTTTATATTTCTGATTACACCAATCTAAAATCGGAATATACCACATTGTAGATGAACAGAGTTCCATTAAAAAGATTTTAAGTGGATCTCGATTTTCCTTATGGTACATCTCGTGTGAAATAACCGCTTCTAACTCTTCGTCAGATATAAGATTCATCAAACCTGTTGATAAGACGATCTTTGGTCTTATAAACCCAATAGTAAGTGCTAATGGTGTAGGATGAGAAATGACAAGCAATACCTCTTTACCTTGGCTATATATACAATTCATATTGAGTGTAAGCATATTCTCTCTATATTGCTTAAATCTCTTTTTCATACGAATAGCATGATAGAATTGAGATCCTATTTTCCATATAGTCAAAATCAGTGTATAGCCGACCAGTATATCAAGTATATAGTCCAGTGAAGACAATCCTGCTATCCTCATCCAGCTATGACAGACGGCTACAAGATTGTATTGAACAGTCCAACCAGCTATCTTTGCTACGAAATATAAACCCATTTCTAAAAAAATAATTCCCGAAATAATGAGTGATACGATGAGGGTGATAGACGAGTGACGTTTGTACATACGTTACATGTCCTTTTTCAGTTCTTTAATTTTTTTCTCAAGCATAGCTACAAGATCATCATCGACATCTTCTAATGCATCAAGCATATGGCTAACTACAACATTACCAAACTCGTCAATTAGCTCATTAGTCATTTCTTTAGATTGTGTATTCAAAAAGTCATCTCTCGAGAGAACTGGCTTATACAAAGACGATCTACCTTCTGTTCTCTTTTGAAGAATTCCCTTGTCTACTAATCGATTCATGACTGTCATGACTGTGTTAAAGTTCGTCAACTTTTCTTGATCAAGTGTTTGTTGAACATCTTTGATGGTCATTTCTACATCGTTCCATAAAATGTCCATAATCTTTGCTTCTAGAGGGCCAAAAAAACGATTTAACCCACTTTCGTTCATTTTGAATTTTCGAATCCTCACGACTTGTTCACCTCACATTACTCATTGTAGTGTTACGTCTATTTCCAGTCAAGAATTGTTAACCAAATACTATTTATTAACATCATTTATCATCTTTAATTATTAAATATATTATGAATTCATTAAATTTGAGGGTTCAAATAACATTCTTTAATTAGAAAACTGTTAAGATATGCGTATAGTTTTTCTATCATGGGCATCTTATGATTGGAGGTATCGTCATGACTCAACAAAATAACACAGCTATATGCGCCATCAAATATCATTTAGTAGAGCGGATTACAGGTTGGTTTGAACAAACAACACAACGTACTACTCACCACATACACTTGTATACCGATTCAGTTTCAACTGCCAAAAAAATCTTTAAGTTAGAACATGTTCATGACATGTCATATAAACCTTTCTCTAGTGGGTCCGGATTATTTTATTTGCATACAAACCAAGGAGTATTCATGTTCGAAATCGAAGTGGATCCAACTCAATTTATTCAAACGTACAAAAGAATACGTGGATGAAGATTTTTTTATAAGTAGCTAATAGTTCTTTTACCTCTGTGCTATTCCATCGCTCACTAGCCACTTTCTATTATCTTCTAATACTCTGATATAGCATTCAGGTGCATTGTAAGCATTCCTGATTTATAATGAAAGGTATGAAATGAATAGAGAGTATTAATTTGGGGTTAAAGAGAGGCGCATAAGTTGCGTCATGAGTAGGTGAAGAAGGGTTTTATGTTTAAAAATAAAAAAATAAAAATCCGTGTATCTGGATGGTCAGCACTTCTGATTTTGATATTTATATTAATTCTTGGACTTTTTTTAGTAGTGACTGTACCGCTCTTCGGATTTTTTGGTTTGTATAATTTATTGGCTAAGTATGATTTAGCATCTATACAAATTTACGAACAGTGGTATAGAAATGGATTATATTACGGATGGTTTTTAATATTGATTGCCGCAATGATGTTCTTGGTGGACTTCATAAATTTATTTGTCGTTGCGAGTTTTAATCTACTTTGGTCAAAACCGGTAGCAGTTATTAGTTATGCCATACAAACTACTGTTTGTGCTATCCTTTTTAAAAGTTTATTAGTAATGAGCTTTAGTCGAATTGATGTAACATGGACTGGTTCTATTATTATATTTGTACTTTTATATATTATTGTGGCCGTATTTAGTTATGAAAAACCAGAGCAAGCTAAAAAAAATGAGTGATGTAGTTAGAGCTTCTTTAATAGAAGCTCTTTTATTTTTAGAAACCTAACATATCCAAAGCTTGACTCAATCACTAAAATTTGATAAGATTTCAATCGTTCGGTAATTTTATCGTTTTTTAATTCGGTAAAGTTCGAACTTCATGTGAGTATAAACTTGTTTTTGAGCTTCTAACACTCGGTTAGGTGCTCTTTTTTTTCATTCATTTAAATAAAAAATCCGACAACCTGCCAATAACTTAGCGATGTCGGATTTTTCATATAAATACCTAAATAATTCACTAACTATAAAATGATTCACTGTGAACAATAATTTTATAAATTAAAACAGGCACTTCTAAGTTAGCTGTTTTAATCTAAAAATTATTAACCAATTTTGGGTAGATTTTGTCACCACCAGAAAGTTGGATATCTTCTTGTGCTTCTCATGTTATTTATTATGAGTGCGAAAATAACAATTATTAGTGAACCTATTAATACAGGAGTAATGATATAATGCCAGCTGTAGTTACCCAGCATTATTATAACTGGATTGGCTCCTGCTGGTGGATGTGTTGTCTTAGTAATCATAATAAGTGCTATAGCTAACGCTACTGCTAGAGCAATTGCCCAAGGCTCGTTACCAAAAAGGTTTAGTATAATGATACCAACTGCACTTGTTAATACATGACTTCCAATAATATTACGTGGCTGTGATAGTGGTCCGTTCCAAAAAGCAAAGGCTAATAAACAACTTGAACCAAAAGGTGCCATAAACCATAGCGTATTAGTCATTTTCGTTAGTTCAAGGAGAACAAAGATCGTGATATAACAACCAATTAAAGCTGTCAGTATATCTTTCCAATTTGTTTTCAGCGGTGAATTGCCTTTACCTCTCATTTTAGCGATGTACGATAGCGTTTTTGATTTTTGTTTTGGTGATGCATTTTGTGACACGTTGTTTCCCTCCTGATTTATTTACTTTACTACAACTAAGTGAATAATTAAGGAGTCTTAATATTTAAATTATATTGCTAGAAATGCTTTTACTAGTCACTAAAAAAGAAGTTATCCACTAAAGTGGATAACTTCTTTTTTATTAGTGATTAATATATAACTCAAATATTTCTCTGTAATCTTCTTTAACATATTGCTTTTTGTTTTGAAGAACCCAATCGTTAGCGAAGCGAGCAATTTGTTCAAATGATTGAGCCGGTGTTACTACATTACTCTCTACTTTGCCGATTGACTCTGCTGCATACGTTAAGCTGTTTTGAGCTATTTCAAAGTATTGTGTGTTGTTTTTCATTTCTACTGAAATTGCATGAAGTGCTTTATATAAATCTTTAATTTCTGTGTCGAATTTTTTGTGAATATCGATGGACATTGGAATATTGTTAATAGTGAATTTAATTTCGATATCTAGATCGATTGTGCCTGCAGTTTCTAACATAACATCTGTAATTGTGCTATGTTGATAGTCATAGCGCTTTAATAGACGCTTTTTACTAATCGCATTTTCACCGTCTACGTGTATCAGTGCTTTATTTGTGAAACAATATTCGTCTGCTTTCGTTTTGATTAGGAAGTAAACAACTTCACCTGATTCGTGTAGAACGAAATCGTCGGCTTCTGTTTTGTCGAAATTTTCTTTTGGTACGACAATCCCAATATCAGAAAGACCTAGTGCATCTGAGGCAAATTTTTTAAGCATATTTTGTTCCTCCACTAATGTTAAGATTTTATTCTATCTTCTCTATATACGAAGTAACATTAGGACAAGTTCCATTTCTGATCAAAAATTATTTAGAACGTTTCTTACGGCGATAAGATGGCCACTCATTCTCACTCGCTTTAAAGTTATAAACAGGCTTAATGATAGTTTTGACATCAACAGTATTACGGACATTTTCAAGAATTTCTTCCATTGGTTTATAAGCCATTGGCGCTTCATCAAGCGTTTCCTTATTAACTGATGATGTCCAAATACCAGCCATTGTTTTTTGATATTCTTCAAGATTTAAATTTTTATTCGCTTGAGTACGGCTCATAATACGCCCTGCACCGTGTGGGGCTGAATAGTTCCAATCTTCATTTCCCTGCCCATAGGCGATAATGGAGCCGTCACGCATATTAATAGGTATAATGAGCTGTTCCCCCTTTTGCGCAGAAATGGCACCTTTTCTTAAGATCATATTGTCAGTATCGATATAATTGTGAATAGAATCAAATTCTTCAACTAAATACTTTTCAAGATCTAAATGTTCAATAATAGAACGCGCAATTTGTCGACGATTTTCTTTTGCGTATTGCTGTGCAAGCTTCATATCATGGATATAATTTTGAAAATCTTCACCTTGTACATAAGCAAGTTCCTTTGGAATAAGTGGTGTTTCTTTTTGGTATTTCTTAAGGGCAGGTTGAATTTCTTGAAAGCGCCCTTGCTCTTTTAAAGCAGCTACTATTCCTGATACATCGCGGTGTTGTATTTTTTCATATGCTATCTTTTGATAATAAGTAGCTATTTTAGCACCTACTGAGCGGCTACCTGTATGAATGCATAGATACAGGTAGCCATCCTCATCTTGAGATACTTCGATAAAATGATTACCTCCACCTAATGTTCCGAGACTAAGCTTACTTCTTTCATCATTTAAAATATGAGAAGCTATAAATTGCTGTGCTTTAGGGAAGTTGCCTGTGACGTATCGAATACTGTCGTTATCATGTAAATTGGTGCCGGATGGAACATATTGTTTTACAGTATCATCAAGCTTTTGGAAGTCGATGTCGATTGGTGCAATCTTTGTCACATGTACTCCGCAGCCAACATCCACTCCTACTAGGTTTGGAACGACTTTATCTTTTAAGACGATAGTTGTACCAATGACACAACCTTTACCAGCATGATAATCAGGCATAATACGAATTTTCGCATCGTTTAAAAATTGTTGGTCGCATAATTCTTGAACTTGTTCTACTGCTTTGTCCTGTTTAATATGGGAAAATATTTTCGCATTTGTATACAAACCCTTTATTTCAATCAAATTAGTCATCTCCTTGTAATTTTTTCCGCCAGTGTAGTTTGGGCTATTTTAACATACTAGGTGAGTGTTTGAAATTATCATATGCAGTGAAAAATGAAAACGTATACTATACTTACGATATAACAATTAATACGGAGGAGGCTTTCTAATGAACACACAATGTATTTTATTAATAGATGATGAAGAGGATTTGGCAAATTTGCTACAAACAGTATTACATAAGGAAGGCTTTTCAAATGTGATAACGGCTGGAACAATTCGTGATGGCTGGGCTAAATTCCAGGAAGTAAAACCCGAATTAGTGCTACTAGATATTATGCTGCCTGACGGTGAAGGGTATGATTTATGCAAACAGATTCGTGAAATCTCAAATGTACCGATCTTATTTATGTCCGCGAAGGATGAAGAGATTGATAAGCTCTTAGGGCTCGCAATTGGTGGGGATGATTATATTACAAAACCATTTAGCCCTAAAGAAGTGGCTTATCGAGTGAAAGCACAACTACGACGAGCAAGCTTTTCGGAGGAAAAAACAGTTTTAAACAATATTACTGTAGGCCCTTTTGAAATGAATATGGACGGTACTGAATTGAAGAAAAATGGCACAATAATCGAGCTTACAGCAAAGGAGATTGGCTTAATGAATTGTTTTATCCATCATCCTAATCAAATCTTAAGTAAAGAAACACTTTTTGAAAGAGTTTGGGGAGAAGACTTTTTTGGTTCAGATAATACAGTCATGGTGCATATACGCCGGTTACGTGAAAAGATTGAGGATACTCCATCTAACCCAACATTTTTGATCACCGTTAAAGGTCTAGGCTATAAATTGAACAGTAAGGGGTGATGATAAAATGAAGTGGAGAATAACTGGACGTTTTTTATGGTCCGTTGTAATGATTGTTATTATTGTCGGTATCATCAATACTGTGCTATTAGTTGGACTACTCCTTTATCAAAGAAGTCATCTTGCTTTAAGCACTCCTGAAACCTCTTCTGAGGAATTCACACGTTCCTTCTCTCAATATGTCGAGATTAAAAATGGTTTACCTATTGTAAATGATGAAGGTGTAAAAGCATTGCAAGATAAGAATGCATGGGTTCAATTTTTAGATTCTAAAGGGAACCAAGTTGCTGCTTATGAGACACCAGATAATCTTGCCACGAGCTACTCCCCTGCTGAAGTCGTGCAAATGTATAAATATAAAGAAGTTGATAGCAATACGACTGTTTATATTAGTACAATGGACGATTTAGATTATTTTGTCGGTGTGAAGAATTACGGGGTTGGACGTTATGTTTTGAACTATGATTATAATCAATTTTTAAAATTTATTAACCTACTTTTAATAGCATTTTTAATAGTGGATGTGCTAGTCGCTTTGATCATCGGGTTGTTGTTCACACGACATTTAACGAAACCACTTCACATATTAATTGATTTTATCGGACAACTACGTAACCGCCAATTCAAAAAAATAAACGTACCAAATGGTGTGTATAAAGACGTTTTCCTCAATGTAAATGAACTCTCAATAAAATTAAGTGAACATGAGAAAGAGCGGAATCGCCTAGATCAAATGCGTGAAGAGTGGATTAGTAATGTATCACATGATATGAAAACTCCCCTTGCATCAATTCAAGGATATGCTGAACTGATGAAGGATGATGTTGATAATCTCACTGCTAGCGAAGTACAAGAATTCTCAACTATTATTGAGAAAAAATCTATTTATATGAAAGATCTACTTGATGATTTAAATTTAACGACTCGTTTACGTAATCAACAGCTACCTATGCACTTTGAAGATATTAATATAGTAAGCTTTATACGCGAACTGACGATTGAATTGTTGAATGACCCTCAATTTGGGGAACGTCAGGTAGAATTTGTTAGTAATGTGAATAAAATCGTGCATAAAGTGGATAAAAAATTACTAAAAAGGGCCATTTTGAACTTTATCTACAATGCACTTGTGCATAACGATGAAAATGTGTGTGTAACAATAAAAATTGATACCGATTATCCACAATGTGGACAAGTTGAAGATTCACAACCTACTCTTTATAAAACACGAATAATGATAACTGATAATGGTAGAGGTATTTCACCTGAAGATATTAAACAAGTATTTGATCGTTATTACCGGGGATCAAATACAAAAAACACACACGGTACCGGGCTAGGAATGGCAATTGCTCGTGATATTATTTTCGCTCACAACGGCGATCTGCGATTATCTAGTGTATTAAATGAAGGTACAACTATTACAATTTTACTTTAGAACCAGCGCATGCTGGTTTTTTATATTTCTTTTTTTCACATAACTAAATTATCATTTTTAAAACAATATTGGTATTTAAGGGAAATTAATATCAAATTAGTAATGTACCAAAAAACAGGACACGAGTTAATAATGCTAGTTTAAAAGATTCTTTTGTGGTGTAATAGCCACAACTCTAATCACTTCATCACTTGCAGCTTGAGCTCTGGCAGAAGAAAAGACAGAAGTAAAAGTAAGTGACGCTTAGCAGAATTGAAGCAATACTCCGATAATTTTTTTATGAAATAACATCTTACCAATATGACATAAAAAGCTAAGAGTAAATTTTAACTCTTAGCTTTTTCGTATTCCTAAGATTAATGTAAGTTTTATTAAAATTCCACCCCATCTTAATACATTAGTTGTTAGAGTCTATGAATCTAAATTACTATTTCAAATTAAATATATTGCCTTCCTTCTATTTGTCGAAAAATATTTTGTCTAACAATTCGAAAAAATATTGCTATTTTATTAAAACTATCGTTTAATTAGTTCTGCTTGAAAAAAATTATTGTAAAGGAATGTGGTTAATTGAACAGATTTTTTCGTGGTGCAATAGCAACAGCTCTAATTGCATCATCACTTGCGGCTTGTACACCAGCAGACAAAAAGACAGAGGTAAAAGAAAATGGGGATTTAGCAGCAGTAAAGCAATACTCCGATAATTATTTATCAAAAGTAAGTGCTGATTATTCATTTGATTTCGCCAAAAGTCTTGAAGAATTTAAAACAAATGAAAAGCTAGGATATCGTACTGCAGGCTCTGAAGCAGAACTAAAAACTGGCGAAAAAATTGCAGATGAAATGAAGAAAATTGGGCTTACCGACGTATCAAAAGATGAATTTACAGTTGATAGCTGGACATTCGAAAAAGCAGATATGACATTCAATACAGTTGATGGTAAAGAAAAATTAGCTGTTTTAGGGGCATATCAAACAAATTTTGATACAAAGGGGACGAAAGAATTTGATGTTGTTTATGCAAATCGTGGAACATCAGATGATTTGAAAAACCTTGATATTAAAGGCAAGCTCGTACTTATAGATGTAAACCAACGAGAAGATTGGTGGGTTAACTACCCAGCCTATCAAGCTCATTTAAAAGGGGCAGCTGCAGTTATAGCCGTGCAAAGTGAAGGTTATAGCGAAGTAGATGGCGACGCTTTAAATGCACAGGATATTTGTGGACCTGATGATGCGCCTGCATTTTCTATGTCTCAAAATGATGCGAAAGAGTTAAAAAAATCACTAAAAGCAAATAACAATAAACTTACTGTTAACTTTGATGCCAAATCTACAGTTAAATTCGATCAACCAACATACAATTACTATGGGAAAATCGAAGGTAAAGATCCAGAATCATATATCATCCTTTCAGCACATTATGATTCTTACTTTGACGGTTTCCAAGATGATAATGCTGCGATTGCCCTAATGATGGGCGTAGCGAAAGGTCTAGTAGACAGTGGCTATAAACCTGAGAAAACAATTATATTTAATGCATTGGCTGCCGAAGAATGGGGCGTTTCAAATACGCGTTATGACTGGTCTACTGGTGCTTACAATCAAATTTTCCGCATCCATCCAGAATGGGTTGGAAAAGCATTTGCAGACATGAACTTCGAGCTTCCAGCTTATGAGCATACAACGACAAATGAAATTCGAGCAGATTATGAGTTGAAAAACTTCTTAACTAAATTCACGAAGTCTGTACCATCAGTTGATGGTGTATATAAAGACGGTATTTCTGTTGTATCACCATTACGCACTTGGTCGGATGATTTTTCATTCTCTATTGCAGGTGTTCCATCATTACGAAATGATTTCCAAGATAGCGAATTCATGCATTCACATTATCATACACAGTACGATAATGAAGATACTTATAACGGTCAAGCTTTAGAATTCCATTTAAATTTATATGGTCTACTAGCTATGCATTATGACCAAACAGCTGTAACACCTCTTGATTTCACAACAAGATTAGATGCATTAGCTAAATCTGTTAAATCTGATGTCTTTAAATCTGCAAATGTTTCTTCAAACGAATTAACAGCAGCTATTGAAGAAACGGCTAAAACAGCTAAAGAGATTAATGCTCAAGTTGAAAAAATTAATGCTGATTATACAAAAGCATTAGTAGCTGGTGACGAAAAAGTAGTGAAAAAGCTTTATGATGACAGTCGCTCTTTAAATAGTAGTTTGTTAGCTACTTATAAATATGCTCAAGATCAATTCGTACGTTTAACTTGGGAAGACGAACCAATTTTCCCTCACGAACACGCACAAAATAATATCCCTAACTTACAAGGAGCAATCAAAGCACTTGAAAAAGGTGATGCGGGTAAAGCACTAGATGATTATTTATGGTTAATTGATAATAACTGGTACACTTATGATTTTGACAAAGAGGTATTCGATTACTTCACAGATTATGTATTGGATCAACCTGCAGATCGTTTAATGTGGGGTGCAGGTCGTATTATGGGTCACGAAGACTTATATGACACAGTAGCATCATTGAAAAAGAAACGTGACCAAAAGAATGCTGATGTTTCTAAAGAAATATCAACTCTAAATGCAGCTCTTGAAAGACAAGAAAAATTACTAAAGACATCTGTTCAAGATGAAGTGAAAAGTGTTAAAGAGTTAAATGCACAACTTGATAAAATGAAATAATGACAACAAAATAGCTCTCTAACAGCCTGTTATCTTTCAACAATAGGTTCTATGGAGCTAAAAATGAGTCATCTTTAAAACACCTTCCAGTTAGTTTGGTATATCTAAACCAAGCTTCTAACTAGAAGGTGTTTTATTTTGCCCGTTGAGGCTATTTATCAATAACATTTGTTTTTTGTTATCCATATTACCTTGTAATTTAAAAAAGTGTAGATACCATCCCATATATCAATGCAATACAAATAACAAAAGCCGGATGAATTTTAATCTTTTCAAGTAACAAGTAAGAGCCAATCATTATTATTAATGTTGATATCCAACCTATACTTAACCAAGCATCTTTTGCGAAATCGAAAGTCATCACTAATAATAATACGGCTATGATTGGGCGAATATATTTCGTTAAATTTTTAACGTATGGTGATTCTTTGTATTTCATTAAGACACTTAACAACGCTATCATGAGGAGCAAAGAAGGTGCAACTGTAGCAAAAACTGCAACAATAATGCCTAAAATACCTCCTTGGTCATATCCAACAAAGCCAGCCATTTTTGTTGCTATTGGCCCTGGTAATGCATTGCCCGCTGCGACCATTTCTGAAAATTCTTGATTGGTCATCCATTCATAGTGCTCAACTACCTCTTGCTGAACGAGCGGAATAGAAGAAGGACCCCCTCCATAACCTAAAATACCAGGAATAAAAAATGCCATAAAAATATTCCAATAAATCATTTATTATTCCTCCTTTTTACTAGAGGAGCAAAGACGATTATAAAGACCGACAAGATGACAAAAGCCGGGTGTATATTTAATAAAGACATTGCAATGAATGAAAGCAAAAGAATAATGAGTGTTTTCTTCCACCCCATAGATTCGCCAGACTTTTTAACGAAATCTAGAGCCAATATACCAAGCATTACAGCTACTACTGGTACAACCGCCGAAGCCATTGCCTGAACGGCAGGTATATCTTTATTCGTTTGTAATAAAAATAGCAATATAATCATTAATACAATTGTTGGGACTACGCTGACTAAAATTGCATTAATTGCACCTACCACTCCAGCTACTCTATATCCTATATAGCCAGCCATTTTTGTACCAATTGGACCCGGCATAGTGTTAGCAAGTGCTACTACGTCACTAAACTCATCATCTTCCATCCACTTATACTTTTTCACCACTTCTTGATGAACAAGAGGAATAGCAGATGGTCCACCGCCAAATCCTAGCATACCTACTCTAAAAAATGCGGATGCAATCTCTCCATGTAGTCGCAAAATAGGGCGTTCACTTTGGGACTTCACTTCATTTTTTTTTACCAAGTAGCAATAGCTCCATCTGTTCGTGATTCTGTTCCACCCTGTAATACGCCCGTTTCAGGATCCCTCCAAATAATTTGTCCACGGCCAAAACTTCCACCGTCTGACATCACTTGCACATTATGACCTTTTCGTATAAGTGATTGAGCAATGTAGTTCGGGAACTCTGGTTCAACATGCACAGTTTTCCCTCCAACCCACTGCCAACGTGGCATATCTAATGTGGCTTGTGGATTTAATTGATGATCAACTGTGTTAGCTACGACTTGGAAATGGCCCTGTGGTTGCATATATCCTCCCATCACGCCAAATGGTCCGATTGCTTGCCCTTCTTTTGTTAAAAATCCCGGAATAATTGTATGATATGTACGTTTTCCTGGCTTAAGAATATTTGGATGTTCTTTTTCCAATGAAAAATCATGCCCACGATTTTGTAATGCAATTCCCGTATCGGGAATCACAATTCCTGAACCAAAACCCATATAGTTACTTTGAATATATGAAATCATGTTTCCTTCTTCATCAGCTGCAGCTAGATAGACAGTCCCACCTTTAGGTAATTCATACGGTTCCGGATTAATGGCTTGCTTACCTATTAACGCCGCGCGTTTTGTAGCATATTCATCTGACAATAAATGCTGTACATCTATTGGCATTTCATCAACTTCTGTCACGAATGCCTTTCCATCAGTAAATGCTAGTTTCATAGCTTCAATTTGTCGATGAATCGTTTCAGCATCTTGCCACTTAGAATCTCCAGTCTGTTTGAAAATGTTTAAAGCCATTAGTGCAATTAATCCTTGACCATTCGGGGGAATTTCCCACACATCATACCCATTATAAGTAGTAGAAATTGGATCTACCCATTCCACTTTATAATCAGCTAAATCTTCTTTCGATAAATAGCCACCATGTTGTTTCATAAATGCATCCATTTTCTCTGCTAATTCTCCATGGTAAAAAGCATGTCCATCGGTTTCTGCTATTTGTCTTAAAGTTGAAGCATGGCCAGGAGATGACCACATCTCTCCGATGTGCGGTGCACGATCATTAGGAGCAAATGTATCAAACCAACTAGTAAACTCCTCGGATGTACATGTTTCCTTGAATTTACGATATGCAGAATCCCAAAACTTTCCTAATATCGGTGAAACAGGATATCCCTCTTCAGCATATCGGATAGCAGGTTCAAGTACTTCTTTAAACGATAGCTTACCAAATTTTTTAGAAAGCTCTACCCAACCGGCTGGTACACCAGGAACTGTAACTGGTAATACGCCATATGTAGGGATCTTTTCATACCCTTTTTCCCGTAATTTCTCAACTGAGATTGACTTTGGAGCAGGCCCCGATGCATTTAGACCATGTAGTTGATCCTTAGTCCAAACTAATGCGAAGGCATCTCCACCAATACCATTTGAAGTTGGTTCTACAACTGTTAATGCAGCCGCTGTTGCAATAGCAGCATCAATTGCATTCCCGCCTTTTTGTAAGATTTCTAGTCCTGCTTGAGCAGCTAATGGTTGTGAAGTTGCCACCATACCTTTTCTGCCAAATACAGTATGACGTTTTCCCGTGAACGGGTGAAATAAATGATCCATTTTTATACCTCTCCTGACACAATACTAGTCCCAGCATAATGACATGCTACGAAGTGACCGCTTGTATATTCTTCCCACTGTGGTTTTTCTGTTTTACAAATATCTTTTACTACCGGACATCTTGTATGGAATGGACAACCTGTCGGTGGATTTGCTGGATTTGGCAAATCTCCTTGAAGTCGTACCCGTTGAACTTTAGTGTTGACAGATGGTCTTGGAATCGCAGATAATAACGCCTGAGTATATGGATGAAGAGGTTCTTTAAAAAGTTCCTCAACTTCTGCCAACTCAACTGTATTCCCTAAATACATTACAAGTACACGATTGCAAAAGTATCGAACTACACCTAAATCATGTGAAATGAACATATAGGATAAGTGATATTTTTCTTGTAATGTCTTCAATAACTTTAGTACTTGCGCTTGTACTGATACATCTAAGGCTGATACCGCTTCATCACAAATAATAAAAGAGGGATTAAGAGCAATTGCCCTTGCAATGCCAATCCTTTGGCGCTGCCCGCCACTAAATTCATGTGGATATCTGTCATAGTGCTCTTCTTTTAAGCCTACTTCTCCTAATAACTTAAGAACTGCTTCTTTACGTTCTCTTGCCCCCATGTTTGTATGAATTGAAAATACTTCACTTAGTGCATCTCCAACTCGTTGTCTCGGGTCCAAAGAAGCAAAGGGATCTTGGAAAATCATTTGCATTTCCTTAACAAACCTTAGCTTTTCTTTTCTCTTGAGATCTTGTATCTCTTCATCGCGAAAACTAATTTTACCTTCAGTTAAAGGCTCTAAGCCTAGTATTGCTCTGCCTAATGTTGATTTTCCACATCCTGACTCGCCTACTACGCCTAAACTCTCGCCTTCATATAATTCTAAATTTACCGATTCTACAGCTTTGACATGATTTTGTACACGTCTTAATAATCCACTTTTAATAGGAAAATATTTTTTTACACCATTCAATTTAAGAATTATTTTACGCTTTTGCAACTCCAATTGCTCTACCATTATTACTCGCCTCCTCTTCGACCAACCAACAGCTTACATTATGATCATTTCCAATTTCAAATTCAGTAGGTGCTGTGATTCTACACTGCTCTGTAGCGAATTGACATCTTGGATGGAATCTACAACCTGAAATCTGCTCTGTTAAACTTGGTAACGATCCAGGTATTGGTTCTAACTCAAACTCAGGGTCATCAACATTGGGCACGGAGTTTAACAAGCCTATTGTATATGGATGACGAGGTTGATTAAATATTTCTTCTACTGATCCTTCTTCAATTTTCTTTCCTCCATACATAACCATCACTCGATCCGCAACTTCTGCCACAACACCCATATCATGGGTAATAAACATAACGCCCATATCTAATTTTTCTTTAAGCGAATTGATTAAATCGAGAATTTGAGCTTGTATAGTCACATCTAAGGCAGTAGTTGGCTCATCAGCAATGAGTAAACCAGGGTTTCCAGCTAAGGCAAGTGCAATCATGACACGTTGTCTCATTCCACCACTTAATTCATGTGGATATTGCTTCATCCGTTTTTCAGGGTATGGAATACCTACTTGTTTTAATAACTCTATTCCTTGTATATTAGCTTGCTTTTTATTTACTTTGTGATGCAACATGAAAGGTTCTCTTAATTGGTAACCTATTGTTAATACAGGATTCAATGCGGTCATAGGTTCTTGGAATATCATTGAAATTTTTGATCCACGCAATTTTCTCTTTTCTTCAGCATTTAATGCATGGATAGCTTGATTTTCATATTTAATCTCACCACCTGAAATTATACCGTTATTTGGAAGTAACCCCATGATAGATAAAGATGTTATACTTTTGCCACAACCTGATTCTCCTACAATACAAAGTGTTTCTCCCTTTTTAACAAAAAAGGAGACATCCCGCACAGCTTGAACATTCCCATCAGCTGTACGGAATTCAGTAATTAAGTTATTCACTTCCAACAATGTCTCCCTCATAAATTACCCTACTTTCTTTTCACATCTTTTAATAACCATTTTCCATTAGGTTCTAATATTAATCCCTCATATTTATTGTTCATTGCCGCTGTCACAACACCATGATACATAACGACTACAGCGTTATCCTCTAACAATAAACCATTTGCTTGATTAAGATATTCTAATCGCTTATCTTGGTCAATCGTTTCTCGAGAAGCATCTACAAGTTCATCGAATTTCTTATTACTATATTTTGTACGATTGGATTCTTTAATATTATCGCTATGCAGATTTGGATATAACATTTCAGACCCATCTTGTGTTAAGTTAGCCCAGCTTAAGAAAGTAATATCGTATTCTCCTGCTCTAGCAGTATCTAAGAAAGCTGCCCATTCCATAGTTTCTATTTGAACTTTAAAACCCGCTTCTGTTAATTGCGCTTGTACAATCTCAGCCATTAAAATAAAGTTTGCTCTGTTTGCTGTTAAAAGTTTAATTGGACGATTTGAATATCCATTTTTATCTACTAATGATTTTGCTAGCTCAGGGTCATAGGCTTGTCCAGCGGAATCCTTGTCCTTTTCATATCCAAAAATCTCTGGTCCTAAAACACTGTCACTGCGTACGCCTAGACCATTTAATTTTGATACAAACGCATCACGATCAATCGCGGCTGCTATTGCTTTTCGCAACTCAGGATCTTGATTTTCTTTAATAGAATGATTAACAGTTAGGTAATAAATTGAACTGCCATTTTTCTTTGTTACATCAATATTTTTTAGAGAATCAATACGACTAATTTGTTCACTTGGCAAATTATCAATAAAGTCAACTTCACCTGTTTGTAACATAGATATAGCTGTTGAGACCTCAGGCACTACCTTGAAAACTAGTTGTTGAATTGCTGGTGTACCATCACGGTATTCATCATTAGCCTCTAAAACTACTTCATCGCCTGGCGTATAACTTACAAACTTAAATGGCCCTGTACCTACAGGTTCTTTCATTAAATCTTGTTTTTTATCAGCGGTAGGGCTCACTATAGCAGCATTTGTATGAGCTAAAGAAGCTAAGAATGGGCCATATGGGTACTTCGTTTTAATTTTAATCTCATATTCATTAATTACATTAATTTCATCTACTGGTTCTAGTAGAGATGCACGAGGAGCAGCAGTTGCTGGATCACGCAATTTATCGAATGTATACTTTACTGCTTCTGCATTGAAAGGTGTACCATCATGAAACTTTACATCTTTTCGAAGTTTAATCATCCAAGTATTTTCATCTGTATTTTCATAAGACTCTGCTAATTTTGGTGTGATTTCTCCAGTTTCAGAATTGCGGTTAAATAACGTTTCATAAACATGCTCTTGCACGTTTGCTGATATAGAATCATTTGTTAAAATCGGAGATAGACCAGCGACATCAGCGGTAGAAGCGTACACAAACTTATCAATTGATCCATCTGCATTAGCCCCCCCTGATGGAGCTGAACTGGATTTTCCACATGCTGCTAAAATAATAGACATTAGTAGTAAAAGTAAAAACACTAGATTTTGTTTCATTTCTTTTCCTCCCCATAACTTAATGAATATCCATATTCGGATCAAGCGCATCACGCAATCCGTCACCAACAACATTAAATGCAAAAACGGTTAACATTATAGCTATTCCTGGGACAATAGTTAAATGTGGCGAAGTCCACATAAAAGCTTGTCCTTGAGCAATCATTGCCCCCCATTCAGGACTAGGTGGCTGAGCACCAAGACCTAAATAACTTAGTGAAGCGGTAGATAAAATGGCTGTAGCCATTCGCATTGTTGCAAATACAATAATTGGCGCGAATGAGTTCGGTAAAATATGTTTAAATATTATTCTAAAATCGGATGCTCCAAGAGACCGCATAGCCATAATATATTCTTTTTCTTTTATAGAAAGGGCAGACCCTCTGACAATACGCGCACATGCAGGAATAGACCAGACACTAATCGCAATCGTAACTGTCACTAGACTTGCTCCTAACATAGCAATAATTAACATTGCTAATAGTGTTCCGGGAAAAGCAAATAATAGGTCAACAATTCTCATAAGGAATCCATCTAACTTTTTGTAATATCCTGCCAATAAACCTAGTATCAATCCTCCTACCAAGCCTAGTGACACGGATGAAATAGCTACTAATAATGAAATTCGAACACCGTATACAATTCTTGACCAAACATCTCGACCATAGTTATCAGTTCCTAACCAATGACCTTCTGAAAAAATAGGTAATTCGCTTTGTGCAAGATTCTGCTTAATCGGATCATGCCATGTAACCATTGGAGCAAATATCGCCATTAAAATTTGTACTATAATAATTAGTAATCCTATAACTGCTAGTTTATTTTTCAATAATCTTTTAGTTAAAGAAATAAAATTACTTTCCATCTTTTTAGGCTTAGTTACTTGCTCTTCCATATTTGATAAAGTCGTCATTTCTGTCCTCCTCTCTTAATCGTAATTAATTCGTGGATCGATAAATGTATATACGATATCAACTACTAAGTTCACGACTACAAATAATGTCGCAACAAGCAACACTGAACCTTGTACTAAAGGAAAGTCTCGCATAGCTATAGCATCAATCATTAAACGCCCAACACCATTAATAGCAAATACTTTCTCTGTAATTATTGTTCCACCGAGTAAAAGTCCAAAATTCAGACCGATTACGGTAATAACCGGAATCATCGCGTTTTTTAACGTATGTATCCAGATAACTTTTCCTTCCTTCAATCCTTTTGCCCTAGCAGTTCTAATATAATCAGCTTTCGCGACTTCTAGAATAGAGGAGCGTGTCATACGGGCAATCATTGCAGCAGACCCTGTACCTAATGTAATAGCAGGCAATATCAACTGCTTAATTCCTTCCCATGTATACAACGGCTGATCCATTCCACCAACTGGCAACCACTGTAAATTCACAGCAAAAACTAAAATTAGTAACGCACCTAACCAAAAATTTGGAATTGAAATTCCTGCTAGCGCAAAAGTTGTAGATGTTGCATCTAGCCATGTATTATGGCGTAATGCAGATATTAATCCAGTGACAATACCAATAATTATCGCAACAATCATACTTGCTATGGCCAACTTTAAAGTATTCGGAAATCGGACAGCTATTGCCTCAGAAACTGATTGTTTTGTCTGATAAGAATATCCAAAATCCCCCTGTACTGCATTTTTTACGTAACGACCATATTGAACGAGGAATGGGTCATTCAACCCCAAGTTATCTCGTATATTTTCAAGGTCAGATTCAGTTGCAGTTGGTCCGCCTATCATTGTTGAAGGGTCACCTGGAGCAATATACATAGATGAAAACACAAGAAATGATATCCCCACTAATAACAATAAAAGTTCAACTATTCGTCGAGCAATTAGACTTATCAAATCAAAACCTCCTTAATCATTTGTTAATTAAAAACCCCATTTGGATTAACAAACGGATAGTTTTCACTGTTTTTGATTATAAAATATAAAATTATAAAAATCTATAGAATTTTCGAAATTTTTAAATTATATTGATTTTCATTACATTAATTAATCAATTTATATTTAATTATTAACAAATGAATGGAAATACAAAGTTATCGATCAGATGTTAATCTCGAGGGATTCACAAAAGTTCCGCTCTACAAATCAAAAAAAAGAGAACCGAATATCGATTCTCTTAGAGTTTTAATCCTAAACGACTTTTAAATCTTCTAAGTAATATATTACTTTCAACTCGCGTTATTCCTTCTAAAGCATATAACTCTTCATTAATAAACTTTTCTAAACTGGCGAAATCATCGACTAATACGTGCATGTGTAATGTTGATGGCCCTGTCATTTGATAACAACTTACTACACTATGATTAAAAGCTAATTTTTCTGCCACTTCAACTAATGATTTTGGTTCACAATCTACTTCAAAAAAAGCAGAAACATTTTTTCCTATTTTTTCAGAATTCACCACCACTGTAAACCGTTCAATTATTCCTTTTTCTTGTAAATTATTAACTCGTTCACGAATAGCCACTCTTGAAAGATTTAATTCTTTACCTATATCTACATAAGAAATTCGTCCATTTCCAATTAATAAATCCAATATTTTTTTATCGATACTATCCATTTGCTCCATTCATATCACCCCTTTATTTTCAACACAATATAGTTTTTAACTAGTTCTTTAATAATATAGCTGAAATATTCGTCAGTAGAAAGAATATTTCATTAAAAAACCATTAAAACTCTGAGAATTTAGCAAGCTCAAAACTTATTTTATATAACATATGTACTGTACATATACACTCAACAAGAAAGAAATTTTTAAGTCATGTACTCTTTTAAAATAGTAAACTTATTCTTTTTAAAGCACTCTATTTGTATCAAAGAACTCAATATGTCCCGGGAAATTATTTTCATATAAATTCATTTAACTTTCATATTAAAGATTTATCCATTTCCCTATCTTTGAATATATGAAAAGGTTGCCACCAATTCTGTGAGTTAGAATTTGGTGACAACCTAATTAGATAGTTATTTTAATTTCGCTTGTGCTTCTTTTGGAATATCCGAAAGCTTAACTTCATCGTATGAAGAAACGCCTTTTTTGTCTTTTACATAAAGCATTAAATATGCATCTTTACGTAAGTTTTTACTTGCAGTGAATTCAAATGATTTTGCTTCACCTTTTGCATTTACGCCTTCTAGATTATAAATATAAGTGACAAATATTTTCCCATCAGACTGCTTCTCCTCTTTTTTAAAACCATCTTCTGTAATATGCACATAATAGATATCTGCATTCATACGATTAAAATCAATTTTCCCTAATACTACAATGCCTATAACCCCAATTAGGATCAGTGCGCCAATTGCAATTAAAAATTTTTTCATTATTATCATCCTTCTCTTTTATTATTTTGGGTAATAATTCGATTATATGAATAAACCGTTAATACGTAATAGATTCCATAAATAGCTGTGTAAGCAACCATCCATATGATGACAGGCTTAGTGAAATCCATCGAAAATAACTTTGAAAATGCTGTTAATGCTACGGCACTATGTGTAAGACCAATGACAAGTGGTACAGAGAAAATAACAAATACTTGAGATGCCACTGTTTTTCTCATTTCTCTTGCACCAACACCCATTTTATAAAGCATATTGTATTGTGACTTATCTTCCTCTGCTTCTGTTAGTACTTTGAAGTAGATAATACTACCTGTGGCTGCTAGGAAGACAAGTCCTAAGAAACTACCAATGAATAATAGTGAACCCATTCCTTCAATACCGTTTTGATAATCCTCAGGTGCGCTTGAAAATTGAGCTTTGTCAGGCAATACACTAGCAATTTTCTTAGATAAATCAGTTGTTGCATCATCTACTCCAATAGCACGGAATTGCACACTCTCACCTTGTATTTCAAGCTCTTTATATTGCTCATTTGTGACTACTAGTGTCATTCCTGCCATTAGGTTTAAGACTGGAACTTCATGATACCCTTCCAATGTAATTGTTGTTCCTTTTTTTTCCGCTGTAATCGTCTTACCCGCATATTTCGGCGATAGACTTTCATGATATTGAACATCAATCATAGTCGCTTTATTACCTTTTAAATTTAGTTCTTCTTTTTGTTGAAGTTTCGCTAACTTGTTGTATGTTGTTTCATTGATTACTGTGTAAATACGTTTATCTCCGTCTGTTCCCATTGCCGAATCAAGTTGCTTCGCCTCAAATGTAACGAATAATGCTGAGATATTTTCATCATATATTGTATTTGGTAGTAATGATGTTACTTTTTCGTTATCGACATTCGCTGTTTGCTCGTACATAAATGTGTTTGGATCAGTGAGCTTTACATTGTCATTAATATTGTAATACAGACTGTAAACCGCACCTCCAGCTGTTACTGTTGTTGCACTCAAAATAGCGATAACAGTTAATGTACGGGCGTTACCACGAACCCGGTAAAGCAATTGTGAAATGGTCATTAAGTGTAGACCTTTCCAAAGCCATTTTTCACGACGCTTGAATAAAGTTAGAACAAAACCTGTAACACTATGGAACAAAAGGAAAGTTCCTATAATAACTGTTGCTAATATAATAAGTGGTGTAAACATTCCTAAAATACGCCATGCTTCGGATGTTAATAAGTTCTGTAAAGCTAACCAATAACCCGTTCCGATGCTTATTACGCCTAAGATAGCGACAATCCATGACGGCTTGGGTGCTACTTCACCTTTCTTCGATGCATGGAATAGATCGATTAATTTAAATTGATAGATTAAACGATATCCTTGGAATGAAGTGATGAAGAAGATAATTAGGAAGACAGATGCTGTATTTATAACCGCTTCCGTTGAGAACGTAAATGGAGCGACAACATCATAACCCATTAAACGGATTAATAAGGTAACGAACAATTTTGAACTAAGGAATCCTAGAAAAACACCTATCACTAATGAAAATACACCAAGTAATAAGTTTTCAAAAAATAACATGAAACCAATTTGACGTTTTCTAACGCCTAATAATGCATAAAGCGCTACTTCCTTTTTTCTCTTTTTCATGAAAAATGAATTTGAATATGCGATGAAAATAGCAACAAAGAAGAGTAGTACCACGGCGGCTCCACTCATAAGGGACCCCATCTTCTGTGAAGACTTCGTCATATCAGAGACAATATCGCTATATTTTAAAGTAACAAAGGTAAAATAAATGACGATACTGAATACCATCGATGCGATATACAAAAAATACTGTGAAAAATTTCGTGCAATATTTTTTCTAGCTAAACTAAATAACGTCATCAACCTCACCCCCAATTGCAGATAAAGTATCTAAAATTTCTTGGAAAAACTCTTTCCGCGTTTGATCGCGACGGTAGATTTCCGTTGAAAGCTTGCCATCCTTAATGAATATAATGCGGCGGCAAAAACTTGCGGCGAAAGCATCATGCGTAACCATCATAATCGTTGATTCGTTGTTCTCATTAAGTGAACTTAAGCTTTCTAGTAGGTCTGTTGCAGATTTTGAATCTAGTGCACCTGTTGGCTCGTCAGCTAAAATGAGCGCAGGCTCTGTAACAATTGCTCTTGCAGCAGCCGTACGTTGCTTTTGACCTCCTGAAATTTGATATGGATATTGACTAAGCAAAGATTCAATTCCAAAAACTTTAGCTATTTTTTGGACGCGTTGTTCAATTTCTTTTGCAGGTACTTTTGCAATTGCTAACGGTAATAGAATATTTTCTTTTACGGTTAGTGAATCTAGCAAGTTGTAATCTTGAAAGATAAAGCCAAGATTATCGCGTCTAAAATCTGAGAGCTCAGCTTCCTTCATATCATGTATACCCTTATCATTCATAAAGATTTTACCTTCTGTTGGCGAATCGATTGTTGCAAGAAGATTTAGTAATGTTGATTTACCTGCTCCTGAGGGACCCATAATCCCAACAAATTCACCATGCTCAATTTGAAATGATATATTTTCTAACGCTGTGTAAGTATTCGATGTTTTACCATATATTTTTTTGACGTTTTCTATTTTTAATAATGATTCCATTTGCGTCACCTCTACTGTCATTTGTTGATATACATACTATATCGCCTCATCCTTACAGCATAATTGTCGTAACCTTACAGGAACCTTAAATCTTATTCGAGCACTATTAATTGTTATTTTCGCAAATAAAAAAAGACTTCCCGATTTACAGAAAGTCCTTTTCTATCTTTATTTTCTCGTTGTGTGTAAGTCTGATGCTTCATCAAAGTAAAATCGTCGTTTGCCTTTTCCAAATGCAACGAGCAATGCATGGAAGAACAGAACAACTATTAATACTAATTCAAGTAAGTTTGTACCCAGTGCTAAAAATACTTTTAATTTATAATACGGTGAACCAATTTGTAAGTTCATTTGAGCGAAAATACTTAGTACAAAGAATGCAAAATAAGTAAGATAGATTGCACCAAAACGTTTGAACAATCGCTTATTTGTATCTATAGTACTTACTTTACTATCATAGCGGAAACGCATAATTTTCGAACCAATTGAATGTCCATTCCACAAGATTGGAATGACAAAAAATGCAATGAAAATGACAATAGATTTAATCAGGAAATTTATAATTAAATTTGACTCTGTAAATGTAGTGCTTAATTGCCCAAGCAGATCAATAATGAAAATATCAATAAGTAATGCGATTAATACAGACATTGCACGAACATCATCAAGTGCAATCAATCTTTCCGCTTTTGCATTAATGCTTTCTTTTGATGGGAACAATGCCAAAATAGCAGGTGCGATGAAGAAGCCAAGTATGCCGCCTAATGTATTAAGCATCAAATCATCCACATCAAAAATACGATACGCACAGTTATAAATACCATAAATACCCGTCACTTGTGTGATTTCATAAAATAATGTTAATGCAAAAGTTAAGCCAAGTGCCCTTTTCCAGTACTTTCTTTGTTGAAAGAAATAACGTAAGTATACGCCAAACGGTAATAGTAATAAGAAATTAAAAAAGGCTTGATAAAAGGCAGACTGTTTAACTAATAATGCATATGTACTTGGCTGAGATAAAATCACACCACTATTTTTAAACATATCTGAGATAAAGGTAAACGGCATCAATGAATAATGCTGTGTACCTGGCTGTTGTGTAATACAAGTATTACGTGATTCTGGTAATGGGAGTAGAACTAAAAATAATGCGCTAATAAAATAAAAAATAAATGAAAATGCGATTAGCGTCGTTGATAATGGCAAGTATCCATATTTACGATATGTGTAAATAAGCCAAGGCACAAAAATAATAACGGCCAAAAGGATAAATACTATCATTGCAACGTAAATTGGCTGTGTATAAGCTGACATGCTCTCCTACCTCTTTCGTCATTAATTCATAAAATAATTCTCATCATACCAAAAAAGGCATTCAGATTAAAAGTATTTAAACTAAAATCGAATGCCTCCTGTTACCTAATCAATTTGTTATTCGCCTGCTATAATGCGCTCTTTACAAAAACTCAAAATCAATTCTTCTTCATCTTCTTCTAGACCAAATTCGAGCATTTTTTCAGTACCTTTATCAATGATGAAGTAATTCGCAAGCTTAAAGTCGTCCTCTTTTTTCCCTACGATTGCGCGAATCTCAAGACCACCTTCTACAAATAGTTCGTCTTCTTCATCTACTTCGATATCTAATAAGAATTCAAAGCGTTGTCCTTCAATAATATTTGTAGGATCTAAAATTTCATCCATTGTATATGCTAAAATGTCCATAAAGAATCGCTCCTCTTTTGCATGTTTCAATCATTAATATTAAAGCAAAAATGCGATTAGTAAAGTTTTTAGCTGATTTACCTGTACTTTTCGATAAAAAAATTAGGAGTGATGACGTTTGCAGACATTATTTTACTATCAAAATGCGATGATGAAAGAGTTTCCAGCAAAAATTATAAGAAAAGGGATTGAAGATGACGGACGCGAATTTATCGTGCTTGATAATACAGCATTCTATCCTACTGGTGGCGGTCAACCTCATGATACAGGTACTTTAAATGGCATTTCCGTAGTAGATGTAGAGAAAGTGGACGACGAAATTCGTCATTATATTGCAGAGTCTTTACCTAACGATGATGAATTGGTAATGGGCGTGCTCGATTGGGAACGACGATTCGATCATATGCAGCAACATGCAGGGCAGCATATTTTGACCGCTGCTTTTGTTGAGCTATTCGGCTACCAAACCATTAGCTTCCATCTAGGGCGAGGAACTGTAACGATAGATTTAGATATTGAAAACATTAGTGAAGACGAACTTGTAGCAGTAGAAGCTCTAGCTAACAAAATTATTTTGGAAAATCGACCAATTGAAACAAAGTGGGTGACAGTAGATGAATTAGAACGCTATAACCTTCGTAAAGCACTGAGTGTAACAAAAGAAATTCGCCTGGTTATCATTCCAGATTACGATTATAACGGCTGTGGTGGTATTCATCCCACTTCAACCGGACAAGTTAGCGCCATTAAAATTATGCATACTGAAAAACAAAAAAGAAAAATACGCGTGCATTTTGTTTGTGGCGGACGCGTATTAAGTGAACTACACTGGCGAAAAAATGAACTAAGTAAAGTGGCTAAACTAGCAAGTACTCCTGAAAACGAAGTGGCTGATACAGTTTCAAAACTATTTACTGTTCAAAAAGGATTAGAGAAAGCTTTAGATGCAGCCAAAGAACAATTGCTATCATATGAAGCATTAGAACTTGCAACAACCACTAAAAACGGTGTAACTGGTGCTGTTTATGCAGCGCGTTCCATTCAAGAATTGCAAAAGTTAGCTCGACTAGTTATAGCCGAAAATGAAAATATCGTGGTGCTTCTCGTTGCTGAGCAAGGAGAGAAGTTACAGTTTGTCGCTGCTCGCGGTACAAATGCAATTGATATGAGTATGAAAGATATTTCTTCAGCAGTCCTACCATTATTAAATGGCAAAGGTGGCGGTAGCGATGCCTTTGTACAGGGTGGTGGCGACCATACGATGACGGGTGCTGAATTACTAGAGAAGATGAGAAATATTATATAAACAGGCAACCAGTTAGCTCACTTTTTTACAATTAAAATAATCCACCTCTTTCTATAAAGAGGTGGATTTTAAATTATCAATTAAACCAATTAACTGAGTTCAGCAATTACTTATAATAATTTACAACAATTTGTACGATTAATAAGAGCGTAATACCACGTAATAGCGGATTAATATATTTCACATTCATTTTACGCGCCACTTTAATGCCTACTTGTGCGCCAATTATACCGCCAAACATTAAAGCAATTGTCAGTGGCCATTCGATTTTCCCTGTCGAAATGTATGTGATAGAACTACCAAAGCATCCTGCAAAAACACCTACTCTATTTAAGCCTACCGCACGGATATAAGCAATTTTCTGACTTGCATATAAATACATCTGTAATGTACCACTTCCAGGTCCAAACATCCCGTCATACATACCAATTCCAAATAACGATGAACCGGTTTTAATATTCAGCTTAAATTGTTCTTCCCCTTCAAAATTACTTTTCTTTAATAATGAAGTTATAAAAGCAAAGCCTAATAAAAAAATTGCTACTAGTGTCAATGTATCTCCACTCATTAACGAGGCAACCATTCCTCCTGTTGCTCCGCCTAATAAACAAGTGACTAACACGATACCTGATTCCTTTAACGTAATTTCCTTCTCTTTAAAGATTACTAGAAAGCTAGTAAATGAACTAACTGTATTCGCTACTTTATTTGCTCCAATAGCAGAATGCACGGGTAGACCATAAAGAAGCATCGTCGGTAAAGAAATCAATCCACCTCCCCCGCTTAGTGTGCCAATAAAGTTTCCGGCAAAGCCAATCACAATGAAGATAAAAAATGACACAAGACCCCTTCTTCCATCTTATCAACCTACTTCCATTTTATACGAAGTCGTCATAACAATAAATGTAAATATAAAATGGCCACCCATAGGATGACCATTCATTTTAATATGAGCTATGACCCTCTAATTCAAATGAATCCTCTTCATTTGAATTGCTGTCTTCAAAAGTTTCACCTTTGCGCTTTTCACTTTCTGTTATATACGCTGCACAAGTGATATCACCTGTTGTATTAACCGCTGTTCGTGCCATATCGAGTAAACGATCAATTCCAATAATAAGAGCTATTCCTTCAACTGGAAGCCCAACAGATTGTAAAACCATTGCCAGCATAATCAGTCCCGCTCCAGGTACAGCTGCGGTTCCAACACTTGCTAGTACAGCAATCATAACAACTGTAACAAGTTGACCAAAAGTTAAATCCACGTTGAATACTTGAGCGATAAAAATCGTTGCTACTCCTTGCATTATGGCAGTGCCATCCATATTCACTGTTGCACCTAATGGTTGGACAAAACTACTAATGGCCTTAGGAATACCCATCTTCTTCTGAGCTATCTCCATTGATACAGGTAATGTTGCACTACTACTTGATGTACTGAAGGCCACGGTCATAGCTGGGAAGAAGTCTTTGAAAAATTGCACCGGATTTCTACGACATAATAATGATATAGCTGTACCATAAACAATGAACATATGCAAAATAAGTGCGAGCATGACTACAACCATATAAAGTCCCATCGCTTTGATGGCACCTATCCCTTGTTTACCGATAGCAGAAGCAAGTAAACCAAATGTACCGTATGGAGCAAACTTCATCACGATGTTCACTAAAATCATCATGACTTCATTTCCCTGGTTTATCACTTTCAGTAAAGTGTTTGCTTTGCTTCCAAGGTAGCTAATAGCTATCCCCACAAAGACTGCGAAAAAAATAATCTGAAGCATATTTCCTTCTACCATTGCTTGGATAGGGTTTGTTGGAATAATAGAAAGGAACGTTTCTGAGATGGGTGGGGCTTTGTCTGCTTTATATTCTAAGCCTGTTGTTTCGAACTGCCCGATGTTCCCTGGTTGAATTATCGAAGCTAAGCCAATCCCTAAAATAATAGCCATTGCCGTAGTCAATAGGAAAAAGACCATCGTTTTAATACCTATACGTCCTAACTTTTTTGGATCACCAATATTCGCAGTCCCTAAAATAATGGAGAAGAACACAAGTGGCACTACAAGCATTTTAATAAGACTCAAGAAAATGGTACCTAATGGGCTAAAGAAGTATTGATCCACCTTAGGAAAGATATCCTCCGCCCACATATTCATCCCAATACCAACTAACGCACCTAATATGAGTGCAATAATAATATTACGAGCTAACTTCATCTTTTTCCCTCCTCGTTTAATGGAATACCAATTTCTAAATAAAAAATTATAGAAAATGCCCGCAGTGATATAGTATTGACTATTTTCACATACGGGCATTTTAACTAACTATTTACTTAAAACTTAACGATCAATAAAGGAGTTTAATGCTGTACTTAAAATACATCATCAATGAACTTAAATATTAACTACAATAAGTATTTTTTAAATGGGTAATTTACATATACCCTCTAGTTCAAATTCTTAAACCTTGTTTAAATAAAAAATTTTCAAATACAAACGACAATTTTTAAATTCTATCTTTAATGAAAAGCATCTTTTGATCGACGATTGTTTCAGTTATAAATTTATTCCAATCGACTATTAATGCGTTATAGCAAAATACATCTGGTAGCTCAACTTGATAATTATTCGTTGGAGCTTCCTCATAAAACGTATTCCAATCATTTTGCTCTTGGTAGCGTTCTAATTTACTCACTTGTTGCACTTTCTTTTGGAATATATTGTAGGCCAATAAGATTGTTGCTTCAAATACTTGTTGAGGATTTTCTTCCTGTAAGCTATTACGCAAACGTTTTGCCCAATCCTCAACCGTTTCACGATTTAAATCGCTAAATGCTTCTCGATTTCTAGTATAAGGATTATTTTTAGTCTCTAATTGACGTTGATTTATATCTTCTATTTTGTAGTTGAAAAATGATAAATACGCAGTCTCCATTTTACTAGCTAGTTCAGGGGATATACCATCTTTTTGAATCAGAAGTTCTAACTTCATACCTAAAAACCCAAGCTCTACTCCTAGCTGCTCCTCGCTAACGGAAGTTGATTTTTGGTTAGCTAATCTACGTTGTACTGCTTGGTAAAAAGCCGCTACTGCATTTAATTCCAATGTTGTATACGGATTTTCTCTTATTTTAATACGATTCTCATCTATTTTAGCTATCACTAAGCGTAGAATATCTCCCATAAAATATGAATCTCTTTCCAACCACTCATCCGATGTACCTTTAATAAAAGCGTAATCCTTATTTGCTACAACAAAATTTCCGTATTTAGCAAGTTTGTATTGATAAATCCCTTTAATCGATTGCTCCATTAAAGCTGATTCTCCTACTACTTCATTTTTTTCAAAAAAAGCGCCGACAGAATCAATAAAAGCATTCGACATTCTTTTTAACCCACGACCAAAAATTTCATCCAGTTTAGCAAGTTGTGCTACTTGGTCTTCACTTTCAAAATCACGTTCGATACGCATTTTATATGTGATATATTCGGAAGCTAAATAATCGAGATGCTCGCCAATAGCAGGAAGTCGTTCAAAAGAAATCCCACCTTTTGTACTCACATTAAATTCGACCATCTTCCAGAAAATTTCTTTTGGCAAGCCTTGTTGTTGAAATTGCTCTTCTGTAAGCGATTGCATTTTCATTCGCTTATCTGCTGAAAAATACATCGGTAAACGCTCCTGTACTTCCGCAATATATTTTTTCTTCAAGTGTTTTACCGTTTTCACATCTAAAAAAGGTTCTAAAATATTATTTTTATCGGCTTGATTCGTGTGTTGGTCAGGTAGGGACACTCTATTTTGTACATAATAATTGTTCACTTTACATGTCGCCCTCCTTTTAATAGTAATTATCGGTTATGTGAACATATAAATACCGACTGCATCTGTATGAATATTTTAACAATTTAATGTAGATGCGACTAGTCCTATTTATGAAACGTAAGCATAATAGGTACAACCGTCTTTGTTATACCCTATAATTATAGTAAATAATTCATTTCTGAAAGGTTTGATTATAGTTGAAGATTGCAATCATTGGTGGCGGCATCGGAGGTTTATGTGCTGCAGTTGCCCTTCAAAAAAGACAAATACATGTTGAAGTTTTCGAAGCCGCTCCTACTTTCCAACCCGTTGGCACCGGTATTGGCATTGGTTCAAATGCCATGCAGGCACTCATGAAAATGGGCGTTGGAGAAAAGGTCTATACAAATGGAACGACTTTGACAACGCAAGTGTTTCAAAACAGCACTGGAAAAATATTGAACACAATCGATTTTGGTGCTATTAAACGACTTTACGGACAGGAAAACATTACGATTCAACGGTCTGATCTACATAGTACTTTATTAGAAGCTTTAGCTGAAGGAACGGTGAAATATAGTAAGAAATGTGTAGATGTTGTATCTGAGGATACGCAAGTAACAGCTTTTTTTGAAGATGGGACATATGTGACAGCTGATTTGCTCATTGCGGCAGATGGGATTCACTCACCTATTCGGCAAAAACTTGTACCTGACTCTGCTCCGCGTTATGCCGGTTATATGTGCTGGCGTGGTGTAGCTGAAAACAAGGGGCGTGTTGATGAACATACATCCTGTGAAATATGGGCAACTTCTGGACGATTTGGCTATGCCCCCTTGAAAAACGGACAAGTTTACTGGTTTGCCTGCGTCAATGCACACGAAAATGATGCTTTTTATCACACCCTAGGTCGAAAAGAAATCGCTCGTTTGTTTGAAAAATTCCCTGCTCACGTTGCTGACCTTATACTGGATACAAAACCAGATGCTATTTTACACCATGATATAAAAGATATCCGTCCTCTAATGAAGTTCGCATATGGACGTATCGTTTTGTTAGGAGATGCTGCACATGCTACAACGCCAAATATGGGCCAAGGGGCTGGGCAATCGATTGAAGATGCACTTGTTTTAACGACGGCTCTTGCTGAATACGCTAATTTTCAAGACGCTCTCCAACACTATGAAAGCGAACGCGTAGCTCGTACAGCAAAAGTAATCTCACTTTCGCGCCAAATTGGTTGGAGCGCTCAACTTGGTTCCCCGATTTTAGCTAAGGCACGAGATATCGCCTTTCCACTTATACCGTCAAAGGCTTTACTGTGGAGATTAAAATTCCTATTTGATGTGAAGTTTAAATAATAAAATCGCTAAGTACTGAAATGCTTATCAGGACCTAGCGAAATTTTTTATTATTATATAGAATGTAATTCCACCACGACAATTTCAGGTAAATTGAGTAAGCGAACAGGCATTAGACTATTACCAAGCCCCCGACTAATTACTTGAGTCATATGATCGACCTCGAATGTACCAGCTGTATATTTCGGAAAGAATCCTTGCCCTGGTGCGATGAGACCACCGACACCTGGCAAACGGAATTGTCCGCCATGTGCATGACCAGAAAATGTTATATCAATATTATTTTCAGCATATACTGTCATGTATTCAGGACGATGAGCTAGTAAAAGCTTAAAATTAGCCTCTGATTGATGGAGAAGTGCAGTATCTAGCATTGCTTGTGTATCTGTTCCAGCAAGCGGATCTTCAATACCTACAATTTGAATTACTTCTCCATCTTTTTCAAATGGCAAGGTACTGTTTGATAATACATTGACGCCCAGTTCAGTAAGAGCACCTTTAATTTCGGAAACTTTATTTACAGCTATTTCATGATTACCTGTAACATAATAAACCGGCGCAATTTTCACAAAACCAGCGACAGCCTGCATGCTCTCCTCCAAATCATAGCGGTTGCGATCAATAACATCGCCTGTCAAGAAAATGGCATCCGGCTTTGCATCTAGAACCTTTTTAATAAGTCGATCCTGCTTATTGCCAAATGTAGCATCGTGTAAATCAGAAACTTGAACGATGCGCATACCATCGAAAGATTTTGGTAATTTCTTAGACTCTATTTTATACGTCGTTGTGACTAACCATTTGTTATTTACTATACAAAAAATCACAACCAGTATTAATCCGATAATAATACGTAAAATCTTCTTCAATGGTCATCGCTCGTTTCTTTAATCTCTTTTTTCCTCATTACAATCCTTAACATAATACTATCAACTATATTCATTGGGTATCAATATTCAACTGGTGGATACATTCTCGACCCGTTTTCATCTAATACATTGATATGTTTCGGAACTTTCAGAATGACATAAGTAGAGCCATCAGCACCGATATTTCCGTCAATTGTGTCAAATCCACTTTGGGCAAATGGGAAAAGACCAATTTCATCTGTAAAAATATTACCTTCGAATTCATATGAATCAGGTTTTTTAAAATTTAATGTATGCTGATCTGACCAGCTAATCACAGTTGGCTTAACTTTCTCTGAAAGATCTATATTGTACAGGGTACTATGCGTTTTATAAACTTTACCCTTAATTTACTGTTTTATAGTGAGTTTGCTTATTGCCGCTATCGGATAATTAATCGGAACACTGATACAAGCAAAATTGGAATTAATATCGAGCTTTTCTTAACAGTTTTTCAATCTCTTTGTAACCAAGTTTTTCTGCATGCTCAAGTGGAGTAACACCATCTCTATCCGCAAGATTTGGATTAGCTCCATGCTCTAACAAAATACGCACAGTTTCTTGTTGTTTTTTACCACCATCGCCTAAGATGATTGCTTCTAATAATGCCGTCCACCCTAAGTTATTAATATGATTCACATCACTATTTGTTTCAGTTAATAAAAATTTTACAACATCAACATACCCGTGCTCAGAAGCTGGAATTAAAGCAATACCACCATAGCGATTTGTAATTTTAGGATCTGCACCGGCTTTTGAAGTTAGCTTTACAATGTCCAAATAACCTTCTGCTCCTGCATATAAAAATGGAGAATTTTGCATATCATCTTGAATATTTACATCGGCTCCTGCTTCAGTTAACACTTTCGCCGATTTCACGTCGTTATTATATGTCGCAATCATAAGCGCTGTGCGTCCTTTGCCATCTTGTGTATTAATATCTTGTTCAGATTTCAGCGCTTTTTTTACAGCATTACTATCTTGCTTCTCAACAGCTTCAAATAATGACATCTGTACCCCTACTTTCTTAACTGTCACATAACCTGCAAATGCTAAACCTAATGATACAGCCGCAAAAATTGCTTTATTACGCATTCCCATATGATTTCACCATTCCTCTTTGTGAAACTACTTTTCCAAATTAGTATGCCAAACCGACACGTAAGTGTTTAAATTCATTTTGAAATAATTCCTGATAAACGAAGTGAGCAGTGTCACCTACTGTAATTTTCTCTCCGTTTAGTGGTAGCATATTTCTTTCTGTACGATATACACCAATAGCTGAGCCATCTGGTAAATAAGTTGGACAAGCAATTGTCCAATCTAAATCCGATGCTTCTAATGCACGGAATGCTTTTGCATGTTCCTCTGCCGCAAAAGTAAGCTTTCGTTTGGATTCAGATGATTGGAAGCGTAGTTTTCCTCTTTCAGCGCGGCTATCTAAAATGCCGGCTGTACCGATTGTGACGATTCTTTTTACATTTAGTTGCTCCATCGCCCTAATAATATTTGGGACGCCTTCTGATAATGTTGTCGTTTTGTCCGTACCAATTGCACTTATTACTGCGTCTGCCTGCTCCATAGCTTGGACCGTATGTTCAAAATTTTTAACATCTCCTTTAAACTTTTGGAGATTTGGATGTGCTGGCAATTTTTCTAGCGAACGTACGAGTACCTTAACTTCATGCCCTTCAGCTAAGGCACGTTGTAATACTTCATTTCCTACGCGTCCGGTTGCACCGAAGATTGTGATTTTCATTTGGTGATGCTCCTTTATTATTCTTATAATTGGTGATTTATGAAATGGTTTATATATTTTTTCATCGTCTTCTTTATAGTTTAGCATTGTTTGTTTTGTTGGAAATAATAGAATGCTTTATGGAAGTTTTTTGCGTAAATTAGACAGGGGATTTAGGGATTAGTATACTATTTTTAACAATCTATAGGAGGGATTCCATGCAGATATTAGATAGTTATATTAAAGCTACAAATACGCATGATTTTAAGCAAGTAAAAAAATTGTTGCATCCTAAAGCTGTATATTTTTTCTCGGATCAGACCTGCACATGTCACGAAGAAATCCAACAATACTTTGAAAATGCTTGGTCAATAGTAAAGAATGAAAATTACGAAGCACATGATGTTGAATGGTTAGACCAAAAAGAAAGCTCTGCAACTTGTATTTATACATATTTCTATGAGGGATATATTAATGATGAGTATATATGTGGCAAAGGAAGAGCCACTAATATTTTTGTGAAAGAAGCGGATAGATGGCTTCTAGTTCATGAGCATTTAAGCTCTTAAAAGTAATGATCAATAAGATACTTTCTAAGAAACATAAATAAAACCCGTATACGAAGATTTCCATACATTCGTATACGGGTTTTGGAGAGTTAGTATAGAAATAAACAAAGTTTCCCTATTAATTTTCTATATTGTTTCTAAGTATCATACCAATGTTTCTTCACATAAACTCCAGATAACACGGTTATAATGCTTTAAGAGGTGATACAGTGAGAAACTATCAAGTTCTTGTAGTAGAGGATGACAAAGAAATTCAAGAGTTAATAAAACAATTTTTAATGACACAAAACTATATTGTTGAAACCGCATCAGATGGATTAGAAGGAATGAGACAATTTAATAAGCATTCCTATGATTTAATTCTTTTGGATGTGATGATGCCAAACCTTAGGGGATTTGAAATGGCACAAATGATACGAAAACAGTCTAATGTACCAATTATTATGCTAACCGCATTAGAAGAAGAACAACATCAAATGAAAGGCTTTGATATTGGAATCGATGATTATATTACTAAGCCTTTTTCTTTCCATGTTCTGATTAGACGAGTCGAAGCAGTACTGAGAAGAAGTTATGATCAAAGTACGGATAATCATTTAGTATTTAAAGAAGTCCATGTTGATTGTGAAGCATATAAAGTATATGTTAATGAGATTGAAATACTATTAACTACAAAAGAATTCGAAATTCTGCAACTACTACTTCAAAATGAAAAAAAAGTACTTACAAGAGAGCGAATTATAGAAAAGGCTTGGGGCTACGAATATTGTAGTGAAACACGTATTATCGATACACATATTAAAAACATACGAAAAAAATTAGATATACCTTATATTAAAACCGTAAAAGGCATTGGTTACAAAATCGATGAATAAAATATTAAAAATCACAAAGATGAATCGAATTACTTATAAACTCTTTTGGATTACTTCACTTATTTTGTTAGCCTTTGCATTAGTGATGTATCTAACTTTATACTTCTTTCTCCCTACGTTTTATGAACAGTATAAAACAGATCAACTTCAAACAGGAATAGAAGAAATAATTGATAAATCCAAGGATCTTACTTTTCAAAATGCAATACCACTTCTTGATAAATATTCACAAAAAAATAACGCAATAATCTACCTTCAAGATCAAGAAGGAAGAATTATTTATTCTCCTACCTTTTCCTTTACCGGTAGTAATAGTAAAGGGGTAGCAGTAACGCCGGCTACTAAAGGTCCATTGGAGAATTCAGATAATCTTTCCAATTCGTATAATGCTACCATACCTATTCAATTCCTAAACGTTAACTTAACACTCGTGGTGTTCGCAACATTTCAACCTATTAATGAAGCTTCACAGGTATTGGCCCTTTTCCTTCCTTATATTAGTATTATTGTGATTGTTATTGGTTTAGGTAGTGCTTATTTGTATTCACGGTTCATCACAAAACCTCTCATTTATATTAATCAAGGGGCACAAAAGATGGCGAACTTGGATTTCTCTGAAAAAATCGAGGTTCGATCCAATGATGAGCTAGCGGAATTATCCAATAGCTTAAATGATATGTCAGTTAATTTACAACATACTATGCATGATTTAAAGAAAGCAAATCAACAGTTAAAAAGCGATATTGAAAAAGAAAGAAAAATAGAACAAAAACGCAGGGAATTTTTCTCAATAGTAGCACATGAATTAAAAACTCCTCTCACCGTCATGAAAGGATACTTAGAAGGAATGATTTATAATATTGGCCCGTATCAAAATCGTGACCAATACTTAAAGAAGAATCACCAAATTATCGAAAGTATGGAACAACTTGTTCGCGAGATTTTAAGCATGTCAAAATTAGAGCAACATACTTTTAAACTACAATTGGAAGAAGTAAATCTCTCGGAATTAATTAATACAATCACAAAAGATCTTGAATTTTTTGCTTCTCAAAAAGACATTCAAATGATAAAACAAGTTGGTTCTCACCATCTTGTTTATACAGACCGGGTTCTTTTAGAAAAAGCCTGCAAAAATATTGTTCATAATGCAATTATGTATTCACCCCATGGCGAGAAAGTATATATAAATCTAACTGAGGATTCAAAACAACAACACATTCAAATTAAAGTCATTAATACAGGTATTAAAATTAAAGAAGAGGATATACAGCAAATTTTCGAACCGTTTTATAGAATCGAAAAATCAAGAAATCGAAATACTGGTGGAAGTGGCTTAGGGTTATATATTGTAAAGCAAGTTTTTGAAACACTTTCTATTACCTATTCTTTAAATAACACTATACATGGAGTACAATTTTTAGTTACCATTCCTTTATCCACAAAGTGAACAACAAAATAGTTTAGATTTTAATTTTGAAAGAAATTTCTATAATTTTTTTCAAAAGATCATTTTTAAGAAGAAGAAAAAATCCATTTTGAAAGAGATAATTCAAAATGGATTTTTCTATGTAAAATTGTTAACTACATTTAACCTTTGAACAACTTATATTCTAACAACCTCAATACTCTTCAATAACTTTTTTGTCCCTCATGACAGCTAACAACATAAATACACTAAACAAGACTATAAAACTTGCAATAATTGATAAGCCGTATGAACTATTTAATTTAAGGAGAGTATTATTCAAAATGTTAAAAATACAAAAAGAAAGCAAAAATCCATAATATATTGGTCTTCTTTTAGGTTCTTTTGTAGATTCAATATATGTGAAAGAAAGCCATACAAAGAGTGGAAAATAGAATACGGCAATCGTCATAAAAATCCAGCCACTTAGTTCCAATAGATTTACTCCTCTCTAACCTTTTCGTGAATAAAAATGTTCTTTTTCATTTCATTCTACCTTAAAATATTCCAAATAAAAACAACTTGCGGGATTTTAAATCCACAAGCTGTTTTTATTTGGAAGGCAACACACCTATTATTTGATCCTCATTCGTTGAGGACCTTTGCCTTCTGAGTCTATCTTGAAGCTATCCCATTATTCTTTCTATCTTCTGAAACTCAACTAGGTGATCCTGTTCTACCACTCTCATGCTTATCTTGGTTAGAAGGGGGCATCACTTCTGGATTTGGTGCATTTGGCATTCTACTATCTTGATACGAATCTGTTTCTTTTGGACCCGATTCTGTGTTATAGCCTAAATTTAAAAGATTTAAATACGTACCAATTAAAATACCGATTGTCACTAGACCAATAGAAGCCACAATTTTCATCGTATCTCTCTCACCCCTTTCTTATGAGTTTCACCACTGTATTTCTAGATTTTATCTAATTAGAACTATACTAGTTTGCATGGTTTTATTTCTTTTTTCACAGCGTTACCGACATATTTTTTAGCTTTAATACTCGTTTTCCCTATAATTGTCTAAGTACTAAATTTCTTTTTTCTAGATACAACGCTTTATCTGATTGCTTGGTCACTTCTTGGGAATGAGTAACGACAATGATACATTTATTTTCTTTATGAGCAAGTTCTTTAAATAGGTCGATAATTTCCATAGAAGTTTCTTGATCTAGATTTCCAGTTGGTTCATCAGCAATTAATAAATCTACGTTACAAGATAGTGCGCGAGCAATCGCTACACGCTGTTGCTGACCACCGCTAAGCTGTAATACTTTTCTTTTTGCTTCTACTTCTGTTAATCCTACCTTACTTAATAACTCAAGTGCTCTTTCTTTTTTGTCTTTTACATCGACCCCTGTAATCTCCATCGCGGTGACTACATTTTGAAGAGCAGTCATATACGTTATAAGATTATAAGATTGAAAGATAATCGAAACATGTTTGTTTCGATAAGTATCTAGACCTATCTTCCGTATATCTCTTCCGTTGTATAATACATAACCACCTCTTGGAACATCTAATCCACTTGCTAAACTAAGGGTAGTTGTTTTCCCCGATCCTGATGGTCCTAAAATGGTATATAAGCAGCCCGTTTGAAACGAGAAGTTTACGTTATCTAATATATTGATTTTTTTATTATTGCTGTGATAGTGATAATTCAGATTTTTGAATTGTAATATAGTATCCATGTCTATCCCTCTATTCGTCTTTTAATAAAATTTCTTTTGGATTCAATCGAAGAATCGATAATGCCGGAAGAAGTGTTGCTAAAATTGCGATTAATAGACCGAACCCACCTAAATTCAAAATATCTTGTGATGTTACACTTACATCAATATTATCAATAGGATCTACATCTTTACCTAGATCACCATCCATCGCACTCGTAATCATAACCGCTTTTCCTTGTTCCCCTGGATTATTTTCTTGCTCTTCAGAAGCCGTAATTTCTTTCTGTAATAAACTGTCTCCCATTTTTTGAGAAACTGCCCCACCTGTAAATATAGAAAGGCTAAATGCTAAAACAGCTATACATAATACTTCTACTAAGAGTTGACCTATTAATTTCCCTTTCTTCTCACCAATCGCCAGTAAGATACCTAACTCCTTCCGACGTTCTTTTATAGTCAACATTATGATAAGACCAAGAATAATTGTTCCAGTGATTGAAACCATATATACAATCCATTTTGAAGTGGTTGCCATGTTTTCAATAGGGCCGATCATTTTTTTATATAAGGCATCATGAGCATCTAGTTTAAATAGGTCAAAATCAATGTTTGTTTTCTTCCCCAGTGCTTTAAAAGCATCGATATGATCTGGATCATTTAAGTAATAAATGGCTTTATCAATGGGTGTGCCCTTCATATTCTTATTTCCAGAAAATTCTTTTAACGATTCGCACGAAACATATATTTTGTTAGATGGCTTCAAGAACGCTATTGGCATGTTTTGGCCAGTTGTATCGGATGCTTCATAAATCCCTATTATTTCTACCTTTATTTTCGATTTTCCATCGTCTGTTTTGATCTTCACCTTATCACCAACCTTTAGCTTGTTTTGTTCAGCTAACTGTTTTTCAATCAAGGCTACTTTCTTACCTTTATCTTCTGCTGTTATGGTACGCCCCTCAATGATTTTCTCCGTTCCTTCTGTAAATCCTTTCAATAAATCAGAGCTTCTCACGCCGACCAATGATATATTTGGCATTTCTCTATTATTTTGGCCTCCACCAACGAAACCAACCGAGCCTTCATTTTCATTTTCATCAACCTCAATGGGAGTAAAGCCATCCGCTAAACCATAAGCTTCTTTTATATAGTTGAAATTTTTTACATAGGGTGATTTAGCTAACTTATCTGCTTCCTCTGTAGAAATTTCCGGAAGATTTATTTTCTCATTTGGATTTTCTTCATACTGTTTTTCTATATGTTTTTGAACCTTTTTTTGGTCTAATCCTAGCGTTACGTCAACGCCCAACTTTTTTCTAGCAAGATCACTCGCTGTCTCTGTGACATTTTGCATGGCGAATCCTGCTAAGGTTAAATTAGCAACGACTAAAAATACAGTAAATAGGATAAGGGATTTCCCCTTTCTTGCTCTTACACTTAAAAATGCTCGTTTAATAAAATTCATTTCCATAACCTCCTTGATATCTAAAATATATAGCACTTGTCTGGAGCTAGTATGAAGTTATCTAGGAGTCTATCAATAGATATGAGGAAGTTTATGTGGAGAAGATAATATTATAATTTATGGTTTTACCAAACGAGATAAAATATGTTTAACTATAAAAGAGCTGTCCCAAAGTCGATAAAAACCTACTTTGGGACAGCTCTTTTGTATTTTTTATAATTCCTTTTTCAAATAGTAATGCTGATAGTCTCTGCCAACATTATCAATGCTACCAAATACCTCATAGCCATGCTTTTCATAAAAGCCTAATGCCTGAAAACTTAGTGTATCTACTTTGATAAAATCACATTTTGTTTCTATTGCAATCTTTTCTATTTCTAATAGAAGTTTTGTACCATATCCATATTCACGTAAATCTTCATCAACGATTAATGAATGTATTTCTAACCAATTCCAACACACTTGACCTATAATGCCACCTCGAACGTTGCCGTGTTCATCTTTAAGAAAAATACTAATCTCTTGATACCTGCCTCTTAAATCTACTGGGAAGTGAGCCAAATTATATTTATATAGCTGGTCATTTATGTAATCGTGACTACTTTTATTTTTTTCTTTAATAATTTGAATCTCCATATACAATTCCTCCTTTTTCGCTTTCATATACTTGTTCTTGATAGACCGGCAAATACCTGCTTAAAATACTTATGAAAATGCCATTTTATTAAGGTTTTATCTGTATAGAATTTATTTCAATTTCTTAATAACAAAATCAACTACAAAAGAATTAGCCATCGAGCGCCGATAAACCACGGAAACTAAATGGCTATTTCATCCTATTTATCACAATTATTATTTCCTAATTATTTTCCCTTCATTTTTTTATAAATATCTAAATTTGCGCTAAGGACGTTAACTTTATCCTCTCCAAAAACATTAAATGTGCGACTATCAGTATTTGCTTTTACAATGTCATTCACTTCGTCTTCAGAGAGACTGCTTGCTTGTGCTATACGTTTTATTTGGATTTTTGCAGACTCTACACTGATATGTGGGTCAAGTCCCGATCCAGATGCCGTAACTAAATCAGCTGGAATTTGTTCACGTTGTACCCCTGGGTTCGCTTTTAGAAATGTTTCAATATCTGCTTCCATTCGTTTTTTTAGCTCAGGATTAGACGGTGCATAGTTAAAGGTACCTGAACTGACGCCATTATAATTTGTCTCCCCCTTAGCATTGGGTACAAGATCTTCTTTCGTATAAACATTGTAATTGATGGCTGAAACACGCCCCCAGAAAAATTCAGGTGAAGTAAAAGCCTGCCCCAATTTATCCGAGCCTATCATTTTGCCATCCATCTCAATTAAACTCCCGTTTGCCTCATGATTGAATAACACTTGTGCCATCCCAGTGACAGCGAATGGATAAAGTAAGCCACACAATACAAACATTAATAATGTAACCTTCAGCGCTTGTTTAGAATTGCTAAAAAATGCTTTCATGTTATCCCTCCTATAAACCCATTAAATTCAATATTGGTCCGCTCATTAAATCGATTAGTTTAATACCTATAAAGGGTGCGATAATACCTCCTAGCCCATATACTAGCAAGTTTCTTCTTAATAATTTCGAGGCACTCATTGGCTCATACTTCACTCCCCTCATTGCTATTGGGATTAAGAGAGGTATAATAACCGCGTTAAAGATTAGTGCTGAAATGATTGCACTTGTTGGTGAATTTAACTGCATAATATTTAGAGCACTCATTTCCGGAACTGCAACCATTAACATAGCGGGTATAATAGCGAAATATTTTGCTACGTCATTTGCAATACTGAACGTCGTTAATGCACCTCTAGTCATGAGTAATTGCTTCCCTATTTCTACAACTTCAATAATTTTCGTAGGATTAGAATCTAGATCAACCATATTTGCTGCTTCTTTCGCAGCATTCGTTCCCGAGTTCATAGCTAACCCCACATTCGCTTGTGCCAAAGCGGGTGCATCGTTCGTGCCATCACCTGTCATAGCGACAATTTTCCCTTGAGATTGTTCATCTTTAATCACCTTGATTTTATCTTCAGGTTTGCTTTCAGCAATAAAGCTATCCACTCCAGATTCTTTTGCTATTGTAGCTGCAGTGAGTGGATTGTCACCTGTACACATGATGGTTTTAATCCCCATTGAACGAAGTTTTTCAAAACGCTCTTTTAAACCAGGCTTTACGATATCTTTGAGATATATAACGCCAAGAATCTTTTCATTCTTCATTACTACTAATGGTGTACCACCTAAAGATGATACTTGATGAACTAGACTTTCTAGATCCTTCGGTACTTCATAACCAGCATTTACACTCTTATTTTTTATCGAATCATACGCACCTTTACGTATTTTCGTTCCATCCTTCATATCTAGACCACTCATGCGAGTATATGCTGAAAATGCAATATGTTCGCTCGTATCAATGACCTTTCTTTCATCAGTACTATCCACATCTAATTGACTTGCAAGAGCTAAAATAGATTTCCCTTCAGGCGTATCATCTGTCAATGAACTTAACCATGCCGCACGTATTAATTCTTTTTTCCCAACACCTTGGATAGGTAAAAATTCGGAAGCAAAACGATTTCCATAAGTGATAGTACCTGTTTTATCTAAAATCAATGTATCCACGTCACCGCATGATTCCACAGCTTTACCTGACATAGCAATCACATTGAACTGTGTTACACGATCCATTCCTGCGATTCCAATTGCCGATAACAATCCTCCAATTGTTGTTGGGATTAAACAGACGATCAAAGCAACAAGTGTGGCGATTGGAATATGCACTTGTAGATAAGTAGTCATAGGATAAAGCGTAACAACAACCAGTAAAAAGATAATCGTTAAACTGACTAATAACGTATTTAGGGCAATTTCATTCGGTGTTTTTTTTCGACTAGCCCCTTCAATAAGAGCAATCATTTTATCTAAAAAAGATTCCCCAGGCAGTGAGGTGATTTCAATTTCCAGCCAATCACTCGTCACTGTCGTTCCACCTGTAACAGATGAAAAGTCTCCACCTCGTTCTTTCACAACAGGTGCTGACTCGCCAGTGATTGCCGATTCATCAACTGTTGCAATTCCATCAATTACTTCCCCGTCATTTGGGATAACTTCTCCTGCCTGAACTAAGACAATATCACCTTTCTTAAGTTCATCGGCTTGTTTTTTGACCTGCGTTCCATCAGCAAGTAAAACGCAAGCCTCTGTCACTGTTTTTGTTTTCTTAAGTGACTGAACTTGCGCTTTTCCACGCCCTTCTGCAATGGATTCAGCGAAATTCGCAAATAAGATTGTAATAAACAAGATGAAAGCTACTATCGCATTATAAAGACGGGCTGATCCCTCAGTGACATCACCCATCATATTCGGGAAAATGGTTAACAAAACGACAAAAACAAAACCTACTTCCACTACGAACATAACCGGATTTTTTATCATATATAAAGGATTTAATTTTTTGAATGCGCCTAAAATTGAACTCTTCATAATATCACGATTTATAAAACTCTTTTTCGTTACGGTTTCCATTTATGTCTCTCCTCATTAAGAACGTATTTGTAAATGTTCTGTAATCGGGCCTAATGCTAAGGCTGGCAGGAAGGTCAATGCACCAATCATCAAGACAATAGCAATAAGCAAGAATGTGAACATCGGATTGTCGGTTTTCAATGTCCCCACCGAATCACTGTGCCATAACTTTTTCGCTAGAAGCGACGCAATGGCAAGTTGAATAATGATAGATAGATAGCGTCCAAAGAACATAGCAAAGCCAGTGGTCATGTTCCAAAATGGCGAGTTATCAGCTAAACCTTCAAACCCTGAACCATTATTTGCTGAGGATGAGGCATATTCATATAAAACCTGTGATAATCCATGTGCTCCCGGATTTGTAATTCCTGCAATACCAGCAGTAGTCGCTACAGCAAGAGCTGAGAATAACAATATAAGAGCCGGGTGGATTAAAATGCATAGTGCAATTAATTTCATTTCTTTCTCTTCGATTTTTTTGCCCAAAAATTGTGGAGTACGTCCGATCATTAAACACGCGATGAAAATAGTTAACATGACATACATCATCATGTTCATTAATCCAACACCTTTACCCCCAAACACGACATTCAGCATCATATTAAACATTGGTACCATACCACCAAGCGGCGTTAAAGAATCATGCATATTATTTATTGAGCCTGTCGTAAAGGCCGTCGTTACCACTGTAAACAACACAGATTGGGGGATACCAAAGCGCATTTCCTTTCCTTCCATACTACCTATATCTTGAGAGATACCTAGATTATTAATTATGGGGTTACCTACACTTTCTGCTATGTAACAAGTAACTAAGCCGATGAGGAGAAGAATACACATAGCTGCAAAAATAACCAAACCTTGTTTGCCAAATAGCGTTTTCTTACGTCGATTTGCTACCATTAAACCGAATGTCACAACACAAGCACCAGGCAATAACATCATAGATAGCATTTCCACAATGTTTGAAATGACTGTTGGATTTTCAAAGGGTGTGGTTGAATTGGCTCCGTTAAAACCACCACCATTTGTACCGATGTGTTTAATCGATTCAAGGGATGCAATAGGGCCAAGTGCAATATCCTGCATTTTCCCTTCTATTGTCTGAACTGTTTCGTTACCATTTAAAGTTTGTGGCGAACCTTGGGCTACTAAAATTAACGCCACTATAAATGAAAGAGGTATTAATAAGCGTGTTATCACACGTACAAAATCCACAAAGAAGTTTCCGATTGTATCCGATTTTGCTACCAATCTACGACAGAATGCCATGCATGAAACATAACCTGTCGCTGCCGATGTGAACATCATGAATGTGATGACAAGCATCTGAGCCAAATAGCTTAACCCTGATTCTCCGCTATAGTGTTGCAAATTTGTGTTTGTCATAAATGAAATAATCGTATTGAATGACAACGTGGATTCCATGTTATCGATATCATTTGGATTAAGAAATAAAGTCGACTGAATCCGTAATATGAAATAGCCGATGAATACCATAATTGCGTTTGATAGAATGAGCGCTATTACATATTGTTTACCGGTCATATCAACTTGCTTGATTCCACAAAATTTATAGATAATGTTATCCACGCGATTCATTACCGGATCAAGCCATGTCTTTTGCTGCATCGTCACTTGATACAAATAATGACCTGCTGCAATGACAAGCGGTAAATAAATGACTAGCACTAAGGCAATTTGCCACATATTTATTTCCCCCTATAGGTTTATTAATAGTTTTCTGGATAGAGCAATGCATAACCTAAATAACCAAACAATGAAACAATAATGATACCTATTACAACCCACATAATGAGACCCCCTTAATTGTCTACTTGCTTGTAACACCAAGCCGTTAGCGAATAGAGACTAGCAAAACTTAGGATTAATGCAATGACCATATATAAATCCATCAAGTCAATCACTCCTTCTATTGATTTCATGGATAATCATAATGCAGTTAAAATTAATGTAGTGTTAGAAAAAGAGCTAATTGTATTAAAATGGTATTAAGATTCAATCTTAATACTGTCTTAATGCTAGTTGGGGCTATAATAAGAAGGAGGTGAAGATGGATGGAATACACGCGCCCTAATCCCGATGCTATTTTAGCTAAGGTAAAAAGACAGGAATCAAAAGAAGCATCGGGGAGCCTGAAGATATTTCTTGGGTATGCTGCTGGAGTAGGAAAAACATATTCAATGCTCGATACTGCCCATCAAGCAAAAAAGCTAGGTTTGGATGTAGTTGTTGGCTATGTTGAACCACATCCCCGACCAGAAACAGCTGCTTTGCTCGACGGACTTGAGATGGTTCCTACCAAAAAGATTCACTATAAAGGAAAGTCATTTGAAGAACTGGATATAGATGCAGTGCTTGAATGTAAACCTGATCTTGTACTGGTTGATGAACTAGCGCATACAAATGTTCCAACAATGCGCCATTTAAAACGATTCGGTGATGTTCAAGAATTATTAGCAAAAGGAATTCATGTTTATACAACTGTTAATATCCAACATATTGAGAGTCTTCATGATTTGGTTGAAGAAATTACGGGTGTAAAAGTAAATGAACGTATTCCAGATTATCTGATTGATAATGCTACACAAATAAAACTCGTAGATATTGAGCCTGATGATCTAATTCAAAGATTAAAAGAAGGCAAAATTTATCACACTCAACAGGCTGAAAAAGCAATGCAACATTTTTTTCAAAAAGCTAACTTAATAGCACTCCGCGAAATAGCTTTGCGCAGGACTGCCGATACAATTGATTATCAGAAAACGCAGGAAAGCTGTTCACTGTTCCATACCTCTCAAATTGAGGAACATATTTTAGTAGGTATCAGTAGTTCACCTACAAATGCGAAAGTAATCCGAACTGCAGCGAGACTTGCTCAAGCCTTACACGGAAAATTCACTGCACTTTATGTACATAACAAAGAAATGAAGGATGAAAACGAGGTTAATTTAGAAAGGTTACAGCAGCATATTAAACTAACGGAGCAACTTGGAGGCCATATAGTGACTGTACAAGAAGATGATGTTGCTGCAGCACTAGCCAATTATGCTCAAATGAGTGGTGTTACAAAACTCGTTATCGGTAGAACAACTACAAAAAAACAGTGGTGGAAACCTAATTCAAAAATCGGAGATCGGCTCAACGAATTTGTGCCTAATTTAGCTATGTATATAGTACCTGACCAAGAAAACGAATCAATACGTTTCCCAGATGTACGATCACAACTAAAATTCAATTGGTATGACTTACTAAAAATGCTATTCGTTTTTAGCTTGGCATCCTTAATTGGTTTGTTCTTTGCACGAATAGGCGTAAGTGAAGCCAATATCATAACAATATACATTTTAGGCGTGTTAATACTTGCCATTTGGTCGACAAGCTGGGTATTTAGCATAATTAGTTCATTGATGGCCGTTCTTATTTTCAATTTTATATTCACTGAACCAAGGTTCTCATTTGAAGCATACAACAGAGATTATCCTATGACATTTTTCATCATGTTCATCTCTGGGATAATCACAAGTAGTTTGACTAGGAAAGTAAAAAAACAAGCTCTCGGTGCTGTACAAAAGTCTTACCGAATGGAGGTTTTGCTTGAAACTAACCGTAAGCTACAACAAGCAAAATCGTTACAAGAAATTGTTACAGAGGGTATGTCACAAGTTGTAAAGCTTGTCGAAAAGCCAGCGATGTTTTTTGAGATAAACAATCAACAGATTATGAAAACATCATTTTTCCCAACCGATGTGATGACTAATTCAAAAAATAAAGAGTTGGAAAATCTATTTAATAATCGAAACGAGCGTGCTGTAGTAACATGGGTTTCCAATAATAAGCAGGTAGCTGGTGTTTCTACTGATACGTTTCCTGGAGCAAGTTCTTATTATTTACCAGTTCTTTCTGGTGATGATGTCAAAGGAGTAATTGGTATTATGTTGTCGAAAGAAACACCACTACCTGCCTTTGAACGACATATTCTGCATGCGATTATGAATGATTTTTCGTTTGCCATTGATAAATGGTATTTACAGAAATCCAATGAGCAAGTTACACGGGAAGCTGAACTTGAGCAAATGCGAGCAAACTTTTTACGTGCCATCTCCCACGATTTAAGGACGCCACTTACGAGTATTTCAGGTAATGCTGATATATTATTAACCAAAAGCAGCCAAATTGACGATATGCAAAAAAAACAGCTATACCAAGATATTTACAGCAACTCAAAATGGCTTGTACAAATGGTAGAGAATTTGCTTGCCGTTTCAAAGCTAGATGATGGGCAACTTGCGATTGAGATGAGACCTGAACTTGTTGAAGATATTATACAAGAGGCGCTCATGCATGTAGTTCGTAATGAACATACACATCAAATTCATTGTCATGTCGAGCCAGACTTGTTATTTGCTGTGATGGATGCACGACTTATCATTCAAGTGATTATCAATATTATTGATAATGCACTGACATATACTCCAGCAGGAAGTGAGATTATCTTATCTGCAAAGGAGCAGGGAGACTATGTGCATATAAGTATTAGCGATAATGGACCTGGCATTGATGATGCTCTAAAAACACGACTATTTGAACCTTTTACAATAGGGAAAAATTATCGTAGTGATAGCCGAAGGGGTCTAGGGCTCGGCTTAGCACTATGCCAAACCATCCTAAGAGTACACGATAGTAAATTAACTGTTTCAGACAATAAACCAAAAGGTACCGTTTTTAGTTTTGTACTTCAAAAAGGAGTTGTCAATGTCAATGAATAACCGAATTCTTGTTATAGAAGATGATAAAGCAATTGGAAATTTGATTAAAATGACATTGAGTACGCAAGGCTATGAATACGATATTGCTATTGATGGTAAATCAGCATTGCAAAAGGTACTTTCAATGCCACCAGATGTAATTATTCTTGATCTTGGCCTACCAGATATGGATGGCATTGAAGTGATTAATAAAATTCGTGGATGGTCCCAAACTCCAATTATTATTGTCAGCGCACGTGGTGAGGAGCATGATAAAATTCACGCTCTCGATGCAGGGGCAGATGATTATGTGACGAAACCATTTAGCGTAGATGAACTACTTGCTCGAATTCGGGTAGCTCTTAGGAGAGTAAAAAAAGACAGTCTTCTAGATATGGAACTTCCCATATTTACTAATGGTAATTTGAAAATTGACTATTTAGCTAACACCGTATTTATTCGTGGAGAAGAAATTCACCTTACACCAATTGAGTACAAATTATTGGTCGTATTGGCCAAACATGTTGGAAAAGTATTGACGCACAATTTTCTATTGAAAGAAGTTTGGCAACAAGTATTACCATCTGATGTACCCAGTTTGCGGGTTTTCATGGCAACTTTACGCAAGAAAATTGAAGAGAATCCTGCAAACCCAAAGTATATTCAAACTCATGTACGTGTCGGGTACCGAATGCTTCGTTATGAGGACGAATAATGTAGAGAAAACATTTAATCTATAGGTAGAGCTCTAGCATCTAATACATTAAAAAGGCTATCTAATTAAGCAATTCCACTTAATCAGATAGCCTTTCGCTTCCTATAAAACTCAATTCCTAACTCCCCTTATTGCGCCCTTCAGGGAACAAGACATCCTCAAGTTCATCATCATCCGAAGACTCCGATAACTCAACACCTGAACGATACGCAGCACGAGTAATCAAATGTCCTGCTACAGGAGCTGTTAAAAACACAAATACAATACCAAGTATTAAACGAACACTTATATAGCCTTCATGCGCCCAAAAGTATAAGAACGCACCAAGAAGCGATAGTAGTACAGCTAATGTTGAACTCTTCGTGGCTGCATGTGAACGAGTATACACATCTGGCAAGCGAAGCAAACCAAATGCGCTAATTAAACTCATCAGACTACCACCTAAAATCAATAACACACCTACCCACTCAATGATCGGATTTACGTTCAACTATAGTGCCCCTCTCTAGATATTTTGAAAATGCAATCGTCCCAATGAACGACAGAATTCCCAAAATCAAAATAACCTCTAGAAATGCCTTCGTCTTCAATACAATTGAAATAATCGCTATCATCGAAAGCAAATTAACACCAATCATATCAAGACCTACTACGCGATCTGGCATTGAAGGACCACGTAAAACTCTGTAAAACGCAACCATAATCGTCAATGCAAATAATGTTAGTGAAATGAGTAATATCGTCTCCTTCATTAGCGTGTCACCTCCATAATTGCTTTCTCAAAGTTACCAATTGAGCGTAGTACATCTGCCTTTGACTTTTCCAAATCCATTGCATGAATGTAGAAAAGGTCTCCTTCTGGCGATATTTCCATCACAACCGAACCAGGGGTCAGCGTTAATAAAATTGAAAGAGTAGTAATTTCCAAATCACCATTTAAGGCTGTTTTATATGTGAAAATCCCAGGCTTTATCTTCAACTTTGGACTACAAATCTGCTTTAAAACAAGCTCGCTAGATAATAACAGTTCCCATATAAAAAGAAACAGCAATTTAATGAGTGCAAACAATCTTTTTAAGTAAAATTGAGTTCCAAAAAAGCGATGCATCAAATACAATATTCCGATTCCAACAACAAATCCCGTCATAAATGTAGAGAAATACGGGGCATCTTCATCTTTCAATAACATCCATAGCACCGCGATAAATATATTCAATAAAAACTGTGCGGGCATCACGTCTCACCTCTTTCCTTCTTATTTTCCGCCGAGCACTGCATCAATATAAATTGATGGGTTAGCTAAAGTATTTGCCGCATCACTTACATAACTGGACAACCCCTCTGCTCCAAAGCCAAGTGCAATCGTGCAAATTGCAAATAATACAATTGGAGTAAGCATTCTTTTCGGCAAAGGCGTTTCATCTTCAATACTTATAATTGTTTCGCCAAAAATAGCATTTAAGAAGATACGTAATAATGAATACAACACAACAACACTTGATATAAATGCCAGTGCTAATAATACGTATGAACCTGTCTCAATCAGTCCTTGCCCAATAAGTACCTTGCCTACAAATCCGCTAAGAGGTGGAATCCCAGCAAGTGATACCATTACAACAAAGAACATCCAACCCAAAACAGGGTAATTTCTTATCAAACCACTCATCTTGTCAAAGCGCTTTTCTCCAGTTAAGTAAATCATCGTACCAGCAAGTAAGAACAGCATAGCCTTCGCTATCATATCGTGCATTAAATAATAAATGGCTCCTTCAAAAGCCGCTTCTGTCGAAACGCTAAGTCCAATTAATACAAAGCCCACAGCAATCACAACATTATACGCAACAATTTGGCGTATATCTTTATACGCTAAAGCCCCTAAACAACCAGCAATGATCGTCACCGCTGCCATACCTTTAATGAGCATATGCGTCACTTCCGGCTGATGTATGAAAATAAGTGTGAACATACGGAACAAGGCATAAATCCCAACCTTTGTTAGAAGAGCTCCAAACAAAGCTGCCACAGCAGTAGGAGGCACACTATATGAACCTGGCAACCAGAAAAATAACAGTAGACCAGCTTTTAATGCAAAGACAACTAGAAAAAGTAACGCTATTGTCGTCAAAATAGGGTCTTGCCCAGCTTCAGCAACTCGCTCTGCTAAATGCGCCATATTCAATGTTCCTAATGTGCCGTATAAATACGCAAGTGCTACTAAGAAAAACCAAGAAGCCAATACATTTATTAGTACATATTTTAATGATTCACGTAGCTGTGCCTTTTCCCCACCAAGCGTAATAAGTACATACGATGCCAACAACATCACTTCAAAACAAACAAATAAATTAAAAATATCTCCTGTTAAAAAGGAACCATTTACACCCGCTACTAGTAATAACACGAACGGATAAAAAAACATGTTTTCTCGTTTCTCACCAATAGACGAAAACGCATAAAGCAAACAAATGGCTGTCACAATACTCGTTGTTAATACAAGTAATACAGCAAAAGAATCTGCAACAAATAAAATACCGAACGGTGGCTTCCAACCACCAAAATCAAGTCGCATAATACCCGTCTCTTGAATTCTTCCAAGCATTATCACACTTACAATAGCTATTGCTACCATCGTCAACAGACTAATCACACGTTGTGTCTTCACATATGGACGTAAAAACACGAGTGCGATACCAAGCATAATTGGTAAAATTAAAGGAATTACTACAATGTTATTCATTCTCTGGCCCCCGCAATCCTTCCAAGTCATCTGTTCCATTGGATTGATATGTGCGATAAGCTAGTACCAAAACAAAAGCTGTCACAGCAAAGCTAATAACAATTGCTGTTAAAATTAATGCCTGTGGCAGTGCATCTGTATACGGAGCTTCAGCTTCTTCCAACAGCGGTACATTACCCTTTTTAACACCGGCAATTGTTAATATTAATAAATGGACTGCATGCGATAATACAGCAGTTCCTAAAATCACTCGGATCAAATTTTTCGAGAGGATTAAATACGTAGCGACTGCAATTAGCACACCGATTAATAAAATCATTAATGTTTCCATCGTCTACTCATCCTCACTTATGCTTAAAATTATGGTAACAACGACACCAATAACGGTCATTGCCACACCTGCTTCAAATAATACAACAGAGGCTAATTCCGTTTCACCAAAAATCGGTAAATTCAATTTCATAGCAGCCTGTGTCATGAAATCTTTGCCGAAAATGACTGAGGCAAAACCCGTCCCTGTAGCTATCAACACGCCCAGTGCTGCAACTAATTTAAAATCAAACGGCATACCTTTATGCACTGTCTCAATATCTGAAGTTAAGTACATTAATACAATTGCAGATGCAAGTACTAGCCCCCCGATAAAGCCTCCACCTGGAGAATAATGCCCTGAGAAGAATAAATAAACGGACAATGTCAAAATGATAAAGACGACAATTTTTGTTACCGTCCGCAAAATTACATCATTAATTTTCATTGTCTGTATCCTCCTTTCTCGCCTTCAGTTTAATCAGTGTATAAACACCTAAGCCGGCAATAAAGAGAACCACCACTTCAAGCATCGTATCAAAACCACGGAAATCACCTAAGATCGTATTAACGATATTGGCGCCTCCGGCTAGCTCGTATGCATTCTCAAAATATGAAGAAATTGAATCAAATTCATCATAGTACATTACTGCAAATGACATCACCACTACAAGCGCGCCTACTGCACCAGCGACTACTGCATTACTTATCTTCACTGATTTTGGAGAATCCTCTCGTTTCCATTCTGGTAAAAATGAAAAGCAAAGTAAAAATAACACTGTCGTCACGGACTCCACAATAAGCTGTGTCAAAGCGAGATCTGGTGCTCGGAAAATAACGAAGAAAATTGATACACCGAAGCCAATAACCCCGTTTAATAAAGTAGCCGTTAATCGTGACTTAACAAAAAGCATAGATATGCCAGCTAACAACATCACAATGATTAACATCAACTCATAAATCTCAACCGGCGCATCATTTGCACTACTATACGCAAATCCACCACTAAATAAGAAATAGCCACCAACCGCTAAAATGAAAAATAAATAGATATAAAGGACATATTTCCTTAGTGAACCCGTCATATAACTAGTTGTCACCTTATTTGAACCACTTTCAAGTACCTCTAATAAATGCCTGAACAGTTCATTAAACGAAAAACGATATGGGAATATTCGATACACAGGCTTCCACGTTTTTAATTTCCTGTACAACATTACCCCAACAATAACGACCCCTATCGTCATGAGTAATTCCGTATTAATACCATGCCAAGCATGAATTTCTGGCGTAAGTACATCAGCAGGAGCAAATCCCGGATAAATACTTGCCATTGCAGGTTTCAAAATGTATTGACCAAGAACATTTGGGAAAACGAATATTCCTACAACAAGCACACATAAAATAATTGGAGAGACAAGCATTCCTATTGGTGCCTCGTGAATAGGTTTCCCCTCATTGTTTTCATAAGGTTTACCAAAGAATGTTTTAAAAATGATGATCATGCAATATACAAATGTGAAAATACTCGCTATCCAAGCTACAACAGGGAATAATATCCCTATACTACTAATTGAAAAGATATCAAGTTCTCTCATATGAATCGCTGCCGCAAAGAACATCTCTTTACTTAAGAAGCCATTAAATGGTGGCATTCCAGCCATCGACAAACTACCAATGACAGCGACCGTAAACGTCAGAGGCATTAGTGACATCAAGCCCCCAAGCCTCCGTACATCACGTGTACCTAGCTCGTGATCCACTATTCCAACCATCATAAATAATGCACCTTTAAAGGTTGAGTGGTTTACTAAATGGAAAAGTGCAGCAAAAGTTGCCTGTGTATAAATAATAGTAGAGTCTGAATAACCCAGCCTAAAGGCGACTGAACCCATACCAAACAAACTCATAATAAGTCCTAATTGACTGACGGTTGAAAATGCGAGTAATGCTTTTAAATCCGTTTGTTTCACCGCATTAAACGAACCCCAGAACAACGTCACAAGCCCAGCTACAGTGACAAGCCAAAACCAAATCGCATCTCCACCGAAAATAGGCGTTAACCGTGCAACTAAGTATATTCCAGCCTTCACCATCGTAGCTGAATGTAAATATGCACTAACGGGCGTTGGTGCTTCCATCGCATCTGGCAACCATATATGGAATGGGAACTGTGCAGATTTTGTAAATGCTCCAAATAATATTAATATCATTGCAGGAATAAACAGCTGATGGTCCGTGAATTCACTTACATTACGTATGATTTCATGCACACTATATGAACCCGTCATCATATGCAACATAATAAAACCAACAAGCATCGAAACGCCGCCAGTAACTGTAATAAGCATCGCTTTTTGTGCACCAGCACGCGAAGCTTTACGATGATGCCAAAACGCAATAAGCAGGAATGAAGAAACACTTGTAAGCTCCCAAAAAGCGTACAACACCATTAAATTATCGGAAAATACGACGCCAAGCATAGCGCCCATAAAAAGGAGTAAATAGCAGTAAAAATGTTGAAGGGATTCTTTAGCAGATAAATAGAAAATGGAATATAAAATAACTAAGCTACCTACACCAGTGATAAGAAGTCCAAAAATCATACTTAGTCCATCTAAATATGTTGTAAAGTTTATATCTAAAGAAGGAATCCAATTATACGTATGAGAATAAGTATGACCTTCCGCCACAAATGGGACTAATCGAACTAGCATTATAAAAATAATGACAGGAACGGCTAATACAAGCCAACCTATATGTAGTTTTGTAAAACGCCTATATAGTATTGGAATAAGTATTGCCATCAAAAACGGTATTACAATTGCCAAATTTATTGTCAAAAGTCCAAACCTCCTTGTAACAGTATTCTAAAATTATGTGAATTTTAATTTGAAATGGTTAACCTATGGCAAAATACTTACCAACATATTAAGAGTCCTGACTAAGGTTCTTATAGTGCTTTATTAATGAAAGAATGCAGAATTAGGGGTAAAACAATACGTGGTAAAAAACTAGTATTACATCTATTTAATATCTATGAACGCATATTATGGCGATAATATATTAAAAAGGATATAACGATATTACCTGTAAATTATACAATATTTTCTCGGTCATTTCACTTTTATGCTACTCGAATCATCATAATAGACACCCCTGACACAATAAATAGTCATAAAATTGTTAATTTTTCTTTATCAATATTAAAAAAAGACGAATTTTCTATAGACATAACCTCCATCATGTCATAAAAAATCCGCCGTTATAATACATCTTCTTCATGTTAATTTTTGATTAACTTTTCCATTTTTCTTTTCTCTATTTCTTTCATCTCTTTTGCTGTTTTAACCTTCTCATGTAGTTCTGAAGAAATCTCAATCGTATATCTACCTTCAAAGATTACTTTTTTCAGTTCATCGATTGTTGAACATTCTTGTTCAAGCTCATTTACAATACACCCATATTGCATAAAATGATGCGTATCACTGCCACCAACAACTGATTTTTCTAGATTTTCTGCGAAGCCTATACTTTTTCAGAATTCTCATTAATACCCTGTTGATATAAGTCTTTCCCATTTAAATCGAATGCATCTAACCTACAAAGCAATTGTGGATCCAACTCATTCAATGAAGTACTGTCTCAAAATGGGTGAGCACCTATTTTCAAAAGATTATATGCTTCAGCTTTTTCAAGTAACTGTTCAAATTCAATAAAGCTATTTTTATCTGTAAACGGTTCAAGGGCTATACGTAGTTCACCAATATCTGTACGATTACCAATTAATAAAATATGTCCTACTTCTTTAATATCCACTTCCATTGCTGGAAAGACCTTTATGCCGTCAATTAGGTAATACTCATTTTCATAAACAAATGTTTGATCAAAGTAGAGGTGCGTTATGGGAGTTCCATTCAATGATTGCTCCCACTTTTTTAATAGAAAATTTAATTATTGATGTAGGAAAACAGTTGAAGGAAAATTCTATTTCAAAACTCGAAAAATTAAATTCATTACGCAGTAAATATAAAGATTTATTGCGTAGATAATTTTTAATTTAATTTATTATTGTTTATCTTTCTTATCAAACGAGGTCCTTTCCTTATAACCTCTTATTAAACAATAAATTTTTACATATTTGGGCACTTGACTATAAATGTGAGTACCATCATAATAAGAAGCCATATGGATACATATTAGTATTCATGATTATTTTGAAGAAAAAGAGTCAACTCTAAAAGTGATAAAACGGATTATTCCTAGACGCAGTCAGGTATTTATATTCTTGCTTCAACTAACCATATAAAATTAAGACACTTTCATATAAAGGAACAAAATACTAAACACGAGGTGTGAACTGCCGTGAAACATTTAAGAGGACGTATGGACGAGAGTATTTTAGTATGTGCATACTACGGAGCAAACGGAGAAAGATTGATTCGCAGAGGGTATAAAATGGCTAAAATGCTAGATTGTCCACTCTATATTCTAACGGTTGATCCGCAGCCATTTGATAACTTCGATGCTGAGAAGGTTGAATATCTTAACAATTGGCAACAACTTGCGGAAGAGCTAGAGGTAGAGGAATTTATCATTCGCGACAACGAGAAAAAGCCAATACAAAATGTTATTGCAGAGGTTGCACACCAATACAACATCACACAAGTCGTTATTGGACAAACTGCACAAAGTCGATGGGAGGAAATTACGAAAGGTTCATTTATGAATTTACTTCTTAAAACAATCTCTTTTGTCGATTTACATGTCGTTTCTGTTGAACGTCACGTCCGTAATGAAGAAGATGCGATGTTCGAAAAAGGTGTTCGAGCATATTTACTAGAGGACGGTAACGATTATAAAGTAAGCTTTACATGCTCAAAAAACATTTATTACGAAGGTATTTTCTTCAAAGAAATTGGTACTGATTTTGACAATGGTATCTTCAAGTTTATGCATGAAAACAAAATGCATGAGGTACATATCTCTGAAAATCATGTAACAGATTCAACGAAAATCCCAAGTAAATCTCGCCAATAATAAAAGCTGTCTAAATGGTTATTTAAATGAACCATTAGACAGCTTTTTCACTTATAAATACCTTTAACTTTTTAATTTCCATTTACGATCTGTCGGTAATGCAAAAGCAACTAATGCAAGTATTGGTAATACAGATATAACAACCATTGTTTTAAAAATCCCATAATGGTCCATCATAATACCAATAACTACTGCTCCGATTGCTCCCATCCCAAAAGCTAATCCAACCGTTAATCCTGCCATAGTGCCAATTTTACTTGGTACTAATTCTTGTGCGTAAACTACTGTCACAGAAAAACTTAGCATAATGAAGAATCCTATTAAAATAAGTAGTACAATAACACCCCACAATGGAACATAAGGCAATATTAAGGCAAGTGGCATCGGTACAAGCACCGATAATAAGATGATATTTTTACGCCCTAATTTGTCTGCCATCGGTCCCCCAAAGAATGTCCCAACTGCACCAATAGCTAAAAATATAAAAATAATCAACTGCCCTTTTTGTATAGTCAATCCATACTTATCCATTAAATGAAAAATATAAAAGCTTGTTATATTCGTCACATAAAATGAACGAACAAAAATGACCATCATTAATAAGCCCAGTGCTATTCCTATTTGCTTTTTCGTCATTTGTGGCAAAGAAGAAATAATCCCTTTTTTCTTTTTAGATAAACGTTCTTCCTCTAACTGTTTTTTATACCACGCTGAAATTTTAGTTAAAACTATGATGCCTATAGCGGCAACAATTAAAAACCACGCTGCTCCTTTTTGACCAAATGGCACTAAAATAAAGCCACTAATCAAAGGTGCAAGTGCTTGTCCTGAATTACCACCAACTTGATAAATAGATTGTGACAATCCACGTTTCGAACCTGCGGCCATAAAAGAAACACGTGAACCTTCTGGATGGAAAATAGCAGAGCCAAAACCTAAAAATATAACCGAAACTAAGATCATCCAGTAATCTGCGGCAAAAGCTAAACCTGCCATACCAATAAATGAGCTAGTCATACCAAGCGGTAGTGCATAAGGTTTTTGCTTTTTATCGCTAAAATAACCAACAACCGGTTGTAATACTGAAGCTACCATATTTAATGCGAATGCTATAAAACCAAGTTGAGTAAATGTTAAACCTCGCTCACTTTCTAATACTGGAAACATCGCTGGGATAACGGCTTGTAAAGTATCATTGAACAAATGACAAAGCCCTATTGCAAACATTATCGGATATACTGGATTCCCTAGCGAGTGCGTTTTATTTACTGTCGTCATCTTCTTTCATTACACTTCCTTCTGTTTACGAAATAATCAATTTACTTATTATAACAATAATTAAGCAAATGTTTTCATATTAATCGGGAATATCTATTGTTTTTAAAGGAAAGCTAACAGATATGAAGTGAAAAGGAGTTTGATTTACATGGACCATTTTTTCGAGATTAACTTTTGGGAAATGATGCTGAGAACAACCATATCATTTATAGTACTCCTCATATTGGCACGTTGGCTCGGGAAAAAACAGCTAAGTCAGTTAACGTTTTTCCATTACATTACAGGTATTACGATTGGTTCGACAGCTGCAGAAATCGCTTCTCAAGAAGAAACACCCTTTATAGATGGCTTGATTTCTCTAGTATGGTGGACTGCTTTGACAATACTTATGAGTATCCTCGCAATTAAGTTTCCAAAGATACGAGTAATAATCGATGATACACCTACAGTTATCATTAAACATGGTGAGCTATCTGTACAAGCATTAAAATCCGCGAGGCTGCATATGGATGATGTCATGATGATGATGCGTGAACAATCCGTCTTCTCAATTCAAGATATAGAATACGCTGTCTTAGAAACAAATGGAGAACTGAGCATTTTGAAAAAGACTCCTCAACAGAGTGCCACAAAACAAGATGTAAAGGCCGACGTCTCAACTCCCCCTCATATACCCATGGAAGTTATCGCTGATGGGAAGATCGTCTGGAGTACAATGGAGGAACTAAATTTAACTGAAGATTGGTTAATACGTAAGCTCCGCAAAAAAGAGATTGAAGCTGTAAATGATGTATTTTACGCTCAGGTCCAACCCAATGGCTCACTGTATATTACCGTGAGGGATAAGGATATATAATAATTCATTTACTTATTATTAAGAATAAAATTATGATTAGTTTTTTCAATATTGGCTTATACAATTATTAATAAAGAGCGCTTTTATTCGATAGGCGCTTTCAATTACATAATTCACCTTTCCTAAATCAGTAATAATGTAGAGAGTACTTATGTTAATAAACCATTCGTTTTTATTGTTCTTTGCGTGTAGTAAATTAGCAATTATCATAGGTATTCTCCAGGAAACACCTTTTTTGTTTTTAGTGAGTAATTCATTTCATGAAATGAATTAAAAAGGAAAATTATTGTTGAATAGGGACATTTTTATAAGTGGCTTTATCAAAAAAACCTTGTTGTTAATTCAACAAGGTTTCAAAAATTATTTATCATATATATTTTGCAAAGCAATCTTCATCGGTTCGCGAACGTTTACCTTATTACGTATAGCTTTTGCTTTTTGCTCAGCTTCTTCGACAGAAGTTGCTTGTCCTAGTTCAATAAGTGTACCAACCGCGACAGTACCTGCACGGCCACCACCGCCTCCACAATGAAAAAAAACTTTTTTCCCATCACGATATGCTGATACTACTTTATCGACCGCTTCCAAGATAGAGGCTTCAACCTGCTCCGCTTCATCTGCAATAGGGGCATGTACTCTATAATAAGTAACTTTTTCTGGTTCTTTCACACGTAAATCGACGACAACGTCAATTTTTTCATTAGTAACAGCTTCTTCTGCATCTGCTGCCCCTCCAAAGAAAATTCGATCATCCAATAATGCATGATATTTTTTCTCCACCATTAAACACCTTCTTTAATAAGTGATTTTATCTCCTCGAAACATGGCATTGCTGTAATAGCACCTGCTTTTGTTGCAGCCATTGCGCCTAATTGATTTGCAAAGAATACACAATTATAAGCATCTTCCATTGTTTTTGGTATACCATATAAATGTGCATGTCGTAAAATACCAGCCATAAATGCATCGCCAGCACCGGTCGAATCTACACATGTAATTGGAATCGACGGTACATGTTTCACTTCACCATTCAATACGACATACGTGCCTTGTGCGCCAACCGTTATCATTATAAAAGGAATATTGTATTTTGCTAACGCTACAACCCCCTCTTCTAGGGTTGTGGTTTCTGTTAAGAAGAACAGTTCTTCATCAGCCAACTTCAACATATCTACACTTTGCAAAAATGTATTTATTGTATCATAACAAACTTTTTGGCTTTCCCAACGTAATGGACGAATATTGGCATCCATCGCAAGTAATACATTATGTTTTTTAGCCAATACTACTGCTGCACGAGTTGTTTCAAGTGCAGTCGGATGGAACATAGTATTTGAACAGATATTAAATATAGAAGCACGTTTAAATGCTTCTTCTTGCAAATGCTCAGGCTCTACTTGTAAATCAGGTGTTTCATCAATATAATTCGTAAAAATGCGATCATTTCCTTCAGTTAGATGGACATGTACACCACTTACACGTTTTTCAGGGACAATTTTTGCATAATTCATGTTTACGCCCTCTTTATCTAGCTCATTACGGACGAATTCAGATGTTTCATCATCCCCTGTTATAGTGATTAATGCAGAAGGCGCACCGATGCGACTAATTCCTGCAGCTACATTTACAGTAGCACCACCTAAAAACTTAGTAAACGATGTGTTAGTCATATCATTGGCAATAAAATCTACAAACGCATCTCCGTATACGAGAACGAATTCTTTTTTTGAGTCTAACATTCACAAACTCCTCCACAAAATATCTTACTTCTAGCGTACCATGAAATCGCTCATTGAAAAAGTTTCTTTCGGTATTTTTCGACATCTTTCGTCAAATTAAGGAGAACCTCCCTTTCATTCTTTAATTCGTCATAGGCACAAACACTTATAATCGGAAATTGCCTTCTCTATTTGCTATACTTAACCTTGAAGGAGTTTGATAAAAAATGATGATTACTGTAAGAAATGCTGAACTAGCTGATGGTAAATTTGTCGCACCACTTATTATTGAGGCAATAGGAGATATCGCAAATCGTATGACAGGTGAAACAGAACCTAAAGCTATCGAAAGCGAATTAATTAACTTATTTGAGCGCACAGATAACCGTCACTCATACCTCAATACATATGTTGCAGAACATAATGGTCAAGTAGTCGGTACTCTAGTAATTTATTCGGGTGATGCAGCACCGCAAATGGATGCCAACTTAGAAACATGGCTACAAGAAAAAGGCGCAGAAACACCAAAAGTGGATAAAGAAGCTCATGAAGACGAATATTACGTCGATACAATTTGCATCAATCCTGACTTCCGTGGTCAAGGGATCGGCACCATTCTTCTAGAATTCTCCGAACAACTAGCACGTGAAAAAGGTTATAAAAAAATATCATTAAATGTAGAAACTCAAAAAGAAAAAGCACTCCAACTATACAAACGTATGGGATACGTCATCACAGAACCATGGACAATCATAGACGAACCTTTCCACCATATGGTTAAGCCTCTTTATTGCTAAGGTACTCGTCCATCGACCAAAACCAAAAGCTTCTATCCCTATGGTTAACAGCTTTAAATAACAAATTTTATAATTACTACAACTAATATAAAAACATGAGTCTCTTCAAAAGATGCTCATGTTTTTTTGTGTAAAAAGTAATACTACACAGTAAACTTCCCTCTTCACAAATTCTAAAAAAATGTTATACTATCCTCTTGGTTGATTCTAATCTGGCCAATAATAGGAGTTGTTTATATGAATAAAAATTTATTTTACTCGCTATTAGTTGTACTTGCGGCTAGTAGTTACGGAATATTGTCCACTATTATAAAGGTAGCTATGCAACACGGATTTGATTCAGCTGAGGCAGTTACTAGCCAATATGTTATTGGATTTTCACTTGCATTGCTACTCTTTATATTTACACAACGTAAGTTACCTCGACTATCTAAACAAAGTCTGATTATATTACTTTTAGCCGGGATTTTCACAGGTACGACAGGTATTGTTTACGGAAAATCTTTAAATTATTTACCTGCTTCTTTAGCGGTTGTTATGTTATTCCAGTTCACTTGGGTTGGCATGCTTATCGATTGTTTATTACATCGTCGCTTACCAAAGCGCGAGGAAGTCATTTCTCTTATTTTCCTCTTCGCGGGAACAATTTTGGCAGCTGGGATTTTAGATGTCGATTTAAGCGGTATTGCTTGGCAAGGTTGGGTATTTGGTTTTGCTGCTGCAGTCAGCTTCTCTATTTTCATCCAAATCAATTCAAGACCAACTGAAGAAATTTCTACAATTGCACGGATGTTGATTATGTCATTCTTTGCACTTGTTTTAATATCTATTTTCTTATCACCTGAAATTGTTTGGAATGGACAATTATTTGGTGCTGGACTTTGGAAATTCGGCTTACTACTTGGAGTATTTGGTATAATTTTACCGATATTATTATTCACAATCGCTGTCCCTAAAGTCGGTGGTGGTATGGCTTCTATTTTAAGTGCCATGGAACTACCTGTAGCAATTACTGTTTCGGTTGTTGTGCTACATGAATCTTTAACTTGGATACAAATTGTAGGGATTATTCTAGTATTAATTGGTATGACTTTACCTACTCTATTGACAAGAAATAAAGCAAATTAGATAAAACTTCACACTTTTTTTGCAAACTCTCTCTTCTTTTTTGGTACAATCAATCGTATTGAATAGAAGGGAGCTTTTTTTATGCGCAAAATTGCACTAACAGCATTAGCATTAATTTCAAGTGTTGCACTTGTAGCTTGTAATGATAATGAAGAGAAAAATACAGATAAAGTCGAAAAACAGGAAGTCAAGGCTCCTGTTCTAAAAGCTGATGTTACTGTCCCTAAAACCGCTGATGTCGGAGAAAAAGTTGAATTCCAAGTAAAAGTAACAGAAGATGGAAAAGTTTTAACAAATGCTTCAGAAGTAACGTTCGAAGTGGAAAATGCTGATACCCATTCAGATAAAATGTTAGAAACTAAAGTAAACAAAGATAATGTCTATGTAGCTGAAATGACAATTAAAGAAGCTGGTAATTATGAAATTACAGCACATGTAACAAATGGTGAGGGTCATGAAATGGTCGATGCAGATATGAAAGTTGCAGGAAAAGTCGCAAAAACTAAAGACAATGATCACGATTCAGAAGAAGCACATGAACATGCACATGGAGATACTTCTGCTACATTCTCTCAAACAACTGCTAAAAAAGGTGAGAACACTAATTTTAGTGTCACTATTGAGCATGACGGTAAAGCACTGACAGATGCAAAAGTTCGTTTCCAAGTTGTTAATAAAGATACTGAAGAAGCTGGATGGTTAACACTAAAAGAAAAAGCAGACGGTACTTACGAAGTAAAAAACACTTTCAATGATGCAGGTACTTATAATGTAACGCTTCATGTTGAAAAAGGCAAAGAGCTTCATTTCCATGAAGAAAAAACATTTACAGTGAAATAAATAACAGAGCAAAGGCCCGTAAAGTTTATATCTTTAGGGGCCTTTGTATATTCAATAGTATAATTTTAATTACGCTTTGAATTTTCCTTTTGGTACATGATAACATTTGGCAAAGTAACTTTCACAAGCGTACCATTTTCTTCAGAAATCTCTAGGTCACCATTTACAAACTCGACTCTTTCCTTCATACCATTTAAACCGTTACTCGACGGTTTTCTATTCATATTAGAAATACCTATACCATTGTCCAATACAGTCAATTGGATGACATCGGATTTTTGTTTAATGGTAATTTTGCATTCAGTTGCTTTACTATGTCTTACTACGTTATTGACGGCCTCTTTCAAACACATACTTAATGTATTGCCAATAATTGCAGGAATGTGATTAAATTCTGATTTACCTTCAATAATCATTTTAATATCAGCTGCTGTTAAAATTTGTTGAACATGTAATAGCTCATCTTCAATTTTTACAGCCTTCATATTCGACACCATTTCTCGCACTTCTTTTAAAGCAATACTAGCTGTTTGACGAATATCCCGAAGCTCTTGTATTGCAGCATCTTGATCTTTTTTTACTAAACGAATAGCCAAATCACTCTTCAAGCCAACCATAGAAAGCTTTTGCCCTAAAGTATCGTGCAAATCTCTAGCAATCCGTTGACGTTCTTCATAAACGCTTAGTTCAGAAATACGCTCATTGGCAGTTGCTAATTGTCCTTGTAATTTATCACGTTTGTTTGTGCTATATATATAAAAGGGCCCTAAAATCACACCAAATACGACAATAACGATAAAAGGAATCTCTTTAATAAATAGCTCTGTCTCGATAAAGAAACCCCCTATAATTGAACCAACGGTCATAGCAATATGAAGACCATACATAATATAGAACCCAACAGTATGGCGAATTCGCCCGATAAAGAAAGCCGTGAAGAAGGCAAAATAAATGTAGCCAAAAAGAACTGTCATTACCGCATTTATAACCATCTCTAGGGAAATGCACACATAAACTAAACCATTATTAGTACTATAAGAAAAGCGAAAACAAATAATATATACAATCAAAATAGCAACTGCAATAGATACAATTAATGTAGATGTTGTACGAAAAACAAAGTAAAGAGGGACGAAACAGAAAAGAATCCAAGTCGAAATACTAAGCAATGGATTTTTCGGGAAAATACTATACCAATTCGACATTCTGTCAATTCACCACTCTTTCTAATCTTTTATTATAACAAAATTTTAAAAAATCCAAACCGATAGCCATTTTGATTCTAGAAATCATAAAACATCACCTGACAACCACTAGCATGTTAAAGAAATAAATTCTTCTAAATAGCACTTATAATATTTATGAATGATTGATTATTATATTTAGACGAATTAAATTTCTAAATTAATGCAAAATAATGCACACGTAGTTTACAAATCACATATAATATTGTAATATCAACATATGAGCATGTGTTCATATAATAATATTAGGGAGGGTCAATTAATTGGAGCAAAGTAAACATCACTTTTTAAATGAATCGACGGTTGAAGATGTTGCAAGAACTTTCAAAGCATTAGCAGATCCTACAAGAGTGAAAATTTTATATTTACTATCGCAGGAAGAATGTTCAGTTGGACATATTGCAGATGTTCTGAACATGACTCAATCTGCTGTATCCCATCAACTATCCTTTCTGAAAAACTTACGTTTAGTGAAATCACGTCGTCAGGGTAAATCATTATTTTATAGCTATGATGACGAGCATGTTATTGAAGTACTCAAACAAGTAATTGACCACTCATTACATGATTAGGGGGAATTTATATGCATCATCACGGACACGACCACAGTCATGATCACGGGCATCACCACCACGGGCATGATCATAGCAGGGACGGCAACAAAAAGGGGCTTATTATAGCCCTTTCAATCACGGCAGGAATTATGTTATTGGAGTTTATTGGAGGCTTAATTACTAATAGTTTAGCTTTACTTGCAGATTCTGGACATATGTTAAGTGATACAGCTTCTTTAATCCTAAGCTTAGTGGCGATAGGATTTGCTGCTAAAGCCGCTTCTCCAAAGAGAACATTTGGTTACCATCGATTTGAGATTCTAGCAGCCTTTTTTAATGGCATCACTTTATTCTTAATTGCAGGTTTCATCATCTATGAAGCTTATGGAAGATTCTTTGAACCACCAACTGTTGCTAGTGGTTCTATGATGTTAATTGCTCTAGTTGGATTATTAGCAAATCTTATTAGCGCATGGTCATTAATGAGTAAAGGTGATGTAAAAGATAATGTCAATCTTCGAAGTGCTTATCTTCATGTTCTTGGGGATGCATTAGGTTCTGTCGGAGCTATCGTTGCTGGTATTGTCATGTATTTCTTCGACTGGTACATTGCAGATCCGATCATTAGTGTTGTTGTTGCATTATTAATTCTAAAAGGTGCATGGGGAATTATTAAGCATACCGTACATGTATTAATGGAAGGGACACCGGCAGCAATTGATCAACAAGAGGTAAAAAAAGCATTAGAGAGTATAGATGGTGTTATTAATGTACATGATCTCCATATCTGGACAATTACATCTGGATTAAATTCTTTAAGTTCTCATTTACTAATTAAAGATGAAGAAAATGAACAAGTGATTCTTCAAAAAGCCATTCATGTAATCGAGAAAGAATTCCATATTGGACACACTACAATTCAAGTTGAAAAATCAATGCTTCAACATGAAAACATGAAAGTCTAAAAATGTAGCAGGTATTAAGAAATCGTTCAAAACGAATCAATTCTATCCTGTTTCCTATGGGAAAATAATTTCGTGAACAATTATCCGCGGAATTATTTTATTTAAACTTAATATACCCTCCCACGGTATGGTATTATGTAAATGTGCAATTCAAATGATAAAAGATTAGAAGGTTGTGAAAATAGATATGACTCAAAATGACAACACAGTGAAATTAGCCGTTAACGGTGGAATTTCATTTGGTGCTAAACTAAATGCCAAACAGTTGGCTGTCATTGCTCAGTACATGAATGACGGGGATGAACTGGAATTGACGACTTTCCAGCAGCTTTACATCGATGTACTTGAAAGTAATGTGGAATTCGTAAAAGGGAAATTTAAAGAAGTTGGCCTGTCCTGTTACCCTGTCGGAAATTTCGTCAAAAGCCTAAGAACTTGTAATTTCTGCAAAGGGTCAGAACAAGAAGGTATGCCAGTTGCTATTGAACTAAATAAACGTATTGCAGGAAAACCCGTTCCCTTTACGCTTCGCCCAGCCTATACAGGTTGCCCCATCGGCTGCGGTGAACCTTTAGTCAATGATATCGGCGTCATGAAAATCAAAAATGGCTATGATTTATATATAGGAGGAAAAGCAAAAGGTTTTGATGCTCAAGCAGGGACTTTACTAATGGAGCAACTTACTCCTGAACAATTGTATGAGGTTGTAGAGAAAATCGTTGAAATTTATGCTGAGAATGGTAAAAAGCGTGAACCGTTATTTAAATTCATTAAACGCTTTGGATTAGACAATCTTAAAGCGCAACTTGTTCATTAAATATAGGAAATTTAAAATTCGAGAGTAATATATCAATATATATAAGTTATACTGTAATTCCACTTGCACACGTTTCATTTCATACTAAATGAAGCGTGTGCATTCTTTCTATTTAAGCTATCTCAACTATATAGAAATTCTATACTCATTTTGCTCGATCCAATGATTTATGTTCTTTACTATTCCTCTCTCATCATTGATGTAGAATCTTAAATATCTTTATATATGAAAAGATTACTTTTATATTTGAATGAAAAAAAGAACCTGCTTACTTTTGCAGCAGGTTCTCGATTTTTAGTTATTAATCATTAATAACCTTTTTACTTCATCTAGATTTTGTTCAAATCCAATCATTACTGTTAGCTTGCTAGCCAGACCTAACAAAGAGTTATTTTTGAACACAAAGGTAGGAACCATTCTTGCGCCGCTTAACTTGATTAACTCTTTTTCCTTTAACGGCTGTTGCGTTAAATCATAATCTATATATGAAATGTTATTGTTGGCAAGAAACACTTTCGCTTCCTGACAATCTGAACATGTCGGTCTTGTATAGAGCTCCAATTGAAGTTTTTTCATTCATAACGACCTCCCACTAAGTATTTTATAACCTAGCAAAAAGGGGTTCTCATCAGTCGTTCTCCCGACTTAGAAATACCCCCTTTTCAAAATCTTATTTTACTTCGATTACAAACGGATAAGCGTTTACTTGTTCACCAAACTTAAATTCAGCCCACATTTTATATACACCAGGCTTAGTGAATTCTGTTTTAAAAACGGTTTGATCATTCGATACAGGATGTACATGAATAAAGTTCTCCGCGTTTTCATCTAAAATGACAACATGGCCTAAAGCACCTAAATATTGTTCAGGTTTAGCCCCTTTCAAATCAAAATTCAAAGTGATTTCCTTATTCACATTAAATGCTGTAGTCTTAAGCTCCACTGGCTGATTGTTAATGGTTTTTGTAAATCCTTTATCTACAACAAGATTATTCCCGCTGTTCTTTTGATGTGTTTCACCAACATGAAATTCAATTGGTTGCACTGAATACGGAAGCCCTTTTGGTTTGATATCTACGAATGCTTTATAAGAATTATCAGCTAAGTCAAACTTGTTTTGATAGATTCCTTTATTCGCTTCTTCAGGGTGAAAATGATGATATTCTTCTAAGTCTGCACTAACAACGATTAAATGCATTAGCTTTTCGTGGGAAACTTCTAATTCTGGTGCATTATTGTTTTTGTCTTTTAATTCTACTGTTGTAATTCCATTAGCGTAAGCTACTTTAGGTGTAACTTCACTCATGTCACTTACCTTATGATCTGTATGTTCATTTTTACTATTATGATCGTCTGTTACTTCTGCTTTTGGGTTCATATTGGCATATACACTGTAACCTATTATGATAATTCCTAAGTAGACAATTGCGGAAATAGCCCAAGTTGCCGTACTACGTTTCATATATATTGCCTCCTCTAAACTTTTAGCTTAATACGTTGTAGTCTTAAAGCATTTAGAACAACAGAAACGGAACTAAACGCCATTGCTGCTCCAGCTAACCACGGAGCTAATAAACCGACTGCGGCTATTGGTACACCTAAACTGTTATATGCAAGTGCCCAGAAAAGGTTTTGTTTAATATTCAAAATGGTCTTCTTACTCATGAAAATTGCGTCGGCAATACTGTTTAAATCGCCTCGAATTAGCGTGATATCTGCCGCTTCCATTGCTACATCAGTACCTGTACCAATTGCCATCCCAATATTAGCTGTCGCTAATGCTGGAGCATCATTGATACCATCGCCTACCATCGCAACAATTTTCCCTACAGCTTGAAGTTTTTTTACTTCATCTGCTTTTCCTTCTGGTAAAACTTCTGCAATGACATGCTTAATTCCAACTTGAGCTGCAATTGTTTTTGCTGTTTGAGTGTTATCTCCTGTAATCATTACTACGTCTAACCCTAATTTGTGTAAACGAGCAATAGCATCTTTTGATGTTTCTTTAATTGTATCTGCTACAGCTACTAGACCCGCGTATTGACCATCGATAGCAACTAACATAGCTGTTTTACCTTGCTTCTCTAAATTCTCCATTTGTACTAATACATCTTGCACTTGAATGTTGTGTTTCGCCATTAGTTTACGTGTACCAATCAATAATTGTTTACCATCCACTTTAGACTGAATACCGTAACCAGGGACTGCTTCAAATATTTCAGAAGAACCAAGTTCAATACCTTTTTCTTTTATCCCTAATACAATTGCTTCTGCAAGTGGATGCTCAGAGTTTTTCTCTGCTGTACCCACAAGTTTAAGGAAGTTTACCTCATCTACACCTTGTGCTAACAAAACATCTGTTAATGATGGTTTACCATTTGTAACAGTTCCTGTTTTATCTAGGATAATTGTATCTAAACGGTGTGTTGTTTCAAGATGTTCGCCACCCTTAAACAAGATTCCGAATTCTGCTGCACGGCCCGATCCAGCCATGATTGAAGTCGGTGTCGCTAAGCCAAGTGCACATGGACAAGCAATGACTAATACTGCGATGAATTTCTCAAGTGCTTCCGCAAAATCTCCCGGACTCACCATGAAGTACCATACAAGGAACGTAATAATAGCTATACCTACTACAATTGGAACAAATATACCTGAAATCACATCAGCTAAACGTTGAATCGGTGCTTTTGAGCCTTGTGCCTCTTCAACTACTTTAATTATTTGCGCTAGAGCTGTATCTTTCCCAACGTTCGTTGCTTTAATTTTCAAAAAACCATTTTTGTTAATCGTTGAACCAATAACCGTATCGCCCACTGTTTTATCTACAGGAATACTTTCACCCGTTAACATTGCTTCATCAAGTGCTGATTGACCTTCCACAATTTCACCGTCAACAGGTACTTTTTCACCTGGTTTAATGTAGACAATATCCCCTTTTAATACTTCCTCAATAGGAATGATTATCTCTTTGCCGTCACGAAAAACAGTAGCGTTTTTCGCTTGTAGCCCCATTAATTTCTTAATAGCCTCAGATGAACGACCTTTTGCTTTAGCTTCAAATAGCTTTCCTAAAATAATCAAGGTGATTAAAACCGCACTTGTTTCATAATATAGCTCCACCATATGAGCATTTGTGCCAATCGACTTGATACTTAAATATAAACTATAGAAATAAGCAGCTGATGTACCTAATGCCACAAGTACATCCATGTTTGCACTCTTATTTTTTAATGACTTATATGCGCCAACATAAAATTGTTTACCAACAATAAATTGAACAGGTGTTGCTAGGGCAAATTGAACCCAAGGATTCATCAACATATCCGGCAACCAAATGAAGCTTGTAAATTCGAAGTGACTTACCATTGCCCATAACAAAGGGATAGACAAAATAAGCGAGAAAATAAATTTCCCTTGTTGTTTTTGAATTTCTCTTTGGCGATGGTCGATATGGTCACCAGTTTTTTCTTGTTTTTCTTCAAGAGAGTAACCAAGTTTTTTTATCGCCTCTTGCATTTCAGGAATATTCACTTGTTCTGGATTGTATTCCACATGAACAGATTCTAATGCAAAGTTAACAGTTGCTAGTTCAACTCCGTCAAATTTATTTAAGCGTTTTTCAACTCTATTTGCGCAAGCTGCACAAGTCATCCCAGTAACATCGAAGTCAACTTTTTCACTTACTACGTCATATCCTAACGCTTTAACTTTCTCCTTAAATTTCGTAGCGTCTGTTTTATCTGAATCATAGACAATTTGTGTTTTTTCGAGTGCAAAATTCACATTTGCCTCTTCAACACCTTCCATTTTGGACAATCCTTTTTCAATCCTATTTGCACAAGCAGAACATGTCATACCTGTTATTTGTAAAGTCGCTTTCTTTTGACTCATCATTTTTCACTCCTTACATCACTGCAATTATGAATGCTTTGTTTTAAAATAAATCGTGCTGAAAAAACCAGCACGATTTATTATTGACACTTTTTTCTTTAAGTAGATTACTCTACATCATAGCCTTGATCTTCAATTTCATCTTTAATTTCTTTTAAGCTGATCACATTTGGATCTAATGATACATCTACCTTTGCTGTATCAAGATGTACTGTTACAGATTCAACTCCGTTTAACTTACCTACATTTCCTTCAATTGAATTAACGCAATGTCCGCAAGACATGCCTTGTACGTTTAAAGTTATTTGTTGCATAAAAAAATTCCTCCTATTGTGTTTTTATTCCCTTTATAAATTTACTATACCCACGTAGGGTAAAATAAAACTTTTGTTTATCTAACTAAAAATACTACAAACTCTTTCACCTTGTTTGTACCATCTTATCTATACCTTTTCAGCCGTTCTAATAGCTACATGAAAAACTATTAATACTAATCAAATAATTAAAGTGTTCTAAAACGGAGCTTCACTTTAAGTTTTTCTTATACTCATTTTTTTATCCATCTATATTGAAAACTTGGCATTCCCGGCTAAATTTCTTAATTACTATAAGCGTCCATAACTCTGCTAATTCTTTTTATCTCTCCTTCCAAAGTTTCGTTGGAGTTTTTATTGCTCCCTATAAACAATTTACCATACCCCCGTTAGGTATGTCAATAACGAGATAAAAAGCCAGCATAAATAGCTGACTATCACTCATTAGGACTTTGCAAATTGCTTAAAAACGTCCATTAATTCTTTAATCGCTTCTTCCCCTTCACCATTCTTAATCGCATCCGATACGCAATGGCTAGTATGCTTTTCTAATAAATTCATGTTCACTTTCTTCAATGCTGCATTGATAGCGGATACTTGAATTAAGATATCTACGCAGTAACGATCGTTTTCAACCATATTTTGAATACCACGAACTTGTCCTTCAATTCGTTTTAAGCGATTTAAAATATCATCTTTTTCCTTTGTTGATCGATGTGTAATTTTTACTTCTTCTGACGGGTTTGACATATTGTCACCTTCTTTTCTTACGAGGGTATTATTAATGATGAGTTTAACTTGATTGTACCATAATTATTTTCTTGACTCTTGTTTACAAAGTAGGAGAGGTTACAATATGCTCTTTCTAAGTGTTGCGACATTTTTACTGGAATGTTTATTTATTTTGAAACGGAATCTGCATGAATTTTAATATGTTAATGGATTAATAATTTATTTTAGAAATATCTATCCCCTTACTTATATCTTCCAAAATATGCAAATAAAAAAAGCAAATCAACTAAATTAGATGATTTGCTTTAGCTAAAATTTAGTCATTAATCGTTTGAATGAAGTCTGTTAGCCTAGTAAAATCTGTTAAATTTTCATTACATGCTGCACTATCTACGCAAATATAGTTTCCTCTTTTTACATATGTGCCTATCGCTTTACCTTTTTTAGAGCTCATGAACATTCCGACTGATTGATGCTGGTTACAAATAGTACATATTCCCTTTTTACTAGATTGACTAAAGACGCCTCGGATACTTTTAATGTTGTTATCATTTCTATAAACAATATATTTACGGTTAGTTCCAGAATCGAACCAACTTAAATAAGAAATTTCAGTCCAATCTATATTTTTTAAATCTGGAACTTTCAATTTTTTATCTTTTGGGAAGAGCTTTTTTAGTTCTTTTTCAGTTAGCTTTTCAAAGGGCGTAACATAAACTTTTATCTTTTCAATAAAATTTTCAAGCTGCTCCTTCGTTTTTATAGTTACGATTTGCTTCACAATACTACTGCTATCTTCATCTAATCCAATGAGTTTCTCATTAATACTCTCCATTACTAGCGCCTGTACCGCCTGAAGGACATGCCCATCATTGGTGTTCGCATAAGCATTAGCTAATTTCTTAGCCTGCTTCTTGACGAACTGGTATTGCTCTACATTCATAAAGAGTTCCATTCGTATCACTTCCTTTATATTCAACTTACTACATATATATCAGGTTTACAATTGGGGATTATTTTTATAATTAAACTCTACATAAAAATAGCTGCTAGTTACGATAGCAGCTATTACGACTTATTTTGTATAAATAATTTTTTTTATTGTTTCCACAGATAAATTGTATTGCTCGGCTAGGTTTGTTAAAGATGATCCATTTCGGAATGCATCTCGTATCTGTGCATTGCGTATAGATAGCCGTTTACGCTCACCAGAATGAACTCCCCATTTGACCCTGTTTTTTTCTAGCTTGGGAATATAGAGTAAATCTCCCTGTACATACTGTTGAATTTCAGCTAACAGCTTTTGCGGTATAATATCCTGTGCATTCACATATCTCATTGGAACTCGCTCCTTCACTATCATAATTGAAGTTTAGGGCAAAGCATTTCAATGAATAATATGACATGCAACGGCGATGATACTTTAATCACCCCATGCAAAGAATCGCCAAATTATTATTAAAAGGCTTTGCATGAGTTCTTGTAGTAGCTGGTAAGTATTTTTCATATCCCACCCTAATCACATCCTTTTATAAATTGGACGATACGATACGATAAATCAATATCGATTCACACAATATTTTACACCGTTAAAGGACTATTTTGCAATTTCTTGTTTGTATGATCTGATTGATTACTTCACCTATGAAATTTTCGATCAAAGTGATGGTAAAGTGTTAATTTGACTTGATTTATAAGTATTTCCCGGGAAATACTTTGCAAATAAGGGCTAAAATACTTAATATAATTATATTTATGCTGTAAGCCTTATACTAAATGATTTATTATCAGTTCTTGTTTTATATGTGTGTAAAAACGCAAAAAGCACCTTCAATCTATTTTCTGAAGATGCTTTTCTCATATATATTACTTCATTTTCTACCCTTAGTATCGATCATGAATGTTGTAATGATGAATAAACCAAAGCTTACCAATAAAATCGTTCCGCCTACGATATAAAAGACTAATGCGAATGTTTCGTTCACGTTAAATGGCTTTAGTGCGTTTAACCACATACCGACCGTTAAACCAATAGAGCCAATAATTGCAGTCCATCCATGCGCCGCTACTAATTTTGCTGATTTCACTTTATAGACGCGATAGAACATACCCCATGAGAACACTGATAACCAACCTACTAATAAAATATGAACATGAATCGGACGGAATTGATAACTACCAGAGCCCGCCATATGCGAACCTAATCCAGCTCCAATCAAACCAAAAATTGCTGCTAAACGAATTAAGCGTAAACTCCATTTTGCCTCCATAATGTCATTCCCCCATAGAATTTTTTATTACTATGGTAGTAACATTACTTTGCCAATATGAACACCACATGAACAAATCGTTACAAATTAAGTAGTTTGGTTGTAAATGTGGTCCTTTTATTCGATGAACTCATTACTCAGATATCGTCATTAGATACCTTATAAAGCTCTTTGATAATTTGATGTACCTAGTTTATATTTCTACTTTTTAAGGTCTATATCGGCTCTATAGACGTGTTTAAGTAGATATGTTAGCTACAGCATCTTCATCGTTCTATGCAAATATAGAAATTAAAATAATTAATACAATCGGCCCGAAAATACATGCAATGGCAGTAGGACGAGCCATATTTACCGTCCACCCAACACCAAATCGCTTCTCTACAAAGACTGATGGATCATTGCGGTTAAAATAAATAAGACCACCTATCCAGTACTGGTCTTCGTCTACATCTGTAATGCCAGAAGACGAATAATTAGTCCCTTTAGCTTCACCTAAACTACTCAATTTCACTGCAAAAGTAATTACTCCAATAATCGTGAGAAAAATGAAACTAATGAACATGATAAGCATCACGCTCTCACTTACTAGGTCGCTATGAATTGTTGTCAATTGTAAGAAACTAAAGAGAATTGTTATTAACATGGTCATTAAAAACATTAACCAACTCGAATACTTTCTCAATGCCAGTTGCTGACGAATGGATTGCTGCGTTCTAGTCGCACTAATTTTAATTCCAGAGCGACGTGTTAACTCAATAATACCTGCAAACATAATCTGCATCACTAATAAAATGAGTGGTAATGCAATTACTGAAAATCTATTTTTATCTGTAAAGGCATCCGGCTGACCGTTAGGCCCCCAATGTGTTGCAATTTTTTCAGGAAGTAATGGATATTGCATATAAGTGTAAATAATTAGGCCACCTACAACAAAGATTGGTAGTAAAAAATAGAATATCGGTAACATTTCATCACGTGCCCGTACAGACCAGTCTGTTACCTTTACTTGTTTCAGGTCTGCTCCCCATTCCTCTACTTTTTTCAACTTCGTAATTTTATTATGAAATATAAAATACATCACCATACTTATACCGATCAATATAAATTGTAGGGATATTCCCACAATAACGGCTAACTCATCATTCACTCTACTATTTAGTTCCCATAAAATATAACCTGCCACTATAATGATTAGGATGCTTAAAAGTGTTAAAGTATATATCTTTTTAGATGCTTTCACAATAGGGTGATAGACTTGCTGATCTGGTACGGTTACGCCAAAAACAATCGTCTCTTTAATCCAATATGGTACAAATGCTTGTAGTAAACCAATCACAGCGAACATAACTAATGAAAAAATATATCCATCCATTTCCTTTAGGCCCCTTTATGACAAGTTTTTTATTAGTTTTTGCACAAGTTGTTGTAAATCTTGTGCCCCCAATCCAACGACCAGCCCTTCTGCAACCACAGGTCGTAGCATTCTCTCAACTTGTTGTATTTGCGCATTTGTCACACCTAAATCATTTGGTCCTGAAACAACTGCACCAGACTTTGGGATAATGAGTATCATACCCTTCTTCTCTAATTCATGATAACTCTTATTAACCGTATGCATATTTACGCCTAAATCAGCTGCCAATGCTCTAACTGATGGTAAGGACTCTCCAGGCTTTAACTGTCCACTGGCAATACCTTCAATAATTTGCTGCGTTAGTTGCGTATATATCGGCACATCTGATTGTGGCTCAATTTGCAGAAACATACGTATCACTCCATTCTGTTCTATATATATTATAACAAATCAAATAAATACCTACAATTTAATCCATCTAAAAATTTCATTTGTTGATTCATCAGCTGCTAATTTATCAAATTTTTTATCAAAGGGGTTCATATAGCCATGACTTTTATTCACTAAGTGAGTATAAACTTGATTTTTTTGTTGTAATTGCTTAAGAATTATTTGAGGGTTAAAAGATTTCTCTTTTTCAGCAAAATAAACCACAGTAGGAACTTTTGGGTTAATATGTAAGTATTGACGAATACGCGATCCATAAAAAGCGAAAACAGCTGATACTGACTTTTCGCTACATAACCATGCCAGCGTTGCGCCTATACTGAATCCAACAATATAAATATCCTCATAAAATTGTTTTTGTTCATTTATAATTTGCTCAATTATTAACTCCGCCTTTTCAAACCCTACTTCTATCATAAAGTATGTATATGCTTCCGCTTCTTCTGAATAATGAAAAGGTTTTCTATCTAGTAAATTAGGAACCATTACATCAAATCCTGCATCATTAAAAATAACTTTATAATACTCCATATGATCGTTAACTCCATAAATTTCATGGAGTAAAATAACTAATGGTTTTTTTAATGTCATAAGAATCCACCAATCTTTTTGAATATATTATATCAAAGCTCACTAATACCTAAAATATGTAAATAAATAGTTTTATTCCTATACGACTGCAAAATTATCTATCTATTAAAAGACCTTATTATAAACAATAAAAAAAGCACAACTGATTAAATCAGCTGTGCTTTCATGTGCCTAGCAACGTCCTACTCTCACAGGGGGAAACCCCCAACT
>NZ_MSPW01000044.1 GCF_001955655.1 Viridibacillus arenosi | reverse complement strand
AGTTCTCCCTCACTTTTCCTCTTCAACTAGATGGCCCGATTGTTGAATACAAGTTAAAACCTCTCTTGAACTAAACTGCCCCGTTAGTTCAATAAGAAAAAAGAGCTGCCTATGCAACTCAATGATCTTCAAGTAAAGCACCCGTTAGTTCAATAAGGGTTACTGTATTCTATTTGCATTTCTTTTTGCATATGTAGAAGGTGAAAACGAAACTTTAAATTTTCCTGCTAGTTCTTTTTGTACTTTTTCAGTTAATATCAAACCTTTTTTATTATGTATTTCTTCAAGTTCTACCCCGTTAGGGACTATTCCATCATTTTCCCAATCAATCCATTTTCCATACTGTAAAATCCACTCCTGTAATTCAGCCTTCAACTTGATTGAAATCGGAACGTCTTCTATATCAAAGTTACTAAAACATTTATTACACCATATAGCGTCTGCACCTATATCGGCTTCAACTTTTAAATATTTATTACAACTACATAAATCTACCATTTTATTTTTTCGTCTCCCTTTAGTAAAGTAACCTGCGGCGTTAGCTCGATAGGAAAAGCTGCTTTTTAATTCGGCATTTGGATCTTAAACTCTTGCACCCGTTAGTTGAATTAGAACAGCGACGCTTATTAAACAATCGCGCCCGATTGGATTGCGGTATTATAATATTGTTATCCCTTTGCCCTTTTCGGCCAAATAAAATTGCTTATGGCAATCAAAAAATCGATGCCTAACACAAGTGTCCATATTTTTAAAAATCCAGCCAACACTTCTGTTCGAGCTGAATCGTTAATTAAATAGATTAAGGTGAATAAAACCCCGGCACCTATTAGAAAAG
>NZ_MSPW01000043.1 GCF_001955655.1 Viridibacillus arenosi | reverse complement strand
GTCTATTAAAACAGCCATTTCTTGATTCCATAAAAGAGTTGGATGAATAATAATCCCATTAAATTCAAGATGAAGCATTTCTACTCCCTTAAAAATTTCCATAACTTCGATCTCCTTCATAATTAAATTTTATTTATGTAAAAAATAGTTTTGGTTACACAAGAAATTTGAAAGAATAAAGCTAAATTTGTACGTATAATATTATTACGAAGTATCAATAATTATTCATTATCACAATAACCTACAAGTTAATTGAATAACACAAACATAATATTAACTTCGGCTTCCTTCTCAAAAGTTCCTGCTGATCTTCAAAAATATGGCCCGATTACTAAACAAAATTAAATAATCATTCTTTAGCTCTCTGTTATTTTTCTTCATGAAGAAAGTTCCATAAACTGATGCTAAAAACACCCTGTCGATTAATTAAAAGATCCTACTATTTGTTCTAAAACTCGTATATTTAAGCTAACCTGCCCCGTTAGTTTAAGTACATTTTCCCACAAAACTTATTGTCAAATTAACATACATATCCAAATAAAAAAATCATCTCACCCCTAAGAAATCTATAGAGGAGCGATGATTTTAATCAAACTTTATTATAAATGAACAAACTTTTACTTCAAATGTTCGTTTCTATCTATTTTTCTACGTTTTGAAAATAAAAAAACATCTTAGATAAGATGTTTTTTCTAACTTGTTTGTTGCACTAAAGCACCCGTTTTTTAAGTGATTTCATTCATAATATTTCAGTGGAAAATTGAAATTCTTGTTTATTACTACTGCATAATAATTACGATAACTCCTACTATAATACACAGAATTCCACTTAAAAATTGTCCTAAACCCGAAGCTTGTCCCGTTAACAGTAAATTGAATAA
>NZ_MSPW01000042.1 GCF_001955655.1 Viridibacillus arenosi | reverse complement strand
ATTAAAAATGGCGCAAACCCTCGAGATGCTGAAGATATTATACAAGAATCCATCTATAAATTTATTTTAAATATTGATTCAGTTGATCCAAACAAAGCGTATAGTTGGCTATTTCGAGTAGCAATTAATCATTATTATGATTTGTGTCGCAAACAGAAAAGAGAAGTGAACATATCTTTTGACCACTTTGAGCTTGTAGACGATTCACTTTTACCAGAAGACTATGTTATATTTGTGTTTGTTTAATGATTGAATGTCTTCTTCTGAATAAGTATCTACCCAGTACCATTTAAGTGTTATATTCTCTGGAATTAATTCACGAACTTCTTCCGGTGTATATTTTTGGTTAAATGAAACCCCTAATTCGATCAAAGTATCATCTGTAAATTTATTTAAGGTTTTTAGGTCATTACGAATTTGGCTGTACAATACCTCTGGATGATAAAAGCTCATCATTCTTTGCTTTGTCTCACTGTCATAATTTCTATAAAGTCCATCTTCTTTATCTTCAATTCTGTATTAATGAATGCCCTGTGAAACGGCTCATTCCACCAAACAGACTATACCTAACAACATGATTACTCCAATCTACTGGAATCCCTTCAATCTCTTTATATCGATTAAACGTTAAAATCCCTTCAAATACACCATTTGATTCGTTTTGGCTCGTTAATAACTCAATATTAGGATTAGTGATTCTGCTAAATAACTCGATATCACGCATCGCCTTTTCTTGACTTCCCCTTAAAATAAACAACCAAGACAAACTTAAAGTAATTAACAAGAAAACTATGACAAATAAAGAGATACCTATATTTCGGAGTATCGTTATTCTCTTTGCTTTTTTTACAACCTTTGAAATAGTACTTGTTGACTTTCCATCAAAAAAATCATTTAATTC
>NZ_MSPW01000041.1 GCF_001955655.1 Viridibacillus arenosi | reverse complement strand
AAGATCCTCATTTATTCAACCTCATTCCCATCTATACTAATTATATAATTCAATAACTCCACCAAAAAAGAACGTTATTCCATCTTAAATCAACGCCTTCGTTAGTTAAACAACTTGATTTAAGCATCCTAATTTTTTAATTGTTTGGCATTTATAAAAAAGGTTGTTCCCATTAAAAATATGCCTAAATAAATGAACATAGCAATACCTGAATATTCATCTTTAAATACTGTTGTGTTAACCAAAATAAATAACTAACATCATTAGTACAAGTGATACATATAAGCCTTTAATGTATTTCATAAGTTATTCCTCCTCATTGAAACCATAATAGCAGACCTGTTCTTTGACTATTTGGATTATTAACTAAACATTATTTTAATATTAACACTAATTTACTTTGTTTGAAATTTAATGCAAACCCAACCGCGCTTATTGAACTAACCTGCCCCTTTAGTTGAATAAGCAAAAAGAGCCGTCTGAACAGCTCAGAGATCTTCTACTAAAGCACCTCATTAATTTAAGTACAATTCTTCACAAACTATGGTTACAACAATCTATTTTCAATATGGTTTTACAGTTACGCCTAGTACAGCTGCCCGAACCGTATCCATATCATTTAATTCAGCTAATTCTGTTGGTGTTCCTGTTACCACAGCACCTATTATCTCTATATTTTCAGGATCTAGTTTTGCAGAATCACCTTTTAAATTGTTATATATACGATTAATTTCCCCAAAGTATTTTCCATCTTCATAATTCAAGCCCGATTGAACATCATCAATAAAATGCTTCTCACTCATAGAGGAATCGGTAGGGCGTTCACTAAAACCGTAAATTTCATTCAACAAATTGAGATGAAAAAAGAAATTGAAGAAATACTGAATCAACTCACCCCCTTACATAAGCAATTAATTTTATTGAAATATGTACTTGGATTAAGTTACGAAGAGATTTCTGAAATGCTGGATATAAATTTAGGTACATTAAAAACCTATTTATTCCGTGCAAGAAAATCCTTTAAAGACATATATCGAAAGGAGAATGAAAAACATGACAGAAAATA
>NZ_MSPW01000040.1 GCF_001955655.1 Viridibacillus arenosi | reverse complement strand
GTTCTAACAAAATAAGTCCTGGTCTTATGTAAATTATAAGAACCAGGACTATTTTTGTCTTTATTAATACTAATCATATGATAGTTTTGAGAAACTAATTGTTCGAAAATAGATGGATGCCAGGATTAAATGAAGAATCAATATTTCATGTTACGTTTGAGTTAAGCAAATCTAATTGCATATTTTTCCCCATGTCTCTTATATGCTTTAAATAATGGACTAAAAAAGAAGCTGCAAGAGGGACAGGACCATCATGGACAATTAGTGGTGGTACAGCTGTAGATTTGTAAAAAAGATAGATTATTTATTATAAAGTTATTTCGATTGTAATATTGATTAATAATTTGTAATAAAGTTTGATAAAAATCATCTAGCATATATATATTTCTTAGGAGTGAGATGATTTTTTATTTGGATATGTAAGTAAATCACGATAAAGATTGTGAAAAAATGCACTTAAACTAACGGGGCAGTTTAGTTGAAGAAGAGGTTTTTTTGCGAATGTGTTGAATAAGTTAATATATGTAAAATATCGAACGAAAAGGGTTGCTTTACTTCAAGTCAGGGGGTGGCACTTTTTTCTTAAATTAACGCAGGACAGTTTAAGAATATTTATAGGGGGCATTTTATGATTAAGTCTTTAAAAGGGCAATTTATCTTATCTATATTTGTTGCTCTTGGCTTTGTTTATGTTAATTTTTCTAGTATTGAGTTTATTGCTGACAAGAGGGAACCAACCGGTCGGGTAATATTTTTCTTCATCATGATTTTATCGGTGTTTAATGCTGGATTATTGACGGAAAAATACATTCAAACAAGAAAGAAGAAATAACTTTTATCCAACTAACGGGTGCGTTTGTTCAGTAAGAGCAACCGCTATTGTGCTAACAACCAGGATTGGAGGGAAGAAAACTTTGGAAGAAAAAAAACAATCGAAACTAGAAAAATGGAGAATGAAATATGGTTCATTAGCTGTTGCTTTGGGATGTTTATATTCTTTGATAGTTACTTGGGGAGAAGGTTGGTTATTTACAGCAATAATGATTTTAGGGGTCTTCATATGTGGTTCTTTTGCAATTTTTGATTTAAAAAATAGTACATACAATCGGAT
>NZ_MSPW01000003.1 GCF_001955655.1 Viridibacillus arenosi | reverse complement strand
GGGTTAAGTAAGGGAAATATTCATGACCAGATTCAAGAAGTAATTTCATATTAAAATTCTAGAACTTTCTTCAGCAATTGAGCACTTTACTTGAAGATTATTGAGCTGTTTAGACATTAGACAGCTCTTTTTTCTTATTCAACTAAAGGGGTAGGTTAGTTGAAGAAGTACAAAATAAAAAGACCAATAAGTGGTCTTTTTTAAAGGGAGATATCTAAAGTTTTTAGTAACGTATCAATTTCTGTTTTAATGGTGAAAAAATGAGGCTTACTTTCATTATCAAATATGAGTAAATAAGGCTTTTCATCTTCGGGAATAATAATGATAACTTCATCAATCAAAGTATTCACCCATTTATTTTCTATACGAAGAGATGGAGTTAAGGGGATTTTAACTATAAAACCTTTGTCTGGAATAGGTTTTATTTTTACAACAATATTGTCAATTTCTTCAATAATTTTTTTGGTCTCTAATTGTATTTCGGGATTTATTGGGATTTTTATAATCTTATGTTTTTGAATATCAAGAAGTTCAATATTTGTTGTACTTTGTGCACTTACTATAATTAGATTAAATAGGAAAAGTATAGGAATTGACGTAAATAATATTTTACGAATCACATTTATCACCTTAGATTTAGACTTACCAAAGAATATTTTGTTATACATGCTTATTCAACTAACGAGTGCTTTACTTGAAGATCGTTGAGTTGCATATGCAGCTCTTTTTTCTTTATTGGACTATAGGGGCAGCTTAGTTGTATAAGTGAAAATATAGTTTTTATTGAAATTTATGTAATAATAGATATATTAAAACATAATTCAGGGAGGTTTTTATGCAAACTGCAATACCAGCTACTTCTATGTTTCTAATTATTGGATTGTTCATTTTAGTTCGTAGAATCCGTTCTATGTACAAACCAACCAAAGGTAGAGGAGGGCGAATAATTCTTCCTATTCTATTTTTAACACCAGGATTTTCATTTCTTCTAAACGCTTCTGGGCACGTCACATACCTTCAATTATCAATAGCAATTTTTTTAGGAGTGGGTTTTTCTATTCCTCTTATTTTATGGTCAGATTATGAAATACGAAATGATGGTTTAATTTATGCTAAGAAAAGTCCTGCTTTTATAATTACTTTCGCCATTATGATTGCTTTACGTTATTATTTTCGACAACATATTTCTACTATCGAATCAGGTACACTCAATATGCTAATTTTCTTACTTGTTATTTGTTATTTAATTCCTTGGAGAATAGCTTGCTATATAAAGTACAAAAAGGTTCTTAAACTAAAAAATACAGTCAGTTTGTAGAACTTCGTATATCTCTAACACCCTCCAAAATGAAAAAAGAAGTATAAGTTTGTGAATAAATGCACTTAAACTAGCGGTTGCTTTAGTTCAATAAACGAGTTATAAAAACAAACGAACATTTAACAAGTAAAAGATCGATTCCTTAAAGGAATCGATCTTTTTTGTTAATTTAGAAGTGGGATTTCTTATTTGCTGTACAAAGACGAGGGGTTTGATCTAAGAAGGATAACGTGAACTTATTGAACTAACGAGGCAGGTAACAAATAGAGGTGATTATCGGTATTGAGCCTGGTCTTTTTTTTGCAACAAATGTAAGTAACAATAATCTTTTATCGTTTTACGATAAAAGATTATTGACTAAGGATGTTTTTTTAATTATTATTATAGCTATAGGAAGTTGAGAAGGCGGTGAATTATGAAACAAAAGGAATTAGCAAAATGGTTAAAATTAATAATTGTTTTTTGCGGATTATTTGGATTGTTATTCTGTATCTTCGTTGGACCAGAAATCGGAAGGAATGTATTACTAGAATCTAAATCTTTAAAGCCGTTATTTAATCCTTTTTTAGTGTTTATTTGGATAACTGGAGTTCCATACTTTATAGCTTTATGTGTAGGTTGGATTATCTGTTCAGATATTAGCGTGGGTAATGATTTTACAGTTGAAAATGCGAAAAGGTTAAAGCTAATAAGTGTGTTAGCAATGATAGAAGGGGCATTATATGCTGTTGCATTGCTATACACCGTTATCATTAGAAATTACAACACTAATCTATTAATGATTCTTTTGCTTATTCTGTTTTTTGCAATTGTTATTTCTGTATTTACTTCTTTGCTTTCTTATTTAATGCGTAGAGCAAGTGAAATAAAGCAGGATAACGAATTTACGATTTGAGGTGTAACATGGTTATCATAGTTAATCTTGATGTAATGCTGGCAAAGAGGAAAATGAGTGTTACTGAATTATCGGGAAAACTAGGTATCACAATGGCGAACGTTTCAATATTAAAGAATGGAAAAGCAAAAGCTATCAAGTTTTCAACTTTAAAAAAAATATGTGAAGTATTAGACTGTCAACCAGGTGATATCTTGGAATATAAAAAAAATGATTAAACTAATTTTTAATGGGAGGAAAATGATTATGAAAAAGTATTTAATTGCATCTACACCAATTTTTTTAGGAGTAATTTGCCTTATTGCAAAAGCAATAATAGGGAGTAACGTGGCTTCAGACGGTACCTTAGAAGAACCCTTTTTCTTGATTCCAATTGGTTTTTTACTATTCTTCTTAGGCATTGTATTAGTAATTGGTATGGCATTAATTTCAATGTTTAAAAAAACTCAAATTTCTAATTAACAAACGTACACTATTTACCTTTTAAACATAATATTAAATTGTAAAATATTTAATTTTATTAATATTATACCAATCTTTAATTATGTAGTTTTATTGTAAAAGTGCAATTAAAAAAGCTCCTTCTTCAACTAAAGAGGCAGTTTAGTACAAGAAGAGTTTAAAAAAATATTAGCAAGGACATTTGGAAACCAATATTCTATAATGGGATTTAAATACAAAAGAGGTGAATGAAATGCGACCCATATTATCAAGGGATTTGAATGAAAAAGATTTCAGAAATTTTTACTGATTAAAAGAAGAACTACTGGTTTTTTGTAGAGAAAATGGGTTAAGTACTTCAGGTTCTAAAGTTGAAATCACAGATAGAATTGTTTTCTTTCTTCAAACATTGCTTTTGGAGTACCAGATACTAATAAGTTTTTTTGGTAATCATTCATAAGGGGAAAATTGATCAAGCAGATGATTTAACAGCGTATGATGCATCTCCTTATCCCAAAAAGGAGTTTGTAATATTGGAAGATATTAAGTATGATTCACCAGAGTTGCTTAAAATAGCACTGAAAACGGGCAGTATTTATCCCGGTAAATATTGGGCGAAAGGTTATAATTTTATACTTAGAAAAGACACAGAGAGAAATATTAACCTAATATTAGTGATAGGTTAGAATAGTGACCAGACAGAAATGAAAGCAGCGAGCTTTAATGCTTCAACAGGAGAATACATTAAACCTAGTTTATCAGTTATTGTTCCTTATTAAGCTAACGGGTGCTTTAGTAGAAGATCTTTGAGTTGTTCAGACAGCTCTTTATTTAATTAAAGGTAGAAAGTATTCATCAGAAACCTCTTCGCAATATCTCAACAAAGTTTAACGCCGAAATTAGGCATACACGCTGCCTTGGGTGAATATCTTAATGGGAAATTACTTTTTAATAATTGGGGTGATACACCTGGGATACTTTGTAACTGTCGAACCAGGCGTCAACGTATTTATAGAGGACATCAATCCAAAGGGAAATAAAACGATACTTTTTATTCATGGATGGCCGCTAAACCATAACCAGTTCGAATATCAGTTCAACTTCCTTCCAACACTTGGATATCGTTGTATCGGAATGGACTGGAGGGGATATGGCAATTCGGATAAACCTTTTAGCGGGTACAGTTTCGATAGATTAGCAGATGATGTCCGCATGGTCATCGAAGCGTTACAGTTAAAAAACATAACACTGGCAGGACACTCTACAGGAGGCGCAATCTCGATTCGTTATATGGCTCGTTACAAAGGGTATGGGGTATCTAAACTCGTCCTGATTGACGCTGCCTCTCCATCTAGCGTTCCAAAAGAATTTACAAATAAAATCATCGAAGATACAAATCATGACCGACCGCAAATGCTGCAAGACCAAACGGGAATTTTTTTCTTTCAGTATATTTCCGAACCGAAATCCGATTGGTTCGTTTTAATGGGATTACAAGCGGCGAATTGGGCGACTTCCGCCATTATGGTCACGCTTAGAGATGAAAATGTTTACAACGATCTTGGTCAGATCGATGTACCCACATTAATTATTCACGGAATTCATGATAAAGTCGTTCCGTTTACCCAAGCTGAGGAAACAAATAAGCTGATCAAAAATTCGAAGCTAGTTCCGTTCCAATACAGCGGCCATTGCGCTTTTTTAGAGGAGCGAGATAGATTCAACCAATTATTATCTTCTTTTGCATAACGACTCGGAATAGCAACACCGTCGCCAATTAATTTGTAAGCGTCAAATAGCCCCCACCTTAAATAGCTACATGCCTTGGTCGAAAAATATCCAAGCCATATGTGCAAAATAGCCATCTATTTGAATAAATTTCAGATAGATGGCCATTCGTCGTGCGTACCGGAAAGGTGCGCATATTAATTGTATTTCGGGCTTACTAACAACTATCGATATCAGTGGAACTTGAAAAAGATGACCCCTAGAGAAATTGCTTCAAAGCTACAAAGTTGATGAAGATATAGCAAATAATGAAAGTTCTATCAAGGTTAATACAGATTTATTTGAACGAATCAATCAGTTCAATAAATTTAATCTTTTAGAAATAATCCAGTATAACAAGAAGATCAAGTAGCAAGTCAATTCCATTACACCTATGATAAATCTGGGAATATAAGACAAGAAGAAAGTGACAAAGGAACATCTAAATTTGAATATGATGCAAATAGTCAGTTAACAAATGAAAAACTGCCAGATGGTTCAACAAATGCTTATGATTACGATGCAGTAGGCAATCGTAAAGAACGCATATCGATTAAACAAACAGATTCCTTTGAATATAACGCAGCCAATCAAATCAAAATAAAAAATGGACAGGCCTACAACTATGATGATGATGGAAATCTAACTCAAGATGAAAACTTTAAGTATGAATACAATGGACTGGGTCAACAAGTTCGAGTGACAGATTTAGCGGATAAAGAGATTGCTAGATATGAATATGATGAAACAAATCTTCGGAGTAAAAAGATTGTGGGTTCTAAATCATACGAATATTATTATGGTAATGATAATTTAACACTGGAAATCATTAAAGAAAACAATAATATATTGGAATATAGATATTATCAATGGAATGGTAATACGCCGCTTGGTATGATTGTGAAGAAGAAAGGTTCGGAAGGTAATTGGAAAGAAAAAATATTCCATTACTGGACGAATCAACGTGGTAATGTTATTTCGATTCGAGATAATAGTAACAATGAAATAGGTTCATATACGTATGGTGTGATTGGAAATGTGTTAGATGAAAAAGGCGAAATTGCTAAGTACAACACTATTCGTTATGCAGGTTATTATTACGATCATGAAACAAAAAATTATTATCTACAAGCTAGATTTTATAATCCTGAAAATGGTAGCTTTTTAGCATTACCTATGAAATAGAAAAGAGATGAAGTAGTTTTGAATATAGAAGAGTTTTCAGAGGTTGAACGATTATTAATAGAGAAATTTGGAAGATTAGATGTTCAAGAAGATGAGTTAGCTTATAAACATTTTATTACAGGAAATCTTGATCGTTTTAATAGGTTATTAACTAACGAGGAATGCATTAATTTAATGATATTGTTTAATCCGCGAAATGATTTTGAAACTCAAGAGTTCTTTGGTATAGAAGAAAAATTCTTAGAAATTTTTAGATATTTATTTAGGAAAAATGGGGAAACTCCAGTGTATATATATTGCCCAGAACTAGAAAGTAAAAGGAAGTATATTTTCAGATACCTGAAGAAGGTGTTAGATAAGCAAGAGTTCTCTCTTTTTAAAAAAATAAAAAATACTATTGTTCCTCATAACGGTTTATTTGAAATTAAGACTCAAGAGCATTTGGAAATTTTCGCAAAGCTATCACTAAGACATTTACATTTTTCTAATTTCTTTTTTGAAGACTCTGTAATAATTGGTAATTACGAATTAAATATTCCGATTTACTGCTTTGATATTTCATATCTCAAAGAATGTGAAAGCGAAGCAAATAAGGTAGGCTTGTATATACGAAGTAAATACTGATTAATACTGTATAATTCAAGCAGTTCGCCATGTTGGTTTATAGAGAAGTCGTTTTATCATTATGATCGAGTTGATCACGAAGAAGGAGAATGTCTCCAACAATGCGAATAAAGTCCGCTGCAAAGCAATGACGAAGCTTGTGAGGGCTGATGCCATTAATACTAATCATATTATAGTTTTGAGAAACTAATTGTTCGAAAATAGATGGATGCCAGGATTAAATGATGAATCAATAATTCATGTTTCCTTTGAGTTAAAAAAGAACAACAATTAGAAAAAAAGAGTAAGTATCCAACAAAATTACATTGTTCGAAAAATATCAATTAACTCTAAAATTATAATATTTAAAATGTACTTAATCCCTTGATACAAAAGGGATTAGGCGCTCTTTTTTATTGTAATATATTGGAGCGGAAAGAAGGATTACCGTTTTTGTTTGGAACATATTGTACTAACGGAGATGGTTAGGTTGAACGAGCAGGGACTTTTTTGGAGGCGAAGAAGTAATTTTGTAAATGAAGAATTATTCTAGAATCTGTAGAGAAATCGAATGGGGTGTGTATCAATGTTAATTAAAGGTTATAAAGTTATGGATCATTTCTTTGTAATGAGGAATGCTTCTATTTTGTCTGGGGTTAAAAAGGTATTATTATAACAATAAATGAATAAAAAAATCGATATATATTTATTGTAAAACGATAAATTCGGTGATAAGATAATATTTATAATAAATAAGTGAGGTGCTTTTTATGAAACAAGTATCAACGCTCTTTTTAAAGGTAGCTGTTGTTCTTATTGGAATTCCGATTCTTGCTTTGTGCATCTTTTTAGTGCCTGAGATCGCGAAGTTTGCAGCAGAATTGTTTCCAAATATTACTTATATTAAATATCTTGTAATAATCTATTTTTACCTAACGGCGATACCTTTTTACTTTGCTCTATATCAAGCTTTTAAACTTTTAATCTATATTGATAAGAGCAAAGCTTTCTCGGAACTATCTATAAGAACTTTAAAAAATATAAAATTTTGTGCAATTATAATTACAACTCTGTATGTGGTAGGCATGCCACTCTTTTATTTCATAGCGGAAATGGACGACGCCCCAGGTATCATAGTAATCGGAATGGTTGTTATTTTTGCTTCGCTTGTAATTGCAGTATTTGCTGCTGTTCTTGAAAAGCTTTTAAAAGATGCGATTGTTTTAAAATCTGAAAATGATTTAACGGTCTGAGGTGAATAAAATGGCAATAATAATCAATATTGACGTCATGTTAGCGAAACGGAAAATGAGTGTCACAGAACTTTCCGAGAGAGTTGGAATAACGATGGCTAATCTTTCTATATTGAAAAATGGAAAGGCAAAAGCGATTCGATTATCAACTTTAGATGCGATTTGTAAGGCTTTAGAATGTCAGCCAGGAGATATATTAGAATATAAAAGTGATGTAGAAACTCAAGAATAATAGACGACAAATTTCTCAAACTAACGAGGTGCTTTAGTTTAATTTGAGATAAATGTGTTCAAACTTTTTATGAGAATTGTATATGACAGCAAAGTAGATTTAGTTGTAATCGGAAATCGTGGTTTAAATGGACTACAAGAAATGGTTCTTGGTAATGTCGTTTAAAAAATTAATAGTGTAAATGTAGCTTTGTAAAAAAGATTGATTAAACTCATCTCACCTCTATAGATTTCTTAGAGGTGAGATGAGTTTTTTATTGGATACTTATGTTAATGGCACTATAAAGATTGTAAAGAAATGTACATAAAACAACTGGGCAGTTTAGTTGAAGAATAATGATACAAAATCTTTAAAAGCTTCAAGGAGGTATTACTATTGGAAATTAAAACGAAGACTTACTTATTGTTGAAGAATTTTAAGGAATGGTCTGAATAACAAAGCCATATAAAAGGTGCAGCGGTTGTGGGTTCATTTGCAATGGGATCTTCTAGTCACCTTCACCAGAGGAGCTAGACATCCGTCTACCAAAATGAGCTACCCTTAAGGTTATTTACCATGTGATTAATTGTCACTTCACTTAAATCAGGTAGGCTTGGCGAATATCTGCTTTTGTGAAAAGTCCCATAAGTAGAGATGCTAATGTTGTTTAGCCTTATAAGCTGACTAATTTACTACTTTCCCTTTGTTATTTAAAATTTTTATTTCATATGAGTCAATATGAGATACTGAGTTCAGTTTTTTAGAATGTAAGATTTCATTTATTTTCTCTTCAAGTCCCATAGTAAACTTATATGTATCTTTATCTAAAGTCTTTATGGATGTATGAATGGTAATGGATTTTTGATAATCCGTATTTATATTTTCAATTATGTCGTAATCTTTAAGTCCTTCCATTAAAGTCGATGTTAAAAGGCTAAGTTCTTTCTGTCTATTTTTAACTTCTTCTGTAATGATAGATAGATCCAGCCTCTCTACAACAACTGTATAGTCTTTTAGTGTTGAGGATTTAATTATACTTTTTGCAATGGACCCCATATCCTTTTTAACGGATTTAAAATATTCTTCATTCGCTTCAACTTGTATCACCAATTCTTTCTTTGAAGTCATTTTTACAACAAAGCCCTCGTATTTTTCATGAAGTTTTTCACTTACTCTTTTCAATGTAGTTATATTTAGAACTTCTTCTTTAGTAGCTAAAGGTTCTTGTTTCTCTTTAGTTGATATAGAAGTATCAACTTCTAAAGGCCGATTTAACAGGCTAAATGAAGCTATTCCTACTATAAGTATTCCAGCAATTATCAATATCCTTTTTAACAAATAATCCCTCCCGTTAAGAAGGTATGCCCTATATCACCTCAAAATGTCACGAAAACACAATGTCCTTCTGGTTGTTTGTATATTGACTGATGATTCCTAAAGGCTGATTGTTGTCATCTTTCAATTATCTAATTTTTGCTACGAGATCTCTTTTCAGTAATGAGTGAGGAGATAAAAATGGCTTTTGGTACTTTGATAAGCATTATTACAAAAAAATAGCTTATCTAATTAATATATAGGTAGATTTACTGTTTAAAGATGTCATGACTCGGGTAATGGGAAAATGATAATGAAAAAAACAGTCTATATGTTTATATTGGTCTATCCAGATTCATTTAAAACTTTGTATCATTTTTCAATAAATGATAATAGTAGATAAATTGGAGGAATTTGAATGAACGGTGAAGTTATCCAAACACGCTATGGAAAAGTAATCGGAATACCATCCGATACGCAAGGTGTAACTGTGTTTAAAGGGATACCGATTGGTGCAGACACGGGGAAAGAAAATAGATTTCGTGCTCCTCAGCCTCCAAAATCTTGGGAGGGTGTAAGAGGTTGTGACCATTATGGAGATCGTTTTCTGCAAAATCCAGATCCAAATTGCCAAGGAGCATTTTGGTTTAGTGAATTTAACTATGCTTCAGAATATAGACCACCAGTAAGTGAAAACGGTCTAGTAGTAAATATTTATCAACCAGAAGTACAAGAAGGAAGAAAGTTACCTGTATATGTTTGGATTCATGGTGGTGCAGGTAATTATGGGAGTGCTTCTGATATTAAATTTGATGCAACCAAACTAGCTGCAAAAGGTGTAATCGTTGTATTAGTTCAATATCGATTAGGTTTCCTTGGATGGTTGACGTTACCTGAACTGTGTAAAGAAAATGAGCACGGTGCGTGTGGTAACTACGCTGTACATGATAATATCTTTGCATTAAAATGGGTTCAAGAAAATATCGAAGCCTTTGGTGGAGCTAAAAATAAAGTCACTATTGGAGGTCAATCTGCAGGTGCTATGCAGGTTATGAATCTTCTACGTTCACCACTTGCAAAAGGTCTTTTCCAACGCGCTATCATTCAAAGTGGATTAACTGGATTCCTAAATGATCCAGGCGCTATGGGAGAAGCTTTTGGAGCAGGAAAACCATTTCCTACAGTAGAAGAAGCTGCCACTCTTTCAAAAGAAGCTATCCGTGAATCGTTTGGTCGTGATGTTACATTGAAGGAACTTCGAGAAATGGAAATGGAGGAATTCCTAAAACCGCCATTTGCTAAAAATATTGAAGAAAAGGGTGTAATGCCGTCCGCAACTATTCTAGAAGACTTAGCTGCCAGAATACAAGGAACGGTACTAGATGGTTATGTGTTCACTGAAGAGTCTATTGACCTTATGAATCCTAGAAATATTGAAGGTATTGATATTATTATGGGTGGAACTACAGATGAAATGACATCCTTGATGGCAGTTAATTCTACAGAAAGCCCAGCCTCAAATGAGATATTAGTTACAAAACTTAAAGCAATGCATGGAGAGGACATCCTGTCTCTTTACTCAACTTCAACAAAAGAAGAAAGTTATGCTTCTTTCTTACGTGCCTTCAGTGATGATGGCTTACAGAGATTGTTATTATCCGCTGGGCTGAACCAAGTGGCCAAAAAACCTTTTGTTTATTCCTTTGCCCATGTAGCTCCAGGTAAAAATGAAGAGTTTTATGGAGCCTATCACTCTGGGGATTTATGGTTTACAATGGGTTCTCTAAAGCCAGGGAGAGCTCATAGAGAATGGAGAAAACTAGACTGGGGGATGATGGATGTCATTACAGATTATTGGTCTAACTTCATTAAAACAGGAAATCCAAATAGGGAAAGTTTATCTGAATGGATACCTTGTGATGAAAAAGATGAATATCCTTTCATGCAGTTTAAGGATGGGCAAGCAAATTTAATTACTACAAGTGGAGAGGAAAAACGAGAACAGTACTTTAGAAAGCGTATATTAGAAAGTTTGAATTTAAATTAAAATTTATACATGCTGAGATGATTAAGTTGTTTAAAATCGAGAGAAGTTACCAAACGAAAAAGTACCGAATTTTTCCGATTTAAGTTACTATAAAAATAAGAAATGTTATTAAACAAAAGGGGAGTTTAGGAGGAATACAATGCACAATCTAAATTTACTGAAATTTCAAGAGGTTGATTTTAGTGATTATTTCAGTCTTGTTTCTAATGAGAAAGTTATGGCACAAATTACCGAGTACGCTATTCCTTTTGAAGAGGCTCAATCCAATTTTCAAAAGTTATTAAAACGAAATGAAAAATATGAACATTCTGGCTCATACAAAGTCTACGATAGTTCAATCAATGAATTTATCGGACTTGGACATTTAACTTTGGATGAAGAAAACGACGAAGTAGCTGAAATTGGCTATATGATAAAGCCAGAGTATTGGGGTAAAGGATATGGAAGTGAAATAGCGAAAGTATTGATTGAAAAAGCTATAAAATCAGAATTAAAGAAACTAAAAGCCATTATTGACCCAGATAATATTGCTTCAAGGAAAATATTAATTAAACAAGGATTTGTCTCTGAGAGGATTTGCGAAATTGGCAGTTTACCTGGAGAAATACTGAGTAAAAAACTATAAAAATTAATTTACTCGAAAGATGGTGTTGAAAAAATCAGATTTATTTTAGGAATCTAAATATAAAACGCTGTATTTCGAATTGTTAATACAGGATTTGAAGGTTGGTTTTTATAAAAGTTATAGATAAAAAACCATAAAAACAGTAATGTTTTATCTTTATCAATTTATGGGTGCTTTAGTTGAAGAAGAGCTACTAAAAAAATAATCAAACGTTTAGACTAAGATCAGTTCATTTTTAATGTTAACTTTCATAACTCTTTAACTTTGATACTACACTTAAAACTAGGTAACCGTTAATTTGGTCGCTTAGTTATTTTTTAATCTGAGTAAGAACGAATGTTCTTTATGATGGATAAAAAGGAGTGGACAATGTTAAAGAGCAATTATTGAAAGCAATGCAGCGTAATCAATTGGTGAACATGATTTATATGTCGAGCAGTGGAGACATAACGAAACGACGTGTGAAGATCATTAAAATATCATCAGATAATTTTCAAGCTTATTGCTTTGTTAAGCGTGCTAAACGTACTTTTATAATAGAAAATGTTCTTGCAGCTATTCCGATTATTCGTAGTGAAGAAAAAGAATTATGATTTTAATAGGAATTCCATTTGAATAGATAAATTGTTGCGATTAAAAATTATAGAGATTTCCAACGTGGCTCTTTTATTGAAGGGATTTTCAATTGGATAAGTCCTGTAACGCTTAAAAATACATAGACTTTTTGAAAGAATTCATTTTGAACATGCTTTTTCAAAATGAATTCTTTTTATTTTCTAATGAATATGGATACAAGTGTTTTTTTAGCGATAATGAAATCCTTTTCATGTGAGTTTTTATAACATATTTTCATTTTATTCTGAAAATTCTGTTGACAAGGAGTGAAAACGAGGTAAAATAAAGGATATAAATAACATGTTAATTTTTATTACATATAAATAATAAGAAAACTAACATGGTGAAAAGGGGAGTTTGAGGATGGATGTTATGTATTTGATGAACAGCCTGTGGACGATGCTAGGAGCAATTTTAGTAATCTTTATGATTGGTGGATTTATCTTACTTGAGGCTGGTTCTACAAGAATGAAAAACGCAGGTCACGTAGCAGGGAAAACAGTCTTTACTTTTGGTTTAGCATCATTAGTTTTCTGGGCATTAGGCTATGGGTTTATCTTTGGTAGTGACACAAATTTCTTTGTCGGTATGTCGGATTTCTTCTATTCAGGAGAATTAGTTAAAGATTCAGGACTTGCTACAACTGTATTTTTCGTCTTCCAACTAGCATTTGCAGGTATATCAGTTACAATCGCACTGGGTGGATTTGCAGAGCGTGCGAAGTTTTCAGCATACGTCATCTTCACTATTCTATTTGGAGTATTAGTTTATCCCGTAATTGCACACTGGATTTGGGGTGGTGGCTGGCTAGCTGAGCATGGAAAACAAGATTTTGCAGGATCAACAGTTGTACATTTAACGGGTGCAATGGCAGCTCTTGCAGCGACTATCTTGCTGAAACCAAGAATTGGGAAATATAATAAGGATGGTTCAGCGAATAATCTTGCCGGTCATAACCAAGTTTATACTGCTTTAGCTGTATTAATCCTGTGGGTTGGTTGGTTTGGATTTAATGCGGGTAGTACTGTTTCAGTTGATGGTGCTTTCTTCGGATTTGTTGCTTTAAATACCAATCTTGCTGCAGCAGCTGGTGCGGTGGCAGCGACTCTAATTTCGTGGGTAGTGTTAGGTAAACCTGATATTACAACAATTTTAAATGGTGCACTAGCAGGTTTAGTAGCAATTACAGCATCATGTGCGTTCGTAGATGTTTGGGCATCTGTAGTCATTGGGTTTGTAGCTGGTGTCATAGTATTCTATAGTACTAGATTTTTTGAAAAGAAAAAAATTGATGATCCAATCTTCGCATTATCCGTACACGGAACAGCAGGTATATGGGGTACATTATCAACAGGTCTCTTTGCTACACCTGAACTTGCGACAGTCGGTAAACCGGGCTTACTTTATGGCGGTGGTTTTGAACAGTTAGGTGTACAGATAATGGGGGTTGCAACATCGGGTGCTTATGCATTTGCTGTATCATTTGTCATCTTATATATCATGAAAAAAGTGATGGGTGGTATTCGTGTTAGCGAGGAAGAGGAAATCATGGGACTTGATATGAGTGAACATGGTAACTACGGCTATCCTGAGCAAATGTTGTTAGAAGAGTCGAACTTATGTCCAGTAGTAGAAACTAAGTAACGTTAATATGTCAAAAGCCCCTTTTAAGGGGCTTTTGGTGTAAAAAGGGAAGTGTTGCTGTGGAAACAGATGTTGAAACATATGAATCTATAAAGGAATGGAGGGATAAAAATATTACCGCCTACCTAGCTGATTCTGTTTCTCTCAATAAGTTTCATGATCAAGTAATGTGCAAAGTATTTGATTTAGCTATCAGTCGCGTGAAGAAGGGTAGCCCCCCCTGTGAATTCTCATGGTTTATAACAGGGAGTGGCGGCAGGTTTGAGCAAGGAGTTATCAGTGACCAAGATCATGGATTGATATATGAAATATCGAATGTAGATAATGATACTTATTTTAAGAAACTCGGTGAAGAAGTATCTTATGGTCTCTACATCGTTGGTTATCCATATTGTCAAGGTAATGTCATGAGCTCAAATCCACTTTGGCGTAAGTCGATGCATGAATGGAAAGAACAGCTTCTAAAATGGATGGATGATGAAAGCTGGGATGCCATTCGTTACTTGCAAATATTTTATGATGCAAGGGTTCTAATAGGAAAAAAATCGTATGTAAAAGAGTTGAAAATGGTTATTTACCAATATCAATTAAAAAATCAGACCGTGTTAAAGCGTTTTATGGCGAACGTCACACATGTAAAGAATGTCATTGGTCCACTTGGTCAAATTTTAGTAGAACAACATGGTATGTACCAAGGTAGTGTGAATCTAAAATATGCAGCATTTTTACCTTATGTGAATGCCATTCGAGTATTGTCTATAAAAGAAGGAATTTATGACACTTCTACATTAGATAGAATGAAATGCTTGAAGGAAACAAAAGAATATTCAAAGGCAATAAAGGATTGTGAAGACAATTTCTTAATGCTATTAAGATATCGCCTGACATTATTTCAAGTGGAATCCTATACAGATACACATTACTTGCATATCGAAAGTCTTCAAAAAGAACAACGCAAAGAAATAAAAAGAATTCTAAAAGATGGTAAGAAGCTGCATGATTATGTGATAGCACTTATCGAAAAAGGGTGTTAACAATGGTTTTTGAACCGTTTATTCAACTATTAAGAGGAATTCAAGGGAAAAGAAACACTGGTAGAATAGGTGATATTCAAAACTCACAGCAAATGGCTTATTTAAGGCATTTGCAAAAAGAGGTGAATCAAGATAAAGCATTAAATACGCCCTTACACGAACTAAATGTAGTAGTTTTTGATATTGAAACAACAGGCTTCTCTCCTGAAAAAGGAGACGGAATACTTTCGATTGGTGCAATAAAAATGAGTGGGGAAATTATTAAGGAAGAAGAGGCATTTTACTCGCTTGTTCATTTTGATCGGAACATTCCCCAGGAAATTATTCAGCTAACTGGTATCACAAATGAGCAATTAATAGAAGCGCCAAGTTTATCCGAAGTTCTCATCCATTTTCTTCAATTTAAAGGAGATTGTACGCTTGTGGCACATCACGCTAATCATGAACGCAATTTTATGCAACATGCTAGCTCAAAGTTATTTCGCACACCTTTCAAGCACCGGATTGTAGATACTTCCTTCCTATATAAAATTGTTGAACCAAAATCAAAAAATGTGAAACTAGAGGATTTATGTGAACAAAATGGTATTTCAGTGGTGAATCGTCATCATGCATTAGGAGATGCAAAGTTAACTGCAGAACTGTGGAGCTTATATGTAGCGGAAATTCAACAATTGGGTTGTAAGACGTTGAATGATGTTTATGAACGGTTTTCGAGGATATAAAAAATACGGTTCAAAAATAAAAAGAAAATAATATGCTATGGAGAGTACATTAGAAGATTTATTAATAACAACAGTGAAAAAATACAATATTTATTGTAATATAATGATGTTTTCATAAATGTTTTGCTTTAGGAAAGTTGATAGGTTTGAGCTAAGATCTACGAATATTCAACTTTTGAATAGTATGACTATTTATGTGAATAAAGTGAATTAGGTAGATAGTTATTAGAAATATGAAAAAGAGTAAATCATATAAAAAGGGGTGTCAGTAAGTTGTAGTTGGACTTATTTGGCAGCCCTTTTTTCATATTGTTGAAACAGGGTCAAAAAACTAAGTGCCATTAGTTGAAGGTGCTTATATATTTTTTAAGAAGAACTAGTCTATTTCTTTATAAATTAGGTGTTTCAATCAAATCTAGTATAAAAACCGAAAATCTTTTAATATTAAAATGTTAAATGTAAAAAATATATTGAAAAAAGAAATGAATATGTGGTATTTTTATATAATATCAATTAGACAACTTATTATACAAGTTGTTCGTTAGATATATAAGTTGTCTATTTTTTCTTGAAAAGTAAGCGCATTCAGATTTCTAAAGAAATAGAGTACTTTAATGTATAAACGACTTTATAAAACAATTACAAAGGAGACTTATTTGATGAGTACAAATCACAAAGAAACACCACACATTAAGCCTAATGGAGTAGAAATTGCAGAGACAATTCTATTACCAGGTGATCCATTACGAGCTAAATTTATTGCGGAAACTTATTTAGAAGATGTAGTACAGTTCAATGAAGTGCGTGGCATGCTTGGATATACAGGTACTTTTAAAGGGAAAAAAATCTCAGTAATGGGTACAGGTATGGGAACAGCTAGCATGGGAATCTATTCATGGGAATTAATCAACGTGTTCGGCGTTAAAAACTTAATCCGTATTGGATCAGCAGGTTCAATTCAAGATGATTTGAACTTGTATGATATCGTATTTGCAATGGGATCTGCGACAGATTCTAATTACGCACACCAATTTAATTTACCAGGTCATTATTCAATTACTGCATCATATGAGTTACTTGAGAAAGCTAAGAAGGTCGCTGATGAAAAAGGATCTCCTGTTCGTGTAGGGAATGTTCTTGCTAGTGATGTCTTCTATAATGCTGATCCTACAGCATTGGAAAGATGGAGTAAAATGGGCATTTTATGCGCAGAAATGGAGTCAGCTGCACTTTACATGAATGCTGCGCAAGCAGGTGTAAATGCTCTTTGTATCTTAACAATTAGTGATCATATCTTCAAACATGAGCAAACAACGCAATTAGAAAGACAAACAGCGTTTACAAAAATGATGGAAATTGCATTAGAGCTAGCTTAATAATTATTTAAGTGGAATATAACGAGTGTGAGTTAGAGGAAACAGTTAAAGAGTATTTAACTGCTTCACAATTTCGAAGTAGATTCCATGTCTTGAATATTATATTAAATAGTAGATTAAATTAAATTTTCTTAAGACAGGGAGCCATAAAATGGTCGCAATTAGTGAAAAATCATCAGCATCACAAAACCATAATGTAAAAAAGGCAGTACCTATAATTTTACTTTTCTTTGTATTCGCATTGACTATTGATAATTCGTTTAAATTAGTTTCAGTAGCAATAGCAGATGACCTTGGAATTTCAGTAACAACTGTTAGTTGGCAAGCTACTCTTGCAGGTCTTGTAATTGGTATTGGAGCGGTTGTATACGCTTCCTTAGCTGATTCAATCAATATCAGAACGCTTTTAATTGCTGGTGTTATTATGATTTGTGCTGGTTCTGTGATGGGTTACGTTTTTAAAGATTCGTATGCGATGATTCTTTTTTCGAGAATTATTCAAACAGCTGGTTTAGCATCTGCTGAAACATTATATGTGATTTACGTTACAAAGCATTTGCCAAAAGCAGAGCAAAAAAAGTTTTTAGGGTTTAGTACAAGTAGTTATTCTCTGTCACTTGTAATTGGTTCTGTAACAGGTGGATATGTTTCAACATATTTACATTGGACAACTCTATTTATAATTCCTTTAGTAACAATAGCTCTTGTTCCATTTATCATGAAATATCTACCGAAAGAAAAGTCTACAAAAAGCTATGTTGATGTAATTGGTTTATTTTTGATTGCAGCAATTGCTACATCGGTTATTCTCTTTATTTCAAACTTTAATTGGCTGTATCTAATTGGTTTTATCATTGCTATGACGTTATTCTTAGTGTATATAAGCAAAAGCCCTAAAGCTCTAATTGATATCTCTTTCTTTAAAAATAAGAATTTCATTAGAACTTTATCAGTTGCATTTGTCATTTATACAGTTCAATTAGGCTATATTTTCACTTTCCCATTTATTCTTGAAGGAGTATATGGCTTAAAACTAGATGTTATCTCATTATTATTAATCCCTGGGTACATTACAGCAATAATCGTTGGTATGCTTTCTGGGAAAATTGCAAAATATTTAAGCAGTAAACAGGCAATCTCTATTGCACTTATTGGTATTGCTGCAAGCTTGTTAATTCCAGGCTTATTTGTTGGAAGCACTGTTGTCATTTTTGTTATTTCTATGATGCTATTCTCAGGTTCATTTGCTTTCATGTATGCACCTATGCTTGAAACATGTATTAGAACAATACCAAAAGATAAATCGGGAACAGCAATCGGTTTCTACAATTTAACATTGAATGTGGCTGCTTCTATCGGTATCACATACACTGCAGCGATGCTTGATAAAGTAGAAATTTCAACTATCCTAATTGTTCTTTCAATTATTGCGTTTGTTAGTTTAGGATTGTTTGTGACTCTATTAAGTAAATTAGAAAAAACTAATTAACGGAAGTTAGTTCAGGTAAATGTGTCACAGATAATAAGCTGTGACACATTTTTTATGAAATAGATGTAATGATTTACTAACTTTATAATACATATTAATGAAATAAATTGATGAGGATCCATAATCTAAAAATAGTATAGGTGTGTGAAGATGGAATTCAAAATTGCAAATATGGAAGAAAGAAAAAAACCATTGTATATAACTGTGTATGATGAATTATATAAACTCATCATGAATGGAACGTTTATGTTAGATAGCAAATTACCGGCAGAACCTGAATTAGCAAAAATGTTCGGAGTTAGTAGAATGACATTAAGACAGTCCCTTTCCCTTTTACAAGATGATGGACTGGTGAAAAGGGTACATGGAAAAGGGAATTTTATTACGAAGATAGCAATAAATAATGAAAAAATAGGTATAGAAAAAATAGGGAATCCTCTGTATAAATCTCATACGAAACAAATAGATGATGTTGAGATGAGTTTCAGAATTGATTTGGATAGTGAATATACCCAGCAAGTATTATGTAGGAAGTCCGCCGCCGTTGTTGCGTTTGAGAGGTGGTATAAAAGTGCAGGGGAAGTTGTTGCCTATGCCTTTACGAATATCGCAATTGAAGCAGTAGCTGAATTGAATTTAGATTTACAAGATAATGATCAATTATTAGAAATGCTTGAAACTAGAATTTATAAGCTTGCAAATAGATCTACGATTGACATAAAGCGTTCAGCTTCTGTTAATTCTTCTTCACAGAAACATAAAGTAGATGGTGGAGAAGACTGTGATTTATTATTAGAGAGTATTTTTATTCATGAGGATTATCCATTAGTTTACAATAAATTCTATATACCTAAAGAATATAGTTGCATAAAAGTAAATGCGGTGAAGTAGAGGTTGTTGATATAACTGCATGTTTTCAAGTTGCTAAGTAATACATAGATAAACCTATTATTATTTCTGATAATTCGAGGTAATTTTAATAAGTTAAATTGTATTTTAGAGATAATAAGATGTAATAGATAAGCTTATGGAAGAAGTAAAGACAACTTAATATAGAAATGCACCCTAATTGTTATACAAAAATAACATTTAGGGTGCATTTTTATTGTAGGGCTTACTATTTTCACTAAATTATAGCTATGCTAGCGTTGATTCAAAGAATATGATTCTTATTAGGAGATGATGAACTTAGGTAAAATAACACAAAACATTTGTTTGTTTATCAAAAAAACACTATTATATATATAATTATGACTACGATTAGTGTAATGTAAAAGGGCACACATATTAATAGAATTAAGGAGAATTACAAGCATGACAGGAAATACTCACATCTTAGGCGGCATTACAGCAGGTCTTGCTTTTGCACAAATTTCAAATTACGATCCATTAATACTCGTTGGTTCAAGTGTAATAGGAGCATTGATACCAGATATTTGCCACAGTGGCAGTAAAATAGGACGGACGTTCCGTATCACATCAAAAGTCGTCAATAAGATATTTGGGCATCGATCGTTCACGCATAGTTTACTATTTTTATTATTAATGTTCGTTGTTATGAATACATATATTTCGAATGAATCAATCACAGCAGGCGTATTACTTGGAATGGTCAGCCATTATCTGCTTGATATGGCTACAAAAAATGGTATTAAGTTATTCTTTCCACTAAAAATCACAGTGCGATTACCGTTTACAACTCGAACTGGAAGTAAGGTAGAGAATATTGTTGCTACTGTATTAACAATTATTAGCGTGTATTTTGCATTTCAAACAATTGTTCATTTACTCTAAAACAGAAATTTCCTCTTAAGTCTTTATTGACTTAAGGGGATTTTTTAATAAAAGGTAAATAATTAACTGAAATTACAAAAATGTTATAATATGGATTTGAGTGAAGGCGATCGAGTGAATTGAAAATATGTGTTGATTAATAGTTATCTTTAAAACAAAAAGTATAGGGGTGTGATGTATGAGGAAGCAAAATTTTAAAATGAAATATCAGTACGAAAATATTACTAAGGGAAATGTTGAAGTATGGTTTTCAGAACCAAAAGAATCTTCCACACAACAATATATCGTGACAAAACCTAATCTTATACCAGAAAAAATTTCTGAGCATTCCTTTTTGAATAATCTATGGTATTACAAGTTAGAGCCAGGTCAAAAATTAGAAATAACAATTGATTATCAAGGTAGCAGAAGAGATAAAACTTATACATCTAACATAACAAAAGAAGAAAAGGAGTTCTTTTTGCGTTCTACAAATCTAATACCTGTAAGTGAAGAGATAAAAAAAGAAGCACAAAGGATTGTAGAAGGAGTAAGTACAGATATTGAAAAGGCTGAAAAATTATTTCTATATATTATAAAAACATACAAGTACTCCTCACATCTTTCTGGAAGAGGGGTTGCAGTTTTTAAAGAAAGGAAGAAGGGTGACTGCGGAGAGTTTGGTGCAATCTTCTGTTCGTATTGTAGAGCTATCGAGATTCCAGCAAGAATGTTATATGGAACTTGGATACTTAAGAAATTTTCACCTCATGCATGGAGTGAAATTTATATTGAAAATGAAGGATGGATTCCAGTTGATCCGAGTATGGGGAGGATGAAAATGTATTTACACCCATTTATAAATATATCATCAGCTATACATTATGGAGTTTTCCCAAATAAGAAAAGATATTTTGGCGATCACGAAGGGAAAAGATTAGCATTTTCTATTGACCCGGAAAGATTATTAGATCCGAAATACATTGATAACCTAGAATATTCACAAGGTGTAACAAAAGAATGCATTGATGGAAATGAAATAGCATGGGGGTATGAATCAATAGAAGGTAAGGCTCCTTTTTTACAGCCTATTTATCCAAAATTACATAGTAAAGAAGATCGAATATCAATTAAAGCATTATTTGGAGAGTGGACTGGACAACACACCTCTATTCTGAAGAATTTAACTTATAAAGTAAAATTGGCAAGTTTCAATATTGGTTTTCTTCTCATAATTATAGAAATGATCAATGATTTCATTATGAAAAACGAAATGTTGCTTAATTTACTACCACTCTTAGCATATCCATTTCTATTACTAGGCACGATTCTATCCATTGTAAGGAATGAGGGGAATCTCCTTCTGTATGTATTAGGCTTTTTCTTAACGTTGTCATGTTTAAGTATACTTACTAATATATAAGGGAACCAGGCACCGATATTATATTTTATTTCAATAATACTAATAATCATGACAATTCATAATATGAGGTAATTCTAAAGTTATATAAATTTATGAGCATTGTCTAACCCATTGGAGTTGAAGTGAAGATAGATGGCTCTTAAATTCCGCAACACTGAAAATAAAAAACACTTAAAACTGTGCAAACGGTATAATTAATAAGCAGAAGTAAACATTAAAAGAAATGCATTGTGTTTTTATAGAAAGAAGATAACGAAAAAATATAAAGTGTTTTTCGTTATTACTTCATTTAAGAGAAAGTATATATAAAGACCAAAAGGAGAAACTATGACAAAAAATAATGAAGTAGGTTGGAACTTTGACAATAGCTATAGCCGTTTGCCAAAGTCATTTTTTTCAAGCATCAATCCAACCCCGGCCATTTCGCCGGAGTTGATAATTTTTAATAGTGAGTTGGCAACATCTTTGGGTTTAAACGTTCAAGAATTACAAAAAGAAGACGGTATTGAAATATTTGCAGGAAATCAGATTCCTGAAGGCGCTTCGCCACTTGCTCAAGCTTATGCAGGGCATCAATTCGGCCATTTTAATATGCTGGGAGATGGCCGAGCAATACTGTTAGGTGAGCACATTTCACCAAATGGTAAGCGAATTGATATTCAGCTTAAAGGTTCAGGTAGAACACCATACTCCCGCGGGGGTGATGGTCGTGCAACACTAGGACCAATGCTACGAGAATATATCATTAGCGAAGCAATGCATGCCTTTGAAATACCTACTACCCGTAGTCTTGCAGTAGTAACAACAGGTGAACCTGTTTTACGCGAAACGGAACTACCGGGTGCTGTATTGACTCGTGTGGCAGCTAGTCATATACGTGTCGGAACCTTTCAATATGCTGCAAACTTCGGCACAATAGAGGAACTCCAGACTCTTGCTGATTATACAATTGAGCGTCATTTTCCTAATATTGAAGCTAATGAAGACAAATATCTTTCTCTTCTTCAAGAAGTGATTGAACATCAAGCAAAGCTTATTGCCAAATGGCAACTCGTTGGTTTTATTCATGGAGTGATGAACACAGATAACATGTCCATTAGTGGTGAAACCATTGATTTTGGTCCTTGTGCTTTTATGGATGTCTATGATCCAGAAACAGTATTCAGTTCCATTGATACTCAAGGGCGCTACTCTTATGGCAATCAGCCGTTTCTAGCGGGTTGGAATCTTGCGCGATTTGCTGAAACCCTATTGCCTTTACTGCATGATAATCTGGAGCAGGCTATCGAATTGGCCCAAGATCAGCTATCAGGTTTTAATGAGTTGTATCAAACCAATTGGCTCGAAGGAATGAGAGCTAAGCTTGGGATATTTAATGAAGAGGCCGAAGATGAAGCTCTTATTAACGGACTCTTAAGTATGATGAAGAAGTATCGTGTAGATTATACTAATACTTTTCGCGCTTTAACTTTAGATGCTATGGATGAAACTGCCCTTTATGGGACTCAAGAATTCTCTCAGTGGTATGAACTCTGGCAAGCTAGGCTAAGCCGACAACAGCAATCTCAAGCATTATCGAATCAGTTGATGCGGGATAGTAATCCGGCGGTAATCCCACGAAACCATCGGGTTGAAGCTGCACTAGAAGCAGCAGTGAAGCAAGGTGACTATAGTGTGATGAAGCAACTTTTGACTGTGCTTTCAAATCCTTATGAGTATTCAGCAGAACAAACAGAATATGCCAAGGTACCTACATCAACAGTACCATACCGTACGTATTGCGGTACTTGATATATAGTCAAACAGTTGTTTAGCATTTAATGACAAGAAAATCCCGCTGGATACTTATCCAGTGGGATTATTTGTTTATTGTACTTGAAATTCTTCTTATTCTATTTATGAAATCAATTTGAATTCGTCATCTAATGATCGTTTATAATGGACGATTGCTGTTTTGCAATTTCTATAACTGGAGATGATTTTGATGGCACGATAAATGTTGGGCAAAAGAAAAAATCGAAGCCTAATTTATCTATCTAAAGAGTTTTAGTATTTACTACAACTAAAAGTATAGATGTAATAGTTTCTACTTTTAGAGATTGGTTTTTTTGATTTAGAATGTACCTTATAGAAGAGTAGTATATGAATTGACCATACTATTTGCTTAGGTGAGCAAAAATTATTATGGATGTAAAGGATGAGGGGGAAGATGAAAAAACAATTGTATATTTCAAATGCATAGAAGGCAGCATTTGAAAATCATAATATTCTTATACCTGATTGCTAAAGTCTAATAATTTATCCTTAAGTAAGGGACTTCTATTTACTCTCGCAAATAAAGGGAGAATAGGAGTAAATCAATTTTAATTATAGTATAATAGTTACTTCAATATGAGATGGAAAAGAGGGAACGGATGCCTACTATACTGGTTGCTGACGACGATGCGGTTATTCGCGAACTCGTTTGTTTATTTTTACGCAACGATGGATTCGAAACACTTGAAGCTGTGGATGGTAAGGAAGCACTGACTGTCTACGCCTCGAAGCATGTGGATCTTGTAGTACTTGATATTATGATGCCGATTATGGATGGTTGGACGTTATGCAAGGATCTTCGAAGAGCCAATCCGGATCTTCCTTTACTTATGCTCACTGCGAGAGGTGAAACATGGGAGAAAGTGAAAGGATTCGAACTTGGAACAGATGATTATTTGACGAAACCATTCGATCCGTTGGAGTTGACGGCTCGTGTTAAGGCACTATTGAAACGATACCGCATTGGCTCCACACAGACGATCCAGTTTGGGAACATCATCCTTGATCGACAGACATTTAAGGTGATGAGTGGGGCAGATTCGCTTACTTTACCACTCAAGGAGTTCGAATTGCTGTATAAGCTCGCTGGAACACCGGGGCAAGTCTATACTCGCGCGCAGTTGATAGATCAGATTTGGGGGATCGATTACGCTGGGGATGATCGAACGATAGACGTACATATTAAACGTTTGCGTGAACGGTTCTCTACTACAACAGATTTTCGTATCGAAACTGTGCGTGGACTTGGATACAGGCTTGAGGTGGACAAATGACCAAATCCTTATATACACGTGTTGTATTGACATTTCTGGTCTCCGTAATCGGTGGCACTATCATTGCTTTTTTTATGTCAACTTGGGTATTTAAAGATAAATTGAACGAAAACTTAAAATTCCCTTTACTTCACTTTGGTCAGGACATTGTCCGGATTTATGAAACACTTCCGTTACGTGAAGCGGAGTCATTCGTAAGTGGAATGAAGCAACTTGATTCATATCATATTCGAATTTATGATGAAACGGGTCAATTCCAGTCATATGGATCGCTTAACGGACACAATCCGGTGACTGTAACTAATGAACAACTAAAGGAAGTACTTGATGGAAAAGTTGTTCAAGTCAATCCGAATGGTGTTGCTAGTTTTTTCTTAGGGTTACCGCTGAAAACGGAAATGGGAACGAAAGCAATGTTTGTAGAGCCGCTAGCACCACCTTCCACCGAATTCACTAGAAAGTGGGCACTAACTTTTTTGACTTATTCGTTGATTGCAGGAAGCTTATTAATTCTAGTCGCAGCCATGTTTCTAATAATGCCGATTAAAAAGCTGACGCAAGCAACCAGGCGTATAGCAGTTGGAGATTTCAACGTTAAGCTGAATATTAAACAAAAGGGTGAGCTTGGTACTTTAGCTCGCAGTTTCGAAGAAATGACTCATGATCTACATCAACTGGAGCAGATGCGTAGGGATTTCGTATCGAACGTGTCGCATGAAGTTCAATCGCCGCTTACCTCGATATCCGGTTATGCTTTAGCGCTCAAGCAAGTAGAACTCACAGATAACGAGAGAAGCCGTTATCTCGATATTATCATCGCTGAAGCAGATCGGATGTCTAAGATGAGTGATAGCCTGCTCAAGCTGAGTTTACTTGAATCACAGTCACAGCAACTGCAGTTGGTCACGTTTAACCTTGATGAACAGATTAGAAGAGTCATCGTTGCGATCCAGCCACAATGGTTCGCTCGTAACATTCATTTCGAGCTCAATTTAAAAGCCGTTCGTCTAATGGCTGATTATGATCAATTAAATCAAGTATGGACGAATATACTCGGCAATAGCATCAAATTTTCCGAGGATGGTGGAGTTATTAATGTCAGCATCGACCAAGATAACAAAAACGTGATGGTACGAATAACCGACACTGGCATTGGTATTTCACTCGCGGATCAGAAGCGTATGTTCGAGCGGTTTTTTAAGGCCGATCGTTCTCATTGTCGTAAGTATGGCGGTAGCGGTATGGGACTTGCCATAGTTAAACAAATTGTATCGCTTCATCAAGGGGACATTCGAGTGGAAAGTGAACTGGGCAGAGGAACGACCATCATTGTCACCTTGCCAATAACAACGTCAACAGATTAGTTAAATTGATAAGTTATCAAATGGATTGTTTAAATCGGAAAGAAATTGAAGAGCAGGGCGAATGTCTAATGTTGGAGTTAGAATGCAACTGACAAGGGACATATAGTAAAAAACCTCACCAAATTGTATGTTGGTGAGGTTTTCTCACGTTTAAATGTGTCACTTTAGGATTTTTTTGATTCAATTATACGTGACTGCCCAAAGAAATACGCAATTTTGCAGTAGGTAGATTAGAAGCTAATGAACGATAATCGGCTCTTATCGAATGTTTCTACTCTTCCACTAGGTATGATGTTTTGAATAAAATAGCCAATTGAAAAGTTGATATTATTAATGTCCATACAAGTGTACCACTACTTCGACTTCGAAATTCCGCTAATTTTCAAGATGGCGTTCATTTGCTTTATGTTGGATAGAACGAGCAAGTTACTAAGTACAAAATAAAGGTGAATCTATTTTATATTTTACAATTAAATTAATTTCTATATCGATTATTATCATACTGGAAAGTAAATAGGAATAGTATTGTTAAAGTAAAAATATTATTGAGGTTGAGAAGATAGAGAACAAAATTGACATGCATTTCATTAAATTCTATTTCCAGGGGATATATGTAATTGAATTTACTAACTGTTTAAGAATGGGCATTCCAAAAGGGGGAAAGGGGTTGAAATCTAGAGTTTTTTCTACTGAATATAGATAGGGCTACTACAAACGATACAGATTTTTTAAGTAACACTAGCATACAAATTTGTACTGACAGGTTATACATTCGTTAACTACTGACACATAGTCCCGCCGTTTTTAAACTAACTAATTTCTATTCTGTTTTTCACAATAAATTGATTTATTCAAGTTTTGCGAGCCTCTAAGTTAAATAGGATAATAGTTTAAAGTTTCTTTAATTAGCATGATAGTCTAATAACTTCATACTGGAAGGTGAATCAGATGTCAGAATATCATCAACAAACATCAACTGAAGTCATGGATATGTTGGACGTAACAAAACAAGGGTTAAGTGATTATGACGTCGAAAAGAGACAAGAAGAATACGGCTATAATGAATTGGTGGCAGGAAAAAGAACAAGCGCAATTGCCGTTTTCTTCGGACAGTTTAAAGATTTATTAGTCATTATTTTAATGATTGCCGCTTTCATTTCATATCTATTAGGTGAAGTAGGAAGTACTATTGTGATTTTGATTGTAGTTATTTTAAACGCAATCCTGGGCACTGTACAGCATGCGAAGGCAGAAAAGTCTTTGGACAATCTGAAAGAACTGACTTCTCCAGTTGCAAAAGTGATGAGAGATAATCAGATTGTTGAAATTTATTCAGAAGATATTGTGGTTGGTGATCTTCTCTATTTGGAAGCCGGTGACTATGTAAGTGCTGACGGGAGATTATTAGAAAACTATAATCTTCGTATAAATGAAAGCTCGCTGACAGGGGAATCGTTGGCTGTAGAGAAAAGCACAGTACCCATTGTAGATGATCAAATTACTATTGGTGATAAAAAAAATATGGTTTTCACTGGGAGCTTTGTCACTAATGGACGTGGTATTGTAATTGTTACAGCTATTGGAATGGAAACAGAAATCGGGAAAATTGCCAATTTACTAGATACTGCAAAGGAGAAGAAAACACCTCTACAAGTAAGTCTAGATCAATTTGGAGAAAAATTAGCATTAGGTATTACGCTAATCTGTTTAGCTATTTTCACTATCGATCTTTTTAGAGGCCGTGAAATAGTGGAATCTTTTATGTTTGCTGTTTCACTTGCAGTTGCTGCAATACCAGAGGCATTAAGTTCAATTGTTACTATTGTGTTGGCTTTTGGGACACAAAAAATGGCAAAGGAAAATGCCATTATACGCAAGTTATATGCAGTTGAAAGTCTAGGTAGTGTTTCTGTTATTTGTTCAGACAAAACGGGAACCCTCACTCAAAATAAAATGATTGTTCAACAAGTATATGTTGATCAAAAAGTTATTTCACATAATCAACTCCATACAGAGAATGAAATCGAGAAGGATCTTATCTTAAAGGCGATCTTATGTAATAATGCCTTGGAGAGAGATCAAAAAGAAATTGGAGACCCTACTGAAATTGCACTAGTAAAATTAGGGAAGCAATACAATCTTGACGAATTAATCGTAAGAGATAAATTTCCAAGAACGGCGGAAATCCCTTTTGATTCAGACAGAAAGCTTATGAGTACAGTGAATCATATTAATCAACAAAATGTCTTGATTACCAAGGGAGCATTAGATGTTCTTCTAGCTAAAATTGTGAAGATCAAAACATCTCAAGGCATCATTGATATTACTGCAGCACATCGTAAAAAAATAGAAGAAGTAAATCGTTCCTTTTCCATGAATGGTTTACGGGTACTAGCGATTGCTTACAAAGAAATTAGAAAAAATCAAACGATTCATGCCTCAGTCGAAAATGATTTAACCTTTTTAGGATTAGTGGCGATGATGGATCCTCCTAGAGAAGAGTCAAAAGAGGCGGTAGAAAACTGTATAAAGGCTGGTATTAAACCAGTTATGATTACAGGGGATCATAAAATAACAGCAACAGCTATTGCCAAACAAATTGGTATTTTAAATGATCCTTCAGAAGCGATTGAAGGATATGAAATTGAAGAGTTAACTGATCAACAACTACAAGAAAAAGTTCCAGATATTTCTGTCTACGCCCGAGTAACACCAGAGCATAAGATACGTATCGTTAAAGCTTGGCAGGAGAAAGGGAATGTCGTTGCGATGACGGGAGATGGAGTCAATGATGGCCCTGCCCTAAAACAAGCAGATATCGGTGTAGCGATGGGGATAACCGGTACCGAAGTAGCAAAAGATGCATCCTCTATGATTTTAACGGATGATAATTTTTCAACGATTGTCAAGGCTATTTCTAATGGTAGAAGCATGTATACCAATATAAAAAACGCCATTCTATTCTTATTGTCGGGTAATGCAGGTGCTATTTTTGTTGTTTTATATGCAACAGTATTAGGTTTACCAGTTCCATTTGCCCCTGTTCATCTGTTATTTATCAACTTACTTACAGATAGTTTACCAGCTATTGCAATAGGTTTAGAGCCACATAATAAGAAAACAATGAAGGACAAGCCTAGAAATATTAACACTCCATTATTAAATAAAAAATTTACTACTCAAGTGGTGCTCGAAGGATTATTAATTGGTATTTCAACCATCATTGCTTTTCAAATGGGATTGTCAACGGGAGATACCCTAACAGCAAGCACAATGGCATTTACAACATTATGTTTGTCAAGGTTAGTACATGGCTTCAACTCGAGGTCAAAAGAATCGATCTTCACAATCGGTATATTCTCGAATAAATATACTTGGCTAGCATTTTTAATCGGATTTATAAGTTTACATTTAGTACTATTTGTTCCATCACTTACGGGTGTATTTGAAGTTGCAAAACTAAGTGGGGTACAATTAGGTATTATTTATAGCTTGTCTATTATGCCGTTTTTAGTGAATCAGTGGTATAAGCTTTTGTTCGTGAGAAATAAATAATATCATAAAGATTCAACAGACACTCTTAGCAGTGTCTGTTTTTTTGCGCTCAAATATTTGAATATTGGGATTCTTGATTTTTTGTCGAAAACTAGAATTAATTCCTATCATTAAAGAATTTATTCTATAGATATATTGCATAATAAGAAAATCATTGGAATAGCAAATTATATAAATATAATCAAAACATTTAGAGAATAATGACTTTGAGAAAAGGGGTTGCATTTCGCCTCATAAGCGAATATTATATTTAATGTTGCAAAAAATGTTCGTGTTTAAGAAGGAGGAATATTAATGTTTCATTTAAAAGAACATGGTACGAATGTTAAGACTGAACTTATTGCAGGAATGACTACATTCCTTACTATGATATATATCGTTGTTGTAAACCCGATAATATTATCGGATGCAGGTGTACCACTTGATCAAGTATTTATGGCAACTATTATTTCAGCTGTAATAGGTACATTATGGATGGCACTTTGTGCGAATTATCCAATCGCAATTGCTCCTGGTATGGGGTTGAATGCATATTTCACTTATGCGGTCGTATTATCCTCTGATGGTAAAATTGATTATTTAACGGCTTTTGCTGCTGTTTTCGTGGCAGGGATAATTTTCATTCTTTTATCTCTGACTCCATTACGTGAAAAACTAATAACGACGATCCCGCAAAATTTAAAACATGCAATTACTGCAGGGATTGGTTTATTTATCGCATTCCTTGGCTTACGTATGGCCAAAGTGGTTGTCGCAAGTGATAGTAACTTAGTGATGCTAGGTGATTTAACTTCTCCTGGTGTACTCTTAACGTTGTTTGGTTTATTCATCACTGTTATTTTAATGGTACGTAATGTAAAAGGTGCATTATTTATCGGTATGATTGTTACTGGTATTGTAGCAGTGCTAACTAATCAATTACATATTGAAAAAGTGTTAGCTCTTCCTCATTTACCAGAAGGAATTTTAATCTGGAATCCAATTGAAGCATTTAGCCAAGTCTTTTCATTTGGATTATATGGCGTTGTATTCTCATTCATTTTAGTTACACTCTTTGATACAACAGGTACAATGGTTGGTGTCGCAAAGCAAGCAGGTTTGATGAAGGGCGATAAATTACCTCGTGCACGACAGGCGTTATTAGCTGACTCAGTTGCCACAACTGTGGGTTCTATGTTTGGTACAAGTCCAACAACAGCGTTTGTTGAATCTTCATCTGGTGTTGCTGCTGGTGGTCGTACAGGTTTAACTAGTTTAACTGTTGCTATTCTATTCATCGTTGCTTCATTCTTTGGTCCATTAGTGGGCGCTGTTTCTGGTGTTGCTGCTATTACTTCTCCAACTTTAATCATTGTTGGTACATTAATGATTGGATCTGTAAAAGATATTGAATGGAGTAAATTTGAAGAAGCGTTCCCAGCATTCTTAATCATTTTAATTATGCCGTTAACTTCAAGCATATCAACAGGGATTGCTTTTGGTTTTATCACTTACCCAGTTTTGAAAATTGTTAAAGGTGAAGCGAAAGAAGTACATCCAATGCTTTATGTTTTTGCTATTCTATTTGCATTCCAATTACTATTCTTACCTCACTAATATAGGAAATGCTCACGGCACATTTAGATGCAGTGGGCATTTTTTTCTTGTTTTAGAATAATTTTGGTAGTTCTAAACTTTTCAATACAACAAATAAACTGATTCCTGGATTTTCACATGATTATCCTCTTATCAATTATGTGTTAATATATACCTATGTAATAACATTTAGGGTGATATTTAAGTAGTATAAAAACAAGTTAGCTCTTTTAAAGCTTTAATGGAGTAACTAGTTACTATAAATAAGCATATTTTGTACATAGAAAACAGTACGTTTCATGATTGAAAAGGTATGAATCATCAACCACTTATTGTGAATAATAGGATTAATGGGAAGTGGAGTAACAAGATATTTATCTGAAAAGAGGACATAGTAATGGAATATAAGAGTATTGAAGAACTAGAAATTAAAGCTCAACAAGCCCGCGGTCTTACCTTTAGAGAAATCGACAAAAAAGGTCGTTTATTAAAAAAAGGAGCCACAGGTGCATTAGGTAATATAATAGAAGAAAGCTATTTTGAATATGAAATCAATAGTAAAGCAGAAGCGGATTTTGCTGAACTTGGTGTAGAGCTTAAAGTAACACCTTTTAAACAAAACAAAGATAAAAGCCTTTCAGCTAAGGAACGTCTCGTTTTAAATATTATTAACTATATAGAAGAAGTAAATTATACATTTGAAACATCAAGTTTTTGGAAGAAAAATCAAAAAATGTTGTTAATGTTTTATGAATGGAAAAAAGAACTAGAACGTGGTGAATATAAAATTATTGAAGCAATTCTTTATGAATTCCCTGAAGAAGATTTAATTATCATCAAAAAAGACTGGGAGTTTATCGCCGATAAGATTCGCCAAGGAAAAGCTCACTTACTTTCTGAAGGAGATACGCTATATTTAGGGGCTTGTACAAAAGGAGCCAATAAAAATTCTTTACGTAAACAGCCTTTTTCAGATGAGCTTGCTATGCAGCGAGCGTTTTCACTGAAAAGTTCATATATGACATCTATTGTTCGGGAATACATATCCAAAGAAACATTAACGTATTTTTCTTCTAAAAATGAATTGAAAGAAAAAACAATAGAACAGCTGTTAAAAGAAAAATTTGCTCCATATATCGGTATGACTTTCTATGAAGTTGCTGATCAATTACAAGTTAAAATTAATCCTAGTAATCGATCATCTGTTGCGAATTTAATAAGTGCTTTATTAGGAGTAAAGGGAACTAAACTAGATAAAGTTGCAGAATTTGCAAAGGCAAATATTCAGTTTAAGACAGTTCGCTTGCAACAAAATGGTAGACCACAACAAAGCATGTCATTTAAAAACATCGATTTTCATGAAATTCTTGAAGAAGAATGGGAAGATAGTTACATTCGAAACTATTTTCTCGAAATGCAGTTACTATTTGTAGTATTTCAGTTTGATAAAGAAAATATTTTGCGCTTTAAAGGTATTAAACTTTGGCATATGCCAATGGAAACAATTGAAGTTGAACTCTTTAATTATTGGACGGAAATCCGCCGTGTGTTAAATGAAGGTGTCGTATTAACTAAAACGAAAAAAGGGATTGAAAATAACTTTCCTAAAACAAATCATAATGGTGTATTGCACGTTCGACCTAAAGGAGCAGATGGAAACGATAAAATTCAACTACCTGATGGGCAATGGATAACGAAGCAATGTTATTGGTTGAATGCAGGCTATGTTGCTGAAATAGTTAAGGAGTAGGTGTAATAATGGCAGGATATATTTTTACGTTAGATAGTTTTGATTCATTATCAGAAATAATTAATAATGGAATTTATAGTACAAATCTAAATATTCCTAGTAAGGATGTTTGGAGCAAACATCATGAGGGGACATTTGCAGATTATCTTTCAATGTCAGAGGGAGATAACGTTTATTTCTTTATTAAAAGAAAAATATACGGTGTAGGTAAATTGAAAAATATAGAAGGAGACTGTAAATTATTAAACTTTCCAGATGCGGATATTCCTCAAAGTAAAAAATTTCAAGATTTACAGGATCAAATGATTTTGAATAAAACTGAATTTAATTTAGGGAATCGCTTTATCTGTACTTTTGAAGGGGCTCCTCATTTTTATAAACAAGGTATTGATATGGATGACGTTTTAGAATCTAATCCGCAATCTTTTAAAATGCTTAGAGTTTTATGGAAACTTTCATTTATTAAAATTGATGACATTGAAAATAAGGCATTATTGGATGTCATATTAAAAACGAATGAATCAAAAATGTTCGATCAAGAAAATATCTTCGATACATCCATACTTCTACATGATAGAGTAAGAGCGTTACATAGTGAAAGATATAAGGTAACATCTGAAAACATATTAGAACTTGCATCTAGCGAAGCCTTTATAAAGCATGAAATGGCAATAGAAGCTGGAATTATCTCCTACATAAAAAACAACCCAAATGGAGAATTTGGTCATTGGGATTACCTTTCACACCAAGTGGTAGCTTCTCCATTTAAACCTGTAGACTATATGGATAAAATGGACGTTTTCGGTTATAAATTCATTCCGAACTTTCACACTGTATCAAAATATTTAGTAATTGAAATAAAAAAAGATAGTGCAACAGTTGATGTTATTCATCAAATTATGAAATATGTTGACTGGGTCAATCAGGAATATACTTTCGGGGATTATGATATGATAGAAGCTTTTGTTGTTGCAAGAGATTTTCCTGTAGATGTAATAGAATTAAAAAAGCTAATTGGTAGAAGAGTTTTTACAAAAGGAAGAAGACCTCCTAAAACAAGTGAGTGGTTTAATTTGAAGTTGTTGAAATATAGTTACAATAAACAATTAAAAAAATTACAATTTGAAGAAGTTAAGTGATTTATATGAAATTATGACTTAAAGTTAAGGGTATTGGAACCTAATTTGAAAAAAATTAAAATATATTAGCTGGAACAGTATTAATTATAGGTACTTAGTCCTGTTTCCGCCTAATTTGATATTATTAATATGGCAGTATTATTAGTTTTGATCTTGACTTAAGGTACTCTTTTTCATTATAATAAAGAAAGATAAGAAAGGATGTTCGCTATATGAAAAATGCTCTAAATGTAGTCGAGTTATTTGCGGGCGTGGGTGGATTTCGATTAGGTTTGGAAAAAGCGAACTCAGATGTTTTTAAAACAGTTTGGGCAAACCAATGGGAGCCATCGCGCAAAACGCAAGATGCATATGATTGTTATACTCGAAACTTCAATAGTGGAATTCATAGTAATGAAGATATTACGACAGTTCCTGATGAAGTATTCCAAAAGTTAAACATAGATTTATTAGTAGGCGGTTTTCCTTGCCAAGATTACTCCGTAGCTCGAACTTTATCAAATGAAAAAGGACTTGAAGGCAAAAAAGGCGTATTGTTCTGGGAGATTAAACGAGTTCTTGAAAACTCACATCCTAAATATGTACTTTTGGAAAATGTCGATCGTTTATTGAAATCACCGTCAAAGCAACGTGGGCGTGATTTTGCAATTATGCTAGCGACATTCCGTGATTTAAACTATATTGTGGAATGGCGAGTAGTGAATGCAGCTGAATACGGATGTGCACAAAAACGTCGTCGTGTCTTTATTTTCGCATATAAAAATACACTTGATTTTGCGGAAAAACAACTTGATTATAATTCACATGATATTGTATTTAAAGAAGGATTTTTTGCTAATACTTTCTCTGTAAAACAAGAACCTTATAAAGAACGTATTAGTACAGTAACTTTACCTGAAGATATTGTGGAAATTTCGGACGAGTTTTCTTTTTCTTTCCATACAGCAGGAGTGATGGTGAATGGGAATGTCTATACAGCACAAACAATTGTAGAAAACGAAAAATTCATTCCACTAAAAGATATTTTAGTAGAAGAAGTTACAGTAGATGAAAAGTACTATCTAACACCTGCTCAAGTTGAAAAGTTCACATATTTACGAGGACCGAAAAAAATTGAGCGTACATCAGCAGAAGGTCATAAATACATTTTCTCTGAAGGTGGTATGTCTCCAACTGATGATTTAAATGGGCCAGGCCGTACAATGTTAACAAGTGAAGCTTCAGTTAACCGTAGTACACACATAGTTGAGATTGATGGACGAAAACGTTTCTTAACACCTATTGAGTGCGAAAGATTAAACTCATTCCCAGACAACTGGACCGCAGGAATGCCGGAACGTATGCGTTACTTCTGTATGGGGAATGCATTAGTAGTTGATCTTATTAAACAGATGGGATTAACAATTTTAGATATTGAAGTAAATGAGCATATTACTTCAGAACAAATAATGTTAATGTTATGACGTATGCTGCATCTCAATCTTAATGATTGTAGGTGCAGTTTTTTTCTGAGCTTAAATACAATTTTCATTTTAATTTGGCATTAAGCTAGAAATGGTATTTCTATAAAAATTCTTAGAAGTATTAAGAATCAACCAGGAATCCAGTAAAACTACCATCTTTTATTGAAGAAAAGTCAATAGAAATGATTACTCTGAACGAATTTCACTCAGTTTTTAAGGAGAAGAATAAAATTAGAGAGGACTACTTCAAAGCTAATAGGATTTAATTTTGCAAATACCGTCATCTTTTGTATGATACAAATGAGGAGTGAGGACTATGCAATTTCAAACAACAAGATCATTTATTTTAGCATCTGCATCACCACGACGTAAGGAGCTTTTTGGCCGTTTAAATATACCATTCGAAATCGTTACTGCTGATGTAGAAGAAACGAGTGTACAAGCGTCAGAAGTGTCGCAATATGTTACAGAGGTTGCACTATTAAAAGCGCGCGCAGTTGCGAAATTATCACCAGGTCAAGTAGTCATTGGCGCAGATACAATCGTAGCAAAAGACAATCAATTACTACATAAACCTAAGAGTCATTTCGAAGCAATGGCACATCTTCGCACTCTACGTAATACAGCACACGAAGTTTTAACTGCTGTAGCAATCATTGAAGAGGATGGAACAGAAACAACAGTAATTGAAAAAACGACAGTCATCTTTAAAAAAGTTTCTGATGCATTGTTAGAAGCATATGTCGCAACTGGGGATCCTTTTGATAAAGCTGGTGGTTACGGCATACAAACTGAAGGTGTCTTTTTGGTCGATCGTATTGAGGGGGATTATTTAAACGTAGTTGGCTTACCGTTAGCATCGTTATGTGAGCATCTCATTGCTAGAAAACTAATCACATTATAAAAAGCAACTATTTCAGTTTTTGTTTCGAAAAGTTAATGATACAAATTGTACATAAAAAGAGGACTTCAATTTTGAAGTTCTCTTTTTCCTTTTAAAGTCTATATTTTTTAAACACTTTAGAAGGAGATAGATCATTCGTTTCATCGGATTTATAACATTCTTTATCATGGTATGGAAGTTCTATGTCATTCCAATCGAAGTCATCTTCTACACATTTTATAAATAAGTCATATCCTTCTTCATCCTAAAGAATCTCCAAATCTATTAAATGAATGGAACGATTATTCACTGATGGTACCTTGTAGGATGACCTTAATACTTCCTTTTTCTAAATCTAATCAAAATAAATTAATTTAGATAAGAAACATTTTCACGGCATTTTCGACATAAGTTCTTAATAACGCTCTCATTTCTTACGGAGTTATCAGTACGGATGAAGGGGGAAAAGTATTGATTGTCGATGGGGTATTTTCTGGTGGGGGAATTAAAGGCTTTGCATATTTAGGAGCATATCAAGTGCTTGAGGAAAGGGACATTCATTTTAATCGAGTAGCTGGAACGAGTGCAGGTGCTATTTTCGCAAGTTTTATCGCAGCTGGATTTACCTCAACTGAAATAGAGAAGATGTTAGATGAACTGGATGTTTCTTCGTTGCTTGATCCACCTAGAACATTGTTTGGATTGTCATTTCTGAAATGGCTAAATCTATATTTTAAAATGGGATTATATCAGGGAAAAGCACTAGAAAAATGGTTTTATAAAAAACTAGCAATTAAAGGCATTTATACATTTGGTGATTTACCAAGCGGTTCTTTAAAGCTCATCGCTTCTGATTTAACGAATGGCAAAATGCTAGTACTCCCAGACGATTTAAAAAACTATGGGGTAGATGGGGAGTCATTTTCAGTTGCACGCGCTTTACGAATGAGCTGTGGAATTCCTTTTTTCTTTGAGCCGGTCAAACTAAAGATTGCAAATGAAGAATCAATAGTAGTAGATGGAGGAGTACTTAGTAATTTTCCGATATGGATATTTGATGATGATAGTGGTTGGAAAGAACGGCCAGTTATTGGATTGAAGCTAAGTCATCCTAGAGAAGAAATGGAACCGCAAAAAATTAATAATGGACTCCAATTATTTGAAGCACTCTTTACAACTATGAAAGATGCACATGATGAGCGATATATTTCTCGTAGACTTGAAAAGGACATTATTTTCATACCCGTTGAAAATTACAGCGCGACACAATTTGATCTAAATCAAGAAACAAAAGAAAGTTTAATCAGTATTGGAAGAGAAAGCACATTGCAATTTTTAAAAACGTGGCAAAACGTTTTTTAGTAATAAAGTTGTTTATTATAAATTTAAAACTGTAAAAACCTCCTACCAATTAATTTGATAGGAGGTTTTTACAGTTATTTATTTATTTATTTATTTATTTCTGTATTAAAGAATTCCAGTATCTTTTTATAAACGAAAATTTCGTTCGCCTTTTTCGTGAATCCATGTCCCTCATCCTCTAGCACAGTATATCCCACTTCTCGTCCTTTTTCCGTCAACGCAGCTACGATTTGGTCAGATTCCTTTTGTACAACACGAGGATCGTTCGCCCCTTGAATAACTAACATAGGCTTAGTCATACCGTCTAAATACGTAATTGGTGAATCAGCTATTAATTTATCTTTATCCTTCTCTGGATCACCTATCCATTGCTTCATAAATGGTCCCCAAAACTCCGGAACAGATTCAATAAATGAAAATAAATTACTTGGACCAAAAACATCGACAACCGCTTTAAAATAATCTGCATGACGGCCGTGTAGGAGAAGTGCCATATAGCCTCCATAGCTACCACCTAAAAGCAGCATTTTATCACGATCTGCATAGCCTTTTTCAATAAGCCAATCAATCCCCCTAATATTATCAAGACGAGGGCCATGACCCCAATCACCTTCAACCATTTTCATAAAGTTTAAACCATAATTCGATGATCCTCTAAAGTTAGGTGCAAAAATAGAGTATCCTTGGTTAACAAGGAATTGGAACATCGATCGAAATGATTTACGTTCATTAGCTTGTGGACCACCATGTGGCCATAAAATAACATAACCATTCGAATCTTCTTCCTTTGCCTTGAATAAGAGTGCCTCAATTTCTAAACCATCAAACGATGGATAGCGCAGCACTTCGGGTTCCACCAAATCCTCGTCTCGAATACCTGGTACTCTATAGTGCGTTAACTCTAACCAGGAACTTCCTGTTTCCTTTGAAACAAAAATATTATTTGGTTACGTAGCCGTTTTCCCAAGCAAATATAAATGTCCGCTTGGCATGATAACCATTTTCTCAATAATATCTACAGGTATTTCGATTTTTTCATTTGTTCCATCTGCAATTGTATAACGATAAAGCCGATCCTCTACACCATAAGAACCAACAATATATAGTGCATTCTCTTTTTTTGAATAATAAATACTTGTAAAGTCTTCTTTTTCTAATTGAAGCACCTTTTTAAATTGTCTCGACTGAATGTCAAATTTCGCTAAATAGCTAAGATCGTCATCATAGTTTGTTAAAAAATAAATTTCGTCTTCAGAAGTATATACAAAATCGGATACTGTATGCTGCTCATCCGTTGGTGGTGTGAGCAATACATTCTCAACATCGGTCTGTACATATGCTAATGAATTCGTATTACCAAACGATTTAATATAAACAAATGATTTTTCTTCAGGGCTAACTGTAGCGATAAAAGTAGGCGCAACACTACCTTCTATAAGTATCTTTTCCTTACCACTCTCAATGTCATAAACTAGACTATTTAAATACTTCGCATTCCCATCAGTTGTAGAGTAATATAGATTTTTACCATTCTCGGTCAAATGTGCGTAGAGATGACGCTCTCCCTCTTTAAAGCGAATAGGTACTTGGCTTCCTCCCTCAGGTGCAATCGCATAAATTTGGCTATTTTCATCACCATCTTTATCAAATCCAGCTAAAAGGAATTCACCTGTTTTCGAATATGTAATAAAATTAGAGATTTGATTATTAAAAGTTAGTGGATATGGAAATTTTTTCTCTACATCCATTCCCCATAGATTAAAATGACCATTAAAATTCGTACATAATACAATCTGCTTTTCATCAGGACTTACGGCAAAATCACTAACGGTTAAATTTTGTAAAAAATTTGTTATATCCGGCTTTCCAAACTGAATCATAGCTATTCCTCTTTTCTTAAAGTTAATAAATACGAGTAACATCTCTTAATATGTACAATTATAAAATGCTCGAATGTAAACAAAAGAGATATCTAAATATTCTTACTTTATATTATACAAGATAAAATAAAAAATGTAATTAAATTCCAATTAGGGTCATCTTTTTAAGGGTTTACTTGTTTTTAAACGAATATATTGTCAATAAACTACTTAATCATGGAGCTGTAAGGGTTTGAGTTCAGTATTGTACCGAGCTCAAGCATTTTATTTTTGCCTTTTTACGTTATAATGAATGGGGAAAATTGAATGCTTCATACTAAAGGGAATTATTTATAGAGGTGGACAGTTATACATGAAGAGCAGTATTAATTACATCTTAATTACAGGAATCATTATTATTATTATTTTTACTATTACCTTTAGTTTATTTTATAAATTTAGCCAAATAGAAGATGACAAATATGTTCTTCTTGGGGATGAGGCGCCAATCCCAACGGAGCTACATCCTATTGTGGAAGAGAATAAAAACATCTTATTAAAAAAAGCAGCTGAAATAGATATTGATGTCATGATAACAGAAGGGCTTAGACCATTTGAAAAGCAGGATGAGTTGTACAACCAAGGTAGATCTACTAAAGGCAACATCGTCACATATTCAAAGGGAGGAGAATCTTTTCATAATTATGGATTAGCCTTTGACTATGCCATTAAGAATACAAATGACGGAATAGAATGGGATATTGAATATGATGGCAATCACAATGGACAATCTGATTGGTTCGAAGTTGCTGAACTAGCAAAGGAGCTTGGATTTGAATGGGGTGGAGATTGGCGGAAATTCAAAGATTATCCGCACTTACAAATGACCTTCGGATTGAGTATTCCTATGCTTCAAGAAGGGTATCGCTTAGCTGAAGATCATAATACAAAATGACCATCCCAAATGTTTGCTTTGGAGATGGTCATTTTTTGGTCCGTTCTCTTAAAGAATGTTGCAACTAAGGTATTAAAAAAACAGAGTTTGAGCTTTAAGTCGTGTAAAATCAACCTTAATTTTTTTGTATTGAATAAATCATTTGTTTAATTAAAGCTCGCCATTAGTGAACTAAGGTAATTGATATTTACTGATTTTTCTTATTTCACTTCATGTAATGTCTTAATAAATCCAGTAAACTTTTCTATATTAAAATTTACTGATGGACGAATAAATACTTGATAAATATATCTCCCAATCTTCCAATGAGCATACCAACCATAATATTGTGTATTTTGTTTATGTAATAATATTGTTATTTCTATATTTCCTATTAAGAATTTTTCTTTTTTAACATTCCAACTTTGTCTTACTCCTATATTTTCTCCTTCTTTATAAGAGAGATTTTCGATCATCTCTTCTGGAGCTAACCAAAACCAAATACCATCAGTATAATTAACCTTTGATCTATATAGGAAATGAGTTTCTACACCAAATTTATATTGATTGAATCCTATTGAATCCAGGAAAAAATCTTGATATTCAAATGCTGGTATATAAATGTTTTGCAAAGAAATTTTTTTGTTGATATCGAAATTATTTTCATACCATTTCACCCTAGAAATCTCATCTTCTTGCCACTTAGGTATACCATATCTTGCTGTATAACTCGTAGTTGTATATGATTTTTCTCCCAATTTTTTAATAGCAAACGACCCCGTTGGTGTAAATGATTCAATAATTCTTATAAGCTCATCTTCTTCAAATCTTCCTTTTAAAACAGATAATTCTACATTTGTGAACCATCTAGCATAACAAGCAGCTTGATTTCCTTTGTAATCTATACCAATAAAACCAACAATCCCGTTAATCTCAAAAGATTTACCAGGAGAAACAAGATTAGTATCTGCATATACAGTAGGAATTCCCCAATCATAATAAAACTGTTTAACTCTTACTACTCTATTTTTACATAAAATTTCAAAACGTATCGAAGAACGAGAACTTCTTGTTTCTTTTTTTAGAGATATATCCTTAACTGAACAGTCATTAGGCAAGTTAAAAGGACATAATATAACGAAATTAACAGATTCTTGCGCTAGTTCAAATGTTGAAACATTAACATTTTGATTCAATATACCATACTCCATTACATTATATTTTTTCCGTTATTTAACTAATCTGCTTTAATTAAATAATGGAGAATTATAGTTTTTAAAGTTCTTATTTACAAATGCAACTGCTTCCTAAAAGTAGCTGAAAAAAGGATGCTTTTTTCCTATCGATATTATTTGCATTTGATCTAACCGCAATTCTTGCAATATTACTTATATGTTACTCTTTTTAGTTTACTTAATTTGTAGTGTATTTTACAATTATTAAGTATTGTGGTTAATTGTGGTTTTTAAGCATTTCTTATATGGAGAATTAAACTAATAAATATAGAACGAACAAACTTATAAATGAAAAAAGGTCAAAAAATAGAGGATAAAAGAAATGATGAATTTAATAATAATTCTTGTAATAGTTGCAATCGCTTTTTTTATCTATAATATTTTAATGATAAAAAAGAAAAGACTAAAAAAGTTTAGGAAAGAATGGGAATTAGGAAAGTTTAATTCAAAAAGTGAACATGATGAATCAGTGTCAATGTACTGGGAAAATAAAAAGAATAATGAACAAAGATATGACGGGATAGATCAGTTGACGTGGGATGATCTTGCTATGAATACTGTTTTCAAAAAGGTAAATTACACACAGACTTCTGTTGGATCGGAATATTTATTTAATCAGCTTCGAGATATTGATCCATCGCTTAAAAATATACAAGATAAAGAAAGACTTTACACATTACTGGAGAGTAATCAAGGATTAAGAGAAGACATCCTACGCATATTATCAGGGCTTGGAAAACAAGATTATACAAACTCGTCTTCCTTTTTTTATGTGAATCAAAGTAACTTAAAATATGTAGCTATATATGTATTGCTTGCTTTAATGCCATTTGCTTCAACCATTTTGATGTTTTTCAGCTTAAAGTACGGGATTTTTAGTTTAGTAGGATCTTTTCTAATTAACTTATTTGTATACTATAAAAATAAACCAGCGTTAGAGAATAATTTATACTCCACATCGTACATAGCATCTATCATCAATACTGGTAAACGCTTTGCATCCGTCAAACATTTGGAATTTACAACATTTGCGGAGGAGTTCAAAGTCAAAGTTCAGCCAATCAAAAAAGTTTTAGTTTTAAGCAATATTACTTCAATAGGAAGAGGCAACGGAGATTTTGATATTATTTTTGAATACATTCGTATACTATTTTTGTTGGATTTTATTACCTATAACAATATTATTAAAACGATTTCAAAACATAAAGAAGAATACCGTGATTTATGGCAACTTATTGGTCAACTGGATGCAGGGGTAGCAGTTGCGTTTTACAGAAAATCATTAGATACATATTGTATCCCTACATTTATGGAGAAAGAGGAACTTTCATTTAAAAATATGTTTCATCCACTTATCAATGAACCAGTAAAAAACACGTCAAATCTATACAAGAGCACACTCATTACAGGGTCTAATGCATCAGGGAAATCTACGTATATTAAAGCAATTGCTATTAATACAATCTTGGCACAAACGATTAATACAGTGTTAGCAGAAAACTGGACAATGAAACCTAGCTATATTGTAACTTCAATGGCGATTCAAGATAATGTTTTAGATGGTGATAGTTACTTTATAGCTGAAATTAAGTCACTCAAACGTATTATCCAACTGTGTGAGCAAGGTAAACCATGCATCTCATTTATTGATGAAATACTAAAGGGAACTAATACGATTGAACGGATAGCAGCATCGGCTGCTATGATGGAATGGCTTTCTTTGAATAAAGGTATGAATATCATTGCTTCTCATGATATCGAATTAACCGAAATCGCCAAAAGTACTTATACAAATTATCACTTCAGTGAGTCGATTGAAAATGGTCAAGTTCATTTTGATTATACAATTCATTCTGGACCGTCAAAAACGAAAAATGCGATTAAGCTTCTTGAAATATTGGATTATCCACAAAACATAACAAACAAGGCGAATGGGTTAGCCGAGTATTTCTTAGAAAAGCATGAATGGAAATAAATGGAAGAATTTAAAAGATTGTAAATTGAAAAAAACGCCCCGTCGAGAAATAGCCTATTAGTATAAATAACATTGCAAATAAGAATAATCACTATGTTTGAAAAAGACTCTAGAGCTAATCAATTGTATGTTGAGATAATATAATCTCCAATAACACAATATGCCGACTATCATTCAAGTTGATAGTCGGCTATTTGAGTTGTATAACTTATTATCTTATTACTTTAAATTTTGAAATTGAAGAACTATAAAATTTTATAATTCGGAAGGCGAATAGTTCAACATTGCATCAGATAATTATTTTGAAATTATTAAAATATTTTGCAACTTTTTTTAGTCTTTAAACGAGGATAGGGTGAAAGGTGGGAAAAGATGGAGCTAGAAACAATATATATCACCTATATGAATGATATATATCGCTATTTATATTCACTTACCAAAAATCATACTACTGCTGAGGATTTGCTTCAGGACACTTTTACAAAAGCGCATATCACTCTGCTTGGTCAAGAAATTCAAGATATCAAACCTTGGCTTTTTAAGGTAGCTTACTATACATATATCGACAGTACACGGAAAGAGCTCCGGTATATGATATCAGACAACGTTGATCAAATCTATTCGACTACACCGGAACAAATCATTGTAGAACAAGATGCATATCTAAAACTATTAAGCCTATTAGAACAAATTAAACCAATTGAAAAACAGATTATTTTGTTATGTGATGTGAATGACTGTACAAACGAACAAGCAGCAAACATTTTAAATTTGAAATTGAATACATTGAAAAGTCATTTAGCGCGAGGACGTAAAAAAATGCGAGCACTTATTGTGAAGGAGGAATAGAGATGGATTCTTATGAACAATTATTACAACAAGCAAAGGATAGTGAAAAGATAAATACACCTTCTACTAATGTTGTAAAAAAAGCCATTGCATCATCTAAAAGGAAGCTTATTTTAACGACGCTAACAATTGCACTTTTAATTGTTCCGACTTGCTACATGCTAACATTTTTGTATTATGCTTTTGGTACAAAATCCACAACATTAATGGATGTTACAAGCCAGACACTTTATGTAACAGACCCTAATACTACGTTAGAGGAACTTGAATTTGATATGGATTTTTCACTTTTTTCGATGCTATTATCTTTTGAGCAATATAAGCAGATTGGTGATGAGGTCTACCCGATTAAACATTATGATACACGCTTTATGTTGAATGATTTAGTAGAAAAAACGACTACTTCTAAGTTAGAAAAAACGTATCCAAAATACCCGACTATAACAAACCAGTGGTTAGTTCATCCAGAAAATCAAGCTGAATTTAATACATCTGAGGAGTGGCAAGTCTTAAAAGGATTACCTGATGAGACGGTTGTGGAAGCATATATTTCTTTAAACAATTTATTTACAGTTGAAGAAGTAATTCAGGAAATGCCGAAGGTAGATGTCACATGGGCAGCGATCTATACAGGTGTAGAAGACAAAATGCTAAGTGCTAATGGTAATGTTGTATCGCCAATTGGTTATCCTGTACAACAAGATTATACAAATTGGTCACCATTTAAAAATTCTACATCTCATGAACAAACTTTTTTGTCGATTCTTCACTTTTTAGCTAATTATGAGGATATTGCGACAGCTGTTTCCTCACATAAAAATTTGGAACTGAAAGAAAGAATATCTTATTTAGAGAAACAAGACATGAAAACCTACGCTGTCGTCATTACAGGACCTAAAGCAGAGATTGAACAGTTAAAAGATAACACAATGATTAAACACTTAAAACTTGGGGAGGTTAAATTATGGAATTGGGTGCGTTAAAACAATCGATTTTTAGCTTGTTTGGCTGGGCTAGTGTTGGCTTAGGCTTATGGATTCTTATTATGATTAATAGTTGGATTATCATTGGTTATGGTGCCCCTTTCATTAGTGGTTCTACTATCTTCATTATCTTGACATTTGCTTTCGGAATCCTTGCCATTATTTCAAAATCCAGCCGTTCTCTCGGGATTTTGGGCATTTTTCTTGGATGTTTTTTGGTGTTCTTTATGATTGTCATATTTTTTGTTGGTTGGGCTATCATTCCGTTTCCATAAGAAAAACTTTCATAAATGACTTTATGATGCCTGAACAAATTGATTGTTGGTTTTTTAATTATTATTCACTGAATTAAAGTGATGACGCGAAGTATATCACTACATAAAAAAAGTAGTCATTTAATTTAAGTAGTTAATTTCATAATCTAAAATGCCCTCCAAATTTATTGGAGGGCATTTTATTTTGTAAGCCCCAGTATTTTTCCTTTACTGAGGAGAGCTAAAAAAAACTACATTACAATCATCAGGTATGACAAACAGTACATCCAGTTTAAATGATATGTATGCCGTACTGCAGCTCACACATAAACAATTCATTTACAAATTTAATAAAATGACAATACTATTTAACTTTTAGATTAATGTTCACTCTTTCAATCGATGGATTATTTATTACAAACTCCAAAGAAAGCGTGAAGATAATGGATAATATGAAACAAATGCTAAAATGTATTGAATTTATTAATAAACCCCGATGATTTACGTTTATTAATAAAAATTTACAAATTGTTAATGATAAAGAATCATTACATTAACAAATAATGTAAAAATAAATGTTACAATGAACAGGCTATCAGATGTAATGAAAAACGGTTTCGATAAAACCATCTAATTTAGGAGGATACTCTAATTGTCAAAAACTAAAGTATTGATTATCACTCAAAATTTTCATCCTGAAATTGGTAGCCACGCAAATAGAATGAATAATATTTTTCAATTACTACAGTTAGATGACTATGAAGTCTCTGTCTTGACTACAGAACCTTCTTATCCAAACAAACACCTTTATGAGGATAGGAAGTTCTGGAATAATGAAACGTTAAATGATCATGAGAATATTCATAGAGTACATGTTAAAAATAGGAAATATGCATTTAGTATGTTAAATAGATTAATCCACTATATTGAAATCTCATTAAAAATGCTATTTTTTGTTTTATTTGATAAACAAAAATATGATGTAGTATTCGTTACATCGCCAGCTATATTTATGGCATTTGTTGGAGTCATAGCGAAAATTAAGTATAAATCAAAATTTATTTTAGACATTAGAGATCTTTGGCCCGAATCATTAAAAGGGGTTGGAGTTTTTAATAACAAGTGGATCATTAAGTTTTTTTCCATATTAGAAATTTATTTATATAGAAAAGCAAACTACATCGTCATTAATAGCATTGGTTTTATGGATTATATAGTGAAAAAGTCAAAAGTAGACCGCAACAAAATCACATTCATTCCAAATGCTGCCAGAGAATTTGAGGTAAATGTAGTAAACAAAAAAGATGAACAATTTAAAGTCATCTATACAGGAAATATTGGACTGGCTCAGGATGTAGATTTTCTCAAAAAATTAGTTTATCGCTTGGCCGAGAACCATATTATGATCACTATCGTTGGCTATGGACAAAAGAAAAATGAGCTATTCAAGTTTGTTAGCGATAACAAATTGGCTAATGTAACAATCGAAAATCCTACTACTCGACATGAGTGTTTAAAGTTAAATGCAAAACATCATGTTGGTGTATTGGCATTAAATGATAAAGAGGTATTTGAAACAGTCTTACCAGGTAAATTAATAGATTATATGTCATCTGGATTGCCAGTTGTAGCAGCTGTTTCGGGATATTCAAAAGAACTTATAGAAAATAATCGAACAGGCTTTGTTTCTGAAAATCGAGATGCTGCTGAAATAGTAGAATATATTTTGAAGTTAAAAGATAATCCTGAAATACGACAAGAAATAGCTGATAACAGTACGAATTTGATAAAAAAACATTTTTTATGGGAAAAAAATATAAAAAAACTAACATGTTTATTTGAAAGTGATTATAAATTCAGAGAAATAGAGCCATTAAATAGAAAAATAGATAGGGATTTAACATTATGAGTAAAAACGTATGTATGTTTGTTTGGAACAATTTCACTAACGATGCTAGAGTACTGAGGGAATGTACCGCGTTATCAGAAGAGGGCTATAAAGTAGACCTTATTTGTATTCATGATCCAACTGATAAAAAAATGAAATTTGAAGAAAAGAGAAGTGAAAACTTTAATGTCTTTAGAGTTCGGAGATACCCCATTCTCTTTACCATACTTCAGTCATGTCTCAGATTTTGTTTGAAGTATAAATTAGCAGGAGGAGTTGCGGCATTCATTTGGGTGTTTTCAGTTTATTTTTTTCCTTTAGCAACTCTTTCATTAACTTTTCTGGGATTACTTCTTTTAAAGACAAAGGTTAAAACAGTGCTTATTAGAGGGAGTATAATTTGTCGGATGATTATGAAGGGCAGCAAAAAAAAGTATGATCTGTATCATTCCAACGACTTAAATACATTGCCCCAAGGCTTTATTTGTTCCAAATGGCGACTGAAAAAGAAACCACTTATCTATGATTCCCATGAAGTACAAACAAGTAGAACGGGCTATGATAGTCCAATTTATGGCATGGTGGAGCAGCATTTTATTAAAAGAATTGATTCTATGATAGTAGAAAATCATACAAGAGCTAAATACAATGAAGATTTATATGGATTTTATCCGAATGTAGTGCATAACTATCCATTTTTGCATACAGAAGTTTTAAATGAAAGAGTAAATCTTCATAAAATACTTCAGCTACCTGCAGATGAAAAGATACTTCTTTACCAGGGAGGAATACAAGCTGGAAGGGGCTTGAAACAATTAATACAAGCCGTTCCAAAATTTAAGGAAGGAATACTTGTATTGATTGGCGACGGTAGAATTAAACCTGATTTAGTCAAAATGGTGAATGAAATGAATCTTCAAGAGAAGATAAAATTTATACCAAAAGTACCACTCAGTGAATTACCGAAATATACAAAGAACGCTTATCTCGGATTCCAAGTATTAAATAACACAAATTTTAATCATTATTCAGCTTCTTCAAATAAATTATTTGAATATATGATGGCAGGTGTACCAGTAGTAGCATGCGACTTTCCTGAAATCAAAAGAGTAATTGAGGGAGAAAATACAGGAATATGTATCGATTCTCATAATCCAAGTGCCATTGCTGATGCAGTGAATAGACTATTAGAGGATAGGGAATTACATAACCAATTGAGTGAAAACAGTTTAAAGGCTAGTAAAATTTATAATTGGGAAAGCGAAAAAGAATGCTTCCTAAATGTTTATTCAAAGAGAATATCAGGTTATTTAGCGATGGAAACAACCATATCTCATTAAAAATAATAGGAGTGTTAATTTTGGATTTAAAAACAAATGACACATCTGAAGAGCTGGATCAACTAACGAAACGACTAATATATGAAAAGCAGTCGAAAATAAGCATTTTTGAAGAGCTTTTAAGAATTTATGAAAGTGAAGAAAAGTTACTTTTGTCGTATAAACAATTATCTGCCCAGCATTATGCAATCAGTAATGCAAAACTAGCAAAAGTTACTTATGCATATTGGAGATTATTGAAAAGAATTAAGCGAGGCAAGAAAAATGAAAATAGCTAATTTGGATGAGCAAATCAATCAAATCAAATCGAGAAAAGAACTAATCGAGAATGCTATAAAAAAAGAGAAATATGAGATTAATCACTTATTAGTAAATTGCAAATTACCTGATAATATAGCCATGGAACCAATTTCTTTATTCAATGACGAGACAGATACATCAATCAAAATGGATAAAGAAGAGTATTTATCTTATAGGGAAGAAGTTGCTGATTTCGAGTATTTTGAAAGTATAAAACCGCTACTTGAAATGATACCAGATAGCAACGGCAGTCGTTATTATCAAAAGTATAAAGTGAATGTTGGAATCATAGCGGATGAGTTTTTATATCAGTCCTACAAAGATGTAGCAAATTTTTATCCGATCACATTTTCTAATTACAAAAATTATAAAAGCAAACTAGATATTTTATTAGTTGTTAGTACTTGGAAGGGCTTGGATAAGGCTTGGGAAGGTTTAGGGAATCCTTCTTCACGAAAAAGAGAAGAAGCACATAAAATAATACATTTTTTTAAAAAGAATAAAGTTCAAACGGTGTTTTACTCTAAAGAAGATCCTGTTAACTATGAAGCATTCATAGGATTAGCAAGAAAATGTGAGTATGTATTTACTACAGCAGTAGAGAAGATTGAAAGTTATCAAAAAGACTGTCGTCATAACAACATCTTTGTATTAGAGTTTGGTGTGAATCCACTTTATCATAATCCAATTGGGATAAAAAATATTCAAAAAAGTAGTGATGTTTTCTTTGCGGGATCATGGCTTAACAAATATCCAGAAAGACAAAAGGAAACAATTGAAATATTTGATGGAGTAATCAAGGCTAATAGAAGATTAAAAATAGTCGATAGAAATTTTCAACTAAATAAGCCTAACTACTTCTTTCCATCAAAGTATTTACAATATAGTTCACCAGCTATAGAACATGAATATCTTCAAAAAGTTCATAAATTATATGATTGGTCTATCAACTTAAATTCAATTAAATTTAGTGAAACAATGTTTGCGAATAGAATTTACGAACTACAAGCAATAGGAAATATTATTATCTCTAATTATAGTGTAGGGGTAAATGATAAGTTTCCAAACGTATTTCTAGTGAATGACCGGAACGAGTTAAAAGATATTCTGAATGGGTTTACTAATGAAGAAGTGTATAAACATCAAGTGGTGGGCATTAGAAATGTCATGTCTTCTCATACTACGTTTGAAAGATTTAATTATCTATTAGACTGTATTGGTTTTAACAGGCAACTATATTCTAAGAAAGTACTGGTTGTTGCTAATTTAATGAGTGATGATGTTATACGAGATTTTGAAAATCAAACGTATGTAGAAAAGCATTTAATAACTGAAGCTGACTTTGATGAAAAAGTAAAAAAAGATTATGATTTTATCGCTTTTTTTAATTCAAAATACAATTATCAAGAGTATTACCTAGAAGATATGATAAATGGATTTAAATATACGAATTCTGATTATATTGCAAAAAATAGTTATTATCATGGCAGCGAGCTAGTCGAAGGTCTTGAACATGCTTATATAAATGAGATGACAGATAAATATAAAACAGTATTTTGGTCAGAAGCTTTTCAAGCAAATGAATTGTTGAATATGAAGCAAAAACAGATAAGAGAAAATGGCTATTGTATTGATCATTTTGAAATAAATACAGCATTTAAAAATGATCAATTAGAAAGTGATGTTAGAACGTATGAATTATCTGTCATCGTACCTGTTTTTAATAATGGAAAATACTTGTTAAACAAGTGTTTTAATAGTCTTAAAAGAAGTAGTATTTTCGAAATGATGGAGATCATCATTATAGATGATGGTTCTTCAAAAAAAGAGACGATCGCTACAATAAATAGAATAGCTAGGGAACATCCTAACGTCGTAACCTATTTCTATCGTGAAGGAGGAAGTGGGAGTGCTTCTAGAGCTAGAAATAAGGGAGCAGAACTTGCCACTACCGAATATGTGACGTATTTAGATCCAGACAATGAAGCTGTTAATGATGGTTATGACAAATTGTTAAATATATTAAAAAATAATACTGAAATAGATATAGCCATAGGAAATATGATTAAGCTAAATAATTCTAAAATTGGTAATTTTAAATATTTTGAAACTGTAATTAATGCTTGTCGTAGCGACATTATTAATGATCCCAAAAAACTATTAATGGATACCGATTTAAGGACACAAAGTATTCAGGCATTAGTAGTGAAAAGGGAAATCATCATCGATAACAATTTGAGAATGGTTGAAAATGCAGGTGGACAAGATACGTTATTCTTCCAAGAATTACTGTTGCATTCAAGTAAAGGGGCTGTGATTGATAAGGATATACATATTTACTATGCAGCTGTGTCTGGATCTGTCACGAATACGGTAACGAAAGCGTTTTTTGAAAAGTATTATACATTAGAGAAAGAAAGACTACCGTTTTTGATAAAAAATGACCTGTTGGATTTATATATGGAAAGAAGATTTAACTTCTACTTTAGAAATTGGTATCTCATTAGAATTAAAAAAATTAAGCATGAGGAACAACAAGAGGCTATTGATACGCTCTACAAGATATATTCATTGTATAAAGAGTATATAATTCAAAAATCCGTGGATATAGAAAAATTTGCTGCTCTATATGAGAAAAGAAAATATAAACAGATTATAAAATATTTTTCTAGTATGAATTGAGATGTTGAAATTATTTTGAAAGGAAGTGAGATGTAAAAGATAACTTTTACTTCGCAAATAGCGAATACGAATAGAGGAATTTCAATGTCACTTGTCACTATTTTGCAATTGGTACATCATCAATCTATTGAACTTACTACCATGAATATTGGAGGGAAATAATGATGAAATTATGCACTATTGGCCTAGGGTATATCGGTTTGCCGACATCTATCATGTTTGCAAAACACAATGTAGAAGTAGTAGGAGTAGATGTGAAGAAGGACGTAATAGATGCACTGAATAATGGTGAAATTCATATAGAAGAGCCTGGATTACAAGCATCACTTGATGAAGTCATTGCAATGGGTACTTTTAGAGCGTCAATTACTCCAGAACCGGCTGATGTGTTTATTATTGCTGTTCCTACACCTAATAATCAGGACCTATATAGATCTTGTGATTTAACCTATGTTATTAATGCAATAAAATCTATATTACCCTATATAAAAAAAGGTAATATAATAATTGTTGAATCGACTATTGCTCCTCGTAGTATGGATGATGTGATCAAACCGTTAGTAGATCAAGCAGGCTTTGTTGTTGGAAAAGACATTTTCCTTGTACACTGTCCTGAAAGAGTACTACCAGGGCAGATTTTCCATGAGTTAGTGTTTAATAATAGGATAGTTGGTGGAATTACTCCTGCATGTGAAGAAGCAGGGGCTATCGTTTATAGTACTTTTGTAAAAGGTGAAATTATTAAAACGGATGCAAGAACAGCGGAGATGTCTAAGCTGATGGAAAATACATTTAGAGATGTGAATATAGCACTTGCAAATGAATTGGCGAATGTATGTCATCGATTAGAGATAAATGTATTAGATGTTATCGAAATGGCCAATAAACATCCACGTGTCAATATACATACACCAGGCCCAGGTGTAGGGGGTCACTGCTTAGCTGTCGATCCATACTTTATCGTTGCAAAGGCACCAGAAATTGCTCAGTTAATAAAGTTATCTCGTACGATTAATACCTCTATGCCTCATTTTGTAGTAGAGAATATCAATAAACTAATGAAAAATGTCGAAGGAAAAGTAGTTACTATTTTAGGTCTCACATATAAAGGGAATGTGGATGACATTCGTGAAAGTCCAGCTATTGAAGTGTTCAAACAATTACAAGCAGAGCATAATTATGAAGTGCGAGCTTATGATCCACACGTTAAATTAGATTGGGTTTTACAAGATTTAGAGCAAGCTGTAAAAGACTCTGACCTCATCGTTGTATTATCAGATCATGATGAGTTTAAGGAATTTGGAGATCCTGATTTTTCTACTATGTCAAATATAAGGATTTTTGATACAAAAAATGTAGTGAAACGTGTTCCGAATTATGTTGAATATATTAATTATGGAAACCTTTATAACTATACTAAAAAGAAAGCTACTGCTGTATGAATTTTGTTTGGCAGATTTTAAAAGAACAATTTTCACATCTTAATTTGATATTTCGATTAAGTATATATGAAGAAAAAGGTAAGTATGCAATGCACTATTTGGGTGCTTTATGGCAAATATTAAATCCATTCATTCAAATTGGTGTTTATTGGCTCATTTTTGGTTTAGGAATAAGAAAGGGTTCTCCTGTTGAGGGAACCCCGTTTTTCCTATGGCTGATTATAGGGTTAGTACCGTGGTTATATATCAGTAGGACAATTACACAAGCTTCAAATAGTGTATACGCAAAAGTAAATTTAGTAGCTAAAATGAACTTTCCCGTAAGCGTTCTACCTACTATTATAATCGTTGGTAATTCAATATCATTTCTACCTATGATTATTCTAACTTTTGGGATTACTCTAGGATATGGTATTTTCTCTGGAATATATTTAATACAAATACTATATTATTTAGTTTGCCTGTATTTATTTCTGTTTGCATTGACACTGCTTTTATCAACACTTACAACTATTATTCGAGATATTCAGATAATAATACAATCAATTGTTCGGTTAATGATGTTTTTCTTACCAATCGTGTGGAATGTTCATAACTTCCCAGAATTGTTAGTCAGTATTTTGAAATTGAATCCTTTATTTTATATTATTGAAGGGTTTAGGTACTCTCTCTTAGGAGGGGGATGGTTTTTTGAGGATATTCCGTATACCTTTTATTTCTGGAGTATAACTATTCTAATACTTACAATTGGTTCTTATATACATTTAAAATTTCGTGATAGATTTGTTGACTACCTATAGTCGGAGGAAAAGAAATGAATCCGAAAATTCGATTTATGAATGTATCAAAAGGTTTCAGTTTATATAGTAAGCAATCTGAAAAACTATTTGATATCGTATCTCTTAAAAAAAATAGAGATCATTTTTTCGCTCTTAGAAATATTAGTTTTGAAGTGAATGAAGGAGAAGCAATTGGTCTTATTGGTTTAAATGGTTCTGGCAAATCTACTCTTTCAAATTTATTAGCGCAAGTAATACCTCCAAGTTTAGGTAAGGTCGAAATAAATGGAGAAACATCACTAATTGCTATTTCTGTAGGATTAAATAATTCGTTAACAGGTTTAGAAAACATTAAGCTAAAATGTTTGATGCACGGTTTAAGTAGCGCTGAAATTAATCAATTAAAATCAGCTATTATAGATTTTGCAGATATAGGGAAGTTTATTAACCAACCTGTAAAAAACTATTCAAGTGGCATGAAATCTCGTTTAGGTTTTGCAATATCAATTCATACTAATCCTGATATTTTAATTATAGATGAAGCCTTATCTGTGGGAGATCAAACATTCTACAAGAAGTGTCTGGATAAGATAAATGAATTTAAAAGCCAAGGAAAAACGATTATTTTTGTAAGTCACTCATTGTCCCAAATAGAAGCATTTTGTGATAGAGTGATGTGGATTCATTTTGGACAAATAAAAATGTTCGATGAAGCAAAAAAAGTGATTAGTGAATATAAAAAGTTTATAAACTGGTTTAATTCCTTAAGTGAAAGTAAAAAGAAGAATAGTAGAAGTGAAATGTTAGAAGAACAATATAAAGAAGTTTCAAACGGCCAAATTCAACAGGTGAAGCGTAAACGTGGGAAATCGAATTTGGTATTTATGCTACAAATTTTAATATTAATATTTATAATGATTTCAAGCGCTACTTATATGTTTTAACCACGAAAGATAAGGTTAAAAAAAAACGTCTAGCCAATTATTAATAGACTAAACTATAAATAGGGAGTTAATTGGAGAATCTGAATTCGAGGGCGTAACTCGCTTTTACTCTACGGGGCTTTTTGCGGGGTGGTTTTGCCATGTTGAATGATAGAACTGAAGCGTTAGTTTAATAAAAAGGGAGGGGCGTTACATATCTGTTATATAAATATGTAACGTCCTTTTAATTATATGGTTTCAATTTAGGACTTGATAGTTAATGGTAGGGCAGTTTTATTTATATCAACAGGAAAGAGAATAGGAGATATAAAAAACATCATCAGTTATTTGGTATTTTGATAGTAAATTTATACTAGATTTTTAAAGTGTAATCATTCAAAATGAATATAGTGAAAATAATTAGGAAGAGGAGGCATGTTACATGAATGATGTGATGACTCGAAATAATGTGAAGATAATGGGGCAAGGGGAGCAAACGATTATTTTTGCCCATGGATTTGGCTGTGATCAGAGCATGTGGCAATATATTGCGCCTAAATTTGCAGAGAATTATCGTGTAGTTTTATTTGACTATATAGGGTCAGGAAATTCAGATATTACAGCGTACCAATCCGAAAAATACAGTACGCTTCAAGGCTATAAGCAGGATGTATTAGATATAATTGAAGAAATGGACCTTCAAAATATACTGTTCATCGGCCATTCTATTAGTTCGATGATTGGTATGCTGGCAGCGATTGAGCGACCGGATTATTTCGATAAGTTAGTAATGATTGGGCCATCCCCTTGTTATTTAAATGATACAGATGGTTATAATGGTGGCTTTGAACAAAATGACATTAAAGAATTACTTACTATGATGGAGATGAATTTTGCAGGGTGGGCTAGTTATATGGCGCCACTTGCTATGGACCAAACTAAAGATCCTAAGCTAACTCATGAACTAGAGAATAGCTTTGTCTCAACGAACCCACGTGTTGCAAGAGAGTTTGCGGAAGTAACATTCTATTCAGATTTTCGAGAAAGAGTACCATTCTTAAAAGTACCAACACTTATTATTCAATGCTCGAATGATAGCATTGTTCCAATTGAAGTAGGGCAGTATTTAAATAAGCGTATAGAAAATAGTACGCTTCAAATTATAGAAGCTAGAGGGCACTATCCACATATAAGTCAGCCTGTAGAAACAACTAAAATAATAGTAGATTATCTAATGAAATAATTTATGTAAGGGAGTTCAATTATGGATGTACGATTAAGGGAGGCACCTTGCGGATTTATATCTTTTGACCACAATGGATATATAATAGAGGTCAATAATACCTTTCTTGAATGGATGGGCTTTAAACAAGAAAATTTAGTAGGGAAACATATTGAGTCGTTATTGACGATGGCCAATAAACTGATTTTTCATTCTTATTTTTATCCTAATATTAATTTACATGGGCATGTAGAAGAACTGTTCATTAACTTCACAAGCCAGACTGGTGAGTCCGTTCCTTATTTAATGAATGCTAGACGATTTGAGCAGGATGACATAGAAGTGATAGACTGTATTTTAGTTCAAATGAAGAAGCGAATTGACTACGAATTAGAGTTGCGCACGACTAAAAAACAAATGGAAGAGGCTTATTTAGAAAAAAATCGAGCTCTAGCAAAGCTAGAACAAATTTATATTGAAATTGAAAAGAAACAAATTGAGCTAATGGAAATCAATTCGGGTTTAGTCCAAATATCGAATACTGATAAGCTGACTGGCATTCCCAACAGAAGATTCTTTCAAGAAAAACTAGAAGAGCAAATTGTGATATACCGTAAAGAAGAAAAACCATTTTCTTTACTTATTATTGATATAGATCATTTTAAAAAAGTGAATGATACATATGGTCATCAAATTGGAGATATCGTACTTGTGAAATTGGCTAATATTCTAAAAAATCAGGTGCGATCAGATGATATTGTTGCTCGATTTGGAGGCGAAGAATTTACAATAATTCTTCCAAATACTGATGTTGACGAAGCAATATTAATTGCTCAGAAGTTAAATAGAGCAATTGAATTAGCTGAATGGACAGAGACAGGGAATCTAACAGTAAGTGTCGGGATAGACACTTTTACCGAGGATGATACAGAAGCTTCTATCGTGAAAAAGGCAGATCAAGCTCTGTATGTTTCTAAAGAAAATGGTCGAAATCGTGCTACACATTTTATAGATTTATAATGAAAAATTCAACCATACTAGAATCAAGTTCACCACACTGAAATGTAGTTTTGGTAAAGCGTTTATCTACATGGGTTCTTATTAAAATAGCTCCTCAATAAAAAGTTGATCAGCAGTTAACGACCAACTTTTTATTGAGGAGCTAAATTTTTTTATTACAGTTAGTAAAACAGTTTTGACTGAAGAATGTCTAATGCACGATCAATATCCTCTAAATCTTCTTCAGAAGCATGTATTATGCGATTTAGGAAGCGAGATTCAACTAACTTAAATGTCTCGTTCATCATAGCTTCTCCATCTTTTGAAAGACGAATATATTGTTTCCGTCGATCTTTTGTATCACTTAACTTTTCGATTAGATTTTTTTCACTTAACTTTTTAAGTTCTCGACTTGTATTTGGCATAGATAAATGTTGGCAATCACTAATTTCACTAGGGGTAACAGGCTTTTGACTTACTGTAATAGATTCTAAAATGTTATATTGCACTGGCGTGATGGAGTCAGATTTAGCACCTTTTGTTAATTCATGTGTCACACTATGAACAGAAGTTGTAAATGAAACCCATTTATTAAACAGAGCATTTTTGTCCATAAATTTCACCTCTTACTGTGAAGATAACAAAAATATTATCATATTACAATTATCATTTGACAACAAAATGAAACAACTGTATATTTTAGTTATCAAATGATAAGTGAAGAGGTGCAATATGAAAACATTGGTAATTTATACATATCCAAATCATAAAAGCTTAAACTATGCATTTTTACAAGAAGTCATTAAAGGAAGTAAAGAGAATCCTAACATCAAAGAATTACAGATATTAGATTTATATGAAGAAGGTTTTGATCCACTTTTAGTATTTCATGAGAATAAAAGAAGACGTGATATGTATCGTGATCCATCTTTAGAAAAATACCGTGATCAAATTACTTGGGCAGACAAAATTGTCTTTGTCTATCCAATCTGGTGGGGGAGACCACCAGCAATGCTTATGGGATACATTGATCAATTATTTGCAGCGAACTTCGCCTACAGGGATAAAAAGGGACTGTTCCCAGAGGGGCTTTTGAAGGGTAAGTCTGTTGTCTGCATTTCTACGATGAAGGGACCTGCAAAGTATCCACTTTTATGGTTGAATAATGCACATAAAGTATTGATGAAAAAAGCGTTATTTAATTTTGTGGGGATCAAAAAAGTGAAGTTTTTCGAATTTGGGAATATGGAAAGTCCAAATGGAAGACAAACAAAAAAATTAGAAAAAGTTTATCAATATTTCAAAAAAGTAGAAATATAAGATTTCTCAGTTTGAGATAAATATTATAGTTTAAAGTAAGAAGCCGGCTTAAAGTAATAAATTTGAGCCGGCATTATTTATCTTTTTTAATTGTCCTTTTTCATTATAAAACTTATATGTCTGCCAGCTTGTTTATCCTGACGATAGGAGAATCCTTCGGGGCTCATAAAAGTGCATGTCTGATCAATTGTAATTCGATCAGCCGGGATTCCAGCAAGTTCACATTGTTTTTTCACTGTTTGCTGATTATCAATATGATACTTGTGAGTTTTATCATTAAAATAGATAAAATCATCTGCGTAGCCTAGGTTTTTGAATTTTACATTTACATCAGCATCAACTTCAAATTTTTCTTGGCTAAGAGCCATACCAATATGAATATGCAAATCATTAGGATTACAGTTTTCGATTTGTATTAAATGATTAAAAACGTTTAATGTTATTTCTTTTACTGTACCTTGCCATCCGGAGTGAATGACCCCGATTATACCAGTTACTTCATTATAAAAAATCACAGGTACACAATCTGCAGTAAAGGAACATAATAATAGATTCGGTTCATAAGTATACAGAGCGTCTGTATCCGTGATAGCGGTATCAGTACAATCTGCACCACGGCCTTTATCAGCAAGTGTTACCTTATGCAAATTCGAACTATGTGTTTGACTGGCGCAGACAAAAGTTTCAACCTCACAATTCAACGAAGCGGCTAATTTTCTACGATTCTCCATCACATAATCTTGGTTTACACATGCATGAAGAGCCATGTTGTTGCTTTCAAGTTCAGTTTCATCTTTTAAGGTTATTCCTGCAATTAATCTCTCATTGTTTAAATACATGTTTGTTTTCATACTTTCACCTCATTTTAATAAATATGAATCGTTTGATGATGTATATTATCCTTTGAAATTACCAATACATCAATGCTTCAGTGAGCTTTTTAAACGTTAGACGCTAATTATTACTATTTTAAAAAATTACTGCTTAACTTTCCTTGTCATGTATTAATTATTTTAAGTGATTTCTATAAGATTTACAGCAATATTATGTAACTAACAATTTAATTTTAAAATCATACTTGCTACGCAACCTACAAAACTATATATTGACTTTCGTTCTTCTTTCTATTAAATTCATTAAGTAGACCAATCGTTATAATTTTTATTTAGAGGTGATTCTATGACTAATAAAAATCAATCACGTGAACGAATTTTAAAAGCAGCTACTCGACTATTCCATTTAAATGGCTTTCATGCAACGGGTTTAAATCAGATCATTAAAGAATCAGGTGCTCCTAAAGGTTCTTTATATCACCACTTTCCAAATGGTAAAGAACAATTAGCTATTGAAGCAATTCAAATATCTGCTTCTCGTATTGCAGCTGAAATTAAAGATCATCTTAATACAATTGAAGATCCTCTTGAAGCTTTCCAACATCATATTGACGTTATTGCAAAACGTTTTGATAATATAGAAGATGAGGATAGCTTAACAATTGTGCCTTTCGGTCTCATTGCATCTGAAACAGCATTAGTAAATGAAAACATGCGTATGGTTTGTGAAGATACATTTCTATATTGGGAAAATTTATATAAAGAGAAGTTGTTGGCAAATGGATACAGTGATGAACAAGCAACAAATATTAGTACGACATTAAATGCCCTTATTGAGGGTGGGGTAACACTATCTTTAACACAAAAATATGGTGGACCACTAAATCGGGTAGGACAAATGCTTCCATTATTACTGAAAAAGTAAGGAAGCTTTTATTTATCAATTTTATATAGACTGGTCTATTAATTATAATTGAAAGGATGTTTATTTTGACAACATCTACACAAATGGAACAAGTAAGAAATCCAAAAGCAATGGCATTTGTATTAATGTTTGGTGCTTTTATCGGTTTGTTTAGTGAGACAGCATTAAATATGGCACTCACGAATATTATGGAGGACTTCTCTATATTAACAGCAACAGCACAATGGTTAACAACAGGTTATTTATTGACATTAGGTATTCTAGTACCTGTATCTGTACTTCTAATTCAATGGTTTACAACTAAGCAATTAGTTGTTAGCTCTTTAATTTTTTCTATTATTGGGACCATTTTAGCAGCATTAGCACCAAACTTTACTTTGTTATTGATTGGTCGTTTGATTCAAGCAATTGGTACCGGTATTTTATTACCTTTAATGATGAATGTCATTTTATTGATTTTCCCAATTCATAAACGTGGCGCTGTAATGGGTTTAATGGGACTTGTGATTACTACAGCGCCTGCAATTGGCCCGACAGTAGCGGGGGTAATTGTTGATACATTGGATTGGACATTTATCTTTTGGATTAGTTTAGTTCTTTATGCGGGGCTTATTGGTTTTGGATTGAAAAATATTGACAATGTATCTCGTATTACGAAACCGTCAATTGATGTACTTTCAATTTGTCTTTCGACTATTGGTTTCGGTGGATTAATTTATAGTCTTAGTTCGATTGCTGAAAAATCATTTTGGTCTACACAAGTATATATACCATTCTTTATAGGGTTTATTGCACTTGTTTTATTTATCCTTCGTCAATTAAAGATGGAACAACCTATGATTAATTTACGAGTTTTTAAATACCCTATGTTTACACTAGGCACAATGTTATTGTTTAGTGGAATGTTAATTGTTTTATCAACTGCTATTTTATTACCAATTTATTTAAAAGGTACACTGTTATTAAGTGCAGCGTTAGCAGGTCTTGTATTATTACCTGGTAGTTTATTAAATGCTTTACTGTCACCAATTGTAGGGAAATTATTTGACCAATTTGGTGCGAAGAAGTTTTTACCATTTGGCTATTTATTGACACTAACAGGCAGTATAATATTTGCTGTGACAATCTCTGCTGACACACCAATTTGGCAAATTATTTTGGCGAACATGATTTTATTTATGGGAATCTCAATGATTATTATGCCAGCACAAACAAATGGCTTAAATCAATTGCCTCGTAACCTATATGGAGACGGATCAGCAGTCATGAACACATTACAACAAATTGCGGGTGCAACAGGAACAGCACTTGCGATAACATTGATGACTAGTGGTCAAAAAGGCTATATTGAGAACTTTCCTGACTCATCACCAACTGAATTCCTAGCTGCCGGTATCAAGTATACCTTCTATTTTATTTCAGCAATCTCTTTCATTGGTTTCATTTCGTCTCTATTTATAAAACGTGTACGTGTAAGTGGAAGCTGATTGATTGTTCTGAATATAAAAATACGATAAGTCACTAGTAGCTTATCGTATTTTTGTTAGAAAGCATGTTCAATTTATTATTATGTTTGACGTGTGTTAAGTACTAAAAAACTCCCTAATATCTTCATTTTTTACTAGAGCTTGGACAATAACTGGTGTAAACTTAATCAAGTGGAAGATTTTTTCTGTGATTTGTTGTGGTGAATGCATTTCACATAGAAAAAGGCTTCTTTTTTCTATGTGTTCGTTTAGATTAGACATTTTACGTCCTACTAGAAAAGTTGAAATATTAATAAAAGGAGTTTGTATGTTTAAGAATTATATAAGTAATAATCAGAAATTATATTATTTTACAATATTAATAGTAATAACGATTATGACCATGGGATTGTTGATTAAGAACCCCCTTATTGGAGAGTTAGGTGTTGGTTTTATTGTCCACCTTTCTATTGTTGTGATTATTTCCGTAAGCTTACTGCTCTATCCAAAGTATGGAACGCATCGTTTTAGAACAATCATTATTATTGAAGCGTTCATCTATTTTTATAACATTTTCTTTTTATATCCAGAGACTTGGTCTAATTTTATTTTCCTTTGTTTTATACCCGCAGTTGCGATTATGTTTTTTGATTCAAAACTCTTTTATTTTTCTTTAATTATTAACTCTATATTAGTATTAATTACTTTCGGTTTTATTGGGTTTGTTGATCACGGTAATCAATATATTTATATTAAACAAGACTTAGTAGGTAATATCTTTAACTATGTAGGTAGTCAAGCTCTCATATACTTTATCTTCTATCTAACAAATCTACGTGTGAAAAAACAAGAATTATATTATGAACAAATAAAACAAGCAGAGCGTTTGAAAACAGCAGGTCAATTAGCAGCTGCTGTTGCGCATGAAATTAGAAATCCGGTCACGGTTGTTAAAGGTTTTTTGCAGTTTTTTGAACAAGATCCTCAATTTAATGATGATGTAAAAAGCAAATTTTCTTTAATGATTGATGAATTAAATACAGCTGAAAGTGTGGTTTCTCAATTTTTGTCTATCGCAAAGCCAGATAAAAAACAAGATATTGAATCAGTGAATTTAAAAGTTGTTCTTCAAAGCGTAACAGACTTACTAAATTCTTATGGGCTATTAAATAATAATAATATCGAATTAGAAGTAAAAGAAGATTGTTACATAGCAGCTAACAAAATAGAGTTAAAACAATTACTGATCAATATTATAAAAAATGCAATAGAGGCTTCTGAAATTGGTGAGTCTGTTATTGTAACTGGTGGAATGAAGCAAGATTTTGTAGAGATTCAAGTAATAGATCATGGGCATGGAATGTCTGAAACGGAAATAGAATGTCTTGGTACACCTTTTTACTCTCTAAAAAGTAAAGGGACTGGTTTAGGTATGATGATTTGCTATAATATAGCAGCAAAATATAATGGAACAATTGAATTCCAAAGTTCAATAAATGAAGGAACTACTGTAACTATTCGCTTCCCATCGAAAAATTAGACTGTTAAATAAGATTGCATTGGATTACATAAAATGAGGAAACTTGAAATATTTTGATTATTATTTTATGGAATTCTCAACAATAACCTTTACTCAATTTAATCATGAAATAGACTTGTCAGTACTCTAAGCAAATGACTTGCCCCGTGGGTAGGTCATTTTCTCTTTATTTCTATGACTTAGTAATCGTCTGAAATAGGAAGGCTACTTTAATGGAGTAACTCCAAAGAAATTTGCAGCATTATTTGTTGTGGTCCCTCTAATTAGATAGTAGAGATACGAGAACATTTTGCATGTTTTCATTAAATGAGAACAACTTGATATTACAGGGTTAACGTATTCTTAGTTGAACCAACTGACAAACATTTTCAAAAAATTACCATGATTTCTAACATATCAAGATAATTAGGAGGTAGGTAAAGTGTCAAATAGAATAATGGATTCCATTGACTTTCCAATGGTGAAAATTCCCGGAGGAGAAATAGAATTAAGAGACGATAGATTAAAAAGCAAATGGAATGTTGAACTAAGTCCGTATCTTTTTGCAAGTTACCCTGTAACTATGAACCTTTACAATGCTATTACAAATAAATCGCCTATTTCCTTTGACAGGAATCTAAAACCGGTTGTGAATATTTCTTGGTATGATGCAATTTCTTTTTGTAATCTACTTTCACAAAAAGTTGGACTGAAAGAGTGCTATTCTAAAAGTAATGATGGAGAAAACATTATTTGTAATTGGGGATCAAATGGCTTTCGACTTCCTTCAGAAGCAGAATGGCAATATGCATGTAAGGCAGGGACTAAGGGTTATAGATACGGAGAGCTTGATAAGATTGCCTGGTATAACGAAAATTCAGGAGGAAAAATCCATGAAGTAGGAAGAAAGGAACCGAATGCATGGGGACTATATGATATGTTAGGGAATGTTTGGGAGTGGTGCTTTGATTTATACGATGAACAAGTGTACGGCTCCTACCGAATTTTCCGAGGAGGTAGCTGGGCTGAAGAGGCAAGGGGATGTGGAGCAACATGTCGACGTCGTAGCCATCCTTCGTTTTTCATAGACGACCTTGGATTCAGACTTGCTAAGTCTTTGTAACTTCTACAAATAAGCCAACTTTCTAGGTTTACATCACAACTAACTGTCACTTTGTTGGCGGTTTTTTTTGACCCCAAAACAACATAAAGATTTAATAAAGCTATTAATTAACTTAAAGGGAGTAGGAATTGTTAATCGAATTTCATTAAAATCCTACTAATAGTTATATCCGTATATGTATGATAAGTAAACATGTTTTGCTCCAGATGATTTGTATGAGAAAATGAATAATAAGTTATTAAACATGAATGTGAGTAATGTATTAAAGAAAGTCTAGAAAGGACCGAAAGATGGATTTTTCAATGAATGAAAAAAAGATAAAGTTTTTATGTGGAGAAGTCGCTTTTAAAAAGGGTAAATCTTATTATCAAGCTGGAAAAGTAAATCTTCATACCTATCAACAAGATGATTCGATAATCGAAGCTAGTGTAAAAGCTGGAGCTGATTTTGACGTCACAGTGAATGTAGATGCCGATGGAGAAATTGTAGCTCAGTGTAGTTGTCCACCAGTAGGGTTTGTGAAAACGTACTGTCAGCATATTGCAGCTGTCCTACTTGCTATTGAAGAGAAGCAGCAAATTGAAAATGCATTGACTACCAGAATGCTGGGCTTATTTGAAAATAAATTGAAGCAGCAAAGTGGCCAGGGATTACATTTTGACAATAGACAGTCACTTAATGTTGAATTTACTTGCTTACCAGTTTTACTTCCTAATATGGAATATGTGTTTGGAATTGAGATAAGGGTAGGTTCTAATGTATTACATAACATCTCGAAAGTAACCCAGTTTCTTCATGACTTAGAGTTAAGAGAACCGTTTGAATATGCACAGGGATTGGTTTATGTACCTGAGCTCCACAGCTTTCCAAGAGAATCCGATGATGTCCTTCAATTTTTGATAAGAAGTCAACGTGTAAAAAGTAATAGTGACATACAAGATGATTTGGTTTTAATTTCTGCGACTGATTGGGAGCAGTTGCTTCCTTTATTAACTGCTGCCCCGGGAGTACGATTCATGCAAGGGAATAAAATTTATAAAGGGGTACAAATTGGACAAGATCTTCCTTTAAGTTTTGAATTTGATGAAGCTAATACAGTTGACTACCGCTTGAATGTTAAAGGTCTTGAAGAGATAAACGTTTTAAAAGCTTATGGCTATGCTTTTTCAGAAGGCGTATTGTTCAAACTTCTTCAGGAAGATTGTCATCGATTAGCAGAATTAAAAGGAATGTTGAATGAGTCGGGAAAACACCAGCTCGTTATTTCAGAAAATCAAATCGATCATTTTATGAGGAATGTCATACCTGGCTTGATGAAACTAGGACAGGTAAATATTGCAGAATCCGTTTCAAAAAGAATGGGGGAAACACCACTTCGAGCCAAGTTATTTCTGGACCGTGTAAGGCATAGATTGCTTGCAGGTTTGGAGTTCCATTATGATCAAGTCGTTATAAATCCTTGTGAAGAAGCAGAGCAACCCTTTCCACATTTTCCAGGGGTTAAGCGACAGCGAACAAAAGAAGAACAAATTATCAAGCTACTACTTGAAAGCTCCTTTACTCAAACGTCAGGTGGATTTTACTTATATGATGAAGAAGCAGAGTATCAATTTTTGCATCATAACATCGCTGAATTAGAAAAATCAGTTCAAATTTATGCTACAACTTCAGTGAAAATGCGGATTCATAAAGGGTATACGGGACCAAAGATAAAAGTCGAAGTAGGTGAACGAACAGATTGGATTGCATTCCAATTCGACATCAAGGGCATTTCAGAATCAGAAATTCAAGAGATACTCACTTCATTGGAGGAAAAACGAAAGTATTACCGAATACCAAATGGCACGTTAGTATCATTGGAAACACCTGAATTTTTAGCACTCTACCAAGTTGTAAGTGATTTGGAACTGTCTGCTAGAGATATCATTGGAGAAGAAATCAGAATCCCATTAATTAAAGGAATGCAATTAATAGATTCTATTGATCAAGGTGATTTAGTCAATCCGGGTGAAAATTTCACCAAGCTTATGAAAAACTTAAAGGATCCAGAAAAGGTCGAAAATACAGTACCTAGTACTTTAACTACAGTACTTCGAGATTACCAAAAAGTGGGTTTCAGTTGGTTCAAAATGCTAGCCAAATATAAATTCGGTGGCATTCTTGCGGACGATATGGGGCTTGGAAAGACACTACAAAGCATTGCTTACATCGAATCAGTGCTACCGGATGTTCGAGAGCGAGAATTGCCCATATTAATCATCGCACCTTCGTCTCTCATCTATAATTGGAAAAATGAGTTGGAAAAGTTTACGCCTCATATAAAAGTACAAATCATTGATGGCAACAAAGCGACCAGAGTTTCCTTGTGGAATAAGTCTATTGGTGCCGATGTAATCATCACTTCGTATCCTTCATTACGAATGGATGTATCACTTTACCGCAAAGAGAAATTTCATACATTATTCTTGGATGAGGCGCAAACCTTTAAAAATCCAGTTACCAAGACTGCTAAATCGGTGAAAATGATTCAGGCAGACTATCGATTTGCACTAACGGGAACGCCAATAGAGAACTCTTTGGATGAACTGTGGTCAATATTTCATGTCGTCTTCCCAGAGTTGTTGCCAAATCGAAGAGCCTTTAGCGAATTAAGTAGAGAAAATGTAGCAAAAAGAGTACGTCCATTTATATTAAGACGTTTGAAAAAAGAGGTTTTGAAAGAGTTGCCAAATAAAATTGAAACTATGCAATTCTCGGAGTTACAAGAAGAGCAGAAAACATTATATGCAGCTTATTTAGCTGAGTTGAAAAATGAAGCTTTGAAACATTTAAGAAATGGCAGTTTTCAAAAAAATCGTATAAAATTTTTATCTGGTCTGACAAGACTCCGTCAAATCTGTTGCCACCCTGGATTATTTGTTGATGAATATGCAGGAGGATCGGCAAAGTTTGAACAATTGAAGGGAATTATTGAAGAATGCCGTATTTCAGGTAGACGAGTACTGATCTTTTCACAGTTTACTCAAATGCATAGTATTATCAGACACTATTTAGCCTACCAGGGTATACCCTATTTTTACTTAGATGGACAAACTCCTCCGGAAGATCGCGTAGAATTATGTGAGCGGTTTAATAATGGAGAAGGGAATATATTTCTTATTTCCTTAAAAGCTGGGGGCACTGGTTTAAATTTGACAGGTGCAGATACGGTAATACTTTATGATCTTTGGTGGAATCCTGCAGTCGAGCAACAGGCTGCAGACCGAGCACATCGTATGGGTCAAACAAATGAAGTACATGTAATTCGTTTGGTGGCTAAAGGAACGATAGAAGAGAAAATATATGAGCTTCAGCAGAAAAAGATGCATCTCATTGACGAAGTAATTCAGTCGGGCGAAGATTCCTTGACTTCTATGACAGAACAAGATATTCGGGAAATTTTGATGATTGAATAGATGAATCTCTAAGAATTATAGAAAACAAATCCTCCAAATTCTGAGCGAATTGGAGGATTTGTTTGTGTTATTTAGATTACGTAAATATACTCTTTAGTCATATTCACAATGATAGTAGAATGGATAAGCATCGCAACGTCCATTACATTATCATTTACTTTGAAATTACGTATAAACCTCCACAGTGAGAAATAGCTTGAAATTCACAATTAGCAACACCTAGTAATGAAGAATTTAGTTCTTCATAAACAAAATAAAATTCATCATCATCCCAATAGCCAATGCTATCTTTTCTGCAATTTTCAAGATTTTCACGTGTTTGAAAAGCAATATCGCCAATTAATATTTTGCCATTCTCAGAGAGCAAAGATAGTAAGCTCTTAATAAAAGCCATTTTTTCATCATCTGATAGATGGTGTAATGTATACGTGCTGACAATAAAGTCATATTTATTACCTTGTAACTGCTCAGGTAAACCATTTGAAATATCCCACTCCATCAGATTCGCCATCGGCATTTTAGATTGTGCAATTTCAATCATCTTTGCAGAAAAGTCTAATCCATCTATGTGATGATCATTTTCATATAGTTTATTTGTTAAAACACCTGTCCCGAACCCTATATCTAACACTTTTGCTTGATTTACCTGCATGATTTCATTAAATATAGCACTTAATATATTTTTATATCCTGCAAATGGATATAAATTATTATCTTCGCTTACTTGTACAGTTTTATCGTAATCATTTGCCCACAAATCAAATCCTTGTTTATTTAGCATGAAGCTCCTCCTAAAATGTGAACGAGCATTCAAGCATGCCTATAAAAGTTAATGCTTGATTAGTCGCCCATCAGTTCTCCTAAGTTCTTATGATATTGAATAATAGTAATGTTTTTCATCATAAACCCCACCCTTCTTAGTTAAAACAATATTAACATAATTCTGAATATATTAATACCATATTTTAGTATAAGTTTTAATTGATTAATATATATGTAAGAAAAGAAGCAATGAATTTATTATTAGTATCAACTCATTAAATGCAATTGTTTGCCATATATTGAAACAAAATAAGTTGGTGTATTGAGGAGGAGTATATTATTCATACAAAAAAAATACGATTACGGAAGATACAGCATCTTGCCTATGAAATCATGGATGAGATAAATACTAATAAAGAGGAGAAACAGTTTGATACCTTGAGTCCTGTGATTGACAATCTATCTCGAGCAATCGGTGACTTAACAGATCCTTTAGGGAATTATTCGTTGGACTATATAGAAGAAAAAGTGAAAAATGCTCACTATCTATTATTTAAAAATGAAAATGTTAATGCTTATAAATATCAAAAATAAGAAGGGGGCTACTCCTAAAAATTCGATGATTATCGAATTTTGGGAGAAGCCCTATTCCTTTAAATTTTTTTATAAAAAATAGCTTTTCTTTTGCTAATTAATAAACTTTTAAAAGAAAAATATGGATTTGTTGAGAGGAAAACGTAAAAGGTTCTAAAGAAAAACAGTATGTTTTTCTTTAGAACCTTTATTTTAGGTACTTATTAGTCAGTCCCCTAAGAAAATTAGTTTTTCTCCGGATCGAATGTTTTACAATCCGTTTCTTCACTATTAGATGCTTGGTTACCCTTTTGACTTACTACATAAATTGCTTCAGCAGTACATTTATTTCCAGAGCCCCAATACGTACAGTTATTCACTTCGCAAAGAATCTGTTGAGCCATAGTATCACACCTCCTCTTTCGTTTATCTTTAACAAAAATGAAGTGATTAATACTTGATTCAGGAAAGGGAAGCAAAAACAATTTCTGTATTACGGTGGTTAGAGATGCTAACTCCTTAAGCCTTGAACTTCCAAAAACTAGAATAGAACAAAATGTATTTAAAAACGAAACTAAAGAATGATCTAACAATTTTCTATAAGAAAGAAGAACTATAAAGCGTATTTGACTCTACTGTGATGGCTTATTTAGAAGTTTCTTGAAGTTCAATTTTAACTACTTTTTCTGTATCGGTAGTAAACTCAATTTTTACAAAAACACCGAACTCTCTGTTTCCCTCTTTTAACCATAACTTAAACTTTTCAATTGTTGTATCTTTTTTCGATTCTCTACCTTGATGAAGGTAGTCAATTATTTTTGCATTGGGATATTTTGAATGAGTCTCTATTAAAGCGAGCTTTCCCCACTTAACGTATGTTGGAACATCTTGTTGCGCATGAGCGCTATTTAGTGTATGTATTGGTGTTGAATTAGCAATAATAAAAATTCCAAGTGCAATAAACGTTTTACGCATATTTGAACTCATCTCCTTTATTATAGAATGAGTAATTTGCTTAAAAGCATTCTGTATTTAGTATTATTTTTTGAAAAACTTTTTAGCTTTAGACAACAAATAAATGGACAAACTATGAGGGAAATGAAAGTAATACTTAGAGGGAAATAAAAAATATAAAAAAACTAGATAATTTAAGTAATAATAGTTGACTAAAACTTAGTAATCTTATAGGATTTAATTGACTGATGGATCAGTCGAGGGAGTTGACTAACATTCAAACACAAGATAAACGCAAACAAGAACGTAAACAACAGCTACTTTCGATTGCTTTAGAAATGTTCGCAACACAAGGCTACGATAACACAAAGATTTCTGACATTGTTGCAAAAGCTAATGTATCCCAGGGAACATTTTATTGGTATTTCAAAAGTAAGGAAATGATTGCTAGTGAAATGTTGAACGATGGACGGTTAGCAATTTTACATACAATATCAATGGGGTATAGAGTAGAAAAAGCTTCTGTTCAAGATGCATACATATCATCAAGAAATCTTTTTGAACAACTTTTTCACTTTGCGGGGAAAAATCGATATTTTATGGGAATCCTACTTAAAGGAATCCATTCTCAACCGATTTTGCAACAGCAAGTGGAGTTGATAAAAAAAGAGATGCAAGAAGCTTTTGCAAATAATATTCGAAGAGCTTCTGCCTTGAAAATGTTACCACGTCCAGTAGATCCCGTATTACATTCAGTTTTTGTTATGAGCTTGTTGGAAGGCGTATTGTCAAGATGGTTATTTCAATCTGAAAATGAGGAATGGCAACAATTAGAGTTAGAGCAGCTTGTTGAAAAGACCGTTCAATTTGAATTTTTTGGACTGTTTGGTATGTAATCAAAGGAGGAAAACATAATGAAAAAAGGTAAAATTTTCTTCGCTTTAGCTGCAACAGCGGCACTTATTTTAGGTGCATGTGGCAATAGTGAGACAAAAAAAGAAAGTAATAACAATACATTAAGCGCAATTCAAGAAAAAGGTGAAATGACAGTAGGGATTATGGGAACGTATGCACCTTATAATTTCATGAATTCAGATAAAGAATATGATGGTTTTGATGTCGATATTGCAAAAGAATTGGCAAAACGCTTAGATGTAAAAGCAAAATTTGTAGCACAAGATTTTTCGGGATTAATACCAGGATTACAAAAAGGAAAATTCGATGCTTTACTAAGTCAAGTAACGATTACACCAGATCGTGAAAAACAAGTTGATTTTACTGCACCATATATTACAAATGATGTGAAAGTTATTGTGAAAGAGGATAATACTTCTATTAAGGCAGTAGAAGATTTCAAAGGTAAAAAAATCGGTGTTGGTCTCGGTACGAATGACGAAGCATTTTTACGAAATGAATTAATGCCAAAAGTCGGAGACTTCAAAATTAACACATATGATGATGTCATCACAACGTTAAAAGATTTAGAAGCAGGCCGTGTAGACGCAACAATTAATAATGTATATGCATTAAAACCAATCATTGAAAAGAATGGTTTTAAAGTGAAAGCTGTCGGTGAGCCAATCAAATCTGATCAAGCAGCAGTTGCAGTGAAAAAAGGTAATAAAGAATTAGTTGAAGCGATGAATAAGGCATTGGCTGATATGAAAAAAGATGGAACATATAAAGAAATCTTCGTAAAATGGTTTGATGAAGAACCAAAAGCAGATTTAGGAAAGTAGGAAGTTTAGATGGATATAGTTATTGATAATCTTCCTTTTTTACTAAAAGGTGCTTATTATACACTATTAATTACAGTGGTATCAATGTTCTTTGGCTTAATAATCGGTTTAATAACGGCGATTGCTCGCATTAAGGGCAATCGTTTCTTCCGCGGAATTGCGAGAGTTTACGTATCGATTATTCGAGGAACACCACCACTTGTTCAAATAGTCATCGTCTATTATGGGCTTGTAGATTATGGGGTTGAATTAGATTCTTTAACAGCTGCTTATATTGCTTTAAGTATTAATATTGGTGCCTATGTTTCTGAAGCATTCCGTGGTGCAATTCAATCTGTACCAACTGGCCAAACAGAAGCGGCGCTAGCAACAGGGATGACTGAAGCACAGGCCATGCGTCGTGTAGTTATTCCACAAGCGATTCGCTATGCCATTCCACCACTTGGTAACACATTTGTTGGTATGTTAAAAGAAACATCTTTAGTTTCAGTCATTGCGGTAACGGAACTTATGCGTTCTGCTCAGCTACTAGTAGCACAGTATTATGTATATATGCCGTTCTATTTAGCAATTGGATTGATGTACTGGATTATGAGTACAGTCTTTACATTTATATTAAATAAAATCGAAAAAAGATTATCGGTCTATTAAGGGGGGAACGTAATGTTACAAATAAAAGACTTGTCAAAGAGCTTCGATCAAAATGAAGTCTTAAAGCACATTTCATTGACGATTCCTGCCCATCAAGTTGTTGCTGTTATTGGACCAAGTGGTTCAGGGAAAAGTACGTTTTTGCGTTGCTTAAACGGACTCGAAACTATCACTGGTGGTAGTGTTACTGTTAATAATCATTTATTGCAAGCAACAGACTCGAAAAAGGTTCGCCAAAAAACAATTCACTCCATTAGACAAGATACAGGAATGGTATTTCAACAGTTCAATCTGTATCCGCATAAAACGGTTATTGAAAATGTTATGGAAGCTTTACTAGTCGTGAAAAAACAATCAAAAGAACAAGCCGAAAAAATGGCTTCTGCATTATTAAAGCGTGTTGGCTTACAAGAGAAAGAAGATGCTTATCCTTCAAGATTATCAGGAGGTCAGCAACAGCGTGTAGCCATTGCTAGAGCACTTGCAATGGAACCAAAAATCATGCTATTCGATGAACCAACATCTGCACTGGATCCAGAACTAGTCGGTGAGGTTTTACAAGTAATGAAAGAACTTGCTGAAGAGGGTATGACGATGGTGATTGTTACACACGAAATGAAATTCGCTAGAGATGTGGCAGACCGTATATTATTTATGGCAGATGGACAAATTGTCGAAGATGCAGAACCAAAAGTATTCTTTACCCAACCATCGACAGAACGTGCTCAGAAATTTTTAGCAAAAGTAAATGAATTTTAATAGAAGAAAGGTTGATTAATATGCAAATAAAAGCAAAATGGCAAGGTGGACGTGCCTTTGAAGCAGTAGGGCCAACAGGATACCCAATGGTAATGGATGCAACTGCTAATTATGGAGGCGAAGGTAAAGCCCCTACACCAACTGAAATGTTACTTAGTTCTTTAGCAGGTTGTATTGGTATAGATGTTACAATGATTTTAAAACCACATTTAGATAAAATCGATTCTATCGAAATTACAGTAGATGGTGAACGACGTGAAGAACTTCCAACGGCTTTCACAGCAGCAACTTTATTATTTGATGTAAAAGGCGATATAGATGCCAAAAAAGTCTTACGTGCAATTAAGCTTGGAGAAGAGAAGTATTGTGCAGTTTCTGCCTCTTTGAAAGCTGAAGTTACTTATCGTTTAATGTTGAACGGTGAGGAAGTAGCGATAACTGAATAAGATTTATTTAGGAGCTGCCTAGGATATAGGCAGCTTTTTTTGTATTTAATGATTTTTTGTCTACATATTAGGTTGGCTTATTAATCAACTGTAACGGAAAGTTCCTTAACAAGTAGTGAAGGGGAACCGTAGCCGTCTGGAAGGAAGTAAAGGTCTGTACAGGTTTCCTCAATATCCTTCATCAATTCATAGAAGTTACCTGCAATGGTCATTTGCTTAATTGGCGAAGCAATTTTACCTTCTTTAATATGGAAACCAGTCGCCTCAACGGAGAAATCTCCAGAAATTGTATTCGTGCCTGAATGAAGACCAGACAAGTCTGTAATAAGGATTCCTTCAGATACTGATACGAGTAAGTTATCTAAAGTTCTTTCACCTGTTGCAATGTACATATTTTGTGGTGCGATAGAGAGCGTGCTTTTGTAAGAAGGTTTATGTGCATTTCCTGTTGTTTCGCAGCCTTCTAATTTTGCTGATTTCCTGTTATGGAGTAATGTTTCAAGAGTTCCATTTGAAATAATTGCTTGTTTTTTTGTAGCAACACCTTCTCCGTCAAAACTTGATCCAGACAGTGCCTCTGGGTGGAATGGATCATTTAGTACTGTCACTAAATTTGATGCAACTTGTGTTCCCACTTTTCCTTTTAAAAGTGACTGATCTTTTTGCGCGTTCTCTGCTGAGAAGATAGGCGTAAATATTGAAAGTAATGAAGCAGCCGCGTTATGGCGCATTATTATAGGATATTTTCCAGACGGAATGGATTTCTCACCGAGATTAGATAATGCTTCTTCTGCAGCTTCTTTGGCAATTTCATCAGCATCGAGCGATTGGAAATCACGAGTCATTTTCCTGAAGCTACCTGTTTTCATTTCTTCGCCGTCTTTAACGACTGTTGAAACGAATATGATAAGTCCATTCTTTTTCTCTGTTAATGAAAGACCTTTACTGTTTGCTAATGATTGTTCTCCTGAGAAATCATGAAGTACACAATAGTCGAGTGTTACAATACGCGGATCGTATGCACGTATTTTCTCTTCAATAGACTTTATTAACTTTATCTTTTCAGAGATTTGTACATTCGCAAGCTCTTCACTATAAGATTGATAGATTGTATATTCATTACTTCCTTCGAAAATATCAGTTCCATCATCCTCATCAAGCACGTCTGCATTTGCTTTTGCATTGTCTATTAAAAATGATATCGAATCCTCATCGGTTTTTTCTGTATAGGCATAACCCATTTTACCGTTATAAAGACCCCGTAAACTAAGTCCACCATCCACAGATGTTTCGTAGCTATCAATTTCTCCTTCAAAAATCATACATTGAAATGATTCAGCTTTTTCATAGAATACTTCAGCTTCTTTGAAACCGGCATCCATTGCTTTTTGTAGTAGTTTTTCTTGGAATTCAGTGATATTCATTACTTATTCCCCCTTTGTCCCACCGACAGTAATTTCACTGACACGAATCATAGGCTGGCCGACATTAACTGGGAGGCTGCCACTCATCGCTCCACACATACCTGCGCCGTGTGCAAGGTTATTCCCAACGCGATCAACTAACTGTAATGTTTTTGCTCCGTTCCCTATAAGTGTTGCTCCCCGTACTGGGTGTGTAATTTTTCCATCTTTGACGATGTATGCTTCTTCAACTGCAAAGTTGTAGTCACCAGTAGCTGGATTAACTTGACCTCCACCCATATATTTTGCGTAAATGCCATACTCTGTTGAAGCGATAATATCTTCTGGTGTTGATATACCTGGAGCGATATACGTATTTGTCATACGTGATGTCGGACTGAAGCGATAAGACTGGCGGCGTGAAGAGCCAGTTGATTCAGTTTTCATACGACGTGCATTCAATTTATCAATTAAATAACCTTTTAAAATACCATTTTCAATTAAGACATTTTTTCTTGTTTTCTCACCCTCATCATCAATATTAAGTGAACCCCATTCGTTTGGTAGGGTGCCATCATCAATGTAGGTGACGATTTCCGGTGCAACTCTTTCACCAACTCGATTTGCGAACACTGAATTGTTTTTTGCGACAGCTGTGGCTTCTAGTCCGTGTCCACAAGCCTCATGGAAAATAACGCCACCAAATTCATTATCAATGATTACTGGGAATTTCCCACTAGGGCATTCTTCTGCATGTAGCATTGTTACTGCTATACGTGCTGCTTCTCCTGCATAGTGAGTCAAATCTAGGTTTTCCATAAATTCAAATCCGGCATGAGCACCAGGTCCGTAGAAACCAGTTTGCAGTTCATTGCCTTCTGAAGCAGTTGCTTGAATGGCTAGTCTACTGTGGACACGAGTGTCCTCCACAAACTTTCCTTCTGAGTTGGCAATGAGGATGTTTTGTTCTTCGTCCATATAGCGTATACCAACTTGACGAATGCGTTCATCATAATTTCTAGCAATTTCATTTGCCTGTCTCATAATAGAAGCTTTCCTTGCATGTTCTACAGTTTGAGGCATTTGCGCGATTTGATGAATTGGGTTAAATATCTCTTTTTGGAGCGGGTGAATCGTACCTGTTCCGCCGCCTTTTATAGCAAGTGCAGCCCGCTTAGCTGCGAGTAACAAGCCTTCTTCAGATATATCATTCGTATATGTGTAAATACTTTGAAGACCAGAAAAAATACGTATACCTATTCCAAAATCACGACCAGATATACTTTTTTCTATTTTGTTACTTTGTAATGCAATGTTATTTACATACTTATCTTCAATGAATATTTCAGAGAAGTCACCCCCCGTAGAAAGAGCCGCATTAAGCACGTTTTCAATAATAGATTGTTTGATCATTTACCTTGCCCCCTTTACTAAATTATAGCGTAATATGTAATATTTGGTTCGTATTTATTGAATTTTTTGTATAATTAAAATTAATTTTCAATAGCATTATGGATCACCATAGTTAGTAAAGTCAAGATACTAGAGATTTATTAGTAATAAGAAGAATTATAATAGACATAGATTGACGACAATATAACGTTAATTTGAAAAAACATCTTAACAAAAAAGGGTATTTATATTAAATATAGAAGTTAATGTTAAGTTGAATTTTTGGAGGTTATTAGAAAATGAAAATCATGATTAAAAATCTTCCAGACTATGAGGTAGCTTATATTAGGCATTTTGGAAGTTATTTTGAACCTAGTGATCATTGGGGAAGACTAGGGGAGTGGGCAGCGAGGAATGGATTGTTTCCACCCACTCAAAACTATATAGGATTGTCTATTGATAATCCTGAATTTGTAGCTCCGGAATTGTGTAGACACGATGCTTGTATTACATTACCAAAGGATTTTGTAAAAGAAGAGCACTCGGAAATACATTTTAAAACAATAACAGGGGGACTGTATGCTCTATACCAGTTCTATGATACACCTGATAAATTAGCAAACGCTTATCAAGCCGTTTTTGGAGATTGGATACCTCAAAGTGACTATGTTGCAGTTGATAAGATTAGCTTGGAATTTAGTATGAATAACCCTTTAGATGATCCTGAGGGGAAATGCAAAGTCGATTTGTATGTACCTATTAAGAAAAAGTTATCTAAAGATGAATTAATTACAGAATTTGAGCAAGCACAAGATTGGGTAATTAGCTTGAAAAAGCATTCTGAGAATGATTTTTTCAAACCTATTGCAAAAGATAAATGGTCTGTAGCAGAAATTATTGGGCACTTAGCATATTGGGATAAATATGTACTAGAAGAAATACTACCAAATATGAAACAGAATGCTGATATTAATAGTATAGACTTTCAAGAATTGAATAATCAGGCGTCTAACTATGCTTTATCAGGTATATTTGGTATGAGCTTAATAGATCAATTTGTAGAAGGCAGAGAGCGTCTAGTCGCCGAATTAAAAGGCAAATCTGACGCTGAATTTTATGTGCAATTTAAAATCAATGGAGATGAAGTTGACCCAGATTCAGGTGCGCCTTTTTCAATGTATAGCTATATTAGTAGTTTTATTTGGCATGATAACCATCACAAAAAGCAAATAATTGCATTTTTTAATAGTAAGTACTCTGAAGATTTTCAGGTGAAATAAGAAACAGGAGTTAAGCTGTGCTAACAGCTTAACTCCTGCTTTTTTAGAATGCTTATATTAGGCTATCTTTTGTTGTAATTTCAAATGTTTTACTAAGCGTACTTGATACAAGTTTAATAGCATCTACACCTTCTTCAAGCAGACCAGCCATCCAGAAGAAACCATGAATGACACCATCGTAACGTTTTAGTTGTACAGGAATGTTTGCTTCTTGCAATTTTTTTGCATAGGCTTCACCTTCATCTCTTAAAGGATCATATTCAGCGGTTATAACTAATGCAGGTGGTAAGTCCTTTAAATTAGTTGCTTTTAGAGGAGAGACGTAAGGACTTTCTCCATCGCTGTCACTGTTTAAATAATGATTCCAAAACCATTGCATTGTGTCTTTTGTTAAAAAGTATCCATCTGCGTAATCCAAATAAGAAGTAGTTTTTAAGTTATAATCTGTCACAGGATATACCAATACTTGTTGAATAATATTGTTGACACCAAGATCTCGTGCTTTCAATGATACAACAGCTGCGATATTGCCACCAGCACTATCACCGCCAACTGCAATTCTAGAAGCATCTATATTTAATTCTTTTGCATGATCTATTAACCATTCGATTACCGCATAGCTATCATCAATTGCTGCTGGAAACTTATTTTCTGGAGCTAATCGGTAGTCAACTGATACGACAACACATTGCGACTCGGAAGCAATTTGGCGACAAGGATTATCCACTGAGTCAAGGTTGCCAATGACCCACCCCCCACCATGGTAATAAACAAAGACAGGTAGAGCCTCTTCGCTTTTAATTGGTGTATATATTCGAACAGGAACTTCTCCAACATTCGTGTCTAGAGTTCGATTGACAACACTCTCTAACTCTACACGCTCACCTGCTAATTCTTCTATAGCAATACCGTTTCGTGCTTCTTCTGGACTTAATTCGTGAGTTGGTGAAGTACCTGATTGTTCTAATTGTTCTAGCAATAATTTTACCTCTGGTTTCAATGCCATATTAAAATGCCCCTTCCTATAAATGAGAGATATAGATTACTATGAAAAATATCAATACTTTATTCTATCAATCATTTTATTTTAATATTTAAGTAATTCGGTTCTTTAACATTTGGATAAGGAAATGACATACTAACACGCCAATTCTAGCTATACAACAAAAATTTATTAAATAATGCTAAAATAAAAATATCTCTCATACTATAGGAAACGACAAAAACTCGACAAGTTTATGTTGTTGAAGTTGAGGGTAAAACATATAAAAGAGTAGTTAATCCGTTAAAGGGAGGAAGATAATAATGAAAGCAATAGGAAAAGTGTCATCTCTGCTTGTTATTATCAATTTACTATTTGCCTGTTCTAATGATAAGGCAGAAGTAAAAACAAATGATGAGACTAATGAAAGTAAAACTCAAGTTCAAGAGGTAAAGGATAAGAACAATAATGGTGAAATTGAACAAAATGATACTGCAGAAAATGAAGTTGTCAAAACGAATAATGCTCTATCTGAAGAGGAAGTATTGAAGGCAATCAAAACACAGTTGAAAACGGATTTATCTAAAATATTACCAAGCAAATTACCTTTATCTAAGGGAAAGCATTTAACAGCAACAACTAAATCATCAGCTAATTATTATGAAGTGGTATTTATGGAAAGTGATAAGCCGATAGCTATTAATAATAAGGCGTTAAAAAATAAACAAAAAGCAACTGTGATTGCTCGATTAAACGTTAAAAAGTACGCTAATTTGACAAAATCGAGTGAACAAATTGCATTTGAAGATTATAGCAAGCTCGGAGGACAAGAAGTGGATCTGGGTTACGGCATTACAGGGTATCAGGATGCTGGAGCTGGTTCAGTATTTACAAGTTGGAATGAAGGAAGATGGGCACTTAATACTCGCTCGCTAACAACGAAAGGGGAGCAGGGGGTAAAATTAGCGAAAGAAGCAACAAAATTCTTAGAAACTAACACACTCCCAATCCCGAAACCAAATGGACTCGTTCACCTCGACGTAGAGCGCTCAGGTAACAGAATTACTTGGCAAAAAGAAAAAGTCGTGTATACTATTGATCAAGTAAAAGATCCTATGAAAGCTTTAGAAATTGCAACTTCTTTCGAAAAATAAATCATTATAAGAAGTAAAAAATAGAGCTGACTCTACCATGAGGAGAATCAACTCTATTTTTTTATGGCATTTAGAGACCCAATAATTTAATGAAATCGTCAATACTTAAATAACACTATTTATTTTTGGTTTTTAAGTATTGAGTAAATGAATGTATCATGAGCTTTATTATTTTGGTACATATAGTCGCGAAGAACGCCTTCTTTTTGAAACCCAACTTTAGTAAGTAACTTACTTGAGGCCACATTATCAACAAATACAATAGCCCCTATACGAGTTAAACTCATATCATCAAAACCGTAAGAAAGGATTTTAGATAAGGCTTCTAATGCATACCCGTTTCTCCAATGGTCGGGGTGAATTTCATAACCTATTTCTGCTCGTTTATGATTAGGCGACCAAGCATGAAAGCCAATTGTTCCAATTATGCCCTTGAATCCTTTTTTTTGAATACCCCATCGTATACCTCTTTTTTCTGCATAGTTTTTTGAAAAAAGGTCGATGAATTTTTCTGCTTGTTTTATATCTTTTAGAGTATCTTGTCCGTAATAACGTGTAACATTGTCATCAGAAAAATAAGCAAAAATATCTTCTGCATCATCCGTTGTTATTTCTTTTAATAGTAATCTCTCTGTCTCTAATTTAGGAAACATCTTATTACACCCCTTATTCTTTATTTAAATTTCTTCTAACATTCTAAATATTCCCATAAGGCTAATGCAAATCCTTATCAAGCTTTAATGAATAACATGTTCTTATTCAACAAATATTTCTAAAATCCTTTAAATTAATAATAATGGTAACTTCAACCTTTGGTAATATAAAAAAACAATTGTTTCTTAATCGGATACATATAATTGATTTCTCCATAATTGTATGTATTTTCATATATGAATAAGTGTAAGATAAAAGGGAATTACAGCTAACTTTTATATCCGATTTAATATTTTAAACAACTATATTGGAGGAATAAATATGAGACTATTGATTATTCGACATGGAGAATCAGAAGCAGATATTCTAAACGTACATGAAGGAAGAGCAGATTTTGAACTGACAGAAGTTGGACAACAACAAGTGATACTTTTATCAGAATGGGTAAACAATCATTATAAATTAGATAAAATTTATAGTAGTACTCTGAAAAGAGCGACTCAAACAGCCTTATTATTGGGCAATAAACAGCAAATTGAAATCGAGTTTGATGAAGATTTAATGGAATGGAATAATGGGCTAATAGCGGGGTTGTCAAGAGAAGAAGCGGAAGAAAGGTATCCTTTAGTTATAGATCTAGCACCTCATGATGCTGTTTATGAACAAGAGTCCATTTTAGATTTTAGATATAGAGCAGAAAAGATACTATCTAAAATCATTTCTGAAAATCCTGATGATGCAACCATTGCGATTGTTAGTCATGGGGGAATGATAAACAAACTATATCAATCATTTTTAAAGCTACCATTTGATACAAATGTAATTTTTCATTGTGGAGACACGAGCTTACACGAATGGACCATTAAAGATAATCAAAGGCATATCGTATTTTCAAATCGCCTAGAGCATCTAAACAATTTAAAATATAATGGTTAAAACAAATAGTAGTATGAAGAGCTGCGAGTTTTTGGCAGTTTTTTTGTTTATGAATAGAAAAGAGAGGCAAATAATATTGCCTCTCTTTTTCAATTAGCTATTGTTCATAAAATACAAAAACCAAACAGCGTGATTTTGTTCATCAAATGATGCTTGCATAAATTGTTGCTGTATAAATGTATTATTAGCTTCTCTTGCAACCTCATGATAAAAGTCTACAGTTTCTTGTTCATCTTTAAAGGCGTGAAGAATGCCACTTCGATAATTAGTAGGACAATTCACATTCATTTTAGGAGTGTACTGTGTCCCTGTTAGTGAAAAATATATTTGTGAGAAAATTTGAAAATGTCTCATTTCATCACTTCTAATTTCCAAAATTCTGTCTCGAATTTCTTTATTTGGTGACTGTTTTGACAATACTTCATAACACCGAATAGCTGTGAATTCCCCATCAATGGCTTTAGCAATATCAGTTATTAACTTGTTCGGTAATTGTTGTTGTAACGAATTATAATTCAATATCCATTCACCTCGTTGGATATTTTATGTAAGGTAACAGGGGAATGTTACGAGTCCAAGTGTGTATAATAGCGCAAAGAAGACAAGTTTCTTTATCTAAATCGTGAGCTTATCTAGCTTAGCAGATATAAATCTTAGAATTTCGGTCTTTTCTTGCTGTAGTTTTTTAAAAAATATGCATCCATATTACAAATCCAATAGGTGGTAAATGTGATATACGGATAATATAGGAAGTGTAGAAAAGGGGAGAACAGCCTTGTTGAGTAATGAAGCCGGGGTTTTGAATAGAAAGAAGTTAGATTAAGATAAGAAATGTAGCATAAGCCATATCAGGTTACGATAAAGGATGAAGATTTTATCTTTCATCCAATGTAAGAATCATTAATCTATATATGATGTATATGCCAAGGTACCCCCCACTGATCAAGAACAGAGGGTTGAGAAAAACCTTGTGGATTGCAGTCATAAAAACAGCATTGTCAACGATGATTTGGTAAATGGATGTTGATGCGATACTTCCAAAAATAATGGTTGAAACAACTGCAATTATATTAAAAAGCATTACGATCATCTTATTTTTATTCCGAAGAAAAACCATAATAATAGGTAAAACTATGGTAGACAAGACTAATAAAATCTTCAAAATCCCACTCCTTTAATTAAGGCTATAGTTAGTTAATTATTACCTTAAAGAATGGTGGATAAACAAAATTTATAATATTTCTTTCAAGAAGTAGGTAAGGATGTATTGAGGGATGGATCTAATTGTATTTATGAAATGCAACGGATCTTGGAGGCGGAAATAAAGTCGATAAATCTAGACATGGAGCGATGAGAAGAGAAGTATAAATAAGCAAGTTACTTTACGAAATTGTTTTGATGGCTTTTCAAAAGTTAGCAATTTGAGATGATTACTGTATTTAAATTGCATATAAAGGTAATGAGTACATAAAAAATTGAAACAAATTCTCCTCTGTTGGTCTGTATAAAACAGGGGAGAATAGGTCACTTAAAATTTGACTCTGATTAATCTATCCATCCAGTAAATCTTCGCGGATGTTCACTTTTTTATTAGTACGCATCCATTTGAAAGCAAGTATTAGTAGTAGTGAGCCAGTAATCCAATAAAGCCAACTAATACCTAGAAAATCCATCATGATAAAGGCTATTAATGCACCAAATGCCGCTCCTATATCTGAAGATAATGTGTAAAGAGAGAGGACAGTCATTTGTGACTTTCCAGTCGCCACATCAGTCGCGATTGAATCACTCATTGTAACTAAAAGTGTTATAGCTAATTGGAACACAAAAATAAAAAAGATAAATAGTATAGTAGAAAATTTCAAAGGTAAAATGAAAAAACAAACAGTTGCCATCAATAAGGCAAAGACTAAGACTTTTCTTCTTTCCCATTTTTGATCTGACCATTTTCCCAATAACGGAGCTAAAAAAGGTTCCCATCCAGTTCTTATTGCTTGGAATATTCCTGCAAGTGATGCTGCGCCTAAAGATAACCCGAGGACTAATAGATTTTCCTTAATTTGCATACCGATTAAATTACTTAAAGTAGAATTAAATACACCAAATATGACAAAGTAAATAATTATTCCTGTAGCCAACGATAATACGATACGTTCATTTTTCCATATACTTTGTTGCTTTTTCTTCTCCTGATTCATCGGTTCCTCTTCATCTTTTGTTTTTGGAATATATTTCAAAACAAAAGGAATGCTACAAGCGCCTATAATTGAGAACACTGTTGTAACTGACTGAATGCCAATTTGCTCAGCTAGTATTCCTCCAAACAGCATCCCAATTAGCGTACCTAACCCCCAAAGACCATTAAATAGTCCTACATATTCACCTCTTGTATTCTCGGTACTATATGTAATGATGGTTAAATATCCGCCTAAACGAAACAAAGACCATGAGAATCCCCATAAACACCTCGCTATGAGAAGAAACCATATGCCTTTTAAATATCCATAAGAAAAAGTAGAGATTACAGCTAATATGACTGCTAACAATATCCCCATTCGGGTGTTTACTTTACGATAGAACCAGGCAATTAATGAATTAATGACAATCCTGATGAAACGATTAACAGATAAAAGTAGGCCAACCTGCCATAATGCTGTTAACCCAAAGAATTTCCAATACAATGGAAGGACAATGAAAAGCATTTCGTTGCCCAATAAACAAACAGCCATTACGAGTGCGATAACAATAACAGGCTTCTTCGAAGGTACATTTTCAATCATTTGATGTAATAACCTTCTTTCTTATTAAAACAGTTTACGGGCAGTGATCCTCACATTCCAACCTCCACATAGAAGTGGGGGTTGGAATGTGAAAACCCGTTTGGACCAACTATCCATCTTGGAGATTGCTCACCATTGATGGAAGAGTTAACTTATAACAATATTTTATGGTCAAATTCTTGAATCCATTGCTTATTCGCAAAGTCACGTCCCGTTATTCGAATGCTATCGTCGAATACTTGCACATACAGTCCTTGACTTCCATCTGAGTTTACTACTGTGTCTCCGCCTTCTCCATCAGGTCCCCAAGTATTGTAAATTGCTCCTGTACTAACGAAAGTTGTACCTTGCTCTACTAACATATTCGGGTTGCGAAGATCCCAATGTGAATGTCCCGCAAAAAGAAAAGCGTGTTTCAATTCTGATAAGTGATTTCTTACTTCTTTATCTTGGATAACACCATTTTGATAATATTCTATATCCGTTTCGTATGTTGAAAAGGGTAGCGGTTGATGAAGGAATACGAAAACAGGTTTGTTATCCTGTTTTAAAGCGTTGACCTTGTCTTCTAACCAGCATAACTGTTGTTCGCTTAAAACAGCTGAATCTTTTGTCGGGCTACCGACAGGTCCCCAACTTTCCGTTCCTAAAAAAAGAAAAGGATATTCGTTTATCATTACATCGCCATATACGTTTTGAAGGTTACTGAAATCCAAAAAACGTTGAATAGAAGGATTATTTCCATCATTTTTGAAGAATTCGTGATTACCAATTGTATAATATGTCTTTTCTGGATGAGGATTTTCATCCATTATTTTTTTGAATATTTCATAGCTCTTACTTTCGCCATTATTTATTAGATCCCCATTAATAATTAATGCCTCCAATTGGGGATCTACTTCATGAATATCCTGTAAAGCAGAAGCAAGTTTCTGTTGTGACACAACATCAAGCTCAGTAAGCTGAATATCACTAATTACAAAAAATGAAAATATAGGTTTATTACTACTCATAGTGTGTATCCTCCTTGATAATCAATTGTCAATCTTGCTCCTATGAATGACATCATCACTAATCAATGAATATAGCTCTCATATGTATTAATTACTAGAAACTAATACTCAAAAATAGATTTAGACTTAGAAAGCCACTCAATAAAAATCCTTTCAAAATCTTCTAGTTTCGTTTTCACAATGCAGTCTGTTGAATCAGTAATCTGGTTGAAGAAGGGATGATAAATGACAGGAGTGTTAGACTGATTTAAAATGCGCAGTTTGTTTAGTTTCAAAAAGACAAAAGTTCATTAGTTAGAATATTCAATTTAATAGTAACACCAAAAGTTGTAGTGTCAACCCATTCAATTTTAATGCTGAGGGAGAATAAAGGTAGGATATGTTTTTAACTTCTATAGTTTTCTGATCCACATCCAATAAAGCCCCTTTCTTTATTATCTTTAATAATAAGTATTTAAAACTGCTACATGAAAATTACTATTATGTCTCGCTATATGATTCTTAGCATTCTCTGAAGTAATTTATGAAAGAACCAAAAGGTATAGGTTACACATAATTTAACGCTGTAATGCTATTCGTAATATGGTTGTAGGGTATACCAGCTGAAGTGTTATTCTTTTGCTGGTGCATAAAATGTTAATTTAGTTATTTGGGAAATTATGTTGACACTTGGTTTATTTAACTATATATTATCCGTAGTCATAATATTCAGATTACTATTAAGGGTTAGGGTGTTTGCTGTTCTTACTTGTACCTACAACCCGTTAGTGGTACGTGGAAAATGAGTGTTGTGAGGAGTGCAATAATCCATTAAATGAAAACGTTTGCAATGTTGCGGGTGATACAGCAAAACATACTTTATGTTGATTTTGCTAAGTGTTATTTTTCTCTTTTTAGTGAAAGAGATTATACTAACATTTTTACTTCTTAGACACATACATATTTAAGTTCAAACAGATATCATGATAGCAATTTTTGAAAATTTTTTCTCAAGAATGAAGAAGTGCTAGAAAATGCACTACTGTTTTGGTGAACTTGCAAACCCATTCGTTGCACCTGGTTTTACAATGTTACCTTTTCTAAGGTGTTACGAATGGAAAATTCAAAGGGGAACAAATAAAAGAGCTAAATGAGGGGGAGATTGTATTGAAGAAGGGGTATTTTGCAGGTATCGTAACAAGTTTATTACTAACGACTAGTATTTTAGGAGCTTGTTCAAGTAATGAGGGAGCAGATGGTAAAAGTGATAATGTAAGTAACTTAAATAAAACGGGCATGCCAATTGTGAAAGAAAAGATAGAGGTTGATGGATTTGCTGCAAAGCGCTTTTCTTCACAAGATTGGAGCAAACTTATGCTTTGGGAAGAGTATGAAAAAATGACGAACGTTGAAGTAAACTGGGAAACAGTTTCTACTGAGGTATTGTCTGAAAAGCGAAACTTAAAGCTTGCAGCTGGGGATTATCCTGAATTTTATTTTGCTTCGGCTTTTCCAAAAACGGATTTAATTAAATATGGTCGACAAGGTGTATTTTTACCGTTAAATGACTATATCGATAAGTACGCGCCAAATTTTAAAAAAATACTAGATGAATATCCGTCGATGAGAAAAGGAATTACTATGGCAGATGGTAATATTTATGGTTTCCCTGCGATTTACGATCCGAATTTCGAAGCCTTACACATTGGGACACCTTGGATCATGCAAGAATGGTTGGACAAAGTAGGGTTAAAGGAACCTGAAACGCCTGATGAATTATACAAAGTATTAAAAGCATTTAAAGAAAAAGATCCGAATGGCAATGGAAAAGCAGATGAGCAAGGATGGGGTGGAGGAGACGGTATTGCCCCATTCATTGACTATTTACGAGGAACGTATGGTTTGAATAAACAAGGGACTATGAATAAAAACCTCGACTTTAAAGAGGGTACTAAAGAATTCCGATTTGTACCGGCTACTGATGAGTACAAGGAATTACTTACATTCTTGAACAAACTTTATACAGAAGGCTTAATTAACAAAGATGTATTCACGACTGAATCCTTGCAATTTTCTACAGAATCGTCTAAAGGGATCTATGGGATGCTAAGTGAGATTGACCCAGCAACATTGCTTCAACTAGATGGTTATGTTGGTGTGCCAGTGCTTGAAGGGCCAAAAGGAGAGCGTGCATACAATGCAATGACAAATGGTCTTGGCAACTTAGGTATGTTTGTCTTAACAGATAAAGCAAAAAATCCAGAAGCTATGGTTCGTTGGATGGATTACTTTTATGGAGAAGAAGGCAATAAGATGTTCTTTATGGGCTTCGAAGGTGTGACATATGAAGAAAATGGTGATGGGACAGTTAAGTATTTAGATAGTATTACAAACAATCCTGATGGAAAAAATTTAGACCAGGCCGTAAGTGAATACTTGACCTGGCCAGGTGGATATTATCCAGGAATCGTAAGAAAGCAATATTTCCAAGGTGCTGAAGGGAAAGAAGCCTCTGCAGTTAATGCTGAGAAAGCGAGACCATATCGTATAAAAGATGAAGATATTCTTCCAGGGCTAAATTATACATTGGAAGAAAACGATAAGATTAGTACAATTACTACGGATGTTCAAACATATGTAGACGAAATGACAGCCGGTTTTATTACGGGTAAACAAGATTTCGGTAAATGGGATGAATACAAGAAATCACTTGATAAGATGGGATTACAAACTTATCTTGAGGTTTCTCAAGAAGCATACGATCGTATGCAAAAAGAAAAGTAAAATGAAAGAACGCATACAGAGGTTCTCCTTTGTATGCGTTTTACTATGGAAATACGGGGTTTTAAATTTGGGGAATTATATTGGATATCTTAGACTAAAATCATCGAATCTATTATAGTATTGCTACTATTTATACATCACCTATCAATTTTGTTCAACAAATTTATAGTGTAAGACCCATTCGAACAATGCAATTAATACGAGCAGCACCTCCTGTAGGATACTAGTATTAGGCAATAAGTTGACAATCTGAAACGCATCCTAGGATGCGTTTTAAATTTGACATTAACCAATTTAATAGAAGAGTGACACTATATAGCAAAGGAATCTTTAAATAATATTATATTAAGAATATTGAGAATATTTTAGGTGAAATCATAATAAATTACAGTTATACAGTAATTATTCCTCTGTTAAGAGAAAGGAATTAAGTTATGGAAGAAATTTTTCAAAAAATAAAGCAATTAAGATTTGAACAAGGTATGACTTTAAAGGAATTGAGTGAAAAGACAGATTTGTCTGTTAGTTTCTTATCCCAAATTGAGAGAGGAACATCATCACTAGCTATCACATCATTAAAAAAAATTGCTGACGCATTTGGAGTGAAGATGATTCATTTCTTCGAAGAGACAGAAAATCTAAATTACGCAGTGAAAAAGCAAGATCAAAAACCTTTTAAAATAGAAAGTTCTGATTCTACTTATGTTAGGTTAAGCAATAATTTTACAGATAGAAAAATAGAGCCATTTCTCGTAACAATAAAACCTCACCAAAAAGAAAATGAACCATTTAAACATCCGGGTGAAGAGTTTTATTACGTTCTAAAAGGGGCTGTATTATTCACTGTTGACCAGACGGAATATTATCTGCGTGAAGGAGAAGCAATACATTTCCCTTCAAGTCTTCCTCATATATGGGAAAATCCTACGAATCAGGAAACTATATTACTTTCCGTAATCACTCCAGTTATTTTTAACTAAACAAATAAATTTCATAAATTAAACACATAGAGACTTAAGGTTTCCGTAAACAAATAAAAGGAAGATCTACCCAATGATTTTAAGATTTGATTTCCTCTATGGGTGTTAGAATTTCAGAACGGAACCATTTATTAAAGATTTATTAAAACACTTATAGAAATTATTTGATTTTTCGACAATCCAAGAAACTTGGCGAAAATTAAAGGAAGATTGCGAGCAATAGTTAATTTGGTGTTCCCCAAGCCAAATTTTGTGCTATAGATTAGTATGTTAAATTTTCTGAATTATAAGTTTATTTATATCTGTAGTATATCTATTCTTTAGCAATCATTTTTAACAATACTTTTGAAAGAGGTGAAACTGATGACATTACTAAGAGTGGAGGATTTGACGATTAAATTCAAGTCACGCCAGGGTGTTGTCAAAGCAGTAGATAAACTAAACTTTGAACTAGCGCAAGGTAGTTCATTAGGAATCGTTGGTGAAAGTGGTAGCGGCAAAAGTGTTACCTCCCTTACTATAATGGGACTTTTACAAAATGCTAACACTGAAATCACTGGAAATATTGATTTTGATGGCTTAGATTTGTTAAAACTCTCACCTAATGAAATGCGGAAGATTAGAGGAAATTCTATATCAATGATATTCCAAGAGCCAATGACCTCACTTAATCCTTTACATACTTGTGGCAAGCAAATTATGGAACCAATCTTGATTCACCAAAAAGATGTAAGTAAACAAGAGGCAAAAAATCATGCAATTGAATTACTAAGAATGGTAGGAATCCCTTCTCCTGAGCAGCGATTTCATGAATATCCACATCAAATGTCTGGTGGTATGCGACAAAGAATTATGATAGCTATCGCTTTAGCTTGTAATACCAAACTATTAATTGCCGATGAGCCTACTACTGCATTAGATGTTACTATTCAAGCGCAAATTCTAGATTTAATGAACAGTCTGAAGAAAAAAAGAGATATGAGTATTATTATGATCACCCATGATTTGGGTGTCGTGAAAGAAATGTGTGAGAAAGTAGTAGTCATGTACACTGGCCAAATTGTTGAAAAAAGTCCAACTGAGTTAGTATTTACTGATCCTCTTCATCCATATACAAGAGGATTGCTTAATGCTATACCTAAAATCTCTAGTAAAGTGGAAAGACTTGAAGCGATTGAAGGCACTGTCCCTGATGCGTTGAATATGCCAAGTGGTTGCAGTTTTCATCCTCGTTGTAAATATGCAACAGAGAAATGCAAATTGAAAGCTCCACCATTATTTCAACTAGAAGATGGTCGTGAAGTAAAATGCTTTATTTATGACGGATCTAAAAAGGGTGATGATGTAAATGCAACAAAATAAATCGAATCGTATAGCTGCGATATCAAACCACATTGGCACAGAAAACATTTTAGAAGTTTCACACTTAAAAAAGACCTTTCATATTAAAAGTCCAGATGGAAAAAAAGGCTTACTTAGAGCAGTAGATGATGTTTCTTTTACGATAAAAAAGGGTGAAACATTTAGTCTTGTCGGTGAAAGTGGATGTGGTAAAAGTACATTAGGTAGGACGTTACTTGGTCTATATACACCTGATCAGGGATCTGAAATTTTATTTAATGGCGAGGATATTACAAATTTCTCAAAATCAAAACGGAAAAATTTTGCCAAAAAGGCACAACTGATTTTTCAAGATCCATCTGCTTGCTTAAATCCACGTAGAACCATTAAGCAAATTTTACTAGAACCATTCAAAATTCATAAAATACAAAATGGTGAAGCAAAAATTAAAGAACTAATGGATGTGGTTGGTCTAGCAAGTCGCTTCCTCGATAGATTTCCTCATGAAATGTCAGGAGGTCAGAAACAAAGAGTTGGAATTGCTAGAGCATTGGCACTAAATCCAGATCTTATAGTGTGTGACGAACCTGTCTCAGCTTTAGATGTGTCAATTCAAGCACAGGTAATTAACTTACTAGAGGACCTACAGAAACAATTGAACCTTACTTATCTATTTATCTCCCATGATCTAAGCGTGGTACACCATATTAGTGATCGAGTCGCAGTTATGTATTTAGGTAAAATTGTTGAATTGACTACTCGTGATGAACTATATGAAAAAACGCAACATCCGTACACAAAGTCGCTCCTCTCCTCTGTTCCAGATGTTAGCGATGAACATCGAGAGAAGATTATTCTTACAGGAGATGTTCCAAGTCCATCTAATCCGCCTGCCGGATGTCGGTTCCATACAAGATGCCCTGTAGCAATGGATATTTGCAAAACACAGGAGCCTGACTTTATTCAAACAGGTAGTAATCACTTTGCAGCATGTCATTTGCATACAACGTAATACTATAAAATTTTTTATAAAAGGAGAACGTAGATGATGAAAAAAATTTCTTTACTGTCTATCTTATTGGTATTGGTTCTATCACTTTTCGCCTGTAGCAATGATGAAGAAAAAACAAATGAATCTGAAGGCACATCTAACACGGATACAATCGTTATCGGGGTTGCTTCCGACTGGAAAACCTTGGATCCAGCTCGTGCTTATGAAGTGTTTGGGAATCTCTATTTCTATGCAACATATGAGAATTTATACACGTTGGAAGGGTCAGAACTTACACCAAAGCCAGCCCTTGCAAAAGAATATACGGTAGACGAATCTGGACTTGCGTATACATTTAAGCTAGACGAGGGTCGTAAATTTTCAAGTGGTAATGCTGTAACTGCAGAGGATGTTGTATTTAGTTTTAATCGTACAATAAATTTAAAAGATAATGCTTCTGCCCTTGCAGAAGGAGTTGCCAAAGTGGAAGCGCCAGATGACAAGACTGTTGTCGTCAATCTTAAGGAAAAGGATGCATCATTTATTTCAAAACTTACAAGTAATGCCTTTGCAATTGTAGATAGCAAAGTTGTGAAGGAACAAGGTGGATCAGATGCAGAAGATGCAAGTACAACTGATACAGCTACTACTCACCTTGATGGGACATCAGCAGGCAGCGGTCCATATGTATTGAAGAAGTGGACTCCAAATACAGAGATGGTTCTTGAAAAGAATCCGTATTATAAGGGTACAGTGAATGCGAGTAAGATTATCATCAAAGAAATTCCGGATCCAAATACACAAATTCAAGCACTTGAAAAAGGTGAAATTGACGTAGCGTTAAGCGTTGGACCTGACCAAGTGAAAAATATCAAAGAGGGTGGAAATTCGAAGGTTGTATCTTCACCAACTTCAACAATTTCATTCTTACTAATGAATAATAGTACTGAAATAGGAAAAGAAATGGCGGATCCACTTGTTCAGCAAGCTGTTCGTTACGCACTTGACTATGAAGGCTTCCAGCAATTAGCAGGCGATGGCGCACTATTACCAATGTCATTTGTTCAAGATGGTTTTGTTGGTGCAAAATCTAGAGCAGATAATTATCAAAACTTAAAAAAGGCAAAGGATTTGATGAAACAGGCAGGGTATGAAAATGGCTTTACAGTACCACTAACAGCTGCTAATTACGATTCAGAAGGACTTTCATGGGTAACAATTGCTGAAAAAGTAAAAGAAGATCTTGCGAAAATTAATATTAATGTGGAAATTCAAACTGGAGATGTTGGGGTTGTTATCGAAGACTATAGAAACGGGAAAACGCCATTCCTAGTTATGCACTGGTCACCTGACTACTATGATCTAAGCAACCAATTAGCATTTATTCCAGGCGATATTGTAGGAAAACGTGCGAACTGGGAACCCTCAGCTAATGCTGAATTAGTAAGTTTATCTGAACAAGCGAAAGTGGAAATTGATGATACAAAACGTGCAGAAATTTCTGGGAAAATGCAGAAAATAATTGCTGAGAATAGTCCATATGCATTCTTAGTACAGCACCCTAAATCATTTGCTATAGGTACCAAACTTGAAGGTGTTACTTATAACGACCTTTATAAATTACGATTAAATGAATTAAAGCTTTCAAAATAATTTTTTACGATCAAGCAGCTATTCGTAGGTAGGTAACTATCTACTGTAGCTATTTATTGAAATTTACTAGGAAGCTGTATTTTAGTTGGGAGTGTGATTCAAATTGCTTAGATTTATTGCTAGGCGTCTATTGTTTCTGCTTTTCTTATTATTTGGTGTGGCACTTTTCGTTTTTATTCTTTCGCATTTAGTGCCAAGTGATCCGGTTGCTGCGAATTTGAGCCAAAGTGCATTGAATAATCCTGAAATTGTTGCTGCTTTTAAAGAGAAGTGGGGACTAGATCAGTCGCTTTTTAGTCAATTACTTCTGTACTTCCAACACTTATTGACTGGTGATTTGGGTACATCAATACGAACAGGTAGACCTGTGTTTGATGATTTAATGCAGTTCTTCCCAGCAACATTGGAATTATCGATAGTAGCGATGGTGATTGCCTTAGTATTAGGTATTCTATTTGGAACAATCTCTGCCATTTTCAGAAATAAGGCTATTGATCATATCATTCGTACTGTTTCTATTAGTGGGGTATCTATACCAAGCTTTTGGTTTGCTTTAATCATGCTCAATATTTTTTCTTCAGTTTTAGGCATTACGCCTGGACCTGGACGAATTGATGCACGAGCAACAACTCCTGAAGGGGGAACAGGATTACTTCTATTAGATTCACTTATTAGTGGGAATTTTCAATTATTCGGTGATGTGGCTATGCACTTGATTCTACCAGGAACGGTGTTAGGATTCTTTACTATGGGATTAATTGCTCGTCAAACAAGATCTAATTTACTTGAAGTGTTGTCAATGGATTATATACGTACAGCTCGTTCTAAGGGTTTGAAGGAATCTGCGATTATCGTTCAACATGCGATTTCCAATGCAATGATACCGGTCATTACAGTAGCTGGAATAGGATTTTGTAATTTACTAGGTGGAATGGTGCTAGTTGAGAATATTTTTGCTTGGCCAGGAATTGGACAATATGCCTACCTATCTGCCGTTTCACTCGATTTCCCAGCTATATGCGGCGTCTCATTATTAATTGCTTTTATTTATGTTGTTATTAATCTACTAATTGATATCCTTTATGGGATTATTGATCCGAGGGTGAGGTATAAATAATGAGAAAATTTAGCTCTTTTATCTCTCAAAAAGGATTTCTTTTTAAACTGGGATTATTCATTTGTGCATTTTGGATTTTCGTTGTCATTTTTGTACCATTAATCGCTACACATAGTACAACTGCACAAGATTTGTCCATTCGATATCAGCCACCAAGCTTTTCACATTTCTTTGGTACCGATGAGTTGGGGCGTGATGTATTCTCACGTGTTATGTATGGCTCTAGAATTTCTTTATCAGCAGGTATTATTACCGTGATAATTGCCTTTTCTTTTGGTATTTTCTTTGGGGGAATAGCAGGATATAAAGGCGGGAAAGTGGACGAAGTAATGATGCGTTTCTCAGAGCTTATTATGGCATTTCCACCACTAATTTTAGCGATGGTAATCGCAGCAGCACTTGGTCCAAGTATCATAAACTCAGTAATTGCAATGGCCATTATATGGTGGCCAAATTATGCAAGATTAATGCGTTCAATGGTTATCTCCTTAAAAGAAAGTGAGTATGTTACTGCTTCTCGCGTGATGGGTGCTTCACATATTCGAGTTCTATTTTTAGAAATTTTACCGAATAGCTTTGGTCCATTATTGGTTATGGCAACACTTGACCTGGGGAATGCAATCTTGATGTTTTCTGGATTAAGCTTCCTTGGACTAGGAACACAGCCCCCTACACCTGAGTGGGGTTCAATGGTATCAGATGGGGCAAAGGTTATTCAAAATTGGTGGGTATCTACCTTCCCAGGGCTAGCAATTTTCTCAATTTCTATAGGTGCTAACTTCGTAGGGGATGGTCTACGAGACTTCCTGGATCCAAAACTCCAAAAAGAATAGGTGGTAAAATGAAATGAGAAAAATTAATATTAATCAAGTCGAGCCCATTGGCATGCCAATTTATGAAATGAAGAAACTTTTTACAAAACAGGGGAATTTTCAAGAAGTGAGCATGAGTGTTATTTCTCTAACACCTGGCGAACGAATTCCTACTGTAGGCATGAGCTGTCATAATGAAGATGAGTATTCTTATATTTTCAGTGGAGAAATAGAAACATATTGTAATGGTGAATACAGTGTGGAAAAGGCTGGAGATGCAACACTAATCCCCGCTGGCGAAGAGCACTGGTGCGTTAATAATAGCAGTGAACCATGTATGCTCGTTTGCTTTATGGTGAAAAAAGCTGAATAATAATTGGTGCTTTCTTATTCAAAATTGGTCCAATAAGATATGCAATAAATTCCTCAAATTTTAATGAATCTTGAGAAATAGATTGGCTTGCTAGAGGTGATTTAAAATATTTAAAAGGCGCTACTGATACAAGAATTTTAAAAAGTGATATTTTAAATCGTTTAAAGTAAAATAATAAATATGTATTTCATAATAAACTCAACTAATTAGATTAGTTGAGTTTTATGTTTTTGTAAATCTCTAAAAAATATTAAAAAAGATGTGATGAGTCAAATGGGGGAAATTGCTATATTGGCTGAAAAACCATCTTAGGCAAGAGCTTATGCAGAAGCTTTTAAAGTTAAACAAAAAGAGAAAACGTTTATTGAATTAGTGCCTTGTTCTACATTTCCTGATGGTGCAGTTATTTAGTAGTAATAGAAATGATCAGATGGTATTATAAAGGTCCTTTTCATGATTTCTCAGTGAAATAATCATGTATTAAATCTAGTCATTAATCTTTCGTTTTAAAATCTTTGAGGAAATATAGTACTAAATCATCATCATTTTCACATTTTGCATATTGTTCTAATTGTTCCCCCTTATACCAAACGCCGGAACCATCAGGAATATACCCTCGTTTTACATACATTCGTTGAGCTGAACCATATCCGTAATGCAATCCAACTGCTAGTGAAACAAAGTTACTTTTCTCCTTGGCAAGTCTCTCTGCTACATCCATCATTTTATTGCCTATACCTTTATTCTGAAATTTAATAAGTACATTTAGGTCGACGATTTCCGGTATGTTTTTAGATGAAAAAGGACCAACTTCAGTATTCGGAAGTAATGTAACGTATCCAGCAACTGCATTGTTTACTTCAGCAATTATTACAGCCCTTTCATTCTTCTCCTGCTGATTGAAATAGTTATGAAATAACTCAGATGCTTTCTCCCAATTTTGCTCAGCAAACGCAGTTACAAAATTTCCTACATCACTTTTTATCATGGAGCGAATAAGAACACTATTATCTTTATGAGATATCATCATTTTCCACCTTTCTCTAATTCTCGTTTTATTTAAGTGAATGTTTCATCGTGTTAGCTTAATACTTCACCTGTTACATTTAATATGTATTATTTTAAAAAATTAATAATAATCTATATCATTTTACTACAATATTCTATTTATTTAAATATTTCCAAATTATGAAGTGTGTTGATAAGATTTTTTTGAATAGTTTAGTTTACAATAGTATTAATGAATAGAAAATTACCTAATTTATATATTTAAGGTATAATTCGGTCGTGTTTTGATTATAAGGAGGGTGTTTAATGACTGTTAGTGAAGATATATTAAACAGAAAAGGGGCTAGAAAAGCTAGTGAAATCCCCAATGAAGTTCTAGAATTACTTAATCAAGGTGAAATAGAGAGTGTTAATTTAACGGAATGGCTTTCTATTAATCATAGTTCATTAGTAAAGAGTATCTTGCCAGAGATTGGTTTAGAGGATAAAGTAGAATTTGTCATAGCTGAATTAGAGCTGCAGGAAGCCCATTCTGGCATGAAAGCTATACGTATGACAGGAGCTTTGTTAGATAAAGTAATGGCAGGGCAAGTTGAAATAAAAAGGGAAGAAATCATAATGAAATGCTCCATTCATATGTCAGATAGTGTAAGATGTTGGGCAGCATTTATGAATAAAAATTCCAATGACTCATTAGAAGGGAAATTGAAGTATATTGAGCCATTCGCAGCAGATCCTCATTTTGGTGTTCGGGAAATTGCCTGGATGTCTATTCGAGAAAACCTTTCAGAAAATATAGAGATGAGTGTGAATTTGTTAGAAGAATGGGCAAAAAGTGATGATGAGAATATTCGCAGATTCTCAGTAGAATCTATTCGTCCACGTGGTGTATGGACTAAGCACATTGAAACACTAAAACAAGAACCTCAACAAGCCCTACCGATTCTTAATTTACTCAAATCAGATTCGTCTAAGTATGTTCAAGATTCTGTTGGAAACTGGTTAAATGATGCTAGCAAAACCCAACCAGAATGGGTAATAAACCTGTGCGAAAAGTGGGAGAAAGATTCAGATACTAGGGAGACGAGTAGAATTATTAAAAAAGCCAAGAGAACAATAATGAAGGATAATTAAATTGAAAATCATATGCAAAAGTAAATGTTATAATTGATTATTATATTGTAGCTTTTTGAATAATATAATTTTTATATTTATGTGTTAACGAACAGGTAGGATGACGAGAATAATCTTGATAAGAATTAGGAGCAATTTAATTTGGCACAGTATTCATTTTCTTTTTCAGAGATCTTACAGAGTTGCCAAAAGTGAATACAGCTTGTTACCAATCCGTCAGATAATCAAAAATGAAAATCACCTTTCAATTCTTTTAGAAGCAGGTGACCTGATAGAAGAAACAATACAAAAGTGGAATTAGCAAAGATAGAGCGGATAATTTGCAGTAGAAAAGTAATACATAGTTTGGCCAGTTAGCAATTAAAAGCTAACAGGTTATTTTTTTATTTGAAATAAGAACAAATGTTCTGTATACTGATAAAAAAGGAGTGAACATAGTGAAAGAGCAGCTAATCAAAGCCATGCAGCGCAATCAAATTATTGATTTAATATACATGTCGAAAGGTGGAAAGATAACTAAAAGGCGTGTGAAAATCATTAAAATGACCGATGGAATTTTCCAAGATTATTGCTTTGTGAAACATGCAAAAAGAACTTTCATAATAGAAAATGTTCTTGCTACTAGTTCAGTATTTCGAAAAGAGAATGTTGTTGTATGATTCATCAAGACCCACAAATTCATATTCATAATGCAATCATATTAGAACTTACACTACGTACTTTAGAGCGGGATAAAAAACATATGGATTCGTTAAAAACAAATTTTGCTTTTAAAGCGTGGATTGATCAAGAGTTGAAAAATTTAACGAGAGATCTAAGAGATGTGAGCCGAACATTGGGTATGCATGGCATGAAGGTATTGGAAGGTACAAAGGAAATTGACGAATATTTCGTCGCTTATACTATTAAGACTCGAGGAAATGACAAGGAATTACGTTACTCTAAAGTAGCTTTACGAAATCAAGTAAATGAGGAAGTAAAGAAAAGACTTGGATTGGAATATAGAGAGCAACTTAGTTAAGTTACCTAACTCTGCCGAAATGTAATAATAAAGGTAACTGTATGATAAAACTCTAATTACACAGTAAAACTCGGCATCCTCCGGGGTGCTTTTTTACTGTGGTAAAAGAGAGTTTCAAACTAATACTTATTGAATGTTCGTTTATTTGGTGATTATCGTCAATACCCTACTATGTTTAATTATAAACAAAAAAACATCCTAAATGGATGCTTTATTAATATAACTGTTGGTTATGACATGAAGGAAATCCATTGATATCTTGGATCATGTGGAGGTCGTATTGTTTGAGTGCGAATTGTGCTTGATATAGGTATTCAGTAACAAGAAGTTTTCCGCCTGATACACCACACAAAACACCTGAAGTCCCTTGACCATTTGTGAATGAGATTCCAACTGGTTGGCCTATTAAGTACCTAATTTTATAATGCCAAGGCATAATTATCAATCCTTTCAGCACAGTATATGTTTTTTGAGTTACTAGGTGCCTGTACGTTTTAGGATTTATAAGAAGGATGCATTGGAGGTTTGCTATGGAGCTATGTACTATATGTAACGGACCTTTGAAGTCGAAGAAATAAATTGAGAATGAAATCGATTCTGTCTGTTTGCAAGTGAAAGAAAGCAAATGAAGAAGATGAGGTTGAGAAATTTCAAACTAGTATGGGTGAACTACAAGCGTTGCAGAATAACTGAAAGTTAACGAAAACATACAAGAATGCGGGGGAAAAGTTCCGCTATAATTCACTTATACTAGAATTTAGATACTATTGTTGAGCACAACAACTGCAAAGCCCATGGAATAAAAATGAAAAGAATGACTATTTCAATTTTACACAGAGGAGTTAGTCAAACTACTACCTATAAGGTTTCTGTTTATTAACTTGATACTTTAGTTTTTCTAATTCAGAGGTTAAATAATCAATCTGTTTTTGCATATTTTTATTATCTTCTCTATCCTTTTTATCATTATTTATTTCTTGTCGTTCTGCCTCTAATGCAAGTATTGCTGAAATAGTGGATATTGTGTCACCGAGTGTAGATATTACTTCAGCAACGACGGCTAGCTCAGCGGCCTGAAGTGATAATTGGTTTCCATTATCTTGCCCTATGCTTTTATTATTTCCCTTCAAACTGTTAGCCTCCAGTAATCAATGTTTTGTCATAACTATTTTATGCTACATGTATTTTTTTATGAAGAATCGTTGATGTGTTTAATTTCTATTTAAGGAATTTATTGAAACAATGCTATTCATGAAGCAAAGTGAGGTTTAAGTAAATTCACGTATGTAATGTTTCTTTTATTAACATTGTGATTTACATCACAGACTTTTAGTCTTTTACAAATTATAATTGGTATGGGAGGCGAATATCATGTTAGATATAGATTATTTAGAAGATGAAGCATTTGAGAGTGTCGAAGAAGTTGTTAGACAATTTATCGTTAAAATTGGTGATCAGAAGATTAAAATAAGAATCACTAAAGATGCTCATGGACATTTTCAATTTGTAAACAGCCATTACTATCAAGGCAGTAAGCAAGCAGAATCATATATTGCATCTTTATCAAATTTTCCTTCTGAAAAAATAGCGATTATGAATGCAAAATTACAAATAGTTTCGTCTTATGATCCAGCAGATGAAAATGGTGTTTGGCTAGAAAACGAATCTTTCTAAAACTGAAGCATCCTTAGGGGTGCTTTTTTATTTTACTCTGACACAATGATATATTCGAGATGGTGTTATGGAAAGAGAGTTAACAAGGAATCCGAAACAAAGCAAGGACGTGATGGGATATCTATTAAACTTGCTGACAAAATAAAGGCACTCGACCTGTTAACGAAGCATATGGATTTGTTAGATAATCGTGGGTTGAAGATTTAAAAGTTGAGAAGCTCTTTACGTAGTATATAAACTTCAATGCGGTGATGGTGAAGGGGGAGTTGCTCCACACGAAAAGTAATAATAAAGGTAACTGCCCAATAAGACCATAACTATAAAGAATAAATGAGTATCCTTCGGGGTGCTCTTTTTTTGAAAAATTTTCTTGTATGGTTGGTGTTTTAAAGTTTTAAATTTACAAACTGGATGTTAGCGTCAATAAAGATGAAAAGAGTGATAAATAGTCCTTTTTATATTTCATTTAAATAGAATGACTAATTCGTAATTAATTGAGTTTCTTCTATATATATAGTTAATGTATTATGTAAAACACCTGCCGACGTATAGTTTTATTGTGTTACAAGATAGGTCCCCAAAATAGTCCCCGAATGTCCCCCAATTCATCATAAGACAATGAATCACGTTGAAGTAGATAAATGAAAAACTCAATGGTTATAGGGTTTTTATTACACAATGATAGACAATGAATTGTCATCCGTATATACTGTGTATATACAGTTAGAAAATCAGGGCGGTGTGACCATGAAAATAATCATAAGTAATGCAAGTGACAAGCCGATTTATGAACAAATTACGTTGCAATTGAAAAATGCGATGGTAAAAGGGGATTTAAAGTCAGGGGAAGCATTGCCTTCCATCAGAATGTTAGCAAAGGATTTGAAGATTAGTGTCATGACGACGAAACGTGCATATTCCGATTTGGAGAAGGACGGTTTTATTGAAACAGTACCAGGGAAAGGTTCTTTTGTAGCAGAACGTAATCGTCAGTTTATGTTAGAAGAATATCAACGAGAAATTGAGTCGCACTTGCAAAAAGCGTTAGATCTTGCAAAAACAGCAGGAATCGATCGTCAAGATTTAATAGAGATCCTAAATTTCTTGGGGGAGGAGAATATTCATGAATAGCATTGAAGTAAAAGGCCTATCGAAGAAATATAAAGAATTTCAAATCGAGGATGTTTCACTAACATTACCTAGAGGTGTCATTATGGGTTTCATCGGTGAGAATGGGGCAGGTAAGACAACTACTATTAAATGTATCTTAAATTTATTGCAAAACGATACAGGAGAAATACGGTTATTCGGAAAAAAATTAGAGGAAGCCGAAATTGAAATAAAAGAAGAAATCGGTGTAGTCTTTGATGATATTTTATTTCCGGAACCGTTAAACCCAACTAAGATAAATCACTTTATGAAGAAACTATATAAAAATTGGGATGTCAGTTACTATTTTGAACTACTAGAAAAATTCCATGTACCGCTAAAGAAAACAATGAAAGAGCTGTCACGCGGGATGCGTATGAAGCTATCCATTGCCGTAGCATTAGCGCATCATCCAAAACTTTTAATATTAGATGAACCTACAAGCGGTTTGGATCCGATTGTACGTGATGAGATATTAGAACTTTTCCAGGACTTTATGCAAGATGAGTCTCATAGTATTTTATTTTCATCACATATCACTACAGACTTAGAGAAAATTGCAGACTATATTACATTTATCCATGAAGGTAAAATTCAGTTCAGTGAAGAGAAGGACTATTTACTTGAAGAGTATGCCATTTTCCGAGGAGATGATCAGGAGCTTAAAGCGATACCACCAACCGCTATTAAAGGTATTCGTCGAAATGCCTATAGTGTCGAAGCGCTGGTGAAGAGATCTGAAGTAAATACTATCTTCTCTCTTGAGAAACCGACAATTGAAGAGGTTATGTTATTTACAGTGAAAGGGGGGGCTCTAAAATGATGGCATTGATTCAAAAAGATTTGATGGTCATACAAAAGCAAATGAAAGTAATGCTTGGCTTGTTTTGTTTAATGTTAATCGTAAGTTATTCGTTTCAAAATGTAGCTTTTTTCAGTACTTTTATCGTCTTCATTATGATGCAAGTAATGACTGCCTTCACTTACGATGACATGTCAAATTGGGGAAGATTTGCAAACACGATGCCAGTGAAAATGCACCAGCATATATTAAGTAAATATGTTTTAGCATTGATATTGACAGGGATAGGCTTAGTTTTCTCTCTACCTCTACTTTTTATTGGAGGGGACTCAATACTCAACGATAAAAAGGCAGCGAGTTTTATCCTTTTAGGGATCTTGACATTATGTTTAATCCTATTTTCAATCGTGTTACCTGTGTTTATTAAATTAGGACCAAATATGGGGCGGATTATTTTAGTCGCCATTTTCTTGCTTCCAACTTTTGTATACCTTTTAGTAGATGATTATTTTAATTGGACGATACCATCGATGAAAACGATTGAAACCTTTATCTATTTTGCGCCAATTGGTGGGTTATTAATTATGGTTATTTCTTATCTACTATCAGTACAAATTTATGTGAAAAAGGAATTTTAGGGGGTACCAATGAGGGGATTACTTCAGAGAGATTGGTATATAAATAGGATTCATTGGTGGTTTATAGTAGCATCTTTTACATTAATAATTTCTATAGCATTAATCAGTGAAGGGCCATTTGCAATATCATTATTTGGTGCTCCTTTAATGGGGCTATTTTTTATAGTAAATACATTTGCAATTGATGAGAAAGCAAATTGGCAGCAATTCGCTAACATTTTACCAATTACAAGAGAACTGTATGTGAAATCTCGCTATGTAATGTCCTTTTGGATTAATACAATTACGCATATCAGTACATTTTGCATTGCGTTTCTGCTCAATCTAATGGAAAAAGAGCTGTCACTATTTTTATTAATATCAGCAACTTCAGTAAGTTATGGTGTGTTTATATTTATATTTGTTTTTTATCTGCCTGTTGTTATAAATAAAAGCACTCAATTTGCACAGTGGATATTAATTATTGTGCTATTGATAATTAGTGCTTCTGTATTACCATTGTTATTATTACTAATTGTAGCTGAAACTGTTCCATCCATTTTTGTTTTTCTGACTGTACCAGTAATTGCACTATTACTGTTTTATATTTCTTATAGAATTTGCGTATATAAATATAACGAAAAGGATTTATAATAAAAGAATTTTCGTCAAAAGAGAATAAGAATATGAAATATTAAAGGGCATTTCTATTACAGGAGAATGCTCTTTTAATATATAGAAATGTTTAAAAAAACTAACCTTAATATAAAGACTTACTGTTCTAAATTAAATCGTCGTATTTAATAAAAAGAATATATTTTACAAACTAAAATCGATAAATACGATCTACAATTCTCATGAAATCCCAATAATGATTACGTACAAGATATAATTTTTAACAGTCTTTTTAATGGTTTTGGTAAACGAAAAATAAGTATTGTTAATATGCATGAATACGCTGATAGCTCTAGAATAATATTGTATTAACATTAAATAAACTCAACATTTAAACAGTGGTTTAATGATAAATTATGTTAATAAAGTAAATAAAAAAATATATTGACAATTAATATTTCGGATTATATATTGTATTTAGTACCAATTTTCAGAATATAAAAAAGGTATTGATATTTCTTTAATTTAACTTGTACCTACAACCTGTTGACCTAATATAGGCATGCGTAAAAAATTCCCTATACTACTATAAAATATATTGTATAATAATAGGAATTGAAAACGGTTGCAAGGGAATGAGGTACATAGAATGGTTAGGTTAAAAGAAATAGCAGAACATGTTGGTGTTTCAATTACAACAGTTTCACGCGTTATAAAAAATGATCCGTCACGGAATGTGAACCCTGATACGAAGAAGAAAATATGGAAGGCAGTTAAAGAGCTAGGTTATATTCCAAATGAATATGCAAGACAACTCGTATCATCTTCAGCTCAAGAGAAGAAACGTACAAAGAGGATTGCTTGGCTCGCAAGTCCGCGTTTAGCGGAGACTAACCCGTACTTTTCTAAAATTTATTCAGGCATTAATGAAACATTAAATGACGCGGGCTACACTTTATTGTTAATAAGCAATGAAGATTTAGAAGATGATGTACTTTTTCATCAAATAATCCGAGAAAAAGAAGTAGATGGTGTATTACTAATTGATGAGGTTGACGAAGAAAAACTCACTGAAATTAAGGATTTGATTCCAGTCGTTGGAGTGGACTTTAACTATAGTGATCATGCAATTTCTACTGTGGATTATGATAGGGAAGAAGCTGCGTATCAAGCTGTTGAACATTTAATTAAAAGAGGTCATGAAAAAATTGGTTTCATCGGCGGTGGAATTGGAATTGAAATGACGAAAGAAAAACGTTTCAAAGGATTTAAAAAGGCAATGAATGATTTTGAATTAGCAATTGAAAAGCACTGGATCATTAATTCTGATTGGTGCATGGAACAAAGTTATCTGGCAGCAAAAAAAATATTAAGTGAGACAATAAATAACCGTCCTACCGCGATTTTTTGTGCAGGTGATTTACTTGCAATAGCAGCAATGAGGGCTGCACATGAACTTGAACTTAATATTCCAGGTGATATTGCATTCATAGGAATTGATAATAACGAAATGGCACAATACATTGTTCCTGCGTTATCTACTATATCGGTTCCACAATATGAAATGGGTGTAATTGCAGCAAAAACGTTAATGAGTCAAATAGAAGATAATCCGAATATGGCGTTAAAAACCTTATTACCATTCGAATTATTAGTTCGCCAGTCTACATAACAAATCGTCAATTAATTTTTAAAACTCTTTGGGAAAACGTTTTCCGGAAATCAGGAAATATTCCCCCGTTATTTAAATAATTAAAAAATAGATGAGGTGTAAAAATGAAAAAAGTAAGAATTGGTGTCATTGGTGCAGGTTTACGAGGTGGACTTGCTCAATACTGGCACAAACCAGAAGGTGAATCAGAAGTTGTTGCACTCGCTGATCTATCCCAAGAACGATTAGACAAGTTTCAAGAAAAAATCGGCTCACCGTTATTTTTAACAAAAGACTACAAAGAATTATTGACTCGTGATGATATCGATGCAATCGCAGTATTGTCTCCAGATTATTTACATGAAGAACATGTAATTGCGGCTCTTGAAGCTGGAAAACATGTGTATTCTGAAAAACCACTTGCTATTACGGTCGAAGGTTGTGACCGAATTATTGAAGCTTGGGAAAAATCAGGGAAGCATTTAATGGTTGGTTTCAACATGCGTTATATGAGTATGTACCAAACTATGAAAGATATTATTGATTCTGGTGCTATCGGCGAATTGAAAACGATTTGGGTTCGTCACTTCGTAGGATTTGGTGGTTATTTCTATTACCACGATTGGCACGGGAATTCAAAGAATACAACTTCTCTACTATTACAAAAAGGTTCACATGATCTGGACGTTATCCATTGGATTTCAGGAAAGTACGCGACAAAAGTTTCGGCATTTGGCTCACTTGATTATTACGGAGGGGACAAGCCAAACACTTTAACATGTCCAGAGTGTGATTTAAAGAATACATGTCCTGAGTACGTTCCACATACATTTACGGAATGTGCATTCCGAGAAGAAATTGATGTTGAAGACAACAATATGCTTATTATGGAACTTGAGGGCGGCATTAAGGCATCATATCTGCAATGTCACTTTACACCAGATTATAACCGTAACTATACGTTCATCGGTACAGAAGGTCGTATAGAGAACGATGATGTAAACGACAAAATTTACCTAAAAACACGTAAAACTAACACAGTGAAAGAGTTTAGTAATGTCACATACGAAATGAAACCTGAAGAAGGAAGTCATGGCGGAGCAGATCCGAAAATTGCACAAGATTTTGTTGAATTAATCTTACGCAATAAACAACCACTTACAACTCCATTTGCTGGAAGAATGAGCGTAGCAGTTGGATGTGCAGCTACTGAATCTATCCGTTCAGGTGGTAAAGTAGTCAACATTTCTCAAGAATCTACTATCGTACACAGTTAATATGTTTGTAAGAAAAGGGGTGTGACCATGACTAAACTGGATGAAGGTGTAGGTTATGTAGATGAAATAAAGAAAAGTGAAATAAAGAAGCCGTTAAAAAATAGACCTAAAGTGAAGAAAAACGCTCGAATTGAATGGAAAAAATCATTCAAGAAAAACTGGGAGCTTTATCTATTACTTACACCTGTTATTTTATACTTTCTTGTATTTCATTACTTTCCTCTTTATGGTCTACAGATCGCATTTAAAGATTTTATCGCGACGAAAGGGATTACGGGGAGTCCTTGGGTAGGATTTAAACACTTTGAGAGATTCTTTGATAGTTATTATTTCTGGAGACTTATTAAAAACACTGTAGGAATTGGACTATTCACACTTTTAGTTTCATTCCCAGTTCCTATCATTCTAGCTCTTATGCTAAATGAAGTGAAAAGCTTACGATATAAGAAATTTGTTCAAACAGTAATTTATGCACCGCATTTCCTATCAACAGTTGTTGTCGTTGGGATGCTACTCTTGTTCTTGAAATCAGATGGACTTGTCAATCAAGTGATTATGTTATTTGGAGGCAATTCAATTGATTTTATAACAGAGCCTGGTTGGTTTAAAACGCTGTTTGTATTCTCTGATGTATGGCAAACAATGGGTTGGAGCTCAATTATTTATATTGCAGCACTCGCTGCGGTGGATCCCGCTCAACACGAAGCAGCAATGATTGATGGTGCTTCTAAGTTCCAAAGAATTATTCATATCAACATTCCAGCAATTATGCCTACAATTGTTATTCTATTCATTTTGAATGCAGGATCAGTTATGGCAGTAGGATTTGAAAAAGTATATCTTATGCAAAATGATTTAAATATGTCGACGTCTGATGTTATCTCAACTTTCGTATACCGAAGCGGTATCTTGGAAGCTCAATATAGTTTCTCAGCTGCAGTTGGACTGTTCAACTCGCTCATTAACTTCATCATGCTCATCATGGTAAATCAAATTGCGAAAAAAGTGAATGAGACAAGTCTATGGTAAGGGGTGACTAAATTGAGAGAAACGAAAACAGATCGCGCGTTTAATATATTCAACATTGTATTTCTTGCAATTGTCGCTTTACTAGTAATCTATCCATTGGTTTTTGTTCTCAGTGCATCTCTTAGTAACCCACAGTATGTTTTATCAGGTGAGCTGTGGTTATGGCCTAAAGAATTTACATTAGATGCATATGAAAAGGTATTCAAGAACGAGGATATTATTAATGGTTTTGTGAACACGTTGAAATATACAGTATTTGGTACTATCCTGAATGTTATCATGACCATTTTAGCGGCATATCCGTTGTCACGTAGAGATTTAAAGGGACGCGGATTCATCATGGCATTTATCGTTTTCACAATGTTCTTTAGTGGGGGGCTTATCCCGACATATTTACTTATTCGTGATTTAGGAATGTTAAATACGTTTTGGGTTATGGTCATTCCGAATGCTGTTGCAGTCTGGAATATTATCATAATGCGTACGTTCTTCCAGTCTATTCCTCATGAGTTAGAGGAGTCGGCAATGATTGATGGTGCAGGGAATTTCAAAATTCTTTGGAGTATTGTACTTCCTTTATCGTTCCCTGTAATAGCTGTAATGGTACTTTTCTATTCAGTAGGCCATTGGAATTCATACTTCCAAGCATTAATCTATTTGCAAGATCAAGATAAGTTCCCACTTCAATTGATTCTTCGACAAATACTGATTCAAGGTCAAACTGATGACATGATTAAAGCAACTTCTGAAAGCTTTTTAGCTCAACAACTAAGTGTTGAAGGGTTGAAATATGCAGTACTGATTGTGGCAAACTTGCCAATGCTTATGCTTTATCCGTTTTTACAACGATATTTTGTAAAAGGGGTTATGATTGGATCACTTAAGGGGTAACAAAGAAAACAGATATACGAGGGGGAGATTGTATTGAAGAAGAGGTATTTTGCTGGTATTGTGACAAGTCTATTATTAACATCTAGTATTTTAGGAGCATGCTCTAGTGATGAAGGAACAACTGGAAAAAGCGAGAATGTAGATAATGTTAATAAAACAGGTATGCCTATTGCTAAAGAAAAAATCGAAGTAGATGGTTTTGGAGCAAAATTCTTTGCATCACAAGATTGGAACAAATTGATGCTTTGGGATGAGTATGCGAAAAAGTCAAATATTGAAGTGAACTGGAAAACAGTACAAACTGAGGCTTTAGCTGAGAAAAGAAACTTAATGCTTGCAGCAGGAGATTACCCAGAATTATTCTTTGCATCAGCTTTTCCTAAAACAGATTTGGTTAAATACGGACAGCAAGGAGTGTTTCTACCATTAAATGACTATATTGATGAATATGCACCAAATTTCAAGAAAATTATGGATGAATATCCATCAGTGAAACAAGGCGTTACAATGGCAGATGGCAATATTTACGGCTTCCCTACAATCTATGACCCGAAATTTGAATCGCTTCGTGCTGGGACACCTTGGATTAACCAAGAGTGGTTAGATAAATTAAACTTAAAAGCGCCAGAAACAACGGATGAATTATATAAAGTATTGAAAGCATTCAAGGAAAATGATCCTAATGGCAATGGTAAAGCGGATGAACAAGCTTGGGGTGGTGGATATGGTATTCTTGAATTCATTAATTATTTACGTGGAACGTATGGCTTAAATAAACAAGGAACGATGAATATTAACCTCGACTTTAAAGAAGGAACTGAAGAATTCCGTTTTGTTCCGTCAACGGATGAATATAAAGAATTACTTACATTCTTGAACAAGCTTTATACAGAAGGCTTAATTAACAAAGATGTTTTCACTACAGAACCTCAAACATTTTCTGCTGAAGCATCTAAAGGTAATTATGGTATGTTAAATGAAGTTGACCCTAAAGAATTGTTGAAACTTGATGGTTATGTAGGTATACCAGTTTTAGAGGGTCCTTCAGGAGAACGTGCTTATAACGCAGTTACAAATGGACTTGGAAACCTTGGTATGTTTGTTTTAACTGATAAGGCGAAAAATCCAGAAGCATTAATCCGCTGGATTGATTACCTTTACGGTGATGAAGGTACGAAAATGTTCTTCATGGGCTTCGAAGGTGTAACTTATGAAGAAGATAAAGATGGTAATTTCAAATATCTACCAGAAATTACAGATAATCCAGACGGTAAAAATATGGACCAAGCGATCAGTGAATTTTTAACTTGGCCAGGTGGATATTACCCTGGGATTGTAAAACAGAAATACTTCCAAGGTGCTGAAGCAAAAGAAAATACAATTAAAAACGCTGAGCAAGTTCGCCCATATCGTATTAAAGACGAAGATATTCTGCCAGGACTGAACTATACACTTGAAGAAAGTGATAAAGTTAGTGCAATCTTGACAGATATTCAGACATATGTTGATGAAATGGCTGCAGGCTTTATAACAGGTAAACAAGACTTCAGCAAGTGGGAAGACTACAAGAAGACTCTTGATAAAATGCAATTACAAGATTATCTTAAAACTGCTCAAGGAGCATACGATCGCACTAAAGGTGAAAAGTAAATTTAAAATTGCTCATACAAGGACCTCCTTGTATGAGTTTTACCCTTTAAGGGAGGTAGTATAATTGAACATGAACGGATGGATAGGGAAGCTCTATTGGTTTGTAGAATTTGTGACGATGTTGGCTGTGCTGCAACTAATGTGGATTGGATTAACTTTACTAGGTCTAATTATTTTTGGTGTATCACCAGCTACTGTTGGACTATTTTCGATAATGAGAAAAAGATTACATGGTCAGGATGATTTAAAAACACTTATCAAAAATTATTGGAAAATATATAAAGAAGAGTTTATTAACTCAAATAAGATTGGTGTTATTTTAATTGGTATTGGTTATTTTTTAATAATCAATTTGAAAATTGTTTTAAATATGAGTGGTAGTTATAGTATTTTAATGTTGACGTTGATTGTCATGATTACGATTTTGTATGCTGTAATGGTAATGAATATATTCCAAGTGTTTGCGCATTACGACCTACCATTCTCTCGTTATTTTTCGACATCTCTTCTATTAAGTATCTCATTTCCACTCCAAATGCTTGGTTCTATTATCGGTCTCTATGTTTTGTATCGAATTTTCTTATTCATACCAGGTTTACTTCCGTTTTTTGGAATAAGTGTAACGATACTATTTCTCACATGGATGTCATCCCAAATTTTTAAATTAAAAGGCGAATCGGATGGTTCTATACAGAAAGAAGATAAAAATAATAAACAGCAATTTGAAGAAGGTACTATATCATGAAAAATATAATATTAATTAACGCAACAGTTGTACTTGAAAAAACAATTGTTCCAAATGGATTTGTTTATATAAAAGGGGAAAAGATTGAGTCTGTTGGTAAGATGGAAGAATGTCCGAAATATAGTGATGTGGACCAAGTGTTTGATTGTACCGGAAAACAATATGTTATTCCAGGTATGATCGATATGCATATACATGGTGCTGCCGGATATGATTTTATGGATTCGACTAAAGAATCTTTTGAAGAAATCGCCTATGCACTTGCAAAAGAGGGTACAACTTCTTTTCTTGCAACAACGATGACAAATCCGATATTACATATAAATGAGGTTATTAAAAATCTAGCAAGCTATATGAAAGAGAATAATCTTTCGGGTGTGGCGGAGATGTTAGGTATTCATGTTGAAGGACCATTTATTAATAAGGAACAAAAAGGGGCTCAACCTGAAGATGCTATTCTAGTACCTAATGTGAGTTTATTTAAAGAATGGCAAACGCTATCTGGAGATAATATTAAAGTTTTAACATTTGCTCCTGAATTAGATAACCATTTTGAATTGCTAAAGGAACTTAAAAGTAACGGTGTTATTCCATCAATGGGTCATACAGATGGTTCTTACGATGAGTGTTTGCAAGCTATAAATCATGGAGTTGAACATGCTACGCATCTTTTTAATGGAATGAGAGGATTGCATCATCGTGATCCGGGTGTAGTAGGAAGTGCACTTTTAAATGATGATATTTTTGTTGAAGTCATTCCTGATGGCATTCATTTTCATCCAGACTTATTGAAAATGGTTGTAAAGATGAAAGGGCTTGAAAGGATGCTCGTAATAACCGATGGAATTCGTGCTAAAGGAATGTCCGATGGGGTTTATGATCTAGGTGGTCAAAAGGTGACGGTTAATGCTGGTAAATGCATTTTAACTTCTACGGGATCACTAGCAGGTAGTATCGTCACGATGAATAATGCACGATTGAATCTAATAAAATGGCTAGGACTTACTATTCACGAACAACTACAAGTCACATCGGCTAATCAAGCTAAGCGTCTAGGTATATACGATATTAAAGGATCTATTCAAGCTGGAAAAGATGCTGACATCGTAGTTCTAGGGGAGAATGGTGCAGTCGAATTGACAATTTGTAGAGGATTAGTTGCTTTTCAACAAAAAGATGTATTCAAATAATGTCAATCTTTGTGAAATGATGATATATTGAAATTATGAAGAAGTAAGAAGAGGATGAGTAACGTATGAAACCGTTAGATCAAAAAAGTATTATTCCATTATATCATCAACTAAAGCAACGTTTAGATGCGCGCATTAGAGGAGGTGAATGGAAGCCGGGTGATAAAATAGATTCTGAAAATCGTTTAATGGAATTGTTTCAAGTAAGTAGAAACACAGCGAAAAAAGCGATTGAAGAATTAGTTCAAGAAGGTACATTGTATCGAGTACAAGGAAAAGGGACTTTTGTTTCGAAACCTAAATTTGAACAGTCACTAGGTGGTTTTTATAGTTTTAGTCGAGTTTTACAAGAACAAGGTCTACATCCAAAAGATCATGTGCTTGAAGTGAAGGAAGTCAAGCCATCAGCAACTGTAAGGCAAGGACTACAGCTTCCAGAAGGTGAAATGGTCGTTGAAATAAAACGACTACGCTGTGCAGAAGACGAACCTATTATTCTTGAATCATCATTTTTGCCAAAATCGGTTATTCAAGATATGTCCGTTTTGCATGAAGTTGGAACGTTTTCTCTTTATGATTTATTAGCTGAACGATATAACGTGGTAGTTGTTCGAGCGAAAGAGGCTTTTGAACCGGTTCTAATTCGAGAGGAAGAAAGTGTACTTTTAGAGACAGAAGTCGGAAAACCTGCTTTACTATTGGAAAGAACAGCCTTTGACACGAATAATCGCCCTGTAGAATTTTGTATTTCAATTGTACGTGGTGATCGTTGTAGATTTTACACTGAGCTTCATTAATACTCATAGAATTTTCTATGAGTTTTTAAATAACTAAAGTTAACCCAACAACCCATCTATTAGGAGGAAGAAATTATGTCATTAGTTACAACGAAAGAAATGTTAAAAGACGCTTACGATAATCATTATGCAATCGGTGCATTCGGTGCGCACAATTTAGAAATTATTAAAGCAGTAATTGCGGGCGCTGAAGCAACTGGTTCACCAGTTATTCTGCAAACTACTGCAAGCACATATAAATATGTAGAAATGCCATATATGATTGCAATGGCAAAAGCAGCTGCCGAACAAGCAAAAGTACCAGTAGCACTACATTTGGACCATGGTGAATCATATGATGTTGTGATGGAATGTTTACGCGCAGGTTATACATCTATTATGATCGATGGTTCAAGACTACCATTAGAAGAAAATATTGCGCTTGTTCGAAAAGTAACGGATGCAGCAAATGCAATCAATGTACCAGTAGAAGCGGAACTAGGAACAATTGGTGGTGTAGAAGATGATCTTGAACTTGAAGAGTCTAAAGCATTTTTCACTGATCCGGTAATTGCTGAACGATTTGTACGAGAAACAGGAATCTATTCATTTGCCCCTGCTTTTGGAACGGCACACGGAAATTATAAAAAAGAGCCTAAGTTACAATTTGATTTACTAGAAGAAATTCAAAAATTAACAAATATCCCTTTAGTTATGCACGGAGCATCGGGTGTACCGGATGCTAGTCTAAGAAAGGCATTAGATTATGGTGTTGCAAAAGTGAACTTCTCAACGGAATTAAAAGACATGTTCGCAGAAGAAGTTCGAGCATTTTTTAAAGAAAATCCAAATGAAAACGACCCACGCAAATATTTCATGCCTGCACGTGAAGCGCTTATTGAATTAGTAAAAACAAAGATTGTTACTTTACAAAAATGATAACAACAATCACGTTAAATGCAGCAATCGATCAAGTCTATGAAGTTGATTCATTAGCTGTTGGAGGTACGAATCGAGTTTCAACCATAATTCAAGAAGCGGGCGGTAAAGGGATTAATGTTGCAAAAGTTCTCAAGCGTTCTGGAGCAGACGTTACTGTCGGTGGGTTTGCAGGTGGTATTAATGGTGAGAGAATTCGTCAGTTACTTTTGAAGAAAAGTATTCCAAGTGAGTTGATTCAAGTAGAGGGTGAAAGCCGTGTCTGCTTAACTGTGCTAGATTCAAAGAAAAGTAAAGTAACAGAATTACTTGAGAGTGGTCCAGAGATTACAAAGCAAGAATGGCAAGCAATGCTCAATTGGATAGATGAACAATCTAAAAGTGTGAAGTGGTTTGCACTATCTGGCAGTTTGCCGAAAGGTTTACCAACAACGGCTTATACTGAACTTATTGATATTATTAATGCAAACGGAGCAAAAGCGATTCTTGATTCAAGTGGAGATGCTTTACGAAATGGCATTAAAGCAAAACCTTTTGCGATTAAACCGAATGAATTTGAAATTGCTACAATTCTCGGCAAAGCAACAGTAAATGAAACTGATCTACTTGATGTAGGAAAACGTTTTGTAGACGATGGAGTTGAGCATGTCTGCTTTAGTTTAGGAGAAAAAGGTGCGATTTTTGTCAATAAAGATGGTTATTTCAAAGCAGATGCACCGAAAGTAGAGGTTGTTAACACAGTAGGTAGTGGAGATGCTTTTGTAGGTGGTTTGTTATATGGATTAGCTAATGGTGAAGAACCTTTAGAAGCTTATAAAAGAGCATTAGCATGTGGTTCAGTCAACGCAATGTATAGCAAAATTGGTTTCATTGATTCGCAACAAGTTGAAGAATTGATGGGGCAAATTACAATCATAAAATTATAGATAGGGGAAAAGAAATATGTATACTTATAAAGAGATAACTGGTCAAGGCGAACAACTTCAAAAGACTCTTGAGATTGTAGAGAATTTAAATCTTGAAATCGGAAATGTAGATCAAGTCTTATTTACAGGATGCGGAACATCCTATTACATAGCAGCTTCAGCAGCTAAGTATTTCCAAACAGTTACAGGAGTATTTGCTTCAGCAATTCCTGCATCTGAATTATTCCTTCATACTTCTTCATGTATAGTACCAGGTAAAAAGTATCTTATTGTTGCAATTTCAAGATCAGGAACTACTTCTGAAATACTTATCGCATTGGATCATTTAAAAGGCCATGCTAACCTTAGCACTATGGCAATTACATGTAACGGTGATACACCGATGGCAACTGCAGCAGATAAAGTAATCGCTCTTGATCATATTTCTGAAAAGAGCGTTGTAATGACACAATCATTCTCAAATATGTTGTATGGCCTACAAGTATTTGCAGCAACACAAGTAAATTCAACTCACAATTTAAATGAGTTAAAACAAGTGCCACAATTGGTTGCAGACGCGTTAACAAAAGAAGACTTAACAAAAGTTGTTGCTGAGGATCTTACTAAAACTCGTATTATCTTCTTAGGATCTGGTTCATATAACGGTATAGCGAAAGAGGCAACACTAAAATTAAAAGAGATGACGCAAACAGAATGTGAAAGCTATTCTAATTTAGAATTTAGACACGGTCCGATTTCAATTGTAGACGAAACTACAGTTGTTATCTTGATGACTCAACTAGAAACAGCTGATTATGATCAAGCATTAGTTAAAGATATTCAAAAACTTGGTGGCCGTGTTCTTACTATTGGGCCAACACCTGAAGGCTTTGAAGCGGACCATATTATAAATTTGACGGATGAAATTAGCGATTTAAATAGACATGGAATTTATGTCCCATATCTGCAATTACTTGCGTATCAACGTGCGATTCATCTTGGATATAATCCAGATAAGCCTCGTAACCTTACTCAAGTTGTTAAATTGTCGTAATTGGATGGTGAATGAGAATGGAATACATTTTAGCAGCCGATGTTGGAGGAACTAAACTAGCAACAGCTTTATTTCGCAAAGATGGTACCATTGTGGAAGAGAGCGTAATACAAAGTGAAAAACAAGACGGTGAAAAACTATTCCATTCACTAGTAGATTCTTTTAAGAATCTACTAGTGAATTCATGTGTTTACATGGATGATGTGATGGGGATTGCATTGGGAATTCCCGGGATTGTAGACTCAGAAAAAGGCATCGCAGTTTTTCAAAATAATCTACCATGGAGAGATTTTCCACTATCAGATAGACTAGCTATTGAGTTTCCAGAAACTAAGATTAAAATAGACAATGATGTGTATATGGCTACTTGGGGAGAGTATACGAACCGAGGATATTCTAAAGAGTCCATGGTTTATGTGACGCTGAGTACAGGCATTTCTTGTTGTTCGATTCATCAAGGAGAGTTTTTACGAGGAGCAGGCATGGCAGGAGAAATTGGGTTTAGTCTCACAGACAATCCAGAGACAACGCTTGAACCTCTAGTTTCTGGTCCTGCATTGGAATCAAAAGGACGAGAGCATTTTAATAATACTACATTAAAATTACATGAAATGATGGAATTATATTATCAAGGTGACGATGCAACCGTTTCTATCATAAACGAGGCAGTTACTTCGTTAGCTAAAGAAGTACATCATATTATGGTTTTTTTAGATCCGCACTGTATCGTTCTTGGAGGTGGTGTTTTCAATCATCATCCTGAACTGATCAAGGCAGTTAAGAATGAGGTCGGAAAGTATCTTAGCCATCCATTACTAAAAGGCAAAGAAGAGCGTATTGAAGCAAGCATATATAAGGACGAAGCTGTATTACGTGGTGTTGCCTCAACAATAATAGAAGAAAAAAGATAAAAAATTAACCCCCATCCAGATTACTAGGTGGGGGTTTTTGTTATCTAATGCGACTCTTACTTTCTTTATCAAAGAAATGACTTTTTGAAATATCGAATGCAAGCTTAATTTTTTGTCCAGGTTGGATAAGTGAATCAGAAGATAATCGAGCAATATATTGTTGACCATCTAGTGCAGAATAGACCATTAATTCGGCTCCTGTTAATTCAGATACTTCAATATTTGCCTCAACAGTTGACTCTGTATGTTGAGCCAGTACTAATGGATCTTCAGAAATATGCTCGGGTCTAACACCAAGAATAATTTCTTTACCGTTATAGCCTTGACTATTTAAGATTGCTAGTTTTTCTTGAGGGATTTTCAACAATACACTTCCAGCTTTGAAGTAACCACTATCGATTGTACCTTCAAAAAAGTTCATTGCAGGTGATCCAATAAAGCCGCCTACAAATACGTTTTCGGGATTTTCATAAACATCTTTTGGTGTTCCGATTTGTTGAATTAGACCGTCTTTCATAACAACAAGACGTGAAGCCATAGTCATCGCTTCAGTTTGATCATGAGTTACATAGATTGTTGTCGTTTTCAAACGTTTATGTAATTTTGCAATTTCAGCACGCATTTGAACACGCAATTTTGCATCTAAGTTTGATAAAGGCTCATCCATTAAAAATACTTTTGCATCACGAACAATTGCGCGACCAAGTGCAACACGTTGTCGTTGTCCACCTGATAATGCTTTAGGTTTACGATCTAAATAAGGCTCAAGATCAAGAATACTCGCTGCATTTTTCACACGTTTTTCAATCTCCGTTTTAGAGAATTTTCTTAGCTTTAATCCGAACGCCATATTGTCATATACAGTCATGTGAGGATAAAGTGCATAGTTTTGGAACACCATTGCGATATCCCGTTCTTTTGGAGGGACATTATTCATAGATTTACCATCAATGCTAAATTCCCCTTCAGAAATCTCTTCAAGTCCTGCAATCATACGTAGTGTTGTCGATTTCCCACATCCAGAAGGACCTACAAGAACGATAAACTCTTCATCTTGCACACGCAAATTGAAATTAGAAACTGCTGTACTTCCGTCATCGTAAACTTTAAAAATATCTTCAAGAACCATTTTCTCCATATTAAGCACCCCTTTATTATCGCTTTATATATTAAAGTTTAACAATCATATACGAAACATCATATGTATAATGTGCACAATTTTCTGACGTATTAATTGTGCGCTTTGTCTTCTTCTTCACTAGCTATCAAACTCGCACAATATGAAACAAGAGCACCGTCAAAATACCGTACAGAAATACCAGTAATATCTTGGAACTTTGTAAGGCGATATTGAAGCGTATTTCTATGCACATGTAATTCTTTAGCAGTAACAGAAGCATTAAATCCATTTTCAAAAAAGAGTTGAACTGTTTGCAGTAACTCCATATCAAATTCAATTGGCTCTAATACTTCTTTGCGGATCATCTGTTTCATTTCGTCAGACATTTGTTCAATTAAACTAATAGGGAAAGTCTTTTCCATCGTATAAATTTGTTCAGAATGATTTCTTATAAGACCTTTTTTAAACCATTCTTTTTCTTTTATAAAATGACTAGAAAAGGGTGTAGCTGTCGAATAGAATTTTCCAATATACATTTTAACTTTTAAAAAAAAATCACTTTCAAGTGCAACGACAAAAGAAGAGAAGTCATCAAAAGTATGTATATATGAGGCTTTCTGTTCAATAAGGACGGCATCATGTGTAGAAATAAAAACAAGTTGCATAGCATCATTAAAATAAGCTTGAACAGCTTGATTCAAGTCGGACTTTAAGATGTCGTCAGCTTTAAAATGAAGTTGGATAATACGGATATCACAATCCTCTTTTAAAGGAGAAGAACCACTTTGTAGTAAAAATTGAATCCATTTTTCTGAGATGGAATCATTACTAAATGGAGTGGGTTGTATCTCTTTAAAAAGTGAAGTTAACAGAGCATAATCACGAGCTGTTAATTCTTTTCTGTCGACGGTCATCCAAGTATTGTTGAATTGGTTATGGAATATATGAATATTTTCTTCAGTATTAACGGGACATTCGGTTAGTAGATTGATAGAAGGAAATAGAGCTGCTAAGTTAGTTGACATAATATGTGATCTCCTCTCCTTAAGCTATTACAGCTTATGATAATAATAAAGTAATTTGATATTAGGAAATGCCAATTAAAAGTAAACATTCCTTTTTACTATTATAAATCACAAAACTCTATTTGACATAACTGAACAGTTGAAATATTTGAAAGATAAATAATAGTTATTTTTATTTAATGTTAATCATATCTATTAAGGTTAGAGGCGTATTAAAAATGACGAATTTAGCATTGAGAATGAAGGTATTATCGTAATTTTATAAATCTAATAATTTCAAGCAAAAGTCAATAGATATTTGTTTTAGGGAGGGGAGAGATTATTTGAAGAAGGGCATGCTTAGTTTCTTATTATTTATAGCAACCATTGCATTTCTTACACCAGTAGAAATTATGGCATCTACAAATGAATATTACATTTCAAATGATAGTGAAAATGTTTCCAAAGGGATGTATTATGCAAAACCTAATGCCAAAGCAAAAATGGTTGTTAAGTTTACTCGTTATAATACTAATAAAAAGGTGAAGAAATCTCTCGGATTAAAGGATATGACAGCTCAGTATAAATTATCTACGAAATCTGGTGACCTAATTCCTGATTTTGATCGTTCGATATATAAACTGCAAAAAGTAGGGTCTAAACTCTACCTCACTTCGCCTGTCTATCGAACTGAAAGTATATATGGACCAGCAGAAGGATATGCTCTAAAATTATATGAAATGACAGCTAACGAAAATAAAAAACGTGTGATCAAAGATTATATCCCATCGAATACTGTCACACCTTATAAAATAGAGGGCTATAAACTGTTTTACGTTACTTATAATAAACAGTCCATGAAGGAATATGATTTAAATGTATTTGATCTGAAATCAAAAAAGAAAAAGACTCTGAAGAGATTGGTAGATAGTTTTTGGATAAAGTCGGGAAGGATATATTACACGAAAAAAGGTAGTTTGTATTCGATGCAACAAGATGGAGAAAATATAAAAAAATATAAATCGATTGATTACTTATATAACTCTATTGGTTTTGAGGCAAGAAGTTTCGGTGTTACGATAAATGATGTTCTCATTTATTATAGTGGTAGAGATGGTAGGTACTATTATTTAAACACGAATACAGGAAAAAGTATTAAATTTCCTAATATTAATATTTATGAAGGCAATCAGTATATCGACTATTCTTCTCACAGTATTGTTTTTACAGATAAAGAAGGCTTGAAAATATATGATAGTAAAACGAGAAAGACTAAGTTGATTAAACGAACAAATAAAATTGTTTACATCTATAAAGTGAGAATGAGTGCTAAAAAGATTCAGTATATACAAGGTATTCGGTTGTATGAGGTTGGGTTTTAGATATAAACTTAATTATTTTTAATAATGAGAAAGCCCCAAATGACTTTTAAATAAGTCATTTGGGGCTTTTATTGTATATATTTTACAATAGCACAATCCAACCTTGATTTATGTACTAAATAATAATTCAAATAATTAGTTGACATAAATGGAAAAAGTCGATAAGCTAAAATAAAGTTTCCTTAAGGAAAAACAATTGTTCGAAGGAATTATTTTTTTACCTAAAAAGTTTCCTTAAGGAAAAACAATTAACATAGGGAAAAAGGGGAGAAGAGATTGAAAAAGTTAGTTATTTTTTTTGCTGCAATCTTATTTTTAGCTGGATGTTCAACGAAAAAAGAAAATGATAAACCAGTTGTTGTAACAACAATTAGCCAAATTGCAGACGCTGTATCTGTTATTGCTGGAGATCGTGTAGAAGTAAAGGCTTTGATGGGACCTGGAGTAGATCCACATTTGTATAAGGCGACACAAGGAGACTTGAGTAAATTAGAAAGTGCGGATGTGATTTTTTATAGTGGCCTTCATCTTGAAGGAAAGATGCTAGATGTTTTTGAGAAGATGCAAGAAAATGATAAAACTGTTAATGCAATAAGTGAATCAATTGAAGAAGAGAAATTGTTAGGAAATGAAATGGATGCAAAGTTATATGACCCTCACGTATGGTTTGATATCGATATTTGGAAAACTGCTGTCCATCAAATTACAGCTACATTAAGTGAAAAATATCCAGAATATAAGAAAGAGTTTAGTGAAAATGAAGCTATCTACTTTGAAGAATTGGATGATCTATCGAGTTATGCAAAACAAAGAATTGATGAGATACCTTTAGATCAGCGTGTACTGGTAACAGCACATGATGCTTTTAATTATTTTGGTCGTAGTTTGAATATAGAAGTACGTGGTTTACAAGGGTTAAGTACGGAGTCTGAATATGGTCTAAAAGATGTAAGGGACGTTGTTGACTTTTTAGTCGGAAACAATATTAAAGCTGTATTTATTGAATCAAGCGTGTCTGATAAAGCGATGAAAGCAGTAATTGATGGAGCTAAAGAAAAAGGACAAAATGTGAAAATTGGCGGGGAGTTATATTCAGATGCTATGGGAAAAGAAGGAACAGAACAAGGAACTTATATTGGAATGTATAAACACAATGTAGATACAATTGTAAACTCATTGAAGTAGGGGGAGGAAAATATGAATGCAATTGAAGTAAGCCATTTATCAGTGGCATATGAAGACAATCTTGTTTTACGTGATATTAATTTAAGTGTACCTGTTGGAAAATTAGTTGGGATTATTGGTCCGAATGGTGCTGGGAAATCTACACTGATAAAAGCAATTTTAAATCAGCTACCTAATAAAACTGGGAAAGTGGAGATATTAGGTCATTCTTTAAATCCTAAAAATCATCTTGTGGGTTATGTTCCACAACGAAATGCAGTAGATTGGGATTTTCCAACAAATGCATTAGATGTCGTTTTAATGGGACGTTATGGTCATATAGGATTATTTAATAGACCTAAAGCTAAAGATCGAAAAAAGGCTATTAAATGTCTGAAAAGTGTTGGTATGGGGGAATTTGCAAATCGTTCAATTGGTCAATTATCAGGTGGGCAACAACAACGCGTTTTTTTAGCTCGAGCACTTGCTCAGGAAGCTGAAATTTATTTTATGGATGAACCATTTGTAGGTGTTGATGCAGCAACTGAACTTACAATTATCAATATTTTAAAGGAATTAAAAGCAAAAGGGAAAACAGTACTGGTTGTACACCATGATTTACAAACAGTAAATGATTATTTTGATTGGACCGTATTACTGAATAAAACAATCATTTCTTATGGACCAACTAAGGAAATTTTTACAAAAGAAAATTTACAACAAGCGTATGGAGGAAAGTTATTCTTTATGAATGAAAAGCAAAATGAAGCGCTTGCTGAAAGGGGAGGATTGAATGCTATCAGGTAACTTATTGTGGGTTCTAGCTGGTGCATCTTTATTAGGAGTTGCCTCTGGATTAATCGGATCATTTGCATTTCTTCAAAAGCAAAGCCTTGTAGGTGATGCTGCTGCTCATGCAGCACTTCCAGGTATTGCAATTTCATTTCTGATATTTCAGCAAAAGGATTTACCATTATTAATGCTGGGTGCAATAATAACGGCAACTATATCAGTATATTTGATTCAAGGTATTATTAATCGCTCCAAATTGAAGTCAGATGCTGCCATTGGAATAGTATTATCAGTTTTCTTCGGAGCGGGTATTGTTTTACTAACAATTGTTAATCAAAGTAGTTCTGGCAATCAAAGTGGATTAAACGATTTTATATTTGGCAAAGCAGCAACTATGGCAAAAAGCGACCTAGTGTGGTTATCAGGAAGTGCTTTAATAATCATTTTGACTTGCTTAACTTTTTATAAAGAATGGAAATTAATCATATTTGATACTACATTCGCTAAAGGAATTGGCTTACCTGTAAATTTTCTTAGATTTATACTTACAGCAATAACAGTGTTAACAATTGTTACAGGTATACAGGCTGTAGGTGTTATATTAATGTCTGCAATGCTGATTATTCCGGCGGCTACAGCCAGAATATGGTCGGATAAATTAGTCACCATGATAATTATGAGTGCTTTGTTTGGTGCTTTTTCAGGTGCATGCGGAACTTTAATTAGTTCTTTAAAGACAGGGTTATCAACTGGACCAATCATTGTCATTACAGCATCTTTGTTATTTATTTTTTCATATATATTTTCTCCAAGACGAGGTCTGTTAGTGAAAATTCAAAGAAGACGACAAATAGCGAAGCGGGTTTTAAAACAGGAGGTGCAAGCCTCTTGAATGAGTTTTGGGTTTTAGTAACTGGTTCATTAGTTGGGATTACTTGTGGTTTAACAGGTGTATTTTTAATATTACGCAAAATGGCTATGATAGCAGATGCGATTAGTCATACTGTTTTATTTGGTATCGTCATGGCATTCATTATTACACAGTCATTAAATGGCATATGGATGATGCTAGGAGCTGGAATTGCAGGGGTTATAACGGCTTATTTAGTGCAAGTTCTACAATCGAATGGATTACAAGAGGATGCTTCAATTGGAGTTGTTTTTACTACTTTATTTGCGGTAGGAGTATTACTGATTACACTTTTTGCTGGAAATGTACATTTAGATGTAGAACATGTATTAATGGGCGAAATTGCATTTGTACCTTGGAATACTTGGACATTTATGAACTTAACAATGCCGAAAGCTGTATGGATGTTAATGTTTGTGTTGTTGATAAATATTCTATTTCTTTTAGGGTTTTATAAAGAAATAAAACTGTCAACATTTGATCCTATCTTTGCAATGAGTATTGGCCTACCTCTCGTTTTTCTACATTATGCATTTATGACACTCGTATCGTTTACAACTGTTGCGGCATTTGACAGTGTAGGTGCTGTCTTAGTTGTTGCGATGTTAATTGTACCGGCTTCTACGGCGTATTTACTTAGTAAATCTGTAAAAAGAATGATTATTTTAAGTATGATAATTGGAATGTTGTCTGCTATTGGAGGCTATTATTTCGCAAAATTCTTTGACGCATCAATTGCAGGCATGATGGCTACTACAGCGGGAGGGATATTCTTACTTGTCTTTTTATTTAGACCGTATGAGGGTTTATTAATGAAAAAAAGGAAACTACTTAACTTGAACAATCTCACTATAAAATCATAGGTAGGTTTACCCGGTTTTTTAAAGCCTTGTTAAGTTTTATAATTATTAGCTTTATGCTATTCCATAAAGTTGAAAAAAATTAAAAGTTGTTAAAAAAACGTTAGTATCGTTAAATACGATACTAACGTTTCTTTACATAAAATATAGATTTCATTGGACATGCCTCAAATACATTTAAAAGAGATTTTAATAGAAGTATTTTGATCTAAGTGAATAAATTTCAAACTACTTACTTTCCTATGAAGAAAAATTAAAAATAGTATAACTGGATATATTATTTTACAGGAACTAAAACTTTATATTCCTCAGGTATGTGTAAAATTGTTTCGTAATATGCTTTTTTCGTATAATCTTTTGAGATATCTTTATTTATAGATTTATATGTTAAATAAGGTTCTTCAATAGGTTCTTTTTTAATAATAGTTTGAACAGATATTGTTTTAGAAGCGTTATTTTTATCTAGTACATCTAATTCAACCCAAATAGGTTTAACGTTATTATTAAAATAAATTGATTTTATTTTCTTGTTGTGATTTTTATGTATTTCTAATATTTGTGTAAAATCTTGTACATATGTTTTGTTTTCAGGTAATCCATTCATGTATGGCTCTAAATAATCACCTTTCCATTGTTTTTCGTTCATTGAAAAATCAGCTTTCATTATATGAATAGATGAGAGTACTACTAATGATAGTGTGAACAAAAAGAAAATCCCTCTCATTATAAAGCCGGAAGATGAAATTGTTTTTTTGTTTTTTATGATATCCATCAGTGAATATATACCGATTATTATCCATAACAGTTCAGCAGGGATTAATATGAATGCTGAATCGGCTTGTATTATACTTTCTTGTATTTCAATTACTTTGTCAATACTAGGCACTTTTAAGTCCTCCAATTTTATGTCATGTATTATTTGTATGAAAATTAAATAATTTACACGCTTTACTTTTTAGCTATACAATATACTATTTCAAAGTTAATGTATATAATAATTTCCTTTTCTACTATATTTATATCGGAAATATATGATAGGAGATACGTCTAAGTTATATTTTGGGAGTAAAACTGCGCTAGATACCGTGGATTTGCACTGGTAAACGTAGAAAATAAAATGCCTATTAATTCCTTTCACAACACATGATCTAATTGAGAGCTTAAACTAAAAATAAAGAAGAAGCCAATAACCTCATTTGTCGTACTAAGGATATTGGCTTCTGAAATTTTACAAGTGGTTCTTTTAGTAGGATAGGAAATTAAAATATAATGAATTAAATATTACACAAAGGACTTCTGCAAATACCTATGTCGATTTCATTTCCATTTATACCTTCTTTTAAATTTACTAAAGTAGAACCTGTATAAATTTGTTCGATTATGCTTGATATTTCTATTTTCTCATGATCAGTTATCGGTTGATTAGATAACATTTTCATAAACCAATTTTTGATTGTATCAGGAGATATATTTGCTGCAATTGATGATAATCGATTAAACCCTATTTGCACTTTATCTTCTAAATCTATTTCTCCACCGGCATAATAATAAAAGTCATTTTTAATTTGATCCTTCAATTTTTTTATTTTATCTTTATGACCTGCTTCTTTTATTCCTATTACATGATCGTTCTTACTTAAGAAAAGGATGTTATTTATAGATAAATCAAATCCTGTTCTTTTTGGATTATTGTATATTATTGTAGGTTTGTTAGTTTGTTCAATAATCTTTTCAGAATATCTCAATGCTTCTTCTTGAGTCGGAAGAATATAAGGTGGATATCCAAGTAAAATCCCTGCAATCTTTGTCTTATTTATCGCCTTCCCAAACTCAACAGCTTCAAGCTGTCTAATAGAAGAAACACCAAATAATATTTCCATGTTGTTTATGAGTTCTTCTTCTATTGAAACAGCGTTAAGCAAATCCATCTTTTCTTTGAGATTTAAACTATGTTGTTCTCCAGTAGACCCACCGACAAGAACGGATTTTATCCCTTTATTATATAAATATTTAATATGGTCTATAGTACCTTGTACGTTTAACGATTCATCTTTAAAAAATGCGGTAGGCACAGCAATATGAAGGATTCTTTTATCATTTGTGTCACTCCTTGTTTCTTAGGGAATATTAAACTATTTTTTAGTATTAACGGATTTTGTCCACATTTAATAAATGATTAAATTTCTAATATACATCCATTTCAAGTTGATTGCCCTTTATAAAGTAAGTAGTGCTCGATTTAACGACAATTCATCTGACGGGAAAAGAAATATTAAATTTCTCCATTTTTCTGTATAGTGTGCGTACACTTATTCCTAATTGCTCGGCAACTAACTTCTTACCTTCAAAATCAAACCCATAACGATTGAAGGCTTGGATTATTCCATCCTTTTCCATCGTTTTTAAATCATTTTGTTCCAGCAGCTTCTTAGGTGCTTGAACGAGTGATGGATGTAAGAAATCTGGAAGTGAAGATTCTGTTAGTTGATGACTCCTCTCCATATTCATACTGTACTCAATGACATTTTCAAGTTCGCGAATATTTCCTGGCCAATGGTATTGCTGTAAACTTTTTAAATATCCTTCTGAGCATGTCTGTATGAATTTTCCTGTACGATTCTGAAGACGATCTATTAAGATAGGGACTAATGATTCTATGTCTTCTTTTCTTTCTCTTAATGCCGGTAAGTGGATTGGGATGACATTTAATCTATAATACAAGTCTGAACGGAATTGTTTAGCCTCCATCATTTCCTCAAGAGGTTGATTAGTGGCAGCAATCACACGAATATTAACTTTTTTAGGATTGATTCCGCCTACTCGATTAACCATCCCATCTTGTAAAACTTTTAATAACTTTGGTTGTAAATGGACAGGCAAATCTGCAACTTCATCTAAAAATAATGTTCCTCGATCTGCAAGTTCAAAATACCCTGGCTTGCCTTTTTTGTTTGCCCCAGTAAATGCTCCTTCCTCATATCCGAATAATTCACTTTCAAATAATGTTTCAGGAATGCCAGCACAATTGATTTCTATGAATTTACCTTTTCTTAACATACTTTGCTCATGGATGAACTTTGCTAAAAGGCTTTTTCCTGTACCCGTTTCACCTGTAATAACGATTGAAGATGTACTGTTAGCAATTCTAGAAAGAAGTTCTTTTAGTTTTTTTAGTTGAGTATTGTTCCCAATAATATAATTAATATTTTCCTTCGAATCTCTCCCTATATATTTAAATTCTCCGGAACCAACCAATATCGTTAAAATGATATCGCTTAATTGTGTTAACCAGTACTTAAATTGATCTTGTTGTGCTATTAACTTTTCTTGTCCCTCTGAAGTAAAACTGACAAAGGAAAGAAAGCCATAATGGTTATCATTTTTTGTGATTTTAATTAGAATTTCTGCTTTTGAAGGGCAGTTCGATTGGAAATGGCAACCTTTACACATTTTCATATGTCCGGGGTCTTTTACAAAACTAACAGCTTCTTTGTTTTGTTTTTGGAAAAATGGTATATAGACTCGATCTTTTTTTTGTACTTTATATTCTTCAGTGGATGCTATTAATACACCTTCATAATTAAAGAAAGCAATTTCGACTTGTAAAAGTTCTGCAAATGTTCGAATAGTCTTTGTAATTGAGGAAATAGATGACATTCATACAACCTCCCACTTTTAGAGTGTGATTTTTTCTGAAAAGTAAGTTTAGACACAGAAATCGAAATATCAATCAACCATTCTACTATTTAATTTGGATTTTTAATTATATGTACTTTTCCATAATGGAATAATTAAGATGTCATAATTGTAGATGAATAGAGTTAAAATTGTCAATTTTCAGTCAATAATGACAAAATGACAATTTTCTTTTGATCAAAAGCTAGGAATTATAACGAATGAAAGTTGGCACGCTATTTGCTTTATTACTAGTAAAACAGCTCAAGGGGGTTTTTACATGGAAATGGATTATTTTAAGCTTACTAACAAAGTAGCAGTTGTAACAGGAGCAGCCTCTGGAATTGGATATGCTACAGCAGAGCTATTGGCTGAAGTAGGTTTGCGTGTCATTTTACTAGATATCGATGAAGTAAAAGGTATGCAAGCCGCTAGAACAATTCTGGAGAGTGGTTATCAAGCGCAATTTATAAAATGTGATGTGACAAGTGCAGCAAATTGCCAAGCAGTAAGTGAGGAGATTAAACAATCATATGGCAATATAGATGTACTTTTCAATAATGCAGGTATTATTAAACGAAAAACTGTTGTGGATTTAGAAGAACATGAATGGGATGCAGTTATAGATGTCTCATTAAAAGGTGTTTATCTTCTATCTAAATACATCATTCCTATTATGGCTGAAGGTACAGGCGGAAGTATTATCAATACCGGATCTGGTTGGGGACTAAAAGGTGGTGACAAAGCTGCGTCATATTGTGCGGCAAAGGCTGGTGTTGTCAATTTGACAAAAGCAATGGCAATTGACCATGGACCACAGAATATCCGTGTCAATTGTATCTGTCCAGGGGATACAGATACACCGTTATTGAGAAGTGAGGCACAACAATTAAATCTCGAAGAAGGCTCTTTCTTAAAAGATTCCGCAGTGAACCGTCCATTGGCACGCTTAGGAACACCGCAAGATATTGCTAAGGGAGTTCTATTCTTAGCAAGCGATTTATCTAGTTGGGTAACAGGAACGGAATTAATCGTTGACGGTGGCGGCTTGGCATAACGATAACCAAAATATTAGGAGGTAATACTATGACAAAAAAGGTGCACCCATACATCCCAAATATGGTCCCTAAAGTTAAGGAAGAAATGCTGAAGGTAATTGGGGTAGAGAACAGTATGGAATTATATTCATGTATCCCTGAAGAACTTCAGCTGAAGGAAGAGATGAATATACCAAAAGCATTAACAGAATACGAATTACGAAGACATATTGAGGGTCTTTTGAAGAAAAATATTAGCACAAACGACTATATTAACTTTTTAGGTGCCGGATGTTGGCAACATTTTGTTCCAGCGGTTTGCGATGAAATTAACCAAAGGTCGGAATTTCTAACAGCTTATGCTGGAGAGCCGTATGAAGATCATGGTAGATTTCAGTCATTATTTGAATATCAAAGTCTATTAGCGGAGCTTGTAGATATGGATGTTGTGAATGTGCCTACATTCGATTGGGGGCAGGCTGCAGCAACTTCAATTAGAATGGCCGCTCGCATTAATGAAAGAAAAAAAGTTTTGATAGCAGCTACAGTTGCTCCAGAAAGAACAAAGATTATTGCTAACTATGGTTCACCAGAGCTCGAATTTACTAATATTGCTTTCGATCTTGATACAGGTTTAATGGACTTAGATGACTTGAAAAGTAAAATTTCAGATGAAGTAGCAGCGATTTACTTTGAAAATCCATCTTATTTAGGATTTATAGAATCTCAAGGAAATGAAATTTCTGCAATTGCTAAAGAACATGATGTACTACTTGTAGTTGGGGTGGATCCTATCTCATTAGGTGTTTTGGCACCACCAAGTCATTATGGTGCTGATATTGTTTGTGGAGATCTACAACCACTTGGTATGCATATGAATTACAGCGGTGGCCAAGCTGGTTTTATCGCTACTCGTGATGAAGAAACATTCATTAATGAGTTCCCATCACGATTATTTGGTATCGTGCCAACAATAAAAGAAGGGGAATATGGATTTGGTGACGTGGCGTATGAAAGGACTTCTTTCGCTCAAAGAGAAAAAGGGAAAGAATCAGTTGGTACTCAAACAGCATTATGGGGTATTACAGCTGGCGTGTACTTATCTTTACTAGGGCCTGAGGGGATGTATGAATTAGGGCAAACCATTATGCAAAATAGTCAATACACCGTAAAGAAATTGAATAAAATTGCGGGTATACAAGGTTCAAGAATTGTTTCACCATTCTTTAAAGAATTTATTGTGGACTTTAACGAAACGGGAATCTCGGTTCAAACAATTAATGAACTGTTATTAGAAAAGAAAATTTTTGGTGGTAAGGATCTTTCTAAGGAGTTCCCAGAGTATGGACAATGTGCTCTATTTTGTGTGACAGAGGTTCATACGAAAGAAGATATGGATTGTTTGATAGAGGCTCTTGAAGAGATTGTAACAAAATAAACGTCTACAAAAGGAGTTTTGAGAATGAAACCAATAAAAAGAACTGAAGCTACTCGCGATTTTCATCAAGCAAAATGGAATGAACCTATTATTTTTGAACTTCATCAAGAGGGAGAAAAAGGTGTTGAAGTCCCACTAGCAAATGAAGAAGTGGTATCAACAATTGGTGACGGTGTGTCTACTATTCCTGCATCTATGTATAGAAAAAATAGACCGAATCTTCCGGAAATTGGTCAAGCTCGTGTGCTTCGCCATTACTTACGACTGTCTCAAGAAACACTGGGATCAGATTTTAATGTAGAAATCGGTCAAGGTACTTGTACGATGAAATATATCCCGAAAATAAATGAATTATTAATTAGAAATCCCAAGATGATGGATCTTCATCCACTTCAAGAAGAAAGCACTGTACAAGGGATGTTAGAAATTATTCATAATTTAGATTTGTGTATGCGTGAAATTTCGGGGATGGGCGCTTTTTCATTCCAGCCAGGTGGCGGAACACAGGCATTATTTGCGATGGCTTCAATTGTTAGAAAATATCATGAGACACGTGGTGAAGGAGATCAGCGTGATGAAATCATCACAACTATTTTCTCGCATCCATCACAAGCAGCAACAGCTGTTGTGAAAGGGTATAAAGTGATTACATTACATCCAGATGAAAATGGCTTCCCGGACATTGAGAAATTAAAAGAAGTTGTTTCTGAAAGAACGGCTGGGTTTGTAGTAGCAAATCCTGAAGATACAGGAATCTTTAATTCTAAAATTAAAGAATTTACAAAGATTGTACATGAAGCGGGTGGTATTTGTTATTACGATCAAGCAAATGCAAATGGATTATTAGGTATTACAAGAGCAAAAGAAGCGGGCTTTGATATGTGTTTCTTTAACCTTCATAAAACGTTCGCTGCACCTCATATGTGTGGAGGGCCAGCAACAGGAGCTTTAGGAGTTGCTGAAGCATTAAAAGAATATTTACCAGGTCCCATTGTAGAATATGATGGTGAAAACTATTCATTAAATGATAATCTACAACACTCAATTGGCAAAGTACGTGCATTTCATGGCGTAGCCCAAACAATTTTAAGATCTTATGCATGGATACGCGCATTAGGTCCAGATGGATTACGAGAAGTAGCCCAAACGGCAGTATTAAATAATAATTACTTATACCATAAAGTACAAAAAATTCGTGGTGCAAGTGCTCCATACGTTAAAGGCCAGCGACTAGAACAAGTGCGATATAGTTGGGATCAGATGGCTAATGAAACAGGTATTACTACAGAAGATGTACAAAGAAGGATGACTGATTTCGGTCTCCATTACTGGACTAGTCACCACCCGTATATCGTTCCACAACCATTTACACTTGAACCAACTGAATCCTATTCAAAAACGGATTTAGATGAATACATTAATGCGCTTCAGCAAATTTCAAATGAGGCATATAACAATCCTGAAATTGTAAAAAATGCCCCATCCAATAGTACAATTCATCAACTAGTTGAAGAAGATTATTTAGATAATCCTGAGAAATGGTGTATTACGTGGAGGATGTATCAAAAGAAAGTATTAAAACCAGAACTTATTAAGTAGAGGGAGCGGCAATCAATTGATAAGAATTGATTGCCTTTGTTTCCTAAAAAAAACGAAAATTGAAAATTCTTAAGTTTTTTAAGTAGAGTCAAACTGATTTATATTCAATGAAAATAAGGAGTGGATGAATAATGAAGAAGAATAAAAATGCTTTATTATCTCTTTTTGTTGGATTAATAGTTATTTTAGTTTTAAGTGCTTGTAGCAGTAATTCTTCAAGCAATTCTAAAGGAAACGAAAAGACTGATAATGAAGTGAAGATGGATCTTGTAAATAAGGGGAAATTGACTTTCGCAATGAGTGGTCTTTTAAAACCGCTAAACTATAAAGAGAACGAAAAATTAGTAGGGTTTGATGTTGAAATTGGCACTGAGATTGCAAAACGAATTGGATTAGAGGCTAATCCAGTAACAAATCCATGGGAAACGATTATACAAGGGTTAAAAGGGAAAAAATATGATGCGATTATTGGCAGTATGACCGCTACAGAAGACCGCTCTAAACAAGTAGACTTTTCAGATCCTTACTACACTTCGGGAGCACAAGTATTTGTAGCTGAGGGGAATAATGAGTTAAAGGCGAAAGCGGATTTAAAGGATAAAACGATTGGTGTTATGCAAGCGAGTACTTATACAGACGATGCAAAAAAATATACGACTAAAATTAAGAGCTTTCCAAGTGATATATATGCATTGCAAGATTTACCGCCAGGTCGTGTAGATGCGGTAATTACAGACCGTATTGTTGGCGTTTCTGCAATTAAAGAATCAGGATTGAAAATTAAACCAATCGATGATGTAATCAAAACTGAAGAAATTGCAGTTGCAATAAATAAAGGAAATCCAGAGTTATTAAAAGCAATTAATGAAGCGATAGCATCTATGGTTGAAGATGGAACATATGAAAAAATCAGCACAAAGTGGTTTGGAGTAAATCTTCTTGATAAAAAATAGAGTTTAATTTCAATAGTACAAAATGAGAAAGGAGGAGATTGTTATTGAACTTCTTAACCAATATTACTTCAATATTTCAAACTCATGGAATTGAATTTTTAAAAGCGACAGTAATTACAGTAGAACTTACCTTTGTATCATTAATAATTGCTACTATTATTGGTTTAGTATTCGCATTCTTTAAAGTCTCAAATATTAAAATACTAGGAAAAATTGCAGATATATATATATTCTTAATTCGAGGAATGCCGTTAATTGTTCAATTAATGTTTTTATACTATGGTATTTCAAGTGTTTTTGTATTATCAGATTTTACTGCAGGAGCTTTAGCATTAGGAATACACTCAGGAGCTTATATAGCTGAAATTTTCCGTGGTTCTATTCAATCTATTGACCGTGGACAGGTGGAGGCAGCTCGCTCATTAGGTATGCCATATATGCTAGGAATGCGACGTATCATACTTCCTCAAGCTTTTAAAAGAGCTATACCAGCATTAGGAAATCAATTTATCATTGGATTGAAGGATTCATCGTTGGTGGCTTATATTGCAGTTTCTGAACTATTTAATCATGCCCTATCTGCCCAAGCGGCTAACTATATGCCTTTTGAAACGTATTTTGTAGTTGGTATTTATTATTTAATCTTAGTTCTAATCTTCACACTTCTTTTCAATAAGCTGGAGAAAAAATTAGATGTTGGAGGGAGAGAGAAGAAAAATGATAAAACTGAAAAATTTGCGTAAATCATTCGGTGATTTAGAAGTGTTAAAAGATATTTCTTTAGAAATACAGAAGTCAGAAGTTGTCGTATTAATTGGTGCGAGTGGTTCAGGGAAAAGTACTTTGCTGAGATGTCTGAATTTTCTTGAAATTAATAATGGCGGTCAAATAGAGATTAACGGAAAATTAATCGATGCTGGAAAAGAGAACCTAAATAAAGTTCGAGAAAATATGGGAATGGTATTTCAACATTTTAATTTGTTCCCACATTTATCGATTTTACAAAATGTTATAGAAGCACCTGTTCATGTGAAAAAACAGAGTAAGGAAGAAGCTACAAGAAAGGCGAAGGAACTTTTACAAAAAGTAGGTTTAGCAGATAAAGCAAACTTTTATCCGGATCAACTGTCTGGTGGTCAAAAACAGAGAGTCGCGATAGCAAGAGCCCTTGCTATGGAGCCTGAAGTTATGTTATTTGATGAACCTACATCTGCTCTAGACCCAGAGCTTGTAGGAGAAGTTTTAGAAACGATGAAAAATCTAGCAAAAGAAGGAATGACGATGGTCATCGTAACCCATGAAATGGGCTTTGCTAGGGAAGTAGCTGATCGTGTCATTATGTTGGCTGATGGCAAAATTATTGAAGAAGGACCACCATCTGAATTTTTCAAAAATCCAAAAGAAGAAAAAACAATCCGTTTTTTACAGCAAGTTTTATAAAGGTAATTAATATGAGGCCGTAATTTATTTTAGAGGAGTGCATTTAAATGTTGACTTGTTATGATGATGTTTTGAAAGTAACGGATGAATTAGTAGGAGTGGAAAGTATCGTAAATACTACTGGAGAGATTGAGGTTGCTAAGAGGTTATTTGATTTAATCTTCTCACAAAATTATTTCAAAAGTAACCCATCCCATGTATTCATGTCACGTACAGAAGATGATAAAGTCGAACGCTACAATGTTTTTGCCTTTGTCAAAGGTACAAAGGCAAAGTCGAATAAGACTGTTATTTTAATGGGTCATACCGATACTGTAGGAATTGATGATTTTAGTCATTTGAAAGATAAAGCATGTTCACCAAGTGAATTAAAGAAAGCGCTTGCAAATGAGAAACTTCCGGATTTAGTGAAAGAACATTTACAATCAGATGAATGGCATTTTGGACGTGGTGTTTTGGATATGAAGAGTGGAGTTGCAAGTCATTTCTACTTATTAAAGTATTATTCAGAACATCCTGAAGAGCTTATTGGTAATCTAGTATTCTTTGCAGAATGTGACGAAGAAGATAGTTCACATGGTGTTTTATCTGGTCTGAAGGATTTAAAACGATTAAGGGAAGAACATCTTTTTGATTATCAAGCATTAATCAATTCAGATTTCGTTGCCCCTCGCTACGAAGGTGACCCTAATCGATATATCTATAAAGGAACAGTCGGTAAACTATTACCTTCTTTCTTTATCACAGGTGCTGAAACACATGCAGGTTCTAGTTTTGAAGGATTAGATCCAAATTATATTGCAGCGGAGTTAACGAGACAGATTAGTTATAATCCAGATTTATGCGATCAATCCCTCGGTGAAACGCCTATGCCGCCAGTTTCGTTGAAACAAACTGATTTTAAGCCAACTTATACGATTCAAACAGCTTTATCAGCATACGTTTACTATAATTTTTTTATCCAATCATGGTCTCCTAAAGAGGTACTTTGTTTGTTGAAAGAACAAGCGGAAATCGCCTTTGAAAACGGGATTAATACAATGAAAGAAAGACATCGAAAATATTGTGAAATAAGTGGGCAACCATATTCAGAATTACCTTGGAAGACTAGAGTAATTGTTTATGAAGATATGCAAAAAACGCTGGTGGAGCTTCATGGAGATAGATACTTAAACCATATGAAGCAATTTAAAGAAAATCTACTATTAGATGAAACGCTTGATGTTCGGATGTTTTCTGCACGAGTTGTCGAAGAAGAATGGAATTGGATGAAGGATAAAAGTCCAGCAATCATTCTATTTTACTCTTCACTCTATTCACCTCGTGTCGATTTGAGTGGGAAAAATGAAAAAGAGCAAAATTTGATAAAGGCATTGGACTATGCAATTGAAATTGTACAACCTCATTATTCAAAACCTATAGTAACACGCAACTATTTCCCCTATGTATGTGATATGAGCTGTGTTGCATTAAGTGATGGGGAAGATGATATAAAAGCAGTTATTGAAAATAATCCAAGTTGGGGCACAAAGCATTATGTAAACTATGATGCAATCCGTGAAATAAATGTTCCAACTATTAACATTGGTCCATATGGATACGATGCACATAATCGATATGAGCGTACAGAACTAGCTTACACGATGGAAGTAGTTCCTAATTTAACAAATCAAGTAATAAGAAAGTTATTAGGAATGGAAGTTGTTGAAGTAGAAAAGTAGAAAGTGGATATAGATAACTAATTTTATTGAAAAATTTTTGCAGAGGGTGTGAAGTTTCATGGGATTCGGAAGATATTCAGATAGTCTCCAAAATAAACGTGTTGTAGTGACAGGGGGAGCTAGTGGTATTGGTCTAGCCACATCGCTTCGATTTGCTGCAGAAGGATCAATTGTAGCCATATTTGATAATAATGAAGAACAATTAAAAAAGACTTTAGAAGAACATTCTGCTATCAAATACGGGATTTTAGTCGATGTTAGTAATCCTGATGAAGTGAAAGAAGCCTTTAAAGAAGTTGATGAGGCAATGGATGGAATCGATATATTAATATCAAATGCAGGTATTAGTATAAGAAATAAATTTATAGACATCACTCCAGAACAATGGAAAAAAGTAATTGGAATTAATTTAGATGGTATTTTTTACACAGCACAAGAAGCAGCTAAACGAATGTTGATACAAGGTAGTGGGGTTATTTTAATGACAGCCTCTACAAATGGAATAACAGGTCATCCATATTACGCCGATTATAATGCGTCAAAAGCTGGTGTAAACCTTTTAGCAAAAACAATGGCTTTAGAACTTGCACCAACGATTCGTGTAAATACAGTTTGTCCGGGTTATGTGTTAACAGCTATGCAAATTGCCGAGTATTCGCCTGAAATGTTAGCGCAGGTTAATGAAAATATACCACTTAAAAGACATGCTACTCCTGAAGAAATTGCAGGGGTTTATGCGTTCCTAGCTTCTGATGAGGGGGTATATATTACAGGTCAAAATATACCCGTAGACGGAGGAGAATTAGCTTAACAACATAATTCTATACTTGCTTTATTTTCGCTTAATTCAAATACTCTATCAAATTTATTTAATAGAATCTAGATTATTAAATAGATTGAATAACAGACTATTAATAAGGCGTTTTGAAAGTAATTGTAAAAGGGGTGTTGATTATGGAAATGCAAACAGAGAAAAAGGGCAGGTTCAGAGTTCCTCATGTGTATGTCATTTTATTTTCTGTCATTATAATTGGAGCTATTTGTACTTACATTATCCCAGCTGGAGAATTTGATCGCATCGAACAAGATGGTAGAACGATTGTGGTACCAGGAAGTTATCACGAAATCCCAGAAAATCGAACGACAATTTTAAATGTATTTGAGTCAATTCATAAAGGGATGATTGCCACTGCACCGCTGATTTTTTATATTTTTATAGTAGGTGGAGCATTTGGAATATTGCGAGCTACTGGGGCTATAGAAGGTGCAGTCCATAGTATGGCGAAAAAAATTGCTGGGAGAGAGCAACTCTTAATCCCAGTATTAATGACTTTCTTTGCATTATCAGGTGCTATGCTAGGATTAGCAGAGGAGACTATCCCTTATATCACCATTCTAATCCCATTAGCAGTTCTAATTGGATTTGACTCGATGGTAGGGACAGCAATCGTACTACTTGGAACATCTGCTGGATTTACTGCTGCATTTATGAATCCGTTTACAGTCGGTATAGCTCAAGGAATCGCAGAATTACCCATTTTCTCTGGTATGTATTTAAGAATCATCTTTTTTGTCATTTTCTTAACGGTTAGTATTTGGTATGTCATGCGATACGCAAATAAAATAAAAAAGAACCCAAAGGCAAGTGTTATGTTCGGTGAAAAAAATGCACTCATAGATAGTTCGGATTCAAACCAAACATTTCCTTTTACTACACGGCACAAACTCGCTTTCTTTGTGTTATTAGGGACGTTAGTAGGGCTAGCTGTTGGTGTCATTAAATTTGAGTGGGGATTAACTCAAATGACAGGACTGTTTTTGATAATGGGTATACTTATTGGTCTTGTCTCAAAAATGAATTTTAGTAGTATGGCTGAAGCATTTATTAAAGGCTGTGAGGTTTTAATAATGGGTGCTTTAGTTGTAGGTATTGCGAATGCAATTCTAATTATTTTAAGAGAAGGTCTTATAATGGATACGATTTTATATGGGCTTGCTTCTGCTGTAGACTCCCTACCACCTCAACTAGCTGCACTTGGTATGTATATAGTGCAATGTTTAGTGAATTATATTGTCCCATCAGGTAGTGGCCAAGCCGCATTAACAATGCCAATAATGGTTCCGTTATCTGACTTGTTAGGGGTTACCCGTCAAACAGCAGTATTAGCTTTCCAATTTGGTGATGGTATTTCAAATATTTTCACACCTACTTCTGGCTATTTTATGGCTGGTTTAGCATTAGGAGGTATCTCGTGGATCAAATGGGTGAAGTGGATTTGGCCATTGATCGTTATTCATTATGTTCTAGGTGCTATTTTTGTAACCATTGCCCAATTAATCAATTATCAATAACTGAAGAAAGCAGTAGGAGGTGGTTCATATATGACTTTAACTAATTTACATCAAACTATGGTTGATTACCGTAGACATTTTCATCAATATCCAGAAGTATCTTATGATGAGGTCAATACTAGACTTTATATAATAAAAGAATTAGAGAAATTAGAATTGAAACCTTACACATTTTCTGGGAAAGATGTTGCTGTTGAAATAGCCGGACTACAACCAGGGAAAACTGTTATCATAAGAGCCGATATGGATGCTCTACCCGTATTAGAAGAAACTGGCTTACCCTTCTCTTCGAAAATAGAAGGAGTAATGCATGCTTGTGGGCATGATGGACATATGGCAATTTTATTAGGATTGATCCATTATTTTAAAGAAAATCCTGATAAAATCGTAGGGAAAATACGTTTTCTATTTCAACACGCCGAAGAAGATGTTCCAGCAGGTGCTATTGAAGTCGTAAAAAGTGGTGGTTTAAAAAATGCAGACGCAATTTTTGGTTTTCATTTATGGGAACCGTTAGAGTTAGGTAAAATAGGCGTCCGTAGTGGCCCTACAATGGCGGGGTGTGATAAATTCACTCTCACTATCTTTGGTAGTGGAGGACATGGTTCAATGCCAAATGAAACAGTGGACCCAACCATTATCGCTGCTCAATTTATTACTCAGTTACAGACTATTGTTAGTAGGTCATTACATCCTCTTGAACAGGCAGTTATAAGTATTGGAGAATTAAAATCTGGAACAAACTATAATGTTATTCCAGATACAGCCTATATAGCGGGAACTGTGCGGCAATTCGGAAAAGAAATTGCTGAGAAGATCCATAATCGGATGGATAAAATAATTAGTGGATTATGTGAATCATTCGGTGCAAAATATCAATTGGAGTATTTACATGGGGACCCTACATTGGTGAATGATGACCAGCTTTATAAAATGGTGAAGAAAAATGCTATTCAATTATTCGGTAAAAAAAGAGTAGAGGAGATTACTCCGATACTTGGAAGCGAGGATTTTTCTAATTATACAGAAGTCATTCCGGGTATGTATACTTATATTGGTATTGGGCGACCAGGGGAAACCTATGGACACCATCATCCAAAATTTGATATCGACGAGTCAATGCTAGTTCCAGCAGCTACATTGATTTCACAATCTGTTATCCATTTTTTAGCGGGTGAAGAAAAATTAATTAATCTATATCAAGCTAATAATATTTAGAAAAATATTACAAAAAATGATAATGTTTTAATAAAGAGGTATTAGTTATGAAAAAAATCGTTTCTAGCACAATCTTGAAAAACTATAAGATGCTAAATGATTCAAAGTTGATTATCTAGAAGTAGCTGCTGAATTAAGTGTTAAATTTTATAATGATTTTTAATAGTATACGTAATTATTTTTATCAGGGGGAGGCAAATGAAAAATAGACTAAAGGCAATGCTATTTATGCTGACGTTTTTACTTATAGCCTGCAACACTGACATAAATCCAAAAGAACATGCAAGTGAAATATATACAATTGCTTTAAATGCCATTATGGAAACAGACAAATCATTGAATGATGATATGAAATTTATAGCTATTGATATGAGTAATTTTGATGCATTAAATGAAAAACAGAAAAAATCAATTCTAGATTATTTCGAAGATAAATATAAAGTTAAAGTAATGGAAGCAACTTTCGATGATTTAAAAGAAAAAGGATATTATAATGAGGATACCTTAGACGGAGTACTTCTAACAGTTCAAAAAGTTAATTTTAACGTAAAAAACAATATCTTCTTTAATGGTTCGAAATACAGATCAGCAAAAGGGGCTATCGGAGTAGAAAGTACAGTTCACTACAAAGGTGGAACTTGGCGAATAAAGAAACTAAGAGAATCTTGGGTGAGCTAAAAGTATTTTTCTTAAAGCGTGCTATTTAAACTAAATTTGACAGCTAAACCTCAAAAAACGCAGGGTGTAAAAACCTTGCGTTTTAATTATTGAGAGCTTTTTATCTAACTAGAACCTGTTGAAGAAATATCATTCTTCTACCTGTATAACAAATTCACTGAATAATTTATCTTCATTAACAGGACTAAACTCATTGTTTACAATATGTCCCTTCATCAGGTTTTCTGAAATTGTTAAGTGAACTAAGAACTGTGATAGTCATTTGTACATACTTTGTGCTGAAATAGGTATAAATATAAATTTCCCCTATGAATAGTGAACCAAAACGGAAATAGGTAATATATTATAATAAAGTTTCCTTAAGGAAATAAATTTTCCGTAAGGAATAAAAAGGGGAACTGATATGTCATGAAATGGATGGAAATATATATGCCAAAAACTTATGGGTTAATATCGATATGTGGCAAGCTTCTACCTCATAAGAACAGGAAACAACAACGGTAATGAACTATCGATTCAAAAAGTTTAGTAATAATCTAATAAAATTTTTTATATATAAAACCCCACTCTCACCTATTTCGATTGGTAGAAGTGGGGTTTTTAAGTTAATCAACTTTTTTCAATAACAAATTTTGTTTAATGACTTGTAAACAAGTACATACTTTTTCTAATACTAATGTCCATTTGAAAGGGGAATTCAAATTGAGCTTTTCAAAGAATAATAATTCAAATTCTCCTGAATCCAAAAAGAATAAATCTAAGGATCCGCTTCTTAAAAGCCTTTCTGAGAATGTGAAAATCATCAAAAAAGCAATGGGAAACAGTAACGATATTATTATCCGAGAAGTAGATATTTTAAAAACAGATAAACAACGGATTGCAATTATTTATGCTGATGGTCTTGCTGATAAAACTGCAATTACAGATTTTATCATGGAATCGCTTATGCTAGATATAGAGTCGACACCAGAAACACGCGAAGAAGATATCATTCAATATCTGAAAAATTTTTGCTTAACAGTTGGTGATGTGGAAGATGTTACTGATCTACAGAGTGTATATCGTGCTGTTTTAAATGGTGAAACAGTCATTCTATTAGAAGGTCAAACAAAAGGTATTGCTACAAGTACAAAAAGTTCAAAGGATCGAGCGATATCACAACCAAGTACGGAATCAGTCATTCGAGGACCTCAGGAGTCATTTACTGAAACACTCCGTACGAATACAGCACTTATTCGTCGTAAGATAAAAGATCCTAATCTTTGGATAAAATCAAGAGTTATTGGAGAAATAACACAAACAGATGTTGCGATTATGTACATCAATGGAATAGCAAACGATAAAATCGTAAAAGAAGTTCTTGAAAGATTAGACCAAATTGAGATAGACGGCATATTGGATAGCGGCTATATTGAAGAGTTAATTCAAGATTCTAAATTCACCCCGTTCCCAACCGTTTATAATTCAGAGCGACCAGATGTTATTGCTGCAGCACTGTTAGAGGGAAAAGTTGCAATCATAGTGGATGGTTCGCCATTTGTTTTGATTGTTCCAGCGTTGTTTCCAACTTTTTTACATGCGGCAGAAGATTACTATCAACGGTCAATTATTAGCACTTTAATTCGTATTTTAAGATTTGGAGGAATATTTGTTTCGTTAATGATTCCTTCTTTGTACATTTCAATCACCACTTTCCATCAAGAAATGATACCAACTCCCATGTTGATTAGTATTGCACTTCAACGAGAAGGAGTTCCATTTCCAGCATTTATCGAAGCAATCCTTATGGAAATAGCATTTGAAATATTAAGAGAAGCCGGCCTACGAATGCCAAGAGTCATCGGTCCAGCAGTATCCATAGTAGGGACATTAATCATTGGGCAAGCTGCAGTAGAGGCTGGGATTGTTTCAGCAGTAATGGTTATTATTGTGTCAATAACAGCCATTTGTAGTTTTTTATCACCAGCGTATGCAATGTCAAATTCAATTCGTATGCTAAGATTCCCTTTAATGATTTTAGCTGCGATGTTTGGTTTGTACGGAGTAATGATGGGTGCCTTTGCAATTATTCTTCATGTTTGTAGTTTAAGGTCTTTTGGTATACCGTATACAGCACCATTTGCACCATTAATACCATCTGACCAAAAAGATGCAATTGTACTATTTTCACGTGATTCACTTTTAACAAGACCACGTTTAGTTAATCAAAAGAATATCAAGAGAGAACAGAAGCTAGTACGAAAAAAGGGTAGGAGTGATCTAGGTGAAAGTTAGAAAAAAAATAACGTTTATCCTATTTCTACTTTCAATTACGCTTTTATTAACAGGATGTTGGAGTAAACGTGAATTAAATGAACTAGCAATTGGAGTGGCGCTGGGTATAGATAGAGTAGACGATCAATATGAAGTTACTGTTCAACTTGTCGATCCTTCTGAACTTTCAATTAAACAATCAAGTAGTAGAACAGCAGTAGTAACATATACAACACAGGGTAAAACAATTTTTGAAGCAATAAGAAAAATGACGTTAATATCTTCAAGGGCAATCTATTTATCTCATCTTCAAATGATGGTAATCGGTGAGGGGATGGCAACTGATGGGATTAAACCGACGCTTGACCTCCTAGCGAGGGATCATGAAGTACGGAATAATTTTTATATTGTTGTTTCAAGTAAATCTACTGCAAGAGAAGTCTTGAATATTTTAACGCCTTTAGAAAAGATTCCAGCCAATAAATTGTTTTCTTCATTAGAGGTTTCTCAGAAAAAAATTGGTATAACATCAAAGATGCGTTTAGATCAATTAATCAACCATCTAAGTAGCGAAATTAAAAGTGCTGCATTATCAACCGTAGAAATAATCGGGGACCAACAAATCGGGAATGAGCAAACTAATATGGAAATTGTTAATACTCCTGCATTATTGAAGTACAGTGGTTTATCAATTTTTAAAGAGGATAAGTTAGTTGGTATTTTAAATGAAGAAGAAAGTAAAAGTTATAATTACTTAAGAGATGAAATAGAAAGTACGATAGAAAGTGTCTCATGTCCAAAAAATGACGGGAATGTTGCAACAGAAGTTATTAATTCTAAAACAGAAATAAAAGTAAAATTAATAAACGATATTCCTGAATTTGATGTCAATATTAATGTTGAACAAAATATTGGAGAAGTGGAATGTCAAATCGACTTAACAGATTCCAATACATTAAAGCAAATTAATGAAAAAGAAAGCAAACAGATTGAAAAGAGAATAAAAAGCTTAATTGAGAAATTACAAAACAAATATCAAGTTGATGTAGTAGGCTTTGGGGAAACGATGTATCGTTCTCACCCAAAAGAATGGGAAAAGATAAAAGGTCAATGGGAAGAAGAGTTTTTTCCTAAAGCAAAAATAAATGTGAAAGTGAAAATTAAGACAAAAGGATTAGGGACTTTGAGAAATTCACCGCTATATGAAACAAAGGAGTAATGGAGAATGTTTAAAACAATTGGGATTTTAATCCTCTTTACTGCCATCTTGTTATTTCAATTACCAAAACTAAAGCAGAATGGTGAAAAAAAAGAAATTTGGACCTTTTCAATATTACTATTCATCAGTACTACTTTATGTATAGCTGTAGCTTTAAAAGTAAAAATACCAAATCCTTTTGATTTAATCATTGTAATCTTTAAACCAATGGGAGAATTTATTACGATGGCACTTAAATAAAGTGGCATAATTTAACAGTAAAAGAGGAAATAAGCTATGGGAAAAGAGATTATTAGTGTAAGACAATTCACGATAATTGTAATGCTTTATTCTGTAGGAGCAGCTATTTTAATTGTACCTGCAAGCTTAACACAAGTTGTGAAGCAAGATGCATGGGTTGCAGCTGTATTAGGAGTATTGGTCGGTTTATTACTAGCGAAATTTTATATCACTGTTGGAAATATTTCTCCTAAATTATCTTTAGTTCAATTGATTGAAAAAGTTCTTGGAAAATATGTTGGTAAGATTATTGTAATTTTGTTTCTAATATTTACGTATCTCTCTGGGACTGGACTTCTATATTTTTTAGGCGATTTCATGCGTACTGAAGTTATGCCTGAAACACCTATCGTAGCATTTGGTGGGTTATTCATGATTGTGATTATGTTTGGTACTTATTTAGGAATAGAAACATTTGCACGATCTTCGGAAATACTCTTTCCAATATTTTTTTTACTGTTTATATTCTTAGTGGTTTTTATTTCTCCACAAGTAGATATAAAACATTTAGAGCCGGTTTTAAATTCGAATCCTAAACCATTAATCAATGGTATTTTGATTTTTATTAGTGAATTTGCATTTCCATTGGTCGTATTGTTAATGATATTCCCTGTTGCTATTAATGTTCCTAAATCTGGAACAAAAGGGTTTTATATAGGTGCTATAGCTGGGGGGGGTATTTTAATAATCTTGATTACTTTATGTGTCTTAGTTCTTGGTCCTACTGATACGGCTCACCGAGTTTTCCCTAGCTATGCAATGGCACAAAGGATTTCTATAGGGAATTTTATTCAACGTATTGAAATCACTATGGCTCTCTTATGGATTATTACACTGTATGTTAGAATCTATTTTTATTTTCATGTGACAGTTGTAGGAACGGCACAGTTACTCAAGTTAAAGAATTATAGATCTCTAATATTACCTTTAGGATTAAGTATGGTTGCTCTTTCTCAAACGATTCATACTGATGTAGTCCATCAACTAAAGTTTAATAAGGAAATCTGGATACCATATTCAGCTACATTTGCTTTATTACTACCTTTATTGTTATTAATTGTTGCTAAAATTAGAAAAATAAAAAGTGAGTAAAAACCTTATCCACTTAAAGTGTTTTTTGTAAATATTTTGTGAAAATATACTAGTTGCTCATTCAAATTCGATGAATAAGAATCAGTCCTAATTAGATATAATCACTGAATATAAGCTACTTTCCAAGGATACCCTTAATAAATTTTATATAAAATGAATGAAAATTTACAAAACAATTAAATAACATTAACTTTTAGAGGATATAATTATTAAAGCAAGACATCTTCCATGCATAGATTTTATTAAATGAAATAAAATAAGCACTAAGGAGGAGTAAACTTGGCTACTTTAATCGACATATTGATTACAAGTTTGATCAGTCTCTGCTTTTTAGCCTTAGGGTTATTTATCTATAAAAAAGAAGATGTTGAATTAGTTGCAGGATATAATGGTCAAAAATTCAAAGGCAATAAATCAAAATTCGCAAAAAACAACGGCTTATTCTGTATAGCCTTTGCATGTTTACTTTTTATTACCCCTTTTTTAAAATATTTTGGGCATATATTTTTAAACTTAATTTCATTCATCATGCTGTTGTTGTTAATCATTTTGGTTCTTTATACAAGAAAGCAACATCAATAAGTTGGATATAATCCGCTTGTTCCTAGGAATGAGCGGATTTTAATCTGTGAAAAGCCTACTACTACAAGTGTAATCGATTCATAATTAGATGGTTTAAATTCGCATTATTACGGGAAATGTTACAGGGAAAGTATGGCGATATGTAAATCAATAGATCTGAAGGGATATTGGATTAACAAAAAGCGCTTCTACATTAAGTAGGAACGCTTTTTGTTAGAGATTATTATTAATTTTTAGAGACACCTTTATTTGCAGCAATCATTAAAAACATTGGTCGACGGTTTTCATCGTGCATTTCAGGTATATTCTTTAACATTTCTTCAGAAGGTGTAGATTCTTTGACTGCACTAATACTAAAACCTGCGTTAATCAAATCATTGATATAAGTAGAAATCGTACGGTGATATTTTTGAACGCTTTCATTTAAAAAGGACGTTTCACGTAATCCTTCAAAATGATAATTGTCTACTGGCCAGTGTAAACGATTGCCTTTTTCATCGTTATACCAATCTTGTTCACTTCTAGAAGTAAAGATTGGATGTTCAACAGAGAAGACAAATGACCCACCATCATCTAAGTAATCATAGACTTTCTTGCAAATTGTATCGAATGACTGAATATAGTGTAAAGCGAGAGAGCTTATGACTACATCAAATTGTGCATCTGAAAATTGAATATCTTCAATCGATTCTTGAATATAGGTTATGCCAGAGTCATCTGTTTTTTCACGCGCTTTTTCCAACATTTTTTTTTTTAAATCAACGCCAATTACAGAACTGGCTTGTTGCTCACGAGCAAATCGGCAATGCCAGCCAAAACCGCATCCAAGATCAAGTACGCGCTTATTTTTTAGTTTTGGTAGTAGTGTTTTTAATATATGCCATTCACCTGCAGCTTCAAGACCTTCGACTGAGCGAGGCATTTGTTCATAAGCAGAAAAGAAATTTGTTTCATCATATTTATTTTGTTTGGTCATGTTATATCTAAACTCCTATCTATATAAATAGAATATGGATTATTGTGTTGTAAATCAAATTATTTGAAGATTTTCGCTATACTATTTTCTACCTGAACAATATACACCAGCAATTACGCATAATCCTCCGATTACTTGTGATAAAGTAAGGGATTCACCAATAAAGAGTACTGCGAAAATCGAAGCAAACACAGGTATGAAATTTAAATATAATCCGGCTTTATTGGCTCCAATACGCACTACACCAGTATTCCAGGAAATAAATGCAATAATCGATGCAAATATACCTGTATAAATAATAGCGAAAAATGCTGTTCCAGACCAATGGATCACAGTCGTTGTTTGAACAGATTCATATAGGAAAAAGGGTAGTAACATAATGATACCTACGAATATTGAAACAAGAAATGTTGAATTTCCAGGTAATTGCTTTGCATATTGTTTTACTAATAAAGAATAGATACTCCATAAAACTACAGCAGCAATAACGATTATATCCCCTTTATTAAAGGAAAAATGGCGTAAAGTTTCTACTGAACCGTTTGAAATGATACATAAAACACCGATAAAAGAAATGGCTGTACCAATCAATTGATTTTTCGTTAAACGTTCCTTTAAAAATATAAAAGATAATATGTAAATGACAACGAGTGTTAACATATTCATCAATGATGCATTAATCGAAGTTGTGTAGTGTAGAGCTATGTATACGAGTGTGTTGAAACTAGCGACCCCAGTAAAACCAAGAATAAAAACAATTCGCCAATGCTTCAGTATCTCTTTGAAATCTCGTTTTAAAGCAACATAGGCTATCGGTAAAAAGACGATAAAAGCCGTACACCAACGTAGAAATGCAAGTGTGAATGGTGGTAAATCATTGGCAACTGCACGTCCAATGACAAAATTGCCGCCCCAAAGAATAGTTGCTAAAAGTAGCAATACAAACGCTGGGATTCTATTCATATAAAGGACCTCACTCTTAAAATATATAGCATCCATTTTTTCGACATACTGATTTAATCTGCAATAATATTTGAATATATCAGAAAATCAAGGCTTAAATACCTAAGAAATAAAGTACAACCGGTATTGATACGATACTAATAATTGTAGTTACAAATGTAGTAAAGGATACTAAATCAGGTTCTGTATCAAACTGTAGTGCTATCATCGTTGTATTTGCAGCAGCGGGCATAGCAGATTGGATGATCAAAACGGTTTTAATTAGAGAACTGAGGGGCATAAAAGTTAAGATAACTGCTGCTAGAATCGGTGATAAAACTATACGGATAATAGATACAACTGAAACTAAGCGATAATCTACCTTTTTAGCAGAAATAGCAGCTAACTGCATCCCTAAAACGAGCATAACTGTTGGAATAGAAGCTTCAGCTACTAAACTAACACCATCCATTACTGTTTTAGGAATAGGAATATGGTAAAATTCTAAAGTAATACCCGCTAGTGCTGCGTAGATTAAAGGCATGCGCAAAACTTTTTGAATGGATTGTTGTATTGTTGCTTTTTGTGATCCGCCAATTGAAGCAAAGAAAATGCCTAAACTATTCATTAGAAGTGAATGAAGTACCATTATAATTACGGCTATATCAAAACCTGCAGCACCTAAAGCAAATAACACAACGGGTGCTCCGTAATTGCCACTATTCATGAACACGGCTCCGAGGATCATTGCAGAAAATTCTGATCGAGAAGCCTTAAATATAGCGGACATAGCCCATGTAATGAGAAACAGTACAACCGTTAACAAAATTGCGAAAATCGCTATGTATAAATAGTCTTTAGTTAAAGGTGTCGTATAAAATGTCCGAAAAGCGAGGAATGGTGACATTAAGTATAGGGCTGCTGTAGAAATTGATTTTATATCAAAGCCTATACATTTTTGTCCGATAAAACCTATTGAAAACACTATTAGAACCGGTAAAATAATAAGAAATAATGACAAATAATCATCTCCGTTAGATTTATTAGATATTTCTTATTATTCCACTTTAAAAAATATAGACAATACTATTTTAAAAAAAGTTTATTTTTCAAAGAAAAACACGTAGTAACTAACCTACGTGTTAACTATTGTTACTTCCAATTTGTATTGATAAATTCATCGCGACCGGATTTTGCACGGTCTTCTTTATAGTGTTTGGCACTTTTTTTGTAATAATCCTGATGGTAATCTTCAGCAGGATAGAATATACTTGCTTCTCGAATCTCAGTAACGATTGGCTTTTTAAAACGACCACTTTCAACTAACGCTTGTTTGGAAGCTTCGGCTAATTGTTGTTGCAATGAATCATGATAGAAAATGGCAGCTTTATAAGATTCACCACGGTCCTGGAATTGACCTCCGTCATCTGTAGGGTCGACTTGTGGCCAATAGATTTCGAGTAATTTTTCGTATGAAAAGAGCGCTGGATCAAATTCAATCTGAACGACTTCTAAGTGACCTGATTGACCTGCTTTTACGTCTTCATATGTTGGATTTTCTATATGTCCACCCATGTATCCTGAAGTTACTTTATGTATTCCGTCATATTCGACAAATGGCTTGACCATGCACCAAAAACATCCACCAGCAAATGTAGCCTTATTTGTAATTTGTTCCATGTTGTAACCTCCATTAGTATAAAGACGTCATTAATACGTGCCATCTTGTACATCTTATAGTTTACAACATTGACTACTAGAAAAACATACCCACTTGAAAGGAGCATACATCATGCAAGAAAATCAACAAACGCGAGTGCGCAAAAAAAGACGCAAACTTCGAAAAGGACGTGTGTTCTTTACTTTTCTACTACTTCTATTAGTAGGGGTAGGAGTATATGCATACACTGAATATAAAGCAGGATTAGAACTTGCGAAAGGGCAAGAACATATAAAAGAAGACTTTATTGGTGATGAGGCTTCATCAAAAAATATAGATAATATTTTACTTTTAGGTGTCGATTCTCGCGGAGAGGCAAAATCGCGAACAGACTCTATGATTCTTGTTTCATGGAACAAAGACACAAATGACATTAAAATGGTATCATTCATGCGAGATATTTATGCAGAAATCCCTGGCTATCAATCATATAAGTTGAATACAGCTTATTATTTAGATGGTGTTCAATTATTGAAAGATACAATTAGTAATATGTTCGATGTTGAAATTAATCACTATGCATTAATTGACTTTAAAAGCTTTGAATCAATGGTAGATATTCTTGCACCAAATGGGGTAGAAGTAAATGTCGACAAAGATATGTCGAAAAACATCGGAGTTAAATTGAAAAAAGGAACACATCAGTTGAATGGTAAAGAATTATTAGGCTTTGCTCGGTTCCGTTCGGATGAAAAGGGTGACTTTGGGCGTGTAGATCGTCAACAAAAGGCTCTAGAGGCATTGAAAAAAGAAGTTGTATCACCTGGAAATTATAAAAACTTCCCTAAATTATTAGGTGCGCTTCAAGGTTATGTTCAAACTGATATGACAACTAAAGATGAATTATCATTTATGACATCAATCATAAAAGGTGGGGACCTTAATATCGAAAAACTAACTATTCCGGTTGAACATGGCTATTCATTTGCCAATTATCCTCATGCAGGATCTGTTATTGAAATTGATCGTGCATTAAATAATAAAGCTTTAGAGGAATTTCTTGATTTTGAACAGTAATATAGGGGTATAATATTATTAGCGCAAAACGAATGCATCCTGTAAACTAATCATATAGCACTTTTTGTCAAAAGGGGGGATTGGATGGAACCAGAAAAACCATCATTTTTTTCAACGAGATTTATTCGTTTCTTAGGAGGTAGAAATTTACTTTTTGGATTATTAACCTTATTAATTTTAGGTTGTATTATTTTCATCTATGATAAAGTATCATTTATTTTCTATCCCATTATTGTTTTTTTACAAACAGTAGTACTCCCGGTTATTTTAGCCGCAATTGCTTATTATTTATTAAGACCTATTCTGCGTATACTTGAGAATTGGAAAATTCCGAGAGTATGGGGGATTTTGATTATTTACCTTGGGCTAGCCGGAATAATTACTTTGTTAGTTATTCTAGTATTCCCATTCCTAAAAGGGCAGTTTACGAATTTAATCAATGAATTCCCACAATACTTTATGGAAATGCTTCATAAAACGCAATCTTTCGTACAAGGATCGACTTTCAATTCCTTCTTGTCTAAATACAATTTTGATTTAGATCAAGTAATGTCAGATATAACGAAAGATTTAAGTGATACAGTTAAAGATACAGCGGGTAAACTAGGAAGCGGTATTGCGACAGGTATTACAGGCTTTATTTCCACTCTAACGGGAATTCTTTTAGCAATCGTAACTGTCCCATTCATCTTATTCTACTTATTAAAAGATGGAGAAAAACTTCCAAAATTTATTTTGAAAATGCTTCCTCCTCGTATGAGAGATGACGCGGCTCACCTTTTCCATAAAGCTGATCGCCAAATTAGCTCATATATTCAAGGGCAAATTATTGTTGCATTTTGTATCGGTGTCATGATCACAATTGGTTTCTTAATTATCGATATGGATTATGCTATCGTGCTAGGTTTTTTAGCGATGGTTACAAGTGTTGTGCCTTATTTAGGACCTATTATTGCCATAACACCTGCTGCGATTATCGCTATCGTAACGTCGCCAATTATGTTGGTCAAACTGGCAGTGGTATGGACTATCGTGCAATTAGTGGAAGGGAAATTTATTTCACCACAAGTTATGGGGAAATCGTTACATGTCCACCCTATTACCATCATATTTGTATTACTAACTGCAGGTTCGTTATTCGGTGTACCAGGTGTTGTTCTAGGTATACCAGGTTACGCAGTTCTCAAAGTGTTAGTAACACACTTATTCTATTTATATAAGAAACGCTATAATCGCCAAGAACCAGATCCTACTATGGAATATGAAGTGGAGAACTGGAAAGACGAATAATCGGTAGCATTTGCTACCGATTTTTTTTGTTAAGGAAAGGAAAAATGTATGATTAGTTGAACAGTTTTTTGTCAATTCAATAAATCTAAATACGGTTATATGCAATTTTATAAAGAAAAACAGCTATTCTTTCAATTTAAACTGAAGGATTTGCTGTTTTTTTATGCATGAAAATACAATTTGTTATGAAAAATCCCTTTTGAAGAAATATTTTTACAATATCAAATGTTTTTGTATCAATGATGGAAGCGTGTACATTTTCAATAGAATGAAATATAAATAAAAATACAATTGACTTTATATTTATACATACTTATAATAGTTTGTAACATACACGTGAGGTGATTCAGTTGAAGGTCGGAATTATTGGTGCAACAGGATATGGCGGGTTAGAACTAATAAGATTATTACATAATCATAATGAAGTCGAAAAAATTAAATTATTCACTTCTTCTGATGAAGGAGCCATTTTTTCACAAAAATTTGGTCATTTAAAAAAACTATATGATCAACCATTAGAGAAAATTGATGCAGATACATTAGCTGAATTAGATGTTGTATTTACAAGTACTCCTTCTGGGGTTTCAAGCAAGCTTCTACCACCTCTATTAAATAGCTCAACGAAATTCATAGATTTATCAGGTGATTTCCGACTAAAAAATTTAGAAGATTATGAAAAATGGTACAAAAAAGAGTCAGCTCCTAGTGATGCAGTAGAACAAAGCGTATATGGTTTGAGTGAATGGAACAAAGAAGCCATTCAAGATGCAAAACTTATTGCCAATCCAGGTTGTTATCCAACGGCAGTTTTACTTTCTCTATTACCTTTGTTAAAAGAAGATTTAATTTATGCAAATGGTTTAGTCATTGATGCCAAAAGTGGAATCTCAGGGGCGGGTAATAAGCCTAGTATGATGACTCACTTCAGTGAAACAAATGAAAATACAGCCATCTATAAAATACATGAACACCAACATATTCCTGAAATTGAACAAGCTATGAAAATGTTCGCAAATAGTGATACACCAATTACATTTACAACAACATTAGTACCGATGACGCGAGGGATTCTGGCAACAAGCTATGCGCAGATTACTCCATGCACAACAGAAGAACAACTATATTACTGTTTAGTTAAACAATATCAAAGCAATCCTTTTGTTCGAATAATAAAAGAGACAGCAAAATTTGGAACGAACCAAGTTTATGGTTCTAATTTCTGTGATATCCATGTGAAAGTAGATTCTAGGACTGGTAGAGCTACGATTATTGCGGTTATTGATAATTTAGTTAAAGGAGCAGCCGGTCAAGCCATTCAAAATATGAACATACAATTTGGTTTTGATGAAACAACCGGCCTTATGCAAGTGCCATTATACATTTAAAAAGGGAGTGTTTATATGACAATAACATTTGAGAGTTTAAAAAGAATTTCGAGTAAAAATATCGTTTCACCTAAAGGGTTTACTGCAACAGGTATACATTGCGGCGTAAAACATAAGAAAAAAGATTTAGCGATTTTAGTAAGTAAAGTACCTGCAAATGTAGCTGGTGTTTTTACAACAAACGTTATTAAAGCAGCCCCTCTTGTACTGACAAAGCAGGTTGTGAAAGAATACGGAAAAATGCAAGCACTTATTGTCAACTCTGGTAATGCAAATGCGTGTACAGGAACTCAAGGCTATAAAGATGCTGAAACAATGCAACAATTAACAGCAGAAAAATTAGGGATTGCGAAAGAACTTGTTGGGGTTTCATCGACAGGCGTAATCGGAGAAATCATGAACATGGAGCCGATTGCAAAAGGAATTGCTGAAATTACACCAAATGCAACGTTAGAAGGAGCAATTGATTTCGCACAAGCAATACTAACTACTGATACGGTCACTAAAAATACAGCATATAGCGTAGTTATAGACGATAAAGAAGTTGTCATCGCGGGTGTGGCAAAAGGATCAGGTATGATTGAACCTAAAATGGCTACAATGCTTGCCTATGTTACAACTGATGCAGATATCGATCAACAAGCATTGCAACAACTATTAAAAGAAGTAACTGATGTGACTTTTAATGCGATAACGGTAGATGGCGATACATCTACAAATGATACCGTCTTAGTATTAGCTAACGGATTAGCAGGCAATGCCACATTAACGCCAGCACATCCAGAATGGGAGACTTTTAAAGCCGCTTTCCATGCTGTATCTCAAGACCTTTCAAAAATGATCGCAAAAGACGGTGAAGGTGCAACTAAATTAATCGAAGTTAAAGTTGAAGGTGCTGTAACTGATGAAGAGGCACGTAAAATTGCGAAAACAGTTGTAGGTTCACCTTTAGTGAAAACAGCGATTTTTGGTTGTGATGCAAACTGGGGACGAATTATTTGTGCTGTAGGATACAGTGGTGCAACAGTTGACCCGACCGATGTGAAAATTCAAATTGGTTCAACTACAGTTGTTGAAAAGGGTGAACCAGTACCATTTTCTGAAGAAGAACTTATTGTCTATTTGAAACAAAATGAAGTGAAAATCGCAGTATCCTTAAATCAAGGTGTAGGCTATGGTACTGCTTGGGGATGTGATTTAACATATGACTACGTACAAATCAATGCAACATACAGATCATAAAACGATTGTTATTAAACTAGGTGGTAGTATGTTAAAAGGTTTAAATGCTGAATTTTTCGAAAACTTTAAAAAGATGCAACAAGCTGGCATAGATATTATTATCGTTCATGGCGGTGGACCTGCTATTAATCAAGCATTAAAAAGCGCTAATGTTGAAACTACTACTAAAAATGGTATTCGAGTGACATCAAGTAAAGCTGTTGAAATTGTACAATCAACATTAATTGGTAAAGTAAATCCAGTATTAACGCATCAATTGAATGTTGCAGGTATTAAAGCGTTAGGGCTAAGTGGTTATGATGGAAGTTTATTTAACTGTTCGTTCTTAGACGAAAAAGAATATGGTTACGTAGGAAATATCGAAGCAGTAAATACGGAACTTCTAAAAACTTTACTTGCTGAAAAAATCATTCCAGTAGTTTCTTGTTTTGGAGCGACATCTGATGGGATACCTCTGAATATTAATGGTGATACAGTTGCTAGTAAAGTGGCTTTATCAATGAATGCTGATAGCCTTTTACTCGTGACGGATACACCAGGGATAAAAATTGAGGAAGAAGTTCAAATCAGTGTAAATCCAGAACAGATCAAAGAATGGATTAATTCTGGCGATATATATGGAGGCATGATTCCAAAAGTTCAAGCTGCCGTTGATTGTTTAAATGAAGGTATACCAACTGTTCAAATCGTTGGTTCAAAATTAGTCGGTACAACGATCCAAAGAAAGGAAGTTTTCGCATGAGTGCATTATTTGGGAACTATAGCAGACGTCCAGTTCATTTAGTAAAAGGGCTAGGAACGAAAGTATATGATGAAGCAGGAAAAGAGTATTTGGATTTTACTAGTGGCATTGCAGTACTAAGTCTAGGTCATGCAAATCCTATTTTAGTAGAGGCCATTAAAGTGCAAAGTGAAAAATTATGGCATATTTCTAATTTATTTGAAAGTCCAGAACAAGAGCAATTAGCAGCCACTCTTCTGAAAGATACTCATCTGGCACATGGATTTTTTTGTAATAGTGGGGCTGAAGCAAATGAAGCAGCAATCAAACTTGCTCGTAAGCATACGGGTAAACATACAATCATCACTTTTGAAAATTCATTTCATGGAAGAACATTCGGTGCAATGTCAGCTACAGGTCAAGCAAAAGTGCAACAAGGCTTTGGTCCTTTAGTAAATAAATTCATCCATGTTCCATTTAACGATGTGAAAGCTCTAGAAGCAGTAGTAAATGATGAAGTAGCAGCTATTATGCTAGAAGTCGTGCAAGGCGAAGGTGGAGTCAATTCTGTTTCCGAAGAATTTGGTGAAGCCATTACTAAAATCTGTAAAGAACAAGGAATCTTACTCATTATTGATGAAGTACAAACAGGTATCTCTCGCACAGGTACACGTTATGCTTATGAACAAACTGCATTGAAACCAGATATTTTAACCCTAGCTAAAGGACTCGGTGGTGGCTTCCCAATCGGTGCAATGCTTGGAACATCTGAAATGTATGACACATTCAGCCCGGGTACACACGGAACAACATTTGGGGGGAACCCACTAGCAGTAGCCGTTGCGCAAACAGTTCTTAATCATGTGTTTGAAGAGTCGTTTTTAGGGGAAGTACTTAAAAAATCAGAGTATTTCACAAAGCAATTAGAAAAAACTCTACCAGCTGAGAAGTTTACAGTAAAAGGAATGGGCTTACTGCTAGGTGTAGACTGCGGAAAAGCTGTAGCACCTTTTATTACAAAAGCTGAAGATGCAGGCTTACTATTAGTTGGTGCAGGTGAAGAAGTCATTCGTTTACTGCCACCTCTTACAGTAACACATGAAGAAATCGATGCAGCCATCGCAATCTTAGCAGATATTATTAACGATTAATAAGTTTGAATTAATGCGTTCAGAGAATCGCAATTCATTACTCTATACCTCTTTCAAAAGTGTTTTATATAAGCGAATGGGTTCACGGACCTTTTCGCTTATTGTTGAACACGAAACTTCCAGGTATGTAATTCGTCAAAAGTAAAAAAGGGGGAATTAACATGTCTAACTTTATACATTTCAAAGGTATACTCACTGAACTCCAGGAAACATCATCTCATTTCGCCTTAGCTTGTCAAAAACAAGATGACAACTCTACATTTATACTTAATCTAACGAAAGAAACACTTATTTTTAATAGCACTTCATATGAGCCCCTTCTAGTAAGTGAACTAAAGCGAGGCTTTTTTATTCATGCCTATGTCCATGAGCTTCAACCTGCAATGATGATCTTTCCACCGCAATTCTCTCCAACACTCGTGCTTGTGAATGAGAAAGATTTATTCTATGGCAACAAAGTTGGTACATACAATGCCGAAACATCTTTAGTAGAATCAGATTTACGGCTAAATATTAGTCAAAATACGAAAATAATAGATGCAGTAGGGGAAAGTATTGCGACCGAAAAGCTTGATGGACATGACATAGCTGTATTCTTCAAAATGAGTACACGTAGCATTCCACCACAAACAACACCGCAAAAAATTATATTGTTGGATGATTAAGTGCCTGTATAAAAAAGAATTCATTTTATCAGAATGGATTCTTTTTTACTTTATGAATTGATTTACTTTTGAATTAAACTACAATATTTTCATATATAAGAAACAATAATATAGAGTAATATTGTTTGGCTATTCTGTATATAAGGTGGTATGAATAAAAGTGTGGTGGTTTAGGGGGGAAGCCTATATTCATTAAGCGACAAGTACCAAGTGAAATCTTTGCACATAAGCGACTCATTAAACGACTCTCCCCAGATCATCAAAAAATCGAAGACATCATTCGCCAACTTGAAAATGTAACAGCTGGTTTTAATGGTGAATGTCGCGTAAATCAAATGGTACTAGAAGTACCGTTTAACAAATCTTTTTTTACTTCCCAAACTTCGAGTGTCAACTCTCTCCAACTCGTATTGCCCAAATAGATTCCGACTTACTCACACAAAGCTATATTCTATTAATTGAAATTAAAAATATGAGAGGAACTTTACATTTCCAAGAACAGCCCTATCAACTCATTCAAGAACTTGAAGGGCACTCCATTGCATATCATTGTCCGCAAATCAATTAATTCGTGCAACAGATACATTTGAGCGCTGGTTAAAAAACATGAAGTTTTTGCAATTACCTATTTATAAAACAATCATTATGCCTAATAGCCGTACAGTAATTAAAACTGTACCTACAACTGTACCGTACATCATGTCGAAAGAAATCGCACTATTTATCCAAAAACTAAATGAGCTCTAGTAATAAACAAAGCTCAATTAGGAGCAGTAATTCATTCAATTAAAGTGAATAATAGATCTTTTAAACATAGACCTTTATGCGGAAAATACAATATACCAATTGAACAAATAAAAAACGGAGTCATCTGAATAGGTTAAAAGAGAGCTCGAGTAGCACAAAAGAAAGGCCAAAAAGAGCGAGTGAGTTAAAAGAAGAGCTGAATAGGTTAAAAGAGAGCCATAATAGCACAAAAGGAAGCCCAAAAAGAGCGAGTAGGTTGAAAGAAAAGCTGAGTGTTTTATATCACAAGAAAAATTTCCATCACCTTCACCACAAAAAAACCGCAAAAGGTATTACCCTATTGCGGTCAAAAGCTATTATGCGTGCACTACTGATAATGTAGCAAGTCGTTCAACAGCCTCAGCTATTAATTCTTCATTTTGAACAAGTGCTAAGCGTACATAACCAGCTCCAGCATCACCGAAGATGATACCTGGTACCATGACTACGCCTGTTTCTTTAATTGCGTGATATACAAAGTCGATATCGTTCATTTCTTGATTTGGGTATTTAGCCCAGACGAACATACCACCCTTTGAAGGTGTTACGTTCCAGCCAATTTTAGTTAAACCATCCATTAAAATATGGTGGCGTTTTGAGAATGTAGCACGAAGACGATCTGTTATTTCTTCAGCATTGTCTAATGCAACAATACCAGCTTCTTGGATTGGCTCAAAAGTTCCGTAATCCAAATTAGATTTTAGTTCTTGGATAATTGAGATCATCTCAGCATTTCCTGCTATGTAGGCAATACGTGCACCAGCTAAACTAAAGCTTTTAGAAAGAGAGTTGATTTCCATGCCGACTTCTTTAGCTCCTGGTGTAGCAAGGAAGCTTGATGGACGGTCGCCTTCAAAATAGAATTCTGAATAGGCAGCATCATGTAAAATAATGACATTATATTTACGGCCAAATGCAACTGCTTTAGCGAAAAATGCTTCGTTAGGCATTGCAGGAACTGGATTTCCTGGTAAGTTAAGAATCATCAGTTTTGCCTTTTCAGCAACCTCTACAGGAATTGCATCGAAATCTGGTAAGTAATTATTTTCTTCTAATAAAGGCATATAGTAAGGAATAGCTTCTGCAAGATGAATACCGGCATCAAAGGCTACGTAGGCTGGGTTCGTCGTTAGTACATAGTCACCTTTATTACAGAAGGCCATCGGTAAATGGACCAGTCCTTCTTGTGAACCCATTGTTTGAATAATTTCCGTATTAGGATCTAAATCTACATTAGTACGACGTTTGTAATAACGGGCTACCGCTTCGTAGAATCGTTTCGTACCACTTAGTGTATAACCATATGAGCTGGCTAATGCACTACGCTCAGACAATACTTTACGTACTTTTTCGTCTGGTGGAAGATCCGGGCTTCCTAAGCTTAAATCGATTAATTTAACGCCTTCAGCTGCTTTCGCATTGGCCGCCGCTTTCAAATCACCGAATATTGCTTTTGGAAACATAGCCATTTTTTTTGATTTTTCGATTTTCACATGCAAGCACTCCTTAGTTGCAAAAGTAATTTTAAGAAATATTTTAACATACTAAAGCTATTATGTAACAGATAAACTTTAGTAATTTCATATTATTTGATAAATATTCTCTGAATGTTCAATGTTTATAAATGTTTTAAGATTAAAAAAAGAGATTTTAGTTCATCTTCACTAGTGAAATATATTAATACAAGTGATATTTATATTGGCTTGCCTCTAAAAATGATCTATATATTACTACTATATGGTAGCTTTAATTATGTAAATATACAAAATGTAACAATCGAATTGTTGTTTGGGGTTATAGTAAATAAATCATCTATCATTTTTAGAGTGAAGATTCCGAGTTCTAATAAATAGATTTTGTAACAGTTTATGATACAGATTCGGACTAGAATAGTCATAAAGTAGGTATATCATCAATTGAATCTGTCTCAACAGTATCAAAAAAATTGGCAAACTTTAGTGAGGATTTAGTTAACTCTGTAAAAAGTTCAAAATAAAAATTTTATGGTAAATCAAATGTCTTATAGTAGGCATTTGATTTTTTTGTGGAAAATTGTATGTATTTTCAAAATAAACTATTATAAAGTTGGTTTTTACTATGGAAGTGTTGCAAACCTTATTAAATTTTCAAAAAAACTATAACATGATGCTTTTTCTTAGTGTTTTACCTTCATTGATATAGAAATGTTTAAAAAATAAATATACTTAACTTAGATTTCATCATAAAAGAAGAAATATGTTCATATATTTCTTAAAGAAAAGACCGTGAAAAATAAGGTTTAGAATGAACTTGACGCAAATTTTTATCTTCTATGAAATATTTTATTTTCGATAAAAAATGGAATGTGTATTCTAAATCAAATAATAGAATCAATACATTTGTTATAAGTGTAGTTCGAAATTGATGGTGAAAAAGGAGGTTTGATATGCATATAAATGTAATATATAGACCTAGGTTTTATGCTAAATATGGAAAGAGACTATTAGATGTAGTTGTTTCTAGTATTCTTTTGCCTATTATTGTACTTATGATGCTAATAATAGCTATTGCATTACTAATTGTATCTGGAAGACCTATTTTCTTTACACAAGAGAGAACGGGATTAAATTACTCAAACTTTCAAATTTGGAAGTTCAGGACGATGCGTAATGATCTTAGTCAGAAGTGTAAAGTGACTGACTGGGAAGGTGGGGTCCCCGAACAGTTTGTTTTTAAGAACTCACAGGATACGAGGATGACAGGTATAGGGAAGTTACTAAGAAAAATGAGCTTAGATGAACTACCACAAATTATTAATGTTTTAAAAGGTGAAATGAGTCTAGTAGGACCAAGACCTGAAGTACCTGAAATTACAGCTTATTATAATGTAGAACAGTCTAAAAGATTGTATATGAAACCAGGAATTACAGGATTGGCGCAAATAAATGGACGTTCTAATATTCCTCATGGAAGAAAAATAAATTATGACATTGATTACGTAGAGAATTGCTCTTTACTACTCGATATCAAAATATTAATTCGCACTATTCGTGTGGTTTTTAGTCGAGAAGGAGCTTATTGATATGTAATTCAAGTTATATTTCATCTATATAAATGGCCATGTATTGCGAGCAAGTCGAAAAATAATGAAGTTTGATCATCCAGTAAACTGACATGTGAAGCCAAAAATGATGGAGTAAAAAGAAATAATAGCTTATTTCACTTATACATAATAGATTCTTAGAAGGTTTTTAGTATTTGTAACTGTATTACAGGCAGTAATGTTTGACTGTTAACAGCGGCTATTAATTCCATATTAAAAACCAGATAATTGCAGCAAAGTATTTGTGTAATCATAAGCATTCGTTAATGGTGGTTTCAAGGTAAATAAATTGGCCATATGGAGAACAGTTTCATTAATCAGCGTATATTGGCTAACACAAAGATCAAAGAAAGGTGAGTTAATGAAAATTGTTCAAATAATCACGAAATTAGATACAACTGGCGGAGCTCAAACACATGTACTTGCTCTCACAAAACAACTTGCTTTAGATGGACATGAAGTAACAATACTCACTTCAAAAGGAGAACTCATTTTTAAGCCGTTAAATGAAAAGAATATAAGCATTATTCAACTTCAAAATTTAAAATGGGCTATTCACCTTGTAGCTGATATTCGTGCATTTTTTGAAATACGTTCCATATTACGTCGTATTAATCCAGATGTAGTTGCTCTTCATTCATCAAAAGCGGGTGTAGTTGGTAGGTTAGCAGCTTTTTCTTTAAATATACCAACTGTCTTTACTGCACATGGTTGGGCATTTACTGAAGGAGTAAAACCAATAAAACGTTGGATTTATCAACAAATCGAGAGGGCATTTGCGAGAAAAACGACTAGAATTATTACTGTTTCAAATTATGATTACGCACTTGCTATCAAAAAAAAAGTTGGCAAAAAAGAAAAAATGACGACGATTCATAATGGTATTCAGAGTAATAGTAATAAACATAGCTTTCCTCAAAATAAAATACCTAAAATCGTTATGGTAGCAAGATTTGAGCAACCTAAGCGTCAAGATCTTTTGATTGAAGTTCTTTCCTCAATGAAAGAAAATGAGTGGCAGCTAGTTTTCATAGGTGATGGAAAAGAGATGGAAGCTGCAAAAACGTTAACGCTACAAAATGGTATCGACCACCGCGTTACATTTCTAGGTTCTCGTGATGATATAGAAACACAACTACAACAGGCTGACATCTTTGTCCTTTTGTCTAATTTTGAAGGACTACCTATCTCTATTTTAGAGGCAATGAGAGCTCAGTTACCAGTTATCGCTTCGAATGTAGGGGGTGTACAAGAACTCATTATCGATAATGAAACAGGGTATATAGTAAATCATGATATACAAGTTATTAGAGACAAGTTGATTCAATTACTAGAGAATAGCGACTTAAGGCTGCAACTTGGTCATGCAGGTTGCCGTTATTTTGAAGATAGATTCTCATTTCATTCTATGTATGACAAAACAGTGAGTCAGTATTTACAGGCTCAAAATGAAAAGAAACAGATGTAACAATACTTGATCATCACTAAGTTTTTATTAGCAATTCTCTAGATTTTTAAATTTAGACAAGTTACAAACGGATTTGTATTAAAGGAGGCGATTATCCTAAAGACATCTCGTTCTAGGAGGAAGAATGTAATAAGTAATTCAAAGAAGTTAAGAAATGGAGAGAAGCATTGAACATTCTAGTAACTGGTGGAGCAGGATATATTGGCTCACATATATGTATCGAGTTAATACAAGCTGGTCATGAAATTATTATTGTAGATAATTTTATTAATAGTAATAAAGAAGTAATCAATCGTATGCAAGCAATCACAAAGAAAAAAATAACATGTCTCTCCGTAGATATTAGTCATAAAGAAGATTTAGAAAAGGTGTTTCAAAACTATTCAATCGATAGCGTCATTCATTTAGCAGGTTCCAAATCTGTTTCAGAATCCCTCCACAATCCAATTAAATACTACTTGCAGAATTTGGTAAGCACAATCCAGTTAGTCGAACTAATGAATAAGTATAAAGTACGTCAACTCGTTTTCAGTTCATCAGCAACTGTCTATGGCACCCCAGAACAATGTCCTATCCCTGAAACTGCAACCTTAAATACAACGAATCCCTATGGAACAACAAAGCTAGCTGTTGAAAAATTCTTATATGAATTTGCACAATCCAATCATTCTTTTTCCATTGTTTCATTACGATATTTTAATCCAATTGGAGCACATGAAAGTGGCATGATAGGAGAAGATCCTTTTTCCGTTCCGAATAATTTGATGCCTTATATTACGCAAGTGGCAACGGGTAAATTACCTTTTTTAAATATATATGGAAATGACTATCCAACGCTTGATGGAACCGGTATTCGTGATTATATTCACGTAGTAGACTTGGCAAAAGGTCATGTAAAAGCGTTAGAAAGTTTAAAAGGAAAGTATGGATGGAGAGTATTTAATCTAGGTACTGGTGAAGGATATAGCGTCCTACAAGTTGTAAAAACATTTGAATATGTCTCAGGTATTCCAATTAAATACCTAATAAGTGATCGACGTGAAGGTGATGTTACCATTAGCTATGCAGATGCGACAAAAGCAAAACAACAACTGAATTGGGTAGCAGAAAAAACTTTGGAAGATATGTGTCGAGATGCTTGGAGATGGCAAAGGAATAATCCAAATGGTTATAAGGTAAGGAATGTAGCAGAAAATCAGTTGTTATATATAACTGATTTGTAATTGTTGCATAAAAATGGAAAATGATTTATACTGTATTAAACATACTGAATTACCCTGTTTTAAAATACTTTTCTAAAGCCCTATAGGAAAACTATGAGGGCTTATTTCCTATGGTTAAATTGACAGAAATGTTTGCTTATCTGACAATTTAATGATAGGATTAAATCAATTACATATTCTTATCAAGAGAAGCAGAGGGATAAGGCCCTGTGAAGCTTCAGCAACCTCTGATTTAATCAGAAAGGTGCTAAGTCCTACAAGACAAAAGTCTTGGAAGATAAGAAACGAGCGTGTTAAGTTAGCCCTCATTCTTATCCTTAGAATGAGGGCTTTTTATATGCGTGTACATAATAGACAAAAAGGAGAGAAATAGCTATGCCAATTAATATTCCGAAAAACCTTCCGGCAACGGAATTACTAAAAGAGGAAAAAATCTTCGTAATGGAAGAGGACCGTTCAAAAAGCCAAAATATTCGTCCTTTAAATATATTAATTTTGAATTTAATGCCAGAAAAAGAGAAAACTGAGCTTCAATTATTACGTCTACTTGGTAATACACCTCTACAAGTAAACGTAACGTTTTTAAATACTGCAACGTATGTTTCAAAAAATGTTAGTAAAACACATTTAGAATCATTTTATACGACGTTTGAACATGTTAAGCACCGACGCTTTGACGGCATGATTATAACGGGTGCACCGATTGAATTAATGGAGTTTGAAGATGTTGATTTTTGGAAAGAAATCGTCAGTATTATGGATTGGACTAAAACAAATGTCACTTCTGTGTTACATATCTGTTGGGGTGCACAAGCAGCACTTTATCATCATTATGGTATTGGGAAATTCCCACTTGCGAAGAAATGCTCAGGAATTTATGATCATACAATCACAGATCCAACTGTAAAGCTTGTTCGAGGTTTTAATGATATATTCACTGCACCACACTCACGGAATACATCTGTATCTATTGAAGAAGTTGAAGCTCATCCAAAGCTCAAACTACTTTCAGCCTCTGATGATGCTGGAGTATTTATTGTCATGTCAGAAGATGAAAAGCACATCATGATAACTGGGCATTTAGAATACGATGCTCATACTTTGGCAGACGAATATTCACGTGACGTTGCAAAAGGGTTGAATATAGAAGTTCCTCAAAATTATTTTCCAAATGATGATCCAGCAAAACAGCCATATAATACTTGGCGTTCACATACGCATTTATTGTTCTCTAACTGGCTGAACTACTATGTGTACCAAGAAACACCATTTGAGTGGGAATAATATAAATAAATGCTCTATTCTATTAGTAAAATAGCATAGGGCATTTTCTTTTTTTGTAGATACTCTTTATAAGTAAAGACCATTTTCTATTAAAATCTAAAGGTGAGCACCAACAAAGCATACTTTATGCTATTATAAATATAGTTTATCTCGAAGGGAAGACAATTAATGAACTCACCTTTTACATTTATTCATACAGAACCAAAAAATATGGATCCATCTAAAAAATACCCAGCCATTTTCTTATTACATGGAATGGGGAGTAATGAGCAAGATTTACCTGGATTAGTAGCTGAATTTAAAGATAGTTGTCATATTTTTAGTTTGCGTGGCCCTATTACACATAAACCTGGTTATGCCTTCTTTACAATTCAAGATATAGGGGAACCAGATCGTCCAGTTTTTGATAAAGTAGTACATTTTATCCGAGAATTTATAGATGAAGCTTCTTTCGTTTATAATATTGATGTAGAGAAAGTTGTATTAATGGGCTTCAGCCAAGGAGCTATTTTAGCACAGTCACTAGCATTTGTTTTAGGCGATAAGTTGACAGCAGTTGTCGCTTTAAGTGGTTATATTCCTGATTTTGTGAAAAACGAATATCATAAACAATCAGTGGAACATATGCCAATTTTCATCTCTCATGGTGAATATGATTATGTTCTACCGCATCAATGGGGTCTTGAAAGTAAGGACTTCTTTGAGTCATTAGGTGCAGCTGTCACGTTTAAGAGCTATCCAGACGGACATGGTGTTACACCAGCTAATCACTTAGACTTAGTCACTTTCTTAAAAGAACAAATTTCTTAACTATATTTTAAATGCTACGAGAAAAATTATGTACTGACATAGAAAAATGAGACAAATAAAAACACCTTTCGTTGAAAAATTGGGTATCCTACTTCTAAAAATCAACGTGGAGGTGTTTTTTCTATGGGGACAAGAACCAGTTATCTAGAATAAATGAAAATGAAGGCAATTAAGATGAAATTAGCTGAGATTCCTGTAAAGCATGTATTTGAAGAAACAGCCAGCTGCCATTACAATCTCATCAACTGACTGTTTGCTTTTGATAAAAAGATGAAAAGTTTATAATCCTGCCTTTAATTCAGAGTCCAATAGAAGATCTAGGTCCTTGAACCGTCAAATTGAAAAGTATTAATGATATTTCATAGGGTGTTTGTTTCATATCACTATCTAACCATTGTTGAATAACTCCTAAATGAGCAGAAGTTGGACCAAGAATGACATTCATGAAGTCGGAATTTTCTTTTATATATTCAGATAATTCTATTAAAAAAGGTGCTGGCTGATTTTTAGTATAAAAAAAAGCGGATACTAAATAGAAAAAACCACTTTAGAACAAGCAAAAAATTAAATAGAAGAAAAATAAACAAAGCCATGGTAAAAAGTCGCTCGTGGCTTTGTTTATTTCTATATTAATTGTAAATAGTAATAACTTTAATATTATCGTATGAATAAATATTGATTAAATATAAACCTCGGTAATCTATATAGATAAGATCAAAATCCAGTGTCTAAGAGAAAATAAAAACCATACTAGAAAAATACTAGTATGGTTTAAGAATAATAATTGTTACTTTACTGTTTTGTCTGCCTTAAATTGTTGAAATAATTGCTCCCTATTTCGAGGGAAGGGGACATCAATTGCTAACATGCCGTTTTGCAGTAATTGCTCTGCCGTTTCAAATACCCATGGCTTCTCAAGATGAGCTTTTGAAAGTAAGTTAGGTTGTTTAAAAACGGAGACAGGATCACCATGATATAGAATTTGTCCATCACTCATGACAATGATCTCATCAGCCCATTCATACGCAAAATGCACATCATGTGTCGATAAAATAATAGTTTTATGCGGTTTATGAATCGTATTTAAAAGTGACATGATTTGTTTAGAATAATATGCATCGAGACCTGCAGATGGTTCATCTAATATTAAGACATCGGGATTCATTGCTAAAACTCCAGCAATAGAAACACGTTTTTTCTGTCCTAAACTTAAAAAATGAATTGGTTTTTGTTGTAGGGTGATAACTTCAGTTTCTTGCATCGCCCAGTCAACTTGTTCAACTACTTTTTCTTTAGACCAGCCAAGATTAATTGGACCAAACGAGATATCCTGTTTTACAGTGCCAGAAAATAATTGAGAATCTGGATCTTGAAATACGATGCCTACTTGCTCTCGTAACTGTAATAAAGATTTGCGCCCATACTCCATCCGTTCTCCTTTAAAATATATCTCACCTGAAGTGGGTTGCAATATCCCATTTAAATGCTGAAATAATGTAGATTTACCAGCTCCGTTATTACCGAGTAGTGCAATTTTCTTACCTTTTTTTATAGAAAGAGAAAGCTCGTTTAATGCAATCGTCCCATCTTGATAACTATGAGTAAGATGTTGTATGTCAAAAAAAAGCTCATCCATTTAGACTTCCTCCAAACTGAATATAAACAGAGACAATGCTAAAAGAAATGAGTCCAATTAATACCCAGTTTCTTTTAGAAAATGAATACTCACCCTCTAATAATTTTATATCTTCCGTATAGCACCGAGAATTCATTGCAATTATTAATTCTTTAGAACGTTGAAATACATGGACAAATAAAGTGGAAACAAGTAAACCTAATGAGTGGATACTTTGTTTCACAGTAAAATAACCAAGACGAGAATTTTGTGCTTGATGAATTTTAAGTGATGTTTCTAAAAAAACGAAAATGAAGCGATATGTTATTTCAGTTAATTCGATTAATAATGCTGGTACTTTCAGCTTACGTAATACATGTAAAATATCATGGATGGGTGTAGTCAATGTTAAGAAATATAAGCAACTAATACTACTTAGCACTGTAAAAAATAATTGGATTGCTGTCTCTACACTATTTTCTGTAATAAAAATATGAAATCCTAAAAATTCAGTTGTCCAAAGTGAAGAGGGGCTTAAGCTATGATTGCTTGAAACTGAAATTAATATTGTAAGCATACTCGATAATAGGAAAAAACTAGGCACTAATAATAACTTGAAATAATATTTAAAAGGAATTTTCGCACCTAAAATTGTAAAAGCACTCATCACAGTGAATGTGATGAGTGATACAAGTGTATCTTTCACAGTTAACGAAAATAACATCAGAAAAAAGGTGAATACCATTTTTTCTATTGGATGAATATGCTGCCAACGATTCATATAAGCATATTTATCAATAAGAAGCATCTTATATTTGACCCTCTTTGTTATTCACATTATCTTTGCGTTTGTATTTACCTCTTGTTAGACCAACAAAGTAACCGATAAAACCAGCACCAATGGCTGCTTGAAGGCAGAATAATAGACTTTCGATTTCACCACTTGGTGGCTCCCAAATACTTGAGAACCAAGGCTCATACGAAGCATTAATTTCGCCAATGGCAGCTTCAGCTTCACCATCAGCTCCTCCAAATTCAGCCCCTTTTTGAATGAAAAGAGGGAAAATAGCAAGAATGACAACGATTGAGATTAGTATTAAATTCTTTTTCATCGTTGTTCAGCTCCTTTTGTGAAGACGCGAAGTGCTTTTAGCTCAGCTACGTTGTATTTTTTTAAGAAATTCATAATGACCACAGTTAAAATACCTTCAGAAATAGCTAAAGGAATTTGCGTTAAAGCAAAAATACTACTAAATTTAGTGAAAGAGGCAGAGATTCCACCGATTTCAGAAGGGAATGCAAGTGCTAATTGAATAGAAGTGACAAGGTAAGTACCAAGATCACCTAAAGTTGCAGCCAAAAATACAGCAAATGCAAAGGATAAACCTGCTTTAGAAGCCCCTTTGTAAACAGCGTAAGCAATTAGTGGACCAACGACTGCCATTGAAAATGCGTTAGCACCAAGTGTTGTTAAGCCACCATGAGCTAAAAGCAATGATTGGAATAAAAGAACAATAAAACCTACAATACTCATTGCAAATGGCCCAAATAATACAGTTCCTAAACCTACACCAGTAGGGTGAGAACAACTACCAGTTACAGATGGGATTTTAAGTGCGGATAAAACAAAAGCAAAAGCACCAGATAAGCCAAGCATCATTTTAGTATCTGGATTTTCCTTAATTGTTTTACGTATTGAACGGAATCCAATTATCAAAAATGGAATTGTTACTGCCCACCAGAAGATAGCCCATTCTACAGGTAAGAATCCCTCCATAATGTGCATGGCAAATGCTTGATTTGGAACAATCATGACAAATGCTAAAAAATAAATCATTTTCCAGTTAAATATTGATTTTAACTTATTCATATTATTCTCCCTTTTATTTATGTATTTTTACTAGATATACAGTTATATACAAATAACACCTCCTATGAAATACCTCTCTGGATAGGGCGTACAGCCAGTTTGTAAATAAAAAAGCACTTCTTTCATAGAAAGAAGTGCGTGAAGGAAAAGTCATCAAAAAATAAGACTTACTCACTTTCACACCCATCCTCGTAGGTTGAAACAGTTCCTCACTTTATGGCAGGTCTCCTGGCTTAGAATCCTCATTTTGCTACAGCCTTCCCGTCTATTGACAGTGACATAATGTAGCAAAACTCCTCAACACAGTGGCGGGACCGCGTCGGATTAACACCGACTTCCCTTTTAAGTTAAACGCTAATTTAACACCATAAAGTTTATTGAATTGTTTGATTTCAGAATATAGTGTATCATGAGAATTTTCTTTCTACTAGATTTTTTTATGGAATTTTCAAAAATATTGAAATTGAGTAGTAAGGTAGATATAACTGTTTTTAATAACTTTATATAGGTGTAAATGTAGAATTTAAATTATGTCAAGATAATATTCATAAAAAAATCTATTTGAATCTAGTAAAATTTAGTATATGATAGTTACAGATTTAGAATTTACTGAATAATACAATTGAATATCAAATTTAAAAGTGCCGACATGTTTGGTTTATTGAACATGTAGGATAATAGGGAAATCGGTTAGAATCCGATGCAGCCCCCGCTACTGTAACGCTGATGAAATGATAACACTCACTGGTAAAATACTGGGAAGAGATCAAAGTAAAGTGACGCGTAAGCCAGGAAACCTGCTTTTATAATTATGAACGATACTTTTCGGAGGGAAAGGTGAAGGCTACAGTGGACGATGCTTATTTATTTTGATGTGTTGTCTGAATAATCTAGTTTTTAAACCTTAATTCTTTGAATTAAGGTTTTTTTATTTACCAAAATAAATAACTAGTTGCCAATTTACCCTATTTCCATAGATTTTTCATAAAAAATGATGAACACAGTATGGGAGGATCACGATGACAACTTGGAATTTAGAAAGAATGAAAAGCCATTTGCTCATTTGTAATGGTAGTAGCTGTTTGAAAAAGGGCGGCGAAGAAGTAACGCTGGCAGTAAGGGATGAGATTGCTAGGCTTGGGGTTGACGAACAAATACATACAACTCGAACTCGCTGTAATGGACGTTGCAAAGATGCCTGTGTCGTTATTGCGTATCCACAAGGTACTTGGTATCAAGCAGAATCTCCTGAAATTGGCCGTCAAATTGTTCGCGAATGTATGGATCAGCAAGTTGCACCTCATGTCGTCTACCAAACATTAAATGGCAACATGACGAAAAACCCTACATCAGGAGCGATTAAAGGTATTTCGAAAAACAAATAGTTAGATGTAACGAAAAGGAGATGTTTGAATGTCGCAACTTGGCAAACTTTATGTAGTTGGTTTTGGTCCAGGAGATTTTAAACATATTACAACTAGGGCAGTTGAAGCACTGCAAGAAAGTGATTTTATTATCGGTTATAAAACGTACGTTGAACTCATTCAAGATCTAATTGATAGTAATACATCTGTCATCAGTACCGGTATGACTGAAGAAGTTTCTCGGGCTCAAGAAGCCGTAAGACAAGCTGAAAATGGTAAAAAAGTAGCGGTCATTTCAAGTGGTGACTCAGGTGTGTACGGTATGGCCGGACTAGTTTATGAAGTGTTAATAGAAAAGGGATGGACAGAAGCAACCGGTGTTGAAATTGAAGTTATTCCTGGCATTTCCGCTATTAACTCTTGTGCTTCTTTACTTGGCGCACCGGTCATGCATGATTCATGTACGATCAGCTTAAGTGACCACCTAACTCCATGGGATTTAATAGCAAAACGTGTGGAAGCTGCGGCAATGGCGGATTTTGTAATAGCTCTTTACAACCCACGGAGTGGTCGTCGTACACGACAAATTGTCGAAACGCAACGTATTTTATTACAGTATCGTTCACCTGAAACACCAGTAGGTTTAGTGAAAAGCGCTTATCGTGATCGACAAAATATCATCATCACTAATTTAAAAGATATGTTAAATCATGATATTGGTATGTTAACGACAGTTGTCATCGGTAATTCATCGACATTTTTGTATGATAATAAAATGATTACGCCTCGTGGTTACCAAAGAAAATACACATTGAATGCTGAAAAACAACCACTAAAACCACATCAACGTTTGAAAGAAGAGGCAGAACCGTGGGCAATGGACCAAGAAACCGGCATTCAGCGTAGTCAAATTATTGATAGTGCACCTGCTTTAGTAAGAGCTAAGCAACCGTCAGTTGTAAAAACAGAACCAAAACCTAAAATTGGCTCATTTGAAATGGCATTAGATGCATTAACTCGTGTAACGGGTCAGCAAGTGGAAACTCAAACTACTTTTGTACAGCAAGAAATGGAATCTATTTTCGAATTAGCCGTAAGCCCTGGGGTTGCAAATAAAAGGTTTACACCAAAACAAATGATGACATTAGCTGATGTAGTTGGAGATAAAGGCACGATGGAATATACACCAAACCATAATATTCTTTTGAAAATCCCAACAACAAAGCCAGATTTTATTACAGCTAGACTGCAAGATGCAAACTTTATTCTGTCACCAGTTGGTGATGTTGTCACAATAAAAGCATGTGATTTCTGTGATGGTGACAAAACGGGCGGAATTCCTTATGCTGAGGAACTTCAAGAAAAACTTGGAGGTCTGAACATGCCTAAAGAATTTAATATCGGTTTTAATGGCTGTGGTATGGCATGTTATAAAGCTGTAATGGAAGACGTCGGAATCGTCTATCGAAAAGGTAAATTTGATCTTTTTGTAGGTGCGAAGCCAGTTGGTAGAACGGCTCACCCAGGACAACCAGTTGCAGAGGGCATTGAGCCAGAAAAGATTGTAGAAGTTGTCAGTAATATCGTTGAAGAATATCGTCAAAATGCACATCCGAACGAGCGCTTGTTCAAATACTTCAAACGTGTGAAGCGAATTCAAGGATTTAACTATCAAGATATGTCACCGAAAATTGAAATTGAACCTGCTCCTTGCGGGGATTAAAACTTAGGGGGAACTATATTTATGAAAGCTATTTTATTCGTCGGGCATGGTAGTCGTTTAGCAGAGGGTAATGCAGAGGTTAATAAATTTGTAGAGCAATTAAAGCCAACATTAGATGGTCAATTACTAGTGGAATCTTGTTTTTTAGAATTTGCATCACCAAACATTGCACAAGGGATTGATAACTGTGTCGTTAAAGGTGCTACAGAAATCCATGTTATTCCGATTATTTTATTGCAAGCAGGACATTCGAAAATTCATATTCCAGCAGCGATTGATGAAGGTAAAGAAAAATATCCTACTGTACAAATTACATATGGTCGTCCACTAGGTGTACATGAATCCATTTTCTCAATTTTAAAAGAACGTTTAACAGATGCCGGTTTCAATCATGAAGCGGAAAATAAAGATACAGCTATTTTATTAATCGCACGTGGTGGTAGTGACCCAGATGCTAATAGCGACTTTTATAAAATTGCCCGTATGCTTTGGGAACAGTTAAATGTTCGTACAGTAGAATGTGCATTTATGGGTGTAACTTACCCAACAGTTGAGGAAGGTATTGAAAGATGTCAGCAGTTAGGAGCTAAAAAAGTAATTATGCTGCCTTACTTCCTATTCACAGGTATTCTGATGGAACGTATGGAACAAATGGTCTTAAGTTACCAAACTAAGTACCCTGAATTAGAAGTAAAATTAGCGTCTTACTTTGGTTACCACGCTGAACTAAAAACAGTATTAGCAGATCGAGTTGAAGAATCACTTCAAGGTAATGTGAAAATGAACTGTGATACTTGCCAATACCGTATCAATGCAATGGAATTTGTAGAGCATCATCACCATCATGACCATGATCATGACCACGACCACGGCCATCATCACCACGATCATGACCATCACCACCATGAACACGATCACGAACATGCTGGTACTGCAAAATGATTTTGTTTTTAGCAGGTACGAGCGATGCCAGAGCATTGGCGATAGAGTTACAACAAACTGGATACCCAGTTTTTGCAACTGTTGTCACTGAATCAGCTGCAAAAAGTTTAGTTGAAGCAAATATAGAAACGCATATTGGTCGTCTAACAGCTGAAGATATGGCTCGATTTATTCAATCAAAAAACTTACAAGCTGTAGTAGATGCATCTCATCCATTTGCAGAAGAGGCATCAAAAAATGCACTAGAAGGTGCAAGATTAGCAAGTGTTCCATATATCCGCTATGAACGTGAAAGTCAGCAATTCGAAAATGACAAATTAATCTTAGTAAAAAACTACGAGGAAGCGGCAAATCTGGCGGCTAAAAAACGCGGTGTCATCATGCTGACAACTGGCAGTAAAACACTTGGTACATTTACTGAGAAGTTATTAGGATTAGAGGATACAAGAGTCATTGCCCGTATGCTACCACGTTTAGACAATATGGAAAAATGCGCAGAGCTTGGTGTAGAACAAAAGAATATCGTTGCTATTCAAGGTCCATTTTCAAAAGAGCTTAATTTAGCTCTTTATAAGCAATACGGTGTCACTTTAATGATTACAAAAGAAAGTGGCAAAGTAGGTTCAGTTGATGAAAAATTAACAGCAGCTCTGGAATGTGGAATTGAAACAATTATGATTGCAAGACCGAAAGTAGCTTATGAAAATGTGCATTCTACTTTTATTGATGTTATTCAAGCATTACAAACTCAACTTTCCCAAATTTAGGAGGTAACAAGAATGGATTTTAGAACAGATTTTAAACCTTTAACAGTCGATCCAGATAAAATTTACGAACATAGTTTTGCAACTATTTTAGAGGAATATGGTCCACATGATTTTACGGAAGATGAATGGAAAATCATTCGTCGTATTATTCATGCTTCAGCGGATTTCGATTTAGGTCGCTCAGTAATTATTCATCCAGATGCGATTGAAGCGGGTATTAGAGCTATTCGTTCTGGTAAAGCAGTTATCGCTGATGTGCAAATGATTGAAAGTGGTACCGGACATAAGCGATTCCAAAAACACGGTGGAGATGTATATTGCTATATTTCTGATGAAGATGTTTCGAAAGCTGCTAAAGAGGCAGGTGCTACACGTGCTATTATGTCAATGCAAAAAGCTGCTCATTTACATGAAGGTGGTATTTATGCAATTGGAAATGCACCAACTGCATTATTAGAATTGATTCGCTTAATTAAAGAAGGTGTAGTAAAACCGGATTTAATAATCGGAATGCCTGTTGGATTTGTATCTGCTGCAGAATCGAAAGAAGAATTAGCTAAAATCACAGAAGTACCGTTTATTACAAACCTTGGACGTAAAGGTGGTAGTACCGTAACTGTTGCGGCACTTAATGCCATTTCACTATTAGCTGATCAGGCTTAACGATGCAAAAGAAAGAGAAAAAAGATCCATCGCAAATGCGTCATGGCTATACAACAGGCGCTTGTGCAACAGCAGTAACGAAAGCAGCTTTAACGGCTCTTATTACTGGTGAAGCACAAGAAACAGCAACGATCCATTTGCCGGTGGGCCGAGATGCGACATTTACTATTGAAAAAAATACATTTGAAGGAAATTCAGTAAGTTGTGAAACGATAAAGGATGCCGGAGATGATCCAGATGCAACACATAAAGCATTGATTATTTCTACTGTCAGCTGGGGCGATCAACCTGGAATAATTTTAGATGGAGGAGTCGGCGTGGGACGAGTGACCAAGCCGGGTCTTCCTGTTCCTGTTGGAGAAGCAGCTATTAATCCAGTCCCAAGGAAAATGTTGAACACTACCGTCCAAGAAACGCTAGATGAATTTCAAATTGACCGTGGAGTAAAGGTTGTCATTTCTGTTCCAGATGGAGAAGAAATTGCAAAAAAAACGTTAAATGGTCGACTCGGAATTATCGGTGGTATTTCTATATTAGGTACTAGAGGAACCGTTGTACCGTTTTCTAGTTCTGCTTATATGGCAAGTATTGTCCAGGCGATTAGTGTAGCAGTTGCTATGGGCTGCGAACATGTCGTGTTGACAACAGGTGGGCGAAGTGAAAAATATGGCATGCAACAATATGAAGGACTTTCTGAGGAAGCTTTCATTGAGATGGGTGATTTTGTCGGTTTTGCACTTAAACATTGTAAACGTTTAGGTATTAAAAGAGTGTCGTTAGTAGGCATGATGGGGAAATTTTCGAAAGTTGCTCAAGGTGTCATGATGGTGCACTCGAAAAGTGCTGCCATCAATTTTGAATTTATGGCAAAACTTGCGAAAGACGTAGGAGCACCAGACGAACTAGTGCAAGAAGTGGTGGGAGCAAATACGGCTTCTCAAGTTGGTGAGATGATGATGGAAGCAGGTTTTGACCAGTTTTTTAATCATTTATGTGAAGCTTGTTGTACAGCTTCTCTCAATCATGTGCGTGGAGGCCTTATCATGGACACAGCAATTTATTCCATGAAAGGACAATTATTAGGGAGGTCTGATGGCATTGACTCAATCGATTAAATTGATCGGAATTGGTGATAACGGACTAGAAAGTTTATTACCTCAATACGTATCGTGGATTGAAGATAGTGAAGTATTGGTAGGCGGAGAAAGACTACTTGAATTCTTTCCTCACTATTCTGGTGAAAAAATTGTCGTAAAAGGCGGATTGAAACCTTTAGTAGAACAGTTGAAAAATGAAAAGCGTAAAACAGTTGTTTTAGCATCAGGGGACCCATTATTTTATGGTCTAGGAGGTTATTTAACTAGCAAAATAGATATCGAAGTTTACCCATACTTTAGTTCCATTCAATTAGCTTTTTCAAAAATGGGTGAGAGTTGGCAAGATGCTTATTTAATAAGTGTTCATGGACGCAGTATGAAGGGCTTGGCACAAAAAATCGATGGCAAATCGAAAATCGCATTGTTAACGGATTCTGATAATAGCCCGAGTAAAATCGCAGAATATTTATTATCCTTTGGCATGACAGAATACCGAGCTTATGTTGCAGAAAATATTCAAGGTGAAGACGAAAAATACGGCTGGTATGAATTAGAGGACATGAAAAATCTCGAGTTCTCTTCATTAAATGTTGTCATTCTAAAAAAAGTTGGACAAAGCCCAAAATGGACATTAGGCATTGATGACGAAGAATTTTCACAACGTAAACCCGATAAAGGGCTGATTACGAAAAAAGAGATTCGAGTTTTAAGTTTATATGCTATGCAATTAACGAGTAGTAGTATCGTTTGGGATATTGGTACATGTACGGGCTCCATGGCTATTGAATCTGCGAAGCTGGCACCAGAAGGACAAGTATTTGCGATTGAAAAAAATGAAGGTGATCTTGAAAATTGTCTACAAAATCAACGTAAATTCCGTACCGATTTAACAGCGGTTCACGGAAAAGCGCCTGAGGGACTTGAAACATTCCCGAATCCAGACGCCATTTTCATCGGTGGTACAGGTGGTAACATGAAGGATCTATTGAGAGTATGTTGTGAGCGTTTAACTGAAGGTGGAAGAATTGTTTTAAATGCTGCGACCATCGAAAATTTATACCGAGCGAATGAAGCATTCGATGAGTTTGGTTTTGAAACATCAATTATGCATGCACAAATTTCAAGAAGTAAACCAATTTTAGGTATGAAACGATTTGTACCTTTGAATCCAATCTATATTATTACGGCAAAACGAAAGGAAGACATCCATGAGTAATTTCGGTACTTTATATGGTCTAGGAGTAGGTCCTGGAGATCCTGAACTTATAACAGTTAAGGCATTCCGTGTGATTCAGGAATCACCAGTTATCGCTTATCCGCGAAAACGTAAAGGAAGTAAAAGCTATGCACAACGCATTGTTGATGTATATATCCGTCCAGGCGAAAAAGATATGCTTGGACTTGTTTTCCCAATGACAAAGGACCAAGAGATTCTTGATCGAGAGTGGAATAAAGCAGTGGAACTAGTATATGAAAAATTACAAGAAGGCAAAGATGTTGCATTTGTAACTGAAGGCGATCCTCTACTCTATAGTACATTCATCCATATGATGAAGTTGATGCAAGAATTGCACCCAGAAATAGAGATTAAAACAGTTCCTGGTATTTCATCTTTCAACGGTTCAGCTTCACGTTTAGGTATTGCACTTGCAGATGGAGATGACCATGTTGCGATTATTCCAGCTACTGATGATTATGATGCCATGAAAAAAGCACTTGAAGATCATGATGCTGTCGTATTCATTAAAGTAGCCAAAGTAATGGATTTAATGATTCGCGTGTTAAAGGATTTAAATCTATTTGATAAGGCTTCTGTCGTGACAAAGGTTACCTCTGATGAGGAAGTCATTTGGTCAATGGATGAATTAGAAGATGCAGAGCTAGAATACTTAACATTAATGGTGGTGCGCAAATAATGAAAAAAATATACATAGTTGGGGCAGGCCCTGGAGATCCAGATTTAATCACAGTAAAAGGCTTAAATATTTTACAAACTGCAGATGTAGTGATGTATACAGATTCACTAGTAAATGATGAGCTTATTGCAAAAGCAAAACCAGAAGCTGAAGTAATTAAAACAGCAGGTATGCATTTAGAAGAAATGGTCGCCGTCATAGTTGACCGAGTGAATGCTGGTAAAACACTAGCACGCATCCATACAGGTGATCCTGCAATGTACGGTGCGACAATGGAACAACTGGCATTACTGAAAAAGGAAGATATTCATGCAGAAGTTATTCCAGGAGTCAGTTCGGTTTTCGCTTCAGCTGCTGCTATAGGTGCTGAGTTAACAATTCCAGATTTAACACAAACACTCATTTTAACTCGTGCAGAGGGCCGTACTCCAGTACCTGAATTTGAAAAACTTCGTGATTTAGCAAGCCACCATTGTACGATTGCATTATTTTTGAGTGCTACTTTAACAAAGAAAATTGTCAAAGAACTCCAAGCAGCTGGTTGGAGCGATGATACGCCAATTGCCGTAATACAAAGAGCTTCTTGGCCAGATCAAAAAATCGTCCGTACAACGCTTATTAATCTAGATGAAGATATGCGAAAAAATGGTATTCGTAAGCATGCTATGATTTTAGCAGGTTGGGCGCTTGATCCTAATATTCATGATAAAGATGAGTACCGCTCAAAATTATACGATGCAACATTTACTCACGGATTCCGAAAAGGTGTGAACCTCAATGATTGAATTACAAGAAGGAATTGAACCGATTGTAGTTCAACATAATCAATATGCCATTGTTGCTATAACGAAGCACGGTGTACAAACAGCACGTAATCTACATCAATCATTTGTACACTCAGACGTATACTATATGAGTAAATTTGAACAAGGTGATGAACAACAAAAGCATATTCAACTATTTACAGGAAGTGTACGCATGTTGTTACCAACACTGTTCAAACAATATAAAGGTATCATCATGATAATTTCACTTGGTGCTGTAGTACGTATGATTGCACCTATTTTAGTAGATAAAAAGACAGATCCTGCAGTTGTCGTCATTGATGACCGTGCGGAAAATGTCATCAGTGTTCTATCAGGTCATTTAGGTGGAGCAAATGAATTAACACACGAAGTAGCTTCTGCTTTAAATGCTCGTGCAGTTATTACAACTGCATCAGATGTTCAAAAAACAATTCCAGTAGACCTTTTCGGTGCTCGCTTTGGCTGGGTTTGGGATTCTGCAGATAAATTAACGCCTGTAAGTGCATCTGTAGTAAATGAGGAACCTGTTGCGATTGTACAAGAGTCTGGTGAGAAAAACTGGTGGCATCTACAAACACCTATGCCAGAAAACATCAAACAATATCCGAGCATTACAAAGGCTCTAGATGCAAAGCCAAAAGGGGCATTAATCATTACGCACCGATTGCTAACAAAAGCTGAAGAAGCCATATTAGAAAATGGCGTTGTTTATCGTCCGCAGAATGTCGTAATCGGAATGGGCTGTAATCGCGGAACATCTTCAGAAGAGATTGAACAAGTTATTTTGGAAACTTTGCAAGAACTTCAAATTTCGATTAAAAGTGTCAAAGCACTATGTACAATCGATTTAAAAAAAGATGAGCAAGGTTTCCTTCAAACTGTTGCAAAATATGGATGGGATTTTAAGTACTACACTCCAACTGAATTGAATATTGCCACAATCGAAGCACCATCAGATACTGTGTTCAAATATACAGGTGCTTATGGTGTAAGTGAACCAGCAGTTCGCTTATATACTGGTTCAGATGATTTAGCTTTAGTTAAGAAAAAATCAGGTAACACAACTATTTCAGTTGCCGTCATTTCACATGATGAATAGTATCAATTGCTAATTAAAACCGGTTGTTTATGCCGGTTTTAATTGCAATCTCGGGGGGATAAGTGATGAGTTCAAGAAGACTAGTAATTGCAGGAACAGGAAGTGGCGTTGGAAAAACGACTTTTACAATTGGGATAATGGCTGCTTTGCAAAAGAAAGGTTATCAAGTGCAAGGATTCAAATGTGGTCCAGATTATATAGATCCCTCATATCACACAGCGGTAACCGGCCGTACTTCTCGTAATCTAGATAGCTGGATGTTTGATCATGAAACTGTTAAGGAAATGCTAGTCCGTGCGAGTTCAGGAGCAGATATTTCCATTATTGAAGGCGTAATGGGGTTTTATGATGGTAAAAGCCCATTAAATGATGCCGGTTCCACAGCTGAAATAAGTGTCATAACGGATAGTCCCGTATTACTCATCGTTAATTGTGCCAGTATGGCCCGTAGTGTAGCAGCCATCGTTAAAGGATTCCAAATACTTTCGGATACGCCAAATATTATAGGGGTCATTGCCAATCAAGTTGGTAGTGTAAATCACTATAAAATAGTTAAGGCCGCCATTGAACAAGAGTGTGGTATTCCTGTACTAGGATATTTAAAACGTGAAAATGGTATTGATATTCCAAGTCGACAATTAGGTTTGATACCTGCTATTGAACGTGGTGAATTGAATCCATTCTTTGACCAACTTGCATTCCTCATTTCAGAAACCGTCGATATAGATCGCATTTATGAATTGGCAAAAACCTCTGAAATTGCGCATTTCTCTAGTGGATTATTTGACCAACGACATGATAGAGGCGTAACAATTGCTGTGGCAAAGGATGCTGCTTTTAATTTTTATTATGAAGAAAATCTAGAGTTATTAAGAGCATACGGTGCATCACTTGTTTTCTTCTCACCACTAAATGGTGAAGTAGTACCAGAAAATGTGGATGGACTATACATAGGAGGGGGATTCCCAGAAGAATTTGCGGCTGAGCTTTCAAAACAAGAAGCTGTCAAACATTCAATACGACAGGCAGTGAAAAGTGGTATGCCTACCTTAGCAGAATGTGGTGGATTTATGTATTTAACAGATTCTATTACAGATACAAAAGGCAATACATATCCAATGACTGGTATCATTCCTGGCGCTGTACAAATGCAAGAAAAGCTTGCTGCACTAGGGTATCGTGATATTACCGGCACTCCAAGTAACTTCATAATTGGTGAAAATCAAATGGCTAAAGGGCATGAGTTCCATTACTCCACTTTTACAGCTTTAGAGGAAATTCAACCAGCTTATGAAACAACAGGGCGTTTTGGTAAAAAGGCAGAAGGTTATTTAAACGGGAATTTAGTTGCTGGATATACGCATTTCCATTTCGCATCAAACCCTGAATTAGTAGAGCAGTGGGTGAATGCATGTGTGAGACATCAACAACAATGACATATTATCCAATCATGCTTCAGTTGAAGGGTAAATATTGTGTCGTCATTGGTGGAGGCAAAGTGGCAAATCGGAAAGTAACATCACTATTAAATGCCGGAGCCATTGTTACTGTCATTAGCCCAGTTCTACATGAAAAACTGCAAGAAAAATGGCGAAATGATCTCATTACATGGTTTCAAAAGTCATTTGAAGCTTCTGATTTAGAAGATGCTTTTTGCATTATTGCTGCAACGAATCATCCAGCTGTTAATGCAAAAGTAAAAGAATGTACTATGTCACATCAACTTTTGAATATAGTCGATGACGCAGTTAGTAGTAATTTTATTGTACCTGCTACATTGAGACGAGGGGATTTAACAATTGCAGTTTCAACGGCTGGTGCCAATCCTGGCTTAGCAAAGAAAGTAAAAGATGATTTAACTCTTCAATTTGATGACTACTACGAAGAGTATGTCGCATTTTTGCAAAGTGCACGTACGGAAGTATTAACGAATGTGATAGATGAAATAAGAAAGAAGCAAATATTAGAAGCTCTTTTACTGCCGGAATTTTTAACCTTAACGAAAGAAGGTAAAATAGCCGAACGTGATAAGCTATTTCAACATTATTTACAAAGGGGGATTGCGCCATGGCAGTAGGAAAAGTGTATTTAGTAGGTGCAGGTCCAGGTGATCCAAGACTAATAACAGTCTATGGATTGGAATGTATTCAAAAGGCTGATGTTATTGCATACGATAGACTAGTTAATCCGAAATTACTTGAACATGCTAAAAAGGATGCAGAACTGATTTTCTGTGGAAAGTCACCAGGGAAGCATCACCTAATTCAAGACCAAATTCATGATTTATTAGTTTCAAAAGCATTAGAGGGAAAAACGGTTACAAGATTAAAAGGCGGAGACCCTTGTGTTTTTGGTCGAGGAGCAGAAGAAGCGGAGGTACTAGCCGAACAAGGTATTGAATACGAGATTATACCTGGTATTACTGCAGGAATAGCTGCACCTGCTTATGCAGGAATTCCGGTTACTCATCGTGAATATGCTTCTAGCTTTGCAATTGTCACTGGACATGGTAGAGAAGATAAAGGACAAGACCATTTGAACTGGGATGCTTTGGCAAAAGGAATCGATACGATTGCCTTTTATATGAGCGTCGGTAATTTAGCTTATATAAGCTCTCAATTGATTGCCCATGGAAAAGATGTAAAAACACCTGTGGCAGTTATAGAATGGGGAACAACAGATCAACAAAGAACATTAACTGGGACATTAGAAAATATTCATGATTTAGTCGTAAGCGAAGGATACCATAACCCATCGATGGTATTAGTTGGTGAGGTTGTGCAAATGCGAGATAAAATTAAATGGTATGAAAAACAACTTTCTGCTGTCGTGCTATAAGATATAGTGAACTGTTATAGAGAGTAATGAAAAGGAGATAAATAAATGTCTATTTTAGAAATTTTAAAAGAGCGACGTGCTATCCGTAACTATGAGGACAAGCCTGTTGAAAAAGAGAAAATTGAACAATTACTAGAGGCTGCAACTTTCGCCCCAAATGATCGCTTACGCGAACCTTGGAATTTTTATGTAATCCAAGGTGAAGCAATGACTCGTTATGAGGAAATGGCGGAAGCTTATTTACAAGAACGTTTCCCTACAAAACCTCATTTAGTTGAGAGCTCTTTAAAAGTCGTTACAACAACACCTGTTGCCATTGTTGTAACAGCGGATCAAATACCAGATAAACCTGATGATTCAGAGGATAATATATTTGCCGTGTGCTGTGCTATTCATTCGATGTGGTTAGCTGCCAAAGAATTAGGGTTAGGATTTGTATGGCGTACACGAGGTGTGGGTTTAGTACATGATGATCGTATGATAAATTTTATCGGTTCTCCTGAAAATGAAAAAGTGATTGGTACAGTTTTTATTGGTTATCCAGAAGAAGGTCGTGAAGTCTCACCTACAAAACGTACTTCTTACGAAGAAAAAACTAAGTGGTTATAAAGAAAATTAGGGGGTATTTAAATGGCACGTCAAGGACTATTTTTGATGTATACTGGGGATGGCAAAGGTAAAACAACTGCATCACTAGGAGTAACGCTACGAGCAGTAGGTCGTGGTCTAAATGTCAGGTATATGCAATTTATAAAATCTCCAGAACGTACTTACGGAGAGGCATTGGCCCTTCGAAAATTGGGTGTTGAAATGGAACAAATGGGTATTGGTTTTACTTGGACTAAAACACCAGAAGAACATAGACATGCATTACAATTAGCTTGGACAAAAGCAAAGGAAGCCCTTGAAGATCCAACTATTGATTTACTCGTATTAGATGAGCTTAATAATGCATTGTCAATTACGAAATTCCCTATTGATGATGTGTTACCACTTCAAGAAGTAATTGAAGCTATTCAAAATCGACCAAAAACAATGCACCTGGTTGTTACTGGACGAAGTGCAAAACAGGAACTAGTCCAATTTGCAGATTTAGTTTCTACAATTGATGCGACTAAACATTATTACGATGAAGGTATTCCAGCAGTTAAAGGATTAGAATTCTAAGGAAAGAGGGAATGAATTTGACCACAAAGGCGTTAATGATACAAGGAACAGCATCTGACGTTGGAAAGAGTATGATTTGTACTGCTTTTTGTCGTATTTTTTCAGATGAAGGATTCAAAGTTGTTCCGTTTAAATCACAGAATATGGCGCTGAATTCTTTCGTTACAATTGATGGAGGAGAAATTGGTCGAGCACAAGGCGTGCAGGCTGAGGCAGCAAGAGTTATTGCAACGACAGATATGAATCCAATCTTATTAAAACCAAAGCAAGATATGGTATCTGAAGTTATTGTGCATGGTAAGCACTTCCTAGATATGACAGCTACTTCATATCGCAACGACTTTGTTCAAGAAGCAATGCCAATAGTTGAAAAGTCAGTACGCAAGCTTCAAGACGAATATGAAATAATCGTTTTAGAGGGAGCGGGTAGCCCAGCTGAGATTAATCTAAAAGATCGAGATATTGCTAATATGCGGATGGCACATCTAGCAGACGCAGCTGTTATTCTTGTTGCTGATATTGATCGTGGTGGTGTATTTGCATCTATAATTGGCACACTCACATTATTAGATGAAGCTGAGCGCAAACGTGTAAAAGGTATTATTATTAATAAATTTAGAGGTATGCGTGAGTTATTAGATGATGGTATTGAGTGGTTAGAAAAAGCAACTGGTATTCCAGTGTTAGCAGTGGTACCTTACATAGAAATTAATATTGAAGCAGAGGATTCATTGGCTTTATCATCACTTCGATTTAAAAAACCAAAACAACAAGAGTTTGCTATCGATGTAGCGATGATTCGTTTACCAAGAATTTCGAATTTCACTGATGTAGACCCATTTTTTGATGAACCAGAAGTAGGCGTTCGATTAGTACGGTCATTAAGTGAACTTGGTACACCGGATTTACTGATATTACCGGGCACGAAAAACACTGTAGATGATTTACAATGGCTTCGAGATGAAGGTTTTGTGGAAGCGATTCAAAAGCTTCGTGCAAAAGGGACACGTATTTTCGGTATTTGTGGAGGATTCCAAATGCTAGGGGATCAATTGTTAGATCCTGAAGCAGTAGAAGGTGATGGACGTAATTCTGAAGGATTAGGGTTATTACCAGTCACCACGGTTTTCAATACTTCAAAGAAAACGAAACAAATGACTGGAAATTTATTGTCTAATGGACAAGAGCTAACTGGCTTTGAAATACATCTAGGTCAAACTGAAATACACGATTCCAATACAATGGCCTTTTTAAAACTACATGATAGCCGTTTAGATGGGGCAGTATCATCGGATGGGCGTGTTATCGGCACATATTTCCATGGAATTTTTAATAACCGAGAATATACTCGTGAAATAGTAAATGCCTTAAGAATTGAAAAGGGTTTACCTGCTATTTCAGAAGAGGTTAAAACCGATGCACAACGCCGTGAAGATGCTTATCAGTTACTTGCGGAGCATGTAAAAAAGCATACCGATATGGAAAAAGTATATGAAATCATGAAACTTACATCACCCTCAACTATATAAATAATAAATTCCGAGCAGTCTCAAATAGGTAATAGGAGACTGCTCGGAATTTTTTTGACTTTATAAAAAAACTGATGATATGTAGGGAATCAAAGGAGTTTTGGAGTCATTGTCGAATCAATTACTATAAAGGAAACTATGAAATCACAATACAATTAGCAACTGGTTACGGTAGTTTTGTAAAGAAATTTCAAATGAATCCATTAGGGGGTTGATCAAATGCGTTTAAAAGGAGAAGTAGCCATTATAACAGGTGGTGCGAATGGAATTGGTTATGCAACAGTAACACGATTTCTTGATGAAGGTGCATCGGTGGTGATAGCGGACTATGCTAAATGGGCTGGTGAAGAAGCTGTAAAAACACTTAATGCAGAACGAGTACTATTTATAGAAGTGGATGTGGGAAAGTGTTAAGGCAATGGTTCAAAAAACGATAGATCGATTTGGGCGTATAGATATCTTAATAAATAATGCAGGTATTACGAGAGATGCGATGCTGACAAAAATGACTGAAACAGATTTCCAAGAAGTATTAAATGTAAATTTAAATGGTGTCTTTCATTGTACGCAGGAAGTAGCATTGCATATGGTAGCGAATCAGTATGGAAAAATTATTAATACGACTTCCGTTAGCGGTGTGTATGGCAATGTTGGACAAACAAATTATGCAGCTGCTAAAGCAGGTATTATTGGCATGACTAAATCTTGGGCAAAGGAACTTGGTCGCAAAGGCATAAACGTCAATGCTGTCGCTCCTGGTTTTACATTAACGGAAATGGTGAAACTTTATACAAGCTTTAATAATAGATACCAAGTTTCAAAGGATTTGTACCTTAAAATCAGTGAATATACGGCTTAAAATACAAAATAGATATTTAATAATGACCAAGGGCATAAAATCGCTCTTGGTCTTATTTTTGTCTATATAAATACTTATAACATTTTTCTTTTATTATATTCAGACATTTTCGGAAATAAATACACACCTTGCTAGTCTAATAAGAAAAAACAAGAGAAAGTCACTAAGGAATATTGACTAATGACAAACGATATACTATTATGTTTGTTATTAGATAAACGTAATTGTATATCGTTTGTTTATTTGTAAATAGAGTTAACTATTGTTTGGATAAGTAGATTGATTGACGAAACATAATAAAGAGGGGGTCTTGAATATAGAATGACTAAACAAGAACAAGCAATATTAATAATTGGTTGGAATTTAAGTAAATGAATCTTAGTTATGAGGATTTTGAGTTACAGTACTTTAAGATTTTTAAAAAACGAAGAAGAGTATTTTGATGGAACAAATAAGTACTTTAAAAGTGAGTTTTATCATTATTGTTCTTTTTAATAAAGGAGTTAGTATTATATGAATGAACTTTTTGAAAATAAAACAATATCAATATCTAAGCCTATGATAGCTTTTCTTACTCCTGTGATTTTGGCTAGTATTATTCAATCATTAGGCCAAGTTTTCGGGATTATTATCGTTGGGCAAACACTAGGAGTGGATTCTTTAGCAGCACTTTCTGCATTCTTTCCACTCTTCTTTTTCCTTATCACCTTTGCGGTTGGGATAGGCTCAGGAAGTTCGATTTTAATTGGGCAATCTTATGGTGGGGGAAATATGACGAAATTGAAGGAAATCGTTGGAGTCACATTAGCTTTTACGATTGTGATTTCAGTTGTTGGTGCTATTTTTGGAAGTGTCTTTACGGGTGAAATTCTTAAATGGATGGGAACACCCAAGAATATTATTGGTGAAAGTGTAGAATATGCTCAAATTCTATTTATTACATTACCTATTACTTTCATAAATATGGTGTATACAACATTTATGAGAGGTGTAGGTGATTCCAAAACACCATTTTATTTTTTAATCATAAGTGTAATTTTAAATCTTCTTTTACTACCTATACTTATTTTTGGCTGGTTTGGGTTACCTGAATACGGATTAAATGGTGCGGCTTATGCTGCTGTATTATCAAGTCTAATCTCATTAGTGCTTCTGATAGGCTACCTGCATAAGAGTAATCACATTCTTAAATTAGACCGAATGATTCTTCGTCATTTTCATTTGAAAGGCGCAGTTTTGAAAGCATTGTTAAAATTAGCGCTACCTTCAAGTATAAGTATGGTAGCGATGGCGATGTCAGAAATTGCAGTTATAACCTTTGTGAATAGTTATGGTTCAAATGCAACAGCAGCATATGGTGTTGCCAATCAAATTGCGAGCTATGTACAAATACCTGCAATTAGCATTTCAATTGCGATATCTGTATTTGTAGCACAGTCTGTTGGATCAGGGGATATTTCTAAAATAAAGAAAATAGAAAAAATAGGAATTAAACTGAATTATCTTCTTGGTGGATTGCTCATATTAATTGTCTATTTGCTATCAAATCCAATTTTAAAAATATTTTTAGATAATGGTGAAGCAATTGATATCGCACATAACCTAATTCTTATTTCATTTTGGAGCTATGTTATATTGGGGCATACACAGTCTATCTCAGCAACAATGAGAGCAACCGGTACTGTTTTATGGCCGACTATTTTTACAATCTCTAGTATTTGGATTATTGAAGTACCAGTAGCTTATTTCCTTTCACATAACACAACACTAGGGTTAAATGGTATATGGATAGGTTATCCTATGGCCTTTATCGTCAATTTCATAGTTCAATCTATGTATCAACAATTATTCTGGAAAAAGAAAACATTAAATACCATGTTTCAATAAATTGGGAAAATAACAAATTGACTAAAGGACCAGGAGCATAAAATCGCTCTTGGTCCTTTAAGTATCTATATAAATAATATAAGAATCTTTAACTTGATAATCATATACGACAATTAATTAATAAAATATAAACCTCGCTAGTCTATATAAAAAAACAAAAACAAGCCACTAAGATAAATAAAAAAAGTAAAGAATCTATATGAATTTTTGCTGATAAAAATGCATCCACATCGGTTCAATTTAGCATTAAAAATAACAAGTAAACACAACTTATATCAAAACATCACTTTCCATTTCGCTTATAATAAATGCAGAAGTGGAGGATGAACAATATGATTCAGGAGATGATTGACTGGATTGAGGAACATTTATTTGATGATTTTTCATTAAAGAACTTAGGTAATGATATGGGTTATTCACCCTATTACTGTTCTTTTTCATTTCATCGAATGGCAGGTATTAGTATTAAAAGATATAGGGCACTTAGAAAGATATACCTAGCTGCCATTGAACTTGAAAAAACAGAACAAAAAACAATTGATATTGCATTCAAATATGGTTTTTCATCTCAGGAGGCTTTTTCAAGAGCATTTAAAACTACTTTTGGTATCAGTCCAAATGCTTTTAGAAAAAATCCTTCACCACTACAGTCTTATGTGAAACTTAATATGAATGGCACAAAGGGAGGTTTAATGATGGATATTTCACAGAAGTTAAAGATTGAAAATTTACAAAATAAAATGAATGAGCAATTCGACAAAGATATTTTGAATATCTTAAATGGGCAGGTGATGTATGAGGAATTTTCTAAACATCAGTTAATGGGGAAAAGTGATTATGTTCCTTTTAATGAAGCTATGTGTTCAAATGATACATGTTATACAATATTCAGTGATGAATTTAAAAAGTTAAGAGCTTTAGGACATGAAGTGTCTTTACAAGATTATGAGAATATTACCACTAACTCTTTAAAACCTCTTTTTGTAAATCAATACAAATGCATCGTTTTATGGTTTGGTGAGGACATGTTCTGTCAGATGAACTTACTAACAATACTGGCATATTTAGACCAGGTGAACTATAGAGGAAAGGTATTCTTCCATATGGTTAATGAATTGACCTATGATGTAGAAGAGATTGAAGTAATGCCAGAAGGTTACAAAGAAATATATCAACAAGTATTGATCCAACATCAACTACCAAAAGTTCAAGTATTGCCTGTCACTTATCAAGGTATTAAACTTTATTTGGATTATTTAAAAGAAGATAATGAAATCACAGCTTACATAAAAAAACACCTAGAAATATCTCAGGGTGAATTACTGAAAAACTTGTTCCATCTGTTTCCTAATTATGGTTTAGGGGATGTGCAATATTTAAAAATAATAAAAAGAATAAAAGAAGAATAAAGTTGATATAATCCTTAAATAGGCTTGGTATGTAATGAAATAGAGCCAAGCCTATAATAACTTAGCTGTTTGATACTATTTTCAATAACAAACTTGTAATTTGTTATTATCTAAATCTTAAAAACTCAAAAAAGTTCTTTACTCCTTCAGTTTTGAGCTCCCTACATCTACACCATATTCCATTAACTTCTTATGCGTTGCTTTAATATCTTTTGTGAAAAATATTGGATAAGTTTGATTTTTAAGAGAAGTATTTCCTGCCTCAATCGTTAATGGTACGCCACTATTTCCAACACTTAATACTCGAGCATTCAGCTTAATAAACTTCTTTAAACCCTAATAATTTTTGATACCAAGTGCTAGATTTTTCAATATCACTTATTGGAAAACTTATAGTGCCAATTCTTTCAAACATATAACTTATCACTCCTTTTTTAACGCTATAAAATCTATTCTACATTTTATTTGTTAATCCTTTTTTTTATAATGGAAGTGAAATAATTTACGTTGATATTTTAATAAAAGTAAAAAATGAAAATCACAATTATTTCAGTGGATGCATTCTTTTAAATTTCATTTGACATTTCAGATTTCAAAGCTTAATATAAAGCTTAACAATTTTGTTCGGGATAGGTAGCAGGTTTCGGGAGCGAGACCACCTTTAGAACAGTTGAGATTAGCATAGCAGAGAAATTGAAGAGTAAGAGTAGTAGTATAGGTGTGGTAGTGTAGAGAGTCAGTGGCAGGTGAAAACTGATCTATCTCCTATATGAATGGACTTATGAGAGCTATTAAGAACCGAAGTGATCCTACTTCTAATTACTAATAGACGCCTAACCTACGTTATGGGTAGTATCTTTTTGATACGCTAAGTGGGAGCATATTAAATGCTTCAACTTGAGGTGGCAACGCGGTGAATATCGTCCTCTTGAAAGGAATTTTCCTTTCGAGAGGACTTTTTTTATGCATTTTTCATAAAGAGTTGAGAAGAGGAGAGGTTAAGTTATGAGCAGAGAGAAATTAAGTTATAGAACGACAGTGAAGAAATTAGCAGGCGATACATTAACACCAATATTAATATTTAATAGGTTAAAAGGACAACGGAAATTTTTGTTGGAAAGCTCAGCAAAATCCGAAGAATCAGGACGATATTCGTTTATTGGGGAGAACCCTTTAAAATCTTATAGTGGTAGTGGGCAAAAGTTAATTGAACAACAATTCACAACAAGTAAAAGCTACGAGTATACGGGTGATTTATTGACTCAGTTAAAACGATTAATGCCTAGAATTACAGAAAAATCTGCCTTTCCTTTTACTGGTGGGGCTGTTGGTTATATTGGGTACGGTGCAGCAAAGATGGATTCTATATTAGATGACAAGTTGGATCTACCAGATGTGAATTTTCAAATCTATGAAACAATTATCATTTTTGATTATTTTGAAGATATCGTTACCATTCTGCATACTGCTGTGAATCCAGAACAAGAGATACCAGATTTAGAAGTTATTGCACAGGAAATTTCGACCGGCAATGAAATAATCGATGAAGACTACCATTTAAGTAAATTTAAAAGCAATGTGACTAGAGAAAAATTTGAAAAGCAAGTTAATCAAGCGTTACAACATATAGAAAACGGTGAGGTCGAGCAAGTGGTACTTTCACGTCAGCTAGCTGCCGATTTGACTGGAAATCCATTTTCAATTTACCGAAAATTGCGTAAACAAAACCCCTCACCTTATATGTACTATGTGGAATTTGATCAACATATTTTAATCGGTGCCTCACCGGAATGTGTAGTCAGTGTTACCAATCACATAGTGAAGGTAAATCCAATTGCGGGAACTGTTAGTCGCGGTCAAACAATAGATGAAGATGAACATCAAGCAAGAAAGTTATTAAATGATCCGAAAGAAATTGCAGAGCATAATGTTTTGCTTGACGAGGCTAGACAGGAATTAACCCATATATGTGCACCTGCTACAGTACGCGTGAAAAACTACATGGAGGTTATTCGATTTGAACACGTCATGCACCTCATGTCAAATGTCGAAGGCAAATTATCACCAGTACTTCATGCTCTAGATGCCCTTTCAGCAACATTCCCAACAGGAACGGTGACGGGAAAACCAAAGCACTTGGCAATGGCTATTATTGATGAAATTGAAACAACTCATAGAAGCACATATGGTGGAGCCATTGGTTATATCGGTTTTAACGGAAATATAGATTTTGCTATTACGATTCGATCTATGCTTGTGAAAAACAATAAAGCGTATATTCAAGCAGGAGCAGGAATTGTTAAAGATTCAATTCCTTCTAATGAGTTTGACGAGACGGAAGCAAAGGCAAAGTCATTAATCTCTTTCAAAGGTGAATGAACTTACATGAGGAGTGTGCATGATGAAACAATTTATAAAAGTGGTAGAGAACAATCAACATTTATTATTTGATGAAATGCTTCAAGCATCAAAACTGATGTTTCAAGATGAGACAGCTTTGCATGATATTAAGACATTTTTAATCGCTTTAGCGAAAAAAGGGGAGACTGCTCATGAGGTTGCAGCACTTGCGACCGTTATGAAATCTTTTGCGTTAGAGGTACCTGCTCCGACTGCAAGATATATGGATAATTGTGGTACGGGTGGAGATGGTGTGAATAGTTTCAATATAAGCACAACTGCAGCATTTGTGATGGCTGGTGCAGGAGCGATAATTGCAAAACATGGTAATCGAAAAATCTCCAGTGCTGCAGGAAGCTCTGACGTACTTGAAGCACTAGGTATTCATACTGATCTAACGATTGATGAAACAGTTGAACTTTTAAATACACATGGAATAGCCTTTCTATATGCACCAAATGTCCATCCGAAACTAAAAAGAATTGGTCAAGTGAGACGCCAAATCGGTAAACCAACGATTTTCAACTTAGTAGGGCCATTAACAAATCCAGTCACTTTAGATACGCAGTTTACAGGAATTAATAGACCTGAATTCACAATGGAATATGCTGCTGTTATGAAGATGCTCGGTCGAGATCGCGGAATTGTCGTATGTGGAGCTGGAGGTATGGATGAAGCATCGCTCGCTGGTCAAAATGATTTTGTTTTAGTAGATCATGAAGATTTAATACCATTTTCATTAACACCTGAAGATGTTGGTTTAAAATCTGCACCCTTTGAAGCAATTCGTGGAGGAAATGCAACTGAAAATGCCATCATTATGCGCAAATTACTAGGTGGTAAAAGAGATGCATATTTTGATACGGTTGTTTTCAATGCAGCTATTGGTTTATTTGCATACGGAATAGTAGATCACATTAAGGTCGGAGTCGATCTAGCAATTGATACTATTTTATCAGGTAAAGCTTTAGAAAAGTTAGATGCTGTAGTGGCATATAGTGAAGCTCGTAAAAAACAGGAGGCTATAAAATGACGATTTTGGATCGGATTTTAAAAGAAAAAGAAAATGAAGTCCTAAAATTACTACAAAACCCTCCAGAAAAAATTAAAGGGTCAACTAAAAGACCATCTCTATTCGACGCACTTTATCAAAAAAAACGACTACAAATCATTGCTGAGATGAAACGTGCCTCTCCTTCTAAAGGGTTAATAAATGAAGGTGCCAATCCAGTGGAGCAAGCTAGGATTTATGAGCAAGCTGGAGCAGCTTGTATATCAGTATTAACTGACACTCCTTTTTTCAAAGGCTCATTCGAAGATTTGAAAGAAGTATCTAACGCCGTTGGAATACCGCTTTTATGTAAAGATTTTATCATTCATGAAGTTCAAATTGATCAGGCAAAAGCTTCAGGTGCTTCTGTCATCTTATTAATCGTGGCGGCATTACAACTAGAGAGATTACAAACTCTCTATGAATATGCAATAAAATCTAAATTAGAAATTCTGGTTGAAGTACATAATACAGATGAACTTCAACAAGCTCTTAAGTTGGATGCTAGATTGATAGGTGTTAATAATCGTGATTTAAAAACATTTGATGTAGATTTAGCGCGTACTGCTGAGATTGCAGACATTTTCCCTTTCCATGAAAAACGAGTATTAATCAGTGAAAGTGGTATGCAATCATCACAGGATGCAGAAATTATAGCAAAACATGGTGCGAGTGCCATTTTAGTCGGAGAAACATTAATGCGAAGTGGCGAGGTTGCACAAACTATAGAAACTTTCAAAGTGGAGAAAGGTGTGGAAATACAGTGACAAAAGTAAAAATTTGTGGTTTACAAGAACCCGAGCATGTTAAAACGGCAGTTTCAGCAGGAGCCGATGCCATTGGCTTTGTATTTGCAGCGAGTAAACGCCAAATTTCAATTGACAAAGCTAAAGAGCTTGCCAAGTTCGTGCCTGAAGGTGTACTTAAAATAGGCGTTTTTGTTGATCCAACAATTGAAGAGTTAGAGCAAATTGTAGATACGGTACCACTTGACTATGTGCAGTTTCATGGACATGAAACACCTGAATATATTGAGACATGTCAGTTTCCTTCTATTAAAGCATTAGCAGTTAAAAAGGTTGAAGATATAGAGAATGGCTCAAAGTATAAGACCGATTATTTATTATTCGATGCCCCGGGAACTGATTTCCAAGGGGGAAGTGGTATATCATTCGATTGGCAACTACTACAAGGACATGGCATTTCAGAAAATCGACTCATATTAGCAGGTGGTCTAACGCCTACAAATGTAGGAGATGCAATTAATCGTGTTCAACCATATATGGTAGATGTCTCTAGCGGTGTAGAAGTAGATGGACGTAAAAGTAATGAGTTAATAAAAGCATTTATTCAAGCAGCAAAAGGTGAGGAGAGATCTTAATGGTAAAAACAATCGAGCAGAAGCAAGCAGGACGTTATGGTAAATTTGGTGGTCAATACGTACCCGAAACATTGATGACTGCATTAATAGAATTAGAAGATGCCTATAAGGAAGCTCAACAAGATCCAGCTTTTTATGAAGAATTAAATTACTATTTAAAAGATTATGTAGGGCGTGAAAATCCACTATATTACGCTGAGCGCTTAACTAAGAAACTTGGCGGTGCGAAAATCTATTTAAAACGTGAAGACCTTAACCATACAGGTGCTCATAAAATTAATAATGCATTAGGTCAAGCGCTACTTGCTATGCGTATGGGGAAAAAGAAAATTGTTGCTGAAACAGGTGCCGGTCAACACGGTGTAGCTACTGCCACTGTTTGTGCCCTGTTTGACTTAGAGTGTATTATTTTCATGGGAAAAGAAGATGTCAGACGACAAGCGTTAAACGTATTCCGTATGGAATTACTTGGTGCAAAAGTAGTTTCTGTCGACCAAGGAGCTGGTACGTTAAAAGATGCTGTGAATGAAGCTCTTCGTTACTGGGTCGCAAATGTAGAAGATACCCATTATATTTTAGGTTCGGCTCTCGGACCACATCCATTCCCGCAAATTGTACGTGATTTTCAACGTATTATTGGACTTGAAACACGAAAACAAATTGTTGAAAGAGAAGGTAGATTACCTGATGCTATCGTAGCATGTATTGGTGGAGGTAGTAATGCAATCGGTATGTTCCATCCATTTGTCAATGATGAAGACGTTAAACTTTATGGCGTAGAGGCTGCAGGAAGTGGACTCGAAACAGGTTTACATGCAGCGGCTATTGCAGATCAAAAAGAAGGCGTATTGCACGGAGCGTATATGTATGTTCTGCAAGATGATAATGGTTTTATTCAAGAAGCACATTCTATATCTGCAGGCTTAGACTATCCAGCTGTTGGACCGGAACATTGCCATTTACATGATATCGGCAGAGTGAAGTACGAGGCTGTAACAGATCAAGAAGCACTAGAAGGTTTGCAATTATTATCCCGAACTGAAGGAATAATACCAGCACTTGAAAGTTCACATGCTATTTTCTATGCAGCCAAACTAGCTAAAAAAATGAAAAAAGACGAGATTTTAGTAATCTGCTTATCAGGTCGTGGTGATAAAGACGTACAAACTGTTCGAGATGCATTAGGAGGAATTAATAATGGCAATTAAAACATTACAAAAAGTGATGGAAGCAAAAATAGCACAAGGTGAAAAAGCGTTTGTTGCTTACATTATGGCAGGGGACGGGGGACTAGATTCCCTTCGCGAACAGATATTGTTTTTACAAGATAGTGGTGTAACTGCAATAGAGCTGGGTATTCCATTTACAGATCCTGTTGCAGATGGACCAGTTATCCAAGAGGCAGGCCTTCGTGCATTAGAAGCCGGTGCTAATCTACGTAATATATTAAAAACTATTACAAAATTTAAAGATGAAATTCATACTCCACTCGTAGTAATGTCATATTTGAACCCAATCATTGCATATGGTATTCAAGATTTCACCAAAGCATGTGAACAAAGTGGAGTGAGTGGTCTAATCATTCCTGATTTACCGTTAGAAGAATCTACTATCATCACAAGTGAATTACAAGATACAGATATTGCACTTATTCAACTCGTATCATTAACAAGTCCGCAAAAACGTATTATAAAAATCGCTAAAGCTGCAGAAGGATTTATTTATGCTGTTACTGTTAATGGTACAACTGGTGTGAGACAAGAATTTACAGAGCAACTTGAACAGTATTTAGCTAATTTGAAAAAAGTAAGTCAAGTACCGGTACTTGCAGGGTTTGGTATTTCAAATTCACAGCAAGTGAAGGAAATCGGTGCTATGGCAGATGGTGTCATTGTAGGTAGTGCCATTGTTCAAGCTTTTCATGATGGTAATAATAAACAAATAACAGAGTTGTTAAATAAACAGTCTATGTAAAATGCAAAACCCCTTACATGTTAGAAATATGTAAGGGGTTTATTGTTGTAGAAGAATTATAAACTTATTACAGAACAATAGTAGATTAAAGAAGTCCATAAATTGAAATATAATACGTATGTTTATTCCGCCATTTTCAACACTTTTCTATTATTGAGAGGTTGAACAGGTCTGTTGTTATTTGAGATTATAGCTTTAAATGCATCAATTTGTTCTTTCGACATTTCAATGGGTTGCTGCATAATTGACCATTTAACACCTTCAGAACAGGGTGGCGTAGTTAAAGAACCACTGTATCGATATACTTTCTTGTCAGTAGGTAATAATTTAGCAAGGTTTATAGTATTGGTTAAAGGAATGTCTGTTTCTGTAATATTAGATGGTAGTTTTGACCAAATATCGGTTAGTAATTTATTTTCATCACCAGCATTGATGAGTATTCCTATAACCGCCTTTTCTCCTTTGCTATTTTCATGAACAAGATGTGCCTCCATAGCAAAATGTTGGCCATTAATTTGGTGCTCGCTCGGTGTATGGAAATGCATTCTTAAAAATGTGTATTTATCACCATCTATTTCTATTGAGTTTTTTCCGGAATCATCAGTAGCTTGTATAGTGTGTCCGTTATTCATCAGCTTAAAAAGTGTAGGCTGATAGTTTATTTTTATATCTCCTAAATTTTTGTCCAACATTACATCTTCAAGGTCAATGTTAATTGGAGATTGTGCTGTACCTTTACTGCACATTGAAAACGAAGGATCTAAACTTGCCCATTTATTTGGAGCGGTATCTCCTTCATAAGACCACTCTATTGGTGTAGCCGTTGTTGCAACTTTTTCTTCTTCTAGCTTTTTTTCTGGTGCATAGGTTAGAGAACCATAAACGGCTACCGAGATACAGGCAGATGCAACAAATATTCCGATAAATTTCTTGATTTCCATCAAACTTCACTCCTTTTTGCAGAAGCTAATGTCTATTACAAAGTTGCTTCTTACAAATAAGGTAACCATAAATTGCAGTTATTAATTGAATGATTGTTAAAAAAGTGAAAATAATTTTTAAACGTCATTCAAATAAGCCAAATATGTTATCGACTGTTCAGATTTTTATTTTGATATCGTCTTAGTACAAACGTCAAAAACGGTGGAATTAGTAAATAGATATAAAGCATTCGAAAAACTTGATATATAGTGATTGTAGAGACATCCGCGCCAACTTCGTGCGCGATTATACCCATTTGATCCATACCACCTGGTGCAAGACTTAAAAATCCAGTCATAATGGATGTATTCTCTATACTAACCATTACAAAAACGCTTAATAAAAAAGTAACAGCAATTAGTAATAAACTGCTTGTAAATGCTAATGTAAACATCCGCTTCTTATGCTGTAAATTTTCTAGCTTTAACAATAAACCAATATGTGTTCCTACAAGTAATTGACAAATACTAAGTACACCATTAGGCATAGGAGAAGCTTGTAAGAATGTAACATTGCAAAGAAGTGTAACTATAATTGGACCAAGTATATAAGGAGCAGGGATATGTAGCTTTTTCGATGCTAGCATTCCTAAAAAGCAAAGTATGGCAAATAGAGATAAATTACCGTAGTTAATATCACTAACTGTTTCTGCAATAAAATGATTAGAGGATTCGGATTGTATCCAGGGCAAATGAAGAACAATTGGCACTAAAAAAACAACCATAATTACACGGATGGTATGAAAGAAAGTAACGGTCGTCATATCTATACCATCCATCTCTTCTGCATAAATAAGAATTTGAGAAAGGCCACCTGGCACACTACTTGTTAAAGCAGTAGGATAATCCATATGACCAACTTTAGCGACGATAAATGCAAAAATTATACTTATAATAAAAGTAACAGTCGTAATTCCAAACATCACAGGTACATGTCGTGCCATATCAACTAAAATATCTGTTGTAAAAGTACTTCCAAGTGAATAACCAATTACTAGTAAACCAGAATTTCGAAAAGTCTTAGGCCATTTAAGTTGCAAGTGAAATACCTTAGTAGCAATTAATACTGAAGTCATTGGACCAAGTAAATAAGGAACTGGGGCATGAATAAGTTGAAAGAGTAGTACGCCAAAAATGGCGATAATTGCAGTCAGTATAACTTGTTTTGTTGTATTGTTCATGATCATAATCCTTTATCGATTAATATGTACTCTATTTATTATGACAGATACTACTGATAATAATAAATCTTTCTATTGTGAACTATGGTAGTAACTCAGTTTATACTATCAGTACCAGATGAAAAAGATAATAAAGGAGTGAAAGTGGCAATATCATATTATTCACAATAAAATATAATATCTTGAAGAGTCAATGATCTTAGTAGATAAATAAAATACGAAATAGTCGTCAATGATACATAAGATTGAAGATATATTAAGATTATGTATATAGCAAACAATAAAAAAACTGCCCCTAGCAAGCTAGTAAGCAGTTTTTAGTAAGTTGAAAGTAGAAAGATAGATTATTTTATGCCAGTATTTGCTTTAACTGTAACTTCAGCATATTTACGAGCATCAGATTTAGCACCAACTAATGAACCAATCCAGCCTGCAAGGAAACCAGCAGGAACAGAAATAATTGCCGGGTTAGTTAATGGGAATAGAGCAGTACCAGTGAAGATTGCAGTACCTTCTGGATTCCAAAGGTTAGGGCTTAATACTACAAGTACTAAAGCAGTTACAAGACCAGTGATCATAGCTGCCATTGCACCAGTTGTATTGAACTTTTTGTAGTAGATTGTGTAAATGATAACAGGTAAGTTTGCACTTGCAGCGATACAGAATGCTAAAGATACTAAGAACGCTACGTTCATTGTTTGAGCACCTAAAGCTAAAATGATAGAGAATACAGATACTCCGATAGAAGCAAGACGAGCAGCCTTCATTTGCTCTTTTTCTGTAACTTTACCTTTTTTGATAATTTGTCCATAAATATCATGGGCGAATGCAGATGCGCCAGATAATACAAGTCCTGCTACAACAGCTAAGATTGTTGCGAATGCAACCGCACAGATGAATGACATTAACATGTCTCCACCAAGTGCTTGAGCTAGAAGTGGTGCAGCCATGTTACCAGCGGCATTTGCACCGATAATTTTTTCAGAACCAACGAATGCAGCAGCACCGAAGCCTAAGAATATAGTTAAGATGTAGAAAATACCAACGATCCAAGTTGCATATACAACTGAACTACGAGCAGTTTTTGCATCTTTAACAGTGAAGAAACGCATTAAGATATGTGGTAAACCAGCAGTACCAAGAACTAGGGCAATCATCATAGACATAGTATCTACGCCATTTGTATATTTTGCACCTGCAACTAAGTAACCCTCACCATGTGGAGTTGCTGTTTTCATTGTATTGAACATTTCAAGAACATTAAAGTTAAATTTCCAAAGTACCATTACCGAAATAATAACTGTACCAATCATTAATAGAACGGCTTTAATGATTTGAACCCAACTTGTTGCAGCCATCCCGCCCCAAAGAACGTAGATTGTCATCATAACACCAACAAGAAGTACAGCAACCCAATAATCAATACCTAATAATAATTGAATAAGTCCGCCTGCACCAACTAGCTGTGCAATCATGTAGAATAATACAATTACAATTGTACTTACTGCAGCAGTTCCACGAACTTTCTTTTGGTCGAAGCGAGCAGTAATCATATCTGCTAAAGTGTAGCGACCAAGGTTTCGTAATGGCTCAGCTACGATATATAACACAACTAAGTAAGCTACTAAGTAACCAATACTATAGAAGAAACCGTCAAATCCAAATAAAGCAATTGCACCAGCGATCCCTAAGAATGATGCAGCTGATAAATAGTCACCAGCAATCGCAATACCATTTTGCCAGCCAGTTAATCCGCCACCCGCTGTATAAAATTCACTAGCTGAGTTTGTTTGCTTCGATGCAAGGTATGTAACGAATAGAGTTAAACCTACGATTGCTACGAAGAAAGAAATACCGATTACACTCATACCCATTAGTACTCACCATCCTTTACTTTCTCAATAATCGATTCTGCTTCTTTGTCAAATTTGTTTGCTTTACTCACATAAGTCATACATAAAATCCATGTCATGATAAATTGAGCAAAAGCAAAAATCCAAACCATTGTAATGTCACCTATTACTTTGACATTTAATACTGTTGTGAATGATGTTAAGACTGGTAAAGTAAAGTAGAAGAGTATAAAAAAGATTGAGACCGGTACGATAAATGAATTCTTCTTTTTTACCAATTTCTTAAAATCTTGACTCTCAGCAATTGCTACATAAGCATCAGCTGTAATCTCTTTATCGCGTTTCTTCGAAGTTTTTTCAGAAGAATCTGAATTTTTAACGCCTTGGAGAACGCTTTCAAGTTTTTGATCCATAAAATTTCCCCCTTTATAAAAGTAAGAGTTAGCAGCGATTACCAAAAACCCTTGAGATAATCATATTCAAATTTGTCTAAAATAGCAATCTTTTTCTATGAAAAAATAAAAAACTTTCTATATTATGTTGTTTTTTTTCTGTATAAATCAAAAATATCCTAATTTCAACATCTGATTAAGATGAGGAAATTAGGATATTTGTAAAAATAACGCGTGTTTATTATCAAAAACCATGTATAAATAACAAATTCTTTAATATGCTAGTTCTATTGTAGTGTTATATTAGAAAATATGTGTTTAAGCGACTAAATAAATAGATTTAATTATGAAATAATGGTTTTTTCGACTGTATTTCCCAATTCTTTTTCCGGTAAAACATTACGGAAAAGTTTTTTAACTATTAATAGAGCAATTATTGTTAGCCCTTCAGCTAAAGGAAAAGCTAACCAAATAAATTGGGATCCAAAATAGTTAGGTAATATCCAAAGTAATGGTAAAAATAATACAAGACTTCTTGCCATTATGATAAACATAGATAATCGAATTCGCTTAATAGATTGATAATATTCGGCCATTATTAAGTTGAAACTTAAAAATAAATACCCTATGAAGAAATAAGAAATACCTTCTTTTGTAAAAGCAATAACCTCTGGGTCCTTCACTCCGAATAACGCAATCATTGGATCTGCGAATAACAAGCCAATTAGTAAGACGGCTGCACCGAAGCCAATACCTGTTATTAAACCAAGTTTTAAAAAGGATTGTAAGCGACCATAAAGTTTAGCACCAAAATGGAAACTCACAATAGGTTGTAGGGCAGCACCAATGCCTAAGAAAACCATTAGGAAAACTACATGTAAGTAATTCACTACGGCGTAAGAAGTTACACCGATTTCACCAACAAAATGACTAAATGTAATATTATAAGCCACGACAATAATAGCGGCAGAACCTTCAACTACAAAACTCGGTGAACCGATTTTTAGTATTTCTACCATCGATTTATAATCAACGGAGAATTTAACAAATCGTAGGACACTTTCTTTACGCACAAAATGATACAGTAAGACGATGACACCAACTACTGTAGAAAGTACTGTTGCATATGCTGCTCCAGCTACACCCATATCCATCATGAAAATGAAAATGTAGTTGAAAACGATATTTAATACTGAAGTAGTAATTAATCCAAACATAGCTAGTTTTGGGTTACCATCATTACGGATGAAAATACTTAGAATATTCTCTAATACATAGACAATACCAAATAGTAAAATAACATGTAAATAATCTTCGACATAAGGAAGAATTTCATCACTGGCTCCAAATAAATAAGCAATTTCTTGTTGCTTCCATAAGCTGAAAACAACTAAAATCCCGACAATTGATATAGCTAACACAAATGACTGGGTAAAAATCGAACGAGCTTTGGCGATATTTGCTTGACCAATTGAAATGGAATACAACGTAGCTCCTCCCATGCCGATCCACAAAGAAATCGACAAGAGAATAGAGAAAATAGGTACAGCAATGTTTATTCCCGCAAGAGCTTCTGGACCAATTCCATTACTAACAAATATGCCATCCACTAATATATTGATAGACATTAAAAGCATCCCTAAAAGAGAGGGGAATAAATAAGATGCAAAAACTTTAGGAACCGAATTATTTTGTAACTTAAACGTTGAATCTGACATTAATAATACTCCTTAAAAAGGAGAAGCACACATTTCCGTTTATAATGTGGGGTTAAACTATACAGCTTTAACCATAACCTTCTCGTTGTGAACATCTAGTTCACCATTAAATTCAAAACCAAATTTCTTATATAAATGAATTGCACCTGGATTATCTTCATATACACTTAAATATATTTTTTGACAATTAAATTCATTTGTTAATTTCTTGATTAATGCTTGAAGCATAATTTTTCCTAACCCTTTCCCTTGGAAATTAGCATCTATAAGGAAACGATCTAACCAAACTTGATCTCCATCCTCATTTGGGAAATATCCATACATCGCAAAGCCAACTAACTTGCTATCTGCGTATAATCCAACAGGGTGGTAATGTAAATCTTCTTTAGCTTCTTGCAAACATTCTTGAGGTGTTTCAATAAATCCTTTTTGCTCTTTTGCCACACTTAATTTCAATATGGCCCTTTCATTTTCTTGCGTTACGTCATGAATCTCTATACTCATGACTATCAGTTCCCTTCAATAGAAAAAAATTCTTTTTACTTACCATTTCACATGGTATATTTGAATGATAAGGTATACGGTAACCGTATAGTCAAGGGAGAAGACTTAAATGAGCGAAAATTTACGTAAATACTTCACAACTGGTGAATTTGCAAAAATCTGTCATGTAAAAAAACAAACACTTTTTCATTATGATGAAATTGGTTTATTGACACCTGAAATCAAAACAGCAAAAGGATATCGATATTATTCTTACCAACAATATGAAGTTTTTGCAGTCATAGAGCTTTTAAAAGAGCTGAAAATGCCGTTAAAAGAAATAAGAGCTTTTTTACAAAATAAAACGCCAATTGAATCAATCGAATTATTAGAACAACAAACACAATTGATCGAGAAAAAAATCGAAAATCTTACTCATCTACGAGAAATACTAGATACTAAAATAGCCATAACAAAAAACGCATTACAAACAGACTTTGAAAGTATTTCATTAGTATATTCTGAAGAAGAGTTGCTATTAAGAAGTGACAGCACACTTGACACTACAGACAAGGAGTTTCTAAAATCGGTTTCCAACTTTATCAATTATAGTGACAACTATGAGTTATATAGTGGCCATCCTATAGGTGCAATCCTTCACAAAGATAAAATATTGGAAAGGGATTTTGAAAATTATTCATTTTTATACACCAAAATGAAGAAAGGTTGGCAGGGAGAGAATATTTGGTCGAAACAATCTGGCTTTTATATCGTCGGATATCATATAGGCGATGAAGTCAATATTTTTGAAACTTATGATAGGTTGATTGCGTATAGTATAGAGCATCAGTTACAATTAAAAGGCTATTCATATGAAGAATATATTTTAGATGCAGTATCAGTTAATGGTATTGATAATTACGTTACTAAAATAATGATAGAGGTTGAAAAAAGTTGATATCCATTGGCGCTATGGGGGACACATCAGATGACTGTACAAATTCAACGACCAACGGATATACCATTACTAGCAGTATTTTTAGAAATGATGAACAATCAGAAAGAACATCATATAGGGTTTTGTAGTTTAGAGCGTCATACTATCCATTCCAAGCTTACTTATTATTTCTCTGATTTGCCATTAAAAGAATCATTCGTAGTCGCTTATGATCATGGGGAAATTATTGGAGCACTGGGTTTTGATGTTTATATGAGTTTAAACAAAGCAAAAGTTTGTGGACCTTTTGTCAAATATCCAAACAAATATCCTTTGTTAGCTGAAGATATGTGGCTGGCTCTAAATGGAGACATGCCGACTGACCTGCGAATATTTGAATTTCTCGTAAATGAAAGTAACTATAGCATGCGTCAGTTACTATTAAAGCTACAGGCAAATGAAATAAAACGAATGTTTTTAACAAAGGCATTTAGAAATACTATTGAAAAGCATGCTAATGAAGAAACATCTGAAATACAATCCAATGTACATCCTTTTCATTTATCGTTTTGTAAGTTCTTGAAAATCGAAGATGATGAATGGCTTAAGTTCACATCTACTTTAAATGAGGAACAGAAACTATTTTTCTACATAGATGAAGTAAAAAACATTTCAGGGTATGCATATGTAAGAGTTGAACCCATGCACTATTTAGGAGAAATTCATCATTATACATTTCAAAGCAGCTTACAGAAAGAAAAGCGTACTCAGTTATTAAGGAAATCATTGATGCATATCTTTTCCTATCATCCTTTTACACAAACTGAGTTATTTCTAGACGTAGATGAACAGTTGGATGTTTTTACAGATGCAGGTTTTAAAGTAACTGATGAAATGATCTATTATCAATTTATTAAAACGACTTAATAAGTCAGTTTAAGGTGGGCGGTTGTGTTGTCAAAGAAAATATTCGTATTAACAGGAGCACTATTAATTTTTGTATTAGTAGGGTATTATTTTTTAATTGTGCATTCCGATATTACAAGGCATGCAGAGCGAATGATAGAAGCGAAAATTCCAAAAGGAGCTGTACTTGTATCTAATAGTGACAGGCACAAGCAGTTCAAAACAAACGGAGAATTTTATGCTGAATACCTTATGAAACCAAAGCAAGTTAAAAGATTTAAAGAATCAATTGAAGAACATGACAAATGGCAACCATTACCTGCTAGTGAAGAGTTTCAACAATTAGTAGCTAAGCAAATTCAACACGCTCTACCAACTGATGAACAGACCGGGAAATACTACTTTAAAAACAATGAGAATGACGATTCCGTTCAAGACATTATGGAAAGTGAGACGTACGACTTTACAGTAGCTGTTTTAAATGAACAGGCGGGTAAACTATATATATTAAAAAAAGTACGGTGAATCGGATAGGTATTGAGTGGAATATCACTTCACCTATATCCATTTGCCAACTTCGTTTTCAATATTAGAAGTAGTGAAGAACTACTCTTTTCAAAAATAAACTAAGACTGCTTAAATACTATAGCAGTCTTTTTTTGTTTCCAAAAGTAGAAAAGTTCTATACTATAAACGGTAAGGTAAGTATTTTAAATAGGAAGTGATGGATTTGATTCATATAAAGAAAAAGTCTCGTTCAATATATCCAATCATTGTGCCTACAAGTTATGGTAATGTAGGTACGATTAATAGCTATATTTTAAATGACGGAGATTCATTATCTTTAATAGATGCGGGGATTAATACAAACAAATACAAAGATGCATTGACGATGACATTGTCTGAAAATGGATATCAAATAAATGATTTATCTCGTATTCTTTTGACTCATCATCATGAAGATCATGTGGGCCTAGTCAATTGGATTTTACAGAGAAATGATATCCCTGTTTATGCACATCATGAAGCCATTCCTCGTCTAATGGTGGAACAAGAATTTCTTGTGATGAGAAAGAAATTTTTTACTGAACTATACATATCGATGGGGTGCATAGAAGAAGCGCAGCCTCGCCTTGAAAAATTACAACAGACAATTGAACATAAAAATGAACTCGCTCTTCAAACAGTCATTCGTCCAATAGGAGAAGGGGATCGTATCTTAGGCATGAAAGTATTAGAAACCCCAGGGCATTCTGCTGATTCTATTAGTTTTTATGATGAGGAAAGGCAATGGTTATTTGCAGGGGATGTAGTTTTAAAAACGACTTCATCAAATGCAATTGTAGATCCAGATATAAAAGGTAAGCGTCTACATCCTGTGAGACAACATGAGAAATCATTAAAAAGGCTAGAGCAATTAGAAATAGAATACCTTTTTGCTGGGCATCAAGAAATTATTGAAGACCATCAAAATGTCATCTTGCAAAAGCTAGATAAGATGCAACGTAAAGCGAATCGTTTATATTCAGTTATTAAAGAAGGGATACACCATCCGAAAGAAATAGCACAAGATTTATATCGTCATAAGTACAATACAGAGTTTTCTCTTGTTATGTCAGAAGTCATTGGCTACTTAGACTATTTAGAAGAAGGTGGCCTCTTAAAGAAATCATTGCAAAATGACGTTTGGCACTATAAAGCACTGTAATAACAAAACCCACACCATTCAGGGTGTGGGTTTTGTTTGGTGTTAGTCCTTCATTTTGAATGTTCGTCTACATGCTTTAAAACACCTTTTTATTTGCCAAACGTTTTGTCCTCCATTCATAACTACTGTTTGAAAATTCCTCCTGCATTTTCACAAACCCAATTGCAATATATTCTAACTTTTCTGTATCATTTGACTTTTCATATAAATGAATCATTTCGGATAATAAGATTATAGATAATTTTTATATTTATAATGTTCTAATAATTATTTAGATAAAATTAGTCCCTCTATCGCTTCTTCGTCTTTCTCAAGTTTATTGTTTGATTTTTACATAATAATATTTAATTGTATTTTTTGCCTAATAGAGTATTATTGGTATTTTAATCATTAGTTAAAATTTCTAAATCAATAGAAGCTTCTTCTACCTCATTATTCAATAATAGTATTTCTATTAAATTTAAATAAATTGTAAATTTAGGGATAAAAATAAATTTTTATAGTTTTTATACAAATAAAAGTACTTTTTACCGAAAATGTAGGATACATACTATTAACCTTCTTAAATCCAGATAAAACATATATTTCATTAACAGTTGCGATGATCTTCTACCTCGGTTGCAAGTGAGATTGTTATCAGTAATGTGTGCTCAGCTGCATTATAATCGCCTTCACCTTAATCGAATCGTACGTTTCTTGTAATTTGTCAATGTTACTTTCAAGCGTTCCGCCACTAGCTTCCTTCCAATTTATAAAAAATTTCGTCCTTTTAAGACACTTTTAGTAATCACTTTCGCATTACAATTATTAACTACTATAACGCGTTTTTCCAAATTCTATTTTGATTTATTGCTAAAATAGGGGAGAAAACTCGAAAAATAAAAGCGATTCGAGACCTGTAATGATGCGTGTATTGCATTCTCGAATCGTCTGAGAGTGAATTTGAAGCAACCTAATTTTTGGGAGAAAACAGAACGTTTTGGAAGGAGGGTTTTGATAAAAATAGTTTTTCAAAATAAGGTTCCCAAATATGCATTTGGGAACCTTTTTTATGCTAAAATAAGAGTATAAGAGGTGACCAATTTTGCAAAATACATACCCAAAAGTAATGAGAGACTTCCTAGTTTATTTAACAGCAATTAAAGGAAAGTCAAAAAGAACACGTGAAGAATATGAATATGATTTATTATTATTTTTTAGATTCTTAAAAGCTGTACAACAAGATATAGAAATAAAGTTAGTGGATCAAATAGATATATCAGACATAACTATCGATTTTATCCGAGAAATATCATTAGAAGACATGTACTTGTTTTTAGAGTATTGTGAGGAGCAAAGACGAAATAGTGCCCATGCGAGAGCAAGAAAAGGTGCTACATTAAAATCCTTTTTCAATTATTTGAAATCAAAACGACACTTAATAGAAGATAACCCTGCAAGTGAGTTAGAATCTCCTAAAATAGGGAAGCGACAACCTATTTATATGACGATGGAAGAGGCAAGAATTTTCATAGATGGAATAAAGGAATCTACGCATTACTATCGTAATTATTGCATGATTACCTTCTTTTTAAACTTAGGAATACGTGTAACAGAGCTATGTAAGCTGAATTTAACCTCCATACAAGGTGACTATTTAACTGTTACAGGTAAAGGTGATAAGGAAAGAACCGTTTTCTTAAATGAAGCTTGTCAGAATGCTCTATCACGTTATTTAAAAAAAGAACGCTATGCTATTAAAGACTCAGATACGAACGAGTCCCTATTTCTATCACAGAAAGGAACACGCCTAACAAGGCAACGTGTTGCTAAAATAGTAAAAGAGATTAACGAGCAGTCAGGATTAAATAAAACAAAGCTAACACCACATAAATTACGTCATACTTCTGCGACAATGATGTATAAAAGTGGGGCAGATATTCGTAGTTTACAGCAGATTTTAGGGCACTCTAGCGTTTCTACAACGCAGATTTATACGCATGTAGAGGATAAAGAAATTCAACAAGTAATTGAAAACAATCCATTTAATCAATTAATTTAATAAGAACAATGTATTTCACTTAAAAATCCGCACTCATATTGAGTTAGCGGATTTATTTTATTTAATTCTATTTACACAGTACTCTATTAGTACTATAATTCCTTATTATTACATTATTATGAGGAGGTTTCATATGTTTACAGTAAAGATTGATGAGAAATTGCAACTGAAGTTATTACAAGAGCATGATGCACAAGAGCTATTTACAGTTATGATGGGTTCAAAAGAGAGTTTAAGAGAGTGGTTGCCCTTTATAGATTCAAATAAATCTGTTGAAGATGCATTGGAATTTATCCGGTCAACTATAAAGCAATTTTGTGCTAATGATGGCTTCCAAACAGCTATCGTATATGAAGGTAACATAGTTGGAGTTATTGGTTTTCACCATATTAATTGGCAAAACAAGTCTACAAGTATCGGATATTGGTTATCGAAGGACTATGAAGGGTTAGGTATTATGACCAAATCAGTACATAAGCTTATGGATCATGCCTTTCATGATTTGAAGCTAAAACGTATAGAAATTCGCGCAGCTATTGAAAATAAGAGAAGTAGAGCGATTCCAGAAAGGTTAGGAATGACATTAGAAGGTATTAGTCGTCAATCAGAGTGGTTATACGATCATTTTGTAGACCATGCCGTTTATAGCATTCTTCTTGAAGAATGGGAAATTAAGTAGTTGAGACCATCTTGAATGGTCTTTTTTTTAGTAGTTTACATAATATTATTATGTAAACTACTAAAAAATACAGGTAAAAAATTAATAGTTATTATTGCCTAATATTTAGAATTTTATATATTTTAAGCTTGGTTAGAAAAGTTATTTGTAAAATCTTTTTAAGATAATTCGAGAAAAATTAGCTTATGAAATTTCTATTTCATTTTTTAGATTCAGACAATTGAACTAGCTAAAATTATTGATAATCCCATTTGATTTTTGATGTTTTTCAATTATTTTACAGTCAGGAACCTATAAAATGTAGAAAAAGTATATCTCTATTACTATAAATACTATATTAATAGTGTAATAATTTGATAATAGGAGATTTTTATTCAAACTTTAATTTTTTCATACTTTTTTCAGTTTAGGACTTTTTACCTTTTGTTTTTATTTGAATAATAGCCTTATATTGGTTGTGATAAAATAGTAACAAGAGAGAAATTGCTCGAATAATGCCGAACTGATTAGGAGTGAGGTCAAATGGACCAAAGTTATAGTCAAGCGACAGGTCTTAGCCAGCTTAATGATGCGTATACAGTACAACAATTAATAGATATTCAGCATGCATTAGACCAATCTATTATTGTTGCTATAACAAATAATCAAGGTATCATTACATTTGTAAATAATCATTTTTGTACCATTTCTAAATACAGTAAAGATGAGTTAATTGGGCAAGATCACCGTTTGTTGAACTCTGGTCATCATCCTAAAGCTTTTTTTAAAGAATTATGGCGTACAATTGGGAGCGGGAAAATATGGCGTGGTGATATTTGTAATCGTGCAAAGGATGGTAGTTTATACTGGGTGCAAACAACAATCATACCTTTTTTGAACGAAAAGGGTAAACTTTACCAATATGTATCGATTCGGACAGATATAACAGAACAAAAAAATATAAAAAAGCTAAAACTCTTTGCTTACCATGACGAATTGACAGGCTTATATAACCGTCGAATGATGAATATATGTTTAGCAGATCTATTCAAAAATGCACATAAAGAAGGTTTTTCATTGTCACTCTTAATGATGGATATTGACCGTTTTAAGAGTATTAATGATGGATTAGGTCATTTAACAGGGGATCTATTTCTAATTGAAGTAGCGACACGCCTGAAAAGATTAGGTATCGATGAAAAATCACTGTTTCGCTATAGTGGTGATAAATTCGCCATTATTATGAAGAATAATGAACAAGCTATTTGGAAAGCACATCAAATAATGGCTAATTTTGAAGAAAGTTTTTTGATTGAACAATTTGAATTTTATTCTTCCATCAGTATTGGCATAAGCTCAAGCCTAGCCGATGCAAGTACACCAGAGGACTTAATAAAATGTGCGAATGTCGCCTTGCTTGAGGCTAAAAAGAATAAAGTCAGCAATTACATACAATATGAAAATACGATGAATAGTACTCATAATCAATTCCTGCTGCTAGAAACAAAACTCCGTCATGCTATAAAGCAAGATGAAATTCAACTGTATTATCAACCGAAAATCGATTTAGAAACAAATCAATTAATCGGAATGGAAGGTTTAATTCGTTGGTATGATAAAGATTACGGCTTTATCTCTCCATCTAAATTTATCCCTTTTGCAGAAGAGTGCGGATTGATTAGTTCTATTGGTGAATGGACATTAAAAAGAGCTTGTAAACAAATGAAGAAGTGGCTTGATGAATATGGGTTTGATATTCGTATTTCAGTTAATATTTCGCCTATTCATTTGAAGGAAAGAAATTTTGTACACAATTTACGTGCAGTATTAAGAGATACAGGTTTACCAGCTAAAAATTTAGAGTTGGAAATTACCGAAATGAGCTTAATGCATCAAACAGAAGAATTAATTGAAACGTTTAATCAAATAAAAGAACTGGGTGTAATCATCGCGATTGATGATTTTGGAACAGGTTATTCCTCACTCAGCTATTTAAAGCAGTTTCCAATTGATGTTTTGAAGATTGATCAATCTTTCATCCGTGGATTAAAAACAGGACTTAGTAATGTCGCAATGGTGACTGCTATTATCAAATTAGCGCATGCATTAAATATGAAGGTGGTTGCTGAAGGAGTAGAGACGGAAGATGAATTGTATATCGTCCGTGAAAACCTATGTGACTTTGCACAAGGATATTACTTTAGTAAGCCATTACCGACTGATGAATTTTCCGCAAAATTGCATGAATTATATGTTTTGAGAATGTAATGAAGTGCTTTTTATAATAAGAAAACCATATAAAAAGGTCGCCACTATACGCTGTGGTGACCTTTTTGTTTGTTTTTTTGAATGGATTTTATAATCTGATCCCAATACGTTGTTGTTAGGTTTATAGTTCATAGGATTAAGTTAAGCCAGCAAGAACGAAAGTTGCACCGAGAGGGGTTCCAGTGACCTCTACAACACCCGATAGACCGACTTTGTTAGCGGCTATAATCATCATAAGTAACACCTCTAAGAGCATCTAGAGCTTCTTAAAATAGAAAGCTATCTAAAGGCACTAAGAATCAAACCTTATTTCATTAAAGGCCTAGTTAATGGAATAGCAAGGAACTTGACACCTCACCTTTTGGTGTCCTATAATCGATAAGACACTAAAAGGTGTCCTATTAGGTAATTAAAGTTTAATCGTTGACATTACAGGAAATAATAATGAAAAGGTGGGGGTGATTTTGAACGAAAAGGGTCAAGTGAGGGATGTTTATGACGCTGTTGCCGATCCAACAAGACGAAAATTACTTCGAATGTTATCAGATGTTGAAGAATTACCCCTACATGAGATAACGGTTCATTTTCAAATGGGGCGTACAGCAGTTTCTAAGCATTTGGCTATCCTTAAAGATGCGGATCTTGTAATTGCCCGAAAAGTTGGTAGAGAGACAAGGTATCGGTTGAATGCAACTCCGTTGAAAGAAATAAAAGATTGGGTATCTTTTTACGAAGGATTCTGGAAAGAGAGAATTATCAAATTAAATCTTATTTTGGAGGAACAAAAAATGAAACCAGATGTATCATTAGATTTTCAATTTACAAATTCAATCGAGCAGGTGTGGAACGCTTTAACAGATCCGGATACACTAGCGAAATGGATATGGAAAAATGACTTTAAACCGATCGTAGGACATAAATTTCAATTTAGAGCTGAGCCAAATGAGTGGTGGGATGGAATTGTAGATTGCGAGGTACTCGAAGTGGACGAGCCTCATACATTATCTTACACATGGTTAAGTGCTGGAGAAAGCACTACTATTACATGGACTTTGAAAAAAGGTTCAGATGGAACTATCCATCTACATCTAGATCAAACTGGATTTAGTGAAGAAACAAAAGCACGCCAAGGAGCTATCGAAGGAGCTAAATATGCTTGGACCAATATGGGTGCCCAGCTTGGAAAAGTACTAGCAGAACAGTAAAAATGATATCTTCTTTCTCATTGATGCCTGATGTTCAGGACCAACCTTTTGAGTAGGTATTTGAATATATAAATCAAATAGAAACGATGAGGATTAATATTAACCGTTTATACTAATAAACCATTCTTTAACAGGGCGCAATTCCGTAGCAAGAATTGTGCTCTTTCTTATGATATGAGGTAATTCTGAAGCAAGAAGGAAGCCCTTTTTATTTCGCACTTAATGGAAAAAAATATAAAAAAAGCGAGCAATTATCTGATATATAAGTGCAGACTAATTGCTGGAATTGTGCCATTAAATTGTTTCTTCAAAACGGTTTTAGAAATCTTCCTCTCAAGTTAGTATAAGATTGTCGATTCGAAAAAAACAACAAATTCAATTGAAGTTTTACAATTATGGCAATATTAAATTTACAGAATCGAGAGGGCATCATTATGAAAATCAATCAATTAATTGCAAATAATATTAACAATTTAGATGCCGTACTACCAGTAGATAAATCGTTAGGAATTGCTGGTTTGTCTGGATCTGGTAAAACGACTTTCTGTCAAACAATTGGTGAAGAATCCAAGAAGCGTCTCGTTTCTTTATTGCCAAAAGCTGAATATCAGTATTTATTTCCAACAATTATGGATACAAATTTTAGTGCCATCAAGATGGAAGAAATGCCTTTAGTCCTTTTCCTTGGAAAATCATCAATCTCTTCTAATCCGCGTTCTACAATTGGTACACATACAGGCGTATTTAAAGACATTCGTGTTACTCTTGCTGAAAAATTCAACCTGTCTCCAGAAGTTTTTTCATTTAATAATGAGTTAGGGTGGTGTCCAAGTTGTAAAGGTCGTGGAACAACTAAAAATGTCGAATGTCCTAAGTGTCAGGGGAAGCGCTATAATCAAGAAGTTGAGCAATATATGATGGAATTATTTGATAAACCACATAATATTGCCGATATTAACGACTTAAGCATTGAATCTATTATTTCACTTGCAGAAGTTTTAAATATTAGTGAAGGTAAACAACATATTCTCAAAAATATGATCAATATGAATATTGGTTACTTAACATTAAATCGCATTATGGGTACATTGTCAGGCGGAGAATTAACACGCCTGTACTTGGCAGAATTTATGGCATCAAGTGAAAATACCGTTATTATTATTGATGAAATATCTGTGGGTCTAGATCACCAAACGCTATTGAAAATTTTAGAACAGATTAAACAATTGGGCTATAAGAATCAAATTTGGCTCATTGATCATTCTGACACGGTGCTTGACGCAACGGATGAGCAATTGTTTTTTGGTCCAGGTAGTGGTAAATACGGCGGGAAAATTGTTGAAGAATCACCACGTCCAAAACCAATCATTTGGGAACAAAATGAAGCATTGCCAACAGGTTACTATCAATTCAAAGAGCTTTACTGTCGTAATATTCAAATGGCAGAAATTCAGATTCCTCAAAATAGACTTGTAACGTTTACGGGTGAATCAGGATGTGGTAAATCGACACTTGTTAATGAATGTATGGCCAAAGACTTTCTGAAGCGATATCCAAAAGATAAAATTGTTATGGTCGGGCAAGAACGAAACCAATCGATTACGAGTCGGTCAACAGTTGCGACGTTTCTTGATATAAAAAGGAAACTCACAAAATATAGTGAAGATATTAATGATATTTTTCAGCGCTCGATTGAAGATATTATTGATGAACTCCCAGAAGGAGATATCGCTCATAAACGCTTGAGTTTATTGATCAAACTTGGACTTGGTTATTTGACGTTGGAAAGAAAAACACAGTCCTTATCGACTGGTGAATTTCAATGTGTCCATTTAGTTTCGGAGCTGTTTGCCAACTCTAGAAACCCACATACTCTTTTTATTTTTGACGAGCCTTCAAAAGGTTTATCACAAAATATCTTAAATCAATTCATCGATAGTCTGAGAAGCATTTTGCAAGATGAAACTGTCTCAATAATAATGATTGAACATAATGCGTATATGCTAGAAAACTCTGATTTTATCGTTGATTTTGGTAAAAGACAGCTTGCACCTGTAGAGCATCTAGATGTTGTCAGACATGAAGACTATTATCGTCAAAAAAACAGTGAAGACAGAGTTGTTCCGTTACGAATCTCTTCAACACTCAATCAACAAAATGGGGTTAACTACTTAAAAGAAAATCATATTGCCTATTTTAAAAATGCAGAAAACGTCTATAAGGGTGGCATCCTAAAAAGCTTATCATCAATGGCACGTTTGATTTATGGTGAATACGAATCGGAAACAATTGCACCCGTCATCGCTATTGATTTAGAACGGCATTTGTATAGTCAATATAGTTTTCTTTATGAAATGGGAGGCTTGATCAACCATATTGTGGCAGCTCATCCGACCAATAAAAATACGAATAGCTTTGATTTCTATAATCAAGAAAACCATTGTCCATCCTGCTCTGGGCGCCAACTAATTGAAAAATTTGATATAGATATTGTTATTCAGGACAAAACCGTGTCATTCTGGGATGGCCTATTCCATCCAGAAGTAATGAAGGTTTTAAAATTCTATCAATATCCAAAATTGCAATTCCTCTTTGATGAGATTAAGAATGAGCTCGGTCAGGATTTAAGTAAAAGTTTTAATGACATGACGGAAGCAGAAAAACACACCTTTTTATATGGGTATTGGGAAAGGTCATTCTATGATAAAGCAGGCAAAGCTTCGAGGATTTGGGAAGGCTTTAATTTAATCATTGGCCGCTATATATTTGTATCTAAATCGATTATTAAAGAGCAAATAAAAGCATCTAAAGAGTTGATTACCTGTCCAATCTGTGAAGGAACCGTGCTAAACCATCATAAAAAGCTAAAATTTGACGACACGGATATTCGAAAGATTATTCAGCAGCCTATTAATCAAGTGTTGAAAACAGTTGGTAAGTTACAGATACTAGAAAAACTAAAAGCTATCGTCGGTGGTGATATGACTTTGACTGAAGATGTCTCCTTATTACCTAGGGGAACACAGGTTGCTTTGAAAATGTTTGAACTGGAGCAGGGAAGCTTTGCCCATTATGAAATGGTTTTACAAAATGTACTACCTTTTTGGGGCAGTATTAGCGGCAATATCGAATCCATCAGCATGAATAATCGGATCACCATCTGTGATTTTGACAATATTACCGAAACGAGAGAAACGATCATTGATAAGTATTTCACCAATGGTAAATATAAAAAGCTTACCTATGTCTATGAAGCGTTTGGTTACAAAAAAATTGTCACTCAAATTAATAAGATTAAAAAAAGTCATCAATGTCCTTTCTGTAAAGGGAAGAAAGTAATTTCTGAAGATGGACTACATGATGGTGTGTATAAATTATCAGTACCATGTGTTAGTTGTTATGAAAGTGGCATCAATGATGAAGGGCGTAAGGAAATCGTAGATGGCATAGACGTGCAAACATGGTTAACTGGCAAAGTAAGTGATGTTGTTGCTGAAAGTCCAAATCTTGAGGCTGTAGCTCATATTCCAATTTTCAATCGTATTCGTGAGTTGAATAAGCGAGAGATGATGGGGATATATCAATTCCTTGAGCAAAATAATTAAATTAAATATAAAAAATGTGATATTTAAGTAAAGATTAGCTGTCACGCAATGAAGAAAACTCATTTGCAATAAAAAATTGCAAATGAGTTTTTATGCTATTCAGAAGAGGGATTGTTGGATTAAAATTGTCAACCTGGTTAGACAAAAGATTGGAGATTGGTTATGGACCCATGCATACTTGATCACAAACAACCATGAAGATTTGCAAGAGGAATTCATTAACTCCGATGTAAAGATAGTTCGTTCATTAAGTAATATAGAATACAACAATAAAGAATATGTGAATGAAGATATAGATGCTAGATGGATAGTATTTGGTATCAAACGAGGCTAGAATCGTATCTGATGCCTTTAATTTAGAAGGAAAAGTTATCATAATTGATTATAAGAGTCATATATTATAAAGAATTTTCTAAAATTTTCATTGACAATAGATTTCTAAAGTTGTAAATTAAGAATCAACAAAATAACTTTTTTCTTATCCAGAGAGGTGGAGGGACTGGCCCTATGAAATCTCAGCAACGGACGATGTACCGTGCTAATTCCAGAAGCGTATGCTTGAAGATAAGAAGAGTGCATGGACATATCGCCAACCTCTTCTTATCAAGGAGAGGTTTTTTTGTTTTAAAAAAATGATGAGGTGATGGATATGTCAACAGAATTAATCAATGCACTACAAACGTTAAAGGAAAAGAAATGGATTGATTTAACACATACTTTTGGAGCAGAAACACCACGTTTCAACGCATTTAAAGGGTTAGAAAAAACAACTCTATTTTCACATGATGATGGCTTTTTTGCTCAGAATTTTGCATTTGCTGGACAGTATGGAACACATTTAGATGCACCTATTCACTTTGTTCGTGATGCTCGTTATTTAGAAGAATTAGATTTAAAAGAGCTTGCATTGCCCCTTGTTGTAATAGATCATTCTAAAGATGCAGCAGAAAATCATGATTTCACCATTGCAGTTGAAGATATTTTGAAATTTGAGGCCGAACATGGAGAAATTGAGGCAGGTACATTTGTTGCTCTTCGTACGGATTGGAGCAAACGTTGGCCTGATGTTGAAGCATTTAATAACTTTGATGCAGATGGAAATCCACATGCACCAGGATGGTCAGTAGATGCACTTAAGTTCTTGTTTGAAGAGCGTCATATCAAAGCAGTAGGGCATGAAACTTTTGATACGGATTCTAGCATTTTATACCGTCAAAACAATGCATTACTAGGTGAACTATATGTATTGGAACAAGATACATATCAAGTAGAGTTGCTTACTAATCTAGACCAGCTACCTGCAAAAGGGGCTGTCATCTTTAACATCGTTCCTAAACCTGAGAAGGCTTCTGGCTTCCCAGTTCGATCATTTGCTATTCTGCCTTAAATATTCATCTAAAAAATACTAGCAAATGAATAATTGAAACTGAAGGTGAACTCTTTGGATATTAAAATTGATGATTTATCAAGAGATGAAGTTAAAGCGTTGTTGGAGGAGCATCTTCAAGGTATGGCACTAAATTCTCCACCAGAAAGTATACATGCGTTAACTATCGAGGAATTGAAAAAAACAGAAATTACTTTCTGGAGTGCATGGGAAGGCGGTGCATTAATTGGTTGCGGAGCACTAAAAGAACTGGATGCACACCATGGTGAAATAAAATCCATGCGTACTTCTTCATTATACTTACGGAGAGGCGTTGCAGGGCGTATGCTTGAGCATATTATTGAAGAGGCTAGGCACCGCAATTATAAGCGTTTAAGTTTAGAAACAGGTTCAATGGAGGCTTTTGAACCCGCAAAGAAGCTGTATTTGAAAAATGGGTTTCAATATTGTAGGCCATTTTCTAATTACATTGAGGAGCCGAATAGTGTATTTATGACATTAGAGTTATAAGTATATTGATTAATCATTCTATTAACAAAAAGATTAAATAAAAAACAATAAGAGCATGTTTTGAATAATCTTCATTCAAAACATGCTTTTTCTTTTTGTTCTTCTATATTTTAGTTGGACAATACAAGGCACTCTTTTTAATATTAAGAAAGCTTTGCAGAACAGCGAATAGCAGCAGCAATGGTTTTTATTTTTTGCTCATTTGCTATTAATGCTTGTTGAGCTTCTTCTAATGTTACTAGTTCGAAATGAATTTTAGCACCTGTTTGTAACTGTGCAAGGCTAGCTAAATCAGCAGTAATGACTTGAACCATTTTCGGGTAACCACCAGTTGTTTGGCGATCAGCCATTAAAATAATCGGTTTACCACTAGGTGGGATTTGAACGGTACCAAACGTAACAGCCTCTGATAATAATTCGAATTTCTCTGTCAAAGATAATGCTGGTCCCTCAAAGCGGTACCCCATACGATCAGCCTCTGTAGAAAGCGTGTAGGAGTTGTTTGTTAAGCACTGCTGACTTTCAGTGGTAAAACTATCCCACTCAGTACTAGGCATCACTCGTATTGTTTGTTGTTGATTTAATGAGATTAATTCGTTGTAATTTACAGACCACGAAGCAGGACCTACTAGTTGTATTGCATATTGATGTATTTCTTTATTTTTTTTAGTATAAGGTCCGATAATTACTTCATCCTGCTTTTGTAATGCTCTGCCTTCAAATCCGCCCATGCCCGCCTTTAAATATGTACTTTTACTATTCATTACAGTAGGAACTTGAATACCGCCAGCAAAGCTTACATAAGCACGACAACCTTTGTGGGCTCTTTTAAACTTTAATACGTCTCCTTTTTTCACAATAAATGGACGCCAAAGTGGTGTTGGTTCGTTATTAATCGTTGCAGTTAAATCTCCACCTGTAAGTGCAATTAGGTGGTCATCATTAAATTGTAATACAGTCCCAAATAATGAAACCTCAATTACGGCTTCACTTTCTAGGTTACCTACAAGAATATTCGCAATTCTTAATGAATAAGCATCCATAGCTCCACTAACGATGACTCCATATTTTTGTGACCCGAATCTCCCTAAATCTTGGATGGTAGTTAATAAACCAGGTTTAACGATTGTAACTGTCATGATCTTGTCTCCTTCAATTGTTTGTATTCTTTTTCTGATATTGGTTTAAAGCGAATACAATCACCTGCTTGTAAAAGAGAAGGAGGTGTTTCATTTGGTAAAAATAAATCGAGTGGTGTACGACCGATAATTTGCCAGCCACCAGGTGTTTCAAATGGATAAATTCCCGTTTGTTTACCTGCAATCCCAACCGAAAGTGCGGGAATGGCAAGTCTAGGTGTTTCTTTTCGAGGTGTTGCTATAGCTTCATTCATGCCTCCCATAAAAGCAAAGCCAGGTGCAAAACCAAGCATATAAACAAGACACTCATTCGCACTATGTAATTGAATGACTTCATCAGTCGTTAAGCCATTGATTTTGGCTACATATTCTAAATCTGGGCCGTATTCACCACCATAGACAACGGGAATGTCAACTACTCTTTGCGTGTGTTGTTTAACTGTTGTCATTTGAGTGATCAGTTGTTGCACATACTGACATACAAAGCTATATGATGTTACATTTCCATTAACCTTAAAAAGAGTGTAAGGATTGTAGTAGATTGTAATATTTGTATATGCTGGAACAGCTTCAATAAAACCTTCAAATGGCTGTTCCTCAAGCAATGATGCTAAATTTTGTAAGATAGTACAGTTCGATGGATCAATCGTATTTCCGATTTGAACCATCACTGCTGAATCTCCTAAAGGTTTAAATTTCACATGTTTAAATTCTTCTCCCATAGTGTACAACCCCTCATTTTGCGTTTTAAACATTATAATCATATAGATACATAAAGGTAAATGACAAGTAAGATATTTACATTTGATAATTCACTATAGTGAGAAAGTTCAAAAATAAATGTTTTCAGAATAATGATTTAGTGATAATATAAATTTTGTGTTAGAAAAACTGACATTAAATTGATTTTCAATTAGTAAGGGGCTGAGAAAATGTTTCGTGTAGACTTGAATTGCGATTTAGGAGAAAGTTTTGGTCAATACAAACTAGGGGAACAAGAAGAGATTTTAAATTATATTACTTCAGCTAATGTAGCATGTGGTTTCCATGCCGGAGACCCAACAGTGATGAGGGAAACTGTTAAAATGGCTATTGCAAAAGGGGTAAAAATTGGTGCTCATCCTGGATTACCAGATTTAAATGGCTTTGGACGTCGCCCAATGCAAATTACTCCTCAAGAAGGCTATGACATGGTCGTATATCAAATTGGTGCACTACAAGGGTTTTTATCTACTTGTGGAGAGAAAATGCAGCACGTAAAACCTCACGGAGCTTTATATAATATGGCTGCGAAAGACCAGGCATTATCTGAGGCTATAGCACAAGCTGTCTATGATGTCTCACCTGAACTTGTGTTATTTGGATTAGCTGGAAGTGAGTTAACGAAGGCAGGAGAAAAACTTGGTCTCCAAACAGTTCATGAAGTATTTTCTGATCGTACATATCAAGCGGATGGATCACTTACTTCACGTACACAATCAGATGCTTTAGTAACAGACGAAGAACAATCTGTAAATCAAGTCGTAACGATGGTCAAAGAAGGCTATATTGAGTCTCAACAACAAACGAAAGTATTATTGCGAGCGGACACTGTTTGTATCCATGGGGATGGAGTACATGCTCTTGCATTTGCAAAATATATTCGAAACACATTGGAGAAAAACAACATCAACGTTCAAGCATTTCACGTATAAAAAGGGGTTTTCATATGACAAAGGTTAACTTAGATCAAGGGCAAGGGAGAAAGAAAGTAGGACGCAGCGTCTTATTAGGAGCTGCTTTCCTTATGGCAACATCAGCGATTGGACCAGGGTTTTTAACACAAACGACGGTCTTTACACAACAATTAGGTGCTAGTTTTGCCTTTGTTATTTTAGTTTCACTTATTTTAGATGTCTTTGCTCAAATGAATGTTTGGCGTATCATCGCAGTATCAGGTATGCGTGGTCAAGAGATTGCCAACAAAGTACTTCCTGGTTTAGGTATTGTATTAGCCATCATGATTGTTATTGGTGGTCTAGCATTTAATATTGGTAACGTTGCAGGAGCTGGTCTAGGATTAAATGCTATGCTCGGCTTAGATCCGATTACGGGTGCAGTAATAAGTGCAATTTTTGCAATTTTCATTTTCCTTGTAAAAGAGGCAGGTAAAGCGATGGATAAGGTTGCACAAGCAGCTGGCTTTATCATGATTTTACTAATGATGTACGTTGCTTTTACAACATCGCCTCCAGTTGGTGATGCATTAGCTAATACATTTACACCTGAAAAACTGGATATTTTATCAATCGTAACTTTAGTTGGAGGAACAGTTGGTGGTTACATTGTATTCGCCGGTGGCCACCGCTTACTTGATGCAGGTGTTAAAGGTATAGAATCTTTACCAGATGTAACAAAGAGTTCTGTAACGGGTATTGCTGCTACAGGTATTATGCGTGTAGCTCTGTTTTTAGCAGTATTAGGTGTTGTACACCAAGGTTTAGCAATTGACCCTGCTAACCCACCGGCTTCTGTCTTTAAATTAGCTGCAGGTGAAATCGGTTATCGTATGTTTGGTGTTATTATGTGGGCTGCAGCTATTACTTCTGTAGTAGGTGCTGCATATACATCAGTATCATTTATTCGTTCATTCCATCCATTAATTGAAAAATATCATAACTGGGTAATTATCGCCTTTATCGTTGTATCAACTATCACATTTGCATTCGTTGGTAAACCTGTGAAAATTCTAGTTTTAGTAGGAGCAATCAATGCAATAATCTTACCGCTTGCACTTGGTACGTTATTGATCGCAGCATATAAAAAAGATGTTGTTGGTAATTATAAGCATCCGATGTGGTTAACCATCCCTGGTATTTTTGTTGTAGTTGTTATGGCTGTACTTAGCGTTCGTACACTTATTATCGAATTACCAAAACTATTTAGCTAGTGAAAAAGAAAGGGGAATTGTGATGACACAATACGATACGATGACTCCAGATGCTATTCGAGCATTAATTCGAAATGGTGAATTGACTGGACCAACAGCAGGTATGGCTAAAGGCTATACGCAAGCAAACTTAGTGATTTTAAAGAAAGAGTATGCTTATGATTTCTTATTATTCTGTCAACGCAATCCAAAATCTTGTCCACTAGTAGATGTATCCGATATTGGGTCATATACACCTAACTCTATTGCATCTGATGCAGATATTCGCAAAGATATTCCGAGATATCGAATATATCGTGATGGTGTTTTTACTGAAGAAGTAACCGATGTTACAGATTATTGGGAAGATGATATGGTATGTTTCCTACTAGGATGTAGCTTCACTTTTGAAACACCACTTCTTGCAAGTGGTATTCCAGTAAGACATATAGAAGAAGGCTGTAATGTACCTATGTATAAAACGAATATCCCATGTGAAAAAGCAGGTATTTTCGAAGGCCCAATGGTTGTTAGTATGCGTCCTATGAAACATGCCGATGCAATCCGAGCTGTACAAATTACTTCTCGCTTTCCAGATGTTCATGGCGCACCGATTCATATCGGAGATCCAAGCCGAATTGGGATTACAGATGTAAATACTCCTGATTTTGGAGATGCTGTAACGATCAAAGAAGATGAGGTTCCGGTATTTTGGGCTTGTGGTGTTACGCCTCAAGCTGTAGCGATGGAAAGTAAACCAGCTATAATGATTACGCACGGACCAGGCTGCATGTTCATTAGTGATTTAAAAGATGATAATTTAAGCGTACTTTAAGTTTTATAGCGCCCTCAAGTTAGAAACATAACTTAAGGGCGCTTTTTTATATATCTTTAGCTTATTTTATGCCACTAAATCCACAATCTATGTCCAATATTTCAAGTATAAAGTGGTGAACCACTTTATACTTGAAATTAGCTTGCTCAGCGCCAAATGGGATGCCACCTCTAACTTGTTCTAGATAACGTTGAATTACATCTTGTAGTTGCCAGTTTGTTGTTTTTAAAGGTATTCCTTCTTTTACCCCTCAACCTAAATGAGTAAATAGGGTTCCTCTTAGCTACTTCGGAAATAAACCATCATAGCATTAATTACCATTTATTATAATTTAATGTTTTTATACAAAAATAATACTTATTTCTTTAGTTTACATAATAATATTATGTAATCTAAACTCTATACTTTCAATTTTTTAAATGAGAACGTATTATTATAAAAGCAACTTATTTTTAATATGTTGTGATTCTTCACAAAGGAGATTGTTATATGAATGATAAGCGATTTAAGATTGCGCATCGTGAAGCCATCATTGGGGTGATTCTTGTAATCATCAATTTTAGTATTTGGTTTGGCTTTGCTTATGGGATGGGATCAGGAGATCCGTCTTCTTATACATATGTACTTGGTTTTCCAGCGTGGTTTTTCTATAGCTGTATTGCAGGTACTATTTTCATGGTCATCCTTATAATTTTCGTCATTAAATTCCTCTTCAAAGATGTGCCATTTGACGATGAGGAGGGTGAACACAAATGATACATTGGCAAGTGATTATTCCATTAGTTGTTTTTCTAGTAGTTATTTTTGGAATTGGGATATGGGCGAATCGCCAAGTCATGCAATCAAATTCGTTCTTGCAAGAATATTTCCTTGGCGGACGTGAAATGGGTGGCTTCTTACTTGCGATGACAATGATGGCCACTTACGGAAGTGCTGGTAGTTTTATTGGTGGACCAGGTGTTGCCTATAATACAGGCCTCGGTTGGGTACTTTTGGCCATGGCACAGTTACCAGCAGGTTACTTCGTTCTAATGATTCTCGGTAAAAAATTTGCAATTATTGCACGTAAATATCAAGCAATAACACTAATTGATTTTTTACGAGAACGATATCAAAGCAAAATAGTTGTCATTGTATCTGCAATCAGTATTATTTTATTTTTATTTGCTTCTATGGCAGCTCAGTGGATTGGTGGAGCGCGATTAATTGAGTCATTAACAGGCTTAAACTATTCTACTGCATTGTTTATCTTTGCAGGTGCTGTATTAATTTATGTGATTATTGGCGGTTTCCGTGCAGTAGCATTAACAGATGCAGTACAAGGTTCTGTAATGGTCATTGGGACAGTTATTTTACTTGTCGCTACGGTTATTGCTGGTGGTGGAATATCGAATATCATGAGTGATTTAGTAGCTGAAAATCCAAACCTTGTATCTCCTTATGGGGCAGATCGTAGTTTAACGCCATTATATGTTTCGACATTTTGGATTTTAATTGGGATAGGTGTTATTGGCTTACCTCAAATTGCCGTTCGTGCCATGTCATATAAAAACTCAAAAGGCATGCATACAGCCATTATCATTGGCACAATTGCACTTGCTACAGTTATGTTTGGCATGCATTTAATCGGTGTACTAGCACGTCCAGTATTACCAGGCGTAGAAATAGGCGATAAAGTGATGCCTTTACTAACGCTAAAAGTATTACCCCCTTATTTAGCAGGAATTGTTCTAGCTGCTCCAATGGCGGCCATTATGTCTACCGTCAATGCTTTACTTATTTTAGTAAGTTCAACTGTGGTAAAGGATATTTACTTAAACTATATAAAACCAACTGCATCAGATGCACAGATTAAAAAAGCAAGTTTCTATGTGACTACAGTTATTGGGATAGCAGTGGTACTAGTAGCTCTACGTCCACCAGATTTACTTATTTGGCTGAACTTATTTGCTTTCGGTGGATTGGAATCTGTATTCTTATGGCCGGTTGTATTTGGTCTCTACTGGAAAACAGGAAACAAATACGGTGCAATTGCATCGATGATTATCGGGATTTCATCTTATATCTACATTGATCAAATAATGCCAAGTGTATTAGGTATGCATACGGTTACGTTGCCGATTATCTTATCTTTAGTAGCATTTGTTGTAGTAAGTCTTGTTACGAAGGACAAAGTTAAGACTGGGACATCGATTATTTAATATAAAACACCAAACTTTCAATTAAAAAGTTTGGTGTTTTTATGTTGAAAAAACGGTAAATATTTTTTGATGAATCAATTGACAGATAACTCTGGCTGTTATATAGTAATAAAAAATAATTAATTTGTTATATAACAGGAGGGTATCCACATGGAAATGTATAGAGAAGGTTATGAAACGTATTGTCTAGCTTGTGAAAATTATGGTATGGAGTCGATGAATTTTTATCTTTACGTGAGAAACTTAACAGTAGAGCAGTTAAACGCATTCAATCAACATACGAAGGGAAGCGATGATTACGAAGTCTGATGCCATAGTAATTTTATAAAAACCCTACCCTTTGCTAAAAACAGGTAGGGTTTTATTATGTTTTTATTGTTTTAATACGAAAAAGTCTGAATTTTAATACAATAAAAAATATTAATTTACATTCTAAAACTTTTATGAAATACTTTAGATTAATAGACAATTAAATAGTTCTTATAAGAGTGCTTATGTTGATCATAAGCTAAAAGGGAAATCGGTGTAAATCCGATGCAGCCCCGCTACTGTAAGTGTGGATGAAATTGTTGCAAACCACTGGTGCATGTATAATGCGCTGGGAAGGAACAAGAGTAAATAGATACACAAGCCAGGAGACCTGCTTTTATAATGTAGTTTCAATCTTCGAGGGGGAGATTTGGAGCATCGAAGGCCTTTTTGTATATAACTGTACATTTTTCTGGCATTTCGCCGTCCAAAATCTCTTTGCATTGTGTAAAGGGATATTTTTTTGCCCTTTTACATTTTTTTGTATCCTTTTGAAGTGAAAACTACTAATAATTCACAAAAAGATATGGGGGATTTCAACATGTACAAAAGTAAATGGGTAAGAAAATGGGCAGCACCAATCGGTATGGCAAGTTTATTAGCGTTTTCACAACTACCAGGACAATTGTCGACAGTAAACGCTGCAGAAAATACGTCAGCGACAGTTCAAGTACCAGCGAAAGATGTCAGTTATAAAAACGTTCTAAATTCAACAGCGGCATTTTTACTACAACAAGTGCCGAATCCATCATTTGGTGATGAAGACTACGTAACTGATTTCGCTCGTGCTAGCGTACCAGTTCCATCTAAATACTATGAAACTTATTACAATAATCTAGTCAAAGAGGTTAAAAGTAAAGATGGCAAAATCTCTGAAGACGTTGGTAAATATTCAAAAGTCATTATTGCACTAACAGCAATCAACAAAGATCCACGTAATATTGGGGGATATGATTTAGTTAAGTCTATGTATGATACATATTTAGCTACAGAAAAAGCAGAAAAATTAACTAATGGGAATAAATTTCATTTCTTAAATGCTATTGATACGAAAAATTATGATTTATCAACGGAATCGAAATATGCAGAGATTACAAGAACTAAATTAGTAAATGATTTAGTAAAAGATCAATTTGAAGATGGATCATTTGCGTGGGCTCTAGATTATGGATCTGATAAAGATTCAACATCAATGACGGCTACGGCTTTAGCACCTTATACAAAGGATGACAAGGTAAAAGCAGCAGTTGAAAAAGCAAATGATTATTTAGGTAAAGAACTAGGTGAACAAGGTGGTTTCTACTCAGAGTGGGCAAAAGGTGACAGCCCTGAAACGGTATCTCAATTCATCATCAATTTAACGTCTAATCAAACAAATCCAAAGACGGATCCACGTTTCGTCAAAGGTAATGGTAACTGGGCTGTTTCTAACCTAGTAAGTTTTGTAGATAGTGCTACAGGTGGATTAAAAAGCGGTTTATCACTTAAAATTCCAAACTTAATGTCTTCAGATCAAGGATTACGTGCACTTGCTGCATATGACCGCTTTGTAAAAGGCAAAAACCGTATTTATGATATGTCTGATGCTGCAGAGTCACTTAAATTTGACATTACAGCACCTGAAGTAGCAACAGCTAATAAAGTTAGTGATCAAACAACAATTGTTAAAGGCAAAGCTGAAGCAGGAGCGAAAGTTACGATTTATAACGGCTCTAAGCTACTAGCATCAACTACTGCATCTACAAAAGGCACATACTCTTTAACAATCAAAAAGCAAAAAGCTAATTCAACATTGAAAATTTATGTTACAGATGCATCTAAAAATAAGAGCAAAGCATTCACATTAAAAGTAGCTGATAAAACGGCTCCTAAAGCACCATCAGTTAAAAAAGTAACAAAGTCGACTAATAAAGTGACTGGTACAGCTGAAAAAGGTGCAAAAGTGTATGTACTAAAAGGTAAAACGTCTATCGGTAAAGGTACTGTAAATAGTAAGGGGCAATTTACTGTTAAAATTAAAAATCAAAAGGCTAATACTAAATTAACAGTCTATGCCAAAGACAAGGCTGGTAACAAAAGTAACGTGACAAAAGTAACGGTTAAAACGAAATAACTTGAAATATATAGGAAGGGTGTTGGAGTTTATCTCCAGCACCCTATTCCCATCTATAAGAAGAGGTGCGATATATGAAAAAATTAATACCATTATGGCTAATGATGATTCTCTCATTGATCATTATCACTGGCTGTAAGATTCAATCAGTTGAAGAATATAATAATCAAACTGAGCAAGAACAAAGTGTTTATGGAGCAAGTGAGACTAAGGTAATCGTTAAAGGAGATAAAGGTGAAGAATCAACAAAGGAAGAAATAGAAAAGGATTCAACAATAGATGCTGAAAAGCCAAATAAAGAAGAAGAGAAAAAGACAGAAACAAAGCAAAAGGAACAAAAAAATGAAGCAGAGGTAACGCCAAAAAAAGATCAACCAACTAGCACATCTAAAACTGAATCAACACCAACTTCGAAAACACCTAGTAACGATACTTCGACTAGTTCAAATAAAGAGAAGCCAGATAAAAGTCCAGCTCCATCTAAGGATAAATCACCGTCAAAAGATCAAAAGCCAGACAAAGATAAAAAACCCGAAAATAATAACGTCGCTCAAAAGCCAAGTAAGCCTAATAAAGAAGATGAAAAGAAAAAAGAATATGTGACCATCTCCATTAGTGCTACAACATTGCTGACACATTGGGATATGTTAAAACCTGCATTACAAAGTGAAAAATACGTCCCAAAAAACGGCGTTATTTTAAAGTCAACTAAATATGAAATCTTAAACGAAGATGAAACGGTTTGGTCTATTTTAAGACGTGCGACAAATGAACATGGTATTCATCTTGAGTATGAAGGAGCGGGTGAAAATCAATATGGGTCGGTCTATATTGAAGGCATGAATCATTTATATGAATTTGATGCAGGTGATCTAAGTGGCTGGATGTATTCTGTAAACGGTCAGTTCCCTAGTTATGGGGTTAGCGCAGTTACTGTGAAAAATGGAGACAATATTCAATTCCAATACACTGTTGATCTAGGTCGCGACATAGGTAAATAATGATTAAAGAGGAGTACTATGCATCATGAAAGCATTTGAAACGTATCACCCCATTGTCCTTTTCGCATATTTTGCATCTGTCATCGGACTTTCCATGTTCTATATGCATCCAGTTTATTTACTCATTACATGTATTGGAGCAATTACATTAAGTCTATTACTGAATAGAAAATCATTTGTTAGCGGCTTAAAATTTTTCGTGCCGATGTTTTTTATCGCTGCAATTATTAATCCACTTATTAGTCATGATGGGGAAATCATTCTATTTTACATAGATTATAATGCTATAACATTAGAGGCTATTGTTTATGGATTTGCGATGTCGATTATGATCTGTTCAGTCATTTTTTGGTTTGGTTGTTATAACGTTGTAATGACATCCGATAAATTTCTTTATTTATTCGGTAAGGTATCTCCCGCACTAGCGCTGGTCATTTCATTAACATTACGTCTTGTCCCGCGTTTTAAACATCAAATTACTATTATTTCACATGCACAAAAAACAATAGGCATGGATATTTCAGCCGGCAACCCATGGCAAAGAGTAAAAAGCGGGATTCGCATTATCTCCATTCTTATAACTTGGGCGCTTGAAAATGCAATTGAGACGGCTGATTCGATGAAAGCACGTGGTTATGGCTTGAAAAACCGTTCCACATTTTCATTATTCGTTTTTGAAAAAAGAGATGGTTTTTTGCTCGGGATCATATTAACACTTCTTTTAACGAATATTATTGGCAGTTACTTTGGTATGACGACGTATTATTTTTATCCAACGTTTACTGAATTAGCTTTAACTCCAATTAGCATAGGACTTTATATTTCTTATGCTAGTTTACTAGTAATACCTATTGTGATTGAAATTCGGGAGGCAATTAAATGGCGCTCATTGAAATACAACATGTAAATTTCCAATATCCAGACAAACACGAGCGAGTATTAGATGATATCAATTTAATAATTGAAGAAGGTGAATTTGCTGTTCTTTGTGGTACATCTGGCTGCGGTAAAAGTACGTTATTAAAACATTTAAAAAGAGAGATAGCTCCTCATGGAGATAAATCAGGGACTATCCTTTATGCGGGTACTGCATTGGCCGATTTACCTGATCGCGTGGCAGCTTCTGAAATAGGTTTTGTTATGCAAAATCCAGAAAATCAAATTGTCACTGATAAAGTGTGGCATGAATTGTCTTTCGGTCTAGAAAATTTAGGATTGGACACGATGACAATTCGACGTAGAGTGGCTGAAATGGCGAATTTCTTCGGTATTCAGCAGTGGTTTAGAAAAAGTACGATGGAATTATCAGGCGGCCAAAAGCAACTGCTAAATCTTGCAGCGATTATGGCAATGCAACCCAAATTATTGATTTTAGATGAACCGACATCTCAGCTTGATCCAATTGCGGCTACGGAATTCATCGGTACTTTGCAAAAGTTAAATAAAGAACTTGGATTAACAATTATTCTTGTAGAACATCGCTTAGAAGAGGTTTTCCCAATAGCAGATCGCGTTGTGGTCATGGAAAAAGGGCGCATTATTTGTAATGATTCCCCGCAGGATGTTGCACAGCAATTAAAAGCATTCGATGCCTCTCATCCAATGATGCTAGGCTTACCAACACCAGTGCGTATTAATAATGCATTGCAAATCAATGACATTGTTCCACTAACCATAAGAGATGGTCGAAATTGGCTAACAAAGCACTTTACTAATGAATTACGAGCTTTAGAAAGTAAATTGAGTTCAGAGATTCCACCTGATGACATTGTCTTGGAAGTTAAAGAAGCATGGTTCCGTTATGAAAAGAATGCTCAAGATGTATTAAGAGGTTTCTCCATGCAAGTACGTGCTGGGGAGATTGTTAGTATTTTAGGGGGGAACGGTACAGGGAAAACAACTGCACTAGGTGTAATGTCAGGTTTATATAAACCGTATCGAGGAAAAGTCTTCATCAATGGTAAATCCATTAAAAAGTTTTCAAATGGCGAATTGTATCGAAATAATTTAGCTGTTTTACCACAGGACCCATTAACACTACTCGTTGAAAAGAAAGTACAACTTGAATTCGATAGTATAATAGACGTCTTAGGCATCTCAAAAGAGGCAGCCAATGTACAGTTGAATGAAATTATCACAACACTTAATATCGGACATTTATTAGATAGTCATCCATATGATTTGAGCGGGGGAGAACAACAAAAAGTTGCTTTAGCAAAAGTCTTGTTACTAAACCCTAAAATAATCCTTCTAGACGAACCTACAAAGGGCATTGATGCATATTCTAAGGAAATATTCGCCGAAGTACTACAAGCGCTTAAAAAGCGTCGTGTGGCCGTTGTAATGGTTACACATGATATTGAGTTTTCAGCGCAATATTCTGACCGTTGTGCAATGTTCTTTGATGGCAATATTGTTTCTGAGGATGAACCAAAACTGTTTTACAGTGGAAATAATTTTTATACAACTGCAGCGCATCGAATGTCGCGTCATTTATATGATTTTGCAGTGACAAGTGAGGACGTGATTTCGTTATGCAAGCACAATCAACAGCTCGAGCAGACAACTACTCCCGTAAACGTCTAATTTTCTCCAGTATCATCATTTTTGTAGTTATTCCAATCGTCATGCTTATTGGAGTGACTATCTTAAATGATCGTAAATACAATCTTATATCTATGATTATCGTATTATTAGCATGTGTGCCATTCTTTGTTTCATTTGAAAGAAGAAAACCACAAGCACGAGAAATTTTAACGATAGCTGTTATGTCGGCTATTTCCGTTGCAGGTCGTGCAGCATTCATTTGGATTCCAGCTTTCAAGCCAGTGACGGCCATTACAGCCATTACCGGATTTGCTTTCGGAGCGGAAGCAGGTTTTCTTACAGGAGCGACATCTGCCATAGCATCGAACATCTTTTTCGGACAAGGTCCTTGGACGCCATTTCAAATGTTTACATGGGGAATCCTTGGTTTTATCGCTGGTCTATTAGGACAAAAAGGTTGGATGAAAAGTAAAATAGCACTTATTATTTATGGGGTTTTTGCTGGAATAATGTATTCCTTCTGTATGGACATTTGGACGGTCATTTCTTATGATGGATTGTTTTCTTGGAAAAGGTATTTAATTGCAATGTCAACAGCTATTCCGTTTACGATTGTCTATGTAGTATCAAATGTCGTTTTTTTACTCGTTTTAGCCAAACCGATTGGTGAAAAATTAGAACGAATAAAAGTGAAATACGGGATGTTGAACAACTAGAAAAGAACAAGAACTGTTTCGAAAGTCGTAAATCTAGACTTTTAAAACAGTTCTTTTTTTGATACAGCTTGCTTTCAATTTCAATCAGCATTCTTCGTTTTCTATGTCTGTTTCGATATCAATGACAGACTTAATGAACAATCGAACATCCGGACTCGAAGATCTTTTTTGCTTATAAAAAGGATAAGATAAACATTGCCGGAATTATGTTGAAATTGCAATTCTTCCAGTAAGGAGGGTTACACGTATTCTTTACTTATGAAACACGTAATCTTCATAGAGCTAAAAATATATTAAATTTGTGAAAGTCTATTAAGTAGAATAAAATATACATAATATTAGACTTTATGCTAAAAAAATGAAGAAAGGGGGTCTCATAACAGTGAAGAAGAAATTATGGAAAAATATTAGTATTTCATGTCTTGCTTTAACAGCTTTATGGACCTTATCCGATAACCATCAATCCGCTTACGCTGAAGAAGATACAATCAATGCGTTGATCTCATATAAGAATGAAGAAGGTAAGCAGAAGGTGTTAGGTGACGTGGAAGATGTCAATGAAGTACTGCATAACGTGGAAATGGTTGAGGTAACTTTAACTGAACAGCAATTATCTGAACTAAAAAAAGATCCGAACATTGAATTTGTTGATACAAAAGAAGCACCTATGACTTTAGCTGATTTGGATACACCGGTTCAACCTTTGTTAGTACCTACTTGGAATCTAAGTTTAATTAATACACCTGTAGCATGGGATAGCGGTATTTTTGGCAATAAAGTAAAAGTAGCAATTATTGATACAGGGATTAACCTCATTGATGATTTGCCAAATGTTGCGAGAAGAGTATCCTTTGTAAGGGATCTGCCAGAAACAACCATTAAAGAATCAGACAATGTGGATCGTGGAGGTATAAGAAATAATGGTCACGGTACATCAGTAGCTGCAGTCATTGGAGCGAGAGTTGGTGGCTATTTAAAAGACCAAAAAACAAGTGATGTTATTGGGGTTGCACCAAATGTTCAATTGTATTCCTTGAAATATGCGGATGGCACAACGAGTGGGACTACAACAGAAATCGTCAAATCAATTGACTGGGCAATTGCAAACAAAATGGACATTATTAATATTTCATCTGGATTATATATTGATGTACCTGCACTACGAAATGCTATTCAAAAAGCTTATAACGCCGGTATTTTAATTGTTGCATCAGCTGGAAATGATGGCAATGACAGAAATGTTACGTATCCTGCAAGATATAGTCAAGTTATTGCCGTTTCATCTGTTAGTGCTAAACAAAAGATTAGTTCGTTCTCAAATACAGGGTCATCAATGAATCTTACTGCTCCAGGTGAAGCTGTACCAACGATAAATAAGGATGGCAAATTGATTTATGCTAGCGGTACTTCCTATGCAGCTCCTCATGTTACAGGGATTCTCGCACTATTAAAACAACAATATCCATTTTTATCAGCGAAAGAATTACGTGCAAAATTAGATGAACAGGCAATTGACCTTGGTATAACAGGTATTGACAATTTATATGGGCATGGTCTAGTTCAATACCCACAAGCCGAAGACTCAGTCATTGAAGATTTGGTTGATCCTCAAATTGAAAAAGTAACCGATCATACAGCGACTGTTAGTTTTTCATTACCAAATGATACGAACGTTAAAAAAGTAGCCATTTTTTTAGATGATAAACTAGTAACAACCACTACTTCAAATAAATATACAATGAAAAAATTACAGGCTTCAAAAGACTATAAGATTACTTTGAAAGTTGTAAGTCGAGACGGAAGATCATCCAATGGTACAGACCTGCAATTGCATACGTTAAAGGACATCAGCCCCCCTGCTGAGGTGACAAAATTAATAGCTTCATCAATTAAAATTAATGCTGCAACGATTAATTGGAGAAAGCCGTCAAGCGAAGACTTTAAACAGTCTAAAATATACGTAAATAATAAAAAAGTGGCTACGACGAAAGAATCTACATATACAATACGTAATCTGAACCCTAGTCAAACGTATAAAATCGAAGTGAAAACAGAAGACGAATCTAAAAATATATCGAAAGGTGTAGCAATCATCATTCAAACACCTCTGAAGAAAGTTTTACATTCACCTTCAGTAAAAAAGGTATCTGATCGGAGTATAAATGTAAGCGGTACTGCCGAAGCAAATACGACTTTTTTAATTTATAAAGGCAATAAAAAAATAGCTCAAGCTACTGTCCAATCAAATGGTAGCTATATTGCTGCTATTAAAAAACAAGAGGCTAATAGTCAATTAACCGTCTATATTACAGATAAACAAGGCAATTCGAGCCCAGTAAAAAGATTGACAGTTATAGATAAAACGGCACCAGCTAAGCCAAAAGTAAATAAGGTAACAAGTCACTCAACAATCATAACGGGTACTGCTGAACCGTTTTCAATAATTGAAATGAAAAAAGGGAAAACGATATTGGCTAAAACCGAAGTGAAATCTTCAGGTAAATTCACTTTGAAAATTAAAAAGTTAAAGAGAAATTCAACTGTTTCTTTTTATGCTATTGATCAAGCACATAATCGTAGTAAAAGTACTTTAGTTAATGTGCAATCATAGAAAAAGTCGCCTCCATATAGGTCTCTTATCCTCTTAAACCGCTTAATCTAAGTGGTTGATAATAAAAGGGGAGGGGAGTATGTATGGGGGTATATTTTTTGTTGAACATATGGACTAACGAGGTTTATAATAAATGTAAATAAAACTATTAAATGGAAGGTGTTGTATATGAAAGAAAAAACGTTTCAACAAACTGTTGGCTTTAGCATTAGGGACACTGTAGCACTATATTGGCTATTCAAAACACAACAAACGGAATGTTATTCTGTTGAAATACATAAAACCTTTCAAAATAACTTCCCCGGACGCCCAGTTGGCTATGAATATGTTGCACGCATTGCTAAACAACTAGAAGCAGATGGGGCTTTAAAAGTGAGACAAGAACAAAAACGTCTATTTTATCATGCTACTGATCTAGGTATTGAACGACTCCGCAGATATGAAAAACTTTATTTCCAGCAATTCCATGAAATCGTACTCGTATTGGATCGTTTTTATTACGCCTTAACAAAAAATGGGGAAAAACCAGAAGCACCTAACCATCCGCTTCCTGAAGAATTTCGTGCTTATTTCTCAAAACTTATATCAGTAAAGGATATCGTACGCTATTTGGCACTTAAACTAAGTCAAACAAGATCATCCTTTTATATGGCAGAAGTAGGTCAACAACTAGAAGATGTGTTTGGGTGGACTCCTTCAAACGGTTATTTATATCAAATCGCACGTGAAATGGAAGAAACGAATTTACTCGTAGGTTACTGGCCTGATGAAAGACGTACTATACGGAAATTAAAAGGAACAGACGCTGGGACGGCATTTTATGATGTCATTGCTAAATCATTAGAAGATAGAATAACAACGACTCGACATTACTTACGATATATGCTTGCATTTTTTCAAAACAAATCGGAATAGATAATGTTTATATATCTCCTTATAGGGAAATATACACTAGAACGTATAATATATAAGGAGTTGTTTTCTTTATGAATGATTTAAACGATAATATTCTGTCTATTTTAAAAGATAGTAAAGTTGGGACAATGGCTACAGTGCATAATAACAAACCGTATTCATGCTACATGACCTTTTTTAATGATGATTTGACTCTCTACACAGCAACAAGTAAAGAGACAACTAAATATGATACTCTGCACGAAAATCCTTTTACACACATATTACTTGGCTATGACGGTAACGGTTTTGGCGATGCCTATGTAGAGTATGAAGGAAAAGTCACTCAATTTGATGATGAAAGTAAGAAAACGAAGATTCTAAGTAAGCTATCAGGATTAATATTTGATAAACCTGAAGAAATGGTCATTTTGAAAATTGATCCTGAACGAATTACACTTCTAAATAAAAAAGGTGAGCCTCCGCAAGAGTTAGAAATTAAATAAAAAGATATAACCGCGCTTTTTGGCTATAACCATATTTCCTTAATATGGTAATTTCCATATGATGTGCGATTTTATGAGTTTATGCTTATACAATCAAGTTACTCATTTTATAATAAATTCAACAATTTAAAAAGATCTGGGAGCACCTACTCCCAGATCAATGTTTCTCTATATTAATCAATATATTTATTCACAAATCCCCAGACTGTATTCCAATACTTCTCAGGATCTACTTTTTCAGCTTCTCCATGACCTGCCCCTGGAATAATTAATTTTCCTTTTTCAACATTAGCTGCGTTATATACTTCATCTAGCATTTCGTAAGGGACAAATGTATCTTTATCGCCATGGATAAATAGCATAGGTGTTTTACTCTTCGCCACTTGTTTGACTGCAGAGGCTTCAGTTAAATCATACCCTGCACGAATTTTCGTTATAGTGTTAGCCGCGTTCATAACAGGGAACTTAGGTAAATTAAACAAGTCATCAAGCTGGTATGTAAATACATCTATAACAGATGAATAACCACAATCTTCAACAATTACTTTGACATTTGAAGGTAATTTTTCGCCAGAGGTCATCATGACAGTGGCCCCTCCCATGGAAATTCCGAATAAGACAATTTCAGCTTTTGGATCTTTATCAGTAATTGTCTTGATCCATAAAAGCATGTCTTTTCGATCATCCCATCCCATGCCGATGTAATCTCCATCGCTTTCTCCGTGTCCACGAAGATCTGGTGCTATCACATTGTATCCTTTTTCATAAAAATTACGTATCCATCGAACCATCAGCGTGTTATTCGAAGTATATCCATGATCGATAATGACCCATTTATGATCTGTATTGTTGTTTTCATATAAATGACCTTTTAATGTTAATTTATCTGAAGAAACAATACTTGTTGTAATAGGTGGATGTTCTTTGGAAAAGGCAACATCCGCTAATTCACTTGTTTTTGCTACTTCTGCTGAAACAGCTTTTGATTTAGCTAAATGTGGATTACCTGTTAAAAATTCTTTTTCCGTATTAGCATTTAAAGCAAAATTGTAAAAATAATTTCCTACTAAGCCATAAGCAATGACTAATATAACGATAATTACTGAAGAAATAATACTGAATTTTTTCATAAGACACTTCCTTTATACTGAACTATTAATATTTTAATAGTTCAAAGTATAGCATATGTAGTAATTTGAAATAGTTTTGTTACCATAGCATTTTATAAGTTGCCTAAGTGTTGTTTTACTTCAATAAGAAGTCTCCATAAATTAATGATTGAATTTTAAGACACTTCTCTTTATAATAAATGCAAGTAACATTTTACCACAATTGTATAACAGAACTCGTAGATAAGGATTAGTACTTAAGGAATGCGCGGATAGAGAGTCGGGTTAGGTGGAAACCGATACGTAGCAACTGATGGAATGGACCTTTGAGTGACTGCTTGAAAGTTGAGTATGGCAGTTCGATTGGCGAATCGTTATATCGCTTATAGTGGTAGCGTTTTTTGCTGCAATTGAGGTGGTACCGCGGAATTTCCGCCCTCCATAGAGAATAGTCTCTATGGGGGGCTTTTTGTGTTACTTGAGATGAGCTGAGAAAAGGAGTTTGAGCAAATGACAGTTAAGACGAGAGAGTATGAGATGGTAACACTTCAAGGGGATATGATGACACCGATATCCATTTATCAAGCAGTAAGAGGTCGAAAGAAAATGCTTTTTGAATCGTCTGCTAAGCACCAAGAAAGTGGTCGATATTCATTTATCGCCTTGAATCCAATTGCAGAGTTAAAAAGTACGGAAAATGGTACGATAATTTTGAAAAAAGGGCAGCAGAGTGAATTACAACGTTCTCCAATTGATGTTTTAAAAGAAATGCTACCATTAAATCAGGAAGACTATCCGTTTGCCTTCTTTGGTGGAGCAATAGGCTATATCGGTTATGAAACTGCCTTTTATTTTGAAAAAATCGGTAATTCTTTGCCAGATGAGCTAGACATGCCGAATATGCATATGCTTTTTTACGATTCATTTATTATTTATGATCATTTACAACAAACTGTATCAATTGTTGCGATTGATTTGTTTAATAGTGGTCGTAGTCCTGAAGAAATGAAGGCAAGTATTCAAGAGATTGTGACAAGCCTACAAATGACAACTGTGTCACAACCTGAAGTGGAAGGAGATACTTTAGAATTTAAATCATCAATGGATGAAGTGTCGTTTTGTGATATGGTCAAAACCGCTCAGGAACATATAAAGCAAGGTGATATATTCCAAGTCGTACTTTCACAACGTTTTTCATCGCCATTTTCAGGAAATCCATTTTCTTTATATAGAAAATTACGTACATCTAACCCTTCACCTTATATGTTTTATATGGATTTTGAAGACTATATCATTTTAGGTACTTCACCTGAAAGTCTAGTAAAGGTTAAAAATAGACTTGTTACCACAAATCCGATTGCCGGAACGCGTCCTCGTGGTAAAACGGCTATAGAAGACACTGAACTTGCCAAAAGTTTACTTGAAGATGAAAAGGAAATTGCTGAACATCGTATGTTAGTCGATCTCGGACGCAATGATATCGGTAAACTATCCAAAATTGGCTCAGTGAAGCTACCAAAATATATGGATATTGAATACTACAAATATGTCATGCACATTGTTTCTGAAGTGACTGGCGAGTTAAAAGACGATATTCATGTGTTAGATGTACTAGCAACCTGCTTGCCCGCAGGCACTGTGTCAGGTGCACCTAAAATTCGTGCAATGCAAATTATCAATGAGTTAGAAACGACAAAACGTGGTGTATATGCCGGGGCAGTAGGCTATATCTCAATTTCCGGTGATATGGATATGGCCCTAGCTATTCGTACAATGGTTGTTCGAAACGGTCAAGCACATGTGCAAGCAGGTGCTGGTATTGTCTATAACTCAATTGCAGATAGCGAATACGAGGAGACACTTAATAAAGCAAAAGCGCTTTTGGAGGTGCGAAAATGATCCTATTAATCGATAATTATGACTCATTCACATACAATCTTTATCAACAAGTGAGTGCATTAGGGAAAGATGTTCAAGTCGTGCGAAATGATGCGCTGACTATAGACGATATCCGTCATATGCGACCAGAGGCTATTATCATTTCACCTGGACCTGGTACGCCATCTGAAGCGGGTATTTCTGTACAGATTGTACAAGAGCTTTATAAAGAGTTTCCCATTCTCGGTATTTGCCTAGGTCACCAATCGATTGCAGAAGCCTTTGGTGCAAAGATCGTGCAGGCACAAAATATCATGCATGGTAAATTATCTTTAGTTGATTACGAGCAAGCTGGCCTATTCTCAGCGCTTAATGGTCCGCTCTCTGTTATGAGGTATCATTCACTAGTGATCGAGCCTAAAACGTTATCACAAGCCTTTAAAGTAACTGCGACAGCTACTGATGATAACGAGATAATGGCTATTCAACACAAAATATATCCAGTCTTTGGCCTGCAATTTCATCCCGAATCCATCGGTACGCCTGAAGGGGATAGTATGATCCATTCGTTTATTGAATCCTATTGTACCGTTTATTATGATTAACTAATCATAAAATAAGCCCAATTCTCTTATTAATAATACTGAGAGGATTGGGCTTTCATTTCTTTCTTTTTGTATTCTTTGAATCGAAACCTTCAATTTTTATTTCACCAAATGACATAAAAAATTTATAAATACCTAAAAGTTGGAATAAAGTGATGAGATGGGGGGATTTGATGAAAGGAAATAAGAGCGTTTTTGTTATATCTCTAGTTATTATTATTGGATTCGTTTTTTGTTATATCTTCTTTAGTGGAGTAGGTAAAGCTTCTTTCAAAAATGAATTTTGGGAAGAAGCAGATGTTGGAGTTATAAGTCAAATAGAACTTATTAGAGGATCGGATAGTAAGCAAATACTCTATACTAAAGAACAAGACATAAATGTATTTGTATCTACCATTTCCGAAGCAGAAATAAAAAAAGTAAAAGAAAGTTCTATCAAAATAGATGAATCTTACTGGATTACTATATGGATAGCTGGGGATAGAAAATTTGGATTACGAATTGAAAATAATCAGGTTTTTTCTGTTTTTAATTATGAGGGTAGTGAAAATAATGCTAACCTTTACGAATTTAAAGATAAATCTATTTATAAATACATTGAAAATCTATTTTAAACAGACAAAAATCCCTAGAAAGTTGGTAATAAAAAAATATTATATTTGTTATTATTCAACCTTCAGCAGTGCGATATCGATTAAGCTATCCTTTTTACTGGATAATTCTTTTTTTAAAATAATGCTATATCCAATAAAAAGTAATTAGTTGTTTGTATTTTCAATATTATTGCGTATAATAATTGGAAAAGGAGGGCTGGAGTTGGAAATCTCAGAATATATTGAAAATGTTGATGAAAACAGGCGTGAGGCGTTTCGAAAACTCTTCGAAACGGTGCAAGAAAATTTACCACCAGGTTTTGAATTGGTCATGCAGTATTCGATGCCGAACTTCGTAGTACCGAAGTCAATATATCCGAATGGCTATCACTGCAGTCCTGATGAACCGCTACCATTCATAGGTGTAGCAGCTCAAAAGCAACACCTTTCTCTGTATCATATGGGGATCTATTCTAAACCGGAGTTACTTGACTGGTTTGTTACTGAATACCCGAAACATATGACTACTAAGCTCAATATGGGTAAGAGTTGCATACGGTTTTCGAATGCCAAGAATATACCATATGCGTTAATTGCTGAGCTCGTCAGTAAAATGACAGTAGATGAATGGATAGAATTGTACGAGAAGCAACTTAAAAAAGCATAGAAGGGGTGTTTTGAATGCAGACACGTATCGAAGAAATTGATGGGCTTGTTGTGAAAGGTTTGAGTATTCATCAAGGAAAAACGTCAGATATTCCCGAGAAGTGGGAGGAACTTGCGAATGTCCTTGAAGGCTATAGCGTATCGCAGGACGTATCATATGGTGTTTGTATTCAAATGAATGAAGACGGTTTAGATTACGTCGCTGGTATTGACGATCATCTTCTACCAGATGAAATTACAGCAGTGACTGTTAAGATTCCTGAAGGTCGATACTTAGTCGGTAAAGTTGCTGGTGGAATCGGCCAGATTCAAGATACATTCCGAAAATTATTCAGTAATCAGGAAGTTACACATCGTCCATCTATGAGTTTTGAGAAATATATCGGCCAAGATTTACACGATATAGAAGTTTGGGTGCCAATCGTTTAAAAGTCCGGCGTAGAGTATTATACTCTACGCTTTTTTAATTGATTTCGTATATATATCAAAAGCTTTATTTATAAAATTAATGTACAATAAGCTCGAGGTGAAGAGTTTGTATTATTTAAGGTTAGTTTTACTGTATTTGTTTTTAGCGGTAATTGGTTTCGTACTTGCATGGTTTAATGCTCCTACATGGGTCATAGTTGTCGTCTTTATAATTGCTGTGGCTGCCGTGATTTATAATAATGTACTTGTTATGTACTTATCTAAAGATGCGAAGAAAATTGAACGAGCGATGCGTAATCAACGTAGAAATCCACTTTTCGCACATGTTCTTGCAGTAAAAGAAGGCACGTTAGAGGATGAAATGAAAGAGATAGATCGTATCATTGCGAAATATAAGCAGCCAGATCTCCGTAATAGCTTTGAATTTTTACGTAGCTATCGACTAGGGCAATATGAAAATGCGATTAAGTTTGCTAAGGAAATTAAAAGAGAACCTAATAGAAGCTACCATTTAGCACTTGCTGACGTTTTACAAAAAAATTATAAGAAAGCACGCACTTATAGTTTTGACCAAGCATGGATGACACATGCTGTAGAAGCAGAAATTGCACTGCAATTGAAAAATCTAGAAAATTATAAAAAGCATATGCAATTAGCAATAGATGAATCAAAGGGAATGCAGCTTGTATTAAATCAAGCAACATTTGAAAAAGAGCTAAAAGCATTTAATGTCGGCGGAAAAAAATAATATTTGTACAATTGAATTTTAATGAAGCAGGGGTAGCCGCCCTGCTTTTTTATTTTTCTTAAATGGATTAATCTATTTATATTTTAATAGTTTTAATTTTCTGATAAAGTATAAGGGATAGTACATAAAGGAGAGAATATGATGGTGAAACTAGAACAATCGATAGATGTTTCAAAACATAATGATGTACAACTAGCGAATAGTACAATTGCACTTGGACCGGTGAAGATGAATGTGTTTAGTTTTGCAGTAGATGGCATATTGATTGATACAGGAGCACAATCTTTGCTTCCATCATTTCGTTCTTTTTTCGAGCAAGCTGATTTTGAACAAGTGATGCTTACGCATTTCCATGAGGATCATATTGGTTGTGCAGCTTGGATAAAAGAACAGAGAGATATCCCTTTCTATATTCATAAAGACTCTGTCGAGCGCTGTAGTAAAGAATATATCTATCCAAAGTATCGTCAGTACTTTTGGGGACAAAGCGAGCCATTTCAAGCCCAAGCAATCGGAGAGACGTTCCAATCAAAAAATGCGACTTGGGATGTAATTAATACACCTGGTCATACTCAAGATCATTTAGCGTTCCTAAACAAGGAAACTGGTGCATTGTTTACTGGTGATTTGTTTATTCAGGAAAAAACGAAAGTAATTTTAGCAGAAGAAAATATCGTCGATACTCTACAATCCTTACGGAAATTATTAACCTATGATTTTAAAGATATGTATTGCTGCCACGCAGGATATATAGAAGATGGCCATAAGGAAATAAAAAACAAGATTGACCATTTAGAAGTGTTACAGTCGCAAATTATTAATTTGCATAAGAAAGGTATGTCTGTAGAGGAAATAACTGCTCAACTATTCCCAAGAGTTTATCCAATAGTTGAAACATCTGAAGGTGAATGGTCTGCCATTCATATTGTTAAGGGTTTTGTGGAAGGAAGTAGGTAAAGTTAAGAAAATAAGAAGCACAGATTAATGTGCTTCTTATTTTTAATTATACTATTTTTCAGCATGAATAGGGGATACTCCTTCTTCTTCGGGTGTTAAACCAGTAGTAGAAATCTAGGATCCAGTTTGTTTTATTTGATTTTTAGTAATTTGATATTTATAAGTTACGAAGCGCTCATTATCAAATCTAACATGTAGATACGCATCTGGTTTTATGCGGTACGCATCGGTATCAGTAATTTCCCAAGACTCTCCTACATATTTTACTTTTAAATATATGTTTAAATTCTCAATAGCTTTTTCTGTTTGATGTTGAACAATAAAAGGTCGCGATACATAAAAACCAATTGTAATTATAAGAATCAAACAAGCTAAACCCCAAGTAAATCTCCTCCACCACTTAGGTAATAAAAGAGCTAATAATCCAATAACTGAAATAATTACAAAGATAAAAGTCAATTCAATAATTGTTACCGGCATCATATGAATCCACCACCTTTAGTGACTAATACTTTATTAATAATTCAATAGATATAGCTACATTCCCTTCAAGTACTTATAATACAAAAAACCACAATTTTCTATTTGCATTAGAAAATTGCGGTTTATATTTTCATAGGAATGTATTAAGAACTATTATTTTTACTTTTTTTCTAGTCAACTTATATAACAATTCTTTTACTCAAAAAATGCCTCACTAAATGAACTGATTGAGGGAATGATAATCCTAGTTGCCAGATGCCTATACCTTTAATTTTGTAATCTACAACCATTTGAAGTTTACGTGCACGAGATCTTGAATCCTCAAACCAAACAATATGTCGATTACCTAATGCGTCCCAATACTCAAAGTGAGCTTGCTGATATTGAGTGGAGTATTGAATCGGTACTTGATAAGACATTGCGGTATTTACAGCATCACCTACTGCAATGGCTCGAGCACTTATGACAGAACCATCTTCAGCCATTGTCCAATCATATCCGTAATTTGGAACACCTAAAATGATTCTATTGGCATTCATATGATTTTTAGCATATTGAATTGTTTGTCGTACCTCATTTACTGGTGCCACCGGTCCTGGTTCACCACCTCCATGATGAAAATCATAGGCCATCAGAAAGACGAAATCAGCTGCAGCACCAATCCCTTTATAGTCATAACCTTTTGTCCATGGCGTAGTATCATCTGTCTTAGCAGGTAATGCAACAGACGTAGTATAACCTTCTGGACTTAAACGATTTCTCACCATGCGGATAAAAATCACATAATCAGCTGCATCGTAATCTTTAAGCAATTCAAAATCAATATTGACCCCAGCAAAATTATTGTCTTTTACTACGTTATAAATATTATTTACTGCTTGCTGTCTTATAGTCGGATTACTAATAATACTTCTTGCTACTTCTGAACTAAAACCTGTTTCAGTTAAATTTGATATGACAGCAATTGGCGCTACTTGTTTTTGCCGACTTAATGTATTAATGCTGTGTAGATACAATGGACTTAGTGTACCGTCATTTGAAATATGATATTCAAAAACACCATAATAAGAATTGCTATCTGCAAATTGATTTATCAACTCTATATCTCTTGCTGGTGTAGTAGGAGTTAAATAGCTGAAATTGGCTGCTCTATATTTGGTTCTAGGTGGCAAATATAAACGCATTCCCAATGATAAATTATTCGTGTGTAAACCATTATATAGCTTAATCGTTTCAACTGGCACTAAAGCCATTTGACCAATTTTATATAAGGAATCTCCAGGCTGAACAATATACACATTTGTAGGAATTAGCAAATCTTGCCCCGGGACTATATTTGGTATTTGCAAACCATTTGTAATTCTTATACTATCCATATTTACTTGATATTTTGATGCAATGGAAAATAAAGAATCTCCCGCTTTCACAACATATATAAACAATGTGTCACCTCTGTTTAACTATATTTAACCCTTTATAATATGCGTGTACTCAATAATGTGTTATGTAAATAATCGGCTTGTTTAATTTTGGTAATAAATTGTGTAGAATAATTAATAATATAAAAATTAATGGGGAACTTTAAAAGACAGGGGAATGTGATATTAAAAAAATATTTAAAAATTACTGGAGCTCATTTGTACTGAGTATTTTCTGTGTAGTAGCGATAGGGGTATTACTGATTGTTGGTAATGAACGTCAGCAGCAAAAAACAATTGCTTTAGAAGAGTATCATGGGCAAAAGATTACCGAAGCATGGAACTTGAGGGAAAGTAGCTTAAAGCCAGAACGCTATTATAATATTTCATCAATGGTATTTGTTGAACGTACGAAAATTAAAGATACTGAAAAACTCCAAAAAGTTCTTAGCAAAATTTCAAAAACAAAACCTATTGACTATATAGAACCATTGGCAGGTATAAGGGTTATTGATATACAGCTATCGAATGGTGAAAATATATATTTAAACGTTAACTATGGTGGCTATATGACTGCACTTTATGATCCAAAGTCAGGAAATACATATGATATAGATTTAGATTCCTTTGAAAAATTAAATACTCTATTTATTGATATGAATAATGAATTTAATATTTGGCGTTTTATCATTTTTCCGACTATATTTTTGTCAGCTACTCTTGCTATTTATTATCTAGTACGTAAATTTACTAAAAGGGAGGAAACTAAGTCAAAAGACAAGAATACACTTGTAGACATATTGATGAATGTTGCTGCAGTTTCATCTATCGCTTTTGCACCAGCCGTATATGGTGCATATAATATTGGTTGGTTAACAGCTATATTACTCCTAATTCTTTGCATAGGTGATTTTATAAAGAAAGAAGCAAATATTATTCTGAATTTTTCTCTCGTTTTGATGATTATCATTTTTCTTTACGGAGATAAATGGATTCAGACGTTATAGGATGAGCAAATTTCATTTTAATAATCCTTTGTATTCACTAAAATAGAATAAAAAATTACCAATTAACGATACGTATTATTATTAGTAAGTAAGCTATACTATTTACGATTTCACTTATAAATCCACCATGACTAGGAGGCGGAACACGATGAGTAGGCCGGAACACTTAGATCCAAAATCTCAACAAATCCACCACAACTGGGCAAGGGATAAGCGTCAAAAATCTCAAGTGAATGGACAAACAGAGGTAACTCTGCATAACAAACTTTTGAGAACTTCAGCGAAATCACGACAGTCACAGTTATAACGATCATGAAGGTATAAGTGCAATCAAACCCGGAATTTAATTTCCGGGTTTTTTGTGTTTATATGTGATTTATTCTTTTCCAGCGGTTTAATCAAGCTAATAGCAACTAGGCGTTATTCCTTTTCTTATAGGCCAGTGACACACTTCGAGGGCAAAGTACATATCATTTGTATGAAGAGGTGGTGAAGAATGAGGGACGATAAAATGAATAAAAATCACAATCCTGTCGAAGTCGAACAACAGGAATGGAAGAAAAGACAATTGAAAGAACGTATGAAGCAGATGCTTACAATCGCTTCACCTATTTTTCTCTTGCTGTTATGGGAGTTCCTTTCCCAAACCAACTTGCTTGATGCACGTTTCTTTCCACCGCCATCTGAAATCGTAAGTACATTTTATTCCATGGCAATGAGTGGTGAGCTAGCTAACCATATTGGCATATCCCTTTACCGCATTATTGTGGGTTTCCTACTTGGGGTTATACCAGGCGTTGTCATTGGTCTATTGATGGGTCTGTATTCACCAATTAGGCACTTCATCTCACCTATTGTAATGGCGCTTATGCCAATTCCTACTCTCGCCTTGTTACCCATTATCATTATCCTATTTGGAATCGGAGACTTCTCTAAAGTTGTAACGATTGCTGGTAGTGTATTTTTCCCAGTTGTCATCAATACAACGGCAGGAGTCATTAATATTGACTCCATCTATTTAGATGTCGCCAAAAATTACGGAGCTAGCTCTAAGGACTTTTTCTTGAAAATTGCATTCCCTGGGGCGCTACCGGTCATGATGGAAGGGATTCAAATGGGTCAGGCAATTGCTCTCTTAACGATCGTGGCAGCTGAAATGATGGGCGCTACATCAGGTATAGGCTATTTAATTTGGACCTCTTATAAAGCCTTTATGCTAAAAGAGATGTTCGTTGGGCTTATACTCATTTCATTTTTCGGCTACTTATTTTCACTTTTGCTAAGGGCGATACAGAATAAGATTTTATCTTGGAGGTGAAGCAGTGGAAGACAACACTAAAATTTCAATTCAAGATATGACGAAAGTATTTTACAAGAAAAATAGTAGTGTCACTGCTTTGGATCATATTTCTCTCAATATTTCAGAAGGTGAATTTGTATGTCTCGTTGGTCCAAGTGGTTGCGGTAAAACAACGTTGCTACGTATTTTAGCCGGTCTCGAAACAACGAGTGTTGGTGAATTTAAGATTGTGGAGAGTGAAGAAAATCGACCTCTGCAATCGATGGTTTTCCAAGAAAGAGGCGTTATTCCTTGGCTCTCCGTGGAAGATAATGTTGCATTCGGTCTGAAAATGAGACATCTACCAGCTGAATTGATCAAAGAGCGTACATCTTACTATTTAGAAAAAGTTGGCCTAGAAAAGTTTTCAACACTTTATCCAAAGGAACTTTCTGGAGGTATGAAGCAACGTGTAAGTATTGCACGTGCATTTGCCAATGATCCTGAAATCTTACTGATGGATGAACCATTTGCAGCACTTGATGAGCAAAATAAATTTATATTACAAGAAGAACTCTTATCTATTTGGGAAGAAACAAAGAAAACAGTGCTATTTATAACGCATAGTATTGATGAAGCGTTGCTACTAAGCGATCGAATTCTTTTAATGAGTTCGCAACCTGGTAGAATTGTGAAAGAGATTAAAAATGATTTACCAAGGCCTAGAAATATAGAGCAAATAAGAGCGGACCAACGTACAGCAGGTCATTTTTTAGACATTTGGAAGCATCTGCAAGATGAAGTGCAAAAATCAAGAAAGTAGTTAGTAAAAGGGGGCATGACATGCGAAAATGGTTAAAGTTAGGTTTATTTATACCATTCCTAATCCTTGCAATGTTCGTTGCGGGGTGTTCGGATAAACAAACAGGAAATAAGGGAACTACAGGAACGAAAGACAATAACGAAATAAGTAAAGACAATCCGTCAGGCGATTTGGCTGCTTTAAGTAAAAAAACGAAAGTTGTTATTGCCGAGGACGGAGCGGCATCAGGGGCAGGTTTTTATATCGCTAAAGAGAAAGGTTACTTCGAGGATTATAATATTGAGGTAGAATTTGCTCAATTTGCAAATAGTGATGACATGTTACCTGCACTTGCAGCGGGTGAAGTAGATATTGCAGGAGGAATATCAACAGCCTCTTTCTTTAATGCAATTGCACAGGGAATTGACGTTAAAATTATTGCAGATAAAGGGCATAACGTACAAGGGAAATCCTATTTCTCATTTGTAATTGGTAACCATATGAAAGGTAAAATTAATGACTACTCAGATTTCAAAGGAAAAAAGATTGCCGTCTCTGCAAAGAACGCGATTGATGGCTATATCTATCAAAGAATGCTAGAACATGCAGGATTGACTGATAAGGATGTTAAATTCACACTAATGAATGACTTCGGTAGCATGCTTGGTGCCCTCGACAACGGCTCAATTGATGCTGCACTTAGTATTGAACCATTAATCGCTCAAGGCATCGAAAAAGGCATACTAACACGTTTTGGAGATACAACAGATTTTGCGCCAGATTCTCAAATCGCATTAGTATTAGCATCTCCTAAATTTATGACAGAAGAGCAAGACGTTTCGCTTCGCTTTATGTTGGCTTATTTAAAAGGGGTACGTGACTATAATGATGCGTTCATCAAAGGTGAGGGCAAAGAGCAAATCATCGACATCATGACAAAACATACAGCATTAAAAGATGCGAAGCTATGGGAAAAAGTATTTGTAACTGGCCTTGATCCAGATGGTAAAATGCGTATTGATGACATTCATGCGCAATATGATATGTATAAAGCAAATGGTGCAACACAAGGGGAGTTCGACTTCGACAAAGCAATTGACACTTCACTCACAGAAAAAGCCGTCAAAATCCTTGGCGAATACTGATTTACTCGTGCCTGATTTGTTTTAATTGCAACGATTCCCGCCTATAATACGAATTTAACGTTCTATGGGCGTCTATATAAATTAAAGTCGCTTTCACCGCAACAAGGGGAAAGCGACTTTTTATCTTAGACGGCCATTTATATCATTGTCTAACTGTTTTTCACCAATAAAGTCACTTAAACAGCTATTAACTTTTTAGCTAACTTTATGTTTTCCTTTAGATAAATTGGTATTTCTGAGTTATGTAAAATCTCCTCTGTCGACATCCAATAAACATCGTCTACCTCATCTATACACTTAGCATATGCTTCTCCAGACTCGTGATCGCATTGAAAAACAATGTCTATTACGTTTAATCCTGATTCCGTAACAAAAAAAGAACTATTCACATATCTAAGATTTGAAACCTCAATACCAACTTCTTCAAAGATTTCTCTTTTTAATGTTTTCTCTAATACATCAGTTGATGTATTATCTAGTTCAACTTTACCACCAACTAGAGAAAGTAAGCCGCCAGCATGTTCTTCCTTTTTGCTGCGTCTTATTAAAAGCCATTTTTCATTTTTGTAAATTGCACCTTCAACATTTACGATAAACATAAACTTCCCTCCAAATTAAGCGTTATTTTAATATTCTCTCTCACTAAAAGCTTTTCCTTTAAAGTTTATGAATACATAAGTTAAACCCTTGTTAATCTATGAATCTTGCGGTTAACTCAAAATAAATACTTTTTCTCTCCGCACATATGTAACGTCGTCATAAGTGTTAGAAAACAGAGGTAACGAATTAGTACCAATAATTTATAGATAAAAAGAAACCATCTAATCTCTTTGGTGTATATTTAGGGCAGGGACTCACTTGGTAATATATAATTTCTAGACGCTTTTTTGTAATGAATTTATCTTTCAGCATTTATTTCTTTCAGAAAAAATGCCCTTTTTGGCTACTAAGAACAAATGTTCTACACACGTAAAAAGGGCATTTTTCTCATTAAAACAATGTAATTTAACCTTATATAGTGTAAAAATACATTATCTATACAGAGTATCATCCATTTTTTTGAATAAATCTCCGTGTAGTAATAAGAACCTGACTATTGCATATAAGAACACTCGTTTGTATACTAGGGGAAAGGGCACTTTTTATTAAAAATAAGCTAGGAGTTGGTGTTTTTTATGTGGAAAATATCAAATGGGAAATTGATTCAAGCAACAGATATAGCCCGAGTTAAATTTCGCACGAATATAAGTGCTGCGGTTTTGGAAAAACTAAAAGTAATGGCTGATGATTATGATACTCATATCAATTACTTGTTGGAATCAGGTGTACAAGCAGTATTAAATCAAAATACAATCGTCTATGATAAAGCAACCCGTCCGACAGATCGAGTACAGTATAAGACAACATACGATGCTGATCTTTTAGAAGCTTTGAAGGTTTTTGCGAAACAACATCAAGTATATATAAACGATGTCATTGAATATAGCGTACAATACATAGATCTAAAAGATGTGAAAAACACGAGTTACAAACATAGAGTAGAGTGATGAAAATCCACTTTTACTCTTAATCACAGAACGCCCCGAACATAATATACATTATAGGAAGTTGCGTTTCAGTTCATAAGTATACTTGAAACAGTGAGATATTTTTGAAATTTATGGTGAAATGGCGTTTTGTTGATGTTCATTAAATTCATACATAGATCCATTTAAACTATCCAGTTATACATTTTACGCATTCGGTTGATCAAGTAACTCATTCACAAGCATTTAACATACTGAGGCATTCTGGATCACTTTAGTTCTATCAGCAAGAATATCCAGAACATCATTAGATTTCCAATATGCTCCTTTCTAATCTACTTAAGATTTTTCAGAAAGTTTTATCCAACTAATACTTTTAAAATATTCTATAAGTACACCACAAGGTAAAGTTATTTCTAATAAAGATTAACAACACCTAACAATAATATTATTTATTTTAAATAGGATAAAACATCTCATTATCTATATCTCTGTACTTTTAAGGCCCGCTAGGACATTCATAACCATGTTAAATTTTAAAACACAGCACTTCCCTACCCTTTTAATTAAACCCCTTTAAAAACGCTCATAAAGCCTTTTTTGGCATTTGATAAATTAATCTGGTCTTTTTGCGACTCAATGGATAGTAAAGTCACTAACTTTTCTAAATTACAATGTTTTTTTGTCATTGTTTTGGTCTTTCTAAAAAGGCTGTGAATCAGAACCTTTTGACAATATAAGGCGTTGGATAATTAACCTTTTTGGACCTTCAAATGCAAAGTGTTAGTACTAATATAAACTCAAACACAAATAACCCCCGTCCTAATTAAAGTACGGGGTTATTTTAAACTATTTAATTTTTGAGGTAATTACTTCACTGCACTTAAATATAATAATAATTTCGTTAAAATTTCATGCCCATTTGTTAAAAAAGAGTCAGGGGTAACAGTGAAAGCAATCAGAAAATCATGCATTAAGAAAAGTTTTTACCTTAGCTAAGTAGACTGGTAAATTATCATCATGGACAAAGTGACCGGCATCTTCTATCGTCACCAATTCGCAATTCGGGATTAATTTAGAAACTTCGAGTAATTTGTTTTGAGGAATATGGCTGGATCCACCGCCTATTATAAGAGTATGTTGGTTAATATCCGCAAGGCGCGCCCACCATTCGGGGTTTGGTTCATTAAGTTGTTTTAGAATAGAAGGCACAACTAGCCAATCAAACGGTAGGTGCTTAGTTGGGTTAGAGGGAATCTCGATCTGCTTATCCGGAAAAGGAGGAGGAGTATCTTCAACAATCAACTTTTCTATTCTTGTTGGGAAATTCTCTGAGAAAAGATAGGATACTGTTCCCCCCATGGAATGACCTAGTAGCGTAAAACGTTCTAAATTCAAAGCATTCGCAAAATGAAGCAAGTCCTCGCACATCAGTTCAAAAGTGTATGTACTCGTTCTCGCACTCCCACCGTGCCCACGTTGATCTAAAGCTAAAATGCGGTAATTCTCTCCTAATACTGCAGCAACTTGATCCCAAGATTCTGAACTTTTTCCCAGCGCATGAAGTGCTACAAGCGGCGGTGCAGAAGGTTCCCCACTCTCACGATATTGAAAAGTAAGTCCATTTAATTCAATTTGATTCACCTGTATTTCCAATTTCATCATCTCCTAGGGTGTTTTTCGTCTGTTGAAAACAGATATATTTTTTATTATCTATACATCTATATTTCAGAGGTTGTTTGAATATTTCCTTTTGGTTTTGTTTTTTTAAAAAAATGTCGTCCAGCCGAAACTGATAGGTTTTCTATTTAGTTAGCAAGTATAAAACGGATTAATCCTAATATTGCATAGCAAAACAGTACTATACCCGCTCCGATGCCGGTTATAGCGCTATTGGCTACTTTAAGCTTTTTAGAGAGAAATATTGAGATGATTGAGATTGCTATGAGTAAAGTTGCTAAGAGATATAAACTGGCGTCTTCGAAGATACTTTTTAACCCGATAAAATGTATGCCGACGATAAAGGCAACCCAAGGAGCCACGTAGTCTTTTCTTTTATTTTTAATCAATAAGAAAGCGCCGAACCCTGCTACGAAGAATTCGGCATACAAGAAGATTAAGTAACTCTTGTATGCTCCCGCTTCCGACAATGCGCTTGGTTGATGCCAATTTGTCACGCTTAAAAATATGCCTCCTAATCCAACTAAAAGCGAGAATACAGAAGCAATTCCTAAAAACTTTCTCCAGCTTTCTCTCGGTTTTTCCTGTGCCCAGCCAAACCAGCTTGATCCAAACACACCGAAAATCGCCATGTACATTGCGTAGTCTCTAACAAAATCTATGTGATTTCCCCCTCTTTTTTTACAATTTGAGAATCTTCAACGTCTTAAAGAAAAATGTGCTTGTTAATTTATACAGTTTTTTTAATGGCGATATGACCTTTTTCTACAAGTACTTATGTATCTTTAGAATTTATTCGTTATGGAATAAAATATAAAAATCCCGTATTCCACAAAGGATACGGGATTTTAATACATAGGTTCTATTTTAATAAAAGATGACCTTTAAACGTTTGTTTAATTTCGCTTAGCTCATTTGCATCAGGGTAATAGTACCATACCCCTGCTTCTTTTCCTCCACTACCTTTTTCAAATTGAATTTGCTCTATATTTTTATTCAATGATTTATATTGTTTCTGAATATTTAACATTTCTTTCAATGTGAAATTCGTTTTAATATTATCTCCTAAATTACCAAGAATATCATCTATTTTTAATAGCGATGATAGATTTGTTCCTTTATCTAAAACTGCTTGAATAAGTTGTTTTTGTCTAATTTGACGACCAAAGTCTCCACGAGGATCCTCATATCGGATACGAGAGAATATTAGCGCTTCTTTACCATTCAGCTCTATCTCGCCTTTTGGGAAGTGATAGTTTTTGTAGGTCAAATCCATATCATTTACAACTGTGACACCATTCAGCGTATCAATTATATCTTTAAAGCCTTCCATGTTTACTTTCACATAATAATCAATTGGTATATCTAAGAAGTTTTCGACTGTTGCAATGGCCATTTCTGCTCCGCCACGAGCATAAGCATGATTAATTTTTTCTACTGTTCCGTTCCCTACAATTTCAGTCTTTGTATCTCGAGGAATACTTAACATTTTCACAGATTCTTCTTTTGGATTGACTGATAATACGATCATTGTATCTGATCTACCTGAATCGTTAGCTCTCTCATCTACACCTAACAATAATACAGAGAAAGGATCTTGTTTTTTTATAGATATATCATTTTCTCTCTTATCTGTTTTATCTACAGGATGATGCATATTATCAAGAGCGGAATTGAAAGAATTATATAAGCTAAATGCGTAGCCACCTACCCCTAATACTAATAACAGTACAATACCAAGTATAATTTGATATTTCTTCTGTTTATACCACTTTTTCTCTTCCATAATCATTCACCTAATCTTTCTGATATATAGTAACTACTTTATTGTTGGAATCACCGTTAGATTTCATAATTTTTATAAAAAGCGTAAAATCTAATACTTATAACGAAAGAATTGTTTAAATGGTTGCCAAGGAATATTATAAAAATTTTTCTTGAAACGTCAATAAAAAAGAGCTGCTCCAGCAACTCAATATTAAAATCATTAAATAATTACATTTTCAGGAATTCATTTATTTCTTTAATAGCTTTCGAAGTTTGAGCATGAATTAACCAATCAGATTTGACCATCTCTTTGTTTGTCGTAACTATTTCTACAATATCCATATCATTTAGTACTTTATAAACGGGGCGACGCTTACCATTTACTATTGCAGCAGACATACACCTAGCTAATTGTGAATTTAATGAAAAAGCGAAATCAATAATAGTTGAGCCTTTTGGTAAAGAGATCACATCCATTTTTGGTGTATACACTGTAATTACCCTTTGAAGCAATTCGAAAGCTATTAAATCATAAAATTCGATTGGCGAATTTGAGATAGATTTTACTGTGTGTATAGAGTCCCCTAACAAATTTCTACTTAAATTCGTTATTTCACTACTTGATAAACCACTCTTTAATAAGGCAAATACCCCAGTATCATTTAGATTTTTATCATACTCACTCTGAATGATGAAGTTTACTTCGATATTGTCGACAAGTACTTTGGTCTTTAAATGTTTTAAAAATGGACTTTTCACTATTGCAATATTATCCATTAATTGATCCTCTATTGGTGTATATAGATTATGTATTATACCAAGTGCAGTATAACAATGCAGCGGTAAATTTGTAATTACTTTTATGGAGAATAAATCAGATATGGCATGTTCTTCTAGTAAAAGACAATAAGATCTATATAACGGTTCTTTACCCCAATCCAAATCAATAACTAGAGAATTACCTTCCTTTTGTAATTTATCAGAGCATATTAAAAAAATATCATTAAATTTTTTAGCGTAGTTGTTTATTAACTTTTGAACTGTATTAGACTTGGGTGGGTTCAAATAACTGAATGATAATGCCTCTAACTCGTCTTGAATTTTGTATAACCCTAGTCGCTCAGCAAGTGGCGCAAAAAAGATTATTGTTTCATTTGCATAAGGGATTTTCTTTTCAACTTTTTTTATTGAAAGAGTCCTCATGTTATGCAATCGATCTGCAATTTTAATAACTGCTACTCTAATATCAATAATAGAAGCAGTTAGCAGTTTTTCTGTATTGACTGCACTGTACTCTTCTTTTTCAAGTAGACCTTTCTCAACTTTGGTCAATCCTTCTACGATTGTAGAAACTTGTTTACCAAAGTTAAGTTGAATTTCATGAATAGAAATATCCGTATCTTCCACTACATCATGTAGTAATGCTGAAATTAAAGAGGTTATATCCGCCTTATACTCTAACAGTATTTCGCAAACAGCTAAGGGATGAGTGATGTACGGCTCTCCCGTAGCCCTCTTTTGTCCATGATGTGCTTTCTCAGCAAAAATAATAGCTTTTTCTAATAGCTCTATTTCACTTTGTGTAAGATAATTGCTCTTTTGAATTAAACGCGCTTTTAAAGCATTTATCATGAAATCCCCACCGTTTTTTAGATAATTATAACATTTAGGGCTGATTTTCCAATAAAAGTATTGGTAATTAGTTTTATATAGACAACTATTGATGAAGCAATTTCTTATTAATTTCTATGTCAATACATGCTCTATTTCAAAAGATACAAGCCCACTAGTCGTCCACCTTCTATAAAACATTCAATAGCATAAACGTTTCTATTTACTGTAAGCAACCTGAAAGAAGTTAATAATTAAAGAGACGTGTAATACCTTGCGGGTTTTATTTTCGGTAATTTTAAAATAATTTCATAAAACTAAATCAATGAACCCAAACACTCTTTCAATCTTGACATAGAATGAACTATCAGATGTATAGGAGGTGTACAATATGGGAAATGACAATGGCGGGTACGAAGGTGGTCGTAATAATGGATCAGGCTTCGCGTTACTTATCGTTCTATTTATTCTTTTAATTATCATTGGCGCAAGTTTCATGAACTGCGGTGGTTACGGTGGCGGTGGCGGTGGCTACTGTTAAGGTAGCTATTATGGACACTGTTGGATAAAAATCATAATCCACCAGAAAAGACAGGTTTTTTTAACCTGTCTTTTCTAATGTTTACAAAATGAAGGAAGTAGGTACTTAACTGAAGGCTGCACACCTAGAATTCAAACAAAGAATGTACATAAATGACAGTAGTTGGGTTGCGTTTATACTTTTTCCATTAAGGGTAAAGAACTAAGGAGCATAATTATTTAAGGAGGAATTGACATGCAAAACAACTTAAGTCAAAAGATTGTAGTTGTCTATGGTACTCAGGCGGTATTAACTAAAATTGAAGAATTACGCTCAGGAGGTATTATAAGCAACAATATTCACATTTTCACTAAGGATAGTAGTAAATTTGCGAATTTAAAATGGGATTCGGACATTAAAAGACATCCTACAGGCAATTGGGTTGACCAGTTTAAGTCATGGTTTTCTGATGACTCCGCTATTGAAGAAGGTTTAAAGAAATTGAAATTAACGGATGAAGAAAATGCACATTACACACGAATTTTAGAAGCTGGCGGAACCATATTAGTCACTGGTCAAGATCCATTTAATGATTTAGGGCAATCAGATAAAATAATTGATAAGAAAGGTGCAATGATAGACGAGCCCATTCACCATGATGAACAAATGATTGACCGAGAGGACTCTTTAGACAGACGTGAGCGAATTGTGGAGATTGAATCAATGCGTCGATTGTATTAACATTAGTTTAGTAAAAAGTACTGAAATAGATTAGTCAATCTTTTAATTACTACGTAATAATTAAAATACCTTCAAGCTCAGTAAATTTGATGTTTATACTGTGCAAGAAGGTATTTTAATTTGAAAATTTCATTTTAATGAATAATTACTAACCATAAATAAAGACCAAGCAATGTAAGAAATAACGTGGGAATCGTTAATATTATACCTGTCTTAAAATATGTACCCCATGAAATTCTGACTTCATTTAAGGATAAAACATGTAACCAAAGTAACGTGGCTAAAGAGCCAATTGGTGTAATTTTTGGTCCTAAATCAGAACCAATAACATTGGCATAAATCAATGCTTCACGTATAACTCCGTCTGTAGTAGTCTCTGAAATAGCTAGTGCGTCAATCATAACTGTAGGTAAATTATTCATTACCGATGACAGAATAGCAGCTAAGAAACCCATACCCATTGTCGCAGCAAATAATCCTTGGTTTGCTGTCCATTGAATAACATCAGACACAACATTTGTTAAACCAACATTTTTTAAACCGTAAACAACTACGTACATACCAATTGAGAAGAAAACGATGTTCCATGGTGCCCCTTTAATAACTGTTCCGGTATTAACGGCTTTACTTCTTCTAGCCATTATTAGAAAGAACAATGCAACAAGGATTGCAATAAATGATACAGGAATACCAATAGCTTCACTTGAAAAGTAACCAATTAGCAGTATTCCTAATACGTACCACGATAAACGAAACATTGTGACATCACGAATTGCATCAACAGGTTTCTTTAATACTGTTGGGTTATAATTCTTCGGAATAACTTTACGGAATAATAAAATCAATACTATAACACTTGCAATAAGTGCAAAGAAATTGGGGATAATCATTCGTGATGCATACTCAGAGAAACTAATATTGAAAAAGTCCGCCGATACTATATTTACCAAATTACTTACGACTAAGGGCAAAGAGGTCGTATCAGCAATAAATCCACTTGCTATTATAAACGGAAATACTTTTTTACCGTCAAACTGTAGGTTTCGAACCATAGCCAATACAATGGGAGTTAGAATAAGGGCTGCACCATCATTTGCAAAAAATGCTGCTACTAATGCTCCTAGAACAGTGACATAGATAAACATTCTAAGACCATTTCCTTTTGCTGCCCTAGCCATATGAAGTGCAGACCATTCAAAGAAACCTATTTCATCTAATATGAGTGAAATAATGATAATTGCTATAAAAGTTAACGTCGCATTCCAAACGATCGATGTAACATCTAATACATCAGTAAAATCCACTACTCCTAAAATTAATGCAATGATGGCTCCACCACATGCAGACCACCCTATAGACAATCCTTTTGGCTGCCAAATGACTAGTACAAGTGTTACTAAAAAAATCAAAGACGCTAATATTGCCAATTTCTATGTCCAACCTTCCATTTTCAACAAGAAATTCATAAGACCTGTATTTCTAATTGTAATAATTTATTGTCCTGACTATAAATGTTGTCTATCAAGCTCTACTCGAATGGATTACACAAGTTTATGCTTCGTAATCCTCTTCTTACTTCTATAACTATATCAACATATATTAATAAGTGAAAGAGCCTCGTTTTGATAAGACTAACAAAACAGGCTCTTTCTTATTTTTATTTTAATTTGTGCTATTTAATCGGATTTTCGCATTTTTTAGCATCCCGAAAGCTAGCCCCATCATTAAACCAATACCCGTGATAATAAAGAATAATAATCCAATACTCTCTTTTAGAACGACCATTTGTAAAATAACCCCTACTAACGCACCTAATGTTAAACCGATGAACATAAATGCTGCGTAATATAGCCCTATTGCTTCCTCAATATTTGGTTCGAGATATTGCATCCATTTAGCATTTCTATCTAGCATAGGATTGTCTGGATTTTCAACTGCAAACGATGCCTTAGCTTTTTCAAATGCATCTGCTTCAGAAATGCCTTCTTCTATCATTAAATCTTGAATATAATCGTCCATATAACTCATTAACTCTTCTTGTGCTTCATTATTCTTTTGTGAAGACCATTTAAATTTAGCAGCAGTCTTCTTCGCCTCCCCTAATTTTTGATTCGCTTGAATCGCAAGTTCTTCAAAGTATGTAAGCTCTTTACTATCACTTACACTTAGCTTGGTATTCTGCTTCACGAATTGATTGATTTTGTTTTTCGTTTCTTTACTTAGTGTCATGTTACTCGACTCCTTCCAAAAATTGATCCATTAATTGTTTCATGAAAAGCCATTCCGCTTTTTTATGGGTTAAATACTCTTTTCCTGTATTCGAGAGATGATAGTACTTTCTTCTAGCCGCTGCACTTCCTTCTTGCCAATAACTCGTTACATAGCCATTTTTCTCTAAACGTTTAAAAGATAAATACAAAGTTCCTTCTTTTATTTCGAATGAATTCTTGCTTTGTTTTTTAACTTCTTTACTCAGATCATAACCATACATATCGTCATGGTAAAGCAAGCTTAAAATGATTGTGTCTATATAACCTCGTAATATCTCCTTATCAATTTCCACGTAATTCTCTCCTTCAACAATACCTTGCTTTGTTAGGTACAAACAGATTATAAAACATTCATACCTTATAAAGCAATGTATAAATTAAAGTAAGGTATAAAAAGTTCCTTCTTTTAAGATTGAAACAATGCTCCATAATGGTTCAATAGGCAAAAAAAAACGTTTATAAAGCGTTAATCTACGCTGTACAAACGTACAAACGGTTTTTTTATGTGAAATTGAAAAAAATGATAATTTCCAAAACAAAGGGATTATCTGCATTTTTCTAGAAATTAAAAATATACTTGCACTAAAGTGAGGAGTGAAGGTATTATCATTAAACTCAAAAGAAGTTTACCTTATATAGTGAATGTGTTTTTTACGATGATCTATTATTTCTTATTACTGTTATTGTATCTTCAAGATGTGATCAGTGGAGTTTCTTTTGTCGTTATTTTATTGCTTAGCTTAATCATTTTATCGATTGCGCTTATTGTGTATCGGAAAAAATGTGCTATCAAACGAAAAGTCGTGTTAATTACATTGTTGATGGCCCTACTATTTTGTTACGAAATACCTCTGATATTTTATGATGCATACACACACGCTGCATACAGATATACAGATCCTTTAGAAGTATACGAAGGTTCAGGAATCTATTTAATAGGGGTAAATCGAGTTGATTTCCAATTTACTGAAAACAAAAACGCTGTTATAGACCTTTTAAAAGAACAACAAATAGACTATCTGGATATTACTAAAATCACCAATTCGGACCGGTACGGAAGTAAGAACCGACAATTATTGAAGTGGTTCCATCTTGGGAAAGATAGCGTAGAACAAATGAGAGAAAACGTGAATCATTTTTTAGGACAAGAGCATGGAAGGATTAACAAATTTTTAAATAACGATCATATTGATGGAAGTAGCGCTGGGTTAGGTTTAGCGTTAACAGGACTTATTGTGAGGGGCGATTTGCAAAATGACTTAAAGATTGCTGTTACAGGGGCAATTAGCGAAACGGGAGACGTATTAGCCATAGGGATTTTAAAAGAAAAAATGCAAATTGCTGAAAAATCCGGTTTTTCATTGATGATCGTTCCAAGTGCAAATAGAAAAGAAGCTTTGGAAATTCAGCAGAAACAAAATTTAAACATACAAATTCTTGATGTGGCACATGTAGAAGAAGCAGTTCGACTGATTAATGAATTGAACGATACAAGTAATGAACAAAATAAATAAGGAATTCTGTATTGCTGCTTATAAACAATACAGGATGCTTAAGTGTCTATCTACAATAGAGAAGTTGAGAAACATTCGACTTGATTAGCAAGACGAATCTATAAAACTAATTCAAATGATGCACCTTAGTTTCTTTTATGTAAACATGCTACTCATGGTTGAATGTCTAATAAAATCCAGTTTAATAGGGGCAAAACTACTATCAAAATTAATATGATTATTATCCAAATTACTGTATTTCTTTTCATTCCATTATCACCTCTTAAATAATTTGTACCTATCCTCTAATTATTCTATCTATAAACTGCATAGCATTTACATAATAGTCCAATTAATCTATGATAAGTACTATTATGTAATTAGAAAGAAGGTGTAAAATGGGAGTTATTGGGATTATAATTATTTGCGCGATTTTTGCTGTATTTGAAGCTGTACGAAGATTAAATAATAATGTTCTAGAGCAAACAGAAGAAATAAAAAAAATAGGTGACGAACTAAAAGAACTTCGTAAACGGCTGTAGCACAAATTTTAATTACATAAATGCGAAGTTTCCTTCTTTATCTTATTTACTTTGAATACCCAATACTAACTTAAGGGAGTTTCGCTTCTTTTTCAACTTCTTTAAACCTTCCTTTGAATCTAGGATTACTACCGTTTTAAATAACCAAATTCGAAGATAAACCGATTTTAAAATAATCGGTCCTATTATACCTCGTTCCTCAAATTCAGAACCGTCCTCTAATTCTGTCTCTGTCCTAACAATCCACGTGTTGCCAATTCCTATTTCAATAAATTTCATTTTTGATCACCGCTTCACTTTTGTTAATCACTAAATGTAAATAGTATTTGTTGTCTTACCTATCGGAAAAAAATAGATTGGTAAAAATAATAGTAACATATCAAAACTCAAACCTTATTCCAATAAGTGACAAATATTTACAAAAATTATATTAATTTTCCTTTATTCGTCCTAATATGTATAGTTTCTGCAATAAAAATACAGGTGAATAAACCTTCACAAACGCTTATGTATCAATGGTTCAAAAGTATTCATTCGCATATTTTGGTTGCTGTGAGCGTTCATGAAAAATAGATTTGTGTATCTCTGTGTTCTAAAACGTTATAGTGTAACCCACTTTTTCTATTAAATTCGCTATTTTATTTATAGATTCTTTTGAATTTATAATATACTTTTTAGATTACACTATTTTCAGTTATCCCATTTAACAAAACTTTCATTTTTGTATAATTAAATTTCACTATTCTCTATCTACATTATCTAAACTCTAAATATCCAGATTTCTACAACAATAAACTAGTATCATCCCTCCCCTTCTTTCATTTCCTTTAATGTGTAGATACCTTCTTTAATAATTTGACAATTTTTTTCTGTTCTGTTACGATAATTCTCAATAAAAGCATACAAATTCGTTGATGAGAAAGAGTAGCGTTACATCTTATTCCCTAGAGAGCTGACAGATCGGTGCAAGTCAGTGTTTAAGTGTAATGTGAAGATCCTCTCTGAGAAGATAGTCTGAAGATTCAGTAGGTCTATCCGGGTGTCCGCCGTTAAAAGGAACACGTATGATTGTACGTTGCTGAGTGCTATTGAGCGGTTTTCAATAGAATTAGGGTGGTATCGCGGTTAACCCCGTCCCTTACTTGGGACGGGGTTTTTTGTATGTTTTTATATAATTTAGTATTGGAGCGATATCAATGAATTCGATTGAAGGTAAAGAAAATACAGTACAACGTGAACAACGCATTCGTAACCTCTGGACAGAACAAGATACTTTTCAAGCTTCTGTTGATGCAAGAGAAGGAAGCACACCGTTTGTTTTTTATGAAGGTCCACCAACTGCAAACGGTCTACCCCATGTAGGCCATGCATTTGGCAGAACGATTAAAGATGTTGTGGCACGTTATAAAACGATGCAAGGATTCCAAGTAGAAAGAAAAGCAGGCTGGGATACACACGGTCTTCCTGTAGAACTAGGTGTTGAAAAGCAACTAGGTATTTCGGGTAAACAAGAGATTGAACGTTATGGTATAGAGCCATTTATTAAGAAATGTAAGGAAAGTGTCTTCACTTACGAGAAGAAATGGCGTTCATTTACCGAAGAATTAGGTTATTGGGTTGATATGGATGATCCTTATATGACATTAAGCAATGACTATATCGAAAGTGTATGGCACATCTTGAGTAAAGTGCATAAAGACAACTTGTTATATAAAGGGCATCGTGTTTCACCTTACTGCCCTAGCTGCCAAACATCATTAAGTTCACATGAGGTCGCACAAGGCTATAAAGATGTAAAAGATTTATCTGCTACAGTGAAATTCAAATTAGCTGATAAAGAAAATGAATTCTTCTTAGGTTGGACGACAACACCTTGGACTTTACCTGCTAACGTAGCACTTGCTATGAATTCAGAATTAACTTATGTAAGAGTTAAAAAAGAATCAGAGATCTTCATTGTCGCAAAATCATTAGTTGAAAAAGTGCTAGGTGAAGATGTTGAAGTTCTAAGTGAGCATAAAGGACATGAATTTGAAGGGATACGTTATTTGCCTCCATTCAATTATGCAACTGTCGAAAAAGGACATATCGTTGTCTTAGCTGAATACGTAACGGAGAGCAGTGGTACCGGTATCGTTCATATTGCACCGGCCTATGGTGAAGATGACTATAAAACTATTCAACAAAATGGCTTATCTTTTGTGAATATAGTCGACTTGCAAGGTCGTTACACAGCAGAGGTAGTTGATCTTGAGGGCAGATTTGTAAAAGACTGTGATGTAGATATTATTAAAATGCTTTCTGAAAAAGGTCTGCTATTTAGCAAAGAAAAGTATGAGCATAGCTACCCACACTGCTGGCGTTGCGATTCACCGCTTCTTTACTATGCGACAGATAGCTGGTTTATCAATATGTCGTCACTGAAAGAGCAAATGCTTGCGAATAACGAAATAGTCACTTGGTATCCTGAGCATATCAAAAACGGGCGTTTTGGAAACTTCCTTGAAAATCTAGTGGATTGGAATATTAGCCGAAACCGCTACTGGGGTACCCCATTAAATGTATGGATTTGTGATGATTGTGGCTATGAAGTAGCTCCTGGTAGCATTGAAGAATTAAAAGAGATCGCTACAACTAATTTAGATGATGGTATAGAGCTTCATAAGCCTTATATTGATGATGTCCAGTGCGCTTGCCCTAAATGTCATGGACAGATGGAACGAACGCCAGAAGTTATTGACGTTTGGTTTGACAGCGGTTCAATGCCATTTGCGCAACACCACTATCCATTTGATAACAAAGAGAAGTTTAAAAAACAATTCCCTGCAGATGTAATTATAGAAGGTATTGACCAAACACGGGGCTTCTTCTATAGCCTATTAGCAGTTTCTACCCTATTTACTGGGCAGGCACCATATAAAAACGTTTTATCATTAGGTCATGTATTAGATGAGAACGGCCAGAAAATGTCGAAGAGTAAAGGCAACGCCCTAGATCCAGTTGAATTGATTCAAGAATACGGTGCTGATGCTCTACGTTGGGCATTCTTGATCGATAGTTCCCCTTGGAATCCTAAACGATTCTCGAAAAAGACCGTGCAAGATGCAAAATCAAAACTAGTTGATACATTAGATAATACGTATAAATTTTATGCTATGTATGCGAAAATTGATGGTTTTGAATATGATTCAAATCAAACAGGCAAGAAAACAATCTTAGATCAATGGATGCTTTCTCGTTTGCATAATACAGTCAAAGTTGTAGAAGAGTTTATGAATGAGTTCCAATTTACAGCTGCTACAAGAGAGATTGCAGCGTTAGTTGATGAAGTGAGTAATTGGTATGTAAGACGTTCTAGAAATCGTTTCTGGGCTTCAGGTCTATCAGAAGACAAAAAAGCAGCTTACTCTACCCTATTTGAGACATTAAGTACAGTTAGCCGCTTACTAGCACCTTTTGTACCTTATATCGCAGAGGATATTCACTTAAAACTACACAACAGTAGTGTACATCTGCAAGACTACCCAAAAGCGGATAAAACAGTCATTAATCCGGAGCTAGAAAAAGATATGGCAACAATTTTGAAAATAGTGGAATTCGGAAGAAGTATTCGTAATAGTACTTCATTAAAAACCAAGCAACCGCTTCATCAAATCATCGTTTGGCAAAATGGAGACTCTAGTTCATTAGATGCTTATACAAATATCATAAAAGATGAATTAAACGTCAAGACGGTTACATTTGCTAATGATATCACTAAATATGAATCAGCTAGCTTCAAACTGAATTTCAAAACGGCTGGGGCTGCATTTGGTAAAGCGGTCAATTCCGTTAAGCAATATGTAGAAAATATGCCGGAAGAAGAAAAACAAACAATTCTTTCTCAAGGCGAAGTACAAATTAATGTAAATGAAAACAGCTATACTTTAAAATCTGAGCACATTCTTGTAGAATCTGCTGTAACACCTGGTTTTGAGCTAGCTGGTGATCAGCAATTAAAAGTATTGCTAGATGTACAATTAACGCCTTTATTAATAGAAGAAGGACAAATAAGAGAGCTTATTCGTACAATTCAAGACACAAGAAAGAAACTAGATTTACCAGTCGAGATGTATGTATCTCTTAACATTGTTGCAAGTACTGAAGTAAAAGAAATGATCCTTCGTTTTGAAGATTTAATGAGAGAAAATTTACTTGTAAATGACATCACGTTTAATACATTAGCAGAAAATGAGCAACCTATTGATGTACAATTAGGTACCACACTTGTTAAAGTTGCAATGAATTACCAATAATGATGATTTAAATAACAATAGTTTAAGCACACTGAAAAGGGGCTGTCCATTAAGTCGATAACGACTTGTGGACGCCCCTTTTATTTTGAGTGGAGAGGATTCTCTAAAGTTAATTATTCATAAATATTAATAATTGTAACTTTTTCACGAGTCATTGCTTCTATACTCCGTTTTATACCTTGTGTTCCCATACCTGAACCTTTGATTCCTATGAATGGGAAGTGGTCAGGTCCACGTTCTGTTCTTCCGTTTATCTGGACAGAACCTGCTTCAATTTGAGGTGCTATAGTAAATGCCTTATTTATGTCTTTAGTAAAAACACTTGCTTGTAAACCAAATTTCGACGCATTTGCTAGTGTAATGGCTTCTTTATCTGATTTCACTCGAATAATAGGAAGTACTGGGCCAAACGGTTCTTCCCAAGCAACTCTCATATCTGTTGTAATATTGTCTAGTAAGGTCGGGTATATTAGATTTCCTTCACGTTTGTTTCCCACAACTAATGTAGCTTCTTTTTCTAATGCATCATCAATTAAACCTTGTACAAAGTCTGCAGATTTATCATCGATTAGCGGCACAATAATATTATTTTCTTCAGGAGAACCTACTGTTAAGGATTCTATTTCTTCTTTTAATAATGATACTAATTCATCAGCAACAGTTTCGTTTACAAGAACACGTTTAATTGCTGTACAACGTTGGCCTGAATATGAATATGCTCCTGAAATAATTTGTTTCGAAGTAAACACTAAATCAGCGTCTTCCCGAACGATAGCTGGGTCTTTTCCTCCAAGCTCCATTACAAGTGGAATCATGTTCGAAATTTTTGCAATATGTTGTCCAGTTTCTGTTCCGCCTGTGAATGAGATCATATCGATGTCAGGATGCTCAACAAGGTAGTCACCAATAACAGATCCTCGTCCAGTTACAAGATTAAGAACGCCTTTTGGTAAGCCTGTTTTGTGAAGAGCTTCAATCATTTTCACACCACTAATTGCACCTTGAGTTGCTGGTTTGAAAATAACTGCATTTCCCACAATTAGAGATGGCGCAATCTTTGCGGCAGATAAGTTCACGGGATAGTTAAACGGTGAAATGGCAAGAATGACTCCAAGTGGGACACGATGAGTCACCGCAATTTTAGAGCGATTTCCCCCTGGGAAATTTTCGCCCAACATACTTTCCCCTTGCATATGTGTTGCTTCTTCTATTGTGTATTGAATAAAATCTGCAGTACGTTCCACTTCCTTTACCGCATCATTAAATGTTTTACCTACTTCTTCCATGATAGATTGAGCAATTTCGTTTTTCATTGCAAGTAATTCATTAGCCCATCTATATAAATATTCACCACGAGCACGTACAGAAAGTTGAGACCATTCTTTTTGGGCTAGTTTTGCGCCGTTTATTGCTTCATCTACTTCATCCTGAGAAATAGCTTGAACGTGGCCAATTTCCTCACGTAAATAAGGCGATAAAATGCTTATACTTTCTTTTGAGCGACTTTCACGCCATTCTCCATTTATATAAAATTGATAATTTTTAGCCATGATGCCTCCTCCAATAATCCGATGTTTTACTATTATTTACTTGTTTTCAGTTGTCATACTTATAATTCCGTCATTTAACCCTACGACATCATGAGCTTTTTTAAAAATATGTAAAAAACACCGTACCTTGATATTGCTAATATCAGGGTACGGTGTTTTCTTTTTAAAGTTCATTCACATTCACTTCAAACGGTCATGCAATATAAAAGTTTTTAATTTCATAAATTCCATCTATAAATCCAATAAAACCACCAATGGTAAATAAGACAGCTGGAATTACAGATGCACTTGCAGTTATTAAACTATACACCCCAAAAACACATAAAATCAGGCAACTAATTAAACTAATCATTACTCTGACCCTTTTATTGATGAATATCCCCTCCAAAATAATCTATACCTTATATTCTTATAATTCTCGAATTATACATAAATTCCTTTTGATTATTTTTAAATCATTTACACATGCAAGTCTTTATCGAATAATCGAAGCCATTTTCAGAGAAGGACAGGCAGCAGAAGAAAGTATGGGAGATAAACTAAGAAGTCAAATGTCTTTGTCTCCAATGCTGTGAATATCAAAGACGATGACAATTATTATATGCTGGACTACTACCTGTTGATGCGGTTTATTGCCCGTCCATAGTACTAGCTTTACTCATTTAATAAATTTCATCATTTATTTAAAGAGAACTGCTTCAGCACATCAGGTGCTTCCTTAGCAAAGAGAAAAACGATTCCTTCATTTCAAAGTTAGCCTAGTATATGTTATCAATATCCCTAAAGTAATAAATGATACAGGGTGATACATAGGAGTTAAATAAATTATGTATCACTCTTATATTTCTTATTCAATAAACATGCTCGTAATTTTGAAAGGATGTTCTACAATTTACTAGAAGGCGACTGACAACCGTAAGAGTATGCTAGACAAAGAAAACCACTCTTTTCAAGGATTGGTCTACTCATTGGACTGGCATCAACAGTAAGGAAAGGATGCCCTTTTTCAAATGCCTTTTTTGCGCGAACAGCTAGCAAAGATGTATAGTATCCTTTTCCTCTATACATAGGTAGCGTCGAACCTCCCCATAAACTTGCAAACGATGAGTTGGCCTCTATGTACATCCATGCGGCACTTACGAGCTTAGCCTCCTCATATATCCCATAAAGATATAAGGCTTCAGGATTATTTTGTTTATCTCTCCAAAGCCGTTTACCCAGCTCAGCATGTGATTCATTCCAGATTGCATCTTCTAGATCAACAATATCTTGAATGCCTTTTTCATCCGTTAATTCCTTTAAACCGAAATATTGATTGTTTTTTAGCAAGTGATGCTGATCATCTAGCTTCATCACCATAAGAGCTTCTGCTGTATCTACTCTAAAGCCTTCTTGTTCAAGAATATCTTTCAAACTATCAGGCTTATCATAGCTATACACCTTCCACTCAAAATCTTGTCCTAGGTTACTAAAATAGTCTAACTCCTGCTTTATGATTGTTCTTGCATTATCTTCATTTACATTAGATGCGACTATGAATCCTGATTCGCCAAACTGTGAAATGTGTCGTACTACATGCTCTGTTTCCTCTCTTAAATAACTTTGTGTTTGAGCTTCTTGTCTAAGTTCTTTATGGAATAGTGATATTAGTTCATTTTTATTCATGTTGTCGCTCCTTTCTCTTATAGTTTTTATAGCGTTTTTATAATTATAGCAAATTTATCCATATATATTATTGAGTCGTATGATTTATAAGATATTTCCTATAAATAAATTTATGTAAATACATCCAAAAGTTGACTGGTAAATTTGAACAATGATAACATAAAAAAAATAGAAAATGTTTTTTTCTAATCTTAATATCAAACTAACTATTTATTCAAATTACATATTAATTTATTAAAATACTAAGCAAAGGAAGTACACTAAATGATTGATAATAGTGATTTACCTATTCCAAAACTCGATATTAGTCGCAGTGATTTACATGCAGATTGTGAAAACTGCTTTGGTTTATGTTGTGTTGCGCTCCCCTTCGCAGCTTCGGTTGATTTTGCAATTGATAAAGTGGCGGGTAAGCCATGCTCTAATTTGCAATCGGATTTTCGATGTAGCATTCATAATAATCTGAGACAAGAGGGATTTAAAGGTTGTACAGTTTTTGACTGCTTCGGTGCAGGACAAAAAGTTTCTCAAACTACATTTAAAGGAATCGACTGGCGCGAAAATACACAAATAGCGCAGAAAATGTTTGATGTCTTCCCAACTATGCATCAACTTCATGAAATGATCTGGTATCTGACTGAAGCGCTGAATTTGAAGGAAGCAAGTCCAATACATAGAAAACTTAGCACTGCACTTCATGAAACGGAACGACTTAGCCAACTTAGTTCAGATGAACTTTTAAAGCTAGATGTACCATCACACCGAGTAGTAGTTAATGCTTTACTTTTAAACACTAGTGAACTTGTAAGAAGCAAAGTAATCTCTCAGCATATGGACTCTAAAAAAAGAAAAACACTTGACCGTCGAGGAGCAGATTTGATGGGGGCAAAGCTTAGAGGTGCGGACTTTAGAGGAGCTAATTTAAGAGGGGCATATCTTATTGGGGCAGACTTACGAGACGCAGACTTACGCATGGCTGACCTTATTGGAGCTGATTTCCGAGATACCGATCTAAGATGGGCAAATCTAACTGGCAGTATCTTTCTCACACAAGTTCAAGTTAATGCTGCAAAAGGTGATGAACAAACAAAATTACCGCATTTGCTTTCACGTCCAACACACTGGACTGTAAGTGAAAAGAGATATAAAAACAAAGAGGTGTTTTGATTGAGTGAAGAATATTTTGAAGTCCCAATACGATGTACAGGGATTGCGACCGTTTTATTAAAAAAGATAGAAGATGAATATAAAGTGTTGCTCTTAAAAAGAAATACTTCTGTTCTTCGGAATGTTTGGTGTTATATTGGTGGTAGTATTGAAGAAGGTGAAAAGGCTTGGGAAGCTGCTTTCAGAGAAATAAATGAAGAAACAGGGATTACAAATGTATTATTATATGCATCTAACAAATTTGACCAAATATATTCACCTCAAGAAAATTATATATATGTTGCCCCTGTATTTATTGGATTTGTGGAAGACCATCAAGATGTAAAATTAAATGATGAACATAGCGACTATCAATGGTTGTCTTTTGAGGATGCGATAGAAACAGTCTCATTACCCGGAAATGATGAAGTTCTTAAGTCTATTGAAAAACATTTTGTACAGAGAAAACCTCCAAAGTTTTTACGTGTTGGAGATTAAAATTTCTTCTAATAGGGATCGTTAGTTGAAGAAAAGACATTACATATAATATATATAATGTCCTTTAATTTATCTGCCTTTTTTATTGTTGTCTTGATAATATATTCTTTGGGATTATCTGTGCATTATTATCACTCTTCCATATCCATTCCTACCTGTTTCAAAAATATAGATATCTCTTCAATCGGTTGTTTACTAAATGCTCTGATAAGGCTTAACCAAGCAAAGTATCTGTTTTCTTTATGTATTAGTGGATATAGAACAATTAACAATACGCCAAAAGCTAGAGTGATCACTACAGAAAGTTGGCTTGATAATGTTTCAAATACCAATGTTTTCACTCTCTAAGCTAAATAGCATCTATTCCTCTTCTTTCCTTTTTTTCATTAGCTGAATCATTTCATCATTTTGCTCGATAATCCGATCCATTTGATTTCTCATTTTAGTAAAGTCATATGAAAAAACTAGAAGCAGAATAATTATAAAGAATATCATTTAAACTCCCCACCTTATCATACGATCATACGTTGTAACTAATTTTAGCATCGAGCATTCACTTTTATTTGTAAATTCTACAACAGCTTGAACTAATATCGTTCCTATTCCTTGATTTACTAATGAGAATATTTACCCCACTCTAATAGTATTAGTGGAAATAAACAAGTACCCTCAAAAAAATCATGTCTCGCTGAATGTAACTTCAATTGCAATAGAATTCACGGAGCAAACAACTATTGAATCCCTGATGAAGTAGAAAGTCTCCATGTGTCACCCCAATATTCATCGTATTGAATATACCATTTTCCGTTTATTTGTACTTCTAGCCATGAAAAAGGTGGTATAGATACTACTCTAGTTTTATAACCGTTCATATCAAATACAATTTGTTGTGCATGTGCATAAGAGTCTGAATCACCTTTACGTTTGTATAAGATGTGGTATGCAGAATATACATCGTAATCATCTACATAACGACTGTAAAATGGCGCGACACGTAAAAAATCTCTAGCTTCCAGCTCAACCTCAGCGACTTTCACAATCTGGGAGTAAGGTACTTTATTATTTCTTAAATCTTCACCCCAACGCTCAGCGGCATCCAAACCTTCATAATAATCATCTCCACTAATATAATCAAGCGGTACTTTTACCCCGTTTTTAAAGTAATCCACATATTGTTCGTGTTGCCAAAAACCAAAAACAAATCTTCTTTTGTAGTTCTTGAAGTAATTATTAACATAAGCCATTGTTTTATCATACTGGTATTGGTTATCAGCACCATATGTATGGCCTTGATATTTAGTCTTGATACGCGATGGGATTATTGGTGAAGCCTGAGTGATTTCAATTGTCTTTGCACTTGTTGATATAGAAACTTTTGTGCCTGTAGCTTTGGCCACTAGATCATGTGGGATCATGAATACATCATTGATTGCTTGAGCACTTGTCGATAGCGTTATTTTCTTGCCATTTACAGTAGCTACTTTAGATCCTTGTTTGATTGTAGAAGTTGTACCATCACTTTTAATAGTTAACACTTTAGTTTTGCTATTAAAAGTAGTAGTTCCGCCTAAGAGTCTTATAAAGCTTTTTGCAGGTAATATATGATTAGGGCCTATTCTAATAGAGCTATTATGAAGAGATACAGGTTTACCATTGATGGTCACCTTGTACTTAACTGTCGCAGCAACCATCGTGATATTGCTATGATTATCGGCAGCAGCATCTATCTTTTGTTTTGAATCCACTATGTCATTAGGTTCGATTGAGCTTGTTAAACCTAACGTCAGTATCGATCCGCTAAGTAACAATGAGCTAATCAACGTATTTGTTTTATTCAACACTATCACTCCTTATATATCATTAATTATACATGAATTGGAAGTTTAAGTAATTCGATTTTTCAGATTGTCTACTTGTCAAAATAACTAAAATACAGGTTTAGTTTTATCAAATAAAATTTTTAGTCTGTATGTAAGTTACCTTTCAAGTTTTAACTTTTACACACATACAGGTGAATAATAAACTTACATATATAAATTGGAATAAAACATATTAAATTAACAAAAGCAAAAGGTTCAAATCATATGAGATTTGAACCTTAAATTTATAACTTAGTTAGGTTAGTTGCACCTTATATAAAGAAGAAGCGGTTCCTTTGTATTTGTATTAATTGCAGAATGAATATTGCATACTATTTTCCAATCATTCATTGTGTTTGATTGTTTTTCAATGTCACTTCAATAGGTAAATTAAGTTCTGCTTTATTTTTCGAGAAAAAGACGTTAACTCCATTTTCTAATTGAATATAATCTTGAACTTTTACTTTATTATTTATCTCTATAGTATCATCTGTAAGTGATACTCCCCAAATAATACTTTCACCATTTTCTAACTCATGATATATCCATTCTACTGGATCGCCTTCGTGGTCCTTTCTCTTCCACACTTCATAGTTCATTTTGCCGTTATAACTAAGTATTCCATCTTCAAAGTAAAAGATTTGAATTGTTTTACGGTATATATCCGAATAAAAAAAGGTTTTTCCATTTTTGATTGTAAGAGATTCGATTAGCTCATCGCTTTCTATATATGTATCAAGTGCATCTGAAATCTTTTGAGCATAGTAATTATTATCAAAATTAATAGTAGGCTTTATTGAAAAAGTTAGTAACATTAAGATAATCATTATAAAAAAAAGTAAAATAATCGTCTTCTTAATCATGATTTTTAATCACCTTTCTTTACCTTCTCATATTGCTAATCTTTAAGTATGTACTAAAATGAATGCTATTTTATATTTATCGATAATAGATGCAACTTATGCATTGTCATTAATAAATTTTCACTACTAAAACTATTGAAATCATCCAAAATAAAAGATGAGTGACCACAGCCACTCATCTTTCTTGCTTCATATCAAATTTTATGAATCTTATATATAAATTTATAATTACATAACCCAAATTTGCCCTATATCTACTTAGTTTTCTTGTAAATATTTGGCCTTTTAAACTTCTCTATTCAACCGTCCAATTGATAAGTAATCCTGCGTGTGCCAAACCACCGCCAAATCCGTATAATAAGATTTTATCTCCGTTCTTAACTTTGCCTTCACGAACACCTTGATCTAATGATAGTGGTATTGTTGCTGCTGAAGTATTACCATAATCCACTAGGCTATATAATGTTTGCTCAATAGGAAAGTCGCTTTTCTCACATATTGACTCAATCATTCTTAGATTTGCGCTGTGAGGGACGAACCAATCTACATCTTTTAATTCCATTGAAGCATTTTGCAATACCGTTCTCATCCCTTTTGGTACTGTTGTGACAGCCCACTTATATACCGCTCGCCCATTTTGAACAAATTTTCCGTTGTCTAATATTTCTTCACCATTCATCATGTTAGATAAATTTGAACAATATAAACTCTTGCCACCTTCACCTTCAGAACCTATATGTGAAGAAATGAAACTTGGTTGTTGTTCATCATATTCTAAAAGTACTGCTCCAGCTCCGTCTCCAAATAGAATACATGTAGCTCTATCGGTATAATCAGTAATTCTAGATAAAGTCTCAGACCCAACCACCAAGACTTTTTTATTTAATCCTGATGTGATCATCCCATTAGCTACATATAATCCGTAAGTAAAGCCGGAACATGCAGTATTTAAATCAAAAGCGCCTGTATTCTTTATACCTAACTTTGCCTGCAGCGTAGAAGCGACACTTGGCGTTTTGTAATCAGGAGTCATCGTACAAACGATGACTAAATCCACATCTTCAACAGATTTATCGAATCGCTCCATTAAATTAAGAACAGCCTGATAAGCTAAATCACTTGTAAACTCATCTTCTCGCGCCATTCTTCTCTCTTTTATTCCTGTACGTTGCACTATCCATTCATCATTTGTCTCAACAAGTATTTCTAAATCTGTATTAGTTAATGTTCGTTCAGGTACATACGAACCGATAGCTGTTATTCTCGCTTTTGATTGAAACATAAAAAAACCTCCAAGTTATTTATCATAATTATATTAACACTTATTTATAGCACCTGGTACTAAATATTATTAAATAAATACACTTTTTACGTTTTAATTTAATAGTTACCTCGTTTTTATTATTTAATACTAGCTGATAACAGAAGGTTTATAAGTCAGAAGTATGTTTGGATATGCTCTCCACTACAAAAAAGAATTCGTTCTGTATAAACGAATTCTTTTTAATTGCGCTATTTTAGGGATGTACGGATTACTTTTGAACAATCTTTATTTTATATATACAGCAGTTTCAATGATCATCTATTGGTAACGTATTTTTAATCACATCACTATACCGAGTACTTATTTCTTTTAAATCTTCTTTTCCAATTTCTAGTATATATCTAATTTTAATCTTGTCATATTCTGCTTTGGTTTTAGTTTTCTTTAATTTTGTCGTACTACTATCACCCTTTTGAAATGTAAAAACTGTAGCGTTCTCTCTATACATCATGTCTGCTGTTTCAACAATTACTTGATTGCTCTCCATTGCCTTACCTTTATAAAAATCAACATTTTCAACATCAAATGATTCATCTGAAATGATCTCTTCTTTTGCTGCTTCATCATTCACACAACCAGTTAATACAAGTATGAATAAAAACAAAACTAAAATAGATATTTTCTTGACCATTAATATCTCCTTCCCTTTAATATATTTTCACCTGAGTGTATTACACAATTATTGAATAAGTAATATGTACTCCCTTTGCTAAAAAAACCTCATATTTTGCAACAATCGTGTAAAAGTTACAGCTGAATTACTTGGTAATGTGTTAACTTCATATTGGATTTAGATTCATAAATATAATTAATATCATTTTATAAATCAAAAGCGATTTGAAAATATAAAAGGCGTACAATTGATTTTTGCTTACATATATATTGCCCATTATTTGCCTTAAATAAAATGGAAATAAATACTATAATAATCAAACAAATGAACGCGATTACTCTAAAAATAAAAACTTAGATGTTTTTATGGTTTCTTCTTTTTTTCCCCATCTATACTGCTTTTTGAATTCATTGACATGTAAAAGTATTTATTGTTTTTATGGCATAACAAAATCCCCCTTAGGTAGAGTGTATCAGTATCTACTTAAAGAGGATTTTTTCTTTTACAATCATTTTGCTATTAAATTGTTTTCATTCCAAAATATTCAGGAACCAGTACACTAAATGTTAAATTTTGATTTGTCATTTGTAGTTTCTTCACTTCAATACCAAAGTAAGTCAACATGTTCTTTTCATTTAATAACTCATTTACATTTCCTGTGATAACAGGTTTGTTTTTCGCCACTAATAATACTTTATCTCCAAAATAGATTGCGTGATTAGCATAATGCGTATTTATAATGCAAGAAATATTCTTCTCTCGGACAAGATTTTGAATAGTTTCTAATATTATTTTCTGTTTATGAATATCTAAGTGAGATTCTGGTTCATCCAAAACAAGGATTTTCGGATTAGACACGAGAGTACGTGCAATAAGTGCCAGCTGTAATTCTCCACCACTTACTGAGTTACAAGATTGCTCTGCTAAATGAGCTATTCCTACAGATTCGAGTGCCTCAAATGCCAATTTACGATCGATATCAGAAGGTTTTGAAAAAGCCCCGATATAAATCGCCCTACCCATTATAACTAAATCTAAAATTGAATAAGCAAATGTCATTTTGGATGCTTGAGGTATATAACCAATTTGTTGCCAAATGAATTTTTGGGGTAAAGAACTCATTGGTTTACCGTCTAAATAAGATGCCCCTTGTTTCCAAGGCTGCAATCCCATTATACATTTCAACATTGTTGTTTTACCTGCACCATTTGGACCTAAAATTGATAAAATCTCCCCTGGCTTTAACTCAAAGTTGATTGGATCATGATACAAAAAAGGAGTTTTTTCTTTAATTTTCCCTTTACTATAATAAAAATTCCCATCTTTTACTGCTAATATCATTGCCAGCCACCGCCTGTTTTTCTAAGTAATATAGCGAAAAATGGAGCTCCTACAATCGCTGTTAAAATGGATAAAGGAATTTCGGTAGCTGTAATCGAACGAGCTAGTGTATCAATAACTAATAAGTAAATTGCTCCGATTGAAACTGATGCAGGCAAGACATATTGATTATTACTCCCAACAATCATTCGAGCAATATGTGGAATGATTAAGCCTACCCAGCCAATAATGCCGGAGATTGAAACAGCAGAAGCCGTTATCAATGTCGCAGCAAAAATAACCAGCCATTTTAATTTCGTAGTGGATACACCAAGAGAACGTGCCTCTTCATCTGATAAAGATAAGATATTCATACGCCATCTTAGGGCATATAAAATAATAATACCTATTAATATGAGTGGCCCAGCTACCCATAGATCTTTGTAAGAAGCTGTTCCTAAACTCCCCATTAACCAATATGTAATAGACGGTAGTTTTTCTTCTGGATCTGAAACAAATTTCACTAATGAGATGAGTGCTTGGAACAAAGCGCTTGTTACAACACCTGCTAAAACCATCATAAATATCGGCATATTCTTCTTCATACCGCTAATTATGAATGTAAATAGAATAGCTAGAATACCCATTATTAAAGCAAAAATTTGTGTAGTAAAGCCATGACCAATAATCAAAATACCAAGTGAAGCACCAAATCCTGCACCCGCAGAAACTCCAAGAATATCAGGACTAACTAATGGATTCGCAAACATACTTTGAAATGCTGCACCAGCAATAGACAAACCGCCACCAATTAGCATTGCAAGTAGAATACGAGGCAAACGGATTTTCATAACAACTGTTTCTTCCATTTGTGACCACGTTTGCTCGATATCAAACACATGAGATAATAAAATTTTCATTTGTACTACTAAATCTACCTGATAGCGACCTATGCTAAGTGACAAGAAACCAAATAGTATTGGCAGTAGTAATAATATAGCCCATTTCAAAGTATTTTTTCTCATTTCAATTCACCTTCACTTGTTGTTTTCTTAATACTTTGCAGCTTCAGAAGATGGATTTAATATGTCTTTTACTTGGTCTTCTGTTACATCATAGTTATAGAATTTTGAGTAGTATTTTTGAATTTCTTCAGTCATATCATAATCGAATAATTCTGGATGGTTATGCTGTGCCATCCATTTCAGCATAAGAGGTGCATCTCCATTTGGTGGATACCAGCGATAAATGCCCAGAGGTACTTTGAACACTTGTTTATTTTTCACGGCTGTTAACTGACTCCAGTCTTGTCCTTTAATCGTGTTATTGAACAAGTCCTTTGGTTGTGTTTCGGTAAAATTTGTAATGTAGATGATATCTGGATCCCATTTATACACTTGTTCCATATTGACTGCTTTAATTCCTTGAACATCAGCCTCTGCAACATCTTTACCACCAGTTGCTTTAATCCATCGATTGCCATGCATATTAGAGCCTGCTACTGATATTTCTTTATCGCTATGGTATTGAAGAATCATTACCTTTGGCTTATCTTCTTTTTTGACATTTGCAAGCTTATCATTAATCTCTTGTTGATACTTTTTACCTTCATCGATAATTTGCTCTGGTCTATCTGTTGTTCCTGTAATTTCCCCAGTTAATGTTAACCATCGATTTAATATTTCTAATGGATCATCCGAATCTGATGTTGCTTGTAGTGCGACTGTGGGAACACCTGCTTCTTCTAACTTATTTATTGACTTCTCGTCCGATGCGATTTCAAAATAGACTTCTGGATTAACTTTCATCAATTCCTCTATATTCACTTCACCATTTTTAATAAAAGATGTATCCGCTTTTAAAATATCTGGTGAAATGTCTTTTAAGATTGAATGCGAAGCAGCATTAAATGAGTTTGGATGCATACCCACGATCTCTTTTGTAGAATTAGTAGCAACATACCAAGTAGAAAAATAAGGTAGGATGCCACCTACTACAACGCGATCAGGGTTTGTTGGAATTTTTACTTCGCGATTTAATTCGTCCTTTATAATAGTTTCTTCTTTCGATTCTACTGTTTCTTTTGATGATGATTTATTAGCATTGTCCGTCTGATTACAACCTACTAATAACGCAGAAATGGCTAATGCTGATAATGGGTATTTCCAATTCATAAGTTCAACTCTCCTAAATTAATTTGATTCAAATAAACGAATGATAATGATTATCAATATCACTTTATACTTTACAGGATACTAATCCTAAGAGTCAATACTTTTCGACATTTTTCAACAAACCAACTTAGTAACCATTTGTTATTTTTTTCTTATATGTTCTTTTTTAGCATATATTTATTCAAATTCTATTTGATAATGATTATCATTAATGATAAGATGAAATCAATTATAGGCATATACACCATTCACAAGCATTTTGGAGGATTATTATGACAACTAAAGAAGAGATTTTAATTTTAGATCCAGGCAATGCATTTGGACTTGAACGAAGAACTAACCCTTTTATCAATGACAATATGACATTGATTGATCAGTATGATTTAGATAAAACAGATTTATCTTCTATTCAAGCATTGATCATCCCTGAATTCGTTGACCAACGCTTTCTAGCTATACATAAAGGATTAATCGAACAATTTTTAAATGATGAAAAACTAATTGTTTTCTGTGGACATCTGTATATTGATTGGTTACCTGGTGCTAGTCATTTCATCCCGAAAACCATTAATCACCATAGTGATTACGCTCTTACTATCATAAAAGACCAAGGGATATTTGCAGGTGTTGACCCTGACGATATGACATACAACAAAGGTGTATCGGGCTTCTTTGCACGTGGTCACCATCCTATACCAACGGATGCAGAAGTACTGGTCACATTGCCAAACAATGAACCTGTCACGTATATTGACCGCAATACAACTAAAGGCACCATTTTAGCACATGCAGGTAAAGACCTTATTTGGTATTACAAACAAAACAAAACAACAGACCGTATTAGTGAACAATTACTACAATGGATACATTCTGAAATTAATGCTTTACATCAAGGGAGTAAAAACATATGAGAAAAATAGCAGTAATTATGAGTGGCAATGCCCCCCATAACCGAACGTTTAATGAACCTAAATTTAACAAATATATTACCCAACTAATCTATTTTCCAGAATTCGAGCAAACAGTATTAGAGGAATTTGACGTACTCCTCTTCCCTTCTCAATTAAACGAAAAATTATTAATGCGTGCAGCAAACAAAGTACGTTCATTTGCTAATAACGGCGGGATTGTAGTTGCATTTGGTCCACAGCCTTGGGAATGGCTTCCGAACCAAAAATGGGAGGAGCGCGAAACGAATTTCTGGTGGTGGCTTGAAAAAGGAGCGAAAAGTGGTTTAGTATTAGCCGCTCCTCACTATGACTTGTTTAATTATCTTACATTAACCGATGCTACTTGGCATCAGCACGGTGTTTTCTGGCCACCAAACGGAGCTGAAAAGTTAATTACAACCGAAGATGGTGGCGCTGTTATGTATGTTGATAAAGTCAGCACGAAAGGGACATTAATAATCACTACATTAGATCCAGATTATCATTTCGGAGCTTATTTCATGCCAGCTACAGAGAGATTTTTAGACGGCTTTATTCCGTGGCTTGCGGAAGGTAAGATATAAATAAAAACCTAAAATACTTCTGTTGGAATTCACCCTCCCAAGTAGACAAATTATTCGTGTTTACTAATACCGTTTTTTCATATCAACATGATAAAACCAATACCCTCCTATTCATTCATTGTTGGAAGGGTATTGGTTTTAATCATTTCATCAAAATTTTCTTAATCAGTTCATTAATATAGGTACTTAGTCAAATTGGTATGTCTTCACATATATTTGCTTTACTTCTATTCTTTTAATTCTTTTTGTATCTGTGATGTTGTTAATGACATTCAATAGTCTATATTGTCAATATAGTTACAGCATTCTTGAGTGGTTTGAAAGCATTCATGTACCTCATCATTTTGAATTTCGTAAAATTTGTTTGTACGCTCCACCATGTAACTTTGGATCATAACCTGTTCTCCGACCAGCAACTGCTCAATTTTTTTAAATAATGGATCTTCAGATATGCCGTTTAAGGTAAAAATACTAATTTGTTCAGTCATTTATACACCCCTAATGATGAAGAATTTACACTACTCGACTTTTTTGGATAGTCACCAATCCAATGTGTATTTAATAATTGCTTATAAATACTCTCTCTTTATTATAAATCTTTTCGAGTAATAAATTCAAAATATTAGGATAATTAAATAACTTTAGATTAAGAATTGAATACATATGGCAACTTTTAATCTATGGTCCTTTTATTAATTTAAAAAACATTTCTTTATCTCTCATGTCTAATGCAATATCAATCAGCCACTCTAAATTTTTCTTTTCAATTTCAGCAATGAGCTTATCGGTTTCTGGTGATATTTGTGGTTCATTTAACTTTTGTAATTTTGTAACGAAACGATTTGTATATGTTTTAATAACCGCAATAAGGTTGCTTTTTTCAGCAAGGTCTCGAAGGGTAAGTACTGTATTATTAGTGAACCTATAAGTGGAGTTATCATTTACAATACAATTTTTATTTATATCAAATTCTATGCAATGTCCATTGGTTGACTCTAAAAAGTACAATTCACCATTGATTTTAATCACAATATCACCTGCTAAAAAGTCCATTATTAGTGTTTTTCTAGAATTTATCCGTATTTTACTTGGTTCATAACACAATACTTCCATATGATCCTACGCCTCCTCAATCAGTCTTTATATATTAGTTCGCGATAAATACCTGTATAATGTTTTGAATTTTCAGACTTTATATAATGTATTCCAAAAGAGAAACAACAACTGGTTGTTTTTCTTATACAACTTCGATAAATTTAACAATTTCTAAACAACACACAAACATAATCATATGTATTTTGTTTTCAACAATTACACGTTTTTCTAATACCAATAGAGCTTCATTTACATCATTAGCTTTTACAACACCTTTAACTCTATAAAACCTAGCTTTAAAAGTTTCATTTCAACGGCATTAGAAACATAATGCACCAGATAACCTATAGCATAAGCTTAGTTGTCTAAGTTCAGTAGTTAACCGTAATATTATAATGTTGAAAAGATATTGAAGGAAAAAATAAAAGGCCCGAACTCTGTTCAACAACGAGTTCAGACCTTATTAGCCGGGAAATCTTCATTTAAACAACTTCTTTTAATTCGTTTCCATCAACTATTACTAATTGTTTATTACAGCATTTTCAACCTATTCCTTCGAATATTGTAGTAAATTTAAGATGCTATTTATACAGGAATCTTTATAGAATTGATGTAGCTCTTCTTCATTACATGTTAACCATTGAATTAATGAACCATCAATAAGGGCTCTCATCATTTTTGCATTTGTTAATGTGTCACTCTCTTGTCTAAATACACCTTCTTTTTTGCCTAATTCAATTATCTCTTTCCCAATTCCCCAGCAATTCTCATAAAAGTTCATGTTTATTCTTTTATAGTCTTCATTTCCATTTGCTTGAGCTAAAAAATCTAAATAGACACTGTAAAACTTTCTATTCTTTTGCGGTGAAATAAAAACTGCGTCAAGATAAGCTTTAAGTTTTTCAATAGCTGTTTGGTGTTTATCAATCGCTTCTAATTCATATCTATAAATTTGATTTGTGATGGATTCTAGTAACTCTAATAGTATGTTTTGTTTGCTGTTAAAATAATAATGAACAACCCCTTTTGATACGCCAGCATTATCCGCAATATGCTGTAGAGTGACGTTATCATAACCTAATTCCGAAACTGCATTATAGGCTGCTTTCATTATTTGTGTTTTTCGTACTTCTTCTTTCTTTTTCATAGTTACCTCCGTAAAACTTAATAAAACAATTATACATTAATTTAAACTCAACAAAATTATTTTGACCGGTCAGAATAATTTTGTTATTCTAAAGTCGAAGTATAATACAGGGGTGGTTCTAATGATAGATAGATTTAAAGCATTGGTAGTAAATAAAGAGGATGATTTTACGGTTAAAGTTAAAGATCTAACTCTAGAAGATTTACCCGAAGGTGATGTGTTAATCAAAGTATCCTATTCATCGATCAATTATAAAGATAGTTTGGCTACTATTCCAAATGGTAATATCGTTAGCACCTATCCTTTTGTTCCTGGAATTGATTTAGCAGGTATCGTAGTTTCATCTAATGACCTTCGCTTTCATGAAGGTGATGAGGTTATTGCGACTAGCTATGAGATTGGTGTCTCTCATTTCGGTGGCTATAGTGAGTATGCCCGTATTCCAGCTAATTGGATAGTTCCACTTCCAAAAGGCCTTACGATAAAAGAAGCAATGATTATTGGAACAGCTGGTTTTACTGCGGCATTGTCCGTTCTGCGATTAGAAGAAAATAGTGTTTCTCCAGAAAAGGGTAAGATACTTGTAACAGGTGCAACTGGAGGTGTTGGTAGCTTTGCAGTTTCTATTCTCTCAACTCTTGGTTATCAAGTTGAGGCAAGTACAGGTAAAGAATCTGAACAAGAATTTTTGAAAAGCCTTGGGGCCACTACAATTGTTTCTCGTGAAGAGGTATTTGATGGGAAAATTAGAGCGTTAGGCAAACAAAAATGGGCTGCAGCCGTCGATTCAGTTGGGGGCGAACCACTAGCATCTTTATTAAGCCAAATTCAATACGGCGGTTCAGTTGCAGTAAGTGGATTAACAGCAGGGACTAAACTTCCGACAAACGTCTTCCCATTTATTTTAAGAGGAATAAATTTACTTGGAATTGATTCTGTGTATTGTCCTATGGAAACACGTATGAAAGTTTGGGACCGTTTAGCGACAGATTTCAAGCCAAAAAACATAGAAAAATTCATACAGCAAGAAGTAACACTACAACAACTTCCAGATGTTCTCCCTACCCTTCTTAAGGGGCAAGCAAAAGGTAGAACACTTGTAAAATTATAATAAAAAAGTGACGAGATATATAAATTCTCGTCACTTTTTTTACTTTAATTCTACTTAAAACTATTAAATACAATGAATATTCAAAAATAAAACTTCACATTTAAAAGCAAGAAAACATATTAAATTTTATCAAAATAACTACCATTTAATAGTGCCACTATATCGCCAATTGCGCCTAAACATGCGAATATGAAATAGTAGCTGGCCGTAGAAATTTCCTTGTTAAAAAGTTCTTTAAATGCTTGAATAAAAATCTGCTCAAACTTAAACCAACTAAGTATCCAAGCAATTATTATAAAACTAACAATTATCATTCGATTTAATCCTCCACCTTATTCTCTGAACTATTAAACTATAAAAACCAACAATCAGGTACGTTCAGCTATTAACATAAACCGGAAATAAGATAAACTAATGCTAAATTTATCAGTTGCAACTTGAGTGTATCATAATTCTTCTTTATCTTTTTGCCAAATCTTTTTCCAAAAATCTTAATGCAATCAAACACCACAAGCTTAGTAATAGTTCTCAATTTAAATGAGACATATATTCAAATGCGGTTGTTCCATATACGCTTTTAAAGTGTTTATTTAAATGTGTTAAATCAACAAAACCACATTCTGCTACTGCTGAATAAATATCTCTATTCATTTCTATTAACTGCTTTGCTCGTTCTATCTTACAGTTAAGAAAGTATTGATATGGTGTAATCCCAGTATGTGCTTTGAACAATCTAATAAATTGAAATTTCGATAAATTAAGCTGATTACATATCTCGTCTAATTTAAGTACATTTTCTAAGTTCGAATGGAGCATAACCTTTGCTTTTCTAATTAAAGTATTATCTTTCTTATGATCTGTAGAAAGGTTACTTTGAATAAGGCTATCTGTGAGGGATATGAGTAATTCACTACACAAAGCATCTTCTTTTTCATTTAATATTGCATTAGAAAGACTTAATATTCTTTGTTCAAGTTGATAATCATACACAATAGGAGAAGAAAAACGTACTATATCCTTTTTCTCAATAACTTCTAAAAGCAATTGTGGCTCAATATATAACATTACGTAATCAAGACCTGCCTTATCATGCGCCATTCCGTCATGTGCTTGTTCTGGGTTAAATAGCATTACACCATTTTTATATGATAATTGTAAACTACCGTCCAAATTGTAATGTTGAATTCCTCGCAATGTTACACCTATTGCATACTCCTCGTGACAATGCTTTTTATACTTAAAATCCGTAAGACTTGCTGATAACGCCGTAATACCTGCCGTTTTTTTATAAATAAATTTATCCATCTTATTCACCTCTAATCACCCTACTACATCCAAATCATAATGGCAGCATACACTAAAAATAGTGTCATTATTACATTAACCATCTTTTCATGTTTCTGCAAAAAACTTTTAAAGATTGCACCGAAAAGTACCCAAGTAATAAATGCTAAAAATCCAATGATAGTTATAACTAAAGCACTGATTGTCAACACAGACATTGAGGTATAATAGGGCAAAATAAAGTTAGGAAAAACAGTCATTGTAAATAGTACAACTTTAGGATTTAAAAACTGCATAGTGAAACCTGACATAAAGGTACCATCTTTAGTTCCATTTGAGTCTGATGAATCCATTTTATAAATTTGATAAGCGAGATAAAGCATATAAATACTTCCGATCGTCTGCATAACAATTAATATTTTCGGTATAACCGTTATCAGTGCTGTATTTAGCATTGCAGATATAATAAGCAAGGCACCAAAAGCAATAGTTGCACCATATGTATATTCCAAGGCTTTTTTTACCCCGAAGTTATGTACTGTAGATAGTATAACGATATTAGTAGGTCCTGGTGTAAAAGTAACAATAAAACAGTATATTATAACAGATGCAATATTCATATTAAAACTCCTTTTAAGGTATTTTCATATAATTATTACACCTTAAAACTAATGACATATAGTATATTATTGCAGGAATAAATACAGCTTTTCTTCGAATTAATAAAAAAACATTGGATAAATTCTACCCAATGCATTTTTGAAATCTATATAATTGAACTCAAAGCCTTTGTTTGTTGAAGATAGTTTATAGAGCTTCAAGTATTACACCTGAGAAATCCCCTTTTAATACTTCTTTTTCGTTTTGGTTTTCACATATAAAAGATGCGATAATAGCTGTTCTATTATTTGCTTGCGCTTCGTATTTTTCAATTTTCACTTCACAAATAATTGTATCCCCCGTATACACAGGTCTTAAAAATTCGAAATTCATATTACGAGCCAATACGTTATGATTTCCACCTACTTTTGTTGGTAGAGATGCCGTTAATAACCCTTGAATTACAAGTCTTCCCTGTTCATCTGGTGTTCTATGATGAATCCCTTCATCACCTGAAATTTCTGTGAATAATTCAACATCTCTTACTGTAAAAGTCCGTTCAAATGTAATGATATCTCCTACTTTTAATGGCATATAAATCTCCCCTTTTAATTAATTGAGAAAATCTTGAAGTTTCCATTCTTTCGGTTTGATGTTCTTGTCCATCCATTTCTTTTGTGGTGCTTGGAATGGAGTGTTGGCGATTAAATGATTATTATGCCAGCTTGCTGCTCCGGAACGAATCATTTCATCTAGCAGGATTTGGATAAATTCTTCTGGTTGAAGCTGGAAAGAGTAGCGTGCAAAATCTTGGAACCAACCACACTTTAGTAGGTAGTTTCCAACTTCTTCTTTTGCCAAACCGTTTTTTATAATTAATGTGAATGAAAATATCCTTTTGCAGGCATGCCATGCAATTTTTTCTGGCATCTTGAGCCACTTTTCGAACCGTTCCCTTGCAGCATCTATGGAAGCTTTAGTATTTTCTATTTCAGATCCATGTCCTGAATATGCATGTTGAATCCGGATTTTGGACAACTGATCCAAACTTTCAAGTGATCGTTGGATAGACGAGACACCCTCTCGAAAAACATTTAACCAACCAATGTCATTTTTATGAAAGAGATCCCCGCATATTAATATCTCTTCTTCAGGTTCATATAAAGAAATATGCCCTAACGTATGTCCCGGTGTGTGCAAGACTCTCAAGATTCTACTTCCTGTATGAATCTCATCATTATCCGAGAGCTTCGTATCAACTCGATAAGGTTCTACAGGTTGATCTAACCATTCTGCACTACAAGATTCAGGGTCACAAGAATTAATTAAATCGGCGTCCCATTTATGAGCAGCAATCGTAACACCATACTTTTTTTGGAAATGAAAATTACCTCCAACATGATCACTATGATAGTGCGTATTCACAATAAGGTGTAATTCTTCTGGTGATACACCTACTTCTTTTATTAATTTCTCAGTCTCCTTTACATCACTCCCAAAACCAGTATCAATTAGGATCGGTAACTGATCCTTAATAAGAATCATGTTTGCACTCGGAAATTTTCTTTCAAAAAAAATAATACTAGATTGCCCCATTAGTTATTCCTCCTAAATCTTGTGAACTAAAACGAAGCTAATTGAGCGTTCGTTCAATTGAATTTTTTGCATGTGCAGTTAAAAATAATAATAAAAATCTTCTCATTTGAATCAACCTTTTCAAACAGTTGTTAATAAATACTTCTATATACATTTAATAATACCTTTTTAATACAGATACAACTTCAACATTGAAATCATCTATTCTTCTTGAATCAACGCTTTCCCCATTAATTTAAGGAGATTATTTATCTAAAAAGAGATAATCTATAAAGAATTGCCAATGAATATCCTCCTTTTTGGTATAGGCAATGAACTTAAACATATACATTACATAATATAGATATAGGTATGAAATATTAAAAAAAGGATGATGTATAAAATGACATTGTTGATATTGTGAGTATTTCAGTTATAGGAACTGGAACCCCTCCAGGTGGCGGAGGAATACCTGAAGGCTGGGAAGATGATTACTTGGACATTGATCGCTGGGAGAATGACGGCGGTAGCAGTCTTCGGACAAGAACTGGCTGTGGTGGTGATAGGAAAACCAGTCTCCCTTTATAACATTGCACCCACAAATTTATAATAGAAGCGTATCTCCCGCTATTTAAGATTTCTCGCCTTAAGTATAAAACTCTTTTTCTTAATGCACTAAAATGTCTCGTTAGTGTGATTACATTTCTTTATAAATTTTATAACTTTTTTAACATAAATTTCCGACTAAAATCATGCAACCTCTATGGAAAACTAAACATCGTTTATGAGTGCTGCTTATAAAATTGTCTCTTATTACAAAGACTTACCACTTAATAATTTCGATAAGACTGGGAATAATACAGTCAACGTAATTATGAGGTGGTGAAATATGAAAAAAATTTTTTCCCTGCTTTTGTTTTTATCTTTTTCACTGTTCTTTTTAACTGTATTTGCAATAGCAAATGATAAACCTAGTCCATATGAAAAGATATATCCTGAGATTGGTTACAAAACCGTAGTAGCCGCTTCAAACGAATTCGCACAACATTATAATGAAAAACTGGAGTTACCACTTAGAGTTCCACCAATAAGTTTTACTCATTATTTTGGACGATTTAGTGAGTATGATCACTCATTCGAAGTGGTTTTTATAAATGATCAGGCTTCTGAAAATCATTATAAAATCGATATTCGACCTATCGAAGCGAAAGTTCCTATAAGAAAGAAATATATATTGGACACTTTAAAACTAAAGAATGGAAATGAAGCAACATTGATGAGAGTTTCAGATTTTAATGTACTTGTTTTCGAAAGAGGTAAGTGGCAGTATATGCTAATCATAGATAAAAGGGTTTCTCATAAGGTGACAACTGAAATTTTAGTTGAAATAGCTAATTCTATTGACTATCCAAATGAAAAAGAAGAATCGTAATTCAAGCAACTGGAGTCTTAATAAAAAAAACTAAGTTAGACTTAGTCAACAAGTCTAACTTAGTTTTTTGTTATACATCTGGTTTTCTTAAATTTTTTTTGTCATTTTAAACGATTTTTACTGTTATCAGCTTATTAACAATCATACTAATCTTTATTTTTACTAATAAAATAACTAATAATATTTAAAAAACTAACGCCAACAATCGCTATAAATACATAGAACCTAATCGTACCTTCGCCTAAATTGAGTTCATCCACAAGAATTCCATCCATAAATAATAATTGAGTTCCTAATAGAACGAAAATAGAGGCGTATCCTATATTACATCTACAGAATACGCCCATTATTTACTTGTATTTTTCAATGAACCCTATATCATCAATTGGCCAAATCGTTATATTAGCGTTCCCTACTATATTATTCATTGGAACTAAACCAATGATTCGGCTATCAGTACTATTTCTTCGATTGTCCCCCATTACAAAGACATAACCTTCTGGGATAACAGACATTTGAGTGTAATCTTCAAGTGTAAAGTCTTCAGTTAGTGTCCCTCCATCCAATAGACTCCTTTTATATCTATTTAGATAAGGTTCTTCATGCGGCTGACCATTAATGTATAATTGATCGCTCTTATACTCAATATGATCTCCAGGTAAGCCAATTACGCGTTTAATATAATCCTTGTCCTCAGTTGCATGAAACACAATGATATCAAAACGATCAGGGTGACCTATTTTATTAACAATCATTCGTTCCCCACTTTCTAGAGTAGGCATCATTGATTCGCCTTCTACTATAATGGGAGTAAATAGAAAGAAGCGAAATATAAACGCTAGTCCAACTGCAATGAATAAGGCTTTTGTCCATTCCCAAAGCGAATTCTTTTCTGCTTTCACATTTGTCATTTATTTCTCTCCTTTAACTATCACAATTAAGTATGTCTATAATGGAGAATTTCATTAGTTTCACTCTTTGCCTTTGTTTAATATATGAATATAAAAAAACTTCATTCAATGATCATGCTATTTATTATTGGAGTTCTCTACTTTTTAATATGAACCATTTCAATCAATGTTTATATACAACAAATATATTTAGAAAATGTTCTAATAATATCGTTCTTTTAAAGTAATATTTCGTTCCATGATTGCTGCCTTTTACAAAACAATTAACATACATGATATGATATTAATGGTATCTTATCCGTTTTCGTTGTAATTAGACAACTTTTTAAAAGATGGAGAATTTTTGTGGAGAGTTACCTTAACAAAAAACAACTTAGAGAGGTTTTTAAATTGAAAAAAACAAACATTCTAGTAGCTAGTACGATGAGTTTTTCTTTATTATTAAGCGGCTTGTCAGCAACTAGCTCAACAACATCAGAAACAACATCAATTACTGCTGGGTCTGAAATGCATAGACATATTACTAAGGTTAGTGCACCTGTTAAGAAGATTCAAACTTTGTACATATCAAACGTTCGTGCAAATGCAGGAACTAAATATAAAGTGATTGCTTCAGCGAAAAAAGGAAAAGTTTTTACTTCGTATGCTACAAAAAAAGTAGGTTCTACAACTTGGCATAAGGTAAAGGTAAATAACAAAATAGGTTGGATTTCAAGTACTGTCGTCAAAAACTATTCTAGTAAAACGTTGAAAGTACCTTTTGTAAGTCAATTATCACCTGTGAATGCTCCATTTGGCTGTGAAGGAGCAAGTTTATTGATGGCTTTAAAATACAAAGGGTATTCAAAAGTCGGCTTACGTACATTTTTAGATGATATGCCAAAAGACAAGGGTGGTAATCCGTATAAAGGTTTTGCTGGTGGCAATCCTTATGCAAACCAAAATGGCGTATTCCAATCCATCTTCCCAAAACCATTAACTACTTATGGTAAAGAATATAACAGTAAAGTTGCAAATGTATCAGGCTACTCTACTTCTCAAATCAAAAAAGAATTAGATAAAGGAAATCCAGTTGTTGTCTACGTAACATTGGATTTTAAAAAGCCAGTTTGGGCCAAATGGAAAATGGGCAGTGCAGGTACAAAGAAAATCGTTGATAATATGCATGTTGTTACTGTCATCGGATACAACAGCAACGGCTCATACTATGTAGCAGATCCAAATAGTAAAAAGGAAAAATATTGGGTAAGCAAGTCAAACTTTGAACGTGCGTACAATGCACTTCAATGGGGCGTTGTAGTTCGATAAAATATTAAACAAAGTACACTATTAGGCTATTTAAATAGTGTACTTTTTTAATGCGCATTAATCATTAGTGAATTAGTGAATATTTTTACTGTTAATTTGGAAGTTTTACCGAGTTTCGTCCCAAATCATTAACTTAAAGGAGATTTTTGCTACTCTCTACTCTTCAAAGAGAGCATTCATAATCTAGTCATTATGATCACCCTTCATAAATTCATGGCTGAATTCATATTAACTTATAGACAGACAATCAGTTAGTCTGAGTGAGGATGATATAGTGAGTTTAATTTATGTTATTGGTTATGTGTACACTGTAGGTGGCTTTAGCGTAGGTGGCATAATTGCGTGGATATTAAAAGGTGTTCAAAAGAAAATTGATATCATTTACGGTATTTGTGCAGGTTTAACTCTCGGTTTACTAAGTTTTGAAATTGCACCTGAAGCGATCTTTCTTGGCAACTGGATCACTTTCATTCTCGGTTTCTTTGCAGGAGTGGTATTGTTTCAATTTGCTCATAAAGTTTTGCATATTCTATTTGGGGCAACCAAAAATCATGTGAAAAAGGGTGCTCTACAAACTGGAATAATGTTAATGCTTAGCATTACATTTCACAATTTACCTATAGGAATTGTGCTAGGAGCAAATCAAAACTCAGCAGTCAAGGAATCGCTGTTACACACTATCCTACTTCATAATATACCTGAGGGCATTATTGTATTTACTCCTTTATTTATAGCTGGTCTTGGAGTATGGACCTTGTTCTTTTTAACTTTGATTATTTCTCTTCCAGTTGGCATTGGCGTTTACATAGGAAATTCAATTGGTATTGGCAATCCAATGATTTGGTCCTTTGCTATTAGTTTAGCCGCGGGCACAATATATATGGTCACTATCAAAGAAGTATTACTTGAGTCTATTAAAGATTCTTCTGGTGTTTTACTATTAGCTGTCATAAGTTTTTTAGTAATTGGTGGATTTCTTTTTCTTATTTAGTTTTTAACGAAAACAAATGCTTGTTTGTGTAGAAGTGATATCCACAAAGTTAATAGTTCTTAGAAAAAAAGCTGGTCAATTTATATGACCAGCTTACTGAAATTATTTAACAATAACCATAATAATTAAAAATACAGGAATAAGAAGTAGCTGTAAAATATTTCTTAACAACACTCCATTTTCTTTATATAAACGCCATCCAAATAATAGATCTATACTAGACAATAATGCAATAAAAGCACCAAAATATAGATAGTTGATCGTCTTACTTTGCTAATGGCTGCGGTAGATTAATAAAGGGTATCCCTTTTTTCTGTCGAATTATAGAACTAGGAAAGTTACATTAGTTTAATTGGGGTCTCGTTTTTACCATCGTAAAATTAGAGAAGTACTATTTGTTCAATTAACTTACTCGATATTAGTACTATCTCACATAATGTAGGGAGGATTTCTTATGATATTTGATAATCTAAATAAAAAAATAACCACTAAAAGGCTTGTACTAAGACTATTCCAAAAATCTGATGCAGTAGCTGTTACTAAACTTTGTAATAATTATAATATTTATAAAAATACATTGTACCTACCTTATCCATATGCTATAAAGGATGCTTTATCGTGGATCGAACACCATCATGATAATTTTAATGCTAATAAATCATATGAATTTGCTATAACAGATAAGAAGACAGGAGAATTATATGGAGCTATTGCACTATCTAACAATCAACAGTTTAATAATGGTGAAATAGCCTATTGGATTGGTGAAGAATTTTGGGGAAATGGATATGCTACAGAAGCGGCGCAAGCTATATTACAATTCGCATTTGATGAAAAACAATACCATAAACTTTTTGCTCGGTACTTCAGTTCAAATCCAGCTTCCGGAAGAGTTTTGCAGAAATTAGGAATGAACCAAGAAGGGATATTAATAGACCATGTGAGGAAAGAAAATCGATATGAAGATCTAATATATTATGGAATTATTAACTCAAGAGGATAATAATCGTATATTACAAATGGCTATTTTATAGATGTAAAAGAAAACTCAATTACATTGACAGATATTATTAAACACTTTCTAATTTGAGGTGTTTTTTTATTTTTCTAATTAGTGCCTACTCTTATGGAATAATAATTCCTATCACCTTTAGATCAGTTAATACTTAGGTGATCTCTTCTTATAAGCTTAGGGTTACTTTTTCACTTTCTTAATCATTTAATAATTGTAATTCTCCAATCTAGACACACCTCCGAATATTTCTTTCCAATCTTTCACATAATAATTTCAAAATTGATCTTGATTATACTTACAGATTTATTTCAAAAATGTTAATTATCGTTGAAATTCTATAAGTAAAAAAGGAAATATTATAACATACGTCGAAACAGCATTAATAAGAAAAGTTTGAGGAGGTAATTTATGCGAAAAAAGATTTGGGTATTATTGGTTTGTGGTTTAATGTTACTTACAGCTTGTTCAAATACAAATGGTTTTGTAGAAGTTCAACACGCTAAAGCTAATACTGATACACCAAAGGAAAATGAAAACAAAGTAGAAAATTCAACTCAAACAATAAAAAAACTAAAAAAAGAGATTAATGTTTATAAGATAGAAAAAGAAAACTTCGCAATTATAAGTAACTTATCTAGAGACTTTGTTCAAGCGCAAAAAACAGGCAATCAAAAGCAACTACAAGCATTATTGGCAAAGGAATTAACGTTAAAAAGTAAAGCTGATGGGTTATATGTCATCATTGATAATGTAGATTGGCTATTATATACACTTGACGGTAAGAACTATTTAGATGATTGGGTAATTCAAGGTTACGATTATAATAATGATAATCAAACATTTAACATTTTCATTAGAGAATTTTATAAAAGTAATAATGTAGAGCTTGTTAGCCCTCCGACATTCCTACATTTAGTGTTTAAAAAGGTTAAGGATGAGTGGAAAATCATTAATTTAGAATTCGACGTATAGATTCGAACCTAGATAATGACATAGGGCTGTCCTAAAAGTTGGTTTTCACCTACTTTTAGGACAGCCCTTTTTATATCTATTAATTTATTTTAATACTTAGCTTTATAAATAAATATTCTGCTAGTAATTACCATGATGACAACGAGCGCAAGGAAATACAATGGCATTATTATTAGAGAACCTGTATGCAGTTGACTCATTCCCCAAATAATCAGTGTAACCAATAAATAATATCCTAAGCTAAATAATGCTCCTGCCGTTCCAACGACATCTTGAAAATTCACAAGTGCCAAACTGAGGCAATTTGGTAGAGCAATTCCTATCCCTAATAAGAGTATGAAAATTGCTACCAGAATTGCTGCTGCGTAGAATACAGTAGGATTCGTTCCAGTCAGTACAATAGCTGATAAGATCATTGCCCCTACTACCATTACTAAACATCCAATATATATAATTTTTTCAGGTATATAAACAGCTAGTAAACGTTTTGATAAGTTGGCTCCTATTATTGAAGACAAGGCTACGACTATCCCTAAAAAACCAAATAAACCTGGCGACATTTTAAAATACTCAATAAAGATAAATGGTGCTTCAGCATAATAGCTGAACAATATGCCATTTGTACCTCCTATGAGCAATCCAAATGCAATTATCTTTGGATCAGTAATAATCCTCTTTAATACAAGAAAAATACTTATTTTATTATTAGTATCAGAAGACGCTTTTGTTTCAGGCAATGCTGTAAATGTATATACAAAAATCCCGATACTCATTACAACCAATGTGAAAAATACTGCCTTAAATCCAAAAGTTTGATCAACCCAACCTCCAACTAATGGTCCTACTGCTGGCGTAAATGCAATGACAGCAGAAATTTGTGCAAACATTACATGACGTTTATGACCATCAACGCTTTCACGAAGAATCGTTTGTGTGACGACTGAACCTGTACTTGCTCCAAATGCTTGAAGAAAGCGGCTTATGAATAATAATTCTATGGAGTTAGCCATAAAACATAAAAGACTACCTACACCATATGTTACAATTCCCCACAGCATAGCAGGACGACGCCCTATTATATCAGACAACCATCCCCAACAAAACACACCTAAAGCAAATCCTGCAAAGTATATACTGAGTGTAAGTTGAGTAGCATTGCTGCTAACGTTTAAAGCTTTAGAAATATCGGGTAACGATGGTGTATAAATTGTTTCACTTATTTGTGGAAATGCCACAAGAATAATCATTAACATTAACGATGGTACTGAGACTTTTTTCATTTCTAATAACCCTCCTATAACTTAGAAAATCTCAGGTATTACAATCTTTTGTAGCTATGGAATAGGAGGAACCATCATTTTAATTCGTTCAAAAAATAACATGAGCTTACACCTCTTTTAATGATTATGAATACGTATACCTATAGGAGGGTATAAACACGTATAGAAATAAGGGTTTTCAGACGTATAATCTATTATATGTGCCTATTTTTAGTATAACAATATTAATAGGTAATTTGTAGGCCAATGAATTTAATCTGATTAATCACTTTCTTTTACCTTCTCGTATGTTATTTAAATGAGTAGATTTAAATCTAATCCGTTTACAAAAAAAAATACCTCAGCATTAAATGCTGAGGTATTTTAATTTACTCATTATTTACGATAAGAATTGATTAAACTTTGCTGCCATGATTGGAATTTATCCTTATAATGAATAGACTTTTCTTTAAAGCCTTGCCATCTACTAGCTGTTTTTTGCTTCATATGAGCAAATCTTAATTTGAAATTAGGTTTGAATTGAGGTTTCTTAAAGAGTTTTAACTTACCTGTTTCAAGTTCATCCTCAAGTATTTCAATCGCACGATCTATATTCGCCTCTTTCATTCCTATTCGTGAATCCAAAAGAAGCAAAGGGATCATGCATAGAATCACGAGCACAAGTAATAATAGAATTACCATTTCTTAATCCCCCTCCATCATAAATTTCTTGATTAACATGTATTTCCCTTTTTTGTATGTCTAAAAACATCATTGGGAAGTTCATCATTATTTATTCGTCGAATTTTAGATTATTAGGGCGATTTAGAGTATGGTTAGTGGATGATGACGATTAACATACAAATCATTAATAAGTAAATAATAATTTGTATACTTAAATACAACTTATATTTTTGTTGTAACTTTATATCATGATGTTCACGAATGAATATCCAATCGAAATAAAATTTGCTCAAAATAGCTAATGTTAGGATGGATAATAGTACTAGTATATTTATTGGATGATAGTAAAGAGCAAGAAATATAATGGTGAATAAGCTAATAATCCAAATGACCAATTGAATTATACGATCTCGATTTTTTCTTTGAAGTTTAGGAATGGCAGGAATATAAGTGTTTCTGATTGCTATATATTGTATTAAAAATACTAATGATGGAATAACGTTCACAATTAGACTCAAATAGAACTCTTTTATATTTTTTTGTACAAAGACTGCATTTAGTAATTTTTCGTCAAAGTTGCCAGTTTCGTCTTTGACTTGAAAATACCTGTTGGTTTGCATGTCTCTTAAAATTGATGACTCACCTGGTATTTTATAAATTTTGATGCGCCATTCTCGTCTGTCTTTTGCTGTCAAAACGAAGTCATTAAAAGGTTCAAGTTCACTCTTATTTATATGCTGAACTTCTTTTAGGTGACTAAAATAATAACTAAATGTTGAAAGTTGTTGTTTATCCTCAATTATATTCATATCCAAGTAAAGTTTTGAAGCTCTTGCTAGAAAGCTGTCAAAACTTATATTATTAGGCCAATCAACATAATATATGCGTTTTAGTTCCACTGTAGAAGTAAAATTGGTTATTGGTTCAGTAGCTGTTGTTAATGATGGCTTTTGTAAAGGGCTATTAAGAGTCGTCAGGAGTACAATGATACAGATAACAACAGTAGATGCAAGTACTACAGGAACTTGCCAATTTATTTTCCTTGTGGGTAGCCTGTCAATCCGATCCGATAGTTTTTCAAACGTATGTAACTTCTCCTGTTGTGAACGCTTTATTGTATTTAATTTCTGTAATTTGTCATCTAAACGCTCCATCATCATGACCCCCTTCTTGTAAAACCTTTTTTAGTGCAGCGATTGCACGAACTGTGTTGTTTTTAACCTTCGCTTCAGTGCATTCGAGGAATTGGGCTGTTTCTTTCACTGATAGGCCTTCAATTTTTCGTAATACAATCGTTTCTCTATGATTTAATTTTAACTTTCTTAATGCCCCATAAAGAACCGCCATTTCCTCAGCTGTTTCAAGTAATTCAACCGGCGTTTGTGTATCGTCTTGATACTCCATCTTAAATGTAAGTGGTAAGAATTGAATTAATCGCTTCTTGCGATAATAATCATAGACAAGGTTTCTTGCAATTCGCTTTAGCCAAGTAATGATTGCAGCTTCGTTCCGGAAGGTTTGAAATTGCTTAAATGCTTTAAAAAACGTTTCTTGCGTCAAATCTTCGGCAAGTTCCTTATTATTAACCATGAAAAATATGTATTTATAAATGCCATCACTATGTAAAATATAGAGTTGTTTAAACGGTTCCTGCATCATCAAATCCCCCCTTTCATTAAAAGACGAACGACATTGCATTCGGAATCAATTAATCATGAAAATGCGATTTTTTTGTTTGAATTAAGGCGTACCACATTATTAAATTCATTTTGAATTAGAATTTTTATTTCATAGCAAATAAAAAGAAACTATTTTGAACAAAAATCGTTCAGAAATGTTTCTTCTACAATGAAATGTTAAATTGGTTTTACAAAAAATTATTTGATAATAATACAATAATGTACTATGTATGCCTTTATTAAATGGATTTAGACATTGATATATTCGTAATTTCATAGCCTAACTTTTCATATAATCCACGAGCAATCTTGTTATGGCCAAATACGTGTAGTCCAATTTTATTAATACCTAGCTTTTTAGCAATAATTTCGGTTTCTTTCATAGCTTGCTTACCATAACCCCGCCCTTGATGTTGCTCATAAATGATAAAGTCGTAAATAAAGCCTTCATTTAGATTTGTAGTTGATGTTTGAGCAATCCAAATCATTCCTACTAACTGTTGGTTGTGAAAGATTGAGAATAAATGATTATGCTCTGATTTCTCATCTTTTGGTAATAGACGAGAAAATTCTTTTTTAGAGAGATCAATTGCTTCATCTTCACTCCAATTGCCTGAAGTCACTTTGTCTTTTGCAAAGTCTTCAATAGCAAAAAACAGATACTGATTAAACTCTTCTTGATTCATCGGTTTTAATGTAATCAATTTAAAGCCCCCTAATATTTTGATAATTATACTTTTTATCATAGCATATTAAAATACTGTAAAAAGTAAACCGTATAAAATTTATTAGAAAGGCAGCTTAAATGAAGGTTGAACAAAAATATACATTGAAATACTTTTCCAAAATAATCTTTGCCCTATGATGAATAAGTTTTACTTTAAGATCAATGGAATCTTTTAGTATGTTACATTTAAAAAAATGAATAATGTCAACTTTCTTGAACTAAGATTCTACTTTTAATAGGTTCATATTCAAATAGCATTCCTTCAAATACCACTTCAAATCCTGGTAAATTTCTAAAATCATTTGGTGTAACTAATGATGTGCGTTTATCCCAATAAATAACACCAGCTCTATTTAAAACTTCTCCCACAAACTGTGAACAAAAAAAGGAATTCCGGGGTTCAATAGGTTCATTAAATGCTACACCAACTATACCTAGTAGATTATAATAATATAATTCTTTATTTTTCTCGAATTTATCTATTATGCTCTTCATTTTTTCTATTTTTTCTTCATCCACTTCAAATTTATATAGAACACATTTTGTTTGTGGGAATGCCCTATATATACCTTCTAATACATCTTCTTTTACAAACCCACTATTTATAGGGTTTCTTGGATTCCTTCTTCCGAAACTGTACATTTCATTTAAATTTAAATCAAAAGCGATAGATGCGTGATTGTAAGGAGCTTTTGTATATTGTTTTATGGTTTTCGAAAAAAGAGTACCCGTATCAGTTAATAGAATATAAATATATTTCTTTTTCAAATTGAATTTCCTCCACTACAAATTTTACCATATTACTCAATAAGAGGTGCTTTTTTGACTTCATTAAGTTTTTACCAAACCTACTTCGAAGGAGGGGTGTTTTTGTTTAATGTTTTGTTGATATGAGAAATGATTCTCCTGTTTTAGATACAATTAACCTAAACAAAAAAAATTAGGTTACTTCTCATTTTTGTAATTTCTTTGTTCTTTTCTTTCATATGAAAAAACTTACTTAATTCCACTATTCATCAATTACAATTAGAGAATAAACTTCTGTATAAGTGCGAGATACCGAAACAAGCATTCAATATTAATTTTAATTCTGTTTATACCCTTTAGTGTATTAGTAACTTTATTATAAATACGAAATCTTAAAAATACCTTAAGTCAAATTAAAGATTTCTTAATTTGAACTTGTAAAATTTTGTTTGAGATATATTCTAATTTATATTTATGTTAGGTAAGTGGGAGAACAAAGAACTGAATTTCTAGAATTTTTCTCTTATAATTTTTAAATTTAGAAATTATCTGTGGCTTGTTGAATTTGTAAGGCTTCAGTTAAGTTATTCCATTATTGAGCCAAATGGAGTAATTTACGTGTAGATTTGATAGGATTTGTTAGAGATTTGAAACTAAATCGTACCGTTTTGAATAAAATTTAACCGTATTTTTAAAGTTGAACTAGAATTATCACTGGTGCTTTGGAATAAATATTGAATAATTTTTCAAACATTAATTTAGCTGCATATGAAAAGAACCTAATTTGAACAAAGATTGCTCAAATTAGGTTCTGATTTTGAGTATTTCTATTTCTAAATCTATTAAAAAACAATATGATCATTTTGATAATCGAAGTATACCCATTATGCTTTCACAATATGAATTGGTCTCCCTATAATTACCTCAGCTGCTTCCATTGTAATCTCACCTAAAGTTGGGTGAGCGTGTATTGTTAATGCGATATCTTCGGCAGTCATACCCGCTTCAATCGCAACAGCCATTTCTGCAATCATATCAGATGCACCAGTACCAACGATTTGAGCTCCAATTAATAAATTATCTTCTTTACGTGCAACAAGTTTCACAAAACCTTCAGTTGCATTTAAAGCTAATGCACGGCCGTTTGCAGCGAATGGGAATTTTGCTGTTTTCACTTCGATATCTTCTGCCTTTGCTTGCTCCTCATTGAAACCAACAGTTGCAAGCTCTGGATCTGTAAAGCATACGGCAGGTATTGCTAAATAATCTACGATCGAATTTTCGCCAGCGATTGCTTCGGCAGCCACTTTACCTTCATAAGATGCTTTATGTGCAAGTTGTAGACCAGATACGATATCTCCAATTGCATAAATGTTAGGTACTGAAGTACGACATTGTTTATCTACTTTTAGTAAACCGCGTTCAGCGAATTCGATACCTGCTGCTTCAAGACCTAATTGATCCGTATTTGGACGTCGACCTACAGTTACTAATACATAGTTAGCCTCAACTGTTTTTTCTTCTCCATCAGCTTCATATGTTACAACTACGCCGTTTTCATTTTCTTCTACGCCTTTAGCTGATGCGCCAACCACAACTTCTACGCCTTTTTTCTTTAAACCTTTTTTCACAACTTGTGTCATTTGCTTTTCGAAACCAGCTAAGATGTCTTTCCCCCCTTCAATGATTGTTACTTGAGAACCTAAATTCGCATAAGCAGAACCTAGTTCAGTACCGATGTAACCCCCACCAATGACAACTAATTTTTCCGGTACTTCTGGTAAAGTAAGAGCATCAGTTGAATTAATTACTCGTTTAGTGAATTTAAATGTTGGAATTTCAACCGGTCGAGAACCTGTTGCAATGATTGCATTTTTGAATGTGTACGTTTGTTCACTGCCACCATCAATTACACGTACTGTATTTGCATTTACGAAGTATGCTTCACCGTTCACGATGTCGATTTTGTTGCCTTTTAATAGACCTTTAACGCCGCCTACTAATTTAGAAACTACGCCGCTTTTGAATTCTTGCACTTTTGCCCAGTTAAGTTTTACTTCTTCTGCAACAACACCCATATCACCAGAATGCTTTGCTTGCTCAAAACGGTGACCTACTGAAATCAGCACTTTTGATGGGATACAACCGACATTCGAACAAACTCCTCCTAAATACTCTCTCTCTACAATAGTAACATTTTGCCCCTTTTGAGTAGCGCGAATGGCTGCCACATATCCTCCTGGACCTGCACCAATTACAAGTGTATCAATATACTTCATCTACTGTATCCCCCTCATGATTTGCTATAAAATGAAAAACGTTATCCCAAAAATTTTTATCTTTTACACAATTGTGATGGCCTTTTGTTGCAACTTTAATTACTTGTTTAAAGTTGCTATCATTTAATAGGACATCCACATTTGAAATCGTTACTTTTTTATCCTGAATAGAGTGTACGGCAAGAGATGGAGCCTGTTGGTTTTTTAATATTCTTTCTAAACACCATTCTCTTCTAGCTTTTAAAAAAACACCTCCCCGTAAAAGAAACCAGCTGACAAATAGCCATCCAAACGGAATATATGGAAGTGATACTTTCTCAGCCATTGAATTGCTAATACTTTTTAATGATGTAGGCATTGAATCTGTAATAAGTGCTTTAATCCTCGAATCTGTAGAATTCACAATACTTGCAGCTACCCCACCCATTGAATGCCCTAAAATATAGATTTTTTTACTATTAATATCTGGCCTCTTCGATAAATAATCAATCGTTGCTGTTATACTTTGGACAAACGATTCAATACTCACTTGTTTTTCTGATGACTCACTTTGCCCATGACCAAGAACATCTACAGTTATCACGTCAAAACCGTTAGCTAATAAGGGATCGACATATCGTAACATGTCTGATTTATTAGAACTCCATCCATGTACCAATAGAAAGCAACCTCTTGCCCGCTCACTTTTAATAAGCCATCCTCGCATTGTTCCAATACTCAGCTCAATTTTAATGTCTTCATAAGTTGAATTCGGGTATTTTTTATCCACCTTTACTTTCGGTGTGAAAATATGCTGTATGATATATCTCCTCAAAAATAAAATAATTACTACGAAAGAAATGAATACTATATATTTCATAATAATCCCCCTTAAAAAAGATACCTTTCAGTCTCTTTTTAGTTATAAAAAAGACGGCTTTATTGCCGCTCAGTCGCAATCATTGAAATATATTGTTTCAAATTATTGCTTATGATCTTTGTTAATTGTTCATCATTCTTTAATCGGTCTAATACGAGCCCACCTTCTAATGTTGAAACAATATATATCGCCGTATCGTATGGCTTTACAGACTGCTTCAACTCCTGATTACTAATACCATCCTCTATAATTTTAACTATCCAATTGATCATCATATCCATTGCTTCATTAATAGATGGCAGTAACGCATTCCCTTCTAAATCATCCATTTCTATGGCTGCGTTAAAAATAGGACACCCACCTACTATCGGTTCTCCTTCACTTAATTCTAAAAAGGCCTCCACAAATGCCATTAATCTGTCCGTTGCATTCTCGTGTTGTAAAACACTCGTCTTTAAATGATTTTGCATTATTTCAGTAGAAAAATGAAAAGATTCTGCCATAAGCTGCTCTTTATCCTTAAAGTGTCGATATATCCCCCCTTTTTGAATATTCGTTTCCTGAATAATGTCATTCATCGATGTTGTCATGTAACCTTTTTTGTTAAAAATTGTAGCAGATTTCCGAATAATATTACGTCTTGTTAATTCACCTTTTCTCATTTGAACCTCCAAAAAAGATACCCTTCAGTCTCTTTCAATATAAAGGAAGTCATATACAATTTCAAGCACTTTTTTACAGAAGTTAAATATAAGTTGTATCTGGAGCGATGATTCTTCTTTACAAACATTATCGAATACTGCATAATGCCTTGATAAAATATGTAATTTATTCACATAAATAAATGTGTATATTAGAATGAAAAGTAGAACGCGTTATGGTATTCCCAAAAAGGAAGATTTCAAGTTATCACCTACCGTTACAAAGGACTTGATTGAATTACATACTAACCATCATAAAAATTTTGACCAATTTAATGATAACCCGGATTCATTGTACATACCTATTCGTTGGATACCGCATTGCACTATAGCGAATAGGTTGTCTCCAGTAAAATTATCTAAAGCATTCGATTACTGTTCACAAAGAAATGCTACTATATCTGGTCAAATAAAAGAAGTTGCTCTTATTGATGTATATTCTAAAAATAAAGCACCAATTATATACTCAAAGATATTTGCGGAATAGTAATATTCTCATTTCACAATAGCCTGAATTTAAAAAGCATCACTTGAAATTCAAGGGATGCTCAGTTCAAGTTAAACACAATTCAATTATTTGAGGTAATGCTAACATGTAATAAAATTGGCAGATTACTCTATAGGTAGTGACCGATGACATTATAGAATTGAAGTTAACAATTAATTCCCGTTCATATTCTGCAGCCTTTGAGGTATTTAATACTCCTGAATAGTATTAGAAACACTCGTTAAATTGAGCAAGCGTCAGGAGAACACTAAGTTGTTTTATTTTAAAGCCGATTGCCTAATATAAATCTTGAGAAAGTCGGACCATATCTATACATTGAATACCATTTTCAAAAATTGGCTCTGAATAATGACGTATAAAGAAGTCTCTATCTACATGTGTGATACGGAATCCACATTTTTGGTAAAGTGCAATTTGTGAAATGCTCGAATTGCCTGTTCCAACTTCTATTGTTTTATATTTTTTTGACTTGGCAGTAGCAATGGAATGCTGAATTAGCATTTTACCTAAGCCTTTTCCTTGTTGGTCTTCGTGAATAGAAACATTCACTAACTCCGCAGTTTCGGGACGTGTAGGGATTAAAACATATACACCAATAATGCTATCTTCATCCTCCATCACAAAGCATTCACCTCTTTGTAAATACTCTAATACAATCTCTTCGGAAGGATCGGCTTGTAACAACAAATCCATTGGTATATTGTCTGTTGCAACTAATCTTCTTATTTTCATAATACTCACCTTCATTTTTAATTTTATCCTGCACTTAACTTTACATTTTAATTGTAACTTATTTCATGAAATTAAAGTGATTAACATTTATATGTTTATTCAAAATCAAGAAATTTTGTATAAGAATAAATTTACTTACTATTTTCCTGAAGATAAAAAATGATGATTTCAATATTTATAAATCAAAACTTGCGTATATATTAAAGTGCCCCTTCACAGTCATGAATCGTAGAAAATGAGATATCCATTAACTAATCAAAAATATCAATATATGTATAAATTTTAAGTTTTGGTATATTATATTAACATGCAAAAGATGAAGAAGGGATTGTTAAACATGAATAAAAATAAAAAATATTCATACCCAGAAAAAATCATAGTCTCTAATATTTATCCAGAAGCAGATAATACTATACGTTATTTTTTGCAACTTAAAACGCCGCTTCAGTCAAAATCAAGCGCGACAATTATAATGATGAATCCTAATAACGCAAGTAGAGAACATTCCGATCCAACGGTAAATAAAGTTTGCTCTTTTTTCAGAGATAGTAGGCAATTTCAATACGGAGTCATCAATATATTAAACTTATTCCCCTACTTCGAACAAAACTCACACTTATTGGATCTCGAAATAGAAAACAATACTCAATCATTCGAAAAAACCATGAAGGGTAATTTCAAAAAAATAAAGGAAATTATTAAATTAAGCGATATCATTGTTCTAGCTTGGGGAAATGTACCGAAGAATAAATTTTCAAAAGAGCTGCACGATAAAGCTGTCTTATCCATATCAAACCTGCTAAAGAAACATAAAAAAGAAGATTGTCTATATATGTTTAAATATAAAAACATAAGTTCCCTTACAATCCAAGGAAATCCAGGACATCCATCACGTAAATCAATAGAAGACCTACTTAAAGTACGTGATATTAAAATTACGACCAAATCAAGATTTATCATATAAAATAATTCCATAAGATATTGAAAGTAAAAGAGAAAGGACTATGTTAATTCCTTTTAATTATTTTATACATAAGCACCCCCCAAGAAAAACCTCCTTAGGGGGTGCTATTTAATAAAAAGTCATGGTTTTACAGGTTCTCCGCTAAATACTTTAAGGGCCATTAGCGCAGCCTTGAAAACTTGAGCTTTTGAATAAAAGCAGTGATATTAGACCCCGTTTTCATAGGAAAGGGCCAAAATTAGTTAAATAATTGACTATGTTCTTCTACTTAATTCATTCTCTTGTTATCCTTACTCCTAATAATAATTTGATATGGAACTGCTTCAACCAATAACTCTACCCTTTTTAGCTTTATAATTTCATTTACATATTCCTCAATCTTCTTTATCTTTTTAGCTGGATTCCACTCACCTTTAGATTTTTCCAAGTCGGTTTTTATAGTGATTTGCAATAGTTTTGGGTGAAATGAATAGGCAAATCCTCTGTATTCCTCAAATTCCTTATCCAGTTCTTCACTTATAGTTGTGAAAATTGGTTGCCATTTCTGATCTCTAATTTCATCTCCACTTTGTCCTTTTAACGTTACTGTAAAATTCATTTTTGTGTTCGAGAAAATAGCCTTTTTAATCTCTTTTTGAAGTTCAACATTATCTTTATTGATTTTTTCATTTGTTTCGTCAATCTGGATCTTAATATATGGATTAGGAGATCTTGGATCGATGGCAGCTTTGTAGACATACCCCTTATTCCTTAATGATTTGGATGCGATTTCTGAAACTTCATTGAAAATTAAATGGACGGATTTATTCATTTTGGAGTTCTTCTTCAAATACAGAAAACACTTTTACTTGAGGTAGATAGTCATTTAGACAGATTTCTCATCATATATCATTATGTATGTTTTTATCCCACGAGTAATCCAAAGAGAGGAGTTTATGAAATCGATAATCCGAACGAAAATATAGAAGAAAATATACCTCAGCCTTTTCGAAGTAACGGCGAAGGAGGATATGATACTGGACCCCGAGATATTATGAGAGATCTTGAAAACCCTGATATGTTAGTTCCACCGAAGACAGATGCTGGTTTACTCCCTAATATGCATTTTTCATTCTCAGACACCTCTATGACGTTAAGTCATGGTGGGTGGTCAAGAGAGATTACTGTTAGAGAATTGCCCATAGCGACTACTCTTGCTGGTGTAAACATGAGCTTGACGGCTGGTGGTGTTCGAGAATTACATTGGCATCAACAAGCAGAATGGTCTTTTATGATATCAGGTCATGCACGAATTACATCCATTGATTCAGAAGGTCGTAACTTTATTGCTGATGTTGGCCCAGGCGATCTTTGGTACTTCCCCCCTGGACTACCACATTCAATCCAAGGGTTGGAACACTGTGAATTCCTACTCGTCTTCGATGACGGCGCTTTTTCCGACTTGAATACTTTATCCATCTCAGATTGGTTTGCTCACACGCCAAAAGATGTATTGTCTGCTAATTTTGGAGTCCCTATTAGTACGTTTGACAATATACCATCAAAGCAGGTGTATATATTTCAAGACAAGGTTCCAGGTCCCCTGCAAAGTGAAAAGGTACAATCCCCTTACGGAACAATTCCTGAAACGTTCAAGCACAAGTTATTAGCGCAAAAACCAATGCAAATACCTGGGGGCACTGTACGTATAGTAGACTCTTCAAACTTTCCTATCTCAAAAAAAATCGCTGCGGCCCTTGTCAAGATTGAGCCGGGAGCAATGAGAGAACTGCATTGGCATCCAAATAACGACGAGTGGCAGTATTACCTGTCTGGACAGGGACGCATGACGGTATTTAGTGGCAACGGTATAGCTCGAACATTTGATTATCGTGCTGGAGATGTCGGTTATGTGCCATTTGCTAATGGACACTACATTCAAAATACCGGTACTGAAAGTTTGTGGTTTTTGGAAATGTTCAAGAGTGATCGGTTTGCTGATGTATCTTTAAACCAATGGATGGCGCTTACCCCTTCTGACCTAGTAGCAGACAATTTGCATGTTGGACCAGAACTATTGAATGCCCTACGAAAAGTAAAATATCCTGTTGTTAAGTTCCCAGGATTTTCTTACTATCCAAGGTAAGAGATCTTTAGCTCTTACTTAGTTTAGAAAATCGAAGAACCATTTCTAATAGTCGCTTTTGTCGTTTTTTAATATTTAAAACTTATAAAAGGATGCCCCACGTTAAAACGTGAGACATCCTTTTTAAATCTAAGAAATTTCCTTAAACTAAATATAACAGTGATTGCTTAAATGCTTGTTTGAAATAAAATTATGGAAACAGGTCAAAAAATCTAATCAGAATTTAATGGTTTCATCCACAATTTAGAGAAATCAACATAGCCAAAATGCTTAATTGTTACATTTTGAATATCAGTTGAGAAAGGAATAATACGTTTTTCATAATATAAAGGAATTAAAATAGACTCATCAATACATTTTCTTTCTATTTGTAAATTTAGATTGGTCCACTCTTCAAATGGTGTTTCAACATATTTTTGAATTAGATCAGTAATTAATGGATGGGCGTGTACTACATCAGAAGCGGCAGAATTATCACTTGTCATAAATTGAAAGAATGAGAGCTGTTGATTTAACTCAAATATCTCTCCATGTATGATAATATCGGCTTTATTTGTTAAACAACGATTATTTAGTTGATCTTGAAATTTCACATAACGCAGTTCTACCGGAATGCCTTCATGTTCTAATAGGTTTTTCAACCACATCGTTAGATCCTTTGTATAATTTACATACTCTATAACTAATGGTTTTTCTACTTTTGGACACTCGACTTCTGCAATTGTATATGGCTTACTGTTACCAATTAGGAAACCATTATGATTTGGAGAATAATTATGATGATATTGATTTAGATCTACAATTTCTTCTCGATGTCTTGCTATTATATGGTGAATAAACTGACGTAACGCTTTATTTTGTATAGCTGATTCGTGACAAATATTTAATATAACAATTCCAAAACCAGAATCACTTTGCACATCTATAGTATCTGTGGATACTGTGGTTTGAGATGATCGGTAAATTTTATCAAAATCCTTTGGAACAGTAACAAATTCAACAGTATCTAACAATGGCCTCTCTTGAAAATATTCTAAAAAGGCTTTTAAGATAGTTATCGAAGGGGAACTTTTTTCTAAAAAGAATGCACCTGTACCATATAATTGATTGTTGGTTTCTTTGAAAATACTTGCACTAATTAATCCTAAAAGCTGTAAACAATAACTACATGTCGTATGCAGTTCAACCACAAGAGGTGCTGGAGAAACAATTGCTTCTACTGGTGCCCATATTTTTTGATAGGTTGGATGATTTCGTAGTTTATTGAGACAATTCACTACGTCTTTTGCAGTTAGTATTGACCCGTCATGAAAATGGATATCTTTTCTTAAATAAAGTCGTAGTCTGCCGTTATCCTGCTCCCAACTATGAGCAATTTCCGACGTTACATCACCGTTAGCATCAACATGAACTAGGCGGTTATATAAGTTTGATACGAGATTTGCACTATAAGCATCGGCTGCTTCTATTGGATTAATTGTAATAAAGGGATGCCTTTTAGGAATGATTAATTTGTCTGTTCCGTCTTGTTCGTAACCGAATCTTGATTGAAAAATCTTTGTAAGTCTTTGTTTTGCTCCTGCAGACCAATCAAAGTTTAAATACTTGGCTGCTTCTTCCACTGATTCATTTTTTAATTTAGCTTGCATTTCACCTTCATAATATTCCTCTATATTACGTAACCAACTCAAAGAAGATTGAACTCCCCTCCCCTTTCCAGGAGTATAGTTAAGCCACCCTTCTTTCTCCCATCTATGTAGTAATCTCGATGTTTGCTTCACACTTAATTCAAGTAATTCTGCTAACTCCTTTTGTTTTACTGTCCCTGATTGAAATGATCGATAGATTTTTAGTAAGGCTGCTTCCATAGTAGTCACCTCTAAAAGTGGACATAATATATAAAATTGTCCCTTTTTTAACTTATTAGTCCAGTTTAATATAAAGTAAATCTAGGAGGTAGACAATATGAAATTGAAAGATTTACCACAAAATATTAAATTGAGATTAATAACATCCTTTTTTAATCGAATTGCTTTTAATGCAGTTATGCCATTTATCGCTTTGTTTTTTGCTCATGAAGTGAATAAAGTATTTGCTGGCTCACTGTTACTTCTATCAGTTGGAATTAATTTTGCTACTAATTTAGTTGGAGGTTATATTGCGGACCGTTTTCGCCGAAAAAAGGTGCTGTTAATAACTTCTTTTACGACATTCGCACTATTATTTTTGATGACGCTTTGTTTAATTCCAAATAAACGTCTAATTTGGTTGTTTACTGCGTTGTATCTTATTTATGTTGTATCTAGTAATCTTGGACGACCAGCCATGCAGGCGATTATATTAGATTCTACAACAGCTGAAAACCGGAAAGCTGTCTTCGCGATTGATTACTGGCTTTTGAATTTATCAATTAGCTTTGGTGCAATTTTAGGTGGACTTCTTTATATGAATCATCAAATTATGTTATTTAGCTTTTTGACAGTAACTACTGTTTTTATCGCAATTGCATATCTTATTTGGCTGCAGGACGATTCTATACCAACAATAGAAAAACAGCATGATAATATCTTGTTAGATTTAATTAGTAATTATAAAACAGCTTTAATGGATCATCGTTTTGTGAAACTGACACTAGGTATGATGTTTATCTTTTCTGCGGAGTTTTCTTTAAGTACCTATATTAGTGTTCGGCTTGCGGAAACCTTTAAATCGGTGAAGATTTTCGGATTTGAAATTGAAGGCGTTCGAATGTTTAGCTTGCTGAGCTTTGAAAACACATTACTTGTAGTTTGTTTCACCTTTTTAGTATCAAGATGGACAAATACAATGAATAATAAGAAATCAATCCTATTAGGGCTTGCAGTGTACGGATTGGGTTATACCTTCTTAACCTCTTCGAATCATTTCTATCTTCTATTACTCTTTGGTGCATTAGCAACTTTAGGCGAGCTTATGTATTCCCCTGTATTTCAAACCGAGCAGGCTAATTGTATACCAGCAGATAAAAGGGGGTCATACCTTGCTCTCTCTGGGCTAGGATTCAATGGGGCGAGTATGATTAGTAGTGGTGCTCTTATATTAGGAGCGTTTTTAGCTCCTTGGGAGATGTCTATCTTCATAGGTATTATCGTTATGTCAGGAATTGCTTTAATATATAGCGCTTTGTTTTATACTGGAAAGATAAGATTGGTCTTTAACAGATGATATGTTTGTACAAATAAATCTATATAAAAAAAGTTTTTTTTATAGCCATCTATTAAAGATCGGTGAGTTCGATTCTGAAGCTGGATACATTTCAATTCTCTGTAGAAGAAGGCATTAAAGAAAAGAAATTTAGATTAATATTCATGCATCCAAATTAAAAATTTCGAAAAACTCGGACCATTTATAAACATTGAGTTCCATTTTCAAAAATAGGCTCTACATAATGACATATTAAGAAATATCTATCTACATGTGTGAAAAGAAAACCCACATTAGGATACCTGGTGTTCATATTGAATGCTTTAATTGAAAGACTATGTTTTAAAAAGGATGTCCCACGTTGAAAAAGGAGACATCCTTCTTTAAGTAGAGGGATAAGTTTAGAAGAAGAAGCAAGAGACACAGATAAATCACTATTTATAGACAAAATCATCCTCTGTATAAATTGAGAATATACTACGATTCCTTCTTCACCTGAATCTAATTCCTTTAATTTCTCATGAACTTTCTCCATTTTATACCCCCACTTTATATCTCTATCAATTTATTCACTACACTTCTAAGTATTTCTTATTAATTATTATTATCTTTATATAATTTAAGTATTTGATAACCATCTGATGGGAGCCCTGCATACGGTTTAACCCAGTTTGGATAGCGAATTGGAATAATCGTACTGATAAACAGAACGAAATTAATAATTGTCATTCCTTTAAAATAGTTTTTAGGTTCAAAATGTGATAATCCAACCATTAAAAAGTAAGAGGCACTAAATAGTATTAAAGAAACGATGGGTCCACCTAAAGACATTATTGTAAATTGAACTTTCGTTAACTTGTTTTTATTTACAGCACAGAACCCAAAATATGCCCAATTGATATGAAAGTGAATTCTTCCAATTCGAAAATTTTCGTTATTGGAGTCATTTTTTGAACCGAGATAAACATGCGCTTCTTCATTTGAGGATATTACGACACCTAGTGCGTGCCCTATTTCGTGCAGCAGTACAGAGAAAGGTATTCCTATTAAATAAAAAAGTATAAAAGAAATCATCATTCTAAATCACCTCTAAATTCTTATATATTGTGCGGGTGTAAAATGCAAGGATAGGTGAGCAAAATAAATTTGCTCTCTTTCCTTTTCTTGTACTTCAAATGATTTCATTTACTACTACAGCAAAATCATTTTTCAAAAAGATTTTAATTCTATCTTTTTAGTAGCTATAGCATTAACAAAATATTCATTATGGTCTACAGCAATCATAGTGGGTTGATATTTCTTTATAGAATCTATCAGCTGATTGATCACGAACATATCTAAATAGTTGGTTACCTCATCCCAAATAAACAACTCATTTTCCCCTAATAACGCATTCGCTAAAAAGACTTTTTTCTGTTCACCAGCGCTCCAATTTTCACTAGATTTATCGGAAAAGCTAGAACGTTCAATTCCTAATTGATACAATAGATGCCAATATTCTTCTTTTGCTTCTTTCGTAGGTAATTGATTGAGCACTGAAAAATAATCTATATCCACTTTGTTTTTTTGACTTAGTATTGATAGAGGATGAGGTAGACTTATTCGATATTCACCTATAGTTTCTAACTGCTCTATTCCAAGTATAAAATTTAATAGAGTAGACTTCCCGACTCCATTTTCCCCCTCAATAAAAAATCGTTCCGTTGGATATACATCTATATTGATTGGTTCAAAAAGAGGTATCCCATTTCTTAAAATCGAAAAATCTCTAAAGAATAAAACCTGCTTTATTGGCTGTTTAACCCTCATTTTAAGTTCAGAAACATTTTCGATATTATGAAGAAGACTTTCCTTTTCTTCAATCATCACTTCTGTTCGTTTTTTAACTGCTTTCGCTCTTTTCATTTGTTTAGCAGCTAGTCGTCTTGCTGAGGCATCTTTTGTACTATTCTCTCTTTTTTGCCCCCAAGTACTCATTTGTTTGGAAACATCATTTAGTCGGTTAATTTCCGTTTTTAGTTTGGCATTCTTTTCCTCAGAAAGCATGTCAGCATTTGCTTTTTCATATTTCCACGTATCCACATTACCTCTAATCATGTCAATCGATTCTTTATTGATGGCTAAAACATGATCCACGAATTGATTTAAAAAAGACTCATCATGGCTAATAACTATAAATCCCTTTTTCTTCTCTAAATACTGACTGACGATTTTTCTGCCATGCAAATCTAAATTATTTGTCGGTTCATCAATTAAAGGAAATGAATTTTCATTCAAAAATAACTCAATTAGCAAGAGTTTTGTTTGTTCACCACCACTTAATACATTAAAACTTTTATCTAAAATGTCATGCGATATATCCATATAGGTTAATTCACGTTCAATTTGCCAAATATCGATATGTGGGTTTTGTTTCAGTAACACTTCTAAAGCGGTTAAATTTTTATGAGTATCTGGAAATGACGGGAAGTATTTAAAATCTAATATTGATTGTATAGAACCTTTATACTCAAGCTGGTTTAAAAGTATTTTTAAAAAGGTTGTTTTTCCTCGCCCATTCCTGCCAACAAGCCCTAATTTCCAATTTTCGTTGATGTTTAAATTCACATTTTTAAAAATCGGTTTTAGCATCGATAAGTATTTAAATGTCATATTTTTTATAAGAATATTCTCTGTCATTCAAATCACCTCTAAGATGAGAGGAAACAAAAAATCCCCCCATTAATTTGGAAGGATTAGTCGATTCAATATATTTATTCATGACAAATAAACCTATTTTTTCGTATTAGGTTCTTCGAAATATGATAAATGAGCAGACTAATCCAATTTTACAAGTACATGTATATACTCTTTTGTAAAAAATAGAATTAGTTTAACATTGTCCACTCATCTTCCCTTCAAAGTTATTACACGAAATATAGCATAAAGTAAATTCCTATGTCAATCAAATTTTAACTATATATGAAAATATTGGATATAACAGAATCGGTTTTGATTTCATGTACATTTCTTCACTATCTCCAAATTTACTTTAACATAAATATACAATAAAAAATCACCTCTAATAAAAACGAAAGAGGTGATTTTTATCGAACTTTAATAGACTATCAGAGTTAGTTTAGCCTTATCTTTTAATCATTAATTTCTCTAACTCATTTATAACTGCAGGTAAATCCGCGTTCATTTCAAATAGTGCTGCTGTACAATAGACACCTTCAATAAACGAGACATCCATAATCTCAATTTCTTTCTCTGAGAGTTCCGCAGCCATTTCTAGATTCATTTTGGCACTACCTAAATCATAAAAAGCGAACAGTTGATTACTTGTATTTTCTTCAATTGCTTGTTGAACTGTTTCAAAGCTGGTGCCAATATCACCATCCACTGTTCCACCTACAAATGTGATAGACACATTAGGTGCAACTTGGTGTATTAAGTCATACAAACCTTTTACGATATCCTTACTATGTGACACCATGACTATGCCGATATTAGTCGTCATTTAAATCACCTGCTTCTAATAGTGCTTCAAAAAACAGTTTAGAGGAAGCGGCACCTGGATCTACTTCGTTTATAGACCTCTCCCCTAAGAAGGATGCCCTGCCTTTAGTTGCCTTTAACTCGGTAACCTTTGTTAGAGTTGTTTCTAATATCTCTGTTGTTAGCTGTTTTTCTTCTAAGGATTCAATAGCTGGCGCCCATACATCTAGCATTGTTTTCTGGCCGATATCTGATTTTCCTCGTTTTTTTATCCCATCAAATCCAGCTTTGATTACATTTATTAATTCATCATGCTGTAACTCTTCTTTCGTGCCAATGGCTTTTGCCATTTCAAGAAACGCTGTACCATATAAGGGCCCTGATGCTCCACCTACCCCGCTAATCCATTTCATCGCAGCATGCTTGAATACATCTGCTAAATGAGGAGGTACAGACTCTTGCCATGAAGAGAGTAATTGTTGCGCTCCCCTTGCCATGTTCATGCCGTGGTCTCCATCACCTATAATACGATCGTATTCACTTAATTGTTCTTTATCTTGAATTACTTTTTCTGCAAATACGGTGAACCATTTTTGTGCCAAATCTTTTGTGATGATCATTAGAAACTCCCCCTTACCAAGCAGGCGCTAGTGTACTTTCAGTTAAATATTCAAGCCATTTCGGATCTTCTAATTGTAATAATGTTAAAGAGACACCTGCCATATCAATAGCAGTCATGTAATTCCCAACTTTTTTAAATTGTACTTTGTAGCCTTTTTCTTGCAATATATTTAAACAATCATGTGCGAAAATATATTGCTCCATAAGTGGCGTAGCACCCATACCGTTAATAAGTACAGCAAGAGTTTGATCCGTCGTCCATTTGGTTTCCATTTCAATTTTATGAATTAATTCTTCTGCAATTTCACGAGAAGTTTTGATTTTTTCACGGCTATAACCGGGTTCTCCGTGTATCCCAATACCAAATTCCATTTCATCCTCATCTAAGTCAAAACCAGGCTTACCAACCTCAGGAACAATGGCAGGTTTTATAGCAACGCCAACAGTGGCAAGATGTGCTACGACACTTTCTGCTAGCGTCTTAATGTCTTCAAGTGAAGCCCCTTTTTCTGCGGCTGCACCGATAATTTTATGCACTAGAATTGTGCCGGCAACTCCTCGACGCCCCTCTGTATAGCTACTATCGAATACAGCCACATCATCATTGACTATAACGTAGTCTACTGCAATACCTTCTAACTCTGCTAGATCCTTTGCCATTTCAAAATTCATGCAATCCCCACTATAATTCTTAATGACAAGGAAAACACCAGAACCTTGATCTGCAGCTTTTATAGCACTAAATACTTGATCGGGTGTAGGAGAGGTAAAAACATGTCCACATACAGCCGCATCTAGCATCCCTAGACCAACAAAACCCGCATGTGCAGGCTCATGCCCACTTCCGCCACCACTAATGATGCCGACTTTATTAGATGTAAATTGAGCGCGTGTAATGACATGAGTATCTTCTAAATACGTCACGTCATCGTGCACTAGCTTGTATCCAGCTAACATATCAACTAGCACTTGTTCAGGTTGATTAATAATCTTCTTCATCCTTCATACCCCCTATGAAAACTACATAATCTTAAATTGTTGCACAAAAAATATCTTTCATTCTACTATTTGTCTGCTATCACCAATCTATGCAGTTAACTGGGAAAATAGGAGAACTCTAATACAATTCGCAGTAATAAATTTGTGAAAAAACCAATTGTCTTCTTTACATAGAAATATGCGATTTCAAAAATTAAATTATAAAGAACGAGATAATTATTTTAATAATAATCTATACTATAGAAAACGTTTTAATAATTGATAGACTATAGAATCATTAGAGAGAAGATGAATACCATCGAAACTTTCCCAGAAATGTATGAACTGATTGATGTATTTGAATCCATACCAGATATATTAGACAAAGACTTGGATTGGTATTATAACGAAAGCACATTGTATTGAGACGAGATAACGAAATACTTGAAGTAATTATTGAACCTGCGATAAATCGACTAAGATTAATTTGGAGAGACGGAAAAAGGATACGAATGGAATTGAATTTAGAAGAAGTAGAAGTTTTAGTCATTACTAAAAATAATGGCGAGGAATCTATTCAAGTATCATTCAATGATTCTTTAATGAAAGATTTGATTGTTAATACGAAACCACATATTTCTGTAGTATGGGGTACACTCCGAGATATTTAAAGGTTGATAAAAGAGCTTGTTGATTTTATAGAATCACAAGCTTTTTTACTACTATTGTAGAAATCTGATCAATGAAGTGTTGTATCACATTCGGTAGGAGAATTTTTATCATTTGATGATGAGTTCGAAAAATGCATTTTGATTTTTCCAAATAAAATTAGGGGGATTCCAAAAAAATATTGGATCCCCCATTAAAATTAAGCTCAATATAAAGAACATTTAAGCATTGAAATATTCAATGATTTCATAACCTACATAATCTGTTTTGGCTGGATATTTACTTCGATAATTACAATTCCAATAACTGATTACTCTACTTTCAATTGTATTATAAAATGTTGCATTTTCTGCAATAAACTCTTTTATGATACTCTTATCAATACTATCTAAATTATCTTTGATCACTTGTAAAATTTCGATTACATACTCCCCTGTAAGTTGAATTATATAGGGAATTATCCAATTGTAGTCATTGCATTGCTTAATTATCTTTTTTAAATTTTCTTCTCTAATAAAACCATCATGGTGCCTTGTAAATACACAATTTAATACTACTTGTTGTCTATCTGTTAATGAACTGTATTGTAATAAGGAAGGTTCATTAATATATATGCGTTCAGGAATATTCAACTTACTTCCCCTATAATTAACCTCAAAACCATATGAAAAGTCTAACTTGTTTGAATGGTTAACTATACTTAAAACTTTAATCACATCTTCCTTTAATTCCATTGGAAATGCTTTTAATAATTTATTTATTTTTCTGGACATATTTTCACCAACTCTAATTAACTGCTAACTTGGCATCTTTTTTGTAAAAATTGTAGAACTCCAACAATTCCAAAATTCAACTAATCGCGGTAATACCACATTAATGAATAATCCGATATTGATTAATCGGTCTACCAACGCCACCGTATTGAATATCGATGACGACTTTTTGCTGTTTTTCTAAATAATCAAGGTAACGACGCGCTGTAACTCGTGCAAGGCCGACACCATTGGCAACTTCTTCAGCAGAAATGGCTGCTTCTTGTTTTTCAATATAAGAAACAATTTTCTCTAAAGTAGAACCGTTTAGACCTTTTGGTAAGTTATTGGGCTCTTTTCTAGTATTTTGTTGATGATGTAATAATTCATCTAGCTCACGCTGAGTCAATTCGTTTTTCTCGGATACTTTTTCTTTAAAGTGCATGTAATTTTCAAGAGTGTGTTTAATGCGTTCGTATGTAAATGGTTTCATAATGTAATCAAATACTCCGAGTTGTAACACATGTTGAATTGTTTTCATATCGTTAGCAGCTGTCACTGTGATGACATCCACCTTTGTATCACTTTCACGAAGCTTTTGCAGCGTTTTAATACCGTCTTGTTCTGGCATGAAAATGTCCATGACGACTAGATCTGGCTTCAACTGCTTAATCTGTTTCATCCCTTCGATACCGTTCCCTGCAGTACCGACTATGCGAAACCCTTTTACACGCTCTATAAATTGGCGATTTACTTGACGCACCATCGGGTCATCTTCTACTAATAACACAGAAATGGGAAGCATACTCAAGCCCTCCTTTACAAATAAAAAGTGATGAAAAAGCTTGTACCTTCACCAGGTGTACTGGATACATCGATAGTACCGTTTCCTTTTTTCACAATTCCATCAATTAAGTATAACCCTATACCGTGATTTTTTTGAGCTTTTGTTGTAAAACCATTTTGAAAAATTTGCTCCAGTTTATCATTTGGAATACCTGCCCCATTATCCTCCACTAAAATGGATAAGGTATGTTCATCTTGATCGATACTTATTAAAACATGCTTTTCTTCTCGTTCTACATTTAATAGTGCATCAAATGCATTTTCAATTAGATTGCCTAGAAGGATTACAAAATCATTGAATGCTAGTGTTTCGGGTAAATAGGACAGCTGGCTATTCATATCAATTTCAACTTCAATGCCTAGTTCTTTACCGTGATTAATTTTACTTAATAATAGGCCGGAAATATTCTGATTTTTAATCCGTTCATCTAAGAAGTTCGTAATATCATCTTGTTGTTCTTTAACTTTTACAATATAAGCTAGTGCTTGATCGTAATGTCCAAGCTGTAATAGGCCTGCTATAGTATGCATTTTGTTTTTGTGTTCATGATTTTGAATACGAAGTGCTTGTACAAACTCTTGAACCCCTGTTAATTCTTCTGCAAGCTTATTCACTTCTGTACGATCTTGGAAAATAGCAATGGCCCCGACCGTTTCATTATTCACTTCAATTGGCACGCGATTACTCATAATACTGTGCTGATTAATGAAGAGCTCTTTGTTATAAACAGGTTCGTTATAGTCTAGAATTTCGGGTAAACGTGTATCAGGTAAAATATGATAGATTTTCTTGCCGATAAAGTCATCACCCTCTACACCTAGAATTTGACGAGCCTTCTTGTTGAAAATGGTTACTGTGTTTTCTTTATCAATCGCAATAATACCCTCATGCATTGCATTAAATGTTTCTGTCCGTTCCACATAAAGACGTGCAATTTCATGAGGCTCTAAGCCAAACATCTGCTTCTTCATATGACGGCCTAATACCCATGCCCCCCATGCTCCAAAAAAAAGACTCAGCATTGTCGCTATAATAATTTCATTTTGAATGCTTTTAATAATCTCGAATACAGTTGGTAAGCTATAACCAACGATTACAACTCCTACTTGTTTGTGCTCTTCGCTCATAACAGGAACGAATGCACGCACTACACTACCAATTTCACCTTTTGCTTTGGAAATATAATAATGTTCAACAAAAGCTGCATTTTCATCAACGGTATTAGATGTTTGCCCTATCATGCTTTTGACAGGATGGGATAACCTTCTATGCTCCATATCTAGAACGACAATATAATCCGCTTTATTTATGACACGGATACCTTCTACGGTTTGATTGATAGTAGCAGACTTCTTCTCAAAGGATCTATTTGAAGCAAGCTGCTCCCTTATTTCCGGTAGCTTTCCGACCGTTCTAGCTATTAACATTGCTTCAGTACCTAGCTCTTTTTCTTTAGTTTTCATTATGTTACCAAGTACGAAAATACCTGCAACTAATAATGAAAAAACGATGAGGAAAAAGGTGAGCGACATTATTTTGCTATTCATCGATATTTGCTTTGTTTTCATGGCGCCCCCTAGAATGTTTTATAGAATGCCTTCATTGTAACATTAGAAACTATGTTAGAATGTAAAGAAAAAAGTCTAAATGTTATGGAGTACATAAATGCGTTTATATATTACTACAGCTTTCATCACTTTAATAGTACTTATTGGTATCATCGGCTATCAACAACAATTCGGATTAGACTCCTCATTACCAATCGATGAAGAACAAGGTGGTTTAAATGACCAAATCGTTATCAATTTTAGTCATATTGTGGCGGAAAATACACCTAAGGGTCAAACTGCTATAAAATTCGCTGAATTATTAGAGCAAAAAACAGATGGTCGTATCCGCGTTGTGATCTATCCAAACGGTTTGCTCTATAATGATAATAATGAATTGGAAGCATTGGAAAATGGAGAAGTAGAAATGATTGCTCCATCCTTTTCAAAAATGACAAAAACGTTGCCTACATGGTCAGTGCTTGATTTACCTTATTTATTTCATACAGAAGATGATGTGAAGCGAGTTTTAACAGGGCCTTTCGGAGAGCAGTTACTGAATCAACTAGGACGCTATAATATTAAAGGATTGGCTTTTTGGAATAATGGTTTTAAGCAAATACTAACATCTGGCAAACCGATACTTACCTCTGAAGATTTTAAGGGACTTAAGGTGCGTGCCATGCCAAGTAAGGTTTTACAACAACAGTTTACTATATTTCAAGCAACCCCCGTTGCAACATCGTTTGATGAATTATATACAGAGCTTGAAAAAAAAGAATTGAATGCACAAGAAAACACTATTTCCAACATTTACTCTAAGGGCTTTTATAAACTACAAAAGAACTTAACGATTACAAATCACGGTGTACTTGGATACGCTGTTATGATGAATGAGGATTTTTATAATAGTTTGTCAACCGATTTGCAGGAAAAAGTAGTAGAGGCTATTAATGAGGCTACTTCTTGGAATTTTGAACATTCAAAGCACATGAATGATAAGGATTTGGAGAGTTTACAACAATTATCCGATGTTCAGATCAGAACTTTATCATATGATGAACAACAAAAATGGCAAAAGCTCTTCAAACCAATTTACGAAAACTATCGTAAACAAGTAAGTAAAACATTTTTACAGGAAATTGAAAAAGAAATTAACAATAAATAACAACAATTACACAACTGTACTAGTACAAAAGGATTTTTTAAAATTGTGTATTAAGTTTTTTTAAGTCTTGGATTACTCCAAGGCTTTTTCTTATCCCTTGATATGACTGCATTTTGGAGCGAATCTAAATTTTAACACAATTCGAGACCAATATGATCAAAAAGAGTTTTAAAACCATAACATTAAAAACATTTACAACAGCGTTATGATGGAATCGTTGTAAGCGATACCAAATAAAATTACAAAGAAGGCCAGTCATATGAAAATTAACTTTAAAAACTTAACAGTTCAAGTCATCTGTGCAATCATTCTTGGTATTATAGTAGGCGCATTGTTCCCTACTTTCGGGTCACAATTAAAAGTGCTTGCTGATATTTTCATTAAGCTAATCAAAATGTTAATTGCTCCAATTATCTTCCTTACAGTCGTAATTGGCATTGGAGGTATGGGAAACCTGAAAAAGGTTGGTTCAATTGGTGGAAAAGCTTTAATCTATTTTGAAATCGTATCTTCTATTGCTCTAGCAATAGGATTAATCGTAGTACATATTATCCAACCAGGGAAAGGTTTAGATACTTCTTCTGCAACTGCAGGTGATGTAGCACAATTTACAAAACAAGCTGCTGAATCTGAACATGGCATTACAAGTTTTATCATGGGTATAATTCCGGAGAATTTCTTTGGTTCTCTTGCAGCTGGAGAATTACTTCCTGTATTATTCTGTGCTGTGTTGTTTGGTGTTGCTACAGCTTCAATCGGTGCCCCTGCAAAACCGATTGTTAAATTATTCGAACAAGTAGCAGATATCTTCTTTAAAATTATTAGTATGATTATGAAATTGTCCCCAATTGGCGCATTTGGTGCCATGGCTTATACAATCGGTAACTTTGGTCTTGAATCATTGTGGTCATTAGGTAAACTGATGTTATCAGTCTATATTACGATGTTCTTGTTCGTCATTATCGTATTAGGCTCCATAGCAAAATATTACGGCTTTAATATTTTCAAATTTATAAATTATATTAAAGATGAACTGTTTATTGTACTTGGAACTTCTTCATCTGAATCAGCCTTACCGCTTATTATGCGTAAGTTAGAGAACTTCGGTTGTTCTAAGCAAGTAGTCGGTTTAGTTGTACCGACTGGCTATTCTTTTAACCTTGATGGTACGTCTATATACTTATCAATGGCTGCGATGTTCATCGCTCAAGCGTATGACGTGCCACTATCTTTCTGGCAACAAATCACTTTGCTTGGTATATTAATGCTGACATCTAAAGGGGCCGCTGGTGTTACAGGGTCTGGATTCATAACTTTAGCCGCAACCTTAGCTGCCTTTCCTATGATTCCTGTCGAAGGGATTGCCCTTTTAATCGGCGTAGACAGATTTATGAGTGAAGCACGTGCGATTACGAATATTATCGGTAACTCTGTTGCAACAGTAGTTGTTGCGAAAATGGAAAATGAATTCGATCCAACAAACGGTTATAAAAAGGAATTGGATTCTGAAAATACTGCACATTAACTAGTATACAAATGTCCTATATAGCACTCGATCTGCTAGACAAGACTTTCGTATATAGCCACTTGGGTTTATCTCAGGTGGCTTTTTTGTACGGAGAAACAAATCACTGTACTAGTACATAAAGATTTTTATTATCTGTACTATAAAAATAAAATAATAGCCTTCGATTAAAATATATCCTGTAAACCCTTGCCATATATACATTTGGGAGATTTTTTAATAGTCGAAAAATAAAAAGACCAAAACGACCGAAAAGAACATTATCACCAAAATATATGAAAACGTTTTCTTTACAATTATGATAATAGCAATGAAAGCGATATCAAAACACATTATAGAAAGAAGGTACACATTTGAAAATCAATTTTAAAAACCTAACTGTACAAGTAATTATCGCCATTCTACTTGGTGTTGTCGTAGGAGCAGTGTTCCCCGAGTTTGGCGCTAAGTTAAAAGTTTTAGCAGATATTTTCATCAAAATGATTAAAATGTTAATTGCACCAATTATCTTCCTTACGGTTGTCATCGGCATAGGGAATATGGGTGATTTGAAAAAGGTTGGTAAAATCGGAGGGAAAGCACTACTTTACTTCGAGGTAGTATCAACGATCGCATTAGCTATTGGATTGCTAGTCGTTCACCTTGTACAACCTGGTAAAGGTTTAGATACTTCTGCAGCAAATGGCAGCGATGTATCAGCATATACAACTGCAGCTGCTGAAAGTGAAGGCTTAATTGGTTTTATCATGAGTATCATTCCGGATAACTTCTTCGGCTCTCTAGCAGCTGGACAATTACTACCAGTTCTATTCTGTGCTATTTTGTTTGGTGTCGCTTCGGCTTCACTTGGAGAGGCTTCAAAACCAGTTATTAAATTATTTGAACAAACATCAGAAATTTTCTTTAAAATTATCGGTATGGTGATGAAGCTCTCTCCTATCGGTGCATTCGGTGCAATGGCTTATACTATTGGAAACTTCGGTGTTAAATCACTATTTAATTTAGGTCTGCTTATGGTATCTGTTTATATTACAATGTTCTTATTCATCGTTCTCATCTTAGGTGCGATTGCAAAATACTTTGGTTTTAATATTTTCAAATTTATCGCCTATATTAAAGATGAAATTTTCCTAGTAATAGGTACTTCATCTTCTGAATCAGCACTACCGTCAATGATGAAGAAACTTGAAAACTACGGATGTTCGAAGCAAGTAGTTGGATTAGTTGTACCAACTGGCTATTCCTTTAACCTTGATGGTACGTCCATTTACTTATCAATGGCTGCTATGTTTATCGCACAAGCTTATGACGTTCCTCTATCAATCTGGCAACAAGTGATGTTACTAGGGGTATTAATGTTAACGTCTAAAGGAGCTGCAGGTGTAACAGGCTCAGGCTTTATCACTCTAGCTGCAACTTTAGCTGCCTTCCCGATGATTCCAGTAGAAGGTATTGCATTATTAATCGGAGTTGACCGCTTCATGTCTGAAGCTCGTGCTGTAACAAACTTAATCGGTAACGGTGTTGCAACTGTTATCGTAGCAAAATCAGAAAATGAATTCGATCCAACTGGCGCTCAAAATAAAGTAAGTACAGAAACATCCGTACAAAATGTTCCTGTACTATCAAAATTGAATACTCAATAAACAAAAAATGTACATTACTATAACTCTTAGTAATGTACATTTTTAATTTGCAATACTTCTGCTAAGTGTACTGTAAACTTTAAATTTGATTCACATTTTATTTATAAAAGTTCACGCGCCAATAAGCTATATACTTCTAAACGCTTCTCTTGCGAATTTGGAATACTACAGATCATCGCTTCATCAAAACCATACTTAGCTTGTTCTTCTTCCAAAAAGGTTGCGATTTCTTTTACAGAACCGACCTGATGACGTCTTCGATTATCTTGAATTTGCATTTTCTCCATTTCAGTCAACTGATAATTTTGTGCTTCTTCTGGCGTCATCATTGGTATAATCTGACCACGCATAAAGAATAAACTAAACAGATCATAGGGACCAGCTTCAAATTCAGCTTCTTCACGAGTTTCAGCAGTTGTCACCATATAACAAACATTTATTTCGGATTTTTCCATATAGACAGATGGTTTAAAACTTTTTCTATAAGTGTCAAAAATTTCTTTAGACATTTTGCCGTTAAAAAATTGTGCAAAGGAATAACCTACACCTAAAGAGCCAGCTTTTAAGGCGCTATTACCACTAGAGCCTAAAAGCCATGCCTCGGGTAATACGATACTTGATGGTGCTGCAATTGTTTGCTTATACAAATCTTCTGTAGGTACTTCATCATTAATTAATTGAAGGGTCGTTTCAAATTTCTCGTACATATTGTGATACATCGGCTGACGCCCTTCAGATAAGGCTAATATCGAAAGTTGATCGCCTCCCGGTGCGCGCCCTGCCCCAAAATCAATACGTCCAGGTGTTAGTGCACTAAGTGTTTTAAATACTTCAGCCATTTTTAGCGGTGAGTAATGCATCATCATAGTCCCACCTGTACCGACTCTAAGATTCTTAGTTCGCGAAGCAATATGGCTAACGATAATTTCAGGTGCTGCACTGACAAAAGTCCTTGAGCTATGATGCTCAGCCATCCACATACGATGATATCCTAGTTCATCTGCAAGGACTGCCAGTTCTACCGCCTTTGTAACGGCGTCTCTCTCTTCATTTCCCCCAGTAACAGGTGCTTGGTCTAATACGCTTAATTTCATAGTGAGAACTCCCTTTTATTCGTTGGATTCAATTTTTCTTTCAGAACGTAATTTTTGAGGAGTTACATCGTTTCCTAGTGGATCCATTACCTTCAAACCTGAGAAAGTTTCAAGTACTTGTCCACGAATTTCACGTAAGTAATCTTCTCTTAATACTTGTTGCTCTACCTTTTCAGTAGCTGTCAATTCACTCTCACGTTGCTTTTTAGCCAATTCATTAATACGCTTTAAACTTGGTATCATTTTTTTCATCTCTTTTCTCTTTTTTTAAAATCCGACTGACTATATTTTTAATTAAATACATAGTGCTCTAATTTCGATAAAACGTTAGAATTTCATTGAAACAATATAAGCCATTGAAACTGAGATTCTACTTAATAGCCGGGAACTTTGGAACAACAAATTCCCCTAGCTCCTGAATGACTTCCTCAGCAGGACGCTGACTATATTTCATTCCAAACATAATGTGATTAACACCTGCTGCCTCGTATGCAGAAAGGTAATCTATGATAAAATTCCGCCCTGCTCGGAAGCCACCTGCAATTGGTTTTGGTGCTTCATTGGGATTAGCAGACAAATCAATCGTGATTGGCTGGATAAATGGCTTAAATGTGTCATTAGCAAGCCGCCATTTTTGAATTAGCGTGCGCTGACTTGTTACATCTTGTGCATAGAAGAGCCAGCCATCTGTATTTTTTGCTAGCCATTCTAACGTCTGTCCTGAATAACCTGTCCCAAATACAGGAATATCCTGTAAAGCAGGCTTTGGTACTACATCTCCATGTGTCAATGCAACGTGGTCAGTTTGAATTTGTGGAAATGTCTCGTTCCATACGGTCTTCATAACGGAAATACTCTCTTGATAAAGGGCTGATCGATTCTCTGACTCTATTTTAAAGGCTGGAAACTCAATTGGGCGATCACCTGTCGCCGTCCCAAACAAGAAACGTTGATTTGACAATTGATCTAATGTTGCAGTTGATTTTGCTAAATGCAGTGGATTTCGCAAAGGTGTCACAATACTTGCCGTTCCAAGTGCAATAGTTTTTGTATTCGCTGCGACATATGTTAAGAACATTAGAGGATCATATAGGAAGCCGACGTCACCAAAGTTTGGATCATAAATCGGGGCGTCTCTCACAAATAGTGCGGCAAATCCATAATCTTCTGCTAGTTTGGCTAGCTTTATTTGATCATCGATATCCATTTGAGGAGTGCTTCCTGTATATGCCTCTAAAGGAAATGCTAAACCGAGTGTTAATCGGTTTTCCTTAAAAGAATGCGAAAATCCTTGATGTGACTGAAAATGATTCATACTTAATTCCTCCAAAAAGGGTGTCTAGGTCTTATAAAACCATCTTTTCTTTTACCCATTGTTGTAACATCTCAACTTCTTTTGCAAAACGTTCTTGTTGTAATTCTTCTGATAACTTCGCAATGGTTTTGTTCTTCAAAACTGACTGCCATGCAGTTTCAGCTTCATCCATGATTTCAGTAATCAAACGACAACTATCATTCTTCTTTAAATTCAATACATCATCAAGTACATCACTTGGTGCAAAATGCGATTGCTGACCCTCGATCGCAAGGTATATATCATAGATTCGAATGTCTTCTGGCCTTTTATTTAAACGAAAGCCACCCTTTACACCAGGAACGGACATGATTAAATCAGCGCAAACTAGTTTTCTTAGTAATTTCCGAAAATAAGTCACGGAAGTTCCTAACTGTTCACTAATGGCTTCTCCTGGTAACACTGCTTTATCGGGCAGTAGATTGAGTATAAGAATAGCCGATATAGACTGTTCCACTCCTTTTTTCATTTGCATAATATCACCTCTTTTTTCTATTTTTCAATATACATGAATAGATTTATTTACTTAGGAAATTATCAATACAATCTAACTTGGATAATGTTTGTCGCAATTAGATAATAATAATTGAAGTCTTTAATAAAGTAAACTAATTGGCTCTAACCTTTAGGAATTTAATTCATATTTCATAACTCCATACACTATATCCTATTTTCTGATAAGAGATAGTTCATCGATTTCTTTTCAATTAAAATGCGTTGTTAGGTGCTTTATGTATTGCTTCTATCCCTCTCTTCATGTATGCTAAAGGCAATTCAAAGAAGGAGTGATATCATTTGGCTATCTCAAAAGCAAAACGTCATAGACAGCATGTATTACGCAATTTAGGCAAGGATGTAACAACACAGCGTGGAGAAGTTGCTTTTAGTACACATACAAGAACTACTAAAACGAAAAAAGACAAATTACAAGTGCAATTCCATAAACACAAAAAGCATTTCCAGGGAGATCATTATTCCGATGGAGATGCTTTTTTAGTTGTTCCATTTTAATTTTTTTAAGTTAAGTTATTGAGCTTTCGAATAAAGTCTGTTCAAAATGACATAAAACTTTCTAACTATGAATGTGTTTTTCATAATAAATTTCTAAGAATAACCCTTTAAAACACTTCAGGATTGACTCATATCAACCTCCAGCCGTTAAACTGTCTACCTTACTCTAAAAGTTTGAATATATCTTCTTCTAATATTGGGTTATTTAGTGAATAATAAGTACCATTGATGTCAATTTCATCATCTAAAAAGGTTACATTAAAATCTTTTTTTCCTGAATATAGAACAGCGCAATATATATATCCCTTTACTTTTTCATGATTTTTCATTTCTTTATATTCTCTTTCACTTAGAAGCTGATAAAACTGTTCTATATTTTCATCTTCAGTAGTACTATGTCTTTCCCCAGTTCGTCCATCAATAACTTCAATTTTAGATACCGATATATCACCAATTATTTCCATAAAACCTTTACTTTCTTTTGAACTTGTTTGAGAGCAACCACAAATCAATAATAAGCCAATAGATACAATAATATAGTTCTTCACTTTGATTCTCCTTGATTTATAATGTACGTACTTTGTTTAAATAGTCTAAATATGAATATCATATATAATTAGTAATCTATTTCAACTTAAAGTAATATAAAATTCTTCATACCCTACACCTATATCTACTTAGTAAGCATCTACAATTATTTTATAACATGTTATGTAAGCCTTTCTTTGAAACAGATTACTCTTCTTCACCTCTTCATTGCTCTTGCTAATACTATATTTAACTCTTCTTTTACTAAACTTCCACTATAAACATTCATGTATCAACGGTTTACAACACTTTAAATATCAATAAGATTTATTTATCTATTAGTGATTTATCATTTAGTGGATAAAACCTAGATATTCTACAGCTTTCCAATTCTTCCAACTGCAAATTATCCACAATTTCCTTCGCAACCAATCGACTAATAACAGGAGATAATGTGATTGCAGAATGCATAACTGCTAAATAAAGTCCCTTTATCTGATCATGAAAACCGACAATGGGGTAACCGTCTTTAGGCATAGGCCTCATTCCTACTTTGATACTTTCTAACTCTAAATGTTCCCCTTCTTCCAAATCGGAGCGAAGGGTTTCAAATGCTCTTTTTCCAATCGCCTCTGGTCCGTTTTCTCCATACTCATCCAAATAATCTTCAGCGGCAATAAGTGTATAATCGGATAGTTGTCTTGCCTCAAATCTTGAATTAGAAATTAAGGTGTGAATGAGCTTTTTTGGAGATTTCATACGAATAATAATTGATGGTGAAGACTCAATAGGAATATCAAGACCAAGAGGTTTACACAGCTCAGGTAACGCTGTACCAGTTGCTAATACAATTACATCTGATTCTATATAACCTTTTGAAGTATGTATGCCAACAACTTTGGTACCCTCTTTTTTTATTTGTGTCACTTTTGTATCGAATAATATATTTACCCCGTTTTCTTCCGCTATCTTTACCAAAAGATTCGTTAGGACATTAGGGTCTACCGCGCCTTCTTTATAAGCATAAAGAGCTTCCTCAGGATATTCTTTCAAATGAGGTTCTAGCTCCGATATTTGCTGACGAGTTATTTTTTTCACATGAGATTTATTGATGCTTGTGAGATTTCCCCATGTAAGTGCACCGTTCCAATCTACCTTCAATTCTGGTATCTCTTTTTCCAATACATGATATTCTGCAAGTGACTCGTCATACAAATGTTGAAAGTTATTTGGAACACGCCCTGATGGATTAATCCAAGCAAAAGATTTCTCTGTTACCCCATATCCTGCTTTTGAGTGACACTCAACTAAAGTGACATTCTGATTTTCCTTTGATAGATTATAAGCTATAGACGCACCAACAATCCCTGCACCAACAATTGTAATCTTTTGCTTTTTAGTCATAACTATTCCTCCCTCTATAAATGTTGATATATCAATGATTTGACCCGTAAAAAACCTTTGGTATAACTAGCCATTTGCGATTTTAGATATGTATTTTTTGGAATATCTGTTTGTACATAAAGAAAGACACCTCTTTTTTTTCACATGTTTATAATCCGTATTTCAACATCCTTTCTAATATATACGTTTAGATATAAAGAGAGTTTCAAATATTACCATATATTCATAAAATATATAATATTTAATTTTTTCATTCTCTTCCTTTTTCTCAAACCAAATTTTCATTTACTTATCGAGCTTTTATAACTAAAATTGATTAGTGTTAATTAACTAGAAATAAACGGAGGAACAAAATGAAGGACAAGGATACTATAAAAGTAATAATATTGTTGCTTATACTTGTGTGTCTATATTTGTTTATGCTTGTTTTAGAATGTATAGTAGGTTCAATTTGGAACCTCTTATTATTCCTTGCAGTCATTCTCACAACAATATGGTGCTACTATAAAAAGAAAAGAAAAAAAACATATACCAAAGGAGTTATTTTACTAATTATTTTATTATTAATATTAATTTGGTCTATTGGCCCCTGTGTTTACGAAAAACATATAGCTGAACTAGAGAAAAGTGAATTAGAAGAAAAACAAAGAAAAATTGAAGCCGCAAATTATGTAAAAGAGATGGAAGAAGATATGAAGAAATCTCAAGAAGAGGCAAAGAAAGAATATGATAAAAGAAAAGTAGAAAAAGAAGAATCTAAAAAGGATGAAAAAGTCAAAACATCTTCTACTACAATTTACAATTTTAAAATAGATAAGGATTGTTCAGATTTTAGCAACGCTTCTGAAGCAACTAAATTTATGAACGAGTCAAAGGCAGCTGGCTTTGGAGACCATCGGTTGGATCGAAATAAAGACGGAATTGCTTGCAACTAAAAAAATAAACAAACAAAATCGAAGGTCATTACGTTTAATAGTAATACCTTCTTTTCTTTTTTGACTGTACACCTATCGAATATAATCATAGTCAACACTAGTAACAAGAGTATCTATTACTAGACTTTATTAAACAATATTGTTCATATTTTATTGTTTACTTATTGAAGTAAAGCACCGTTAGTTTAAGTACATTATTTCACAAACTTTGTTGATTTTACATAATTCATTTTATTCATTACAGGAATGCTACCCGACAGGCTGCATAATAAAAAAGACTGCTTATTAGCAGTCTTTTTCAGCTCTTGTATCTGGTAGTTAGCATGGTATGTTCCGGCTACTCATAACAACATCTTTATCCCAAACTTGTCAACAAAACCATAATCCCATTAGTTAAACCGTGAATAATAACTGATGGCCAGATCGAATTAGTTCGTTCATACGCTAAAGCAAAAATGATACCACTAAAGAAATTTACTGGCATTACATTATATGTTGGAATATGAACAATTGTAAAGATTGTTGAGCTAAGTAAAATTGCTCCAATAAATCCTATACGTGTACGTAACCAACGATATAAAAAACCGCGATAAAAAATTTCTTCGTATATTGGTGAGATAACCGCCGCAGAAATAAAGGCAATTAGAACCGTAACGAAAGTTACATTTTGCTGTATTGCCTCGGTTTTGCTGTTCTCCCACGAATTCCCTATAAAACTAGTAAGCACTACAATTATCACGGCACCAACCATTAAGATAACAGAAAATATAACAATGATTTTCCAATCCTTAACAGCGAACCTTTTTATCCCTACTTCACTCCAAGAAAGTTTTTTCGGACGGAGAGCAATAAAATAAACACCTAAAATTAGAATAATTGCTATTGTCAATCCCATTAATGTTCCAGCATATAGAACATTATCAAGCCAGTGAGAATAAATTGGGTGAACAACGAATTTAATACACCCAATTACAAATACAAATTCAAGTAACATTAAAAATATAAATTCTTTCAAACCCCAACGGTCTTCTTCCTTCCAGTTCATTTCATTTGTTTTCATCCGCCATCACTCTTCCTTTATATGGTATAATCCAACTATATTAGATGACGTTACGTCACCTGCAAGCTTTATTTTTAGGAGGGAATAAAATGAAACGATGGACTACTGGACAGGTATCAAAGCAGCGAAATGTCTCCGTTCGCACACTTCGTTATTACGATCAGATTAATCTCCTCACACCAAGTTTTAAAGATGATAATGGACGACGATATTATTCAGAAGAGGATATGTTTAAATTAGAAAAAATCATCATTCTAAAATCACTTTCACTTCCACTCGAAAATATTCGCGATTTATTAGATAGACTATCCTATAAACAAATTCTAATTTCGCATCACAATTATCTACAAGATGAACTTTCCAAACTTCAAACAAGCATTTCTAATACAAAATCTTTAATTAATATGATCGACTTGGAAGAATCTTTGTCTTGGGAACGTGTCTCTCAACTTATTCAAATTTCACAAAATAGCTCTAAAAAATGGATTGACTATTTTGAAGTTGATGAAAAGGTAATCTTGCAAGAGACAATTCCAAATCTCGGCAACAATGATTCGACAACACATCAGTATATTTCTTTGCTACGACGAATTGAGTGGTGTATAAAACACAATATTAAACCTGAATCAGAGGCAGGTCACCAAATTGCTTGCGAGTTAATAGAAATATCAAACGATACTTTTCAAGGAGATACGACATTGATGGATAAGTTCTGGGAAGTCAGAAAACTGCCCTCTGAGGAAACGGGCCTATACCCGATTTCGAAAGAAGTACTGGAGTATGTAGAGCGTTGTATTGCTAATGTTACATGTTAGGAATAAGTATATGAATGGTCGGGGTAATTAGCATAATATAATAAATACAAATGGCTTATTCAACTAACCTGGCCCTTTAGTTGAATAAGTCGCCTAATTTAAGGTCATTATACTTTTTATTATTCATATTATTTACTCCTCATTCACTCCAACAATTCAAACTAGATAGTTTTTTACATAATGTTTCGTCTATATAGAATTCTTTCCTTGAAGCAACAAAAAACCTCGACTGGTAGCAGTCGAGGTTTTTGTATTAAAAAATTTATAATTTTAAATGTAAGTTTTTTCACATTTTATCACTCGCAAAATTTTAGCGTTTTTATTTTATACCAAGAAGAATTTTATCTATCAATGTATGTATATGGATTTACGAACAGATATATGTTGTGTTATTCATTATTATCAAATAATGAAAACTTAAGATAATCGTTTAAGTTTTTTCAAATTCTTGGATACTAGTCATAAGTAATGGATTACCTTATTTATTAATTCCCTATTGTCCTGCCCCTCCTATCCTTTGATGAATAGAATAATGAAGAAAGAGGATATTTTTATGGGATACTCCGGAAATATGTGCAATTTTAACAGTAACTGTGGAGACAATAAATATGGAGATAATTCAACATTCCTTCTATTTGTTGTTCTATTCATTATTCTAATTTGTCGGACTACTTTCATGTATTAATCAATTCAACACACCCAATATTTATGTGTGAAAAATTATGCTTTAGCTTCTATTCAGATTATCTAATAATGGATAAAAGTCTTCAACATTGTCAATGATTTTTCTAAAATCAAATAGTCTCCAAAACCGCTTTAGATAGCTATCACTCAATGTAATAGTAGTGTAAAGCTAATTTATCCTCAAATCTCCTGGTTTGTTGTCTTCGGTGACCTTTTTCTGCAAAGTGTTCAGTAATCTTTTTTATATAGATTCATAAATTTCTACTTCAAATGGATTTCATGCAGCTCCACATCAACCAAAATCTTTCACAAACTAGGTAACACGTTTATTTATTTTTTTCAAATGAATGATTGATTAGATGAATACCTTATATCCTTTATTTAACTAAACATATTCTAGATTATAGAAAGGAGGGAATTTATTATGGGAAATCAAAACTATAATGACTATGGTAGACGTAACAATTCTTCATTCGCTTTAATCGTTGTCCTATTCATTCTTCTAATTATTGTTGGCGTTAGCTTCATACATTAACTCAAAGCCTCCTTTACTAGCTAACCCATGATAGTAATTGTAAAGTTAAGGTAATTTCGCCTTACACATCCCTTTTTTCTGACATCGAGGGTCACTTGCCAACGAGTGACCCTTTTAATCGTTTCTTTCCACATATACATATTAGTTCACAATTTACTGAGCATTTCATTTCAGATATTCATTCAATATAGTGTTGAAATTTAAAATTCCACTATGGTAAATCTATTTAAAATAGTCTTCTACTCCTTCTTCTTTAACTAACCTGTCCCTTTTGTTAAGTAAGAAAAAAGAACTGTCTGAACGCTCAAAGATCTTCTACTAAAGCACCCGTACATTCTTTCACAAAGTTTATTGATTTAGCAAAATTAAACAGTTCATATATTACAAAAATGCTACCCCGTTAGTACATCTTTCATTTTGGAAATATGAAAGAATAATCCATACAATAAAAGAAAATCCCCCTGATCAAAGATATTTAATCCAATATGAAATTGGCCAAAACCTATTCCTTCTATTTCCCCGAAGGAATAGGTTTAAGTATTTTTAACCAAACTAGAAAAAATCGGTGTGCCAAGGCTAATAGTTAAAATAATGTCTAACGGCTAAATCTTTTCCCAACAATTGAAACCGATATGACTAACAATATGTATATTAAGAATTTATCTTTCATAAATTTCATCCCTTTTGAATCCTAAAGCACCCTTCTCTCTAATCGTTTACAACGGATATCCTACAATTTCATTCATGAAAAACTAAAAGTTCTATTCATGGCTATTATTAATAAAATGTCTATTTGTGAATCATTCGACAAAGAATGTAAACAAGGTTTACATATCAAAAACTTATCGTAATAAAATGACCATTCGTAATTGGAGGAAACTGATATGTTCTGGATACAATTTTCGATTTTGTTAATCTGCATCTTTATAGGTGCTAGGATAGGTGGACTTGGTCTTGGAGTAATGGGTGGTGTTGGATTAGCAATCTTTGTATTTCTTTTCGGCCTAGAACCTACTTCCGCACCTATTGATGTTATGCTGATGATTTTATCAGTAATTACTGCTGCAGGAGCTCTTCAAGCCGCAGGTGGTATGGAATATCTCGTTCATATTGCGGAGAAAGCATTAAGAAAAAATCCTAAATGGATTACATTCATCGCTCCTATCGTTACTTACGTTTTTACTTTTTGTGCAGGAACTGGACACGTTGCATACTCCGTTTTACCTGTTATTGCCGAAGTAGCCCGAGAATCAGGTGTTCGTCCTGAAAGACCAATGTCAATCGCAGTAATAGCATCACAGCAAGCAATTACAGCCAGTCCTATTTCAGCAGCGACTGTAGCATTATTAGCTTTATTAGCTGATTTCGAAATTACTTTACTAGATATTTTAATGATCTCTATACCTTCTACTTTTATCGGTTGTATGATAGCTGCTTTTGTTGTTAGTAGAAAAGGTAAAGAGCTACCAGAAGATCCGATTTATTTGAAACGCTTAGAAGAAGGCTTAGCTCCAATTAAACAAGATAAAAAAGCATTCTTTCCAACTAATGCTTCAAAACTTTCTGTTGTATTATTCTTACTTGCCGCAGTATTAATCGTTGCTCTAGGTTCATTTGAAAAATTACGTCCAGGTTGGGATATTGACGGCGTATTTACACCTATGTCTATGCCTGTTACCATTGAAATCGTTATGCTGACAATTGCTGCTTTAATCATTATTTGTTGTAAAGCAAATGTTGACGAAATTGTTTCTGGTAGTGTGTTTAAAGCCGGAGCTTCAGCAGTAGTAGCTATTTTCGGTATCGCTTGGATGGGTGACACATTCTTCAATGGTAATGCTGAACTTATTAACAGTTCGATTTCTGGCCTAGTCACAGCAGCTCCATGGTTATTTGCTATTGCATTATTTGTACTTTCTATTTTACTATACAGCCAAGCAGCAACGGTTCGAACACTAATACCTCTTGGTGTAACGCTTGGTATTAATCCAGCATTATTAATTGCCATTTTCCCAGCTGTTAATGGTTACTTCTTCATTCCAAACTATCCGACAGTAGTTGCAGCCATAAACTTTGACCGTACCGGAACAACTCGAATCGGAAAATATATTCTAAACCATAGCTTTATGCTCCCTGGTTTAGTTTCAACAATCTCTGCCGTTGTAATTGGTATATTACTAAGTTCTGTTTTACTCTAGATACTTTATTTAAAATGTAGCTTTTTATTCTTTGAGCGATTCAAGAAGGACTATTTCATTTTTCTTTTAAGAATATGTGCTAATGAATTACTCGGAGTTACATCAACTTCGAGTAATTCTTTATATAAGTATATCTATTCAGCAATTTGCCCAATTAATAGAATAAGAATTTGAATAAACTCTATATTGGTTAAAACAAATTAATTAAGCTAGAACAAGTTTTTTTATTTCCCCTTAAAGAGTGATAGGGTTTTGTTTTTAGAATTAAGGGGAATAAATCAACAGGAGATGAAAAAAAATAATGAACAAAACGATTATTACTTTAATTGCTGTTGCAATCATGTTAACGGCTTGTAACAGTAAAGGAGAAGATAAAAACAATAACGAGGTTACAGAAAAAAATGAGCAACTCTCGCAAACTGAGGGAGGACAAGAAGTTCGACAAGAAAATGATCAAAATCAATCTAATGAAAGTTCAAATCATGAGGAATCGACTTCATTACCTGAATATAATAATATTATTGAGCAAATTGATAATAAAGAATTTAACTTTCAAACTATAACAGATAACGAAGGTAAACGCGTTCTTCTTCTTATAGATAAAAACGGTGTAGAACAATACAAATCCATATATATCAAATACACCAATCGACTTAAAATAATTAAAATAAATGGAGAAGGACTAATTTTTAATGAAATTATAGAAGGAAAATAGATAATCCCCAAATAAACACCTAAATTTTCAACCCCGTCCTAATTTAGAACGGGGTTAATCTTGTTAGAACTATTAAGTTTTATCACTACATACTACGTGTTTTAAAATAAGGCTTAATATATTTTTTTATCAATATGATAATGAAGCCAAATAATATGGTTATTCAATAAACAAGATGCCTAAAAAGACTAGTGGGGAATCCAAAAGCAAATACCACATCCTATTGAACAACAGGGGCATATTCGTTTGATATATCAGGCTTGTAGAATTTTGTTTTAATGTATCCCCATCCAAAGGTACTGATGAAAAATAGGATATGTATTAACAGTGAACAATAAAATGCCTATAAGAATTCCGTATATATTTTAAAATGGAAATTAAAGGTTTATATGAATCAGAAGAGAATATAATTATCAAATGAGGGAGGTGGAATATTAGTGCTAAAAAAGAGTTTGATTATAACCTTTGTTATATTCACTATCTTATCAATTATTGGCTGTAATAAGAAGGACGTTTGGAAAGAAAGTTCTTTATTTGAATCTGGTGGATATACGATGATTGGTGAAAAAGGAAAACTTGGCTTTATATACGATGATAGTGAAGTAGTTAAGTTTTATCCAGATAAAACTCAAAAGTATATGTGGCATTTTTGGGGAACGAAAGAAGAGCTAGAACGTCCATTAAAAGTATTAGCTACCCATGAAGATGGTGGTGATCCAATTGTATTAATTGGGGGCAAAAATACTGTAAAACCACATAACGGTGCTGATATGAGTATGCCATCGAATATGTCGCTACCGGAAAGTGGTATGTGGAAAATGGATGTTTATTTTGATGACAACTTGTTTGGTACTGTCTATGTAAAGGTGCACGAAAAGAAATAAATGATTAAAACTATATTATTGAACGTAATTTGAATATAAAAAAGCATTTCAACAGAAATGCTTTTTTTAATACCCTCATTCAAACTTACATTATTATTCAGTCATTACAGTGTTTCTATTAATAGATAAACCATTTAATTGTTCAACGGGTACACCAGTTTCAGTGTAGCTTCTAACATGTTTCCAACCATTGTTTTTAAAGCGGAAAGTTTCAAAAAACAGATTAGCTGGTAGAGGACTTTGACCTTCAAGTAGAATCGTTGCAGATAGTATGGCCATGCATTCATCTCTACCTAAAGGAACTATGCCTATTTCTCTAACGTCCCATTTTGCTTCCTTACTTTTCACAAAATTAAACCCTTGAGCCCAACCTTCTAATGATTCACCATATCCATAATCGACTATCCCATTTTGCGTAACCTCTCGTGCTTGATAGTCTTTGGAAATGAGTGCTTTCATCTCTTCAAATGAGCATGTTCTCCAAATCTCTAAATAGCTATCTAAAAACTGTCTAAATGTTTGGCTCAAAGTAATCCTCCTTACAGATTGTAGTCTTCTTCAAGAATTCTATGAATAAAGAAAAAATCCTTTTTAATAAAGAGAATTAATTTATATTTTAGTTATATTTGCTCCGCTTCAATCTGAACCCCAACACGTTTCATCTGTAACCAATAATAAGTCGTTACCAGTACGCTGATAGCGCCAAATACCAGCACCATGAATTGTAGGCCAATAAAATCTAGTAAAGCACCTGTGGACAATAAGACTATTTGAAACATAATTCGATCTAGCATATTTCTGAAAGAAAAGAAGCGTCCATGGTATTCTTTCGGTACTTGTTTTTGAAATATCGTCATTACTGTTGGGAAGAAACAACCTAAAGAGAATCCGAAGAGCGCAAATGTTATTAATGTCAGGAACGAACTTCCTGCAAAATACAACAGCATTTCCCCACTTCCAATGACAATGAGACAAACAAATAAGATTCGCTCTATCCTCCATTTCTCCCCAATATATTTGATAGCAAAGGAACCAACCATAAAGGAAATGCCCTCTACAGTATAAATCATCCCTTTAATCATCGCAGAATCTTGAAATTCACTTATCTTAATGACTAATAAATTAAATGAACCTAAAAATAAGAGAGGTATAAACGATAAAATAAACGTCATTTTCACACCCAGATTTGCTTGAAGCATTGGGAATACTTCTTTAAAGCCACTTCCCTTTTTAGTACTTTCCTCGGGTTGAGCGGTGCTTTGAGGTTTCTCTTCTGGGATTTTTAACATAAAAGTAAACAAGAGCAATGCAATATACGCGACGAATGAGAGCAAATAAAGTGTACCTATAGCCGAATATACTAATATCAAACCGGCTAAGGCGGTCCCTGCAACACGAGCAACTGTAGAAACATTCATATCCCAACCATTTAATTGCAATAAATCCTTTTCACCTACAATTAAAGGCAAAGTAGCTTGAAGTGCTGGAAAATAAAAAGATGCAGAAATTTGTAAAAGTACTAAGAAAACAACCATCCACCAAATAGATCCTGTCGCTAATGCTATAAACATAAAGACAACACTTACAACACGCCCAACACTAGAGTAAATTAACACAGTTTTTTTACGGGATTGATCGATTATACGTCCAGCTAATGGCCCCATCATCACTCCAGCTAGTAAACCACTTGATAGAATAAGTGACTTAACAAAGTCAGAAGGCACCTTTTCTTGCATGAACTCTAGATTACCGATTATGCTCGCCCATAATCCAAGTCCTGCAATTAATTCACCAATTAAAACAATCCAAACATTCCGATTTTTCCACATATTCTTCTCCTTAAAAAGAAAGGAGCTACTATGAGCTCCTTTCTTCCTGTAATGTTACATATATTATTTTGTAGGCTTCATTTTCACAACTCTTGTAAGTTCACCGTCAGTATCAATATCAACTACAAATGAACCATTTGAGTAACGGTCTGCATTACGATAATTATCTTCATGTACTTGCTCTTGAACACCTTTTTCAGTTTCTAAAAGTAACACATCACCTTTATGAACATAAATGACTGTAAAGACACGGTGAGGATTCTTTTTCAACTCACGAACTGTTACGACTCCGCGTTTTGGACGACCGCTCACTTCTATTTCAGAGACATCCATTTTCTTCACTGCACCACGATGTGTAACAAGCATTAAATCACCTTTATCATTTTCAGGGATTATATTTGCAGCTACAATGTAATCTTCTTCTTTTAAGTTAATGGCTTTAACACCAGCTGTTTTAACACCTGTAACGGGTACATCTTCCATTGGGAATCGAACGGAATAACTGAAATGAGTAGTCAAGATGACTTCATCCGTAATCGTTACGAGATCCGCATAAATTACTTCGTCACCTTTTTTCACGTTCATTGTTTTAATTGGTTTTGAATAACGCTGAACTACATATTCATTCAGTGGTGAGCGTTTAATTTGGCCACCTTTAGTGATTGTCATAACAAATACATCCTGGTCAAATGTTTCTACCCCGCGTGCATTGATGATTACTTCATCCGAATCAATTGGCACAATACTTGAGATGTGCTGACCTAAGTCTTTCCAACGAATATCCGGTAGCTCATGTACAGGTTGATAAATATAATGTCCTTTGCTAGTAAATAGCAATAGATGCTGTTGCGTATTAATTTGGGATTCGTACAATAGATGATCGGAATCCTTCATCGCAAAGTCTTTACCATTCGAAGCATTGTAAGAACGTTGACTAGTACGTTTAACATAACCATCTTTAGTAACTGTCACCACAACATCTTCACTTGGAATTAAAACTTCTAAATTCAGTTTTATTTCTTCAATTTCAGCTTCAATAATTGAGCGACGTGGTTCAGCAAAACGTTTACGCACATCTTGTAATTCTTTCCTAATTACACTAATTAGTTTTGCTTCGCTTTCTAAAATACTTTGTAATTCAGCAATTTTCGCTTTAAGTTCTTCTTCTTCTTCACGTAATTCCGTAATATCGGTATTAGTTAAACGATATAGCTGTAATGAAACAATTGCTTCAGCTTGAATTTCAGTGAATTCGAATTTTAACATCAAGTTGTTTTTAGCATCTCTTTTATCTTTTGACTGACGGATTGTATGAATAACTTCATCCAAAATCGATAATGCCTTCATCAATCCTTCTACGATATGTAGGCGATCTTTCGCTTTTTTCAAGTCAAATTGAGAACGTCTTGTTACTACTTCTTTCTGATGATCGATATATGCATCTAATAGTAATGGCAATGTCATCATCGTTGGACGACGTTTATAAATCGCAATCATATTAAAGTTGTAAGTAATTTGAAGGTCTGTGTTTTTATATAAATATTGCAGAATTGGTTTTCCGGGTACTTCTTTTTTTAGTTCAATGACCATCCGTAAACCTGTACGGTCTGATTCATCACGTACTTCTGCAATTCCTTCAAGTCTTTTATCTAAACGCATTTCATCAATTTTCTTGACTAAGTTTGCTTTATTAACGTCATATGGTATTTCAGTAACAACGATTTGCTCCTTGCCGCCTTTAAGCTCTTCAATTTCCGCTTTTGCACGAACAATAATTTTCCCTCTACCTGTTTCATATGCTTTTTTGATACCTTCCACACCTTGGATAATACCGCCGGTTGGAAAATCTGGACCTTTGATAACGGTCATAAGCTCATCTACAGTCGCAATTGGGTTTTTCAATCGCATTAAAACAGCGTCTAATACTTCGTGTAATGCATGTGGAGGAATATCCGTTGCGTAACCTGCGGAAATACCAGTAGAGCCGTTAACAAGTAGATTTGGGAATCTAGCAGGTAATACAGTAGGCTCCATATCTTGGTCATCAAAGTTTGGTACAAGATCCACTGTCTCTTTCTGAATATCACGAAGCATTTCAGCTGCAATAGCAGATAGACGCGCTTCTGTATAACGCATTGCTGCCGCTGAATCTCCGTCGACTGAACCGTTATTACCATGCATTTCAATTAGCATATGACGCGCTTTCCAGTCTTGACTCATACGTACCATAGCTTCATAAACTGAACTATCACCATGTGGGTGGTAGTTACCAATTACGTTACCGACTGTTTTTGCTGATTTACGGAAGGGTTTATCATGTGTATTACCTCCCATAAACATTGCATATAATATACGGCGTTGTACGGGTTTTAAACCGTCACGAGCATCTGGTAAGGCACGATCTTGAATAATGTACTTACTGTATCGACCAAACCGATCGCCGATGACTTCTTCTAGTGGTAAATCTTGATAACTTTCGGTCTGTGTCATACTAAGTCCTCCTCATTTTGAATGAATTCATTATCAAGAATATTGGAGTCGTCTTCTAGACCAAAATCAACGTTAGATTCTATCCATTTACGACGTGGCTCTACTTTATCGCCCATAAGTGTTGTAACACGGCGTTCAGCTCGCGCACCATCGTCGATTTTAACACGGATTAATGTTCTTGTTTCTGGATTCATTGTTGTATCCCATAATTGGTCGGCATTCATCTCACCGAGACCTTTATAGCGTTGTAAAATATAGCCTTTGCCAATTTTATCAATCGCTTGTTGTAAATCTTTTTCAGTCCAAGCATATTCCAATACTTCTTTTTTACCTACCCCTTTTGAAACTTTATAAAGTGGAGGTAGTGCAATATATACTTTACCCGCTTCAATTAACGGTTTCATATAGCGATAAAAGAATGTCAATAATAGGACTTGGATATGTGCTCCATCTGTATCGGCATCGGTCATGATGATGACTTTATCGTATGCAGCATCATCAATAGTGAAGTCAGCTCCTACTCCTGCACCAACTGCATGAATAATCGTAGCGATTTCTTCATTTTTTAAGATATCTTGTAATTTTGCTTTTTCGGTGTTGATGACTTTACCACGCAGTGGCAAAATCGCTTGGAATGTACGGTCACGGCCTTGTTTTGCTGAACCGCCCGCAGAATCACCTTCGACAAGATATAATTCGTTTTTAGCAGCGTTACGAGATTGTGCTGGAGTTAGCTTTCCAGACAATAATGCACTAGATTTTTTGTTTTTCTTACCGTTACGTGCGTCTTCACGTGCTTTACGCGCTGCTTCACGTACCTGTTGCGCACGTATTGCTTTACGTACAAGGGAAGCACTTAGTTCAGCGTTTTCCTCTAACACATAAAGTAATTTCTCAGACACAACTGAATCGACGACACTTCTCGCTTCGCTAGTACCTAGCTTCCCTTTCGTTTGTCCTTCAAACTGTAGTAAGTTTTCAGGGATACGAACGGAAATAATAGCCGCTAAGCCTTCGCGAATATCTGAGCCGTCTAAGTTTTTGTCTTTTTCTTTTAGTAAGCCAATTTTACGTGCATATTCATTGAATACACGTGTCATAGCTGCCTTGGCACCGGTTTCATGTGTGCCCCCGTCACGAGTACGAACGTTGTTAACGAAAGATAAAATTGTTTCTGAATAGCCATCGTTGAATTGGAACGCAAATTCGACTGCAATTTCGTCTTGTGATCCTTCAACATACTTGACTGGGTGTAGAACGTCTTTTTCTTCGTTTAAGTATGCAACGAATGCCTCGATACCGTTTTCGTAATGATACGTTTCATGATTGCCTGTTTGTTCTTCAATTAGCTCGATTTTTAAGCCTTTTAATAAAAAGGCAGATTCTCGTAACCGTTCAGCAAGGGTGTCAAAATTATACTTTGTCGCTGAAAATATAGTGTCATCTGGTAGGAAATGTATACATGTTCCCGATTCTTTTGTTGTACCGATTTTCTCTAATGTAGTGGCGGGTTTACCACCATTTTCAAAGCGCATTCTATATTTTGTGCCGTCACGGTGAATAGTGACTTCAAGCCATGAGGATAGTGCATTTACTACGGAAGCACCTACACCGTGCAATCCTCCACTTGTTTTGTAGCCACCTTGTCCAAATTTACCACCTGCATGCAGAATGGTAAAAATAACTTCCGGTGTTGGTTTACCTGTTTTGTGCGTACCTGTTGGCATGCCTCGACCGTAGTCACGTACACTTATACTTTGATCCTCGTGAATTTTCACAATGATATGTGAACCAAAGCCAGCTAATGCTTCATCGACTGCATTGTCGACAATTTCATAAACAAGATGATGTAATCCTCGGCTATCAGTTGAACCGATATACATACCCGGACGTTTACGAACAGCTTCTAATCCTTCCAGTACTTGTATCGCATCATCATTGTAAGACATGACTGTTTGTTTATCTGTCAAAAAAATTCCCCCTAAATACAAACACCCGTTCCACTTAAAATTATATTACGCACTTTCTCTTTTACTGTCAACAAGCGGTAATTTAATTTCATATAGAGTTTATTGTACCAATACGTTGAATCTAAAGCAAAATAAGAATAAGATAATAATCTAAGAAGATGAGTATATTGTGTACCAACATACTATTATGATAAACTATTAGTACCAACTACTAAAAAAGAAGGAGTTTTTTATGAATATGATTCTATTAATCATTTTGACATACTTGATAGGTTCAATTCCTTCAGGTTTATGGATCGGTAAATTATTTTATAAAACCGATATCCGCGAACATGGCAGCGGAAACCTTGGTGCAACGAATACCTTCCGAATTCTCGGTAAAAAAGCAGGTATTGTTGTAACACTTATGGATATCTTAAAAGGAACGATAGCTACGGTATTACCTACACTTGCTTACTTTGCAGATAGTGGCATTCATCCACTGATTGCTGGAGCAATAGCAGTTGTTGGTCATATGTTCCCTGTATTCGCAAAATTCCGTGGTGGTAAAGCGGTAGCCACATCAGCTGGTGTAGTACTAGGTTACCATTGGCCAATTTTCATCATCTTATTTATTGCATTCATACTTTGCTTAAAAGTATCCAAAATGGTCAGCTTTTCTTCTATGTTTGCTTCTGTAGTAGCTTTTGTTTATGCTATTATATATACGTTCTTTGAGCAAGACTATTTTTTATTAATCATCATTACAATCTTAGCAGCCTTTATTTTTTACAGACATCGTTCGAATATTGTGCGTATTAAAGCAGGCACTGAGCCTAAGGTAAAATGGTTGTAAACTACAAGGAGTGTACATCGCATGAAAATTATCGTATCAGATGAAGCACTAGAATGGTTTGAAAAAGAAATGGATTTAGATGACGGGGACCAAATTCGATTTTATGCTCGCTATGGTGGTTCTAGCCCTTTTCATGAAGGTTTTTCACTTGGTATGAATCGTGAACAGTCTACGAATCCTGCAGTTGAAGTTGAAAAGAATAAAATACTTTTCTACATCGAAGAAGATGATTTGTGGTTTTTCGACAATCACGATCTACATATCTTGGTGGATGAAACACTTAATGAGATTAAATATGATTATACAAAAGAAGCTTAATAAAACAAACGAAAAGCATGGCGCTAAGTGCGCCATGCTTTTGTTATGCATAAAAGCGATTGTACAGCTGTAATTGCCCTTCATTTAACAAAATCCGGCGTTCAAAGTCGCCAAAAAGGTCGAAATGCGGGTAATGCTTATAATCGATCCACTCAGGTTTTAAACCATAGTTTGCTCCCCATTTGATGAGTTTTTCGACGTCAGCACAACCTGCTTTTGTCACAGTTTTACAACCTGGGAAACGCTCGTCCTTCCAATAATGAGTAAGAAAAGCGATTTCACCAGCTGTCACGCGCTCTTTCCATAATTCCAGCTCAGCTCTAGTGACACCTAATGCCATTAAGCTTCTTTTCTTTCAATTTCTTTATATTTTTCATCCCATATAGGGTCTACTCTACCTAAAGAAACAGGTCTAAAATTATCTTTTTTCACTAAAATGTGTTCTGATTTTGCAGTTACCGCTACAGTGCCATCTTCATGAAGAACCTCATAGCCATATACTGTACGTAACTTTCCGTGGGATTCAATCCAAGTTCGAACTGTCGCAACTTGGCCATATCTCATCGAAGCTTTGTATTGAATGGAAATATCCATCACTGGTGATACATAACCATCTGCCTCAAGTTGTGTCACTGAAAATCCTAAGTCATGGATTAACTGTGTACGTCCCAATTCAAGCCAAATGATATAATTCGAGTGATATACTACACCCATTTGGTCTGTTTCCGCATAACGGATTTCTATCTCTTTATTACTAACAAACATTTAATTCACCTCATAACTCTATTATACAGAAGTCTAGCTAAAATTACTCACAAAAGCCTTATATATAGCGTAATTCGACATCAAACTATTGAATTTATACTTCTCTATTACAAAAAGGCGAAGCCATTAGCTTCGCCTTTCATTATCGTTTACTTGCTTCTTTTGATGCTAACAAACCAATTGATTTGTTTTTCTTCCATACATTATTCCAATGTCGGTGAGATACTGGACCTTCACCTGCATACGGTGCAATTTCAACTGTAATACCAGGCTTTTTCTGTGACATGATAAACCAATCAGCAGATGATCCACTTCCTCTCGCATACAGAGGTGGGATGATTGAATACCCAGTTACCCGGCTAATTTGACGTGTTAACGCTAAATCACGCTTATAGTTAGCGCTATTTTGGAAGTTAAACCAATATAGAATTTGACCAGATGAGTGATATGAAATGTCAGACTTGAATTTATGACGTTCGACAAAAGCTTTGAGTGCTTGCGCTTCGGGTTCTGAGAATACACGAGGACCTTTGTAACCTTTATAGGTTTTAGGTTTAAAAGGTACATATTTCCATTCACCATCGAAATTTCGATTTAAATCGACACCTCGAGCATTAGCTTTCCAACGTTTGTAATTTGAGCTTTTATTGATCTTCTTGATTAAGTTCTTATTTGCCATACTATTTATACCATTTTGCACTAATGTCACCCCATCAGGGTTAATCATTGGAACAAACCAAATACTTGTAGTATCAAGGGTTTGACGCACATTATAGCCTGCAAAGCTTGTCTTTTTGTTGTAGCTATAAGAGTAGTTATCTATCATTTCCATCACTACATTTGTAGTCATATGTTCACGAGCATGAATGGCTGCATCAACTAAGATCTCTTTCTTACCGTTCCCAACTCTTAACGCATAGATTGCTCTTCCTTCTACAGATTCACCAATTTTCTCTAGAGATGTAAATTCAGGATATAGTTTAGCGAAAACTTTTACATAGTATGAATATGCCTTATAAGTGACGTTTTTTGTCGGATTAACAATGTTTTTATGATAATAATTTGTTAAATCGACATACCCAGATTGGCCTAAATATTCAATAATACCATGACCTTTAGATATACCTTTTAAGTGCACAGTTTGTCCTTTGTTTAATGAACCGATTTTGATACCATTTTGATCGTACACAGCTGAGGCTTTTTCTGCATACAAAGTGATTGGATAAGTTGCTGATTTCAGCGTGGATAAAGAGCTTGCCTTCTTTGTAGGCATTGTGCCAGCAATCGGAACGGCATATTGTTTACCACTCTTCTTAATGTAATGGTACTTACTCGTTGTTTTTGTCGGTTTAAAAATAGCACCTTTTTTTAATGTACCGATTTTTTTGAATTTACTATTTGTAACTGTATATAGTGTCACTGATTTATTCGCAATTTCGACCTTATCTGTTGATTTAAATGATAATTCGACATCTTTAAATGCGATATAACCAGTTTGATTTCCTATGTTTACTACAAAGTAGTTGTCGACAATATTGATTGTTTTTAACTTTGTTGCTTGGGTTCCTGCTGCCAAAACTGTCGAATTTGTGCTTGGCTCGTTAAAAATTTTGAAGGATTTTTTAGTTGTAAAACTAACTGTCTTTTTCACTTCAGGTTTTACAACTTCTATGTTTGCTTCACTTAGGTTTTCACGTGCAATCCAATATGTACTATGACCAATTGATAATTCATACCAATTTACGTTATCTGTACGATTCACGTGGTAAATGGTTGATGAATCATTTAATTGTAATAGAGCTTTTGTAGTGTTATTTGGTTCGAATAATAAACTATCTTCATTCACTGTTACATATGTATAAATAACCTCTGGTGATTCTACAATCGTTTCTTCTTCCGTTGTTTCAGGGTTTTCTGGCGTTTCTACAGAGGTTTGTTTTTCTTGTATTTCCGGTTCAACTTTATCTGATGTTTTTTCTATTGTAATTACTTCTTGCGGTACAACTGCTTCACCTATTTCAACTTCCTCATTGTCCTCTTGTTGTTGCTCTACTGGAGCTGCATGAACTGTATTTAAGTATGCAACCGGCACATTAAGAGCAAGGAGGAAGGCAATTGAAGATGCGAAAAGTTGAAAACTCTTCTTTTTCATAAATTCCAATTGGTACACCTCTACTATTTTATTCTCAATTTGACTCAAAATATCATTTATCTTCCATATTCAAATAAAAAAATACATGTGTAGCATACAATTAAGATACGCTACACATGTATACAAGGCAAGGAAGACTCTTAAAGAATCATACCTAACTTATTTTGTTAATTTGTTACGAAGTACCATTTGTAGGATACCGCCGTTACGGTAGTAGTCTACTTCTACTTCTGAGTCGAAACGTGCAAGAGCTTTGAATTCTTTAACAGAACCATCTTCAGCTTTAGCAGTTACAGTTAAGATATCTTGAGGTTTAACACCTTCAGCGATATTAACTGAGATTTCTTCTTTACCAGTTAAGCCTAAAGATTCAGCGCTTTGTCCATCAACATATTGTAATGGAAGAACACCCATCATTACTAGGTTTGAACGGTGAATACGTTCGTAAGATTCAGCGATAACTGTTTTAACGCCTAAAAGGTTAGTACCTTTCGCAGCCCAGTCACGTGAAGAACCCATACCGTAATCTTTTCCAGCAAGTACAGCTAAACCAGTACCATTTTTAGCGTATTTCATAGCTGCATCGTAAATGTACTCAACTTCGCCTGTTGGCCAGTAAGTAGTGTAACCACCTTCTGTACCAGGAGCAACTTGGTTACGGATACGGATGTTAGCGAAAGTACCGCGCATCATAACTTCGTGGTTACCACGACGAGAACCGTAAGAGTTGAAGTTACGTGGTTCTACACCGTTAGCACGTAAGTATTGACCAGCTGGTGTATCTTTACCAATCGCACCTGCAGGAGAGATGTGGTCAGTTGTGATAGAGTCACCGAACTTCGCAAGTACACGTAAGCCAGAAAGCCCTTTAATGTCTTCTGGTTTTGGTGCAAGGTTTTGGAAGAATGGTGGGTTTTGAATGTAAGTTGAATTTTCATCAAATGTATATAGAGAATCAGTTGAAGTTTCAATTTCATTCCATTTTTCGTTCTCGTCGAATACGCGAGCATATTCTTTTTGGAATAGATCACGAGTTACAACTTTGTTAAGAACATTGTTAATTTCTTCAGTTGAAGGCCAGATATCAGCGAAGAATACATCGTTGCCATCTTTGTCTTTACCGAATGAATCATGTTGAAGATCTACATCTACAGTACCAGCTAATGCATAAGCAACAACAAGTGGTGGTGATGCTAAGTAGTTAGCTTTAACTAGTGGGTGTACACGACCTTCAAAGTTACGGTTACCTGAAAGAACAGAAGTTACGAATAAATCATTTGAAGTAATCGCTTCTTCAATTTCAGGAAGTAATGGACCTGAGTTACCGATACATGTAGTACAGCCGTAACCTACTGTGTTGAAACCGATTTCGTCCAAGTAAGAAGTTAGACCAGAATCATTTAAGTATCCAGTAACAACTTTTGAACCTGGTGCTAATGAAGTTTTAACCCATTTAGGAACAGTTAAACCTTTTTCAACAGCTTTTTTAGCTACTAAACCAGCAGCGATTAATACGTAAGGGTTAGATGTATTTGTACATGAAGTGATTGCAGCGATTGCTACAGCACCTGCAGGAATTTCTACATCGCCTTCAGCGAATTTAGCAGTTGCAGTTTTATCGAATTCTTTTTCAGTTAAACCAAAACCTTGTACACCAGAAGGAGCTACTACTACTTCGTGGTAACGTTTTTTCATGTTTGAAAGTGGAATTAAATCTTGCGGACGTTTAGGACCTGATAAGTTAGGTTCGATTTCAGCAAGGTTAATTTCAACAACGTCTGTGTAAACTGGTTCTAATTCAGGATCAAAGAACATGTTGTTTTCTTTTAAGTATTTTTCAACAACTTGGATGTGCTCTTCGTCACGACCAGTTAAACGCATATAGTTTAACGATTCTTCATCAATTGCGAAGTAACCACATGTAGCACCATATTCTGGAGCCATGTTTGAAATTGTTGCACGGTCAGCTAATGGTAATTGAGGAATCCCAGGACCGAAGAACTCAACAAATTTATTTACTACACCTTTAGCACGTAGTACTTGAGTTACTTTAAGAGCTAAGTCAGTAGCTGTAGTTCCGTTTGGAAGATCGCCTGTTAATTTAACACCGATTACTTCTGGAACTGGGAAGTATGAAGGTTGACCTAACATACCTGCTTCAGCTTCGATACCACCTACACCCCATCCAAGTACGCCGATACCGTTGATCATTGTAGTATGTGAGTCAGTACCAACCACTGAATCTGGGAATGTTTCGAAAGTTCCGTCTGCATTTTCATTCACGTGTACAACTGGAGCTAAGTACTCAAGGTTAACTTGGTGAACGATACCAGTTGCTGGAGGTACAGCACGGAAGTTGTCATAAGCTGTTTGAGCCCATTTTAAGAAGTTGTAACGCTCAGCATTACGTTCGAATTCAAGGTCCATGTTAGCTTGTAAAGCTGTTGCAGTACCATATTTGTCAACTTGTACTGAGTGGTCAATTACAAGGTCAACTGGAATTGCAGGGTTAATTTCGTTAGCGTCTCCGCCCATTTCTTTCATAGCAGAACGTAGAGATGCTAAGTCAACTACTACTGGTACACCAGTGAAATCTTGTAATACTACGCGTGATGGTTTGAAAGGAACTTCAGCATTAGGGTCTACATCTGCGCCCCATTTTGCTAATTGATCAACATGATCCTCTTTGATTACATAGCCGTCATATTGACGTAAAACAGATTCTAATAACACTTTGATTGAATAAGGAAGGCGTGATACATTTGCGATACCAGCTTCTTCGATAGCAGCTAAACGGTAGAAGTTATACTGTTTACCATTTACCTCGAATGAAGCACGGCTGTTATGCAAGTTTTTGTTTGCCATAGGTTGGTTCCCCCTCTAATTAACTAATGAAAAGGCTTTAATAATAGCTTCTTTTCTCCACCAACAATAATATACTAAATAGATACATAAGTAAATTACATTAATATTATAGTATGTGATAAGTTATATTTATGACCTTTTCCAAATGCCATAAGCACTCTCGAAAATGTTGATTTTTCATTTTAATACAGAATACATCAAATTTTACGAAATTAAAAAAATGTCTACAAAAGCAACTGTAGACATGTTTTTAATTATCGATCTTCTACTATTATATAAGTTGCTTTTATTGGTCCGTGCACACCAACTACTAGATTCATCTCAATATCAGCTGAATTACTTGGTCCAGATATGAAATTAATACATGGCGGCACTGTTTCACCATTTTGCACTTTTTCAGAGATGATTTGTGCTGCTTGCGTCATTCTTGGGACAATTGTGCTTTTTGGGATAATCGCAATATAGGTTTGCGGAAGCAAACTGACTGATCGCCCTTGACCGCCTGTTGAAAATAAAACAACTGTTGCAGACTCGGCAAGTGTTATATCACTAAATGTAATACCCACATTCGCTTTTTCTGCAAGTATAATATTGTCATCTCCATTTTCTACATTCCATTCATTCACTTCAATACTAGCTTGTGGCCATTCTTCTTCCAATAGATTACGTAAACCGAATGTGTCAAAGCGTTCATCTTTCCAAATAGAAACAGGACCACCTCCATACAAATCTACACGATTTGCTAACACTTCTTTTAATTGGTCTGCAGTTGTTTCAATATAGTCTGTATGAATATTGCTACATTGTTTCTGAAACACTTGCACTAGCTCATCTCGGGATAGATCAGTAAGTGTTTTTGCTTGCGGATTGTACTTCCAGTTTCGTTCAGGCTTTTTTGTTGTATTCATTTCTCGGCCAAGTGCTGTTGCGATATTTTTTATAAATGGTGCACGTTGTTGGATCATTTATTGTCTCCTCCTTCACGGTTTTTATACCAGTCGCGGAAACGTTCATTTTTTGGTGTAGGGAATTCGCGAATCATCGTCCATTCTTTTAATGGTCCCGGTCCTTTAGATATAAACTCTTTGTCTTTCATAAAGGGCTTCATCACTTTTGTTGCGAGTTTTGTTCCTGTTGTATATAGCGGATTGGAGGCTGCCCCAATACCAAACGCCTTCATCATCAAACCTTCAGAAATTGGTGCTTTACCTTCTTTTTCTACTATTATTTGTCGATGTTTGTGAAGTAAATCATGCAACGGAATCTTCACAGGGCATGCTTCTGTACAAGCACCACATAATGTAGAGGCGTAAGGTAATTCTTTAAAGTCATCATATCCTGCAAGTAACGGAGTCAAAACAGCGCCTATTGGTCCTGGATAGATTGAGTTATATGAATGACCTCCAATATGACGATATACAGGGCAGACATTTATGCAGGCAGCACAGCGTATACATTGCAATACTGATTGAAATTCTGTACCTAGAATTTTTGAACGACCATTATCCACGATGACTAGATGGAATTCTTCAGGACCATCAGCATCACCTTCACGGCGTGGCCCTGATAATACCGTGATATAACTCGTTAGTTTTTGCCCAACAGCACTTCGTGTCAATAAACTCACGAGTACTTCTAATTCTTCAAACGTTGGTACAATGCGCTCCATACCCATAACGGTAATTTGCGTTTTCGGAACAGTCGTAGCTAGACGAGCATTCCCTTCATTTGTTACTAAACTAATCGAACCAGATTCAGCAATTGCAAAGTTACAACCTGTAATACCGACATCTGCAGTTAAAAATTCATTACGTAGTGTCTCACGTGCATGACGTGCCAATTCTGTTGGATCGTTAGATTTTTTATAGTTTATTTTCTCTTCAAATACCTTACGAATTTGCTCTTTGTTTTTATGTAATGCAGGTGCGACTATATGGGATGGTGGGTCGTGTTCGTCAAGCTGTAAAATATATTCCCCTAAATCGGTCTCAATCACATTACAACCAGCCTTTTCTAATACAGCATTTAAGCCGATCTCTTCAGTAACCATAGATTTCGATTTGACAATCTTTTTTGCATTTTTCTTTTTAACAACCTCTTCAATATATCGATTAGCGTCATCTGCGGTTTGTGCAAAGAAAACGTGACCACCAAGCTTTTGTACGTTGTCAGATAACTCTTGTAAATAATAATCTAAATTTTCCAGCACATGTTGGCGAATCTCTTCCCCGTGAGAGCGCCATTCTTCCCAGTTCCCAAGTTCCTCAGCGTTTTCTAATCGGCGAGAACGCAGGCGATCCTGTGCACCAGACACCGCACCGCGCATAAAATCATCTTGTAAATTATCTTTTACTTTGTCTTTAAAATTCCCATCCGTAATTTTTACAGCCATACGCTCACCCCTTAATGTGAATTTAATACTTCAGCAATATGCATTACTTTCACCGGTACCTGCCTACGTTGCATTCGTCCAGCAATGTTCATAATGCAACCGCCGTCAGATGCTACTAAAATCTGCGCATTTGTAGAGATTGCAGCATCAACTTTTTCATCAACCATTTGTTCCGAAATATTCCCCATTTTCACGGAGAACGTTCCCCCGAAACCACAGCAATTATACGCATACGGTAAAGGTTTCATTTCTAGGCCTTCTACGTTGGATAAAAGTGTATAGGGTGCATCTTTTATCCCTAATAAGCGTGTCATATGACATGATGGATGATAAGTTGCTTCTCCAGTTAACTTAGCTCCGACATCTTCTACCTTTAATACATTGACGATAAAATCAGTTAGTTCGTACGTTTTTTCAGCCAATAGCCTTGCACGTGCAGACCAACCTGGTTCATCTTTTAAAATTTTTGGATATTCATGAAACATTGTTGCACACGAACCTGATGGTGTGACAACAACTTCCGCTGCTTCAAACGTTTCTATCATTTTTTTAATAGCAGCTTTTGTATGCTCAACATATCCAGAATTGTAAGACGGTTGACCACAGCATACTTGCGCTGTAGGAAAATCAATTTCACAACCAAGTCGCTCCAATAACTCCACAGTTGCTTTTCCCACATTTGTTTCAAACATATCCACAAGACATGTTACAAATAGTGTTACCTTCATGTACATACCCCCTCAAAGATATGGTCATCTGATGACTTGTTTTTTATTAATGATACAGTAATAAACAATGGTTTTCCAATCTTTTTATTGAAAATACGAATTTTTCTGTTAATTTAAAATAGAAGAATGACTTATAGATTAGTCATTTTCCTCTTGGATATATTGTGCTAAAACTGACTCTACAAATTGCAAATGTGCCTTCATCGCCTTTGCTGCACCTTCTGCATCCTGTGCTTCTATTTGTTTGTATATTAAATGGTGTTGTTCGTTTAATAGATCTAATGTTTTTTTTTCATCATACAAACAAATACGACGTGTTTCACGCATAGATTCAGACATTAAATGAGACACATGTTGCATTAATGTACTAAGTAATACATTATTCGCAGCCTTAGCAATGGCTAAGTGGAAGGCTAAGTCAGCTCTCTCCCCTAAATCAGAGTTTTTTTTGTGATTGATCATTTCCATTAAATGAACACGCATCACTTCCAAATCTTCTGCGGTTCTTTTTTGAGCAGCGCTTGCGACAATGCCCGTTTCTAAAATTTGTCGTACTTCTAATAACTCTTGAATGTTTTTATCCGTCATAAGTATTGCACTTTGGATAGGATAAGCTAGATTATCTGCAGTGAATGTTTTGACGAATGTCCCTTCCCCTTGCCGCATTTCAATAAGTCCCATTGCTCTTAAGGAAGTTAGTGCTTCACGAATTGCTGATCTTCCTACTTGAAAATTGACTGCCAATTCTTGTACAGAGTCTAATTGATCTCCTGGTTTCAACTGACCATCTTTAATCATTTCTAATAATATATCAGCCACTTCTTCGTAAATCTTTTTTCTGGTAATCTTTTTATAGTTCAATTGTATGTCACCTCTATTCTATTATAACCAAAGGAAATACTATATTAAAAACTAATGTTAAATAATAATTGTGGATCATCTGATAACATACATAATTGGTTTGTTGTCTATTCTTAAGTTATACGAAAAATCGTTAATGTAATTAATTTATAAAAAGCATTGTTTTCTTTCGAAGTTGTGTTAATCTTTCTTATTAAAATGGTGGTAGAAGTATACATTGATTGATGATAAAATTGTGCAGCAGTGATGTGGTCATAATATAGACTAACGAGGTTTATATATTAACTATATTCAGTTACATAGTGTCTAAAACACATAGTTCATTAGAAGACAGTTAGTGGAAATCAAATGTTTTTCTGCTATAACACCCTTTTTTTCGATTAAGCATAGCATTTTATATTGACAAAAAAACCGTCTAGACGGTACAATGAAAACACAAAAAAGACCATCTGGACGGTTTTATTCAAGGGGGGGCTTACACATGGAATCAAAAGCAACAATCAAGCGCAAACACATTCTAAAATCTGCTAAAGACTATATTTTGGAAAATGATATAAACTCACTAACTTTAGATTCAGTGGCAAAGCAAGCTGGGATTAGTAAAGGTGGTTTATTGTATCACTTTCCCAATAAAGAAGCATTATTATTGGAAGTAACTCAATATATCTTCACAGATTTCACTTCTCGATTTAATGAGCACGCTATGAATGACTCGATAGAAAAAGGTAGATGGAGCCGAGCTTTAATAGAAGCAACAAAAGAGGATTTGAGTAACAATGCCGAGTTAAATGTAGGACTACTTGCTTCTTCTATGTTAAATCCAGATTTATTAACAAACATGTCTAAAAGCTATCAGTATATGCAAAATAAAGTGGAGCAAGATAGTATAGATCCAGTAACAGCAACTATTATTCGATTAGCTATAGATGGACTATACTATTCAGAACTGTTTAATATAGCTCCATTAGATGAAAAATTGCGTGAAGATGTTATTCAAAAATTAATTAGCATGACAAAGTAGGAGGTCAATATCTTGAATCCATATATAATTTTGGCCGTAGCCATTATTAGTGAAGTATTTGGTAGTTCTATGTTAAAAGTTTCAAACGGATTTAAAAGGTTGCTCCCTTCCATTGGTGTAATTATTGGCATGTTTTCAGCTTTTTATTGCTTATCTTTATCACTTAAAACAATACCACTAGGCACAGCTTATGCAATTTGGTCAGGGGTAGGGACAGCCTTAACCGCTTTAGTAGGTGTAATTGTGTATAAAGAGAATTTTAATTTAAAAAAAGCTCTAGGATTAGTGCTAATCATTGGTGGAGTTGTTGTATTAAAACTCTCTAGTGGTAGCGTTCATTAATCTTTAGATATTCGGGGGTTATAGTATGAAAGGTTATATAGCTTTAGGGATTTCCATCATTAGCGAAATATTTGGCACAACAATGTTGAAATTATCAGAAGGATTTACAAATTTAATCCCTTCTATTGGTGTAATAATTGGTTTTGGCGTAGCATTTTACTGCTTATCACTATGTCTTAAAACGATTCCATTAAGTTTAGCTTACGCTATTTGGGCAGGAATAGGGACAGCTATAACAGCGGTTATTGGTATATTGTTATGGGATGATCCATTTAGCATCATGACATTCCTTGGCATAGTATTAATAATTGGCGGAGTAGTTTTATTAAATGCTTCCAATAGTCCGGAAAAACTAGAAGAACCATCAAGTTAAAAGCTCGATGGTTTTTCTTTACTCTATTAAATGAAAGACTACATGTGAATACAAATCGAATTATGGTAATAGTCTTTTTCGTTCATCTAAACTTGGTAAGTGGCAACTAGCAGGTGCTTTCATTAATTTATGACGATTGCGAGCTACCAGGCGATATACTGGATTTCGGACAAATAAGGGAATTAGTTTGAAAATAGTGAACAAGGAAAAAGGTGTTTTTAAATAAGGGAGTAAAAAAAACACAGCCTCTGATTCAGTCAATATGCCAGCTGGACTTTTCACTACAACTGAATCGAGATTCTTCGTAAGATTCAGCGATAATGTGTTTTTTGCAGTTTCACCCTGTAATGGAGCAAAAAGAATATCGTGATTCCGTTCATGTTTTAAGACGAACTGAACTGCCCACTGACAGAATCCGCAACTACCGTCATAAAACAGTATTGGATTTTGATGGTTGGTCATTACTCTCCACTCTTTCTATATGTATTACTAATTATTGTACAATATTTACAACTAATTTAACAAAGAACCGTTTAGAATTTGAGATAATCAAACAATAATTCTGTAAAGATCTCTACAGAAAACTTGTTGGATGACACCTTTGAATCTATTGACTAAGACTATTTAAAGTAAATACTATAGATACGAATCACAGTATAAAGATCCACATAAAAAAAACGAATCGATCTTAACCAATCAATTCGCTTGATGTATTTGATTTATTTTCAGAAAATTCAATTCTGTTATATCTGATTTCCCAGGCAATATGGTAAGATAACTCTCATGTTAGCTCATTTATTCCACTAGAAAAGCGATTAAATTACTATCTAAAATTTTATTTCCTGCCTCGTTTAGTTTTCTAGATGGATTTATCATTTAGTAAAGAGTAAATATTAGTATCATGTGGAACACCATCTTGATACATATAATTTCTCAAAACGCCTTCTTTTTCAAAGCCTAATTTCTCTAATAACTTATTCGAAGAAGTATTTTCCACAAAAACGACCGCTCCAATACGCTTTATGCCAAGCTTTTCGAATCCATAAGTAATTACTTCCTTAACAACTTCAGTTGCATATCCACTTCCCCAGTATTCAGGAGAAAGTGCGTAGCTTATATCTGCTCTCTTATGTTCATGGGACCATTCTTGAAACCCAATTGTTCCAATAATTCCATCCATACCTTCTCGTTCAATTCCCCATTTGATACCTATTTTTTTCTCATAATTCCTCGAAAAATTCCCGATAATTTGTTTCACCTGATCTAAACTTGTTAGTGGATTTTGCCCATAGAAACGTAATACATCAACATTTGAAAAGCAATCTAATATAGCCTGTGCATCATCTTCTATTAGTTCTCTCAAAATTAGCCGTTCAGTCTTTAAAATTGGAAACATTACGTTACATCCCTTTTCAAAAATCAACTAAAAAACAAACAATTTAATATCCCCATAAATCATTAAAAACTACCTAATGCCAATTTAGACACTAGGTAGTTTTTATACTTATTTAATACGCTTTGCGAGTTGCTTCATACTTCGTAATTTGCTCATCATATTGGAATGTTAAAGAAATCTCATCCCAGCCATTTAATAGCATTTGTTTATAGTAAGGGTCAATTTCAAAATTGTATACTTTACCATTCGCTGTTACAGTTTGAGCTTCTAAATCCACCTCTGTTTCAAGTGGTGAAGCTTCGCCTGCTGCAAGTAATTCTTCTACTTCATAAACAGACAACTTAATCGGTAAAATACCGTTTTTGAAACAGTTATTATGGAAAATATCCGCAAAACTTGGTGCGATAACTACATTGAATCCATAATCTAAAATAGCCCATGGTGCGTGCTCACGTGATGATCCACAGCCAAAGTTTTCGTGCGCTACTAAAATTTTAGAGCCTTGATATTGTGGTTGATTTAATACGAAATCTTCAATTGGTTGATCATTTTGATCGAAGCGCCAGTGGTAAAAAACAAATTGACCAAAACCTGTACGTTCGATTCGTTTTAAAAACTCTTTAGAAATAATTTGATCGGTATCAACATTTTTTCTATTAAGTGGTGTTAGTACGCTATTCACTACATTAATTGGTTCCATCCTCTACGCCTCCATTACACAGGTACATTTAAAATTTCGCGAACATCTACGAAGTGTCCAGCGATTGCGGCAGCTGCTGCCATTTGTGGACTCACAAGATGCGTACGAGAACCAGCACCTTGGCGTCCTTCGAAGTTACGATTAGACGTTGAAGCACATCTTTCTCCAGCTGGAACCACGTCCTCGTTCATCGCAAGACACATACTGCATCCTGATTCACGCCATTCAAAGCCCGCATCCAAGAAGATTTTATCTAACCCTTCCTCTTCTGCTTGCTTTTTAACCGTGAATGAACCTGGTACAACAATTGCTTTTACATTTTCATTTACTTTTTTACCTTCAATAACTGCTGCTGCAGAACGTAAGTCATGTAGTCGTGAATTCGTACATGAACCAATAAACACATGTTGAATAGCAATATCAGTTAATGGTGTACCTTCTTGTAAATCCATATATTGTAGTGCTTTTTTATGTGCTTGTTTATCTGATTCTTCTTCGAAATCAGCTGCATAAGGTACGTGATTTGAAATACCCGAACCCATTGAAGGATTTGTACCCCATGTGACAAATGGTTCGATTTCATTTGAATCAATTTCAAGCACACGGTCATATGTAGCATCAGAATCTGACGCTAATGATAGCCAGTACTCACTTGCTTCCTCGAATGCATCGCCTTGTGGAGCATACTCGCGGCCTTTAATATAATCTACAGTGATCTGATCCGGACTGATTAAGCCCGCTTTTGCCCCTGCTTCAATTGACATATTACATATTGTCATTCGTTCTTCCATCGATAATTGATGAATAGCATCACCTGTAAATTCAACAATATGACCAGTACCTACATCAATACCAAACTTCGCAATGATTGCTAGAATGATATCTTTTGCAGTTACACCAAAGCCAAGTTCACCGTTGACACGGATATCCATCGTTTTTGGTTTGTTTTGCCATAAGGTTTGAGTTGATAATACATGTTCCACTTCACTTGTACCGATACCAAACGCAATTGCACCGAATGCACCGTGAGTTGATGTATGTGAGTCACCACAAACGATTGTTTTACCCGGTTGTGTTAAACCGAGTTGTGGTCCGATTACGTGAACTATCCCTTGATCTGGATGTCCCATATCTGCTAATTGAACACCAAATTCTGCACAGTTTTCTGCTAATGTGTTAATTTGTTTTTTAGCGATTGGGTCATTAATCGTAGGTAAATTCTTTGTCGGCACATTATGATCCATTGTTGCAAAGCATAGGTCAGGACGACGTACTTTACGATTGTTTAAACGAAGTCCTTCAAAGGCTTGTGGAGATGTTACTTCGTGAATTAAATGCAAGTCGATATAAAGCAAATCCGGTTTCCCGTCCTCTTGATAAACGACATGTTGATCCCATACTTTTTCGATTATATTTTTTGCCATATAATATCACCTTTTCTTAGATATATGATGTCATAATGCTATCTGAAACGAAGCTAGTGTCTAGTTCATTAATGACTTTTTCAGTCCACTCAGCTGTTGTTAATACGCGACTTCCTGGAGTTGCGAGATCTCCTGTGAAATAACCATCTTCGAATACTGCAGCTACAGCACGTTCAATTTCAGCTGCTTCTTCATTTAAGCCAAATGAATACTTTAACATCATCGCGACAGATAAAATCGTTGCAGCTGGGTTCGCAATGCCTAGTCCTGCAATTTCAGGAGCTGAACCATGGACGGGCTCATATAATCCGAAATTATCAGAACGTATACTTGCAGAAGGTAACACACCTAGTGAACCTGTAATTACTGAAGCTTCATCACTTAGAATATCACCGAACATATTCTCCGTTACAACAACGTCATATGCTGCTGGGTTCGTTATTAATTTCATTGCTGTAGAATCGACTAAACTATGTTCAACTTCGACATCTGGATAACCAACTTTCTTTTCATCTACAATTTGGCGCCATAGTCTTGAAGATTCAAGAACGTTTGCTTTATCAACAGACGTTAATTTCCCTCTACGTACACGTGCTAATTGGAAAGCACTATCAACGATACGTTCAACCTCAAATCGTGTGTACACTAATGTATCTAGAGCCGCTTTTTCCGTACGTTGACGAGGTTCGCCAAAATATAAACCACCAGTTAATTCACGAACGATTAGTAAATCAACATCTTTCACAATATCTTCTTTTAGAGGAGAAGCTTTCAAAAGTGACGGAATTGCTTGCACTGGACGTAAGTTTGAGAATAAATCAAAGTGCTTACGAATGCGTAGTAAACCTTTTTCTGGTCGTAATTCAGCTGGATTTTGATCCCACTTAGGACCCCCAACTGCTCCAAGTAGGATTGCATCACTTTCTTCGCAAAGGGCAATCGTTTCTTGAGGTAACGGATCATTATGTTGATCAATTGCTGATCCACCTATTGCACCATAAGCGATGTGGAATGTATGATGATATCTTTTACCGACTGATTGTAATACTGACACGGCCGAAGCGACAACTTCGGGGCCAATGCCATCACCCGGTAGTACTGTAATTTTCTTTTCCATAAAAACTCCTCCTCTATATGATTAACGAATTAATTCTTTAGCTCTTAAACCCGATTGAATAATCTGTCTATTGATAGCGTTTAAATACGCTTTTGCTGAAGCTTCCAAAACATCTTGTGCTGCATCACGACCAGTAACTTTTTGGTCTTTGTATGTTAAATTAATAACTGCTTCACCTAATGCATCACGACCTTTCCCTACAGAAGTTACACGGTAGTCTAAAATTTCAACCTTAGAATTAATCAGTAATTCCAAAGTATTGAAGATTGCTTCAACAGAACCCGAACCGGTTGACGCTACTGTTACTTCTTCACCGTCTGGTTGAATTACTTGCACGGTAGCAGTTGGAATGTTCTCAGTACCGTATTGAACTTGAACGCTTTTCAGCTCATACACTGATATTTCTTCATATTGAATTTGTTGATCTGTTAGTAAAGTTAATAAATCTTCTTCATTAATTTCCTTCTTACGATCAGCTAACTTTTTAAATTCCGCGAATGCGCGATTGATTTTATCGTCGCTTAAGTCAAAGCCCATCGTTTCAGCACGGTCTTTGAAGGCGTGTCTTCCGGAGTGTTTACCTAATACGAGAGGAACCGCACTTTCTCCAATTAAAGCAGGTGTAATAATTTCATATGTTTCAGGATTCTTTAACATCCCGTCTTGATGTATACCTGATTCATGAGCGAAGGCATTCTTACCTACGATTGCTTTATTTGGTTGAATAACGACACCTGTAAGTTTACTGACGAGTTGACTCGTACGTTTAATTTCTTGCAAGTTAATGCCAGTTTCGATACCGTAAATGTCTTTACGAATGTGCATTGCAACAGCGATTTCTTCTAATGCTGCATTACCAGCACGTTCACCGATTCCATTAATTGTACCCTCAACTTGATTGGCGCCATTTTCAATTGCTGCGATTGAGTTTGCAACGGCCATGCCTAAATCATCATGACAGTGAGCGGAGAAGTTTACTTTGTCACTACCTGTGACATTTTCTCTTAAATATTTAAATAGTGCGCCATATTCAGCAGGGCTTGCATAACCTACTGTATCTGGAATGTTAATAGTAGTTGCACCAGCTTTAATTACTTCATTTATAATACGTACAAGAAATTCACGGTCAGAGCGGAAAGCATCTTCTGCAGACCATTGTACTAGTGGAAATGTATTTTTTGCATATTTGACAGCTTCTACGGCAGCTTCCACAACTTGATCTGGTGTTTTGTTTAGTTTGTATTGCATATGGATTGGACTTGTAGCAAGGAATACATGGATATGTGGTTGTTCTGCTTTTTTAAGTGCGTCCCAAGTAATATCAATATCCTTTTTGCTTGCTCTTGCAAGACCTGTAACGATTGAGTTTTTAACTGTACCTGCAATACGTTGTACAGCTTCGAAATCGCCAGGGGAAGAAGCAGGAAAACCTGCTTCAATAATAGATGCCCCAAAGCGTTCTAACTGTTTCGCAATTTCAAGCTTTTCAGCGGTATTTAGATTAATACCTGCTGATTGCTCTCCATCACGTAGTGTAGTATCAAAAATTTCAATTTTGCGCACTGTTTACCACTTCTTTCTCAATCTTTTTACCGTTGTTTACGAAAGGCATCATTTCACGAAGTTTATCTCCAACTACTTCGATTTGGTGCTCAGATTCTGCTTTTTTAATTGCATTGTATTTAGGTCGGTTTGTTTCGTTTTCGTTGATCCATTCTTTTGCAAATTTACCTTCTTGGATATCTGTTAAAACGTCTTTCATGCGTTCTTTTACAGATGCATCGATTACACGTGGACCAGATACGAAATCTCCCCATTCAGCTGTATCTGAGATTGAGTAGCGCATGTTAGCTAGACCGCCTTCATACATCAAGTCAACAATTAGTTTTAGTTCATGCATACATTCGAAGTAAGCGATTTCTGGTTGGTAACCTGCTTCTACTAAAGTTTCGAAACCAGCTTTTACTAGAGCTGTTGTACCACCGCAAAGAACTGCTTGCTCCCCGAATAGATCTGTTTCTGTTTCTTCTTTGAAAGTAGTTTCGATTACACCAGCACGTGCTGCACCGATACCTTTTGCATAAGCTAGTGCTAAATCTTTTGCGTTACCAGTTGCATCTTGGAAAATACCGAATAATGCTGGTACACCTGCGCCAGCTTCGTATGTGCGGCGTACTAAGTGTCCTGGACCTTTTGGAGCTACTAAGAATACGTCAACATCAGCTGGTGGTACGATTTGGCCAAAGTGTACATTGAAACCATGTGCAAATACTAGTGCATTTCCAGCTTGTAATCCTGGTGCGATTTCTTCTTCATAAACTGCTTTTTGGCGTTCGTCTGGAAGTAAGATCATGATAACGTCTGCTTCTGCAGCTGCTTCTTTTACTGTTTTTACTGTTAAGCCATCTTGCTCAGCTTTATCGAAAGATTTTCCTGGACGGATACCAACTGTAACGTCGAAGCCTGATTCATTTAGGTTTTGAGCGTGTGCATGACCTTGTGAACCATATCCGATTACTGCGATTTTTTTACCTTGTAAAGTTGCCTCGTTGATATCGTTGTTATAGTACATTTTTGCCATTTTAAATTCCCCCTGATTGTTTTAATAGTTTTTTTAGAAGCTTTTTATTATAAAATCGAAAGTTGCGCTGTTGGTTTTACTTGTGCATCACGTACAAACGCTGTAGCACCAGTACGTGTTAGTTCTTTAATACCATATGGCTGGATCAATTCAATGAATGCGTCAATCTTCTCTGGGTTTCCAACAATTTGATAAGTTACAACATTTTTACCCATATCGATAATGGAACCACGGAAAGGCTCGACAATTGAGTTAATCTCCATGCGCAAATTCGGTGGAGCAACAACTTTAATTAGTGCAAGCTCACGTATAACAATTGATTTGTCAGTGATATCATTTACTTTTATCACATCAATTTGTTTTGAAAGCTGTTTGACCAATTGTTCAATTTTATTTTCATCCTCTACATGTACGATGAAAGTCATTTTTGAGATACCCGGTTGTTCTGTATGACCAACCGTGATACTTTCGATGTTAAACTGTCTTTTCATGAGTAAACCTGTGACGCGATTTAATACACCACTTTGGTTGATCACAGTTACTGTAATAACTCTTTTCATCCTTTTTTCACCCCAATCATTTCATCTAATCCTTTACCAGGTGCTACCATTGGATTAACAACTTCAAGTTGTTTTACACGACAATCGATTAGTACTGGCTCATCTGATAACAGTGCTTCAGTCAGTATATTTTCAGCCTCATGGATTGTATTAATGCGGTAACCCTTCACACCGTAAGCTTCAGCTAGTTTCACGAAATCTGGCTGAACTGGCATTAAGGAAGATGAATAACGCTCTTCATAGAACGTTTCTTGCCATTGACGAACCATCCCTAAACAGCTGTTATTTAAAATAACAATTTTCACTGGTAAGTTAAATTCTTTCAATAGTGCAAGTTCTTGAGATGTCATTTGGAAGCCTGCATCACCTACAATAGAGATAACTCTTTGATCAGGTTTAGCAAATTGAGCTCCAATTGCAGCTGGGAAGCCAAAGCCCATTGTTCCTAGTCCGCCAGACGTTACCCAATTGTGGTCGGTTTTAAATTTGTAGTATTGTGCTGTCCACATTTGGTGTTGACCTACGTCTGTTGTGACGATCGCTTCACCATTTGTAATACGGTTTATTAGCTCCACAGCTTGTTGCGGATAAACTGTATCTGGCTCTTTTGCGTCATACCATAATGGATATTCCGCTAAGCATTCTGCCAAATACTCGTGCCATAGCAACGTATTAGGTGTTTCAATCTCTTGTTTCAATAGTGCTTTTAATGCTTCTTTTGCATCTGCAACAATTGGAATATCAGTTGGAACGTTTTTTCCAATTTCGGCTGGATCAATATCGATATGAATTATTTTCGCTTTTTGAGCGAATTTGCTTAGATCTCCTGTAAGGCGATCATCGAAGCGTGCCCCTATATTGATAAGTAAATCACAGTTACTAATCGCCATATTAGACGTAAATGTCCCGTGCATACCTGCCATCCCTAAGAAAAGCTCGTGTTCACCGTTAATACTGCCAAGTCCAAGTAAAGTGTTAGTTACCGGAATATTGTGTTTTTCAGCAAATTCAGTTAATTCAACTGATGCATCTGCCGCTAGTATTCCAGCACCTGCTAAGATCAAAGGTTGTTTTGCTTCACCAATAGCTTTCACTGCTTTTTGAATTTGCAAAAAGTTCGGATGCAATGTCGGCTGATAACCTGGTAAATTAATCGGTGCATTATCATCTACTTCCGATTCGAAGATGGTATTTGCAATATCTTTTGGAATATCAACAAGTACTGGTCCTTTTCGACCAGTTGAAGCAATGTGGAATGCTTCCTTTACGATTCTTGGAATATCGTTAATGTTCTTCACTTGATAGTTATGCTTTGTAATCGGTTGAGTGATGCCAACGATATCAGCTTCTTGGAAAGCATCGGTTCCAACAACTGTTGTTGCAACCTGACCTGTAAAGACAACAAGTGGAAGAGAATCCATCATGGCATCTGTAATACCTGTTACAAGATTTGTAGCTCCAGGTCCAGACGTAGCAATTACGACTCCTGTTTTTCCTGATACGCGAGCATAACCTTCTGCGGCATGAATTGCCCCTTGTTCATGTCTGGCGAGTATATGTTTAATCGGATCTTTGTATAGTGCGTCATATAATGGTAAGACAGCACCACCTGGATATCCGAAAATAATTTCAACATTTTGTTTTTTTAACGATTCGATGAACAATGCAGCACCATTTTGTTGCTTTTTAATTTCTTGTTTGGCCTCTTCCGGTGCTGATTCTCTACTCTTTAGTGGAACTTGTGCATTCATCATATAACTCCTCCCTAATTTTTTATATAAAAAAAGCCCATTTCTCCGCACGCAAAGAAAACCTTTACGTAGGGATGAAAATAAGCTTTTCATGGTACCACCCTTGTTCATAGTCAAAAGACTACCTCTTGAATAGACGAATCTATTCTTTATCTAACGAGCGCAATTGGTTGCGCCCGGGGTTACCTAATTACTTGCGTGTTTAGCAACCCACTCCGAGGGGATGTCGGATATAGTTGTATTACCGGCTCCCAGCACTACCGGCTCTCTGTGAATACTAAAATCTATAACCTTTAACCTCATCAACGATTTCTATATTTAATTGTCATACTAAATTTTCATTACGCCACCTGTAGAAGCGCTCGTTACAAGCTTCGAATAACGTGCTAAGTAACCTTTTTTAATCTTTGGTTCGAATGGTTTTAAATTTTGCTTTCTTTCCGCTAAAATTTCAGCGGAAACTTGTAATTCTATCGTACGGTTTGTTAGATCAATAGAGATTATGTCACCATTCTCTACTAATGCAATCGGCCCACCATCAGCCGCCTCTGGAGAAATATGCCCGATTGATATACCTCGTGAAGCACCTGAGAAACGACCATCTGTAATAAGTGCTACCTCTTTACCTAGACCACGTCCCATAATAGCAGAAGTTGGTGCAAGCATTTCAGGCATTCCTGGTCCACCTTTAGGTCCTTCATAACGAATGACTACAACATGACCTGCTTGAACTGTGCCATTATCGATGTTTTCTTGAGCTTCCTCTTGAGAATCAAAGACAATAGCTTCACCTGTGAATTCTTTGATAGACGGATCAACAGCACCTACTTTAATAACAGCACCTTCAGGAGCAATGTTACCGAAAAGTACTGATAAACCACCTACAGGACTATATGGATTATCTTTTGTACGTATGACATCTGTATTTGTAATTTCATGTCCTGCTACATCTTCAGCAATTGTTTTACCTGTGATAGTGATTCGATCTTTATGAATTGCCCCATCAATTTTACAAAGCTCGTTGACGATTGCACTAACACCACCTGCAAGATGAACATCATGCATTGAATAATTTGAAGCTGGCATTATTTTCGATAAATATGGTACGCGTTCAGCTACCTTATTAATATCTTCTATGTTGTAATCGATTTCTGCTTCATGAGCGATTGCTAATGTATGTAATACAGTATTAGTTGAACCTCCCATTGCCATATCAAGGGCAAAAGCATCATCGATTGTTTCTTTCGTAATGATATCGCGTGGTTTTAAATCATCCTTGATCATTTGGACTAAATGTTTTGCAGCGTCTTTAATTAATTGATGACGTGCATCAGAAGTTGCTAAGATCGTACCGTTGCCTGGTAAAGCCATTCCTAGCATTTCCATTAGAGAGTTCATAGAGTTTGCCGTAAACATCCCTGAGCATGAGCCACAAGTCGGGCACGCGTTATCTTCAATGTCCTTTAATTGCTCTGCAGTCATTTGACCGCTTTTATAAGCACCAACGCCTTCAAATACAGAAGTTAATGAAAGTTGCTCTCCAGTAGAAGAAACACCAGCTTCCATAGGACCACCTGATACAAATACAGAAGGAACATTCGTACGAACAGCTGCCATCAACATTCCTGGTGTGATTTTGTCACAGTTTGGAATGTAGAATACACCATCAAACCAGTGTGCATTAATAACTGTCTCTGCAGAATCTGCGATTAGCTCTCGGCTTGGTAATGAGTAGCGCATTCCGATATGGCCCATAGCGATCCCATCGTCTACACCGATTGTATTGAATTCGAATGGAATCCCACCCGCTTCTCGTATCGCCTCTTTAACAACTTCAGCAAACTTTTGAAGATGAACATGACCTGGAATAATATCAATGTAAGAATTGCAAACTCCTATAAATGGTTTATCTAAATCTTTTGTTTTAACACCTGTTGCATATAGTAAACTTCTATGCGGAGCACGATCGACTCCCTTTTTTATCATGTCACTTCTCATATTAAACGCCCCTCATTACACTACTGTAGTTTTTTCGTCGTAAGCTTTCACGCCATCTTGTTCAACGATTGCACGGAAACCCTCTAAAATGTCATTCGTCACTTTACCAGGTGTACCGTCGCCAATGACACGGCCGTCTACTTTCACCACAGCGATTACTTCAACAGCTGTACCTGTTAAGAATACTTCATCAGCTACATATACATCATGTCTAGTAAATACACCTTCAGTTGCTTCGTAACCTTTTTTAGCAGCAACTTCTAAGATTGCATTACGCGTAATTCCTTCTAAAGCACCGATATAACCTGGAGGTGTGATTAATTTATTGTCTTTAATGATAAAGATATTGTCGCTTGAGCCTTCAGCTACATAACCTTCACCATTCATCATTAACGCTTCAGATACACCTGCTAGGTTAGCTTCTATTTTAACTAAAATATTATTTAAATAGTTTAATGTTTTCGTTTTTGGACTTAATACATCAGAACGGTTACGACGGCTTGAAGCTGAAACAATTTCAATACCAGTTTCGTAAAGCTCTGCTGGGAATAAAGCTAGTGGCTCAGCGATTACAATTACACTTGCTTGCTTACAACTTCTAGGATCTATCCCTAAGTTACCAACACCACGTGAAACGATTAAACGGATATAAGCACTTTGTAGAGAATTTACTTTAATAGTTTCTTTCACTACTTCAGTCATTTCTTCGATTGTGTATGGAATTTCTAGTAAAATGGATTTTGCTGATTCATAGAGTCTTACTAAGTGTTCCTCTAAACGAAAGATATTTCCGTTATATGAACGAATACCTTCAAACACTCCGTCACCATATAAAAAGCCATGGTCATAAACTGATACTTTCGCATCTTCCTTCTTAACAAAATCTCCATCAAGATAAATTAACTGGTTTCCCATACCTATCACTCTTTCTTTAAATAACATAGTCACGTTTTTGAATGTTGTCTCAAACGTTTTTTTAAATTGTTGCTATCATAGTACGTATTTGAACCCACGTCAACCTTATTTTTTGAATTGTTTATCAATTTAAAATATTTAATTATTTGTGTATGCGTTTTCATTCCCTTTTAGTTTGGTTTTAGCTGAATTATGAACGTTTTTTAAATTTTTTGAAGAATTTATAAATTGCATTAATTTAGATATAAAAAAAAGCCCCATCCCATTGTTATGTTATGAATGGAGTGGAGCTCGGAAGGCGTTACATTATTAGACTTTTGCACTCTACTTTTGTAAACAACGTCTTAAAATAAGCTGTCATGAAAACGTCATTTGGATCATATTTGTCACGCTGCTCTAAAAATTTCGGCAGATTTGGATATAATTTTAGCATTCTTTCAGCGGTTAATGCATTTACTTTACCGAAATGAGGTCGACCGTTATACTTCGTCATTAGATGTTGCACCCATCTAAAATAAGGCTTCTCATCCATCCCCTTATACATATGAAATGCTAAAAATGCTGATTCTACTCCTCCTGTAGGACTTAGATATCCCATCTCACCTGACGCCGTTCTGCATTCAATCGGAAAATGTACTCGGAATGGATGTGATAGTAACGTATAATGTATCTCTTCCATACATGCTTCAAAGTGTTCTAATGGTATCGCATATTCACTCTCTAAAAACTTAACATGACGTGGTGTTGGAAAAATTTCATAGCTAAGTCCTGTTTTCATACCGTTTGGCACACTTGATGCAGAAATTTTACTGACGAGAGCTGTTCTTTTTGGCTGTTTACGGCATAGCTCTGACATCAGATAAAACAAACCATTTTCCACAAATTGAGTTTTGACGCTTTCAATCACTTTGGACGATTTCGATTGTTCAATTATTGGAATCATGTTCATCATTTTCACTTGTACTTTCTCACTACCGGGGAAGTAAAACCATTCTAAATGACGATTCTCTCGTATCATTTGTGACCAATCCTGTAATGCTACTGGTAATATGGATTGTGTTGAAACACATTTCAAGCTATATAATGGCACAGTTTGAAGTGTCACTTGAACAAGAACCCCTAATAAACCAAGTGATAAATGTAAGGAATTGGACAATTCATCATCTGCCCTTTTATGTTCATGATATTCTCCTAGTCCGTCTACAAACCCCCAAGCAATCACTTGATTTGAAATGGATCCAAGTGTGATTCCTGTACCATGTGTTCCAGTTGAAACAGCTCCCGCTATTGTTTGCTCCTGAATATCCCCCATATTCTGAAGTGCTAGTCCGTAATCCTTTAGCATTGGCCCAATTTCATATAAATAAGTTCCTGCCCATAAAGTTACTTCCCCTGATGCCTGATCAACATTGATTAATCCTCTCATATTGTGTAAAGATACAGCTATATCATCAGGCATTGCTACAGGGCTAAAAGAATGTCCAGCACCAGTAACTCGAAGCGTTTGACCATTTTCACTTACCTTTTTTATTATCTGCGATAGATGTTCAGTAGAAAGTGGTAATAAGGATCTAGATGGTTTACTGACCACGTTGCCTGACCAATTTGTCCATTCCTTTTGATCAATCCAATCTTTTACAGAAAACATTTCCCGTCCCCCCTATAAGTTGCAAAACTATTTATATATCGATCTTTTCGTTTCGCTTCCAGACAAAGAAAGCGCTCACATAACTCTCCTGCCTTAGCATGACGAAAATAGATTTTATCGCCAATATTTATTTGATGACCACTTCGTACATTAAGAGGAGTTTGCACCTCACCAGCACCTTCTAAATCATAAAAACGATAATTTTGTTCGTCATAGGGTACTGGCTGTTTGTCCCTGCCTATTGAACCAGAAGCGATATATCCTCCTCCATGACAAACAACGATATTCGGTTCAGGATTTCTCGTGACACGTAACGCAAAACCAGCTGCTGGTTGTAAATTCAATGTATGATAGTGATCAAAAAGTGCTGGTGCAAAAAATGCCGATCCTACTGTCACCTCAGTCACTTCTTCTTGAGCCGCTGTATATTGTAAGCTCCCTGAACCTCCTCCATTAACAATTTCTATCGTTGAAAAGCGTGTCAATAGCTCCTCAACAGCTTGTTTACGAAAGACTGCCAACTTTTTCTTCGAGTTATTTTTCAAAAACCGGATCATCGGTGCTTGCAATTTTTGAAGTGGTTTATCGATTACTCCAGCAATTTGCGCCTCATATCCCATCAAGCCCTTCACTACAACATTTGGAAACTTTGTTACTTCTGATAGAAATTGTGTTAGTAGCGGTAAAGAATGTAAAGATGAACGCCTTGTCCCAAAGTAAATAAAGGGGGTTTTCATTGAAAGATTGATATCGATACAAATATGTAAAGATGTGTCGTATTCACTTGCAATGTCTTGCAAGAATTGAATTTGTCTCACATCATCTACCATAAAGGTAATGTCCTTTCCATCTTTCACATGTGTTATAAGCTTTCTAGTACTCTTCGGTTCGAATATGGGGTAGCCAATAAGAAAATGATCAAACCCCTCATTTATCAAATACAACGTCTCTTCTGCAGTAAAAGTCATCCAACCCGAAAAAGATTGTAATTTTGAAGCAATATAAGTGAGAAGATCTTTCGAGCGAATCGATTTTGTCGCAATTCGAATGTTTTTCCCGTTTGTATGTTGATTGATAAAATCAATATTTGCGTCAAGTGCGTCTAAATCAATCCACGCAAATGGACACTCTAAATGTTCAAAGGCACGATCAAACGTTGACATTGCCTCACACCCTATCTATATATTAAAAAAACAAAAAATGCCCCTTTAGCGAGGAACCCATCTAATAATGATGTTTTACTTTTCCAGCTAAAAGGACATTTGAATAATCCTAATCATAATCATTTTCAACTTGTCAGCGACTAACGAATCTCCCATAAATCCACAGTAAGATTTAAGAAGAAAATTGTGTGTATAAGAACAAATACTAATCCTTGTTTATTAAATTTCTTCTTTAAGGTTTGATTCATAAGTATTTCCCCCTTCTTTTTCCATATTATAATCACAAACAACTTATTTTGCAAAAATTCAAACTTATAAGTTTAATATGACAATTCCACCTCTCTATGTAATGATATATGTAAAGGCATGTTTGGAGGTCATAATAATATGAAGAAAGCTTTACTTGTAATCGATTATACGAATGATTTTGTGGCGGAAGATGGCGCTTTAACTTGTGGAAAGGCTGGTCAAGCAATCGAACAAACCATAGCTTCACTAACAGAACAATTTATCAAAGATGGAGAGTTCATCGTTTTTTCTTGTGATCTACATGAAGCAAATGATGACTATCATCCAGAGTCTAAACTGTTCCCTCCTCATAATATTCGAGATACTAAAGGAAGAGAACTCTTTGGTTCATTAGAAAAAATTTTCAAAGATTATCAAGATCAAAGTAACATTCTATGGATGGATAAAACACGCTACAGCTCATTTGCTGGTACAAACTTAGATCAGCTTTTAGCTGAAAGAGGCATTCGAGAAATTCACTTAGTAGGTGTTTGCACAGACATTTGTGTACTACATACTGCAGTAGATGCATACAACAAAGGATTCAAAACTTATATCTACGAAAATGGTGTTGCAAGCTTTGACGAAAATGGGCACAAATGGGCGTTAAACCACTTCAAAAACACACTTGGTGCAGAGGTAATTGCTTTTAAAAAATAAAAAAGGTTTAAATTCACTCCAATAGGGCTATACGAATAATATACATCTAAAGGAGTGATCATAAATGAGTGTTATTTTATATTTAATCGTAGGTGGATTAATCGGCTGGGTTGCTGGCTTAATATTAGGTAAAGATATACCCGGAGGAATCATCGGTAATATGGTTGCAGGGATTTTAGGTTCTTGGCTTGGTGGGAAATTGCTTGGTTCATGGGGCTGGGAAGTTCAAGGCTTCTACGTATTCCCTTCAATTATCGGTGGCGTGATTTTAGTTTTCGTCGCAAGTTTAATTTTAAGAGGCATGAACAAGTAATGAGCACATGAAAGGATAGACGAGGCAAACAATATTTGCCTTATCTATCCTTTTTGTATTTATAATCTTCTCTAGTTGCAAATGTTTTTCCAAAGGTATTTTATAAATTGAACCTATCTTTAATTATTGAAGCAACGTTTTTAGCACTCAAATTTGTATTATTAATTTTTCTTCTTGATTTCATCAGCATCTGAATTCAACCTGTAATTTGGCATTGTTCTTCTTAAATCAGTATAAAATACATCCCCCTGCTAATTCTCTTTATTAATAAAGTAACTTACTACTCAATCCTCACTACAGTCATAGAACATTCGACATTCACCTAAAACAATCCTTTTTAGTTTAATCATCTATAGCAACATTCATAAAATACTCACGTTTAGCAAACTTAATCTTAATAAGTTTACTCATATCTTTAATAACAAAAGAGCACACCACTATGTAAACAGCGGTGTGCTCTTTTTAATTTTTTCTATAGAGAGCTAATACTACTAACTCTATTTTTTTGAAGCCTCTAAAGCGATTTTACTATTAAAAACGAGCTCTTTTTTATGTTTATCATAGAGTTTGTAATAATAGAGTACATTCTCTACGTATACGTCATCATGATTATAATGATATACAGCTTTTTTTATCTTACCATTTGCTGCGCCACTAGCGGCTAAATAATTGGCAGCACTATAAATAGCATCTTCAATATTATATGGATCTGCTTGTCCGTCCCCATTTGCATCTACACCATAACCACCATAACTTTTAATAGTTTTAGGATCAGTCAATTCCTTCTTTTGAATATTGCCTTTTCCAAGGTCTTTACAAGAAGGATGATTCCAGCCAACAAAAGTACAAGGCATAAATTGCATATGACCTACCGCTCCAACGGGTGATTCTAACGTTTTCATAGTCGAAAATCGTGTTTCAATGCGGTGATGTGCAGCAAGTAAAGTCCATGGAATATGGTATTTCTTTGCCGCCTTCTGATAAATCGGAATATACTTATTCGGAATTTCAATATCAAATGCTGGTATATCTTTCATATCTTCAGTACCAAGTTTTTTAATAATCGGCAGCTCTTTTAACTGCTGCCACATGATGATTGTCGTTGTATAAAGTGCAATCGATACCGGGATTAGTAAAATGATCAGCCAGAGCTTCAATTTCATATGCAATTGTTGCTTCTTTTTATTTACCATTTTCTAAACACCTATCATCACATTATTAAGGAATATTATCGACTATTAGATTGGTTTCTTTTTAGCTATAAAGAACGCTAACACAAATGCGACAATCGCAAATGCAAAAGAACCTGAATATACGACACGAATACCGCTAGCTATTATATCGACCAGTTGACCAATTTCTTCACTAGAAAATATATTTGTATCAAAATGACCATTTAAATTGATGTCGCCTTTACCAAAGCTAGCTAATTTTTCACTTGTTGCTAGATTAAACAACATACCAAAAATTGCGGCTCCAACGGATTGACTAAATGTATTAATGAAGGAATTCAAGCCAATAGATGTTCCCAACTGATCTCTTTTAGCAGAAGTTTGTACAGCAATGATTAACATTGGTGCTATTAAACCCATACCAACACCTAATAACCCTGTTCCAACATAAACAAGTATTTCATTTGAATCAGCAGATAAAGTAGTTAAGATAAATGTAGCGATTACTAACAACCCTGTACCAATTTGAATAATTGTTTTAGTTGTTAAACGCCCTATTAAATTACTCCCTAAAATTGCCCCTACTGTCCACATAACAGATAATGGTGTCAACATTAAACCAGCTTGCGTAGCATTCTTACCAAAAACCGACTGTGCAAAAATAGGCAAGTATGCCGAAATACTAATGACAATGGCCATTACAAATAGCGTTAAACCATTTACTATATTCAAGCGGCGATTTCTGAATAAAGAAAGGGGTACAATTGGTTCTTCTGCCTTTAGCTCTACTCGAACAAATATGATTAGTGCAATAGCCGCTACTGCATATAAAATAATTGATTTAGAACCGAACCAATTTTGTGTATTGCTTCCCTCAATAATCGTATAGAGTAATGCAACCATCCCAATTGAGAAAAATAGCGCTCCAGCATAATCGATTTTACGCTTCGCAGTTTGCACTTCTTCCTCGTAGTATTTAGCAATCATGAAAATAGATCCTAAACCAAACGGTATATTCAATAAGAAAATATAATGCCATGTTAATTGGTCAACAATAAAGCCACCAACTAGTGGTCCTATTACACCCGATACGCCCCAGACCATACTAATCCAACCTTGGCCTTTTGCACGTTTTTTTTCAGTGTCAAATAATTCTCCGACAATCGTTAAAGTGATCGGTAAGATCGAACCTGCTCCAATCCCTTGAATTGCACGGAATACGATTAACTGCTCCATCGACTGTGCTAAACCACATAATAATGAGCCTAATAAGAAAATGGATATCCCAATGATGATCATCTTTTTTCGACCAAATAAGTCAGCTAATTTACCGAATATAATCGTCGCAATAGCTGATGTCAGTAAATAAGCTGAATAGATCCAACTAATTAACTCAACGCCTGACAAATCGGTAGTAATACTTGGAATTGCTGTTGCAACAATGGTACCTTCAATCGCTGCAAGTGCCGTTGCAAGTAATACAGCAATAAATACTTTATTCATAAAAAACCTCAATTCTAAAAAAAGTTATACAGTCCTACTAAATAAAATATTATAACACGAAAACAAAAAATTACCTAAATGAGTAATTTTCCGCTAGTTTCTGACAAAGAGGTTTGATACTATAAAAAAATGGGTATTAGTATAAATGTACATAACAACCATTTTACTCTCAATTTGTTTACCCAATTATTTAGGAGGTACATATATATATGTGGGAAGATTTTAAAAAGTTCGCCTTAAAAGGCAACGTAATAGATTTAGCCGTAGGGGTTGTAATCGGGGGGGCATTCGGAAAAATCGTAACTTCGTTAGTAAATGATATTATTACTCCGATAGTCTCTTTATTACTTGGCACAGTATCATTCACTGACTTACATTACAAAGATATAAAATACGGGAACTTTATCCAAAGTGCACTAGATTTCTTCATCATCGCTTTCTCAATTTTCATGTTCATTCGAATCATTTCTAAATTGAGCCTCAAGAAGAAAAAAGAAGAAGTTGTTGTTGAAGCACCACCAGCACCTACTACTGAAGAATTATTAAAAGATATTCGCGATTTATTAAAAGACAAGCAAGCATAATATAGACAAGAAAACGAGCGACTCAATAAGAATCGCTCGTTTTTTTATTTACCATCTTCAATTATTGTTTCCATATCGACGGCAATTGTATCGAAAGGTACATCTTGTGCACCACTATAGTTTTTAACAACAACACCATTTTGATCAACTAAGAAAAAGCTTGTACCGTGGATCACTTGGTCATCTGCTGGATTGTCTTTTACTAACGTTTTAAATGATTTTAAAGCAAAGTCTGCAATTTCATCTTGTGAATAACCAGTTAAAAATTCCCATTTAGAACTATCTGGAACTGGGTAGCTGTTCAAGTATTTGTTTAATACTTGTGGCTTATCGACTTCAGGATCAACACTAAATCCAACAATCTTATAGTCTTCTAACCCTTTGTCTTGGAAAGATTTTTGAATATCCGTCATATTCATCGTCATCGGTGGACATACAGTAGTACATCTTGTGAAAATGAACATACCTAACCAAGGTTTACCTTTTAAAGAATCTAACGATACTTTTTCATTGTTCTGATTGGTATATTCAAATGGTTCTACTTTCCAATCTGTATCCGCTTTAAACTTCCCGTTGCCACAAGCAGATAATACTAATACAAATATTAATAATAATGGCAATGTTAAATGTCTTTTTTTCATGGGTGATTCACTCCTTCATACAAACAATCTTAACGAATTGTATACAATAACACAAGAAGGCTGTACTATTCGTTTAAGACGAATTTGTGAAGGATTATGTTTTTAAAGAGACTAGCACATCGTGAATCGATTCTAGTTTAGACTCCACACGGTGCATCAAGTAAAATGATACAACAATAGGAAAGCCTACTTCCTGTATAAACGTCAGCCATTGCTCCATCTCATTCCCCCCTTTGCAAATAGAAAAGATTGCCCCATCAGCCTTGATGGCGAACGAGACAATCTACTATGCTTATGCTTGTACTTGATATTCAGTCACTTGGCGATCTACTATTTGAGCGCCTTTAATCGTTGTATAGGCTCGCCGTGCACTAAAAATACAGCACTATCGATTATAGCCACCATCGCATCACTAATTTCCTGTTCGGTCAGTGAGTACTTTGGAGCATCGACGTTTAGCGTATAATTTTTGTCACCTGCAGTTTTAAATTGTAACTGTAATACTTTTGCCATTAATAATCCCTCCCTTTCTTAAATTAGTTACTTAGTACTTCTTGTAATTCATTAAACTCAACTTTGCTCATAGCATTGCTTGTTAAACCGGCAATTACATTTGACACTGTTACTAATGCTTCTGCTTGTACACCTTTCTTAATATTGTTGTACGTTTTCTTCTTTTCTACTGGCTCTCCCTTGTCATTTGTACCTACTACGAATGACAAGCGCAGTGTTGCGTTACTAAAATTAAAAGTCGCCATGTTGTTCCCCCCTTTCACTAATTAAATAGAATTTTTTAAAAGAAAAGGAGACAACAGGTGAATTTTTTTCAACTTCCTTTTATAATGGTAGAAGAGTATAGAAGAGGTGAGAGGTTTGTTAACTGGCTGGTTTCTGTGGTTTATATTAATTTGGGTAGTTTTATTCATAGGCTTGATGGCAATTGGCGGATTCTTTATGTTCCGTAAGTTCTTAAAAAGGATGCCTAAAGAAGATGGTAAATCTGCTATGGATTGGGAAGAACATTATGTTGGTGAGACAATCCATTTATGGGGTGACGACTCTAAAGCTTTATTAACAGAGCTTGTAAGTCCTGTTCCTGATTTATTTAGACCTGTTGCAAAGCAAAAAATAGCAGGCAAAATTGGAGAGTTGGCATTAGAGGAAAAAGCGTCATCTATTTCATTTGATTTAATTATTAGAGGATATATCATCGCCTCCCCTAAACGAGATCATAAATTTTTACGTAAAAAATTAACTCAAATGAAAATCGATACAACACCGTACGAACATCTTCTTGATTAGGTAATAAATAAAAAGGTTCTTCTCCATTTCACATAGAGAAGAACCTTTTTTATTTTGCATTTAATTGTTTTTCAAGCTTTTTATAACGAACTAACATCGCAATTCGCCATGGAACTATCATTGAAAATGCTAAAATCCAGAACATGCCGCCAAGTTCACCTAAATGGAATGCACCACTTAGATAAATTTTCGCCACTGTACGGACAATCAATAAACCAGCTAAAATAAAGAAAAATGCTTTAGACGGCTTTAAAAAGATGTCATCTTCAACAATATGAAATTTCGATGTCGCGATTAATACAGTTGAAAAGATAATACCTACTATAATTGCTTCTAACACTTGTGTCCAAGGTACTCTGAAATATTCAAAGCAAAACATTAAAGCACCAGTAGACATCGCAATCGGTGGGATAATGATTTTCTTAGCACTAGCAGGTTTTTTAGCCGATTTGGCTCTCACTGTCATCGCCATAATCCCCATAAAGACAACAGCGACAGTTGAGCCTATGACCATATATTGAGAAGGAATTGAACTCAACATAATAGACCCTCTCCTAACATAACTAATATTCCACTACTTTTACAATCGTAGACATTAAGCGTTGCTGATCAAAAGGTTTCGTAATAAAATCCTTAGCACCAAGCGAGAGTGCCTGTAAAATCATCTTTTGCTGCCCTAATGCACTGATTATAATAATTTTCGCATCAGGAAATTCTTCGATGATCACTTTCGTTGCATCTAAACCCGACATAACCGGCATTGTTACATCCATCGTTACAACATCTGGTAATAATTCACGATACTTTTCAATTGCTTCTCTGCCATTAATCGCTTCGCCAACGACTTCATAACTTGAATCCGCTAACATCGTTTTTATGGCATGACGCATGAACATCGTGTCATCTACTACTAATACCTTCGTCAAACACTCAACCCCTAATTTGAAACTAAAAATACTATACTACTAATAAGTGTAGTAAGCCAATTAAAATCCCATGAAATCACCGAAAATTGGTTGTAATAATCTAATAATCAGTGTCATTCCATCAAAGTATAATAATATCCCAACAATTATCATCACATAACCGCCGATTTTAACGATTTTCTGACTATGATTACGAATCCAACTTAATTTTGTCATAAAGAATGATAAAAGGAAAAATGGAATAGAGAAACCAAGACTATATGTTAGTAGATACCAAATACCTGATCCTGGATTTGTACCCGCTAACGACAGAATACCACCTAAGATAGGTCCAGTACAGGGAGTCCACCCCGCAGCAAACGCTAAACCAATTAAGAAAGAACCAATATAACCTGCTGGTCTATTTTTAAATTGGAATTTGCGATCTTTCATTAAAAAGTCCGGTGTAAAGACGCCAATAATCATTAGTCCAAAAATAACAATTAATATCCCACCAACTTGACGAATCAAGTCATCGTATTTGAAGAAGAACCCTGAAAGATAAGATGTAGTTAGCCCTAAAATGAGGAAGATCATTGTAAATCCTAGTAAGAAAAACAATGTGTGCAAAATGGCCGTTTTTTGAAGCATTCCTTTGTCATTCTTTAACTTATCAAATGACACACCTGTTATGTAAGATAGAAATGCTGGATAAAGCGGCAACGTACATGGTGAGATAAAACTAAGAATACCTGCACCAAATGCTAAAAAATAGTTAAAATCAGTATTCATATTTGTTGTCGCTCCTTAAAGTTTCTGTACCCATCGTACCAAACTTTTCAAGAAATATCTTTTCTTTTGTCTGTGAATTTTTCATGACAAAATTATGCAATGAATATAGCGATAGCTATTTAAGAAAATATGATATATAACTATGAGAAAAAACTCGCTTGATTGGGGTGCCTCTTTGGCGCTACTCGGCTTCCCTTTAGCGTTGCTCGGGCTCCTTTTAGCGCTGTTCGGGCTCCCTTTAGCGCTACTCGCAATCCCTTTGGCTCTACTCGGGCTCCTTTTAGCGCTACTCGCAATCTCTTTAGCGCTACTCGAGCTCCTTTTGGCTCTACTTGCAATCCCTTTGTCGCTGCTCGGGCTCCTTTTGGCTCTGCTCGGGCTCCTTTTGGCGCTACTCGTGCCCTTTAGCGCTACTCGCAACCTCTTACCCCTACTCAACTCCTAAAATCCCCACAAAAAAATCCCCACAAAGCCGCTAACTACCAACAGCTTCCTGGAGACTATACTTGCACTATCCTACTTCTTGAACTAATCCATTTTGTAACTGATACATCTTATGATACAAGCCATTTTTAGCAAGTAACTCTTGATGTGTTCCTCGCTCGACAATTTCACCATGGTGGAGCACTAATATTTGCTCGGCATCTTGTATCGTACTTAGGCGATGCGCGATGGCAATTGTTGTACGACCTTGACGCATTTTGTCGAGACTTCCTTGAATGGCTACTTCAGTTTCTGTATCGATTGTTGCTGTTGCTTCATCTAATACGAGCACTTTCGGATTCGTTGCAATAGTTCGCGCAAATGCAATGAGCTGCCTTTGCCCACTTGAGAATGTGGAACCACGTTCTGACACTTGATGTTTATAGCCATTTGGCATGGATTCGATAAATTGATCTGCTTGCACAAACTCTGCTGCAGCTTTGACATCTTCTTCCGACAGGTTTTCATTAAAGAGTTTGATATTACTTTCAATATTTCCGTAAAACAAGAATGGTTCTTGTAATACTAGACCCATCTGCTGTCTCAACGTTTGTTTCGGGAAATTTTTAATCGACTGCCCATCTATTAAAATCTCTCCTCTTTCAAACTCGTAAAATCGCATTAATAGGTTAATAATTGAACTTTTTCCGCTCCCAGTATGACCGACAAGCGCGACCGTTTCACCAGGTTTAACGGTAAATGAAATATTTTTCAAAACATCAGTCTTACCATCATATGAGAATGTTACATTTCGGAATTCAATATGACCGTCTGACATTTTCACAGAAGAATCATCGAGTTGCTGAGGATCTAATTCCTTGTCGTCCAATAATGTAAAGACGCGTGATGCAGAAACAATCGCTTGCTGGAAAATTGAAAGTCTTTGCATGACTTGATTAATCGGTTCAAAAAAGCGATTAATATAGCTGACAAATGCATAAATGACACCGATTTCTACCGGTTCACTAAAGGATGTTATCCCAAAAAAGCTCAACATTAAAATTAGACCAAACGCATACACCAAGTCAATGACAGGTCTTAATAATAAACCATCTAGTTTAATACTACTCATCACTGCTTTATAATGCTTTTCATTTATCTCGTCAAACTCATCTCGGAAACGTTTTTCCTGACGAAATGCCTGCACAATCGACATACCAGATAATGATTCTGCAAGTTTGGCATTTAATTGACTCAGTCTTTCACGCATATCCATATAATAAAAGGCACTATATTTTCTATAAATATAGACAATACAGAAAAGAATAGGTAGTAAAATAACTGTTGCTAATGCCAGTTTCCAGTTTAATACAAACATTGCAATATATACTCCGATGACTAAAAAGCCACTTTGTACAAAGCCAATTAATACACTAACGAACATATCCATAATGGCTTCCGTATCATTCGTTACACGAGATACGATACTACCAGCTGGTGTTTTATCAAAATAGCGCATACCTAGTTTATGAACCTTTGTATAGACATCTATTCGTAACTGCTGGATTACCTTAAGAGCTAGCACATTGAAACGAAGCATCTGTAAATAACTAATAACCGAATTCAATATTTGAATGCCAATGTATACCGCAGCTAAGGTGATTAACGTATTTGTCGGGAAATGACGTGGTGTTAAATAATCATCCATAAATATTTTAATTAACAATGGTCCGAGTATATCGCCGAGAACAGTAATTAAGAGCAACATTAATGCAATCACAATGGACTTTTTATGTGGTTTCAAATATGTAAGGAGTCGCTTTAATACTTGCCACTGTTCCTTACCTGTTAGGGTGATTTTTTGTTCTTCATTCATGTTGACTCACCCCCTCTTCAACCTGTTGTTCAAGTTGTTGCAATTGATACATTTCGAAATAACGACCTTTAAGTGCCATTAACTTTTCATGTGTTCCTTTTTCTACAACTGCCCCATCATGTAAAACAATGATGAGATGCGCATGGACAAGTGCACTTAATCGGTGGGACGTAATAATTGTCGTAGCGTCTGTTCTAGCTTCTTTTAATGACTCTAAAATGGCTTCTTCTGTCTTTGCGTCAACTGCTGATAAAGAATCGTCTAATATGAGCAGTTCAGGCTTCATTAACAACGCTCGTGCAATCGATATCCGTTGTTTCTGTCCTCCAGAAAGTGATACTCCTCGCTCTCCGACGACGGTATTGTAACCTTCCGTAAAGCGCAATATATCATCATGAATTTGTGCAATTCGCGCAGCATTTGTCACTTCATCTTCACCAACATCCGGGTTTGTAAAAGCTATATTTTGATATAAGGATGCAGAGAATAAGAAATGCTCTTGCGGCACATAGCCAATTGCTTCGCGTAATTTTATTGCTTGATAATCTCCTATGACATGCTCTCCGTAACGAATCTCCCCATCGTAGCCGTCAAATTCACGCATTAATAGTTTTAATATCGCAGTTTTACCTGCTCCCGTCTTGCCGACAATACCGAGTGTTTCACCACGTTTCAACTTGAACTGTACATCTTTTAATGCCGGTGTCTCATCACCAGGGAATGTAAATGAATTAATATTAAACTCGATATCCCCATGTGGTCGAATGGATAATGCATCTTCTTTATCTTCAACATCCATTTTCTCTGATAATAGATTTTGAATTCGGTCATATGATGCACTACCTCGCTCCATGATGTTGAAAAGTAAACCAAATGCCAACATTGGCCACACAAGCAGACCTAAGTATGATGTAAACGATACTAAATCGCCAAGTGTCATATCGCCAGCAACGACAAATTTAGATCCAAATATAATCGTTAAGAAAAATGATATACCTACAACAAGTGAAATTGTTGGATCAAATAGTGAATCCACCTTTGCCACTCGTGTATTTTTCGCAACAACTTCGTCAGATAATCGTTTAAAATCTGCGATATCCTCTTTGTCTTGACCAAATGTCTTCATCACTTTTATACCAGTAATACTTTCCTGCGTTTTATCATTTAAGTCCGAAAACGCGGCTTGCGCATGATGAAAACGTGCATGTAAAAGTTTACCGTAATAATTCGTTGACAGCGCCATAAACGGCATTGGAATTAAAGCGATTAACGTTAGCTTCCAATCGATCGTAATGGCCATTGCCAAGATTACAAAGCCCCCTGTTGTAATAGAATCTACAAGAGTTAAAACACCATTTCCCGCTGTTTGTTGCACAGCTGATACATCATTTGTGGCATGTGCCATTAAATCTCCGATACGACGTTTTTGATAAAAGGACGGTGCCATCGACGTAAAGTGATGAAATAATTTTGCACGTAACCTTTTAGCTAGTGTCATAGACGATCCAAAAATCATAATCCGCCAATAATAGCGAATCACATACATCAATATTGCAGAAGCAGCTAATAGACTCAACCATTTAACTAGCGAGCCCACAGTTAAGTTGCCACCGCCAATTTCATCGACAACAACACCAATAATTTTTGGCGGTACTAACTGTAACATTGCCACCATGATTAAGAGCGAAATTCCCACTAAGTATTGCTTCTTACGCTCTTTAAAGAACCAACCTAATTCAAAAAATACCTTCATCTCTATTCACCTTCTTTTCTTCACAAATACCAGTTTATCAAATATTCTGAAATGATTGAAGATAAAAAATAAAATAATTTCGGTTTCCTAAATATTTTTTTATTTTTCAATTCATTTTAAAATGCCCACAAAAAAATAACCCTTTATTATTTATAAAATCATAAAGGATTACCTATAGTTTTCACATCATTTATTCAATTAGATTTACGGAAGAAACTTAAACCAAACCCATCTTGAACTACCAGAATTAGCAATTGAACCAACTATTCCAATAATTCAAGTGTAATAAAGGTAGATTAAATTTAATACGATAAACCGTTTATGTGCAATTTCAAAAGAAAGTGTCAAATTCATTTTAAAGTACCTGTACTAATAATAGCCGTTTTAACATGGACATCCACAATTAACTTAGCAATGGTTTTTTCCGTCAGTTTTTTATTCCATTCCCCTTTGTAATACATTCGAAAATTTTCACTTAGACCAATTGGGTCGATCTTCAAACCTTTAAGTTTGTCTAAAAAATCTTCAATGTCTTTACTCAGTTGTTTATCAATATCATCTTCTAGAATTGCTATACTTTTTGGCGTATTCAATTCATGCTCTCTTTTACCTTTATATTCACTAAGCGTTCCTTTTACATTTAATGTAATAGTTAGCTTTGGAGAATCATGGTTTTTATTACTTTTTACTTTAACCTTACTTTCAATTAAATCGAGCATGACTACTTCTTTGCCATTACCTTTATTTAAATCTAATGGTAATGGTGCAAGTTTCTTTTTACCTTGTAATGCTTGAATAATGAGTGCTTCACTTGGTGTAATACTCTCGAACATATTTTTATTCTTGAACAAAGCAACTCCCTTAATCTCTATTTTATCGTCGACTTTTTCTATTATCGGAATAATCGGATCAAATACTGGATTTGTTAACGTGTATATAAAATCATGAATATTGGTATTCGGATTAAAAGCAGTATTGATACTAGGCAGTAATAAATCATTTAAATAAAAGTTGATATTTGGTTTGTCCAAATATTCGCCCTTTAACAAATCTTCTCCATTTCCATTAACTACTGCAATAAGTACTTTATTACCTACTTCAGCATCTCTATATAAATTTTGAATGACTTTCTGCACTTTTCCCTTTCGTGCATATTCCTCATTAATAAGAACAACACGTAATTGGTTTAAAATAACTTTTTTATCTGAAAGTTTCTCGATTTTAACAATTCCCTTAGAAACTAAGTCTGTTTTCACTGAGAAAATCTGTGTATTCCGTTGCGCTTCTGGCGAATATTGTGGTATCGCTACGGTTAATTTAGTTGTATCTTCGTCTATATAGTCAAATGCCATTATACCAACCATACCTACTTCTTCTAATGGTACTTTTACCTCTTTCTCTGAACAACCTACCAAAAAAATGAGTACAAAAACAGTAGATATCAATACAATTTTATTGCTCATGCTTGCACCTGCTTTTTTCTAAGTAGATGTACTATGGCCAAGAAAATCGGCCAAACTACCATCACATATCCAACATAGTTGCTTGCTGAAAATAATTTTTCTTGGAATTCTTGAGGAAATGGCATCTTCACAATCAGGAAAATAATTAGTGCAAGAATATAAATATAATTTTTCCTTTCTTTAGATAATAAAGAATCCATCCCTTTCTTCGCACTCCATAAATACACTGTAGCTGTAGACAAAATTAGGAATACCCACAGTGTCATTCCAATAATATCGATTCGTTCAATAAAAGAAAATTCTCCAGCTTTAAACAAATTTAATACCGAAAACTCTACATATTTTAACTGCCATTCTGAGAAATACATCACACTTACTGCTGTTGTTATAAAACAAAGAACTATGCTTATCCAGATCCCTATTAATGCATGTTTATACGCTTTTTTTTGATCTATAATATTCGGGAAATAAAACATAATTAATTCATAGCCTAAGATAGATAAATAACCTTTTTTCATCGCATCATAAAATTCTTTGCCATTAAAATTGAATATAGGAAGAAAATGACTCACATCTCCTTTTTCAATTGCCCAACGAAGAAAATAAAACATAGGCAGAGTTATAAAAAAAGTTAAGATGCAGAACCTTGCTACAGATCTAATCCCTCCACGGACTATATAAATAAGTAATAATAGAAAAAAGAAAGCAGGTGCAGTAATAGTTTGCTCTGGAAGTGCCGTGCTTTGTATAAGATGCATATAATTACTAACAATCCCTGCTGTAAAAACCAAAAATTGCAAGACAATAAATAAATTTACACACTTCCCTAACCATTTTCCTAATAGTATTTCATTGATCCGAAATAAGTTATCATTAGGAAATTTACTATTAATCCATATCATCGGTAATAGTGTTAGACTTGCAATTATCCCAAAAAGGATAGGAAAAAGTGTTTGACTATAACCTAAAGCACTCAGTTTTTGAGGTAGAGTGAGTATTCCAGTACCGATCATTACGCTTTGGACCAAAAAGATAACATGATATCTATTTAAAAATTTCTGTTTGTTAGTACTCAACTTAATCTACCTCAATTCTTTTGAAACATTTACTTTTTCTGTGATTTTGAAATGCCCGTCTTACTTTTTAATAATGCAGTCGGAAATCTTATAATACTATCCAACAAATCTGAAGCCTTTCTAGGAATAATGGGTGCCAAATACGGCGTTCCCAAAGATTTTAACCCTTCTAAATGCGTTATTAGCCAAGCAAATGCCAACATTTGTCCAAACAAACCAAACAAACCTGCAGATAAAATAAAAAAGTATCGAATAAATCTACTTGTATTACTCATTAAAAAAATTGGAGGAAGAAATGAAAGTAATGCAGAAGTTGCAACCAATACTACAAGTATATTACTTATCAATCCGGCTTCTACCGCTGCAGTTCCAATTACAATACCTCCTACGATACCGATCGTTTGCCCTACTTTAGCGGGCATTCGTGAACCAGCTTCCCTTAATACTTCTATGATTAATTCAATAAACAATACTTCAAAAAGTGGTGGAAATGGAACTTTGCTTCTTGATTCTTGTAGATTTAGAAGTAGTTCATATGGAAGAATCTCGGGATGAAAAGTTAATGCAGAAATATACATAGGTGTTATCATGATTGTTAAGAAAAACCCAAAAAATCGTAGCATTCGAAGTAAAGACGCCGTTGTCCAACGATTATAATAATCTTCAATAGAGATAAACATTTCAAAAAATGATGTAGGACAAACGACTGCAGCTTGACTATTATCCATGAAAATAACAATTCTACCATCAATAAGATATCGACTAATACTATCCGGTCGTACACTCATGTAATACTGTGGGAATGGCGATAAAGGATTATCTTCAATTAATTGCTTTAACACGGAAATATCCGTAAATGAAGGATAATCAATTTTATTGATTCGCTTTTTTAAAGTATCTAAACTCTCCTTATTTACAGTATCCTCCATGTACATTATTGAAATTCTTATATTCGCTTCTGTTCCAATGGTTTGATCTTCATTTTTCAACTTCGGATTTTGAATACGTCTTCTAACTAAAGATATATTTGTCTCTAATGATTCTGAAAACGCATCTTGTGGTCCAATAACCGTCGACTCTGTTTCTGTATTCGTTATAGCACGTGTTGGCGCACTATATGTGTCAATAGTTAATATTGTATTTGTTTGATGAAAATACAATAGCGTTTGGCCAGAGTCTAGCTTTGCAGTAATGCCCTTGAGATCAGAAGCGTCGATTACTTCAGATACTTGGTGAATTTGATTTATATGATTAGCTAAAGGTATAAAAACCATCGATTGCAGCGTCATTTTCTCTACAAGTGATGAAGAATAAATGACAGTAACAACGCCTTCATCTGTAGGAATTTTTTTGAATAAAACATCATCTACATTGCGTGTATTTTTCTTTAACGTTTCAATGGTTTGCTCAGCCAGATTTTTCTTGTTATTAGACTTTTTAATAAACTGTTCAACTTTCGTGGTACGGACCAATTTAAATTTCAAAAGTACCACACGCCTTTCTTAAATATTTAAGTAGTTTGCCCAGTTTTTAAAAAATGTATGCCTGAAATTTAATTGGAAATATAACTAGACATTAATACAACCTTATTAGGTACTTGAAAGTAGTAATAACTAATCAATAGTTCCATAAAAAATAGAAATCTATAAACTAGAAGTTAGTTCGTAATAGTTGAGTTAATTGTTATACTAAAGTAGTAAATTGTAAGATTTTCACTTGCAAATACAAAAAACCAACTTCCCTCTGGAAGTTGGTTTTGCTGGAACATATATGTATGCCCATAACTTATGGAATCGGTTCCCCTCTGCGAACGTTCTTCCAATCTATTTTTTATATGCATTCTTTAGCTTTTGCAATCTGAATTTTCACTTGCTCAAAACCAGTACCACCTAAAGAGTGACGACGTTGCACTGCTGCTTCTGGTGCTAATACATCGTACACATCTGATTCAATTAATGAACTTGCTTCTTGCAAGTCTTCAATTGATAGGTCTAACAAGTAAATGCCACGTTGGATACAAAGGAATACAAGTTTCCCCGTAACCTCATGTGCTTCACGGAAAGGCATACCTTTTGTTGCTAAATAATCCGCAAGTTCTGTTGCATTAGAGAAATCTTGATGCACTGCTTTATGCAATGTTTCTTTTGCAACGGTCATTGTACGAACCATTCCTTCGAAGATTTTAAGCGAGCCGACAATTGTATGCAATGTATCGAACATACCTTCTTTATCTTCTTGCATGTCTTTGTTATAAGCTAATGGAATTCCTTTCAAGACAGTTAGTAAGCCCATTAGATTACCGTATACACGGCCTGCTTTACCACGGATTAATTCCGCCATATCAGGATTTTTCTTTTGTGGCATTATACTTGAACCTGTAGAGAACGCATCATCTAACTCGATGAATTTGAACTCCTCACTTGACCACAGAATGATCTCTTCAGCAAAGCGTGATAAGTGCGCCATTAAAAGTGAACCGTTACTTAAGAACTCAACGATGAAATCACGATCACTTACAGCGTCCATACTGTTTTGATAAACTGCAGAGAAACCAAGTAGCTCAGCACTCATTTCACGATCAATCGGGAAAGTCGTACCAGCAAGAGCACCTGCTCCAAGTGGCGAAATATCAGTACGTTTCAATGAGTCTTGGAAACGTTGTTTATCACGTTCTAGCATCCAGAAATACGTCATCAAATGATGTGCAAATGAGATTGGCTGCGCACGCTGTAAATGCGTGTAACCAGGTGCAAGTGTATCAATGTTATCTTCCGCTTGCGTAACAATTGCTTTTTGGAAAGCTTCTATTAAAGAAATAACCTCTTGCAAACGTTTTTTAAGGAACAAGTGCATATCTGTTGCGACTTGGTCATTTCGACTACGGCCAGTATGTAATTTACCGCCAACTGGACCAACTAAATCGATTAGCATTTTCTCAAGATTTAAGTGAATATCTTCATTAGCAATTGAGAACTCAAGAGAGCCCTCAGTAGCTTTTTGTTGTAGTTGATGGAGACCTTCTTTTATCGTGTTGACTTCATCTTGTGATAAAATGCCACAAGCACCAAGCATCGTAACATGAGCAATACTGCCTTCTAGATCTTCAGTTACAAGCTGTTGGTCAAACCCGATGGATGCTCCGAATTCATCTACCCATTGTTCTGCAGAATTTTGGAATCGTCCGCCCCATAGTTTACCACTCATGCTTGCACCTTCTTTTCTCCTTTGTTTACCATAGAGTTCACTTTTGTTGGAAGACCCCATAGTTCGATGAAACCTACTGCAGAAGCATGATCGAATTCATCATCTTTTGTATATGTTGCTAATTTTTCGTCATATAGAGAGTTAGGAGATTTACGTCCTTCAACAATTGCATGGCCTTTGAATAGTTTCACACGAACTGTACCATTAACAAATTTTTGTGTTTCTTTTAAGAATGCTTCTAAAGCAGTTCTTAATGGAGAGAACCATAAACCTTCATAGATAAGTTCAGTTAATTTTTTCTCAATTACTGGTTTGTAATGAGCGATTTCTTTTACTAGTGTAATATCTTCTAATTCTTTATGAGCTAATAGTAAAGTGTGTGCACCTGGAATTTCGTAAACTTCACGTGATTTAATACCAACTAAACGATTTTCAACGTGGTCGATACGGCCAACGCCATGTTTACCAGCTACTTCGTTTAATTTTAAGATTAAGTCAGCTAGTTTATAAGAAACACCGTCAATTGCTACTGGAACACCTTGTTCGAATTCGATTTCGATAATATCAGCAGTATCTGGAGCATTTTCAAGAGATACTGTTAACTCGTACGCTTCTTCTGGTGGTGTAGCCCAAGGATCTTCTAAGATACCACATTCGTTAGCACGGCCCCATAAGTTTTGGTCGATTGAGAATGGTGAATCTAAAGAGATAGGAAGTGGAATATTCTTTGATTTTGCGTATTCAATTTCCTCTTCACGGCTCCAAGCCCATTCACGAACTGGTGCAAGAACTTCTAAATCTGGGTTTAATGCTTTAATAGAAACTTCGAAACGAACTTGGTCATTTCCTTTACCAGTACAACCATGTGCTACTGCAACTGCGCCTGTTTGTTCAGCAACTTCTACTAATTTCTTAGAAATAAGTGGACGAGATAGTGCTGATACTAAAGGATATTTTTGTTCGTACCATGTGTGAGCTTGAAGAGAGATTAATGCGTACTCTTCAGCGAACTCGTCTTTAGCGTCGATCATGTAAGATTCAATCGCACCAACTTCTAATGCTTTCTTTTTCACGAAATCTAAATCTTTACCTTCACCTACGTCTAAGCAACAAGCTACTACTTCGTAACCTTGATCGATTAACCATTGAATCGCAACTGATGTATCTAAACCGCCTGAATATGCAAGAACTACTTTTTTAGCCATGTGACATTCCTCCGTGTCGTGTATGTTTATACGTTTATATTTAATATTTATGCAATTATCATATCACGGAATAAAAATGAACACAAGTGTATTTTCTTGCATTATTAAAAATATTTAAAGTTTCTAAAAAGTCCCCACAAAACCTGTTTGAACACTTATTAAACCTTTGTATATATAATAAAAAGGGCTTTCCTAAGTAGAATACCCTACTAGAATAGCCCTTTTAATGATTAAATCTAATTATACAATCCATGCAGTTTTTTCTGCATAAACCATTATCTGAAAACTAATGTCACGATATACAATTTATAAATCGATGTATATTCATAAGACTTTTACTTCTTATTAAAAAATCGCTTCCCTAATTTTTCAACAAGGGATGGTGCTACGGCATATAGTTTACTTGAAATCGCCATATATGACGGCAAATTCACTTCTCTAACATTACGGCCAATTGTTTTGACCGTCGCTTCAGCTACTTGCTCTGGTGTTAATAACACATTTTTCATTGCATCACGATATGTAGCAGTTTGATCAGCATGATCCAAAAACGGTGTGTCAATTGGACCTGGGTGAATCGTTGTCACCTGCACATTAAATGGGGCAAGCTCCATTCGAAGTGCATTTGTAAAGCCTATGATAGCATGTTTTGTCGCTGCATATACTGAAGCCTTCGGTGTTGCTACCTTTCCTGCTTGTGAGCCAATGAATATAAATTGACCATTTTTACGTTCTATCATTTGGTGTGATAACGCCTTTGTTAGAATGATAGGTGCTTGAATATTCACATGAAGCATTTGTTCTATTTCAGCATCCGTTAAGTCTGTTGCATAAGCAAATGTTCCAACTCCAGCAGAGTAAATGGCAATATCAATTACGGGCAATTTTTCAAGTAAAGCATGATTACCCTCTATAGTAGATAAATCAGCTTGAATCATTTGGATATTTGGAGCAGTAAAAGACTGCAAAGCTTCCTTCGAACGCCCTGTTGCAATGATTGTATGCCCTTCAGTCGCAAGAATGTTTACTATACACTTACCAACTCCACTTGTCGCTCCTGTTACGAGAATGGTTTTATGCTTGCTCATAAAGATAGACGCCCTTATCATTCATCTTCTCTTTAACTAGCCCTTCATCGATTAAATAGTCTAACTGACCAATTGTTTCAGACAAAGTTAAACCTAATTCTTTCTCATAAGCATATGGAAACAGTTCAACATTCAGTTCAAACGTATTTTTGGGGCTACCTTCTAACATTCCGTATACTTTCATCGCACGCTTATGCTGTTTTTCAAGTCTTTCCTTTACTAGTTCATGTACATTTCGAATCTCTTCCCCATGACCGCTATAAAGGACATCAATCGGTAAAGTTAATAATTTTTTCAATGAAGCATTTTGCTGTAATAGCGATTTCGCACGGTTTGCCTTAGGATTAAGTGGTGGCTCAATTAATGGATTTGACGATACATGTCCAATGAGTAAATCGCCGCCTATCATCGCTTTTTTCTCTTTATGCCAAAAAGCTAAATGACTTTGCGCATGACCTAATGTCTCCATTGCTATAAGTCCTGGATGCCCTGGCACTTCGTCTCCGTCATGTAAAATCGCGGTTAATGGGCGAGTCCCTACAAAATCAGTTGACCTTGTCATCTTCTTTACCCAATTAAAATACTCTTCTGGCACACCTTCTTCTTTTAAACGGTCCATATAAAAATCGAAATGTGAGGCGAGGAAAACTGGGTCTCTGCGTAACCAAGCATCGTTGTATACATGTCCTAACACTTTTGCGTTTGGAAATGCATCGACTAACCCCATATGATCTGGATGATGATGCGTTAAAATAACTTGTTCTATATCTTCAAAGCGATAGCCCGCTTCTTTTAAACCCAATTCTAATGCCTCATACGCTTCGGGCGTTTTCGTACCCACATCAAAAATTGATAATGCGTCCCCTTTTAATAAATAGGAATTTACAGTCCCTACTGCAAATGGCGTTGGTGTAATAATCTTATGAAACATTTCAAAAACCCCCTACAAAAATGAATAGATATTCACTTCATTGTACAAGATTAGCTAGAAATCGTCACCTAATAATGTTGACAAAAAATTGTTAAGACACTATACTTGCAATCACATACAAAAAAGCGTAGATGAAGAATAGTACAAATATTGATGGTGTAAAGAGAGTGTGACCACCGGCTGAAAGTCACATGACCCGCTCAATTTTTAGAACCTACTTCTGAGCTGCTATGAAAACATAGCCGTCCCTTAGCGATAATAAGGAGCGAGAGTTGTGCTAAAGTCATTTAGCAAAACAAGGTGGTACCGCGGAAACATGCGTTTTCGTCCTTTTATATAAGGATGGGAAGGCTTTTTTTATTGAAAAAAACAGGAGGCGACAAATATGCAAACAATTGTATTTGCTGGTGCAGGTTCAATGGCTGAAGCGATGATTCAAGGTTGGGTAAAAGAAGGTGTCGTATCACCCAAAAGCATTCATATTATGAATAAGTCCGATCGTCAAAAACTGAATCGTATCGCTGACGCATATGGCGTACAAATTGTTTCTGACAGTCTCGATGTTGTAAAAGTTGCAGATTGCATTATTTTAGCTATGAAACCGAAAGACGTTATAAAAGGAATGGAAGCTTTAGCTCCACTCCTTCAAGAACATACAGCTGTCTTATCCGTTGTTGCAGGTATTTCCATTGCAACGATTGAAAATAGTTTAGGAAAACGACCAATTGCTCGCGTTATGCCAAACACATCAGCTACAATCGGCATGTCAGCAAGCGGCGTATCATTTAATGAACAAATCGACGCAAGTTTAAAACAAGATTTTATGACAATGTTAGAAGCAATAGGCACAGTAATCGAAGTGGAGGAAGATAAGCTACATGCAGTAACAGCTGTCTCAGGCAGTGGTCCAGCATATTTATACTATCTAGTCGAAGCATTCGAACAAGCTGGCGTTAAGTACGGCTTATCACGTGAAGTTGTACGCTCACTCGCCGTTCAAACAATTGCAGGTGCAGCTGAAATGTTGAAACAATCTACAGAAGAACCAACAGAACTACGTAGAAAAGTAACAAGTCCAGGAGGCACTACTGAAGCCGGCATTAAAGCATTAGAAGAAAACCACTTCAAAGACGCGATTATGGCATGCATTCATGACGCAGAAGCGAAATCACGCGAATTAGCACAAAGTGAATAAAGGCTCAAAAGAAGAAACCCTGAAAAGCATCGATTTATCATGCCTTTCAGGGTTTTTTTATCACTAATCCAATTATGTATATATTATGTTTGGAATGTCTTTAAGGCGATTTTATTTTAAAATGAGTCTCTTCATGTGAATAGAAAATCAATACACCAAGATTTATACCTCATTACATTAGTTATGTTGATTTTGCACATTGTGTAAAGTTCATTTTATTGAACAAAATATAATTATAAGCAACTACTTACTACCATCTCATAATTACATCCCTTTAAAAGAAATCTATACTATCCTAAGACAATGTGCTAAATTTTTTCAGCGTTTAGTCTTAATATTGTTTTTTGTGTTCAACATGATAATAGTATAGATAATTCTTGCCCACATTAGGAATGTAGTTCCATTCCAATTTGCTCTACGAATTATTTATTAGAGTGAATACCTGTTGTTTCGAACCGCTTTTTGTTCAGACTTTTAGCAAAGTTAATTGCCACCAATTGAGGGATTAAATTCACTACACTAACAACTACTAAGAAACGAATTGAGCCAATGGGCTTAAAATATCCATCCCACGAGTCAATATTTATCATCTTACTATTAAAATAAAAAGAAATAATGACCGATCCAATATTCCCTATAAATACGGCTATTGTATTATTAGTCAAGCTACCAAAGAATGCAATAATCGTTGTTGCAATGATCATCAACAAATAGCCTGTCATTGAACTATCATTAAAGTCTTGAGATATTGAAAAATAAGCATATGGAAAGCTAAATAAACAGATGATTAAACTATAAACTGCTACTTTTTTCATCATTAAAATCCTCCTAGATATTGCTTTTAAACTATCAAAAAACATAAAACACCCTTATAGTGTAATAATACACTATAAGGGTGTTTTATGTAAACAAGTATCGGAAGTAAGTTTAAAGTCTTTTACTCATGTTATACCAAACTTCACCACCATGCACTGAGTTAGAAACCCCATCTTTGTTATAGCCTTGCTTTTCATAATAGCCAATTAATACTTCTTTACACGTTAACGTAACCGTTTTACGCTTGCATACTGCTGCTGCTCTTTCAAGATGCACGAGGAGTGCTGAAGCAATTCCTTGTTTTTGATATTCTGGAGAAACTGCTAATCCTAATATGCTTTGATATCCACCAGTTGTTGGGTTTTGCTTTATTGCACTGAATAAGTCATCGGTTATTTCAGGTTGTTCAATAACAGGTCCATTGATCAAACCTACAACATTTCCATTCACTTCCGCTACATAAAAGCTATCGGATATTAATTGGATTCTCTTTTCAAATGCATCTTGTGTTGCTGCTTCTTCTTTTGTAAAACATAGATTTTCAATCGTCACAAGTTCAGGTAAATCCTCTAATTTCACATTGCGTATTTTCAACATATTTATATCCCCTCCAAAGTCACATAAATTTCATCTAATTAATTCATTCCATTTATATTAGCAACATAAACTTTCTTTTATTTATTATAAAGTTCAAAGTTTGAAAATAAAGAACTTTCAATAAAAAAGTTGTCTTTTAGTTCTTTGAAGTGGAATTTTATCATTTGCACCCTCTTACTTAGAAATTAATAATACATATGAAACATTCAGATGTACCTAAGTCTTTTTAATAAACCAATCCCTACTATTTTGCTATAATATAGGCAACAAGAGAATTGGAGTGATTTCATTCATGGCAAAATTATTTGAAAATTATAAAATAGGTAATTTAACGCTAAAAAATCGCATTGTAATGTCTCCTATGTGTATGTATGAATGTCATAATAAAGACGGCCTTGTACAAGACTTCCATAAAATTCACTATGCAACAAGAGCAGTTGGTCAAGTCGGATTAATCATTGTAGAAGCAACTGCTGTTCAACCAGAAGGTCGTATCTCACCTCAAGACCTTGGCATTTGGCGTGACGAGCATACTGCTGGTCTTACTGAACTGAATCGATTAATGCATGGTGCAGGTTCCAAAACAGGTATCCAATTAGCACATGCAGGACGTAAAGCTGCGCTTGAAAGCGATATTTATGCACCTTCTGCTGTTGCCTTTAGTGATAACTACAAAACACCGATTGAAATGACAACCGATGATATAAAAAATACAGTAGACGCATTCAAAAAAGCCGCTATCCGATCTAAAGAAGCTGGCTTTGATGTAATTGAACTGCATGGTGCCCATGGATATTTAATCAATGAATTTTTATCCCCACTGTCAAATAAACGTACAGATGAATACGGAGGCTCAGTAGAAAACCGCTACCGTTTTTTACGTGAAATAATTACTGCTGTAAAAGAAGTATTTGACGGTCCCCTATTTGTCCGCATTTCTGCGAAGGATTATGCAGAGGGTGGAATGGAACCTGTCGATTATATTACGATGACAAAATGGATGAAAGAGCAAGGTGTCGATTTAGTGGATGTTAGTTCTGGCGCGGTCGTGCATGCAAGAATTCCAATATTCCCAGGTTATCAAGTACCATTTGCTGAGACCATCAAGCATGAAACACCGATTCCAACAGGAGCAGTCGGTCTGATCACTTCCCCAGTACAAGCTGAGGAAATTCTGCAAAATAACAGAGCAGATCTAATCTTCATGGCAAGAGAATTACTGCGAAATCCATATTGGGCTTACCAAGCTGCCAAAGAATTGGGTGTAGATATTGAAGCTATAAACGATTCATATAAACGAGGTTGGAAATAAGCTCCTATTTGAAAACCAGCATAAATAAATAAATAAATAAATAAATAAATAAATAAACCTACATGATGATTGAGTGTAAATATCCCAATCATCATGTAGGTTTTTTAATAAAGCTTTTACATTTTTTATCTATTCCTTAACTCTAAATAAATCATTTCTTACTTAACATGAAATGTAGTATGACTATGACCTTCTCGTGATTTTGAGACTTCTAAAATAGCAGGCATTGCTGCTTTTAGTTCAGCAACATGGGAGATAACGCCAATCATACGACCGGATTTCTGTAAATCAATGAGTGTATCGATTGCTTTTGTCAATGATTCCTCATCTAAAGTACCAAAACCTTCGTCTATAAACATCGTATCGATTCTAATATTTCCTTGGAAACTTTGAATCACGTCTGACATACCAAGTGCTAAACATAGTGAAGCATTGAACTTTTCTCCGCCGGATAACGTTTTGACATCACGAGTTTGACCCGTATATGCGTCATAGACATCTAAACCTAATCCGCTTTGTTTACCTCTTGCTTCTTGACGATCACTACGAATCAAATTGAATTGACCGTTCGATAGCGGTTTAAGACGCTCATTTGCGGCATGAATAATCTGCTCTAAATACTCGATTTGAACATAACGCTCAAATGAGATTTTCATATGATTTTGACCTCGTAGTAAATCATAAAGACCAATAATTCGGCCACAAGATGCTTCAAGATCAGTTATGTTTTTGCTTATTTCCGATAAATCAATAATCAGTTGGTGTGCATTCTGACGATATTTTTTCGAGTTATTCCATTGTTCGAAGGCTATTTCATATGCTTGTTTCAACTGATTTACTGCCGCAGACAATATAGTAAGATCCATTAATTCTTTGCCTGCAACTTGTTCTTTTTCTTCATCAATTTGTGTCGATAATGCATGTATTGAGTTTTTATATTGCTGACATTCTTCTTTTAGTTTTTGACACTGTGGCTCGTCTCTTCTCGCTGCTAAGTAATCTTTTCCTTTTTCAAAACCAGCATTCTCAACAGCTTGTTTAAAGTCATCTTGCGCTTGTTCAAGTAATTTACGTGATTCCGCTAAATCTGTTATTGCATGTTGTAAATTAGCTTGTGCTGTTGTATTTTGTTCATTTGCTAGTTGCATACGCTTTTGAGCAAGTGTCCAACTTTCCACTAATTGACTTCTTTGCTGTGTAGCTTCATTTGTTAATTGATATAAATGGTGTAGAGATGTTATATCTTGCGGAATAGATTTACGTTTTTCATCATAAATTGCCGTTGCATTATTCAGTGCCTGCAGTTGAGTTTGATAAGTCTTTTCCAGTTGTTGAAGTTGTAGCTGGAATTCGTCTACAGCTTGTTTTTGAGACTTCGTTTTCTCCTTTAGTTGGTTCCAAAGCTCTTTTTCTTTCTTCAATTGCTGAACATTAGCGAATAACTCTTGATATTGATTAGTTAATGTTGGTCCTTCTTCCACTGTTACGCTAAGTTCTTGAAGATTTTGCTCTAGTGCATTAAATGCTTGCATTTCAGCCTGCAGTTGTCCATTAGTCACAAAGTATTGTTGCTCTAAATTTGATGCATATTTGCGAATTTTTTCTAATTGTTGCTCATCAACAACTTCCACTGTTTCTTCATGCTTAGCTACATGTTCCGTACTTCCACATACAGGACACGGCGCACCGTCTACTAACTGTGATGCAAGAATACTCGCTTGGCTGGCAACCCATCTATCATGTTCAGCCTTTGCCTTTTGTTGAGCTTCCATATATACTTTTTCTTTTGTAATGACTTGCTCTTTTAAATCCTGTACTTTTTTTTGTTGTGTAGACCATTGGTGAAAAGCTGCTGCTCGGTCCTTTAATTGAGCCAATTGATCAACTTTGTCATCTAGAGGTTGTATCGTCTCCTCTAAAGTTGCTGATTGTTCTTCTATTGCTTGAAGTGCGAGCATTCGCTCTTCATGTTGTTGAACTTGTGCAGTAAATACTGCTTGCAATTGTTGAACCTCTTGCTGTAATTGGTTTTTTATCTGATTTTGCTTTTCTAAATCTTTAAATATAGGCTCTAAAGATTGTAAATGCATGACCCTTTTTAAACTGTCATTACGCTCAGTTTCTTTTTGTTGTTGAACTACAAATTGAGCAGTTACTTCTTCTAATTGAAGTTTTATTTTTTGTTCTGATTTTTCGGCTTCTTCATATGTACCTTCCTTTTGTAAAACCTTTTGCTTCGCAGCACGGTAATATTGCTCTATCGGTATAATATGACTAGCCTTTTCAGCAGCAGCTAGTTCACGTTCTTTTTCTATGAAAAGTGGCTCTTTTTGTTTTAAATCGAGAAGTTTTTGTTCTTTCTCTTTGAATGCCTCAATTTTTCGATTTAATGTAATGGCTTCAAATTGTTGGCGTTGCTTGTCTTCAAATTGTTTGCCTACCGCTTTATAATTTGCTTCATCTTCTGTAATTTGCTGATCATAAAAGTCGACTTCAACTTTTAATGCATCTACTAGTTGATACATATTGAACTGGTTTATTTCTAGTATCTCGAAAAGAGCAGACTCTCTTTTGGGAAGCGTACTTGCAATTTTACTTGTGTGTAAGTTACGGACTGCTATAGCCTGCTGTAGTTGCTTGTCAGCTTCTTCCTTTTTCATTTTAAGTTGATCCGCAATATGTCGATAAGATTCAGTCTTGAAGATTTTACGTAAAATCGCTTCTTTATTTTCTGTTTCAGAAGTTAGTAATTTACGAAACTCCCCTTGAGGCAACATGACGATTTGTTTAAATTGATCCTTTGATAAACCGATAATGTCTTCAATTTTTTTATTAATTTCTCCAACTTTTTGTGATTCAACGACTGGTTTTTCTCCTGTAGGTAAGATTTCAACAAGTTCAAATGATTCACCAGTTGCAGTTTTATTGCCATTTTTACGATGCGCTAATTGTCGAAGTACACGATATTGACGATTATGGATTTCAAAAATGAGTTCAGCAGATGTGTGGGTATCATCGTCAGCAAAGTCACTGCGAATTTCTTTAATATCTGCGCGATCTTCACCACTAGCACTACCATACAATGCAAAACTAATACCATCGAAAATAGTTGTTTTCCCAGCTCCCGTAGCACCAGAAATAACAAATAAGCGATGGTCGCCTAATTCACGAAAATCGATTATTTCTGTCTTTTTATAAGGACCAAAAGCGGTCATTTTCAGTTGAATTGGCTTCATTTCACATCACTCCCTACTTCTCGTTCTTTCGCTAATCCTTCTTGTAACACTTCTTGGAATAGTTGTTTTGTTGCAGCTTCAACTTCTGCTCCTACTATTTCCTTGTAAAACGCTTCAAAGAGCGTCAAATCATCCATCTTTTGACGAGATATCGTTAGTTGCTCTGTGCCGTTTATATTTTGATGAATCATTTTCCGTTCCACATGCATAGCATTCGGAAAGACTGTACGAATTTTCTCCATTGGTGAGATAATTGGCGTATCATCAAGTAATTTAACGTAAATATAATCTTCACTTACTTCTAATTTAAGTAAGTTATCAATCGTATCCTCAACAGTTCGCATATCTCTGCGAGGTTGCAATAATTTCTTCTCGATTGTTACTTGTCCATCTTCTGCTACATCTACGATTAAATAGCCCTTTTTATGATTCTCTTCAGAAATCGAATATTTTAAAGGTGAGCCTGCATAACGAATAGTTTCATTTAATACGAAATGCGCTTGGTGTAAATGCCCAAGAGCTGTGTAATGAAATGGTTCAAAGAGCGCTGCATCTATACATTCTGTACCACCGATAGCTAACGGTCGCTCAGATTCACTTGTATTCTCCTCTTCTTGACCATGTGAAGTTACAAAAGCATGTCCAACAAAAACATGTCTCTTCTCTGGATCCATTTTCTTTTTCAATTCATCCGTTATACGTTTCATCGCAGATTGATGTGTTTTAATGGAATCATCATCAAACACGTATCGAACTTGCGAAGGATCGGCATACGGTATTAGGTGAAAATGTACCTCTCCAAACTCATCAGTTAGAACGACTGGTGATAGCTTGTCATCAAGATTCCCTACTATATGTAAACCGCTTTCCTTCATTAACTGACTACCAAAATGTAAACGACCTGGACTGTCATGATTTCCTGCAATGCTAATGAGTGGAATATGTCTTTTTAACACAATCTCTGCGAAAATATCATCTAATAATCGAACAGCTTCTGTCGGAGGTACAGCTCTGTCGTATAAATCACCGGCAACAATGATGACATCTGGCTTCTCTTGGTCAATATCAGCCAAAAATTGTTGTAATATATAAGCTTGATCCTCAGTCATATATACCCCTTGTACAAGCTTCCCTAAATGCCAATCAGCTGTATGAAATATTTTCATGAAAATTCCTCCTTTTATATCATATTATCTATTTTAACATTCAATTGATGTGGTTGTGATTGAAAAATAGCACACAGAAATTACTGTAAATTCATTTTATCACAAACACGCTTAAAAGAACGAATGTTCCTGTTTTTTTAACGAATTAAATAACTTTCAATTAGTAGATTTTCTGAGAGATTATATACATTTGGATGATTCTGAATTTCAAAGCTTTTAAGGAGGGAAAAACTTGATTGATGTTAAATAACTTACAATTGACCAGCAAGTATAAAATCAAATATACCTTATAGTTTGATTTTTATTGGGGAGCCGTTTTCTGAGGATAATTTTTTTCATTTGACTATGCTTATGAACAGAATTCTAAGTTACATACACCACTTAAATTGGATTAGGTACTACAAAAACAAAAAGAGCGCTCTCTTATGCCGGATTTCGACTAAAGGACGCTCCTTTTGTTTTTTAACTCAAATACTCTTTCAATACTACTTCTAAACATCAAAATATAAATGATAATGAGCTTCACACCGCTCGTTAAACCTAGATCCACATTGTAAACAATGAGTTGTCCCAACATACTCTGTAATCGTATGTTCTTTGTTACAAATACCACAAAGCACGGCTAACTCATCTGATTCATTCTTTGACCAAACTTCTGGTTCATGAAGTTCACATGCAGCATGACATTCAAAACAAGGATAGTATTTATTACAGCATTTAAATTTCAATGCGACTATATCCTTCTCCGTATGATAATGCAAACAACGCGTTTTATCATCAACAACTAATCCAAACACTTTCATTCTCTAACCTCCGACCATTCTTAGCAAGAAAAAAATACCAACTAATAGAAGACTTGCACCAATCACTAGATAATCTCGGTTCTCAAAATGTAAAACCTTAAAACGTGTTCGTCCACTTCCATCTCCATATGCTCTAGCGTCGATAGCATTTGCCAAATTTTCCGCTCTTTGAATTGAAGTAAACAAAAGAGGGACAATAATTGGTATATAACTAAATACCTTTTTCACAAATGATTTATCTTCGAAATTAACACCTCTCGCTTTTTGCGCATCTATTATTTTGTCCAACTCCATTACTATTGTAGGTATAAAACGTAATGTTATAGCAAGCATTAATGAAAATTGCTCTACTGGAAAATGCAATCGTTTCAATGGTTTGCAAAGTATTTCAAACCCATGAGCTAAGTCCAGTGGCTTTGTTGTTAAGGTTAACAAAGAAGTAATTAATACGAGTAATAAAATTCGTAACACTATGCGAACCCCATCAATAATGCTCTCTTTATATATAGACAAAACACCGTACTGAAATAGTAAATTCTCACCTTTAGTGAACAAAATATGATAGATAACCGTAAATGCTAGAATAAATAAAATTGGCTTTAAACCCTTCAGAAAAAAGCGCAATGGAATTTGTGAACAAGTAATACAGACAACTACTAAAAAACTAGCTAGTAAATATCCTGCTATATTATCTATTAATAAGAATGCAATAACGATAAAAAATAAGCTTATTAATTTCGAGCGTGGATCTAGACGATGGAAAATAGAAGATGCATCAATAAACTGTCCAATCAATACATTTTCAATCACTAAATTTCAGCCCCTTGTTTCTTAAAATAAGCTATTACTTCCTTTAGAACAACTTCTTCCTGTAAAGACGCTACTTCAATATAATCACCAAAACGTTGCTCAATTAGTTGTAGTAGTTTCACGGTATCTGGAATATCTAATCCGAATTCCTTTAATTCATAATCATGGTTTTGAAAAAGTGAAAGTGGCCTTTCTTGGAAAGCTATTTCCCCATTATTCATCACGAGTACTTCATCTGAATACTCAGCAACTTCATTCATCTCGTGTGTCACAAAAATTACTGTACGGTGTCCGCCACCAGCTTTATACCAATCATGTATCAATTGTAAAATCAGTTTACTTCCAAGTGGATCTAGTCCAGCAGTGGGTTCATCTAAAATAAGAACCTTAGGATTCATCATAAGTACAGTTGCTATAGCCACACGTCGTTTTTCTCCCCCACTTAATTGTAAAGGGGCCTTTAGAAAGTACTCTTCGGATAGGCCTACTAGTTTTATCATTTCTTCCGCTCTCTTATTGACTTCTTTCATTTCTATACCTTGATTTTTGGGACCAAATACTAAGTCTTTTATAACAGTTGTTTCAAATAATTGATGTTCAGGATATTGAAATACCAATCCGATATCGTTAATAATTTGAGCTTTGCCTTTTTTAGAAAGCTCATTTACTCTTCCATTGATCAATAAATGACCAGTAGTTGGAGCTATTAAGCCTTTTAATAACTTCATTAATGTAGATTTCCCCGAACCAGTATGACCTATAACGGATATCCACTTACCAGTTTCTATTGATATGTTAATATTTCGCAAGCTTTCGTGACTATTAATTGAAGAGTTTCGATAAATAAAAGAGGCTCTTTCTAATTTGATGTCCATAAATAATCAACAACCCCTTCCAAAGTCATTATCTGTTCAGGTACTTTAATACCCGTTGAACGTAAGCATTGTTTTAATTTCAGAGCAAGAGGCATTTCCAGTTCATTACTTTCAATAACACTGCTATTATGAAAAATAGCTGAGGGGGTTCCATCCGCCACAATAAGACCGTCTTTTAAAACAAGTACCCTTGTTGCCACTAGTACTTCTTCCATGTGATGAGTAATGTGAATGATAGTAATTCCTTCTGTATGTAGTTGTTGCATAAGAGTAATAATATTCTGCCTGCCTTCTGGATCAAGCATAGCTGTTGATTCATCAAATACGATATATTTTGGCTTCATTGCTAATATTGCAGCTATAGCCACACGTTGTTTTTGACCACCAGAAAGTTTATGTGGTTCTACTCCTTTATACGAAAGCATATCAACCTTCTTTAATGCATCTTCAGCAATTAATTTCATATTGTCTGGATCTACCCCAATATTCTCTAAACCAAAAATAACTTCATCAAAAACTGTCGTTGTTATAAATTGATCATCTGGATTCTGAAAAATCAAACCAACAAGTCGTCTAATCTCTCTTAAACTTTTTGGCTTTTGTGTCATTAACCCATCTACCAAAACTTGACCGAGATGAGGTTGGATAAGCCCATTCACCAATTTTGATAGAGTCGATTTTCCAGAGCCATTTGGACCTACAATCGTTAGAAATTCACCCTCATTAATTTGTAGTGATATATTTTTCAATACTAAATGCTGTCCATATGCAAATGACACATTATCAAAACTAAGCAAATCATGCACCTTCTTTTTATCAATCTCTATTAACTATTTTTTTTAATTCCTCTATTGAAAGTTCTGTATGTGAGGGCTTTTCCCAAATACCGATTTTTGAACCATTGACCGAAAAAACTTTACCAGTTACAGTACTGCTATTACTAGCTAATAAAGTGGCTAAATTGGCTACATCTTCAGGTGAACCAACTTTCCAATAATCCGGAAACTCTTTATTTTCTTCCTTGCACTTTGTTTGAATACGTTCTATGACCGGTTTTGTCATATCTGTTAAAGCGGCTGGTGCTATTGCATTAACTCGAATGCCATAACGTTTTAATTCTTCTGCTAATGTAAATGTCATTCCTAAAATACCCGCTTTTGCTGCACTATAATTTACTTGACCAACTGTTCCCATCAAACCTGCAGTTGATGTCAAATTAATAATACATCCCCCTTCACCCCGACTTTTCAAATGTTGAACTGCTGCCCTTGTACACGCAAAAGTTCCTGTCAAATGGACGTCTAGCACTTCATTCCAAGATTGGTCTGACATTTTCACAAGTAATTGATCTCTCGTTATACCTGCATTATTAATGAGAATATCTAGTTTCCCAAAATTCTCTAAAGTTTTATTTACAATTCGTTCAGCGCCATATATTGATGCAACACTCTCACAAATACCAACTGCTTGTCCGCCTCTTGTTTTAATATCATCTACTACGGCTTTAACATTATTTCCATTAGTACCATTCACGGCAATTAAAGCACCTTCCTTAGCCATTTGAATTGCCATACTTCTACCTATTCCTCTTGTAGAACCCGTTATTAAAACTACTTTTTCTTGTAGCATTCCCTCACCCTCCAACATTTGTAAATTGGATGACACCTATAATTGCTACTTTTCCATTTTCTTTAGCTACCTCTATTTTAATTGTAATAATATCTAGGTCTTCTTCTATTACTACATATGAAATAGTTAATAATTCACCAACCAATACAGGGTGAAGAAATTTCGTTTCATAAGAGACGACAAAGCTAGTTGGAAAAACATAAGACAATCTACTTTCTGCTATTCCCATTACAAGCATGCCATGTACAATTTCCCTTTCAAACCCTGCTTCTACTGCACTTTGAAAATCTAAATGAATCGCATTAAAATCATTAGAAGTTTCAGCATAATTCTTTACATCATTTACTGAAATAATAACGCTCTCATTTTCACAAACATAATCACCTCTTGTGAATGAAACCAATTAATCCACCTCATTTCCTTGAAATTCTCGTATAATCAAAGTTGTTTCTGATGTGAAAGATAACTCATCATTTTGATAACCTTCAAGTACATGCTTCAATATCCAAAGTAATCCTGTAGAACCTTGCTTTTTCTTCACTTCTTTTAAATAGATTTTGCATATATATGTATCACCTGCAACAATTGGTTTTATATAGTTAAACTTTTGTTCTCCATGTATTAACGGCACATCCAATTGATCAAGCCAATCTAATTTCGCTATTTGCCAAAATAATATAGGATATGTTGGAGGAGCTAGAAGATTAGGAAATCCAGCATTTTTTGCTTTATGCACATCGAAATGTAATGGGTTTTTGTTTTGTATACTTCTTGCAAAGTTTTGAATATCTTGATGCTTCACAGTTACATAAAAAAAGTCTGAAGTCATTCCAGCTTTAAAAGACATGGCTAGTTCACCCCTTCAAATAATGTTGCGAGTCCTTGTCCTCCACCAATCCCCAAAGTAGCAATTGCTTTATTAATAGTTTTTTTCTGCATTTGAGCGAACAAACGTGTAACTAATATGGCTCCCGATGCACCATAAGGATGACCTAAAGCAATAGCTCCTCCTCCCGCATTTACTTTTGTTGTTGATATGTTCAAACATTTTAATGAGGCCAGTACTTGAGATGCAAAAGCTTCATTAAATTCAATTTGTTCAATTGAATTAATATGTAATTGATTTCTGACTAATAATTTCTCAACAGCGGGAACTGGACCTATCCCTAAATAATTTGGATCTACCCCAGCTGCAACTGCGTCAACGAACTTCATAACAGGTTGCAAACCAAGTTCCTTACATTTATCTCCTGAAATCAGTAATACAACAGCTGCACCATCGTTTACTGGACATGCATTGCCTGCAGTTACAACACCACCTTCTTTGAATATCGGTTTAAGTGTTGCAAGCTTTTCAATATTTGTTGTTCTCCTTGGGCATTCATCCTCAAATACAGTAACGATTTCATTTCTGGATTTATATGTTATCGGTACAATTTCTGTCGAAAAATCTGTTGCAAGCGCCTTTTGATGGCTATCAAATGCATATCTATCCATTTCTTCACGTGAAATGTTGTATTGCTCAGCTACATTTTCAGCTGCAATACCCATATCAGGATCTCCGATAGTATCTGGTGAAAATTTCGAACGCATATATATTTCTGGAGCACTATTACTATACAGAGATGAAGGTTTCTTCATACGCCAAGGCGCTCTACTTACACTCTCAACTCCGCCAGCTAAGTACATATGACCCGCACCACTTTGAATGAGACGAGCTGCGATATTAATTGCCTCTAATCCAGACCCACATTGACGATCCACTGTCACTCCAGGAACTTCAATAGGTAGATTTGCTGTTAGTAAGGCCAGACGCGCAATATTACCACCTGGTCCAATTGTATTCCCTATAATGACATCATCAATTTCGTTGACCGGTAAATTGTATTCATTCACAATATTTTCAATTACTTGTGCTAACAAATCCTCCGGTTCAATGTCCTTTAAGACACCGCCAAGTTTGCCGATTGGACTTCGTTTAGCTAGTACGATAAATGCTTCTGCCATATTATCAAGCCTCCACTATCTGTTTTTGCATCTTATCTCTAGCAATTTTCCCACTACCTGTATATTGGAAATCCTTTACTGACTTTATAATTTGCGGTATTTTATAAGTTGCTAAACGCTTCCTACAATACTCTTTAATTTGAGAATGTGACAACTCTTTGCTCGATTTCCATTGAATGATAGCAACGATTTTTTCACCCCAATACGTATCAGGTTGACCATATACCAAAACTTCAGATACTTCATCTAATGAACGTAATACATCCTCAACTTCCTCTGGAAATACATTTAGACCACCAGTTATCATCATATTTTTTGCTCTACCTACAATGTATAAATAACCTTCCTTATCCTTTAAAGCATAATCTCCAAGTGCTAACCAACTTCCTTGCAATACTTTATCTGTTTCTATTTCATTTTTAAAATAGCAATCAAACACCATATCACTTGAAACAAATAATTGACCTATCTCACCAGTTTCTACTTCCGTTCCATCATCATGACGAATCGAAATCTTCACTTTTGGAAAAGGTTTACCTACTGATTTTGGTTTAATAATTTGTTCAGTAGCTGGTAAATACGCAATATAACTTGCTTCAGAAGATCCGTAAAACTCGAAAACATCACTATTTCTAAATAATTCTAGTACTTCTAATTTAGACTCCTCAGTCCATTTTGCTCCAGAGGAAATAATAGATTTAGGCTCAAAAAAGTTGACTGTATGTTTTCTTAAATAAGAAAGTATGCCTTCTATCATCGTTGGAACTACATAAAGCACTATATTTTCAACTTTTTGCATTTCTTGCACTACCTTTACCGGAGAGAATTTATCAATTAAATGGAAGGTAGCCCCAATGAATAGCGTATTAATAGCGGCGAAAAGTGACATAGAATGTACGAGAGGTCCTGGTGCAATAACATGGTCTTGTTGTTTCATTAAAAATGCATCTTTTGTTGCATAACAACTTTCAATCCACGAATGGTGAGAACGAACGAAACCTTTTGGATCGCCTGTTGTACCAGATGTAAAACCTATGAATAGTGTCGTTGGTTGTTCCAATATATTAGGAATTCTTGTACTATACTGCTGTCTCCACTCAATATAATTTCCCCCTACAACAATGACAGGATAATGTACGTTCATTACCTTTCCCTTAAATTCGTCATCAATTAAAAGTACTGTTGGTTCACAAATACTTAATACATAACTAATCTCCTTATCACTCCATTTTGGATCCATGGGAATAGGTATATAGCCTGCTGAAATCGCGCCTAGGAAAACTTCAAGAAATTCCACTTTATTGTGCATGAAAATTGCTACTTTATTATTTTTTTCAGTGCTTTTACTTAATAGACCATTCCCAACTTGATGGATACAATTGATAAAGTCTTTATATGTAATGGCAACCTCGTTATATTGAATAGCTATTTTATCAGGAGTTGTTTGTGCATAATCTCTTATTTGATCGACAATATTCATAGAATTACCTCACTCTATAAACTAAATAATTTGAAAAATAAGAGGAGAAGTGCTTATCTCCTCTTACACGTTTTTAATTGAAATGCTGCATATTTTGTGATATTACAAGTGTTTTTTTCTTTATAGGACTCACAGCTTTTAACTGAACTGCAATGATTGCTGCAACTACTGCTTTAATCGAATCTCCAGGTAAAAATGCTATCGCCCCTGTAATACTTGCCCAAATAGACGTGTCAGTCATAATAGCCATTACCGGTGCTCCAATGATATTAATTAGTAGAACACCTCCAACGAAGTTTACTATTATTAACTTCCACACTTTCATATTGTCCCAAAATTTTTCTGTTAAATATCCGATAGCGAAAGCTGCGATTAGCCAACTAATTAAATAACCAACTGATGGTCCCATAAAAACTGAAAGACCTCCACGTCCACCTGATAAGAGTGGAGTACCTAACGCAACTAATGCTAGAAAAACTAAGACACTTAATGTGCCTACTTTACGTCCTAAAAAGCTTCCTGCAAGCATAATGCCTAAAGTTTGTGCTGTAATCGGTACAGGTATAAATGATAATGGTATCGGTGGAATAAGTCCTAGAACTGCAATTACTGCAGCAAATAGAGCGGCCATCACCATATCTTTTGTATTCAATCATTTCATCTCCGTTATAGTAGATTTATGTACAATTCTCACATCGTCGACAATGTGAATAATTTCAAAGCGCTTTGAAGAGTCGTGAACGACATCAAGAGAACTCAATTTGATGATGATTATCGTACACAATTATGATAATAAAACTTTTATATCTTTTTGTAAACCTATTTTTAATTTAGGTTAACACAAAATTTTTTATAAAAAAACCTAAGCCGAATTTCCTTAGCTTAGGTTTTGTTAATATGCTTAATATTGAGTTATAGAATAGACAAATACGATCGTAATAATGATTGGCACTACCCAAGTCATTAAGAATTTCCACGTATTAAAATACATGGACGATAACTTACCACCTTGCATAAACTCATCTTTCACAAATGATTTCTTTACTTTATGCATGATGAAAATAGCAATTAGTAAGTTCCCTAATGGAAGCATAATATTACTGACTAAATAATCTGTCGCATCGAAAATACTCTTTTCAAAAATTGTAAAATCACTTAAACTGCTAGACGATAATGCTGCTGGAATAGAGGCAATAAATACGACTACACCTAAAGCAAATGCAATATTTCTTCTAGCATTCGGCCACTTCTCTACTAAAGCTGCTACGATAATTTCATATAAACTAAATGACGAAGTAAGTGTGGCGAATAAGAACAGTAATAAGAAAATCGCTAAGAATAGTTCACCAAATGGCATTTGACTAAATACTGAAGGCAACACCATAAACAATAAACCAGGTCCTTCTGCTGGTTCAAAACCAAATGCAAAAACGACTGGGAAGATCGCTAGCCCCGCGAGTAAAGATACAAAAATATTCATTAATACGACAGACCCTGCTGAATTAGGTAAACTCTCATCTTTTTTCAAATATGAACTATACGTTACCATACACGAAAAACCAACAGCTAATGCGAAAAACGACTGTCCAAGCGCATATAACACGGCTTTACCTGTAATCTTAGAAAAATCCGGCGCTAAGAAGAATTTTACCCCTTCCATTGCTCCTTCAAGTGATAATGCTCGAATAACAAGTATGAAGAAGAATACAAATAATAAAGGCATCATATATTTATTTGCTTTTTCAATACCATTTTGTACACCTAGGGAAATGATAAGCACATTGATCAGTGTGAAAAGTGCTAGTCCAACTAATGTGACCCAAGGTGTCCCTGTTATCATGCTAAACAATTGATCTGGCGCTGTTCCACTTTGAATAACATTTCCGATAACAGCCTTACCACTATATATTAATATCCAGCCCCCTACTACACTGTAAAAGGATAGTAATAAGAAGCATCCTGCTACTCCAAGTCGACCAATCCATACCCATACACTTTTTGGTGCTAGTTTTTTATATGCTGAGATCGCTTCTGCACCCGATCCGCGACCAATGATGAATTCTGAAATTAGCATCGGTAAACCAATAAGTAACGTAAAGATAACAAATAATAAAAAGAAGGCTCCCCCTCCACTTTGTCCTGTTACATATGGCATCTTCCAAATGGCTCCTAGCCCAATTGCCGCTCCAGCCGACGATAATATAAAACCAATTTTCGTTGACCACTGTCCTCTTTTTGAATCCAAAGATAATCCTCCTATACTCTGCTCAGCTCAACAATTCTAACAATTGAAGAGACATAAATAATCACTCCCTATTCTATCATGAAAATACTTAATTTATAAGAAAGTTTATTCTTTATTAAAACATGTTAGACACTATTCATATTTCTCATGTAGACTAGTATTTGCGTAGTATTTTAGAAGGAGATGTAATATGGAAAAAAAAACATTAAATGGGCGCACGATTTCTAAAACGTGGATCGTTCTCATTTTAGGTTCTTTAACAGCTTTTGGTCCACTCTCAATGGACATGTATTTACCCTCTTTACCAACAGTAGCAACTGATTTAGGTACAACGACTTCATATGCACAATTAAGCTTAACTGCTTGCTTATTAGGTCTTGCTTTTGGTCAACTAATTTTCGGACCTTTAAGTGATATAAAGGGGCGTAGAAAACCTTTACTATTTACATTAATTATTTATTCAGTTGCTTCATTACTTTGTGCTTTTAGCAGTAGTATTTGGATGTTAATCGGTCTCCGTTTTGTTCAAGGTTTCTCAGGTGCTGCAGGCATAGTTATTGCTAGAGCTTCTGCAAGAGATATGTATGATGGAAAGGATTTAACGAAATTCGTAGCTTTACTTGCTTTAGTTAATGGTGCTGCACCAATTCTTGCCCCTATTTTTGGTGGCATGGTATTGAAATTCGCTCCATGGCCAATCGTCTTTATCGTATTAGCTGTCATCGGGATTTTAATGCTTATCAGCGTTATTTTTATCTTACCGGAAACATTGCCAGTACAACGAAGAGCGACAGGTGGCGTTTTTGCGACAGTCAAAACTTTCGGTGCATTAGTGAAAGATCGCTCGTTTATAGGCTTAGCATTAACTCAAGCATTCATTATGACAGCCATGTTCGCTTACATAGCAGGATCTCCATTTGTTCTGCAAAAAATTTATGGACTTTCTCCGCAAGCTTTCTCACTGTTTTTTGGACTTAATGGTATTGGTATTATCATTGCTTCTCAAATGACCGGTAAATTGTCTGAAAAAGTAGAAGAAATTAAATTACTTTTATCTGGAATTTTAATCGCTTTTGCAGGCAGTCTACTATTAGTAGCTGTCATTGCATTTAAATTGCCTCTTGTTTTCATACTTATAGCTTTATTTATCATCGTATCGACAGTAGGTATTGTTTCAACAACCGCCTTCTCACTGAGTATGCAAAAGCAAGGAAATAATGCCGGCAGTGCCTCAGCACTACTTGGCTTATTACCATTTATCGGTGGTGCTGTTGTTTCTCCGTTAGTAGGAATAGCAGGCGAAATGAATGCTTGGCCAATGGGTATTATCATATTATCTAGCACACTATTTGCTATCATTGCCTTTTCATCAATACCGAAAAAGTAATCATAAACCGTCCTATTTGATTAACTCCAAATAGAGCGGTTTTTTATATAGTTATCTAACAATATATATTCCATTACAACAATAATTCCGCTATAATTTGTACATTTCTTTACAAATTATTAGTATTTTCTTTCAATTTCAGACTCTTTGACTACAACAGACATCATCTGTACTATAATAGGAGAAAGCACTGATTTAGGGGGATAATAATGAAGGTTATAACTACAAGACTTGAAGCAGAGGATGCAAAAATCGTTTATCAAGAAACAGCTGGTATTGCGATTATTACCATTCACCGCCCACAGGCAAAAAACGCGTTAACAGCGAATATGTGGGATCAACTGCGTAAAATTGCACTACAAACATTAGAAAACCCCAAAAATAAAGTACTTATTATTCGTGGTCATGGTGAACAATTCACTGCCGGCTCTGATATTAAAGAATTCAATTCGATTTCTCTTGAAAAAGCAGAGGAAGCATTTATTCATATGGAAAAAACAATCTCTACTGTTGAGCGCTTACCTATTCCAACAATTGCTGTAATCAATGGACCAGCGATGGGTGCAGGACTCGAATTAGCACTTGCCTGTGATATTCGTATCGGTTCACATAAGGCTAAACTTGGCATACCTGTTGGCAAATTAGGGATTACACTAAACAACCAATTTGCTCAACGCCTTGTCAACTTAATCGGACCAAGTATGACAAAAGATTTAGTATTTACAGGACGCATGTTAAAAGCTGAAGAAGCATTTCGCGTCGGTATGTTAAACTACTTAGTTACTGAAAAGGACTTAGACCGTTACGCAATTCGTATGGGTAAATTAGTAGGTTCAATGTCTCCTGCTTCATTACTTGCTGTCAAGCAATCCGTACAGGAATGTGTTGATTCAGCACCTGTTTTATGGAAGGGATCCACGCCATTTGTTGATGCAACTGATTTCCCTGAAGGCATTCGAGCATTTGTTGAGAAACGTCCACCCGTTTTTGCACGTAAACTACAATAACACCTTCTTAATGGGTTACTTCTCATAGCCCCTCTTTGATGATTTAGATTAAAGGTTGAAAAAAACTATGTTGTAACGCATATTTAGCTAAATACAAAAAGCCATCGTTTTGATCAAAACGATGGCTAGTTATTTATTGGAAATATCGTCAATCGCTTGAATAGCTAGTTCCAACGCTTTAATTCTTCTTTCTAAAAGCGTTCTTTGGGGACTACCAATCTTTGACTTAACATAAATTTTCTCAATAGAAGGAAATAAACCAGTAAGAACATTGTGAGCTTCTGATAAATCTTCCTTGGTGTAATAATGGGGGCTCTGATTCCAAACGTTCTCTAGCATTGCTAAGCCGATGCAAACAGCTTTGAGTCGTTTCTTTACTAAAGTAGTATTTACGCCTTTCTGAGTCATCTGGGACAAGGCATTTTCGAGCTTACTGATTGTCGACTGTAAAGATTTTATTGATTCCAATTTATCTACATTTGATACATTTAGCATAATGGTACTGTCCTTTCTTCGTTTCTGAATTATTTTGCTTGATATTTGATGAAATAGTCAAAACGTGATTTCACTTGCAATATTTTAACATAAATAACTCTCTCTCTTTTAGAGGAGTTTTCAATATTCTGGCCCATTGTTGAACACAATTTAAATAACACTCTTCAACTAAACTGCCCTTTCACAAATATATATTACCATTAAAATCCAATATCCCAATTAACTAAGACTGCCCTTGATCTAAATTAAAAAAGAGCTGTTTAAACAGCTCAACTATCTTCTAACAAAGGGTTTTATCAAAAGTACTTTTAAATAATAAAGGAGAACGTCGTTGCCTCTTTTACTAATGCCTCCGTTATTTGAGTAAAAGGTAATATTCATTATTGAGATAAATGTATGTAATCTAATATTTCAATATTGAACCCTTGATTACTTTTCTATTTATTAAGAGTTTTATCAAGTTTTGTTAAAAAGCTACACGAATGAGTTACTTTATAGATTACTGAAATTCAATGCCTATCTTCTACTGATATGTTCCGGAGTAATTTATTATTGTGATCGACTGTAAATTAAGTGTAGAATGTCTCTACCTCGATAATGCTTTATAAATTCTCCCTCAATTTTCATCCCGATTTTTTCGGCAACTTTACTTGAAGATAAATTATCAGGCCTAATTTGAGCAATAACTTTTTCTGCATTTAATTCATTAAAGGCATAATTCATACAAGCCTCCGCACCTTCAATAGCATAGCCCTTGCCCCAAAATGCTTTATCAAGAATATAGGCAATCTCAATATATGAAACACCCTCAATAGAATCTATCATCGGTCCAATTACACCTATGAACTTGCCAGTTTCCTTTTCAATTGCCGCAAAGTAACTAAAGCCATCTTGTTCATATCGATTTAAATTTTTTTCTATCCACTCATTCACTTCTTCATCTGAAAACGCGTGATCCCATGCGTACATTACTTCTATATCTTGTAGAAAAACACATAAATTATTAAAATCATCTTTAGTTATCTTCCTAAATCCAAGTCGATCAGACTGTAAAATCCATTCCATTATATTCACCTCTTATAAATGTTCTCAAATACGCTAACAATTTCTCTATCACTAGATTAATTCATTCTCCCAGCAACCAAGATAATAAAACTTATAGATTAGAATATCATAGTTTTCTAATTATTACTAAAACAGAGAATTATTATATAACATCTAATAAAATCTTTAAATAAACTCTTTACACTCTCTTCATATTCTCTATCTTAATATTTGATTTATTGACTCTCCCAAAGACTTTTTACTATAGTCAAAAAAAAAATCCATTTTGAATAAACTACATCAAAATGGATTCTTTCTATTTTAATAGTATTTAATAAATTCCACTCACAAATTGTGAATCAATACAATAAAATACGTTACTTATTAACAATACGACTTTCATTTACTTAAAGACCTTTTCATACAAGAAATCTATTTATCTAATGTAAGTAAAAGTTCTCTAATAGTTTTACAAGCCATCGCGGTAGAAGCTCCAGATGGATCATATGGTGGTGATAGTTCTACCACATCCGCAGCCACAATTTGTTTTAGTGTTTGAAATTGGTTGATTGCTTCTAATAATTCACGATACGTAATTCCACCTGGTTCTGGAGTTCCTGTTCCAGGGAAAACACCAGGGTCAAGTACGTCTAAGTCAATTGTAATATAGACTGGAACATCTTGAAGTTCTGTTATTTTCTCTTTTAGTGTATCAAGAGAAAAGCGTTCCATATAAGTATGTTCTTTTGCCCATTCAAACTCTTCTTTTAAACCAGAACGAATCCCAAATTGAAAAATTCTACCGTCTCCAAGGAATTCATGACAACGTCTTATCACAGAAGCATGCGACAATTTTTCACCTAAATAATCCTCACGTAAATCAGTGTGAGCATCGATATGGATTAAGTGCAAATTTGGATATTTTTCGTATGCTGCTTTAATAGTAGGTAAACTAACGAGATGCTCTCCCCCTACCATTAAAAACTTCTTACCATCCTCCAAAACTTCTTGGCAGTAGTCAAAAATTTGATCTAACACTTTTGAAGTATTGCCAAAAGGCAAGTCCAAATCGCCACCATCAAAAATTGCAGCTTCTTCAAGATTTTTATCTAAATAAGGTGAGTAGCTTTCTAATCCAAATGAGTCATTTCTAATCGCTTGCATTGCAAAGCGTGTACCTGGCCGAAAACTCGTTGTTCCATCAAATGGAACACCAAATAATACAGTTTCTGCTTCGCTATATGATTTCTCACAACCTATAAAAGTGTTCATATTTAAAGCTTTATTCCCCACGCTGTAGAGCCTCCTTTACGTAACTCGGTAAACCAAATGCTCCAGCATGTAAATTCGTATTATAATATTTAGTTTTCAGTCCAAACTTTTCCCAAGCTTCAGCATTCAAGTCTTTCAATGGATCAAAGGTTTTAGATGCAAAACCAAATAGCCAATGGCCTGAAGGATATGTTGGCATATGATATTGATAAACATGAGTAATTGGGAAAATATCTTTAATCTTTCTATGTGCTTTTTTCATATTAGCAGCATATTCCGCAAAATAAGGTGATTCATGTTGGTTTATTAAAATACCATCTTCATTTAAAACGCGATAGCATTCTTTATAAAATTCTGTAGTAAATAGACCTTCACCAACAGAAATTGGATCAGTAGAGTCCACAAGTATTAAATCAAAGGATTGATCAGGTGCATTTTTAACATATGCCAAACCGTCATCAAAAAGTAACTTCATACGGCTATCCTCTTCAACACCATTAGCAGTTACTGGTAAGAATTCTTGACATAAACGGAAAACACGCTCATCAATTTCCACCATTACTACTTCTTCAACTGTTGTATAACGCAACACTTCACGCGCTGTTCCGCCATCTCCCCCACCAATAATTAATACTTTTTTAATTGAAGGATTTGTTGCAAATGCAGGATGTACAATCATATCATGGTATACGAATTCGTCTTTCTCATTAACCATCATTAAGCCATCCAAAGTGAAAAATGTACCGAATTCCTCTCCTTGATAAAAATCAATTTGTTGAAATGGAGTTTTTTCACTATAAAGTTCTTTGTCGTAAGCAATTGAAAATTTACATTCATTGCTCCATTGTTCAGTATACCAAGCCATTATTTCACACCTTCTAATTCTATTTTCACTTTAATTTGATCAATTTCTTGTTCTGCAAATTGGCGGATTTTATCAGCCATACCACGGGGAATTTCAAAAGATTCCGTCTTTGTAGCATGCAGTTTTTCAGATAAGTAGTCAGCTGCTTTCCATGGATTTACTGAATCGCCGCAAGTATATACATCTACAGAAGCAAATCCATATTCCGGCCATGTATGAATTGTCAAATGTGACTCTTCAATAATAACCGCTCCTGAAACTCCATACGGATTAAAGTGATGGAAAACAGATTCAACAATAGTTGCTCCTGAGTAGTCCGCCGCCTCGTTCATAAATCTTTCAATCAATGCATTATTTTCAATTACCTCACTTGGACAACCGTAAAACTCAATTAAAACATGTCTTCCTAAAGTTGATAATTCTATACCCATTTACGCTTCCTCCTTGATTACAGTTATATGATTTGCTTCTTTTGCTTCTATCAGAACGTTCCCTAAAGTTTGACAATAATAATCGTATTGCTGGAGAATATCTTGAGAAATCAGTTCTCCTGGAATAACAAGGGGAATACCTGGAGGATAGATCATCAACGAGTCTGCACTTATCCGACCTACTGCATCTTCAATGGCGATTGATTCATGTTCTGCATAAAATGCTTCGCGTGGACTTAAAACCAGTTCATTCACTTGATTGGCTGTTACATAAGTTGATTGAATCGTCGTATTCTTTCCTATTCTCTTTTCAATGTCCTTTAAAGCAAAAACTAATTTGTCAATTGAATTCTTCGTATCGGCACTTGTAATGACCGCCATCACTACATAACCTTCTGCTAACTCCATCTGAATCCCGTACTTTTCTTTTAAAATTGAATACATCTCAAATCCAGTTAATCCAAGATCATTGACCCGTATTACTAATTTTGTCCAGTCGTACGATTGATTAAAATGTGCTTGTACATATTGTGCTGTCAATACTTCATAACGTGAGTCCGTTTCAATTATTCTCACTGCGTCATCTATAATTGGCTTTAAATCAGCAAATCGCTCTTCACCATATATAGACAGCTCTCTTCTAGCCACATCTAACGAGCTCATAAGTAGGTAGTTTGCACTCGTTGTTTGTAGCATGTTCAATACTTTTTGTATGTGCTCTGGTGCGATTTTGTCATTTTTAAGAAGTAGCAAAGAACTTTGAGTCAGAGATCCACCTGTCTTATGCATACTTATAGTAACTGCATCTGCCCCAGCAGCAATTGGGTCTATGATGTCATCAGACATGAACCCTAAATGGGCACCATGTGCGCCATCGACTATAACCGTAATATCACGCTCATGGGCGATACGGCAGATTTCTCGTAAATCACTCATCGATCCAAAGTATGTTGGATATGTTACCAACAAAGCCTTTGCTTCTGGATGTTCATGCAGTGCGTTTTTCACATTCTCAACAGAAATGCCATGTGTAATCCCAAAATGATGGTCGACCTCGGGCTGTATAAATATAGGTTTTGCCCCACTTATGATAAGTCCATCCATCACCGACCTATGACCATTTCGCGGTACCAACAAAGTATCACCTGGCTTGCAAGTTGCCATTATCATTGCCAGTATTCCTATTGTGGTACCGTTAACTAAAAAATAAGAATGATCCGCCCCGAAAGCTTCTGCAGCCAATTTCTGCGCTTCTTTAATAACAGTTTGAGGATGACTCAATAAATCAAGTTCTTTCATGGAATTAACATCCATGCGCAGAGTCATTTCCCCAAGTGCTATTTTCAAAGGATTCATTTGTGCGCCCATTTTATGGCCAGGTACATCAAATGGTGTAACATCTTGCTGAGCATACTGGATTAATGCCTCAAACAATGGCATCTTATCCTGTGCTTCAAATGTTTTTCTCTCGGTAGCAAGCACTTGCATGTCGTTCATCATTGACCAACTCCAGCAAATTCAAAGCTGGATACAAGTTGTTTCAGTTCGTTCACTTTATCTGTTCTTTCCCAAGGTACATCTAAGTCACTCCTTCCGAAATGTCCATAAGCTGCAACCTGTTTATATTGTGGTTTACGTAAATCCAACATGTTAATAATACCCGCTGGTGTTAAATCAAAAGTTTTGCGAATTGCACGAAGTAACTCTTCTTGTGACACTTTTTCAGTTCCAAACGTTTCAACAGCAATACTAATTGGTTCGCTTACACCAATTGCATACGACAATTGAATTTCACATTTTTTTGCTAACTCAGCAGCAACAATATTTTTTGCTACATATCTTGCAGCATAAGCCGCAGAACGATCGACTTTTGTAGAATCTTTACCAGAAAATGCTCCGCCACCATGTCGTGCAGCTCCACCATATGTGTCTACAATAATTTTACGTCCCGTTAATCCGGCATCACCATGTGGTCCACCAACAACAAAACGTCCTGTTGGGTTAATTAAAATACGGAATGTTTGATTTAAACCGAACTCTCTAGCAGTCTCTTTAATTACGTTTTCAATTACGTAATCTTCAAATAATTCTTTATCGAAATCTTCATCATGTTGAATTGACATCAACACCGTATCAATAATTGGTGTACCTGGATTTGTATAATCTATTGTTACTTGTGATTTCATATCTGGGCGTGCCCATTTAAAAGCCCCACTTTTTCTAAGTTGAGATGCTTTTTTCACTAGCGTATGTGCCATTTCGATTGGTAGTGGCATCAAATTTTTCGTTTCATCCGTTGCATATCCGAACATAATTCCCTGGTCTCCAGCTCCAATTGCTTGAGTATCGCTTGATGAATCGATACCCATAGCAATATCAGGTGATTGACTGTGAATTAATACTTGTACATCACAAGTATGCCCGTTGATTCCTAGACGTTCATCAATGTAACCAATTTCAATCAATGTATCTCTCGCGATTTTCTCAATATCTAATTTGGCTGTAGTCGTAATTTCACCGCCTACAATTACTGTGTTTGTTGTGTCAAACACTTCACACGCCACTCTAGAAAATGGATCTTGTTCAAGCGCTGCATCCAATACAGCATCAGATATCTGATCTGCAATTTTATCAGGATGCCCTTCTGATACAGATTCGGAAGTAAATACAATTTTTTCAACCAACATTAACCACTCCTGTAAAATAAATTCATTTTTTAGGCATAAAAAAAGCTCTCCTCCAACCAAAGGAAAGCTTCGATTAATATCAGCTGCTTATCCTCTTATCGTTCACAAAGTTAAACTTTGCGCTCAGGTTGGGCACCCATGATCTGATTCACTCCGAACCAAATTGGTTTGCCACCGTATCTTCGACCCCTCGTCTCAACGGCTATTAATAAGATGACTTTATTTATGATGGTGCTAATGTTAATAGATTTTAATAATCATGTCAATTTATTTTTTTAAGATTTTTTAGTGAAAAAAAAATCTTCTTTAAATAGCAAAAAAAAGTTTTAAGGGATTTCTATGAATCTCTAAATTTCACAAAACCTTAAAGAGTGCCTATCAATTAAATCAACCTTTTACAAGCGCATAATCTATTCACTATTTTTTTGTAAAACAATTTCGTAGTGAAAAATAGTAGCTCAACCTTACAAAACCTAGTAAACCTCTAGGTAAAGATATATACATGAACTTATATTCAATTTATTAAACTCAATAAGAAAATAAAAAAAGAATTTATTTATAAGATCGAGTTTTCGATTCAAATAAACACTACTGAATCTATTTTATTTATTATCTATTTAGCTAAAAAAGTACTCGTAATAAGGTTAATTTACCAATAAAACAAGTGAGTCATATTTTCTGAGTTTGAATAATTACAATTATACTATTTATAAAAAATTTTAAATTTACACAGTTATTCTGATATTTAAACTAATGAAGAATTACAATTTTCCCTATATTTATTTTTACACAATTTCTATTATCGCTAAATTTCCAGGTGGATCAATCGGAATTTCTTCTACCTATTACTCATTACAAAGATAAAACTATCCATCTAAATCCAAGTGAGAAATAAGGTTTTCAGTATAATTAGAAAATTGATTTTTCCCTTAGCTAAGTACCTCTCTGTTCGTTTTTCAGAAAAAATAAAACACATTTCAAGACATAATCACCTTAAAATGTGTTTCTTAGATCATTCCATATTTAATGTTTTTTTGTTTTCTTCGGATAACAAAGCGTAATAGCAATAGTAACTACTAGACTTGTTTGCGCTTGGACCTCATCATTTCCACTTTTATATAAAGCCAAATATAGCATAGTGCTATCAAGATAATAAAAATTATTTTCAACCATATGCTTATTGCCGCATCAATTACTGCAAATACTAAACTTGCAACTAATAAAGTGCCTATAATACTTAATATTTTGTAGATCATTATTTGTAAACCTCACATTGTATGTATTTAGTTAATTGTTTTTTTACGATTTCCTTATTAAAGACCGTAATAGGTAATTAACTCCCAATCATTTGTATCTGATTTACTGTTATTCGTATTTCTGCTAATTCCAGGTCGAAATGAGTATCAAATTGTTGTGCGATATCTTTTTGCAAAGCCATCATAGCATCTGGTATAGAGTAATCTATTGGACCTTTCAAAGCTACTGTTATATGTACAGATGGCAATGGTAATTGCTGATATTGTATTTTACTGGACTTCTCAATATTAGAATTCAGATCGCAAGTAATTTTCACCATATCTGTAAACGCTTTTTTTTGAATAGTGATTGTTTCATCATGAAAATCTGGTTGAACTATCGTTGTTTCACCTATTTTTTCACGCTTTGGTGTGAAAATTTCCACACCCTTTTGAATAAAGCGTTTAAAGAAATTTTGTTCTACCTGCTTCAATGGAATCGGCATAATATGCTTACCTTCTGTTTTACGTATAAACTGCGCAAGCTTCATCTCACCTGAGGAACGTAAATCACTTATATAGTAAAAATGATCTATATCTCCATATCCAAGTCTCTTTGCAATTTGTATCGTCATTTTATTAGAAGTACCAATAAGCAATATTTTCTTTGGTTGATGTTGGTCAATTGCCTCTTGAACATCCTGTAAATGCTCTTCATCCGTGAAAATTGCACGTTTCACAGCTTTAAAAGGAGATTTCTCAAATTTCGCAGATAACCCTGCTACCTTTTCACCATTCACGATCAGTAGCCCATCATCTATAATAGCATCGATTTGATGTGTATGCGCAAACTCAAGCGCTGCAGTGCTTTTACCTGTTCCACTTGGACCACTAAGTGAATAAATCTCCATACTAAACCTCCAATGAAATGACTTCTTTACTTTAATATAATTCAATTATTTGATTTATATTGCCTCTTTTTATAGTTCTTTAAACCATTTATTTTAGCATATTTTATTTATAATGAAATTAAAATTTGAATCAAATCATCTATTATATAGAGCTAATAAAACTTATAGCATAAGGGACAAAACATGTGATAACCAAGATAAACTATTTTTTATTTTTGTTATCATTCATTAACCATCTAATAAATACAAAAAGACAAGTCAAAAGTAAAGCTGACATCATGTTTGTAATCATTTTTGTATCTTCATTATTTATTGACTGTAATAAAAACATACATACAAAAAAGAAAACAATAGCTATTATTTTTCTCCAGTAAGTCTTAAGTAGTTGTTGTGTTTTGCCCAATAAAATAATCACCTCGTCTTTATCATCATTAACTTATAATAAGGTTCTAAATTCCCCTGATTATTACACATTTCTAATAGCGTTATATGCTTATGAAATCTTCATCAATGTTCAAACTACTTTTTTATTACTATGTATTCAAATCTCTTTCTTCAATATATTTCTCTATAGCAGTCTTATCCTTATCTAACTTAAAATCATGCTTCTTCAGTCTATTGTTCACTTCAATAAGTACAAATAGTCCTCTAATCAAAACGCCTATTATGATACCAAAAAAGATTATTATAGCTACATCTCCTAGCGCTAAATAGGCGATAAAGCTAGATATAATGCCATTATTATGTATAACGTTAAATACATATAATTCTCCTTAAAATACACTTTTTTATTATTATACCAAAATATATATACTGGCTCTAGTTAAACAAAAACGCACTCAATTATTTACATTGAGTGCGTTTTATTATTTCAATATGAATTTCTCTATGGCTTTAGCAACCCCTTCATTGCTGTTAGTATCTGTAATATGTTGAGCTATTTCTTTAACAGCTGGAATGGCATTGCCCATTGCAATTGGTAGACCAGCAAATTCTAGCATCGTCAAATCATTCATGGCATCTCCAATAGCCATGACGTTTTCATACGTCACATTCAATGAATTACTTAACTCCCTCAATGCATTGCCCTTATTAGCCGTACTCGAGTTCACCTCAACATTTTGCAGAAACGATGTTGTAATGTTGTAGCCAAGCTCCTCTAGTTGATCCCACATTGCAGCCCGTTCCTCAACATTTTTAAAAAACAGATTAAATTTGTCGATTGGTAATTTTCGTTCAGTGATAAAATCATGAATATTCGGTACAGGTGTGCGCGTTTTGATTATAAAGTCAGCAAAGTCACCTGCGCCGTATTCTATTGGCCGATCATAACAATGTTGACTTATATAGGCTTTACCATCCGCGAATGCTTCTATACGTAAATCTATTGGCTTAAGCAATTGCATAATTTGTAGCGTTTGTTCAAGCGTTAATGTATCTTCGTATATTTTTTGTTGCTTAGCCAAATTCCATACTGCTGAGCCATTCCCGGTGATTGCATATTTGACAAAAGGTAAATCCATGAATACATCCTTTAACTCATCAAGCGTTCTTCCTGTACAAATAGCAACTTCTACATTGCTGTCCACTGTGTTTTTTATGGCTTCAATCGTTGTTTCTGTTAACTGTAATGATGGCGTTAAAGTAGTACCATCCATATCTAAAGCTATTAATTGAATACGCATTTCTTTTCCCTCTATTCCATTTTTGCTATTAATAGTGAATTGACTTAAATAGGTTTTCAATATTAGAACAACCTTCAGTATGATAATATTGAGTTATATGATTGATTAGTTAAAGGAGCTCCATTATATCATGTCTAAAATTGTTCCAAATATGTTAAATCCATTTTGCATTACCATTGTCGTCGTATTAATAATACTATTCGGCAATCAAGCATTGGGGAAATACGCCAATGAATCTTATCCCCTTGCTATTGTATTCTTAATACTTATGATTGCATGTATCACTTTTGCCTTTTATTTAATAAAGGCATTCAGATTAAAATCAAAAACTAGGGAAGTTGAAAATGATTAAAAGCTAGCAAATGCTAGCTTTTTAATTTCCGATAATCGTTAAAGAACCTAAATCCTTTAGCCATTTATCCAATCTTTCTTTAGGATAATATTTTATCTCATCTACTTGTAGGTAAGGTAGACCTTTGTAATCACTTCCATCATTACTTGTTAAAGTATATAAAGTTGGTCCATCAATACCCAAGTATTCTATAACTTCCTCTTCATTTAAAAGTGGACCGTAAGTTGATTGTACAAAACCACTATCATCATTCTCTACAATAATTCTTTGCTCATTAGAATTACCAGTAGTTTTTTCACCAGCCATACATCCTCCAATTACTATACAAATACCAAGAAAGTACAACGGTTTAATGATCGGATTCACTTTTTTATCATATTCTATATTTTTCATCTCAATCGTCTCCTTTTTATAGTACAGTTAAAAAACCTCACGCCATTGTGCATGATTTTTCAAATAAATATCTAATTTTGGATATCTTCCACAATACGCAAAACCTTGTGGTGGTGAAAACTGGTACATTTCTTTTAATATTTTAAGTGGAATAGCCTCAGTTAACTCATATAATTGTAAAATGGGATAGGCATATGTATATTTTGAGTTCCCCTCATTAAAGGATTGATCACCGTAGCCAACCTCTTTTACTTTATCCGGAAAATGAACCGGTGTACCGACTATGGCGCAATATTTTAAAGATGAACTAGGTGCAGACTCATAAATCCAGAAATGATTCACTGGTAACTTCGGGATTTTCGATCGAAACTCATTAACCTTTTCTTGAGACTTTATCAGTTTGCAGTATGGCGGTTTAATGCTAATGAAAATTCCTGTTTGCAATATTTATCACCCCCTTTCTTCCATATTACAGTAAAACCCTCTACTAAAAGTAGAGGGTAGAGAAAACTAATACTTAAATTGACTCACTAAAAGCTGTAGTTCTTCTGACATTTTAGACATCGTTTCTGCTGAAGATGTGATTTCTTCCATTGTAGCAAGTTGTTCCTCTGATGCAGAGGCAACTAATTGCGTTGTACTAGATGAGTTTTTTGCAATGCTCAAATTATCTTCTACTGATGTATATACTTTATTAACAGCATCATACATATTCTTCGCAATTAGGTTAACTTCTTGAATTCTCACTGTCACTTGGTCCACCGATTGAAGGATTTTCTCAAAGCCTTGTTTAGTTTCTTCGACGACTAGCATACCAGAGGCTGTTTCTTTAGTTCCAAGTTCAATTGCTTTTACAGCCTTTTCAGTTCCTTTTTGTGTTTGTAATATCAGGTCAGAAATTTGCGATGCCGATACTTTGGACTGTTCAGCTAATTTTCTCACTTCATCTGCTACTACAGCAAATCCCTTACCATGCTCTCCCGCTCTTGCCGCTTCAATTGCAGCATTCAAAGCAAGTAAATTCGTTTGTTCAGAGATAGCAGTAATAACTGCTACAATGTTACCGATTTCATTTGATTGCTTGCCCAATTCGTCTATAGATTGACTAGCATTTGAAGTAGCATCATTTATGACATTCATTTGATGAATTACTTTTTGTAAAGTATCATTTCCATTTAATGCTTCTTGACTTGTTTCTTTAGCTACTTGTGTAACTGTTGTAGATTGGTCTACAACTTTCTGTAGATTATTACGAACGGTATCTATTGACTGGAAACTAATATTAGCCCCATTCTCTTGCATTTCAGCACCTTCTGCAATATCATGAATCGATTGTGCAATTTGACTTGTCGCTTCAGTTGTTTGTTCAGCATTAGCTGTTAGTTCCTCAGAAGCTGCTGCCACATGTACCGATGAATCAGCCACTTGCTTCATCATTTTACGCAAACTAGCAAGCATTTGATTGAAGGAATGTGCTAATTCACCTGTTTCATCTTCCGTCTTGACAATAAGTTCTTGTGTAAGATCACCTTCACCTTCTGCGATTTCTTTTAACTGGCGATTAATTTGTTTAATAGGTCTCACAAGTGCTCGAGTTAAAAAAATACTACCAAGAATCGCAATTGTGCCTCCAACTAACAATGCCAATACTATTTTCATCACTAAACTCATGGTGATTTCATTAATTTTCGTAATAGGTTCACCTATAAACCACATACCAATCACTTTACCCGAGGCATCTTTTAAAGGTTGATAAACCGTTACATAGGGAGTACCAACTACATCTGCAACCCCTACATAGGTGCTCCCATTCTTAAGAACCTGATCAACAACAGTTTCAGATGCTTTTGTACCAATAGAACGCTGACCATCTACTTGTACATTTGTGGCAATACGTGTATCGCCATTGAATATCGTGACCGCACCACTTACCGTTTTGCCTATTTCATCGACTAAAGTAGTATCATTCGTAAAATTATGCTCTCCTTTATACAATTCTCCATCTTTAATAGTCCAATCGCCTATAAACCGGTCATTTACTATAGTCTCCCCTAAAGTAGATGCCTCCATTGCTCGCTCTTCAAACGTTTCCATCAGGGACTTTTCAATCTCCCATTTTGCTACAATGGTGATCAGAATACATAAAAACAAAATAACGAAAACTTGTAACACATTGAATTTCATACCGATTTTAATATGCTTTAGTTTGTTCAAAAAAACCTCTCCTGTCATATCATGTTATTCAATTTTATTTTTTAGAGCTTAATACATGATAAAGGTCTTAATTAACTTCATAAAAATCCTAATTATTAGATAATTATATATATTATAGTAAGTAGGCATTAAATCATAGTAGGTTTTTACAAATAATTTTGACAATAATAAAACACCTATCTCTCTAGCTATTAAGCAAAGAGATAGGTGTTTAATAGTAACTACTATCTTATACTTTAAATCGTTGAGTTAAAGTTTGTAATTCTACTGCTTGCTGACTTAGTTCTTGTACAACACTGTTTATTTCTTGCAATGTTGCAGTTTGTTCTTCTACAGCACCTGAAATATTTGCAGATTGCATTGCAGCTATTTCGGCATTTGTCGCAATTTCTTCTACAGAGGCAGTTACTTCTTCAGTACCTGCAGATAATTGCTCGGAAGTTGCCGTTATATCTTCAAGCTGCGTTGTCATTTGAGATACAGAGTTTACAATCTGTCCAAATGATTCGTTCGCATTATCCAACACGTAAACACCTTGGCTGACATTTTTTAGTCCTTCTTCTATTGAAGAAGCAACAGTTTTTGTATCATTTTGGATTGTTTGCGTCAAATGAACAATTTGTGATGCCGACCCTTTAGATCCTTCAGCTAGCTTACGTACTTCTTCTGCTACCACAGCAAATCCTTTACCATGCTCCCCTGCACGTGCCGCTTCGATTGCAGCGTTCAATGCTAGTAAATTTGTTTGATCTGTAATATCGGTAATTACTTTTGTCATTTTTTGAATCTCAAGTGTTTGTGCAGTCAGTTTTTGTATTAACTCATTTGTTTCATTTGTCGAATTGGAAATAACATGCATTTGTTGTTTGGCAACTTCTAATATCTTTGTACCTTCACTTGCAATTTTCGTAGTATCAACTGCATGATCAAATAACAATTGTGAAGCTTCAGCAATTCGGCTTACTCCGATTGCTGTTTCTTGCATTGCAATGGCGCTATCCTTCGCTATTTCAACGGAATCGACAGATCCTTTAGAAGTTTTCTCAACGCTATTCGACACACCTTCAGCAGATTGTGAAACTTCAGTTGTACTTGCAGATAGCTCTTCAATTGCTGCACTTAATTGACTTGTATTATCCGATATACTAGTAATCAATTCTTTTAGATAGCGCTTCATTTGATTGAAGGATACTGCTAATTGACCGACTTCATCTTTAGTCTTAACTTCAAAATCCGAATGTGTTAAATCTCCAGTAGCAATTAAATTAGAACCTTTTACAATTGCCATTAAAGGATTAACAACTGTTTTCTTAATGAATATGATGAAGAAAATTGCTAGAATTATGCTAAGTAAAGAGATGATACTCGCTAGACGCATAGCTTGTTCTGCTACTTTATGAACACCTTCATTTGCCTCATCTAATTCTTTTTTCTGAAAGTCCATAATTTCAATAGCAGATTCTAGAATCTTTCCATTTGCTACCGAACCAACTTCTTTCAATTCTTTATAAGCAACGTCTTTATTGCCTTTTTCATATTCTGAAATGACCAAATCTGCAGAATTATCAAATTTGTCTTTGTTTGATTTGATGTCAGACATATAAGAATGCATTTTTTCCGACATTTCTTTACTATTTAAATCAGTTAATGATTGATTAAGCTTTTGCTGATAAATTTGTAAATTCCTTTTTTCTGTATCATTACCTTCTATTAAATAAGAACGTAAATACAAACCTTGCGCAGCAAGATTGAATTGAATATCATTCGCTAATTGGATTTTTTCAAAACGATCTTTCGTTACTTCATCGAAAGCATCTTCAACTGCTGATAAACGATTATAGTTAAATACTAAAATTACTAACAGCATGACAATCATCGTAATAAAGCCTAAACTAATTTTCTTTTGAATAGACATTTGCCTAACCCCTCGCATCCCAAAATTAAGTGAACATATTAATCTACAAAAACTCGACTAAAACTGTCGAATCGTTGTATATCACCAACATAACTATAGCATTATGAATAGTCATAATTACTGATTCAATTGAACCAACATTTGTCCATATTACTAAATTTTTTTACTAACTAGGAGGATCAGTACTAAATCTTTTGAATTATAAATAAGTTAAATTTTGCATTGGTAATTGTTTCTATATTATTTCCATAGTAATAATCTGTTTTCTTATTACAAGAACTATACATATTAAATTTAAAAATCTCTTCATATATAATAGCTATTTTTATAAGCATCATTTTTATTCATCAAATTGTCCTAGATTAAATCGTTGTATTAAATAATTTTTCAGAAACTCTCTACAGCTATTTGAAAGCTCACTTTTTGCTGGATGAATTACATCTCCATATGGTAATTCCCCTACAAAACGTACCATCCCTGTAAATTCCCTTTTCAATTCATCATCGTAACCAGAAAATTTTACAAAGCACGTTTGAGGCCCATTATGTGCAAAATCAACGATCATTACTTTATGATTATTCATTTTCACAACACCTCCTCATTCAATTTCCCATTTAAAATTAACGGTCCATTGCGTTTAAAATACGCAATGGACCCTTTTGGTTGTTGCCCTATTTTGTAGTTCCTTCAATATAATTTCTTACATTTTGAATCTCTTTTAGACAAAACAATATCAAAAGAACACTAGCAATCATGAAAACAATTAATTTTGATGTTAACTCATTGTTCAATATAACTGCTCGATACAAGAAACCAAAAAATTGACGACCCCTACTGCTAAAATAATTACGGTGTAGGAACTTGGACAAACTTATCATCTTCAATATAGAAATGTATATGTTAGTTATATTTAAATCGCACATACAATTACATCATTTTCATATACAGATCCTTAATAATTAGAATAGATTTTTTATTAACCAAAATAGGTGACGAACTCTCCTTTCAATAATAACAAATTAAAAGATGGAGTTAAATCTTAAAATAATACATTTATTCATAAGAGAATACTTTGAATCATATAATTAAAGCGGTAAGTAGTTTACGGAAAAAGTATATTAATGTAGAAATAGAGAGAAATAGAGAGAATTTTCAGTAATTAAAGACGTAGTTATTTCGAACTATTTTTAATATTCTGAAATTATATTTTTTATTATATTGATAACATAATAAATATTCATGTTATCAATTTTCTTTCAAATATTTAAAATATCTATTTTTTATATCATAAAAATACCATGAACACACTTTTATAATTCAGCGCGCTAAATCTACCAATATTACTATTAAAAAGTTATTTTCCTAATAAAATATATTAATGGATTTTATTTGTTTCTATGGAAATCTTTTTTTGTTATATTGAAATTAAGCTTTTCACAAGGGCTTATTATTTTAGATAAGGGGGATTTAAATGGCTAAAAAGAAAAAGTATTTATTGTTCACTCTTTTAGCAATCATTTCATTGATCTTAGCTGCATGTAATTTTGGGGGAGAAACAGCTAAAGAAGAAGATGAAGGTGATAAAGGTACTGGAAGTGAAGTGCAAGAAAAGAAAAAAGCACTAAATTTAGTAATTGCTTCTGAACCACCTGCAATGAATCCGCAGTTGGCTACTGATACAACTTCTGGGAATATTTTATTAAGTCTTTTTGAAGGTTTAACTAGACTTGATAAAGATGCAAAATATGAAAAAGCATTGGCTGAAGATATACAAATTAGTGATGACCAATTGACTTACACGTTTAAATTACGTGATGCTAAATGGACAAATGGTGATTCTGTTGTTGCAGGTGATTTTGAATACGCTTGGAAATGGGCTTTAGATCCAGCTAATACATCTGAGTATGCATCTCAACTTTACCCTATTAAAGGTGCTGAAGAATTTAATACTGGTAAAGGATCTGCTGATGACATTGCTATTAAAGTTGTAGATGATAAAACATTGGAAGTTACTTTAGCAAATCCTACACCTTACTTCCTTGAGTTAACAGCATTCCAAACATATATGCCTATTAACAAAAAGGTTGCTGAAGCAAACAAAGAATGGTACGCAGATGCTGGTGAAAACTACGTTACAAATGGTCCATTCAAATTAGCTGAATGGCAACATGATGCCTCTCTAAAATTAGAAAAAAATGCTGATTATTGGGATGTTGCCAATGTTAAATTAGACGAAGTAAATATTGGCATGGTAGAGAAAGAACCTACAGCGGTTAGTAAGTTTAAAGCTGGTGAAATTGATTATCTAGGTTCTCCTTTCCAAACCGTAGCACTGGATTCAATTGATGAATTCAAAAAGAGCAACCAATTAAATATTCAACCAATGGCTGGTGTATATTGGTACAAATTAAACAATAAAGGTAAATTCACGAAGAATGCTAATATTCGTAAAGCTTTGACATTAGCTATTAATCGTCAAGAGTTAATTACAAATGTAGTAAAAGGTGAACAAACACCAGCGTTAGGAATGGTTCCTTCTGCTATTGCTGGTTTTGAAGAAGACCGCGGTTATATTAAAGACAATGATATTGAAGGTGCAAAAGCTGCACTTGAAGCTGGTATGAAAGAGCTTGGCATTAAAAAAGCATCTGACATTGAAATTGGCATTTCAATTAATACAAGTGAAGCACATAATGCGATTGCACAGTTTATCCAAGAAGGTTGGAAGAAAAACTTAGGTATCAAAGTGAAAATTGATAACTCTGAGTGGCAAGTATTTTTAGATAAGTTAACTAACCTAGATTATGAAGTAGGTCGTATGGGTTGGATCGCTGACTATAGAGATCCTTACACATTCCTAGAAATGTACTCTACTGCTGATAATGGCAACAATGATACTGGCTGGGAAAATCCAAAGTACAAAGAGTTGATGAAGAAATCAGTCTCTGAAAAAGACCCTGCAAAGCGTCTAGAAATTTTAAAAGAAGCTGAAGGAATTGCAATGGGTGAACTACCAGTTGCACCTATCTACTACTACACTAGCCTTTTTGTTAAAAAGGATTCTGTAACAGGTATGGAACCTGACCCAATCGGTAATATCCAGCTTAAAAGAGCAGATATTACTGAATAGTACGCACGCAGTACACGCTGGATAAACTGTTAGATATTCTATCAACAGCAAAGAGCTGCCTCATAGTCGTTTATTCGGCTTATGAGACAGCTTTTTTTAAACTAAACTCTAAGAAAAAAAGGAGGAGTTTCATGTGATTAAATACATTTTAAAAAGACTAATGTACATTTTGCTTGCGCTTTTTGTCATTATTTCTGCCACATTCTTCTTAATGAGATTGGCACCAGGAAGTCCATTTGCAAGTGAGCGTAGTTTTCCACCTCAAATCGAGAAACAGTTAAATGCAAAATATGGGTTAGACAATCCTTGGTATATCCAATATAAAGATTATCTTATCGATTCAGCTTCGTTCGACTTTGGTGAATCGATGAAATATAAAATGCGTTCTACAAATGATATGATTTCTGAGGGTTTCCCTATTTCTTTAACTCTGGGTATTGAAGCCATGCTACTTGCTGTGGGACTAGGCATACTTTTAGGTGTCATTTCAGCGCTTTATCACAATCGCTTTCCCGATTATTTAGCTACTACAATTGCTGTCGTAGGAATATCAATCCCCTCTTTTGTATTGGCTGGTTTATTGCAGTATTTCGTAGCTTTAAAACTAGGATGGTTCCCAATAAGTGGTTGGAAAGGATTTATCTATAGTATTTTACCTGCATTTGCTATTGCTATGACACATATGGGTTTTATTGCTAAACTTACACGATCCAGTATGCTTGAGCAAAATAATAGTGATTATGTCAAAATGGCACGGGCAAAAGGAATTGGCAAATGGACAATTGTTTTCCGACATACATTACGTAATGCCCTGTTACCTGTCGTTACATATATTGGACCTTTAACAGCTGGTGTTGTGACGGGAAGTTTTATTGTAGAACAAATTTTTGCGATACCAGGACTTGGTAAGCACTTCGTTACAAGTATTTCGAATCGTGATTACACAGTTATTATGGGTACTACCGTGTTCTACTCTATCATCCTTTTACTTGCGGTATTTATCGTAGATATTTTATACGGTATTATCGATCCACGTATTAAGCTGAGAGGGGCGAAAAAATAATGTCACAACAACAATTAGAAAAAATCGAAAAAGAAATGTTTGAAATTGTAGGAGGAAGACATGAAGAAACTGAAAAGCTAGCAAAGAAATCTGTGTCTTTTTGGAAAGAGGTTATCATTCGATTTGCTCACAATAAATTAGCTATTTTCGGTTTAATAGCACTTATGGCTATTTTATTAATGGCTATTTTTGCACCTATATTTTCACAGTATACTTATAGTGAACAACTTGGATTATACAATAAGGCTCCATCAGCAGCCAATTGGTTTGGTACAGATGATTTAGGACGAGATGTATTTGTTCGTGTTTGGGAAGGTGCAAGAATTTCTTTGTTCATTGGTATTACTGCTGCTATTATTGATTTAGTTATTGGGGTAGTATGGGGCAGTATTTCAGGTCTAGCTGGGGAACGTGTAGATAATATTATGATGCGTATTGCAGATGTTTTAACAGCAGTTCCCTATTTACTTGTTGTAATCGTTTTATCAGTAGTTTTAGGAAATGGAGCTCTTGGAGATGGTTTGTTACCTATGATTATCGCACTTTCTGTCACTGGGTGGATTAATATGGCTCGTATAGTTCGTGGTGAAGTACTATCCATCAAAAATCAAGAATATGTCTTAGCTGCACGAACACTTGGAGCTAATACGAAACATTTAATCATCAAACATTTAATTCCAAATGCATTAGGTGCTATTTTAGTCACAATGACACTAACTATTCCAATGGCTATTTTCACAGAAGCTTTCTTAAGTTATCTTGGTCTTGGTGTATCAGCACCATTAGCAAGTTGGGGTACAATGGCTTCTGAAGGAAACAACGCTATTACAAATGCGCCTTGGAGACTAATCTTCCCTGCGCTTATGATTTCTTTAACTATTTTTGCATTTAATGCAGTTGGCGATGGATTGCGGGATGCACTAGATCCAAAATTACGTAAATAAGGAGGTTGAAAAGAATGAGTGAACCAATTTTACAAGTAAAAGACTTAAGAATCCATTTTAAAACGTTTGCGGGTTTCGTACAAGCTGTCCGAGGTGTAAATTTTGAATTAAAAGCCGGAGAAACACTTGCCATTGTAGGCGAATCTGGCTCGGGTAAAAGTGTTACAAGTAATGCCTTGATGAAGCTGATTCCAGAACCTCCTGGTATTTATGAGTCTGGTGAAATCATCTTTAATGGTCGTGATTTAATCCCCCTTTCAGATAAAGAAATGTCTAAAGTAAGAGGCAATGAGATCTCTATGATTTTCCAGGACCCTATGACATCATTGAATCCAACTATGCGTGTCGGTAGACAAATTACTGAAGTAATTTTAAAACATAAGAATGTCTCAGCGTCTGAAGCAAAAAAACGCGCTATTAAACTATTAGATCAAGTAGGAATCCCAATGCCTGAAAAACGCTATAAACAGTACCCACACGAATTTTCTGGTGGTATGCGACAACGTGTTGTAATTGCTATTGCTTTAGCAGCTGAGCCTAAACTATTAATTGCTGACGAACCAACAACTGCTCTTGACGTAACTATTCAAGCACAAATATTAGAGCTTATGAAGGATATCCAAAAGACTAGTAATACATCGATTATCTTCATAACACATGATTTAGGCGTTGTTGCTAATGTCGCTGATCGAGTGGCAGTTATGTATGCTGGACAAATTGTTGAATATGGTACAGTAAATGAAATTTTCTATAATCCTAAGCACCCATACACATGGGGATTACTCGGTTCTATGCCAGATATAGATAGTAATTCAGATGAATTATTACGAACTATTCCAGGTTCACCACCTGATTTAACCCAGCCTCCTAAAGGAGATGCATTTGCAGCTCGCAATGAATTTGCTTTAGCAATTGATTATGAAAAAGAACCGCCTATGTTCCAAGTAAGCGAAACTCATTTTGCTAAAACATGGCTATTGCATCCAGATGCACCTAAAATTCCAATTCCTGAAGCTGTAGCTAAACGAATTGAAGGATATTTAGGAAAGGAGAATATGCTAAATGGCGAAAAAACTATTAGAAATTAAAAACTTAACTCAATATTTCGGTTCTTCAAAAGAGCCAGTAAAAGCTGTTGATGGTATTAGCTTCGACATTTATGAAGGTGAAACTCTTGGCTTAGTAGGAGAATCTGGCTGTGGTAAATCTACGACTGGTCGCTCTATTATTCGCCTATATGATATAACGGATGGAGAAATTATCTTTAATGGAAAAGATGTTCATAGTAGTAAATCAGCAAATGAGATGAAGCAATTTAACCGCCAAATGCAAATGATTTTCCAGGATCCCTATGCTTCACTGAATCCAAGAATGAAAGCTGGAGAAATAATTAGTGAAGCCTTTGATATTCACGGTCTATACAAAAACAAAAAAGAACGCCTCGAAAAAGTAGAATCCTTACTAGAAGCTGTTGGCTTAAACAAAGAACATGCAAACCGCTATGCACATGAATTTTCCGGTGGACAACGACAACGTATTGGTATCGCTCGTGCGCTGAGTTTAAATCCTAGCTTTATCATTGCAGATGAACCCATTTCTGCTCTTGATGTATCGATTCAAGCACAAGTTGTAAACTTATTAAAACAGCTACAAAAAGAGCTAAATTTAACTTATTTATTCATTGCTCATGATCTTTCTATGGTGAAATATATAAGTGACCGAATTGCTGTTATGTATCGCGGGAAAATCGTTGAGATTGGTTTAGCAGATGATATTTATCATTCGCCTGTCCATCCATATACGAAATCCTTGCTTTCAGCTATTCCGTTACCAGATCCAATATCTGAATCAAAACGTACACGAATTCCTTATGTACACGAAGAACTAGATGAAAGCGCTTCTTTATATGAAGTTGCTGATATGCATTTCGTTTATGGTACTGCTGCTTCCGTAAAGAAATGGCAAAATACTTAATAATAGGACAAAACCACCGCTCATTATGTGAACGGTGGTTTTTCATTATGTAAGAAGCTATAGAATTAGTTTTCTTTCACCGCAGATTCCTGCTTCACTTTACGCCATTTTAAGCGTAATTCCCAAACAGATATAAGTAATACAAGCCACACAAACCAATTCTCAAAGCTAATACCAGTTACTGATTGTCCTCCGAGCAATTGCAGTATTATCATTGTCAGGACAATATATCCAATTAAGAAAGCTTCCCACTTAAATTCATTTAAAGCATTTGATTCTTTACGCTTAATTGGCAAAAAGGAAATTAATAGAAATATTACAATAAATATTAGAACAGTTCTTCTCGGAATCACTGAAAATATCTCTATTTGTGATAAATAATCCATTATATATAGGATAGTTAATCCACTTAATATTAAAATATTTTTCGTTTTTAAAAAGGACATGACAGCTAGTCTGATGAGACCCCATTATTCTAGTTCATAAGTGAATTTTTATATAATTTATACATTTATTATTTCAACATTGGTTAATTCTGCCTCACGAGAAAGACGTGTTAATTGCATTTTTAATATATTATTATGCCTTACTTTCATAATCACTTTGTGAAAACCAGGTTGTTTATACATTTTCAAAGTTTCACTAAGGTTATCAATGAGATCTGGTGTTACAACTTTCATAGCAGTACAATCAATATCTAAGACATATGATCTTGTATCGATTGATTTCGTTAGACTTTTATAATCTTCAGCAAATTTTCTAGCCTGTTCTAATGTCATTTTATCATTAACAACAACATGAATTACTTTCATTAATTTGTCCTCATGTAATTCATAACCTATCATATGTACTCCCCCTATAAATAGTTATTTTACATGTTTTTCAGAATAATATCGTCAATTTGTTTTTAATTTTATTTAACTAGTAAATAAATTTATAGAGTCTTGCAGAATATAGTGGTCATATACATGGGTAAACAAAAACACGTACGGCATCGATACATATCAATGCCATATGTGTTCTCTTATTTACTGTTTAGATTCAATTACAACATCTTTAGCGACGATAGTAAATTCAGCTAAGGGGCTATCAAATAAAACATTAAGTCTAAAACCACCCTCAACTATTGACACCTCTTCGTACAACCACCATGAGCCATTTCCGACTGATGCGGTACTAGTAAATTCACTAACACCAGTGAAAGTAATTATTAACATATCATTTTCATGATACGTATTTTCTAAATTCAACTTGATTGTACATGTATGGTCTGCATTTCTTTCTATTGTTTGAATTATTGCGTCATGAAATGAGTCAACAAATAGATCATTTACCGCTTTAGGAAGTTTACTTTTAGCTGATATAAAATCTGCTGCACATCTTTCAAATTTTTCATTGGACAAAGCATCAAAATGCTCCAACCAGATTTTTGCCAAGTTACGCAAATTGTCATTTGGTGATCCTGCGATAATAGAACCATCTAGAACAAAAGGATGGAATTCTTCAGGTAAAAATCTTAACAACTTTTCTCGATCACGTTGTAACTCCATTTTTCGTTCCTGTTCTAAATCTATACCATACTCTCTATAATAAGCTTTTTCCTCTTCCCAATCGACCATGGTAACAAGGAAAAATAAATAATTAGATAATTGATTTTCTTCGAACCACTGCTTTGTAAAATATTTCATAAATCCAGTCCCTTCCATAAGTAAAACTTTTATAAACTGGTGAAAAAAACATAGATAAGTGATTGATAAAGCTTAATAAAGATATGGGTAAATATTGGGGTTATTATATAGACTACCGAGGTGTCTATAATTCTATTTTATATTTACATATATTATTATACATCCTTTATTTTCCTTGTAAATATTTAAATTATAAATTTATGGTAATAATGTAAAATATATATTTATAAAGTTCACAAAATATTGATATTATAATAAGTAATTTATAATGTATAAATTCAAGTATCCGGTAATTGTGATATGATGAAAGTAACTATATAGGAATTATCATTCGACTAGATTCTATATGGCTTTAATATCTAGGGGGTTTTTATATGAGCTTATTTAACATTAAACACACAGAAGGTATTCACAGCATTACAGATGTCAAAAAACATAAGAACAATATTGAATTACATACGGTTACAGGAGAAGAATTATATATCGTTGCCTTTTCTGATGAAACATATACGGTGTATGATGATCGCTTTGCGGGTGCTTCAAAGCAAATGAATTCAATCGAAGCTTACGAGATCGATGGAAGCTTCCGAAATTTAGACTTTGATGCGATGCGTAGCTTATTTTCAAACTCATTTGATCGCTTAATGGATGAGCTTTCAACTTATGTAGGGTCGAATAAACTAGTCAATCTGGATGACGTAAAAGAGGAAATTACGAAGGAAATTAAAGGTATTCACTTTAAAATCATTACAGACACAAAGAAATATCAATATTAATTGTGTAAAGCTGCTACCCTTTTGGTGCAGCTTTTTCCTTTTAATTGTATTTTCGTCTTCACAAATTAAACAATTTCGCATAAAATAATATTATTCCAATAAGAAAGGTTGGTTTTTAATTTGAGTACTGTTCCTTTTATTCCAAGGCCATTAGTTCGTGTAAATCAATGGACTATACTTTTAAGCGTTATTTTAACTTGGATTACAGATCAGCCTTGGATACTAGCCATTCCTTTATTGGCAAATTTACTTGGTTTGATTTTTAATTATAATCCCATTATGAAATTTGCTCGTCGCTTTTTGAAAAAAGAACCTTCTGCTTATATACCTGAAGATGTTGGCCAGCAAAAGTTTAATTCATGTATAGCTATTTCTTGCTTATTTCTTGGCTTAATTGGCTATTTAACTAATTGGTCAGTACTTGCATATACATTTACGATCATGGTCGCTGTTGCTTCTTTTATAGCTATTTTAGGGTTTTGTATCGGTTGCTTTATTCTTTTTCAACTCAAACGATTTAAGCATCGAATCAGTAATACTTAATCTTATGATAAATGCTCCATAGAAAGAGACCACTTTAAAGCGTTCTCTTTCTATGGCTCTATTTCATTTTTTAATTCATGATTTTACTTAGCTTTTCCCATCGAAAAGCCTTCAAATAGACGACCTCCATAAGGCTCTAATATCATTTCACTTAAATGAATAACTTTTTTTTTCTCTGCCGTTTTATAATACGTATCGAATGCATCAACAAATTCCTCGGTAAACTTTTCATCATAGTTCTTTAATGCTCGAATTATCCATTTTGAGGATCCTATCCATTGACCATTAGTTCTTAACACAAATTCATGAATAAGCTCAGCTAATGTGTTAGCAATGAAAATTTCTTCTGCACGATTTTTGCAACCTATAAAATCATCTAATACATCTGTTATAAAATATCGCTTCGTTGTAATGATTTCTTCCGTCCATCTGTCAGGTCCCTTATCTAAAATCTCTTTAGCTTCTAGCTTTATCGATTGGATAATCCCTTTATCTTTTAATATAATCCCTTCCCATACCATCCTTTGCATAGAAGGCTTAGCAGCTTTGTAATCGAGTTCGAAAAAGTGTTTGTAAGACGTTAAATTATGTATAAAAACTTCGATTGGCCACCCAAATTCGTTAAAGGACTCTCTATAACTTGAATTTAGACTTTTATCAAATACGACTATGTCGAGGTCAGAAGTATCTGTTCCCTCTCCTCTTACAACACTTCCAGCCAACACTGCTCCTTGACAATTTGGAAAATACTTATTGATAAATAGATGCGCTGCTTCAATTGGGCTTATTTTCTTGAAATCCCCCATGATCATCACCTCGTATTGAGTAAATTTTTTATATTAATTTCCATATTAGCTAATGAACAGTAAAAATACTAGTGAAATCCTGAAAACACAAGATAACAAAGTCAAAAAAAAAAACGATTAATACTCAAAAATGAGTTAATCGTCTTTGTCAGGATGGTCAAAATAAATCACCCTTATTTATTTTTTATTGACACATTATACTTTGCTAGCGCTTCTTCTAAGTTTTTTAAGTATTTCTCGGACATGCTTTTATTCGTAGCATACGTATTCATAAAAAATTCATCTTGGTCATCTGCATATGATTTCAAGCTATTGTATATACCTTTTTGATAACCTATATAGTTATTGAAGGCATGATGAATTTCTTTTTCAGCTTCAGTCTTAGGAGATATGTCGACAGTTTTCAAATACGCTATTTGCTGATTTGCTAGCTTTAGGAATTTTTCTCGATTTTCTGCATTCTTTAAATAAGATTCATCATCAACAATGCTTTTTACAACACTGTGAATTTCTTCTTTAGATGTTGGCAATTCAACTTTTAACACTGCTTCTATGCTTTGCTTAAAGTCATTAGAAACTTTTGCATCAGCCTCAGCAACTACCCCAATGGTTTCTACCTTTTTGGCTGTCTTATCACTACTACAACCTGTTATCAATATTGAACCTGCCATCAAAACTGAGAGGAAAGAAAAAGCTTTCTGTTTAGTAAATTTGCGCATGGATTGCCTCCTAAAGTTATCTTTAATTTCAAATAATTCTAACATTAATGCATTTCTTTTACTATTTTTAAGCTGCAAGGATAATTCATAATTACTAAATAAAATTAATTAGTAACAATTTAGACTTATTCTTATTTTTCAGTCTCACCCTTTTTTGATTTTTTTAACCATATATCCAATAACTCAATAATGTTTTGTTTGCAGCTCTATGAATTTCCGATTTTATATAGATATGCCACTTTTTTTATTTTCTATTCCATAGATGTCGACTTAATGCCTTTTTTATCATCAAGAGCTTATAATCTTAACTTTATAAAAAAAAGACTGCTTCATTTTACATGAAGGCAGCCTTTAATTTTACGCTGTATAAGCGCATAGCACTTGTGTCTCCTTTTACTTCAAACATACCGTTTGCTATTAACTCTCTTAAACGGTACTCAATAAATGCATCACCGATATGATTTTCAATATTGCCAAATGCTTCACCAACTAACCTAGCTGCCTTCATAAATTCTTCAGGCTCTTCTTCAGTCCTATCCTGAAGTTCTTTATGTAAATATCTAGCACATTCAATGATGAAATTATCATAATAATTAGCTTCTGTAGAAATAATTATGCCGTCTTCCAGATAGCGTAGATCATTCATTGTCTTTGAGAGTTTCTGCCACTCTTTAATATAACGAGCTTGATCCGATTTGGAGACTGACTCACCAGATGACGTCATATTAATTAATTTTTCAGGAACCACTTCTCCTGTAGTCCTAGGTACAAACAGCGGCTCTAACTGTTTTAATTGAGTACTAACATTCACTATTTCAATTGGATTTTGGGTATTATTTAATTCATTTATTACAAACCGTAACCCTGTTTGTTCATGCGCACTTTCAGATACCCAAATACAAACAGGTACGTCATCTTGTATGCCTTTAAATTGATCGCTTTGTAAAGGATCATACGACTTTTCCACTTCTCTTATGATGTGTTCTTGCATCCAGTCAATACGAGCCTGTGGATCATTTAATGGTCCTATGGAAAAAACATCTCTAACGACAAAAACCCTTTCCTCCTTTGTTTTTTTCATCAAATGTAGTGCATGTTTTAAACTACCAGCAGCCGAGTCTCCAAATACGATATGTATTTTGTTCAAATTATCGCTCCTGTTCGCTTTCTATTTTAGTCATTTCACCAGAATATGGATAAAACAAATAGCGATTTTCTTTTTCGCCATCTTTACCAATAATTAAATAGCAATCTGTATGTAATGCAAAAGAATCTGTGTTATAAATGGTTTTACCAGTTTCTTCTGTCATTACTTTTACGCTATAATAGTCAGCAATCTTCACTTCAGCTTCAGCAAGTGTATATGTTGGTTTATAAAATTCAAAACTAATAAGTAATATTAGGACGAAAATGATGCTGGAAATACCTAAGCGAGAACTAATGGGTGCATACTGATTTCCTTGTCGCTGCAATATATAATAGATTCCCAATCCCATTAATAAGACAATTGATATTGTTATAAATCTTCCCAAATTATCTATAAACGCATATTGCCTTGCTTTAATGTAAAAATATACAGCTGTTATCAATAAAATTATTGAAGCTATTGGTAACACTCTCTCTTTCAATTCGCTCACTCCTTTTAAAAAAATTAGATACTGCATCTTCGTTCCTCATTCCTACAGTGTCTTTTACGCTTTTCATTTATCTTTCTAAGTATGCATGTTTTTCTCTCTAATGTTGACACTAAGTCCATTCTTTCTTTGTTTGGAGTGATGAACATTACTATAAATTTAGGTACGATACCTCTCAATGGTGCCATAATGTCTATTACAATCGGTGTTGGATTACTGTTAATAGTTCGATTTATGAAGCATTTGAAGAGATCAAAAATTGGACAATTGGAAGGATGGTCAATTGGGTTTGCTATTCCAGGTTTTATTTTAACAATAACTGGAGCGCAAATGTCTTTAAAATGGCCATTATATAAAATAGATTTTCTTTATAACATTATTATCTTCGGCGAGCTTTCATTAGCTTTTGGTGTTTTATTGTTAGCAGTATCAATTCTTCTATGGAGAAAAGCTAATGTTTTCGCGAAAAATAACGTTGATTATATTGATTCAATGACTATTTCTCGAATATTAATGAAAGAAGCACCCATATTGCTAAAACCACTTTCATACTTTACTTTTGCTATGGGTTTAGCTCTTTTTTCTATTACCATTGCAAGTATCCGTCTTCAATTATTCTCAACTTTTAATGATGATCTAATTACGAGTTCCTTTACCAAATACCCTTTAGTTGAAGGACTCTTCATATCCGTTCTATACGGAATAACAGGCATTGGCGCAATATTGTTACCCTTTACTTTAAAACAATATGCAAAACCGAGTATCTTCAATATCATGATCACTTGTTGGAAAATCGCAGGGATTGCCTTTATTTTATTTGGCATGTTGAATTATTTTACACATATTGGTCTAATAGTCCATTCAATGGGCAAATAAAAAACGTAGTAGACATTATATCTACTACGTTTTAATTTATGCACCAACAAACAGAACACATTGACTGATTGCGATGAAAAATGCTGGATTTTGAATTGGCGAATTCTCTTCAATCTCTAGCTCTATCAAGAACTCATCACCTTCTGTTGCCTTCCAACGGGCAATATCTACATCATCAAGTGCAAAGCGGGACCAATCTTCCATTTCCTTATGTATCATCATTTTCATTTGACTATCTGTGATCACAAGGTCTGGAATCAATTCCTTCCAACCATCGTAGGCAAGCATATATTTCTTTTGTTGTTTTAAATCTTTTGCTTCATAAAAAACTTTTCCTTTACGAGTTACCTTTTTACAAGTGAAAAGTGGCTCATCCTGCATATCAAAAACGTCATATCTTAAAAAATAACGATAATCCATTACTTTATCTAGTATACGCTTCAAACTATTTGAGTAGTGGCGTTGAAATGTGAATATAGCCTGACCTGACTCATCAGCTACCGTAATTTTTGGTGTTGTTTCAATCGAATTTGGGTGTAAATAAGTATATCTTTGCATCATTTGCTCCTTTAAATCTAAACGTTTCATAAGTAAACTATAGCATTTTCAGGGCAGGAACGCACTTACTGGCTTATAACGATTTTATAGTAAACTATCAAAAGTATTAACGATGCAATAACAGGACATTGTCAAATTAGACATCATCAACTGGTTTTAGCTTCCTATCGGTAATAAAAATACACTTTTTTATTTCTTTACAGCATTTTCTAAAATATCAAAAAAATCGTTATCATCCACCATTATATATTTTTTTTGTGTCTCATCCACGTATATGATTTTATTAGATGAATCCACAAACAAAGCAAAGTACCCACTTACCGAAATGTTTATGAGGTAATTGTAATGTAGGTCTATATTTGAATCCTCCATTTTCATTTCTTTAAATTTCGCATTTTCAAAAGCCTTTAGTAGTTCTTTTTGTGTTTCTTCCGAAATTTCAACCGTTGCCAACGGAGGAATTTTTTTAACTGTTATATATGAATCTTTTTCATTAAAATCTATTTCCAATATCAATTTTAATATTCAGTGTAAATTTTCCTTTATATAAAAAGATATTATTAGTTGGGAAGTTTGCGTTGGCAAATCAATTTGCTCGAACTTTTTTAGTGAATCATAATCAAAAAAAGCTGTTAGTTTTAAAACTAACAGCTTTTTTCTATTTAACTATATACATATAAATCAAATTGAATTTCCGCATCTATTGAACTAGAAAAGTCTATGATATTTTTCTGCAAATACATTGCAGGTTTATCATTATTTTCTATTTCGATTACAATCATAAATTGAAATTGTAAATCGTATTTCTTCTTTAGTTGTAATAATTCTTTTGTTTTTTCTTTTAGGGATTTTAATATTACATCCAACTGTTCGTTTATATCGAGAGATTCTTGATAGCCCGTACTTAAAGTCCAACTTGTCTCTTTTCTACGTAAAATTTTAGTAGCGAAAGTTTTAATAACATCCCCTTTTTTGTATGTTTCTGTAGGTTCTACATCCAGACCATTTGTTACTTCCTCCAAAGGAAAGTTATCTCCAAACGCACTAAAATAAGCCATTACTTTTGTTTTATCCAAGATGGTATCTCCTTTTTCAGCTAATACACATTTTTTTGTAATCAGTTATTAGCCCCTTACTTGCCCATTCCCATATACAAAATACTTACTCGAAGTCATTGCTTGTAATCCCATTGGTCCTCTTGCATGAAGCTTTTGAGTGCTAATGCCGATTTCCGCACCATAACCGAATTCAAAGCCGTCTGTGAAGCGCGTAGAGGCATTATGATAAACTGCTGCAGCATCAACACCGTTTAAGAATTGCGCTGCTGCAATCGCATCTTCCGTTAATATAGCTTCAGAATGATTTGTACCATATTTATTTATATGCTCGACTGCTTCTACAACATTTGACACGATTTTTACACTAACTGTTAATGCCAAATATTCTGTTGCCCAGTCCTCTTCTGTAGCAAGCTTTGCATCTGAATATGCATTACAAACAGTGCCATCGCCAATAATCTCAACGTCATGTGCCGCTAAAGCTTCTAATAACGCAACACCGTGCTGTGCAAACCATTTTTCATTGATTAATACACTTTCTGTTGCATTACATACAGATGGACGATGTGTTTTTCCGTTAATGACGATATTTGTTGCCATCTCAGGTTTTGCCGATTCGTCTATATAAATATGACAATTTCCCGCGCCCGTTTCTAAAACCGGAACTGTCGCTTCACTTACAACCGTATCGATTAATGCTTTTCCACCGCGAGGAATCAGTACATCTAGATATTCTTTTAGATGGAATAATTCCTTCGCTGTTTCACGATTTGTATCTTCGATTAACTGCACTGCATCTACTGGTAGTGTTGTCTGCTCAAGTGCCTTATGTATCGATGCAACTAGTGCGATATTCGAAAACTTCGCAGATGAACTGCCACGTAAAAGTACAGCATTTCCTGTTTTCAAAGCTAGTGTCGCTGCATCTACAGTAACATTTGGTCTTGCTTCATAAATCATGCCAATCACACCAAGTGGCACTCTTTTTTTCAGAATATGCAAACCATTTTCTTTCTGAATATCCTCTAATACTTCACCAACTGGATCATTTAACTTTACTAATAATAGAATCGCATCTGACATATCTTGAATGCGTTTTTCATTTAAGAATATGCGATCTAAAACTGATTCTGAAAGACCTTTTTCACTACCTGCTTCAATATCCTTGTTATTTTCTTCAATTATATATTCTTTATCTATCAGTAGTTGCTCTGCAATTTTTTGTAATGTTTCATTTTTTTCTTGCGTTGTTTTACTGTTCATATGATAACTTGCTATTTTCGCTAACTTACCCTTTTTTTCTACTTCGCTCATTATGTTACCTCCACTTAGTTATGCTTTTACCCACTTATCACGATGAATGACCTCAATATTTGATACGATTAGTTCGTTTGTTCGTTTCCCCATAGCTTGTTTTAGTTCATCTGCGGAATAGAATACTTCTCCTCTTCCAAGCACGCCATTTTTACCGTAAACTTCAACAACATCGCCTTTTTGGAAATCACCTTCCATTTTATATACACCTGCAGGAAGTAAACTGCTACCTTTGGAGACAAGTGCTTGCTCCGCACCTTCGTCCACAAAAACTTTACCTGAAACAGCTGAAAATAATGAAATCCATTGTTTATTGTTATTTAATACAGGTAGTTCGTCTTTCTCTATATACGTCCCGTCCCCTGTACCCTCCAATACTTGCAATAATTTTCGATCACCTTTTCCGATACCGATAAATACCTTCACGCCAAGTTCATATGCTGTTTTCGCTGCCATTAATTTTGATTCCATGCCACCCGTTCCTACTTTTGAACCTGCTCCACTAGTGAATGACAACATTTCTTCAGTAACTTCAGTTAAAAAATCAATGCGTTTTGCATCTGGATTTTTAAATGGATTCGCATCATACAATCCATTTATATCTGTTAAGATTATTAACTGATCAGCATGTACTAATCCGCTTACTAACGCAGAGAGCATGTCATTGTCACCAAAAGTAAGTTCTTTTACTGACACCGTATCGTTTTCGTTGATGATTGGTAATACGGAACGATCCAATAATTCTGACAATGTAGAATAAGCGTTTTTATAACGATACTTGCTTGAGAAATCCGTTCTAGTTAATAAAATCTGTGCTGTCACAATACCATGTTTGCTTAATTGTTCTGTATATGATTGTACTAAAAGGCTTTGACCAACTGCTGCAGCTGCTTGTTTTCCTTTTAACGTAACAGGTCTTGAAGAGTAACCTAGCTTACGAAAACCACATGCCACAGCCCCAGAAGATACTAATACCACTTCATGACCTGCCTTACGTAGTGTTGCAATTGCATTTATATGATCTTGAAACTTTACTTGATCTATCTCACCCTTCGCATTCGTCAAAGAGCTACTACCTATTTTCACAACAATTCGTTTTTTATCCATCTTTATTGCCTCCAATACAACATAAAAAACCCTTTTCGCCCTCGAATATATCAAGGACGAAAAGGGTTACTTCTCGTGGTACCACCTTAGTTGAATGCATTAAATGCACCCCACTCAACCTCATAACGCTTGAGACTGCGCCTATGTTTGCATAGGAGCTAAGAAGTAGGTTCCGTGTGTTTGCTGTTACGATGTCTTGCAGCCGGTGAACATCGCTCTCTTATACAGTAAGATCACACATACTAGTCTTCTTTTCGCTAAATATTTAATTATAAGCATGCAACAGATTCTTTTAACTGTCAATAATCATTGCATAAATAAAGAAATAATGCTTAATTCAACATCTATTTGTGATACTTCATAATCTTTTACACATAAGAATAATTCATGTAAAAACGACTTAGTCGTTTCCTGTATGATATTTGGTAGGATTGTTACATCTTCGTTCTGCTTACAGCATCTTTTATAGAAAAAGCAGCAGTGATAATAGAAATCACTATGGTAGCTAATACAATCAGTAATACAAATCTGTCCTCCTGCATATCAATAAAATTCAATAAGTACTTTGTGAACTCTGGTTCTATAATATTCGGTCGCGTAATGATTATGATCAAGACAGCAGTAGCAATGAGCTCATAAAACGTTTGGAAAATAACGACTTTTTTACTCCATTGTCCTTGGATTCGTTTATAGAGAGATAATGCAATACCCAAGACAGCAATAATCACAATTAGAATCCAAAAATCATTTAAAATTTGTTGATTAAATGTTGGATATTTAAAAATGAGATCTTCTTCTCTATTCACGTACACTCCAATTAAACGATCCGCATTAAAGTAAATTGAAACCCAAATAGCGGTCCATACTAAACTACCAAAAAACGCATACTTTGAAATAGATTTATGCTTAGTAGTTAGCTGCACTTTGTTTAAATCATCAAGTGTCCATTTTTGAAGACCAGTCAAAATTTCCTCTTTCGGCTCTTTGGCAAATCTTTCGAGAAACGCAAAGATTAAGGTTAACCAAAAGAATACTTGAATCGCAACTTCTAGCATCATACCAATACCATTACCAACAAGTTTGAGGACTACCATTAATAAGGCTTCATCCCCCTCATAACTAAAAGCAAAATCTATGACAAATGCAATAAGAGCAATAGTCATTGCAATCGGAACTATCGTTTTTAAAAGAGATATATAGGATTGAAAATATATAGGACCAATTAAATACATGGGTTTATCCTGATAGGTTTTTGCAAGAACTGCTGGATCACCTAATTTTACAAGCGCCTCTTTGATGTCTTTTTCCGTATAATCAGAAGGCAACATATCTTCAATAGTCGCCTTCAATTCAAGAGCAATAGCTGCTCGATCTTTTTGAGACAATCTTCGAGTTACTTCATGGATATATTTATCAATTAATTCCATTGGTACCATCCCCTTTGTCTACCTTATGTTGATGCATTTTGTATCCCCCATTATTTTACCACTTAATTACATATACATAATATATTAGCCAAATGTATTATATGCACCACACTCATTTTTATATACAGTCAAATAAAAAAACGACTATCTACTTGAAGAGATAGTCATTTCTTAATCATATCAATTTGCATTAATCATTTGTTTTATATGTAAAAACAGTTCTAGAATTGGACAAGGGGCACCCTCAGCATGAGAGTACCCCTTAATTTATAATTAGCTAATTTTAATAAAACTCAAATTTCAACCCAATCATCCGGGGAATATTTACTCAAAAGCCTATAGCTTTCTGTACCGCGGTAAAATTCCACTGGTTAGCTTTCTAACCTAAGCAACGCAAACCCTACCTTCTTTTGCGTCCTTGTGACCCCAAAGTCACTCCAGTGTGAATAAGTATCTACAAAAACATTTAGTAGAATGCCAATATTTATAAACTAGCTAATCAGCATAAAAATTATTATCTCACGAAAAAGCAGTTTTGTCAATAGCGTTGCTTCACTACTTTCTAAAGTTACCTACTATTGATAAGAAACATGCGAATTTGTACGCAAATTGACCAATTGAATACATATTTTCATTTCCCTTTTCTTAAGTATAATATCTACCGTTACGTCAGATGCAACTACTTTAATTCACTTTACAAATAAACGAACACAACCTATTGCGTTCCTCTCTTTTTTATTTTCACTTGTGAAAAATAAAAGGTTTTTTCACTTATGGGGGATTCGAATTCTCATTTTCCATTTATATTCACATTCACTGCTAAATTTTTGAGCTTTTGGAGTTCATTCTCTAATATCTCTAATGGTATCTTTACCTCATCTTTATTTCGTAAGGCTATACTTTATTGAAACAGATTTTAAATTTATTGAAATTCAAATATTGAAAGAAGTTAGCACATAACCATTGGTAAAGAATTAAATAACAATTGTAGAGTTGCAACATTTTTCTTATTACCATGTTTAATGGTTTTTTTCCTTTTATATTTACTCTCTCTCGTAATGGGAACGATTTATTCATTTAAGGATGTAGTAATCGAAGAGTTATTGGATAATAAGAATAAAGAGTATCGTATCAAAAGAGAGTGTGGGGGTTTGAAAATGCAGTACAAAATTTTAATAGTGGAAGATGAAACTATTTTACGTGAGATAGTGAAAGATTATTTATTAAACGAGGGGTATAAGGTAGTTGAAGCCATTGATGGTGAACAAGCAATAGAATCATTTCAAAACTATGCTTTTCATCTAATTATTCTTGATATCATGTTGCCAAAAGTAGACGGATGGACTGTTTGTAGAAGAATCCGTAAGGTATCAAATGTTCCAATCATCATGTTAACCGCACGTATTGATGAGGATGATACATTACTTGGGTTTGAGCTAGGTGCTGATGATTATGTTGCAAAGCCATATAGTCCACCAATTTTATTAGCAAGAGTTAAACGTTTACTTGAAAGTCGATATCGATTGAATGAAGGATCAATTGATACTTTAACTAAAAATGGGATTTCAGTAGATTTTTCTTCAAGGTTAGTAAAGGTAGAAGGTGTAAATGTTAATTTAACACATACCGAATTTGAAATCTTAACGTATTTAATGCAAAATCAAGGAATCGTGATTACAAGAGAACAACTCTTGTATAAGGTTTGGGGACATGACTACTTTGGTGATGATCGAACGATCAATACACATATTCGTAATTTGCGAGCGAAATTAGGAACCAAATCAAAACTGATTTCAACGATTATTCGAACAGGGTATAAGTTTGAGGAGAGTTTATGAAATACGGTATTGTTTTAAAATTATTTTTATTAACAACAACGCTATGTTTGTTCATTACAGGGACAATTTATATTGGTCAGACCATATTCTTTAAGCAATACTATGAAAATCAGAAAGTAAATGACTTGAAATCAAGTATCAAATCATTTGAGAAACAATACTTAAAAAGTAATGGAAATGTGCAATCCATCCAGCAATTAGAACAAGATTTTTATCGTACTAACAATACATGGATAACCACATTGGATAAAAAAGGAAATATCATATCATCAAATGATTACTATGTAAAAATAAAGATAAATGACGAGAAAAATTCAAATCAATTCGTAACGATTCCACTGTATCATTTATTAAAAGGAGAAGATGTTTTTAAAGATACGCCTACCATTACAATGGGTGAGGAAGTGGATCTTTATACGATTGAAAAAAATAATATAATACTCCCGTTTTATCTATATTCTGTACAGAATGATTCTGATTGGTTAAATCAATTTATTTGGACAAGAATTGATAATGAACTCCAAATGAATAGTAAAGAACTTAAAGAATATAATCTACATGAGAAAATAACAATATCAATTAAATATCAAAATCAATATCATCCTAATTTTCGAATTAATCAATTTAAAGGAATCGTACAGAATGTCCGATTTCCTGAACAAAATGATGTTTCCAGTATCATTTATAGTAATAGCTTTTTTATGGAGCGTATTAGTGATTTCCAAACAGGCTTATTGTTTAATGAACAAAATCAATTCACAACATTCACAACAGATAATTATGATACAAATGGAATAAAATATAAACTGTTCATTGACCCGGTTAAAGATAAAAATGGAAACATTAGTTATATTTTTGCTATGGCTTCCTTACAACCAGTAGATGAAGCTGCACAAATGGTCAACGATTATTTTATCTATATGATAGCTTTTGTGTTACTACTAACTATTTTGGCTTCTTTCTACTATTCAATTAAAATTGCAAGACCATTATTAAAAATCAACAATTCAACTAGAAAAATTGCAGGCTTAGATTTTTCAGAACGAATTGAATATTTCTCTAAAGACGAAATAGGCGATATATCTCAGAACATAAATTTACTATCGGATACACTACATTCGCACATTACTCAGCTACAACAAGACATTGAAAAAGAAAAACAATTAGAGAATACTAGAAAAGAATTTATCTCAGGTGTCTCACATGAATTGAAGACCCCACTAAGTATTATGAAAGGTTGTATTTCGATCCTGAAAGACGGTGTTGCTAGTCATAAGAAGGATTACTACTTTGAAGCGATGGAAAAAGAAGTAGACAAGATGGATCGTTTAATAATCGATATGCTTGAACTAGCAAAATACGAGTCTGGAACGTACAAAATGAAAATGGAATCTTTTTATTTAGACAAAGTAATTGAGCATATTTGTCATCAGTTACATTTAGAAATAGAGAAAACGCAATTAACCATTCATAAAGAATTAACTTCAATAAAAGTTTTAGCAAATCAACATCTTATCGAACAAGTCATTACGAACTATATTACAAATGCAATCCGTTATACACCTTTGAATGAGCATATCTATATTTCGACCATCGTTGAGAATGAGCAGGTAAAAGTATGCGTGGAAAATAAAGGATCACATATTCCAGGTGACCAATTAGAAAAGGTTTGGGAACGATTCTATCGTGGTGATATGTCTAGACGACGATCTGAAGGTAGTACAGGATTAGGTCTAGCCATTTCGAAAAATATATTAGATCTACATGGTTTGCAGTATGGTGTCATGAATACTTCGGATGGGGTACTATTTTACTTTTACTTAAATATGAATCGTTGAAATGTACTGTATTTAAACATCAGGTTACCATCATATCTTTCATTTGAAGTAGATGACTGTTATTAAGTGTGGTATGAAAGAAAAAGGCGTCCTCTTAGCGAACTGACCAAGTTAATGAGACAGGGAACAAATCTCAACTATGGTTTGATTTGTGTTTTATTTGGTTTTACAGGTACTCCTGCTCTTAATTTATATTTGCTGGATAACTTACTCTTGTACCCATAGAAAAACACCTCCAAGTTGTCTTAGGTAATACATACCTGTTTTTCAACTTAAGGTGTTTTTATTTGTCTCAAACTATGGGGTCAGTTCCCAGTCAATAAGAGGAGTCTTTTTTGTTTTACAAAAAATTTTAATATTTGAATTTTCTAATCAGTAAAGCGGTGAAACAGAACATTACCTCCAAGGTGTTTCAGTTTTGTGCTCAATCATTTGTAATACTTTCGGTTCAATCTCTTTTAATCGTTGTTCCATTGTATGAGAGTTTTTAGGAATTTCTCCATTTTCTTCACCTTGAATCTGCAGGATAATCTGTGCTTTCGCAATGACCTCAAACACTTGTTGTGTGGAAACATTTTTAGATGATGCAATTTCAACAACCGATTTTCCAGTTGCTAATTCTTGTTTTAATTCTGCCCCATTCATATTTAATAAAGAAAATAGGTCCTGATTATTTAAAAAGTTATCAGCATAGTAATCAGGCTGACCATCACTTGTAAAAAAAGCCTCATCAGTAAAACTAAATTCAGTTGGTATTTTTTTGCTTTCTTGTACTTTTACTTCTTGTTTTGTTGTTTCATTCGATTGTTTGTTAACTATTTGTTCCGCTTTTACTGCCTCATCTTTCTGAATTTGTGTAGCATAGGCACTTCCAGTTCCTACTAATAATGCTGTTGAAATACTAAGTACAGTGAATAAATTCTTTTTACCCATTTAAATTCCTCATTCCATTGTTTTATTTGCCTTACAAAAACGATTATAGTTGGACAATGTTAAGATGAAGTCAAGACGGTATCAATTGGAAATAAAGTTTTTTGTTTTTGCGTAATTTTAACCAAAAGACTGCGATTAACTTACCATAATGATCTTCGTTTGCAGGCGTTTTTGCTAATGTTAGCGAAATCACAATTTAAGGTAATGGATCACCAATCAATGATATTTTCAAATACCAAATTACATATACTTTCGACGTATAAGTAAAGAAAAATGCCCGACTGTTGGACTACCGTCCTTCAGCCGGGTTTTCTTGTTTTTAAAATCAATTTTTTTGTCCCTACTATATCTTTTTCATCAAAAAATTCAACGTAATGTTTCAATAATAATTATTCTGTAACTTCTTCTACTAACTTGCCCCTTTAGTTGAATAAAAAAAGAGCTGTCGTAACAGCTCTCGATCTTTTACTTCAAATGTTTGTTTCTATCTATTTTCATACGTTTAAAGATAAAAAAAGACCTTAGATATAATGTTTTTTCTAACTTGTTTGTTCAACTAAAGCGCCCGATTGCGGAATAGTGGAAATTGCGAAAGAGCTGCAAAATGTCATTTCTAAATTTTTTCTAATGCACCCCATCCTTTATTATAGTAACATCTTTTTTAGTCCCGCTAAATTTCCTTTAAGAAATAAAGCATTTTTTCAATTCCACGACGTTTACACCACCCGATACTATTAAAAGCACCTGTAAATCGATAAAAAGGCAATACAATTACCTGTTAAAGGATATCTAAAATAGCTTTTACCCGTTATTTATTTTGGTGCAATTATTTCTTTACCACCCATGTATGGTCTTAAAACTTCAGGAATTACTACGCTTCCATCAGCTTGTTGATAGTTTTCTAGGATAGCGGCAACTGTACGACCAATGGCAAGACCTGAACCGTTTAATGTATGAACATATTCTGGTTTTGCATTTGGCTCACGACGGAAGCGGATATTCGCTCGTCGTGCTTGGAAATCCTCAAAGTTAGAGCAAGAAGAAATTTCACGGTACATGTTTTGTGCAGGAATCCAAACTTCTAAATCATATTTCTTCGCTGAAGTAAAACCTAAATCAGCTGTACACATTTTTAGCTTACGATATGGTAAGCCTAGTAATTGCAATACTTTTTCCGCATGATTTGTTAATAGCTCTAATTGTTCGTATGATTCCTCTGGTTTTACAAAGCGAACTAGTTCTACTTTGTTGAACTGATGTTGACGGATTAAACCACGTGTATCACGACCTGCAGATCCCGCTTCTGAACGGATGCACGCACTATAGGCAGCAAAACCTTGTGGTAAATCCTCAGCCAGTAAAATTTCATCACGATAGAAGTTTGTTACAGGTACCTCTGCCGTTGGAATCATGAAATAATCTGTTTCCTCTAATTTAAATACATCTTCTTCAAATTTAGGAAGATTTCCAGTACCCGTCAAGCTATCACGATTAACAATGACAGGTGGTAGCATTTCCTCATAACCATGCTCCTCTGCATGTAAATCCATCATAAATGTCATTAATGCACGTTCTAAACGAGCTCCAAGCCCGCGGTAGAATAAGAAACGGCTACCTGTTACTTTTGTACCTCGTTCAAAGTCAACAATCTTCAAATCTGTAGAAAGATCCCAGTGTGCTTTAATGTCAAAATCAAATGTTGGAATTTCACCCCAAGTATATTCTTCTACATTGTCGTCTTCTGTTGTCCCTACTGGTACAGATTCGTGTGGAATGTTTGGCAAGCGCATCATCATATCTTTAAAGCGCTCTTCAACATCATTTAGTTGAACATCTAGCTCTTTAATTTCATCGCCTACATGACGCATACGAGCAATAACTTCATCTGCATTTTCCTTGTTGCGTTTCATAATTGAAATTTGTTCAGATACTTTATTTCGTTCTGCTTTTAATTCTTCTGTTTTAGCAATTAACTCACGACGCTTTGCATCTAAATCCTCAAAGTCATCTAAGTTGCCTAAATCTTCATTACGTGTTAATAGCATTTCTTTAATTTCCGCGAAATTATCGCGTACGCGTTTAATATCTAACATAGTCATACCTCCAGTAGTTTAATGTCATTGCATCCGTTAAGTCTTGGTGTAATTGCGTTGCAAGCTAAACTCGAATAGCTCCGCTTAGAATCAAAATAAACACAAAAAAGCCCCCATCCCTAAAAAGGGACGAGAGCTACCCGCGTTGCCACCCTAATTGATTAGGCATATACCTAATCCACTTATTTCATAACGGCATTTCAGCCGGCTACAGCCTACTTACATTACTTCGACTGTGCAACTCCAGGACGGATTCACAAGTGCTTCTATCAGCTTCCACCAACCGCTGACTCTCTAAAAAAAACGTGCTTGCTACTACTTCCCATCATCGTGTTCAGTTATTTAAATTTTAACCATACTGTACTATATGAAAACAGATTTTGCAAGTCATACCATAAGATACAAAATATTCTAGAATTCTTGAATCACCGGTTAATTCCGGAATGAAATGCACAACCCAATAAATGACCATTTCGCGCTAAGATAATTTTCCCCTCATATTCAGCGAATTTCAACATTTTTACCGACTGCATTAATATGAGGAGCCCGAAGTCTTCAATGGAAAGGTCAGAATAAAACAATTGAATGTTTTCAATATAGTTATAATTCATCTAGAATACCCCTTTTAGTCACTTTCTATTGTTTAGTTTAAGGACAACACTTCACAATCTTTATAGTGATATTAACATAAATATCCAATAAAAAAACATCTCACCTCTAAGAAATCTATAGAGGTGAGATGTTTTTAATCAAACTTTATTATAAATAATCAATCTTTTTTTCAAAGCTACACTTTACGTATTTTGTATAAGTACTTATTTGAATTTAGCTTTGTACTGCAAATAAGAAATCTCTCCTATAATTAACAAAAAAGATCGACTCCTTTAAGGAGTCGATCTTTCACTTTAAATGTTCGTTTGTTTTTATAACTCGTTTATTGAACTAAAGCACACCCTTTTCTCCTACAATCATCAGGAAACTGTTCTCTGATGATTGCTCATTGAGGACTAGTCTTTGGAGTAATTTATTTATTCTTCATTTGTTGCGATTACTCGTGGTTCCGTCGCACTATTTGATGCATCAGTAACTCTAACTGCATTTCGTTCTTTGCCTTTATTTGTTGTGATTACACGTGGTTCTGTCGTACTATTTGGTGTATCAGTAACACTAACTGCATTTCGTTCTTTGCCTTTATTTGTTGTGATTACACGTGATTCCGTCGTGCTATTTGATGTATCAGTAACACTAACTGGATTTCGTTCTTTGCCTTCTTTCAACGTTGGTGACTCTTGGCCAGTTGCCGCAAGACGGTCATCCTCTAATGACTAATGTACATGCGAATGCTGTTTCTAAAACAGACTTTTTCTTTAAGGTCATAATGGACACTATCCTTTCTTCAATCCCGTTTTTACTAAAATGATTACAAAGCGACGTAACCGTATAGGTTTCATCTGCCATATTGATGAGAGATAGTGCATATGCTGACTTTGCCTTATCTCCAAATTGTCTAATAACCCTTTCGTCGCAAGAGAATTCAATGTCTCTGTTTACTAAAAAATACATAAGCCAAACTAATGGAAAATACAAAGTAATAAACTGATAATAGTTAAGCCTGAGTTAACACAAACTGTGAAATAAAAAAAGTTACCTTTTAGCAACTTAGGAGTGAAATCCATTAATTATATTTAGTAAGCCAATCAATTAATTGATCATAGTTACTTGAGAACATTGCGTTGTCTTTTGTATTAGACTGTTCAAGGTGAGTTAATATATCCCCTTCTTCTAATAAAAAAGCGACTGCGATAGTGTTCTCTAAAATATTATTAGCGAACAATTTGTCTTTCCACAATTTTTGTACAGAAAAATGTTCTGGAGTATAACCTTTACGATTAATTAACAACTTATACTTTTTTCCTTGTCTAATAAATGAATAGCACGTTTTTTCAAATGAATTAAACCATGCGTTTACATCTGCAAGGGTTATGTAACCTGTCAAATTAGTAATAATAATATCTTCAGAAATGGATGTACTTATATTTTTAACATTCAATTAAAAAACAACTCCTTTTTATTAGTATAAACCAAATTATGGAAGTTTGTAGAAATTTTAATTTTGCACAGTTCGAAGACCCTACGCTTGTTGAACTAAACTGCCCCTTTAGTAAATAAGAAAAAAGAGCCTCGTATTGATAGCTCAACGACCTTCTACTAAATCCCCGTTAGTAAAAAATTAATTGATATCTCCTGTAGCTTTAGAAAAAAGATTGATCAAAAAGTTTCCTTCAACCTTTATTTAACAGCAAATGCAAAAACTCCATTTTGAAAAAGGATTGTTCAAAATGGAGTTAATTTTTCTAACTAAGTATGAGATTTTTAAAAAATATTTTGATCATTTTCTACTAATGTTACTAAACAGTGGTGCCCTTTTGTTGAGTTCAGATTCATTCGATACAATCCTTTTACATCTAACTCTTCTGCTTTTTCGTCTATCGCATGTTGTTTCATTCCGTACTCTAATTTCCATTCTGCTTCATTTTCTTGCATATGGATTTTCACTACTTTCGTGGAAATCCGTGTCTATTTACACTCCACGCTATAATCAAAACAACAAGCAGCAACATCAACAGCACTCCTGGAAATGACTGTACACCAACAATCTCTAGCAAAGCACCACCAGCAACTGCTAAATTCCATTCAGTGGTATTAATAGGCATTACGACATCAACACCTTCTTCACCGCTTGCATAAGCAAGTGCAGTTTGCAACAGGGTGGCTGCACCTCCGAAAGTAAGTCCCAATAAAGCCACTGCCGAATAAACGATGGATACCGATGTGGCTTCCACCCATAGTACTGCGGCTACCAGCTCAAAACCGAGCAGACTAATCAATACAAGTAGTCGCATTGCCTGTTCATTCTACAACAGTACCATCTTAATAGTATTGATAAGCATCCCAATGCAGCGCTTAAAATTGGTTTATCCGGAGGCGAATTGTTAAATTCCTTATTAGCGGTTATTCAATTGTTTTGTGGCGGTCTTTCTTGAACAATTTTGATAATCCTTCGTAGACAACCGGTACGATAAATAACGTTAAAATTGTTGATGTAATTAAACCACCGACAACAGTAATTCCTAAGCCTTGCGAGATAATTGAGCCACCTGAGCTGCTGCTTAGAGCTAATGGTAATAGCGCGAATACGGTTGCAATCGCCGTCATTAAAATAGGACGTAAGCGCGTTTCAGCGGCATCGATTAACGAATCACGCATCGTTTCGCCGGCAAGTTCGTTATGAATAACGCGGTCGACGAACACGATGGCATTCGTGACAACGATCCCAACGAGCATTAAAATACCGAGCATAGACGATACAGTGAATGATTCGCCAGCAATAAGTAAGCCAAGAACGGCACCGATTAGTGTAAATGGTAATGAGAAGAGAATCGCAAACGGTGCTAAACCTTCTCGGAATGTGACAACTAAAATGAAATACACAAGGAAAATGGCCGCAATAATCGCTAAGCCTAATTGTGTGAATGTTTCTTGGATATCTGCAGATGTACCGCCTTGTTCAAGGGTTACACCTTTGGTAAAGTCGATATCGTTGACTTCTTTTTTAATACGAGTTGAAATCGCAGAGACGTCATCACCCTTAATGCCGGCAGTAACTGTTGCGTATTCTTTATTATCCTGACGGCTAATTGATGATGGTGTTGTTGATTTGTCGATTGATACTAAATCAGACAGTTTCTCCGTACCCTGCTGCGTCGTAATATCTTGTTTTAAGAAGGCTTTCATCGTTTCAAACGTTTTGCTGTCGTCTTGTGCAACGATAACATTTAACGTATTGTCGCCATCTTCAAGCGTTGTGACGATCGTATCACCTGTCGCTTGCATTAACATTGGTGATAATTGGTTAGCTGTTAAGCCATATTGTTTTAGTGCTTTTTCTTTCAAGTTAAATGTATATTGTGGATAGGAATCAGATACGCTTGACTTTGCATCTTTTAATCCTTTGTCGTCATTTAAAACGTCTTCGATTTGAAGGGCAGCTTTTTCGACTTTTGCACGATCTGTACTACTAATCGTGTAGCTCACTTCGTTTGAAGAACCGGTCATCGACATGTCTTGTTGCTTCCAAGTCCCTTTATGACCGAATGATTTTAAATGATCGAACAGTTTTTGTTGTTTGGCATCTAAGTTTTTCACATCTTCATTGAAAATGATGTATAGCATCGAACCAGAGCCTGCCATCATTGACATCGCATCTGGTGAAGCAGAGCTTGATGTGATTGATGATTGTACGAGTGTGACGTCGCCTTGTTTTGCGATGTATTTTTCCGCTTCTTTCACGGATTTATTTACTTCGTCATCTAATTCTCCAGTCGCTGGTGTGTACGTCGTAATCATCGTCATTTGTTGGTCGCTACCAAAGAAGCTAAAGCCCACTTTCGGTAATAGCGCGACAGAGCCGATTAAAATAACGAGCGCAATGACTAATGTAATAATTTTGTGATTTAATGCGGCATTTAACATTTTACCGTATCGAATGGCCATACGACTATGTTTTTCTTTACTGCCGACTTTTTGTTCTGGTGTAGCTAAAATTTCTTTTTTGAACATTGTGTGCGCCATAATTGGTACGACTGTAATGGCCACGATTAACGATATGCCAAGAGCAATAGCCATCGTTATTGCAAATGGACCGAATAATTCAGCGACCATACCATCGATAAAGATGATTGGTGTGAATACCGCGACCGTTACTAATGTAGATGACAGAATCGGTTTGAACATTTCTGTCGTAGCAGACGCGATTAATTGACGACCACGTAACGGCTCGTTTTTATCATACATGCGTCGGTAAATGTTTTCGACAACGACAATCGAGTCATCGATTACACGTCCGATAGCTACAGTTAACGCACCGAGTGTCATCATATTTAACGTCATATCGAGCGATTTAATGATGGCAATCGATGTTAATAATGATAGTGGAATCGAAACGATTGAAATGATTGTTGAGCGGAAGTTACGTAAGAAGATTAGAATGACTAATACGGCGAAAATCGCACCGAAAATTGCTTTTTCAAGCATCGTATTCACAGAATCTTCAATTGGTTGACCTTGGTCGCTCGTAATATCGATATTCATATCGATATTCGCTTTTTCTAAATCTGTTATTTTGTCTTTCACAGCGTTGACAACATCGACCGTATTGGCGTCTTGTGTCGCTGTAAGTTGAATTGAAATTGCTTCTTTGCCGTTGACGCGTGAAATAGAGTCGTGGTTTTCGACTTTTTCAAGTGTAGCCACGTCTTTTAATTTCACTGTTTGAACGCCAGCAGAAGCGGCTTGACCAGCGTCAGTATGCGCTTGGCTTTGTGCAGCGCCTGCACTTGAACCAAACACGATATCCATGTCGTTCAACTGTTTAAGCGATGTCGCTTTATCGTTTACGACAATCGATTTTTTCGTGTCATCTAATGTGTAAAGGCCAAGCTGATTTGTAACGTTTTGACCTTGAATTGCTTGGGTGACAGCTGCAGCTGTAGTGCCAAGCGCTGCTAATTTGTCTTCATCATACGTCAATTCAATTTCGTATGCTTCTTGACCTGTTACCGTTAATTGACCAACACCGTCGATTTTCTCAAGTGCGGTTTTCACATCATCTTCAACGAATTGAGTAGCTGTTTTTAAATTGCCATCTTCGCTAGAGACGCTAAGTGCTAAAATAGGCATCATGCTTGAGCTAAATTGCATGATTGTTGGTTCGTCGACACCTTCTGGTAAGTCGACCGATTTGAAGGCTTTTTCAAGCTTAGTTTGGGCCTTATCTAAATCGGTGTCGTAGTCGTAATTGACTGTCAGTGATGCAACGTTTTGAGACGATTTGCTGTTGACGCTATCGACGCCTTTAATAGAGGAAATCGCATCCTCGAGGGGCTTCGATACATCGTCGGCAACTTGCTCAGGGGTGGCATTCGGATAGACCGCTGATACGCTTAATGTCGGTAATGAAATGTTCGGAATGGATTCGTATTTAATCGTCGTTGACGCAAAAATACCCCAGACAATCAGTAAGACCGTCAAAATCCACACTGCTAGTTTGTTACCAATCATAAAATCAATAATGTGCTTCAATGTTTTCATCCTTTTCTTTATAAATTGAAGGGCAAACCCTTCGATAAGGACTATCATAAAAAGCGAATGTTAACTCAATGTTACGTAATCGGAAAATAATAAAAAAAGAAGCAACCGATTGGACTGACCTAAATATTTTAGACAACATAAAAAAGCACTTTGGAGGTGCTTTTGAATGGGCAAAAAACGTGTATATTCATATGAATTAAAAATGATGGCAATTGAAAGAAGGTTAGCGGGTGTACCGAAAAAACAAATTCAAGAAGAGTTAGGAATCAAAAATGATACACAAATTGAAACATTCACTGTCTCATTTTAGTGAGTCAGTACCCGATTAGTTGGTCGCTTCATTTTTATGCGGTAAAATAACGGTTACTCGTAAGCCACGTTCATAATTTTCAAGCTGGAATGTACCATGATGTTTTCGCACAATATTTTCGACGATTGATAAGCCAAGGCCATTGCCGGTCGATTTTTGATTTTTGGCCTTATAAAAAGGTTCTTTAACGCGATCTAGTTCGGGTTGCTCAATGCCAGGTCCTTCGTCCTCTAGTTGAATCGTGTAATGTTCACCATCACTGCGCAATGTAAGCCCTAACTTACAATTTTCCGGCGTAAAATGAATCGCATTGTTAATTAAGTTGTACCACACTTGATAGAGCAGTAACTCATCTGCTTCAATGATACTGCGCTCGATTTGTACATCAAACTCAATCGCTTTGGTGGCCCAGTGCGGCTCAAGTGAAATGATAACTTGGCGTAGTTGCTCTGCTAAATCGAATGTTCGTTTTTCGAGTGGTTGCGTACCATTTTGCAAGCTCGATAGTTTCAGTACATTACGACTTAGTTGCGATAAACGGGCGCTTTCATGCTCGATAATTCGTAAGTAATAAAGCTGCTTCTCGCGCGACATTTCCTTTTGTTGCAACGCTTTTGTAAAGCCTTTGATCGAAGTCAAGGGCGTTTGGAATTCATGCGAAATATTCGACACGAAATCTTTTTGCGACTGTAGCATTTTCTCTAAGTCATTCGACATCGTCCCGAAGCTTTCGTACAACTGGTCAATTTCATTCGAATAGTTTTTCGTATGTTTAAATGTGAAATTTCCTTTTGCAAACTGCGCGGTATATTCCTTCAGCTTGCGAATCGGGCGCACGATTTGAATCGACGTAAAGATATTTAAGCCGATGCCGACGAAGAGCGTAATCTTTGATAATAAAATAAATGCACTCTTCAGCATATTTTTAAAAATCGTCTGTTTCAAAATAAACTGTAAATATTTCGTGTCACTATGAATTTCAATAGGATAGATATACACTAAATCTTTCGACGTGTCATCGCCTTCTACTGCCTGGCCTTCGCGAATTTTTTTCTTCGACACATTGCTTAGTAGCGGCGAATTTTGCAACGTCTCCATCGATTGATAACTGATATTCGTCAATGAAAATTGGAATAGCTCATTTTGGAATGCATCTTCTGATAGTTGTTGTTCTTCAACCGATTGCGCAATTTTTTGCACATTGTTACTAATTTGCTTCGCAATATGGCTCGGTATCACTTGAAACGTAATAAATATCGCAATAC
>NZ_MSPW01000039.1 GCF_001955655.1 Viridibacillus arenosi | reverse complement strand
GACATGATGTGTAAGTGTTTCACCTTTAAAACGAATCCAAATCTCATCATCTGCCATGACTCCATGTGTTTTTCGTACAATGTCCCAGCGAAGCCAGTAATTCTTTTGCGTTGACCCGAGTAGGAGGGAAGGCACGCCATTTTAGCCAACGTTCTATTTCATCTAAGCAAATATGCCCTTCCATATTCGGTGAAAATTGTTTGTTAAAATCATCAATATTGTTAATTACATATGGGGTGCCACCATTAGCTGGTTTTAAATCGACATGGGCAATAATGTCATCCATCCACATTACGTCAAAAGTCATGTAATCAATCAATGGATTCACTTCCTTCTCTCTTCAATGAATAAGTGTTTCAATGCTGGATCTCACAATTGTGAAAGTAGTACGTCCTTAGCACGTCCAAAATCGTATTAAGATTTTTCGATTGCAGTTTCTAATTTCTCTTTATCAATAAATGCTGGTCCTTCGTAAAGGCTAAGTTGCTTTGTGAAGGTTGAATTCAGTGGTTTTGCCTTTACTCTTCGCTTTAAAATCGTTAATGGTTTGCTAGTTGGATAGTCTTTTTCATCAGATAATAAGATAAGTCCGTTATCAAAAACCGGTGCCAGCTCCCATGTTTTTTCTTTTGGGTCATATAAGAAGAAAATGTTATTCGTGTGCCGATCTTCATTTAGAATAAGTGCATCGAAAGCGTATAACTGTTCGATTTGATGATTTAAAACGAGCCCTGTATACTGCTCCACCTGCTTCATCAATAGCTCGAACTTTTCTATGGTAGAAAGTGTTTTGTCACTTGTAATCGAATCAGTAAAGCTGAAATTTGCTTCAAATAAGCGTTCTAGTGTCACTTCTTGTTTTGTACCACGAAAATCGAGTGAATAGCAGCCTTCAAATTGTTCACCGTCAGTTAATTGAATGTTACATGGCTGATAGACGACATATTTAGAGCGGTCAAGAGTTGAGCATTCAAGAACGAGTGAAGCCAATACTTCTGCTTGTCCCTCATAACCTCGCGCATTTTGTTTGACCCACTTGTTACCGATACACCATTTCGATTGATTGCCCTTACTAGAAGTACTAATAATACGTTCAGCGTCGATAGGAATATGAATTGTTTCTATTTCATCACATCCAATTTTATTTGAGTTTAGTTTATTATATAGTGCAGCATCGATTACCGCACGGAAAGTTGTTCTTCTTATGGCGTTATCTTTTATAGAAGTGAAAAGA
>NZ_MSPW01000038.1 GCF_001955655.1 Viridibacillus arenosi | reverse complement strand
TGGTGACCCCTACGGGATTCGAACCCGTGTTACCGCCGTGAAAGGGCGGTGTCTTAACCGCTTGACCAAGGGGCCATTAATGCTGTACTGCTTAAAACAGGACAAGAATTATATTAACACTATTTAAATAAAAATGCAATACTTTATTTAAAAAATATTAAAAAATTCATCTTACTAAACAAAATTCGATATTTTTCTACTTCTGGATAAATAATTGAAAGCTTCCAACCGGGCTCGAACCGGTGACCTCTTCCTTACCATGGAAGCACTCTACCTGCTGAGCTATGGAAGCATAGACAAAAAAATGGCTCCGAAGGTAGGACTCGAACCTACGACCGATCGGTTAACAGCCGATTGCTCTACCACTGAGCTACTTCGGAACAATAATATTATCGCTTCTTTAGATGTTACTTTTATCGAACACAAATATTATTATAACAGCATATTAAAACATTTCAAGCTATTTAAGGAAAAAAGTTTTAATTATTATGCATTTAAATATACCTATATTTTTTACAGCAATTCTAACTATCATAAAAACCCTATTTAAGCGTTTTAAGGCGTTTTAAGCGTAATCTAACGTTAGATTACTAACATATATCGATTATGCTCCTAAAGGCTATTAAAATGATATTTTCATAACAATTGGTGGACTATTTTCAATTTACTTTTCTGTATACTGCGCAACTATATTACCATCATTAGCTGCTAGAACTATTCCATTAATAAGCGGATATTTTCCTTTTATATACATCGGTAACTGAGATAGTATATTTGTTGCATAACCTTTTCTATAATACAAATAATTTGTTAAGCATGAGCCTAATAAAATTGTATTGGAATTATCTGAGTATGACTACACATCCAAATTATTATGTAAAACAAAGAAACTCAGCATTTCACAATTATAAAATGCAATAATTGGATGCCTGTCTATATCCGTTTTACACAACTCAAGAGTAGCTAATGGCGGATTTGTAAATTGTAGCTGATCTTCAGTGATTCAATACTTATCTAATAACTCTGCACATCGATTGTATATGAAAATAAGTTGAAAACGAATTATCTGATGATAAAAAGTTCCATACGCAGTATGGAGAAATCAAGAATTCCACAACCCTACCTATTATAACTATTTTCTAAATAAAAAAGCACAACTGATTTAATCAGCTGTGCTTTGATGTGCCTAGCAACGTCCTACTCTCACAGGGGGAAACCCCCAACTACCATCGGCGCTAAAGAGCTTAACTTCCGTG
>NZ_MSPW01000037.1 GCF_001955655.1 Viridibacillus arenosi | reverse complement strand
TCGACATTGAATCAGTGGTTTGTTACCACGGAGGGTTAAGTAAGGGAAATATTCATGACCAGATTCAAGAAGTAATTTGATATTAAAATTCTAGAACTTTCTTCAGCAATCGAGCACTTTACTTGAAGATTATTGAGCTGTTTAGACATTAGACAGCTCTTTTTTTATTCAACTAAAGAGGCAGTTTAGTGGAATAAGGTGTCTTTAGAAACAAAATGCTCCTTAGTAGAAGGGGCATTTAATCTTTTACTAAATTCAGTTTTCCAATTTTATAATAAAGTCAGGTTCTTTTTTTATTAAATTAACTAAAATCATAGAAATGTATAAAGGAGAGATACTTAAGGTCAGGTAAGTTCAATGAGAATCAAATTAAACATCTCCTTTTTCGATAAGAATCATTACGAGACTTTATTTATATGGAAAATAATTATTTTTTTTGAAACAAATTCAAGTCATTTGCGTATAAACAGGTAATACATAATGAAAGGTTTGATAATTTAATGTTAATTGAAATGAAAGAGGCTTTCCTTTTCTTATTGGACATCTATAAAGGAAAATTACCTCAAGCTGATTTGTATTTACTTGGATTAATTATGGTCATTATGCCTCTTGCTGAATCTATACAAGAAAGAAGAAAGAAATCAAGTAAAAGTAAAAAATGGGGTATTATATATTTGAAATGGATTCCTATCTCATTTTTAGTTAGTTCTATCTATTTATCTGGGTTTTATTTTATTACAAATATGTTTAATAATTTCTTTTCTACGCCTGAAGTTTTTCATCAGCAACAAAGTTTACGCTCAATTGCGATAATGTCTTTGACTATGGCGAGCATTGCTTCTTTAATTGTTTCTATTTGGAATTTAAACACCTTGTTTGTAGCTAAAAAAGTCTTATTTACCTTTATTATTAATTCATTGTTTATAGTTATCGGTATGTACCTAATAAATATAACTTGGTATGAAATTATTAAATTACCATTATGGTGTTATGTATTAATTGGAGTGATAAATACAATATTTATGTCCTTTTTATTGTGGGAGGAAAAAGAAGACTTGGTGCAAATGCAAAGTAATGAAATACGATAATTCGCATATGATTTCGGTAATAGAAGAGTATGAACAAACATCGGAGCAACTAAGAAACTGGATCGAGGAAATTTTAGAGAATAATAAAGAAAAGCTAATCGTGGCGGAAAGCAGAGGGCAGATTGTTGGGACGATTGTTTTTCGCTCAAAAAGTACTAAAAGGCTTTCTCACACTGGTTCTTTTACGGCAATGGTCAAAAAAGAGTATCGCAATCAGGGCATTGGTAAACTGCTAATAAAAGAACTTTTAAACTGGGCGGAACATAACACATTAATAGAGAAAGTTAGTTTAGGTGTATTATCAACAAACCAAAGAGCTATCGAATTGTACAAAAGTATGGGATTTGTTGAAGAAGGACGTAAAATTAAAGAAGTTAAGTTTAGTGATGACTTATATGTGGATGATATACTTATGTATAAACTGGTTTAACCCTTTTTTCGTTCAACCTTTTTATCAAACGGAGTGCTACTATATAAGGTTATATTTTTGTTTGTGAAGAAATGCACTTAAACTAACGGGTGCTTTACTTCAATAAGGAGTAGAGCCTTTTTCTTATTGAACTAACGGTGCAATTTAGTTGAATAAGAAATGCTATAATTTGGATATAGCCAAAAAGAAAGGAGGGAAAGATATGAAAGTTAGAAACTCAGTAAAGGCAATTATTTTAGATGGGGAAAAAATATTATTAACTAAAAATCAAGATGACGAGGGTTATTTTTTTCTTTGTCCTGGTGGAGGTCAAGATCATGGTGAAACATTCTATACCACTTTAAAAAGAGAATGTATTGAAGAAATTGGACTTAATATAGATATCCAAGAATTATTACATATCAGGGAGTATATAGGGAAAAATCATGAATACGCTGAATTTGATTTTGATGTTCATCAAATAGAATATTATTTTTTGTGTCAGCTAAGCAGAACTGAAAATTCAATAAAACCAACAAATCCTGATAATCATCAGGTAGGTGTTGAGTGGGTTCGTATTGAGGATTTATTAAATTACAGGCTATACCCAAAGGAGTTAAGAAAATACATAATTGGATATTTGAATGGTGAAAATTCTCCAGTGTATCTTGGAGATATAAATTAACTTTTACTAACAAGAGCTTTAATAGAAGATCTTTGAGCTGTTCAGACGGTTCTTTTTTTATTCAACTAACGGGGCAGTTTAGTTGAATAAGCTCAGTTCCGGTTTATTTGTATTAAATTTCAAACAAAGTAAATTAGTGTTAATATTAAAGTGAAGTATCGTCAATAATCCAAATAGTCAAAGAAC
>NZ_MSPW01000036.1 GCF_001955655.1 Viridibacillus arenosi | reverse complement strand
ATTGTAAACATGAAAAACCCGTACCTAATTATATTCTTCATAATTCCCCTCCTTTTATTTGCTTCTTAAACTATCCTGCCCCGTTAGTTCAATAAGAAAAAGGCTCTACTCCTTATTGAAATAAAGCACCCGTTAGTTTAAGAAGAACAGCGACGCTTATTAAACAATAGCGCCCGATTGTGGAAGATAATAAGCACATGTCTTCTTTAACTAACTTAACATTAGTTGAAGAAGATTCATTCTATCCCCTTAAATCCCCAATAGTTTTTTTGGGAAAATAATTATTTAATCCATATAATTAAATGTATGATTGGACTTTGTGATAATTCAATATCATGCGCCTTTCCTGTCTCGAGCTTTTCTCGATATAAGTAATATGAGGAAGTTTATTACTAATAGGAATAGTACCACGTGTATTTTGGGTCAACTCCAGTTAAGTAATTCAACCTAAAATTCTATTCTATTTTGTAGCTGCGTAATCACCATAGTAGTAAGTTCTATCTAAATCATCATATTTAGGAGTAGCAATTATGGTATATTTACCGTTTTTATCGACTTCAAACAAAGCAACATTATTATATTCCCATCCCACAAAATGATCTGGATTTGAATCATCTACTAACATATCTATGTTGTATATACCTTTTGTTAATACTCCACTCTTTTGAAAGTCCTCAATTAGATCCTTGGCCTTTGGAATAGGATGTTTATTTTTATTTATATCAAATTCAAATAGAAAATTAACCACACCTACATACCTGCTATTATAATTTTCACGTCGGGGGTCACTTGGTATTAATGTAGGTAAAAGATCAATAGTATCAATCTTTTGAGTCTTTTTAAAATCATCAAGTAGCTCTTTAGAATCATTTATATTAAACTCCATGTTATCGTAAGGAAATATACGAATAGGACCATTTTCTTCTGGGACAGTTTTATTAGGATATTTTACTAACCCATAATTTTTTATGATCTGTCTCATTACTTGAACTACTTCTGGATGTTGCTCAATATATGCACCCTTGAATTGTTCGAAATAGATATCACTACTTTCCTCTTTTAAAATTTTCAAAGTATCTCTTTTAATCATTAGGGACGGATAAGCACGATACGGCTTTTTCATTTCTATATAAGTTTGATGGTCAATACCTTCAAACCAATTATTAGTTGTCTTAATAATAGAAAACTCATCTTGTATTCCATAGTTTGTTTTTAAATATTCTTGTATTGGTTGATTCAGATCATCTTTAGAGAAACATCCACTAATAATTAGGATTGATGTACTTGCTAAGATGACTTGAATCAATCTTTTAATACTCTTCATTTTCCAAACTCCGTTTCCTAAATTTTAATAATATTATAACATTTTCCATTAAACTAAACTGCCCCGTTAGTTCCATAAGAAAAAGGCTCTACTCCTTATTGAAGTAAAGCCCTCCGTTAGTTGAATAAGCACATACTTTATTCAGAAAAGGTAACAATACAATCAATTCGATAAAGTCGTAAAGAGGTGTATTGAAGAAAATGAAAAAGATGTTAATCGTTTTTATACTATCCCTAGGAGGGAGAAATTAATGAAGAAAAATCTTTTACTTCTCTTCATTTGTGTATTTTTAGTTAGTTGTCAACAAAGTACAGACCAAGATACTACGATGGATTCGAACATAGAATCAGAAGTTGCTTTTTTCCCTGACATAGAAATGGGCTTAACATTAAAAGAAGCACTTGAAATGGCCCATAAAGAAGCACTTAAATGGAATAAAGAAGCGATGTTATATAGTGGAACTAGTGTTGACAAGGATAAAGTGCCAACAGGAATGGACGGCAGAAGAAAAAATTGGAACATCGAATTTGGTATACCGGGTAAAACAGACTTTTATCTAGTAACTATCCGAGACGGAAAGGTACTAGATAAAGTGCATGTGCCTAATGAAATGGACGCTATGCCTAAAAATCAATTTATTTCTAAAGTTGAAGATTTTAAGTATGATACACCTGAATTACTAAAAGTGGCACTAAAAACCACCAAAATATATCCAGGAGACACTTTTGCTAAGGGATATAATTTTGGTTTCACTAAACACCTGAAAAAAAACGTTCCAATTGTGCAGGTTATCGGTTGGGATAAGGCCAAGAAAAATATGATTTATTTAATGTTCAACGCAGTAACAGGAAAGCTAGAAGATAATTTGGAAAGAGAACAATATAAAAACTAAAAGGGGTTGTATTCATGAAAAAATATGCGGTTATCTCCATCCACAAACCAGCGATTCGATAGAGGCTTTGTATGCTCTATCCACAACAAGAACAAGTTAACTCCATTACGGAATAAGAAAAAGATGCCCAGGAAAGGCAGCCGATTCTTAAACTAAAGCACCCCGTTAGTTGAATAATAAAAAATTCCGTTTAATGCGTCAACAGTAGCATTAGCGGAATGTATTTAAGGAGTTGATACGTGAGATGATTTTTCAACACGTGATGTAACAAATTCCTTGTTCAACTAAACTGCCTCGTTAGTTTGAATAAAAAAAGAGCTGTCTAAATAGCTCCAAGATCTTCTACTAAAGCACCTGTTAGTTTTGAATTACTTATTTT
>NZ_MSPW01000035.1 GCF_001955655.1 Viridibacillus arenosi | reverse complement strand
GCTCATTAGCTTTGCTAGCGTATCATCCGAAGATGATATCTATTTTTGTTTTGATCCACCAACAGAGTTGATGTTCAAAATCATTTATTGATTAACGTCTTGCATGTTCAGTTTTCAAGGTTCATTTTGTCGTGTTGTTTTGACGACTTTTAAATCTTAACATTTATATCTTCAACTGTCAACAACTTTTTAAAAGTTTTATTTGAAAGTGAAGTTATTAAGTTTTTCTCAGTACGTCTTAGCGACAATTAATATAATACAACACATTAGATATAACTGTCAACACTTTATTACAGAAAAATATAAAAGGAGTTTTTATGTTTATAAAAACTGTTCCGAGAGAGGCGTAGCTACGCAGTTAGAGTAAGGTTTTAGATATCTATCTAGGGATTGACCGCTTATTATATAAGGCTCAATACTATTAACTTTATATTACTTCCTTTGTGCATTTTAGAGTTTATCGAATAGCATTAAAGAAAAATATTAAAGAGATTAGAAAACTTTATACATTTGATTATTATCATTTAAAAGAGATTTTCATGAAATCGCTTTGCAAATGGACTAGCTTTACTTAGAGGCACCAGAAAAGATTAAAGTACGATTAATCCTGTTCTATTAGATGCTTTGATTATTATCACACCTAGAACAAATGAATTTAGATCCATCGCTAGATATCCTAGAAAAAAATAAGCTTTATTTCCTGTACTCAGAATGAATGAACCTAACAAAGATGAAGTAAATCTTTCAACCGTAAATATACTTCTTTGTTCTATAACATTAGCTCCTACACTCTAAGAGGCTGTCAGAAATCTACTTATTCAAAGATTATTGGTTAAGTCTCTTTAGATGGAGCATTAGATAACAAATTATCCACTTTTAATGTACTTTACACTAATGTGTGTAGGTCATTTAATAACAAAATAATAAAATAAGCATTAGAATAATAACGTTTTAAATCAGATTTTAAGAACTAGTATTAGGTCTTATCAACATAAACATCCCCCCTTATTACACTCGTCTTAAAAAGTTGAAAAGACAGTTTCACGATTAATCAGCTCAATCATTATTTGAGTTCATTACCATTATTAACTGCCATAAAACAAAGATAATAGAATAATAATTACCTAATTCCAACAAATAGCACCTACTATAAGCTCAATTTATCGGTTATTACAAGATTCAATTCTTTTTATAACATAGAGTAACTTTTACTTTTGTTAAGAAATAAAAGAATGAAGAGTCGATTATGTATATACGGAATTATTTCTCTAGTTGATTAAAAAACAGAACAACTTATTAAATACATATAATAAGAGTTCAAAGAGTTCAGTATTATACATTTGAAATAAAAACTACTATATCTCACATTACGTTAGACAACTATATGAATATAAACAAAACAAATTATATAAAAAGTTGATAAATTTTATGATGATAAACCGACTAGTGTATTTTTGAGTTCAATAATTAAAAAAGTTCTCTATAACTACACCCAGTTCCCCCTTTATAAAAAACTTTATGAAAAAAATTTTAGTTAAGTACTGATATAACTTTATTGGATCGTACCAGCCTTGAACTGCATATATAATAAAAGAATTACTAACTTTAAAAAGCTCTAAGGGTTAGTCTAACCTCTCTATCACAAGTCACGATACAAAGGAAATGTAACTGTCTTTTTTTCAATAAGATGTTTTTTCATACAAATAAGACATTTCAGTCCTAATCGACACATCAAAATAAATTCTGTTTTGGAATTGATTTGATAACTTTCGATTACGTATTTCCAGTGAATACTACGCTGCTCATACCTTACTTAATCTTTATCAAACATATTATTTATTTGATTTGAATTTATACTCTTATTTATGTAGATAATTCATTTGCTCCATCCAGTAATAAAGATCTCCCCTAGAATAGGGGCTACTCTTACAATGGACAAACCGCAAGTAATTTATAGATTAAAGCATGAATATAAAGTTATATCTTAACTCTCCTAATGCTTGTACTTCTTTGGCTATTCCTTCATTGGTGGACGACCCTTCCTTTTCTAATACAAGAAGTCTTTAACGCTCCAACTTAAGTTTTTTCCTTCCTTCTCTAGATAATAAATGAATTTGAGATTCTAAAATTGGACTTTTAAATTTCGTTGTAAAACATAGATGATAATTTCAAGAGTAAACTTTTCATAAAAGAGCCGCCACTCAATTGTTAGTTGTCTCTTAAAATTGGAGTGCACTTTAAAAACAAATTCTATAATATTTTTGTAGAGAATTTCAAATAATTGAGTAAAAAAGCGCAAGAGAACCACGATTTCTTTATACTTGGATTGCCGAAAAAAATCAGATATAACTTCAACGAATGCAGATATTGTTGTCATGGATATGAATCCATCCTTCAAGGCAGCCGTTCAAAGAGAGTTAAATCAACCTTTAATTATCACAGAGAAATATCTTTATTGTCCTTGTATCTATTAGGGAATGAATTCTATTCCCCGTTGTACACAAAAAAATGCAATCCCTATGATTAAAAGAAATACAAAAACTACACAATGTCTTTTATAAAAGAGAAAGTAAAGTAAACTAAATGATTTGGTATCTAAAGAGGTATACCGATATGTCTCTAGAGCTCATGAATAATAAACACTTTTGTACATGGTTTGGTCAATCTAAAGAAAATAGCCCGGCTTTAATAAGCTAACTCCCTGAAAGTGCTTAAACGAAATGCGTTCGGCTTTAAAATTTTGAAACGATTTGAAGTAAAAGATGTATTCCTCATTAAATATAAATAAGGTTTTTAGTCACCCAACTATTTGATGTTAAAGCATTAAAATAATTTTATACAAAAAAAAGCACAACTGATTAAATCAGCTGTGCTTTCATGTGCCTAGCAACGTCCTACTCTCACAGGGGGAAACCCCC
>NZ_MSPW01000034.1 GCF_001955655.1 Viridibacillus arenosi | reverse complement strand
ATGTATTGCGATATTTATTACGTTTCAAGTGATACCGAGCCATATTGCGAAGCAAATTAGTAACAATGTGCAAAAAATTGCGCAATCGGTTGAAGTTACTTTTGGTGATGGGACAAAAGGTGAGTTTTTGTTGATTGGTGAAGAAGGGAAAGTTGGTTTCTTGGTTGGCTCTGGTAAAAAAGGTGAAGCAGTAGAAGAAAAGATTATTGCTAATAAAGTAAATAAGTATATGTGGCATTTTTGGGGAGACAAAGATAGTATCAGTGGTGATTTTAAAGTAGTTGGAACTGACAAAGAAGGGAAAGAACATCCCGTTTTGGTATCTGGCAATGATACAGTATGGCAATATTCCAATACTTCCATTAGCCCTAATAACGGTGCCGATTCCCATATCCCATCGAATATGTTGTTCCCTACAAGTGGATTATGGAAATTGGAAATATATTTTAATGATAAATTATTTGATGAAATAGTTATAAACGTCGAAGATAGTTAAATCAACTTCAACTAACGGGGTGCTTTACTTGAAGATCATTGAGTTGCATATGCAGCTCTTTTTTCTTTATTGAACTAACGGGGCAGGTTAGTTATAAAAGGAGATTAAAAAAGTTCAACATAATTGTTGAACTTTTAATTCATGTTACATATTTTCAAATTGGAGATATTCTAAAATATTTGCGAAAGGGTCTCTGAAACTAATATATTTACCTGGAGGAATTAGTTGGTTCATCTATAATTAAATCTACTTTTTTCTCTTTTAAGAATTTAACCTTTTTATAAATATCTTCAGTTCGTAATCCTAATACAACTCCTGTAATTTTATTATCTTGAATAAAGGTTGTATTATCGTTCTCTTCTAAAATAATTGGTAACACTCCGTGTACAAGTGATGCAATGTTAGGTCCATACTGCTTGTTTAATGTAGGCTGTTTTCTCAAAGATTGTTGCTATAAAGAAAAGTTGGGCTATACAACAATCGCGCCCGATTGTTGTATACATTGCATCCTTATAAAACAGAACGTTATAAATCTGCTACTTTTTAAATCTGCTACTTTTTAAATGCAAAAATATACCAAACGATATTGGCAATTAGTGACATAATGCAAAGAACGATCACATATAGAAAATCAGAAACATTATAAGTAACCGTTCCCATTACAAATGCCAGTACAATTATTGAAAGTGATATAAGTAACCCTACTCCGCAAAAAACTGCCATAACATATTTCATTCCTTTAACTCCTACCCAATACAAAATTAAAGACAGAATATAAAAGACAAGAAACATTATAATATTCAGCCACATACCTAAAGAATTGAATCCACCAGGATCCGGAAAGGGAGATAGCGAAGCTGCAATCATTATAAAACAGAAAAGTAGCCCCGAAATTATGGTCATTAAGATAACACCATTTCTCATTCTACAACCTCCATAAGAATAATTTTTGGTAAGTTCACTTTACATATAGCACCTCAACAATCTGGCCCGATTGTTGAATAACACTATTTAATCAAAACAACAAAGTTTACGAAAACAGCCTTAATGTAAAACCTAAAGTATTGGTATAAAAGTCAATTGCTTTGTTTAAATTTGGCACGTAAATACTTATAACACAAATCTGATTCACCATTTTACGATACCTTTTCTTAGTATTAATGTAAATATTCTACAGATGTTATTTAGAATCCTTTATTTTAAAAAATATACTCGATTGTCTTCTTCAACTACCGGGGCAGGTTAGTTCAATAAGAAATTTGATAAATTCCCTTGTTTTTATATCGCATTAGTGAAAAGTTGGAGAATACCGAAATAGTGATTATTTAGCTACAAACTAAGATGCAATACAATCTAAGTGATAAGTCAATTTCTATCTAGAGAATTTCTTCGATTTCATAAAAAAAAGCAGTATTTGTAAATGTATAAATGCAGCTATAAGTATGACGAATGGAATAAAACTGTTCAACACTTGGAATTAGAAAAAATTGAAATTGAAGGATAATAGACAATTCGAACATACGGCGTAATACAGATGGCAGAAAACTTAGGAGAATAATTAATGAATTTCAAATTAAATGAGCCAATATCTAAGCACATCTCTTAGATATTGGCTCTGTAGAAGTGAACTTGCTATGGTCGGTTCCAAATAAATGTTGTAACAATATACGGCATAAGTATGGCAATGACAAAAACGAACAAATTTCCTGATAATCCTATTACTTTCAATTTTCCTTTAGAATACAACAAAGCTAAGATAATCCCTATTATAGGTCCTGTAATTAATACACTTCGCCATACTATACCTGGAACAAGATCAATATTAAACAAGGTTAGTGCATAAAAAAGTAAGTTAAAGATAAAAACATAAATTGATAAATGTTTCATAGCTAGGCTCCTTTTTGTTTTCAGACTATTTATAATATAACGAATAATAATGTAGTTAAGTTTCGATTTTGAACTTTTTATTTTTAATGAAGAAGCTTATTGTTAATACGAACTGTTAGGAATCTGAGACGTATTCCGAAATCGAAAAAATGTGCATTAGAAGAAAAGGTTCTTCTTCAACTAACGGGTGCTATACTTGAAGATCATTGAGTTGTATATGCAGCACTTTTTTCTTTATTGAACTAACGGGGCAGGTTAGTTATAAAAGGAGATTAAAAAAAGTTCAACAATTATGTTGAACTTTTAATGCTTGTTACAGATTTTCAAATTGGAGATATTCTAAAATATTTCCGAAGGGGTCTCTGAAACTAATATATTTTCCTGGAGGACAATTAGTTGGTTCATCTACAATAAATTCAACTTCTTTATCTTTTAAGAATTTAACCGTTTCATAAATATCTTCAGTTCTCAAACCTAATACAACTCCTGTAATTTTATTATCTTGATTAAAGGTTGTATTATTGTTCTCCTCTAAAATAATTGGTAACTCTCCGTGTACAAGTGATGCAATATTAGGTCCATACTGCTTGTTTAATTCAAAACCTAAAGTATTGGTATAAAAGTCAATTGCTTTGTTTAAATTTGGCACGTAAATACTTATAACACAAACCTGATTCAACATTTTATCACACCTTTTTTTAGTATTAATGTAAATATTATCCATAATTTATTAGAATCCTTTATTTTAAAAAATATACTCGATTGTCTTATTCAACTAACGGGGCAGTTTAGTGGAATAAGAATCTGTTAAAATAACTTGTATTTTGATATGGTTGAAACAAGGCAATTAAATGAAGAGAGATGATTTGAGTGTATGCATTTGAACTTAAAGGCAAACAAGGATTTATAAGAATTGAATTAAATGAAGTTTTTGGTTTCCCAAAAGAAACAAGTTATTTGGGTGGCTATGATGTTAAAGGGAAAATTCAAATTAAAAGTGGGAACTATTACGTAAAAGATGCCGAACTTTGGTTTTCAACAGGTCAAATATATGAATTCTATAAACAACTACTTAAATGCTACGAAGAGTTAGAAGGCATTATTAATTTTCCAAATACTGATTCATCAGAACTTAAATTAGTGCTTGAATTTACTGGGTTAGGTAAATTTAAAATCCAAGGTATTTTCCAAGAGTATTTATCTGTGGAGAATTTTTTAGAATTTGAATTTGAAAGTGAACAAAGTTATTTGATTTCTACGTTAGCCGAATTAAAAGAAATCGTTGATTACTATGGTGGAAATGAAGGACTAATTATATAAATCTTGTTCAACTAACGGGTGCTTTAGTTGAAGATCTTGGAGCTATTCAAACAGTTTTTTTCATTCAACTAAAAGGGAAGCCTTAGGGATAAAAGTGATTCATGTTGTGGAAACTATACATAGTGAATAATGAGTGAATGTCATTGTTCGC
>NZ_MSPW01000033.1 GCF_001955655.1 Viridibacillus arenosi | reverse complement strand
TTCGAACCCCCGCGCGGTATGACCCGCCTGTCGGTTTTCAAGACCGATCCCTTCAGCCAGACTTGGGTATTCCTCCGAAGAAAGTATGTTGTTGTCTTTCTGACAAGTAATACTTTATCATGTATTAAATATCTCGTCAACACTTTTTAATAAAAAAATTAAATTAATATTTAAAAGGTCTATTTTACAGAGTTTTTTAAAGTGAAAAGTATTTTAATTAGAAGGTGAAAAATCGCTTGAAATAAGATATTAATCGATCTTAGGACTATTCTTTTGTTAATTGTAATATTTCGTTTCATGCTTTTATATTGATTTTTTTCATTATTCTTCGTATACTAATAGATGCCGTGCTAGGTGGGAAGGTAGCGGTGTCCTATAACTCGCAATCCGCTCTAGCGAGACTGAAGTCCTTTTCTAAGGCTGTCCGTATGTTTGGTCTGCCTTTTGCACGTAGTGTTGACGATTGGGTCCTACGCAATGCGTACCCGCGAACCATGTCAGGTCCGGAAGGAAGCAGCATTAAGCGGCTTATCGCATGTGCCGTAGGGTTGCCTAATCAGAGCTAACGACAAAAGTAACGCTTATGTACGGCTGTCGAAGGAAGGTGCACGGCATTTATCGTGCAAATTTCAAACTCATTCGTCGTTTTCGGCGAATGAGTTTTTTATTTTATCTAAAGGTATCGAGCGGCTTTAATAAGCGCTCTTATGGTATAATAAATACATTCAAATAATCGGCAAAAAAGGAGAGGGAAACGTTGACGTATCAAGCTTTTTATCGTGTGTATCGCCCGCAATCATTCAGAGAAATGTCAGGACAGTCGCATGTTAAACGGACCCTCCAAAATGCTCTCCTTGCCAATAAAACTACGCATGCTTATTTATTCTCTGGACCTCGTGGTACAGGGAAAACAAGTACAGCGAAAATATTTGCAAAAGCATTAAATTGTGAGCATGCACCAACTGAAGAACCGTGTAATACATGTGCAACGTGCATTAGTATCACAAATGGGTCACATCCTGATGTCATTGAATTTGATGCTGCATCTAACTCTCGCGTGGAGGAAATGCGTGAGATTATTGAAAAAGTACGTTTTGCACCTGCAAGTGCCCGATTTAAGGTGTATATCATCGATGAAGTCCATATGTTATCTACAAGTGCATTTAATGCTCTACTTAAAACTTTAGAAGAACCGCCTGCGCATGTTGTATTTATATTGGCAACGACGGAGCCGCATAAGCTGCCAGCGACTATTATTTCACGTTGTCAAAGATTCGATTTTAAACGACTTTCTTCTATTGATTTATTGGAACGTATGAAAATCGTTTTAGAAGATATAGAACTACAATATGATGAGCAAGCGTTGAAGGTCATCGCTCAATCTGCTGCCGGAGGTATGCGAGACGCATTGAGTATGTTGGATCAAGTTGTATCTTTCAGTGGGGACAAGTTAACGCTAGAGGATGCTCTATTCGTGACAGGGTCTATAAGTCAGGAAGTCTTCTATGATTTAGCAAAAGCATTAGGAGATAAAGATATTGCACAAGTATTAGCGCTTTTAGAAAAATTAATAAGTGAAGGAAAAGATGCGGTGCGTCTATCAGAAGATCTCATCACATTTTTCCGTGACCTATTACTAATTCAAACAGCCCCTGATTTAGAGGATCTACTTGAGCTTGCCTCGTCAGATGAAAAGTTCAAAACTTTAGCCAACCAATTTACAACGGATACGTTATATGGATATGTTGATATCCTTTCGAAGACGCAACAAGAAATGCGTTTTTCACATCATTCCAAAATTTACTTAGAGACTGCTTTACTGAAAATGGCGCAATTCGCTCCAGGTCAACCCATCACTCAAGGCACTATTCAAGAAAATAGTCCAATGATGACGCAATCTACCGGCGAATCACCTAACGTTGCAGACCTTGAATCGAAAATTGCCTCTTTAGAACAAATTGTTCTGCAACTTCAACAAGGTGGCCAACAGCAACGTAATGCAGCACCTGCTCAACAACGACAACGACCAAAAGTGGATAGTGGTATGAAAATTAATGTTGGTCGTATCCAAGAGGTACTTAAAGTAGCAACGAAAAAAGATTTGCAAATGATAAAATCAGCGTGGTCTGATGTGCTAAACCAACTTCAAAAATCGCAATCAGCACTTTTGGAAGACGCTGAACCTGTGGCAGCATCTTCTAATGCGTTTGTGTTAAAATTAAAGCAGGGAGTTTATTGCACGATAGGTACTAATAATGGTACATTTTCAGCGATGTCTACAATCTTACAACCATTAACAGGTGTGGCCTATGAAATTGTAGTAGTGCCCGAGGATAATTGGCTGAAAATACGTGCAGACTTCATTCGTCAGCATGGTCTGGACAAACAGGTGCATTCATTAGAAGAAACACCTGCAGATAATGTAAACGAAATGACAGAACCTCTTTTTGTAGAGGAGCGAATTCCTTCAGAGGATCCGCTTGTCGCAAAAGCAGAGGAGCTTTTTGGTAAAGGTTTTGTAGAAATACTAGAAGAGTGAATTTTAATTATTTTGAGGAGGAAACTAATATGCGTGGTATGGGAAATATGAATAACATGATGAAACAAATGCAAAAAATGCAAAAGAAAATGATGGAAGCTCAAGAAGAACTAGCTGTTCAGGTATTTGAAGGTGTAGCTGGTGGTGGTATGGTGAAAGTAGTTATATCTGGTGAGAAGAAAGTGACTGACGTAATTCTTGATGAATCAGTAGTAGATCCAGAAGATATCGAAATGTTACAAGATCTAATTATCATCGCTACAAACGAAGCGATTAAAAAAGTAGACGAAACTACAAATGCTACAATGGGACAATTCACGAAAGGTATGAACCTTCCCGGCATGTTCTAGGAGGAATTGATATGCATTATCCTGAACCGATATCAAAATTAATTGATAGTTTTATGAAATTGCCAGGTATCGGGCCGAAAACCGCGGCTCGACTGGCGTTTTTTGTGTTAACAATGAAGGAAGATACTGTCCTATCATTTGCAAAAGCATTAGTTGATGCTAAACGTAACTTAACTTATTGTTCAGTTTGTGGTCATATTACTGATGTGGATCCATGTCATATTTGTCAGGATAAACAGCGTGATGCTTCAACGATCTGTGTTGTTCAAGATCCTAAAGATGTGATAGCCATGGAAAAAATGCGTGACTATCACGGCTTATATCACGTGCTTCATGGTGCAATCTCGCCAATGGACGGTATTGGCCCGGAAGATATTAATGTACCTACATTGTTGAAAAGATTACAAGATGATCAAGTACAGGAATTAATTTTAGCTACAAACCCTACTATAGAAGGTGAAGCTACTGCAATGTACATTTCGCGCCTAGTAAAACCATCGGGTATACGTACAACTCGTATAGCTCACGGTTTACCTGTAGGTGGCGATTTGGAATATGCTGATGAAGTAACTTTATCAAAAGCGTTAGAAGGAAGACGTGAACTGTAAAGTAAGGGGCGAACATGATGTTTTTTCGTAAACAAAAGCTACGTCAAGAATTTGATGAGAAGTTAGTGGTTCTAATGAGAGAAACCAAAGAAGACTGGCAGCAGACGCAAGAGATTGAAGGTTTACTAGATGATTATGATCTAGATACAATCGCGCAGCGTAAAATTGCTGAAAGTAAACACTTCTATCTATTTAAAGAAGCGCGTATTCGAAAAATCTTATTAAGAAAATGAATTAAAAACAGCATCCCAATCATATATTTCACTACTATCATAAAAGGAGTGGGATATATATGATGTGGAAACCGATTGTTGGTTTCGTAGGGGTGTTGTTTTTTTTCTTCCTATTAATGAGAACAAGAAAGCATTGGGGTAAAGCAATTGAGTGGCTATCAATTTTTTGGTTTCGTATAGCATTTTCTTTTGTACTACTGTTCGCACTACACTATTTATTAGGTTTTGCAGGATTGTTTGTTCCTATTAACTTTTTCTCTAGCTTGTTGGTTGCACTATTAGGTATACCAGGAGTAGCCTCTGTATTAGCAATTTCAATCTACTATAACTTTTTTTGAAAAACACTTGCGCACGCTTATAAAGCGTGTTATATTAGTTAAGTTGCTAATTTAAGTAACAGATCAACTAAAAAAACAATCTTAAAAAGTTGTTGACAACGAGAAGTGAAGTTGATATAATATAAAGGTTGCTACTAAAACTAAGCAACTTGTCAGGACGGTAACTAAAAAAGAAATTTTTAAAAGTTATTGACAACGAAATGTTATCCTGATATAATATTAAAAGTCGACTAGACATCGACCGAATACAATGAACCTTGAAAACTGAACATGCAAGACGTTAATCAATAAATGTTTTTGAACATCAACTCTGTTGGTGGATCAAAACAAAAATAG
>NZ_MSPW01000032.1 GCF_001955655.1 Viridibacillus arenosi | reverse complement strand
CGCGCCATTAACGGGAAGTAGCTCAGCTTGGTAGAGCACTTGGTTTGGGACCAAGGGGTCGCAGGTTCGAATCCTGTCTTCCCGACCATTATTACTTATACCCATACGGGGCCTTAGCTCAGCTGGGAGAGCGCCTGCCTTGCACGCAGGAGGTCAGCGGTTCGATCCCGCTAGGCTCCACCATATATATCTTATGAACCTTGAAAACTGAACATGCAAGACGTTAATCAATAAATGTTTTTGAACATCAACTCTGTTGGTGGATCAAAACAAAAATAGATATCATCTTCGGATGATACGCTAGCAAAGCTAATGAGCTTTCAAACTACTTTTATGGAGAGTTTGATCCTGGCTCAGGACGAACGCTGGCGGCGTGCCTAATACATGCAAGTCGAGCGAATGATGAAGAAGCTTGCTTCTTCTGATTTAGCGGCGGACGGGTGAGTAACACGTGGGCAACCTACCTAGTAGATTGGGATAACTCCGGGAAACCGGGGCTAATACCGAATAATCCATTTTGTCACATGGCAAAATGCTGAAAGGCGGTTTCGGCTGTCACTACTAGATGGGCCCGCGGTGCATTAGCTAGTTGGTGGGGTAACGGCCTACCAAGGCAACGATGCATAGCCGACCTGAGAGGGTGATCGGCCACATTGGGACTGAGACACGGCCCAAACTCCTACGGGAGGCAGCAGTAGGGAATCTTCCACAATGGACGAAAGTCTGATGGAGCAACGCCGCGTGAGTGATGAAGGTTTTCGGATCGTAAAACTCTGTTGTAAGGGAAGAACAAGTACGTTAGTAACTGAACGTACCTTGACGGTACCTTATTAGAAAGCCACGGCTAACTACGTGCCAGCAGCCGCGGTAATACGTAGGTGGCAAGCGTTGTCCGGATTTATTGGGCGTAAAGCGCGCGCAGGTGGTTTCTTAAGTCTGATGTGAAAGCCCACGGCTCAACCGTGGAGGGTCATTGGAAACTGGGAGACTTGAGTGCAGAAGAGGAAAGTGGAATTCCAAGTGTAGCGGTGAAATGCGTAGAGATTTGGAGGAACACCAGTGGCGAAGGCGACTTTCTGGTCTGTAACTGACACTGAGGCGCGAAAGCGTGGGGAGCAAACAGGATTAGATACCCTGGTAGTCCACGCCGTAAACGATGAGTGCTAAGTGTTAGGGGGTTTCCGCCCCTTAGTGCTGCAGCTAACGCATTAAGCACTCCGCCTGGGGAGTACGGCCGCAAGGTTGAAACTCAAAGGAATTGACGGGGGCCCGCACAAGCGGTGGAGCATGTGGTTTAATTCGAAGCAACGCGAAGAACCTTACCAGGTCTTGACATCCCAATGACCGCTCTAGAGATAGAGTTTTCCCTTCGGGGACATTGGTGACAGGTGGTGCATGGTTGTCGTCAGCTCGTGTCGTGAGATGTTGGGTTAAGTCCCGCAACGAGCGCAACCCTTGATCTTAGTTGCCATCATTTAGTTGGGCACTCTAAGGTGACTGCCGGTGACAAACCGGAGGAAGGTGGGGATGACGTCAAATCATCATGCCCCTTATGACCTGGGCTACACACGTGCTACAATGGACGATACAAAGAGTCGCTAACTCGCGAGGGTATGCTAATCTCATAAAATCGTTCTCAGTTCGGATTGTAGGCTGCAACTCGCCTACATGAAGCCGGAATCGCTAGTAATCGTGGATCAGCATGCCACGGTGAATACGTTCCCGGGCCTTGTACACACCGCCCGTCACACCACGAGAGTTTGTAACACCCGAAGTCGGTGAGGTAACCTTTATGGAGCCAGCCGCCGAAGGTGGGATAGATGATTGGGGTGAAGTCGTAACAAGGTAGCCGTATCGGAAGGTGCGGCTGGATCACCTCCTTTCTAAGGATAATTACGGAAACAGATCTTGGATCTGTCGATTAACGTCTTGCGTTCAGTTTTGAAGGCTCATTGTAAAATGATCTTCAAAACCTTGTTCTTTGAAAACTGGATAAAACGACATTGAAGCAAATTAAGTAACACATTTTTTATTATTAAGTTTTTTAGGCTTAATAACTAACTTTTAGGTTAAGTTATTAAGGGCGCATGGCGGATGCCTTGGCACTAGGAGCCGAAGAAGGACGGCACTAACACCGATATGCTTCGGGGAGCTGTAAGTGAGCTTTGATCCGGAGATTTCCGAATGGGGGAACCCACTGTTCGTAATGGAGCAGTATCTTGACGTGAATACATAGCGTCTTGATGGCAGACCCAGGGAACTGAAACATCTAAGTACCTGGAGGAAGAGAAAGAAAAATCGATTCCCTGAGTAGCGGCGAGCGAAACGGGAATAGCCCAAACCAAGAGGCTTGCCTCTTGGGGTTGTAGGACACTCTATATGGAGTTACAAAGGAATGAGTTAAACGAAGCGGTCTGGAAAGGCCCGCCAGAGCAGGTAACAGCCCTGTAGTTGAAAGTTCATTCTCTCTTGAGTGTATCCTGAGTACGGCGGAACACGTGAAATTCCGTCGGAATCTGGGAGGACCATCTCCCAAGGCTAAATACTACCTAGTGACCGATAGTGAACCAGTACCGTGAGGGAAAGGTGAAAAGCACCCCGGAAGGGGAGTGAAATAGATCCTGAAACCATGTGCCTACAAGTAGTTAGAGCCCGTTAATGGGTGATAGCGTGCCTTTTGTAGAATGAACCGGCGAGTTACGATTACATGCGAGGTTAAGTTTTAGAAGACGGAGCCGCAGCGAAAGCGAGTCTGAATAGGGCGAATGAGTATGTGGTTGTAGACCCGAAACCAGGTGATCTACCCATGTCCAGGGTGAAGGTAAGGTAACACTTACTGGAGGCCCGAACCCACGTACGTTGAAAAGTGCGGGGATGAGGTGTGGGTAGCGGAGAAATTCCAATCGAACCTGGAGATAGCTGGTTCTCTCCGAAATAGCTTTAGGGCTAGCCTCGTGATAAAGAATCCTGGAGGTAGAGCACTGTTTGAACTAGGGGTCCATCCCGGATTACCGAATTCAGACAAACTCCGAATGCCAGTGATTTATGCACGGGAGTCAGACTGCGAGTGATAAGATCCGTAGTCAAGAGGGAAACAGCCCAGACCACCAGCTAAGGTCCCAAAGTAATTGTTAAGTGGAAAAGGATGTGACGTTGCTTAGACAACCAGGATGTTGGCTCAGAAGCAGCCATCATTTAAAGAGTGCGTAATAGCTCACTGGTCGAGTGACGCTGCGCCGAAAATGTATCGGGGCTAAACAATTCACCGAAGCTGTGGATGGACATCTTAGATGTCCGTGGTAGGAGAGCGTTCTAAGTGCTGTGAAGTCAGACCGGAAGGACTGGTGGAGCGCTTAGAAGTGAGAATGCCGGTATGAGTAGCGAAAGACGGGTGAGAATCCCGTCCACCGAATGACTAAGGTTTCCTGAGGAAGGCTCGTCCGCTCAGGGTTAGTCGGGACCTAAGCCGAGGCCGATAGGCGTAGGCGATGGACAACAGGTTGATATTCCTGTACCACCTATTTACCATTTGAGCAATGGGGGGACGCAGTAGGATAGGGTAAGCATGCTGTTGGTTATGCATGTTCAAGCAGTGAGGCGTGAAATGAGGCAAATCCCATTTCTATAACGTTGAGCTGTGATGACGAGGACGTATGTCCGGAGTTCCTGATTTCACACTGCCAAGAAAAGCCTCTAGCGAGGTAAAAGGTGCCCGTACCGCAAACCGACACAGGTAGTCGAGGAGAGAATCCTAAGGTGTGCGAGAGAACTCTCGTTAAGGAACTCGGCAAAATGACCCCGTAACTTCGGGAGAAGGGGTGCTCTAGTAGGGTGAAAGCCCGAGAGAGCCGCAGTGAATAGGCCCAGGCGACTGTTTAGCAAAAACACAGGTCTCTGCAAAACCGTAAGGTGACGTATAGGGGCTGACGCCTGCCCGGTGCTGGAAGGTTAAGAGGAGTGCTTAGCGCAAGCGAAGGTGCGAATTGAAGCCCCAGTAAACGGCGGCCGTAACTATAACGGTCCTAAGGTAGCGAAATTCCTTGTCGGGTAAGTTCCGACCCGCACGAAAGGCGTAACGATCTGGGCACTGTCTCAACGAGAGACTCGGTGAAATTATAGTACCTGTGAAGATGCAGGTTACCCGCGACAGGACGGAAAGACCCCGTGGAGCTTTACTGTAGCCTGATATTGAATTTTGATACATCTTGTACAGGATAGGTAGGAGCCAGAGATTCCGGAGCGCCAGCTTCGGAGGAGGCGTTGGTGGGATACTACCCTAGATGTATTGAACTTCTAACCCATGCCCCTTAGCGGGGTAGGAGACAGTGTCAGGCGGGCAGTTTGACTGGGGCGGTCGCCTCCTAAAGAGTAACGGAGGCGCCCAAAGGTTCCCTCAGAATGGTTGGAAATCATTCGTAGAGTGTAAAGGCATAAGGGAGCTTGACTGCGAGACCTACAAGTCGAGCAGGGTCGAAAGACGGGCTTAGTGATCCGGTGGTTCCGCATGGAAGGGCCATCGCTCAACGGATAAAAGCTACCCCGGGGATAACAGGCTTATCTCCCCCAAGAGTCCACATCGACGGGGAGGTTTGGCACCTCGATGTCGGCTCATCGCATCCTGGGGCTGTAGTCGGTCCCAAGGGTTGGGCTGTTCGCCCATTAAAGCGGTACGCGAGCTGGGTTCAGAACGTCGTGAGACAGTTCGGTCCCTATCCGTCGTGGGCGTAGGAAATTTGAGAGGAGCTGTCCTTAGTACGAGAGGACCGGGATGGACACACCGCTGGTGTACCAGTTGTTCTGCCAAGGGCATCGCTGGGTAGCTATGTGTGGACGGGATAAGTGCTGAAAGCATCTAAGCATGAAGCCCCCCTCAAGATGAGATTTCCCATTACGCAAGTAAGTAAGATCCCTCAAAGACGATGAGGTAGATAGGTTCGAGGTGGAAGTGTGGCGACATACGGAGCTGACGAATACTAATAGATCGAGGACTTAACCAAATTTTACTTAACAAACTTCAATGTAATTTATCCAGTTTTGAGAGAACAAGTTCTCTAATATAGTCTAGTGATGATGGCAAAGAGGTCACACCCGTTCCCATGCCGAACACGGAAGTTAAGCTCTTTAGCGCCGATGGTAGTTGGGGGTTTCCCCCTGTGAGAGTAGGACGTTGCTAGGCACATCAAAGCACAGCTGATTTAATCAGTTGTGCTTTTTTAT
>NZ_MSPW01000031.1 GCF_001955655.1 Viridibacillus arenosi | reverse complement strand
GTGGTTATATTGAAAAAATTGTTTTTGAAATGGATTGTGAAAGAAAGTACTTAAAGTAACGGGTGCTTTACTTGAAGATCATCGAGTTGCATATGCAGCTCTTTTTTCTTTATTGAACTAACGGGGTAGTATACTTGAATAAGGATCGCTAACCTATTTAGAAGATCGTAACTTTTTGTTGTTATAAAAGTATAGAAAAGTGATTAAATGAATTTTAGGGGGTTTTTTTGTGAGTGTGAATATTGGCGATGTTATAGTGACTTTAATATATTTTGTCTTTCTTATTTTAGTTATTGCTATAATTTTTATTGCTTTTAAACGATTAAAAGATTCAACTAAAGAAAAACAGATAATTAACCAAAAATTAGACACTATTTTACAAAAGTTAGATGAGCAAAATAAACATTAATACTTGGTTTTTTTACTCTCTACGCTATTCAACTAACGAAGTTGGTAAAAAGGATTTTAGTGGAGGTGTAGCAATGAAACGTTGGTGGTATTGGTTGTTTAGTACGATACTTTTCGGTTTCATCCTTATAACCCAAGGCTTATTTTCCTCTTATAAATTGGAGGGTGAACATCCAGGTTCATTAAATGAATCATTATTAAGCATTTGGTGGGGCTGTATTGCAATTTTGGTAGTATTATTATTCATTAAACGGATTAGCGAAAAAGGGGATTGTTAAGATTATTCATTTGTTAAGAATGGTTCTTAAAGTAACGGGGAGCTTTAGTAAAGATCTTTGAGCTGTTCAGACAGCTCTTTTTTCTTATTCAATTAAAGGAGCAGTTTTGTTGAATAAGATATATACTGAAAAAAGTCCCTTCAGATAGTTTGAGGGGACTTTCCTATAAAATTAGTTTTTAAATCTAAACCCAAAATGATTATTTGTATTTTTTGGCTAGAGATTCGCTGCCAATCGCTCCAATGATAGTCATAAAAAACGGTCCAATTTGAAATAACAGAGAATCCTGTAAGAACACAATATTTAAATCAAATAACTTATTCCCTATTACAATAATAATCTTAGCTAGTATGATTAAAAATCCAATCATTAGAAGAATATCAAAAAACAATTTCCACCTTGGATAGACTAATTTTTGGCTATCTTTTATGAGTTTCTCTTTCAAAGAATTATCCTCCTTTACTAATTCATCAAGAGTAATATCAAATATGTCACTTATCTTAATTAACAATTCAATACTAGGATAACCTTCTCCACGTTCCCATTTGGAAATAGCTTGTCTACTAATATTAAGTTTTTCTCCAAGCTGTTGTTGTGACATATTATGCTTTTGACGTTCTTCTTTTATTTTTGAAGAAAAATACATATGATCAACTCCTATTCTCAGTATATTTATTTGCACTAAAAAACTAAAGAACCGCATCGTTGCAAAGGTGTAAACTATTAGTTTCCCCTTGGAAACAGCGTTTATTTTTGTTTATAGACCTTCATTCACCTGTTAATTATTATAAAAAAGAAGTATTTAGTGATCTTTACCTAAATGAAGGAAAGTCTTTTTATGTTGTTAAAGTGGCAGTTAAGTCAATTTCTTTTTTGGGGTTTTCTTAATAATAAGAGTTCTTTTTGTTATTTCGCTAAGAGCAACATTCTTTTAGTAACTGAAAGGAAATCTAGAGTTTGAACGGGGACTTTAGTAGAAGAGCATTGAGCTGTTAAGCCAGCTCTTTTTTTTCTTCTTCAACTAAAGTGGCGGGTTAATGTAAAGTTAGTAGGGCGATGAGTAATTGAAAAATTAATAAAATTGAATAAGTTGCTTAAAAAGTATTATCAAGGTCAAATTAGAAAAATCCTAAATAGCTCATCAATATATAATAGTCATGTCTTATATATTGATGGGCTTTTCATACATTACATACGCGTGCAAACTTTATTATTTTCCTTATAAATTTATAAGAGGAACCAAGATATTTATTTTTTGAAAAATAAAATGAGAGTATTCTTTCATTTACTCGTTATTACAAGTAGAAAGAAAGGAGGAGGTATCACTTCATGTTTGTATTAATTGATAGGCTACAAAAAAAGGATGAATTAGCTTTAAGAGAAGTGGTTCACACATATGGAGGTTATGTTAAAGCCATTGTTTTAAAAGTGTTACAGCCTAACCATACAGCTATTGAAGAATGTATAAATGATGTGTTTCTTATCATTTGGCAAAAGAGCAATCAATTTACTGGCAATGAGGCTGATTTCAAAAAATGGATTGGTGTTATCGCAAAGTATAAAGCAATTGATACATACCGTAGTCTTCAAAATAAGCCTGAAACTGTCGAATTATTCCCTTCAATTTCGAGTACAAGGGGTTTACCTGAAAGAATCGTAGAGCAGAAATCACTAAAAGAGCAACTGTTTATCAATATTTTAGGCTTAAATAAAACCGATCAGGAAATCTTTTTATTGAAATATTACTTGGGGTATTCAAATGGAGAAATTGCAGAGATATTCGCTATATCTAAGTCAGCCGTTGAAAACCGCTTATATCGTGGCAAGTTAAAGTTAACAGATGAGATGCGATGGGAGGTATCTAAATGAATGAAAAGGATTTTATCAAAATAGATATTGAAAAAATTGAACCTGTTGAATTATCAGATTGGGAAAAGAAAAACATAGAGAAAAGTATTTTATGTTCTTCAAAGAAGCATTCCAATAAAAAATTCAAATGGATAAGTGCTATAGCAATGACGACACTAATTGTTACTAGTAGTACAATTTGGCTACCCGCAGTTGCTGACCGCTTACCGATCGTTCAGCAACTAATACAAGTAAAAGACAATCCACAATTACAAGTATTTAGTGACTACGCAACAATTATTAATCAAATGGATGAAAGTAATGGTTCTACCATTGAATTAGCTGAGGCTTTTTTTGATGGCAGTATCATATCGGTAAGCTATGAAATGAAGCATGATAAACCGATAAATGGAGACCCATTATTTTGGATTGATCACTTAGAAGTAAACGGGAATACATTAAGCACACTAAGTCAGCAAATAAATAAAAAAGATGAATATACTTGGATTGGCATGTTTACAGCAAGAGTTTCAGACGAGGTCATCGATGAGACGATTAATGTACAATGGAGCCCAAAAGAACTTAAAGGGATTGAATATACAACCCTTGTTGAAGGGGACTGGAACTATCAATTAGAGCTTACACCAACTCAAGCCAATTCAAAAAAGATAAACATTCCATTTGGTGACGAACAATATCAGTTGGTGTTTAACCAAATAACAAGTGGGAAATTTGCAACGACTCTTTATTTTGAGGGAAACTTAGATTGGAATACTGAGTTTTTAATGATTGAAATAAAAGATAATCTAGGAAATGTATATGAGAATGTAGGAACATCAAGCTTTAAAAGTGAACCTGAGCGAGTAAATGGCTATATTGATTTTTTTGTCCCTGATACAGGTATTCAAACATTAATTTTTACACCAACGATACGAGTCGTTGATGAAAAAACATTAGCACCAAAGGAACTTATTCAACTACCAATTATTCAACTACCACTTGAGTAAATTATATTTTTAAAAATTGCATAGGAACAAAGATAAACGATATAGAAAGGGGAAAATAGAAAGAGTACGAAGGTTGCAAAAGTAATCAAAGGTAACTTTTTTTTTGAAAGAATGTGAAGAAATACACTTAAACTAACGGGTGCTTTAGTTAAAATAGACCATCATTTCGATGGTCTATTTTTATGTCCAAAACATCAAGTAGATTTTGGCGATCCAGTGTGAAATGTTACACTTAAAGTAACGCGGGTTAATAAAAAAACGAGGTAAAGATATATGAAAAAAAGATTAGTATTTTTCTTAGTAGGTGCGGTTATATTTTTAATTTCTCTACCAATAAGTACAAAAATGGTAATGGAGCTCATTCATAACCAAAAAATGAATGTACTTTATAAGATTACAAATGTAAGCGAAGGATTTCCTCCCACTGAATCTACATTTAATTTTAAAGGTCATATTGTAAAAATTAAGGAGACAATAAAAGACGAGAGTAGTTACATGGACCCTCGGAGTAATAAAATTGTCATAGCAGATTTATCACTGAAATTGGATGGAGAGGAAATAGATACTTTAAAAGATTATCCAATAAGGGTGGAAGAAGAAGGTTTAAATAGATACTACGGGGAAATTGCATATTTAATCTTAGTAGATAAAAAAGTTGATAAAACTCAATTTGTTATACTGTTAAAGAAAACAAGAGAAATGGAAAAAAAACTGCCGAACGGAGATATAGTTGGTTGGGTTCCACCGGAGAAATTAAAATACACACTGTATACATTAGATGTTGAAGGTAATTTGAAGAATAAATCTTTTAGTTTTTCTGAACGAGACGCTTTACAAACAGAACTCCTTAATGCTGGTGTAGTTGTCCCTTATAGTATTGGATATTATACAGATGCTTGGGAAGGTTATCCTTCGATATTCTTCCCATTTATATTTCCATTTTTAACTTTGATGGTCGGTTTCCTATTGATAATAGTTTTTTTCCCTATTAGAAAAGTAAAAATATAAAAAATTCCATACTTCTTCAACTAACGTGGTGCTTTAGTGGAATAAGGAAATTTAAAATAATCAAACTTTTTTATAAAAAACAGTACTTAAAAAAATAAAAGAAAGCAATCGTTTAATCAATCTTTATTCAAAACGATTGCTTTTTATATGCAGTAATATCAAGGGTTTAGAGTGATTTATAATCAAGGTTTATTCTAAACCAACATCTAAATCAACAAGAAGAAGGAAATGACTTCATAAAAGCTAATAAAACTCGTAAGACACCCACTACTACTCCTACAACAATTAGGGCTAAAGGGACACGGAATTGAAGAGAGAAAACTGCTTAATCCTTCTCAATAAATTGATCAAGCCAAGTCTCTACTGCTTTTTTCACATTTCTTGATTTCTCCATAAACTCATCCATAATATAACCGATTAACCTAGAAAGTGAAGCCTCATCAGCTTCATATGGATTATCTTTCTGTATATAAGCCAATACCAATTCAAGCTGTTTCTTTCTTTCTGGGTCCAAGATGGTTTGTACATATTTACTTATGTACTCATTGACGATGTTTGTGTTCTGTATGGAACTTTTCAGAAGCAGTGCGGCAGCATTTGAAATTGTAGTGTCTAGTGAGTAAGCAAGTTCAGCTAAGTCATCGTACAGTCTTTGATCGAATCGCATAGATACCCTTGGCTTTATCCCAGGTGTCTTTTTTCTTCTCTCGGATAGTAAATCTTTGTTGCCCATGAATACTGTATTTCTAAATCGATAATCTCTTCGGAAATGAATGGCCAAGTTATCGATTACTATTTTCGTATACAATCCTTTCTTACAAATTGTTTCACCAACAGTCTTCATCGGACTACCTGTGATATGTGATAGCCTTGAAATACACTCGTATAGTTCGTATTCTACACAAGGTTTTATATCAATCTTACGATCTGACCTCACTCTTTTTCCTGTCTTTTTTTCTGGCTCTTTTATCACTCTCTCGGCTTCTCTCTCCACTTTTCCTAACCTCTCTTCCGAACTTTAGTCTGGGACACATTCATTTTGTTCTAGATTTAAAAGTGTATGAAATTTGGTAGGGGAGTATGCAGAAAGCGATTATAACTTTCATAATTGGGCATACTAAATTAAAAACGGAGGTATGGTCGATGGGATATAAAGTGAAAATGACATCAGAAGAGTCAAAAAAAATTATGCAAGGTTGCAAAGATCAAGGGAAAAAATATGGCTTACCAGGGAATAAAAAAAAATCAAAAGCTATAAAGAAATAACGAATTAAAGGGGGAAATAATAATAGGCGTTTTATATGTGTTTAGAATGCTTGTCCTAAAAAAGCGGGATTCCTACTAATAATTTATTAGAAGTAGTAATAATTTCTTTGAATTATTAAGCCGATTTAAATGTAGTGAAGGGCTAACTCATATGCTGGTTGGGGTACTACATGGAAGAAAAATATCTGTAAGTTGGACGAGGGCAGGGAAGGTATTCAACCTTACATAGTTGCTGACAATTATCGCTTATTATAAGCCTACTAATTAAATAAAAAGGAGAGGGATGTAAATTTACCCCTCTCCTTTTTGTTTTACTAAATAACCTATTTCTTTAGTTGAATCTGTTTATACTTATTGAAGTTCAGAACGAATCGGTTCTTCAGGATAGTATAAATCT
>NZ_MSPW01000030.1 GCF_001955655.1 Viridibacillus arenosi | reverse complement strand
TGGGATTATGTTTTTAGTAGGACTTGTATTTTTTTGTTTTTGTGTTTATAAACTCCTTAAGAAATTTAACTAACGGGTGCTTTACTTGAAGATAATTGAGCTGCATATGCAGCTCTTTTTTCCTTTCTTGAACTAACGGAGCAGGTTATTTTAATAAAAAATGCCAGTTTGGATATACTATCTTTCATTAAAATTAATTAGAATCGAGGTAGTAAATTGGTAGTTCCATTTCGTTTATTCATTGCCTTAATACTTTTAATTAGTTATCCAATGATAATCGTGGCTAAAGAAATTAAGTATAATCACAATAGCATTACTATTCCAGAAATAAAGAAAAAAGTTGACTTTACTATTTTAACTCCTAAAAAAATCCCCGATGATTGGACATTAGATACCAAAACATCTCCTTGGATAATGCTACATTATATGGATAGTAAGGATACAAAGCTGATGGTTGCTATTGATTTGAGAATAGCACATCCATTATCCGACGAAGATTTTCCGTATTCTCAGCAAGTTGATATAAACGGAAATAAGGGTTATTTTCAGGGGTGGGAAGATAATGGTAAAGTAGATAAAAACGGAGATACCATTACTGGTGGCTTACTTAGTTGGACGCAAGATGGAACGTATGTAGAAATGAGTAGTTCAAGATTACCGAAAGAAAGAATGTTAGATATTGCAAGATCAATGAATTAACGTTCTTCAATTAAAGGGGATGTCTTAGGGGTTTCTTTAAGAAGCTTTTAATTAGTTGCTGAACATGGTTAGGGATAAAAGTGATTCATGTTGTGGAAACTGCACATAGTGTAGATGAGAACTGGAGGAAGTATACGAATGGATAACTCTAAGGATAAAGCTCAACATTTTTTGCATTTTTTGGAACTAATTAAATTTACAATGAGTGAATGTCATTCTTCGCAAAATCTAATTTAACTATACTAAAACTATAGTGTTTAAAATGTGCTTAATCCCTTGATACAAAAGGGATAGGCGCTTTTTTTATTGTAACATATTGGAATGGAAAGTGTTATTAACAAAACTACAAACACACTTACAGGTGTTGCTCTTGATTATTTATTTGGATATGTAAGTAAATCACGATAAAGATTGTAAAAAAATGTACTTAAACTAACGGGGCAGTTTAGTTGAATAAGAAGGTTTTTTTGCGATTGTGTTGAATAAGTTAATATATGTAAATTGATCTGCAGAAGGGGTCCTTTACTACAAGTCTAGGGGGCACTTTTTTCTTGAACTAACGTGGCAGTTTAGTTTAATAAGAATCAATGATAAATTGATGAGAATTAATTATGCTATGGAGCTGGTCAGTTGTAATTTTATAAAGGAGTTGTGAGAAGTTGAAATATCGTAAAGCAAATGTCGATGATATTGATAAATTGGTCGAGTTAAGAAAAAAGCAATTAGTTGATGAGGGGATAGAACCTAATATAGATATTGATAGAGAACTATATGTTTTCTTTAAAAATAAACTAAGTGATGGTACTTTAATTCAATGGCTAGTAGAAGATAATGAAGAAATTATAGCTTGTGGTGCAGTAATTTTTTATGAATTTCCACCTTGTTACACCAATAAGACTGGAAAAAAGGCTTATATCACAAATATGTATACTAATGAAAATTATCGTGGGCAAGGAATCGCAACAAAGCTGTTAACTAAATTAGTTGATGAAGTTAAGATTTCAGGTATTTCACAAATCTGGCTTGGGGCTTCAAAAATGGGTAGACCAGTGTATAAGAAGTTTGGTTTTATGGAAACTGATGACTTTCTAGAATTAAATATTTTTTAATAATTAGTGAAATATTACACTTAAACTAACAGGTGCATTAGTAAAAAGGGCAACGTCATATATACGTTGCCCTTTATTATTTAAAAGTACCTTTGATAAAACTCTTTTCTATGTCTCCCGCTTAATTGAGCATAAATCCGAGTGGTTTCGCTTTTCTCATGCCCCATCAGACTTTGAATGACTTCAATAGGTGCACCATTGTTTAATAAATGAGTGGCGTAACTATGTCTGAGTTGATGTGGATGTATCTCTTTATTAATTCTTGCACGATTTGAGATTCGCTTGATGATATATCTCATTTGAGCGACGCTCATTCTATGAGGATGTCTTTCAGTCACGAAGATGGCTGGATCAGTGTCATTTCGAGTGTCAATATAGCGTTTAAGCCATATTTCGCTCCTTATATTAAAATAAACTTCCCTCTCCTTATCACCTTTTCCTCTTACGATCGCAGATCGATTGGACCAATTAATGTCGTTCTTTTCCAACGAAACAATTTCCCCAATTCGGCAACCTGTAGAGAACATAAACTCAAACATCGCTTTTTCCATTTCTGTATGACAAGCTTCACGAAGAAGTTCAATTTCCTTTTCAGATAAATACTTTGGTATTCGTTTTCCCACTTTAGGCTCTTTAATTTTGGAGGCGGGATTCATCTGTAGGTAACCTTCTTCATGAGACCAACGAAACAAAGACTTCATAAAACGAATTCTATGTGAAAGGCTAGATGGTTTTAAATGCTTCCCTGAAACCGAAAGATATTCTTTCAGTAGATTTGTTTCTATATTTGTTATTTCTATATCCTTAAAATATTTAATTAGTAATGATGCTTGGAGTCGATAAGCTTTCAATGTCTGTGGGGAAAAACCTTCAATTCGTTTGTCTGATTCAAATGCTTCCCATGCTTTTGAAAGTAACATTGTTTCTACCTCCTAAAAAGTTATTAATAAAAGGATTATTGCCAACTCTATTGAAATATAGACATATTGATATTTTACTAACGGGGCAGAATGGTAAAATAAGGTGATGATATAATATAAAAAATTATCGGAGGGATTTTGTGCAAGTTTATATATGGGAAAATATCGAGAATAAGGGGTTTGAATATCTGAAGGTTAAGACATATTCTAATAAAATAATTGTAACAAGTACAATTATTGATACTTTGGAAACTAATAAGATTGAATACGAAGTTACTTTAACAAATACTTGGAGTTTTCTTCAGCTAAAGCTAAAAAATGATAAATTAGAAAATGAACTCGTATTAAGTAGAGATAGTAATAACAAATGGATTGATGGCAAGTCTAGAGTGTTAGATCACTTGACTGGTGCAATTGATATTGATTTAACCTGTACACCTTTTACAAATACTCTTCCTATTAATAGATGTAATTGGACAAAAGACGAACCTAAAAACTTTGAGATGGCCTATATAGATGCAAACAATTTAAGTGTAAAGAAATCTAAACAAACTTATACATTAATCAATGATGATTTAACCAAAAAAGTATTCAAATACAGTAGTGGTTCTTTTGAATCAGATATATTAGTGAAAGACGATGGTTTTGTTTTAGAATACCCAATGTACTTTAAGCTTTTATCAAATATTAGTAGATAGTGATATTCAACTAACGGGTGCTTTACTTGAAGATCATTGAGTTGCATATGCAGCTCTTTTTTCTTTATTGAACTAACGGGTGCTTTACTTGAAGATCATTGAGTTGCATATGCAGCTCTTTTTTCTTTATTGAACTAACGGGGCAGGTTAGTTGAAGAAGAAAATAAAACAAAATATGTTAAAATGTAGAAGGATTAATGTGGATTAAAAAATAGAAAGGAACGAAGTACAGTGAATATTGAGTGCACGCGATATCGAGTGAAACAAGGTAAAACAGAAAAAGTAAATGAGTGGTTGGCTTTCTTGAATGAAAATATTGAAGATGTACTAGTTACCCTTGAAGGCGAGAGAATGTACGTTGAAACGATTTTTCGAGAAGTTTTAAGTGGTGAAGAATATTTGTATTGGTATGCTGTTCAAGGGACAGGTGGAATTGATGTCGATGAATCAGAACATTGGATTGATAAAAAACACATTGAATACTGGGATGAATGTATTGATGAATCCTTTAAACCTGTAGATTTACAAACTGAGGTAGTGATGATTCCTGAAAAAGTACGAAATTCTATGAAGTAAGCACTTCTTTAACTAACGGGGAGCGTTGATCCAAGATGGATTAACGCTTTTTTTGTTGAACTTATTGTACTAACGGCAACCGTACTATCGAAGCTTTTTAAATGTTGGACATAGTATATCCAAAAACTCACACAATAAAGAATGAAAAAAGGAGGTTCTATTTATATGTTGAAATCTGTTTTTAAAGGAGTACTACTTTTCTTTACTATAGCTTTATCGTGTTCAATAGTTGTCAATGCGGAAAAACAAGAACAAGGGGAAAAAGACAATGGAACCGTAGTTTACCATATAAAATACGACTATGATGCAATATCTAATTTTTTGGGAATGAGTCGTGATGAATATGAACAACATTGGAAAGAAGGGCTTTCTATTGCAGATATGGGAAAGACGCAGGGGATTTCAAGAAGGGATATAGAGGGCTACTTTGTAAGCCTTCACTATAGAGAGTTGCAAAAATGGAGAACTAAAGGCGTTCTTTTAGAAAAACATTATTTCGACATTGTCTATAGGTTAGCTGATGAAGTGGAGGATTTTATTGATCGCAATCCGAATCGTAAAATCAACTAACGGTCGCTTTGATAGAAGGTCGTTGAGCTGTTCAGACAGCTCTTTTTTTATTCAATTGAAGGGGCAATTTACTTGAATAAGGATAGTACGAATAGACATGGGTAAAATAATACAAAAAATTAATTAAGGGAGATTTAAATGAACAGGTTTATTCTACTTGTACTTATGTATACCGTGATTTGTGGAGTATTTAACGGAAAAGTATATGCAAGCTCTAACTGCCAACCTCGAACTATTGAAGAAAGTTATCTTGAAATTGGATATAAATCTGTCGATGCAGCTTTAAGAGATTTTGAACACCATTATAAACAGGATTTACAGCTACCATTAAGAGTCCCTCCTGTTGTCTTTACTCACGTATTTGCACGATCTTATAATGGAGACAGTGGTAGTGACCTTTTTGAAATGGAGTACATCAATGAGCAATCATCAGAGAACAGTTTCCTGACGATTGTAGGAGAAAAGGATAAATTCAAGATAACGGAAAAAGAATTGATAAAGGAATTTAGGCTCAAGGATGGAAACACTGCATACTTCTTGAGTATAAGAGGTCCAGACAGTGTAAGAGGTTCAAACTTATTGGTTTTTGAAAAAGATAATTTGCAATATAGGTTTAGTATAGATAAAAGAATATCCGATAAGATTACTCCTGAAATTTTAGTTCAGATAGCTAATTCTATTGATTATTGAATCGAATTAAAAATTTCGCTTATTCGACTAACGGGTGCTTTACTTGAAGTTCATTGAATTGCACAGGCAGCTCTTTTATTTCTTAGCTGTTTCAACAGGTAATGTATCTCAATCTCAAAAAGAGAAATTGAAGCACTAATTAAAGAGCAGGCAGAATATAATCAATCTTTTATCTATCTCCGATAAATGCGCCTATTGAGATAAGTACACCAACTACAATTATAATTAAAAGTGTTTCAATGAAATTCTTTTCTTTTTCTCGTTTTTCCGTTATTTGTTTTCGGTAAAGGTTTTGGATTTTCTTTTTATCTACTGACTTCATAGTATCACCTCTATATATAATAAATTTAATTATATGTAAGCGTACTATTTTTTGAAAAATTTATCTATTTTTTCAATTTTCCGAAGGAAGAAAAAGATGCCAACACCTGCACATTCAATTGAATGGTTTCTAATAGAAAAGCCAAAAAAATTTCACAAAAACTTGATGGAATTCTGGGAAGAAAAATGTGAATTGCAAAAATTGAGATAAACTCCTTCTTCAGCTAACGGGTGCTTTACTTGAAGATCATTGAGTTGCATATGCAGCTCTTTTTTTTATTGAACTAACGGGGCAGGTTAGTTGAAGAATAGAAAATTAAAGAAGGTGTTCAGAATGGAATATAGTTATGAGGAAATTCTTGAAGATTTAAGTATGGGGAGAGAGATTCAATTTATTTATAAAGATGAAACATTCTATATCGGTTGTGGGACGGGTCAATTCATGTTTTGGAAATTCAATAATTCTGCCAGTGAAATCATCGGGGAAAATGTTGAAGATTTAATTCGAAAAGTTAAGCTTGATGGGAAACTAATTAAGGAGTGTTGGCCCTTGATTAAGATTGATACTATTTTCTAGTCGTAATGGATAATTAGTTATTCAACTAACAGGTGCTTTACTTGAAGATCATTGAGTTGCATATGCAGCTCTATTTTCCTTTCTGGAACTAACGAGGCAGGTTAGTTGAACAATCGGGCCAGATTGTTATATAGAGAAATTTTTGACGTAGCATACTTTAGAATACTAAATTTCCGAAGACGAAAGTAGATTGTTGTAATAAAAATGACATTAAGTTAAACAGCGAATTATCATAATCTAGTATGATTCTAATCGATCATGCTTTTTATTTTGTAAATTTTTAAGGGAAATTTCATTTTAAGTGTTAACTTTTTTCGTTGTTAAAGGTCTTATAACTGAAAAGGAGGGGAGTAATGAGTGGGCATGATGAACTGTACAT